>NZ_JAOCAV010000001.1:0-1317500 GCF_029839665.1 Stenotrophomonas sp. GD03930 | reverse complement strand
CGACGCCCCGGTGTCGCCGCTGATCGGCTGGATCGGCGTGGTCAACACCCTGCTGGCGCCATTCGGCGCGTACGCGCTGAATCTGGCGGCGATCACGGCAGCGATCTGCATGGGCCGCGATGCGCACGAGGATCCAGCACGACGCTACACCGCTGCCATGGCTGCAGGCGCCTTCTATATTGTCATCGGCCTGTTCGGCGCCACGGTGGCGGCACTGTTTGCGGCGTTCCCCAGGGAACTGGTGGCCTGCGTGGCCGGTATCGCGCTGTTCGGCACCATCGGCAACAGCCTGGCCAGTGCACTGGCGGTGGAGCGTGACCGTGAGGCGGCACTGGTCACCTTCCTGGTCACCGCCTCGGGCGTATCCCTGGCCGGGATTGGTTCGGCGTTCTGGGGGCTGGTGGCCGGCGCGCTGTGCCTGCTGGTGCTGCGGACACGCACGCCGGCCTGATCAAGGAGGCCGGAGAAGCGGATGAGCGACCTTGCCGCTCACCGCATCGGCCTCAACCGGCCATCGCCTGCGCCACGAACATCATCGCCAGGACGAAGAAGATGGCCCCGACCGCAGCAGGTACGCTGGTGCCCCCACGGGCCACCAGTTCGCTGCGCAAGCGTGCCTCATCGTCGCCGGCCATGGCACGCGCCTGCGCGATCTGGCGCTGGCAGTGCGACAGGTACCAGCGGTTGCCGTATACGGCGGCGGTGATGTTGAGTACCAGGGTGATGACCATGGACACGCCCTCGGGAACGTCCAGCAAGGCCTCGGCGATGCTGAAGAACACCAGCGTGCCGGCCCAGATGGCCGCCAGGCGATACATCCTGCGGTACATCATCCAGATCACGCCGATCAGGAACGCCGGCCAGTGCCAGCTGCCGGCGCTTTCGGCGACACCCTGGTCCAACCGCCAGCGCTGGCGATAGGTTGGGAAGTTGCCTCCGACCACGGCGGCATACAACGCCATCTCGCCCTCCAGCCCGGCGGCTGGCGTCGCTGTGGCCGTGGCGGCCGTCGCGGGCGCGCGGTAGGGATCTGCGGGATCTGCGGGATCTGCAGCGGCGACAGGCGCGACCACCGCATGTTCAAGCGGCGCGGCGACCGGCTCGGCTGTTGCCACCGAAGGGTCCAGTTCGGCCAACGGTCGCCACGACGGCATGCCTTCGCGCCACAGCAGCGTACGCGCCGTCACCGTCCCGTCCTGCTGCAGGCGACGCAGGCCGGCAAGATCGACCGGCCCTTCGCTCTGCCTGCTGTTGGCGTACCACCACTGTGCTTCCTGCATGAAAACGTCCTGGTTGCGTTGATGCGTTACTGGTTGGCCGGCGTCCATGGTGCCGCAGACAACGTCTGTGACAACATATGCCTGCCGCCCGGCGGCAGGGTCACCACGTCGGGTCCGGCATTGGCGGCTTCCAGGCAAACATAGTCGCGCCAGCCCGCGCCGACGTCGGCCATCTTCGCCGCAGCCTCGGCACCGGGATTCCACGCGACCAGCGAACGGCTTCCGTCGGTACGGATGTCGATGCGGCGCTTGAGCACCGGATCACGCAGCACATAGTGGCCCTTGGCCTGCGTATAGATGCGATCGCTACGGCCGGGGTCGCGCGGGTCGCGCAACGACCAGGGGCCCTGCTGCCGACGCGGCTGCGCATAGTTCTCGAACTTGTCCAGATAGTCCAGGCCGTCCACGCCATCGACTTCCACCGCGCTGGCATCCCCCACGCGGAAGTAGTTGTGCAGCGCCTGGGTGATGGTGGCGGGCGTGCTGCCGGTGTTCTCGGTGATCAGCTGCTGGGTCAACTGGCGTCCCACGCGGACAATCATGCGCAGGCGCAGGTCCAGGCTCTGCAGGACCGGCGGCGCCAGGGTCAGCTCGATACTGCCGTCATCCAGGCGACGGGCCTGCTGGAGTTCCCACGGCAAGGTGCGCACGAAGCCGTGGGCGGGCACGTCATTGCCCTGGCCCTGTCGGCCGAAATACGGCCAGCATACGGGGCTGCCTCCCCGGATGGGCGTGGGCAATTCGGCACGTCGCGGTGACAGCCACATCACGTCTGCCTGGCCCTTGGGCACGAAGGAAAGCAGCTGGCCACCAAAGACACTGATGGCGGCGCTGGCCTCGGCGGTTTCCACCAGCCAGGCATCGAGCCCTTGGTACTGCCCGCTGCGTACGCCCTGGATCTGCTGCACGTTGGATCGACTCCGTATGGCCGGCGACTGCACGGCACTGTAGTTGCTGGGAAGCGTGAAACGGGTGGGCACCGGCGCAGTAGCCGGCGTGTTCTGCAGTGCGCGCAGGATACGCTGTCCGGCGCGGCCATCGGTATTGGCCCAGCCCAGGCGCTGCTGCTCGGCCTGGATCGCACGACGCGTGGCGACACCGATCATGCCGTCGGCAGCGCCGATGTCGTGGCCACGGGCCAGCAGCAGGGTCTGCAGCTGGCGGCGCTCATCGCGGCCGATGCCGGGATCATCGGTCGGCCACGCCGTGGCCAGGCCTTTGCTGCCCCGCAGCTGGTCGGCCAGCGTAGCGATCGCCAGCGCATAGCTTTCGGCAGCGTTGTAGCTGTAGATCGCGTCGTAGTTGCGGAACACCAGCAACGCCGGGCCCTTGCTGCCGGCCGGCAGCAGCAGGGCGGCGCGTGCATCGGCGGGCAGGTTGGCCGGAGCCAGTGCACTGCCATCCAGCGCGGTCACGCCCTGCGCCCGCCAGTCGGCCAGCGCCCGGCGCTGGGTGCGGCCGGCCTGGCTGGCATTGAAGCCGGCCGGAACACGCACTTCCATGCCCCACGGCTCACCACTGCGCCAACCGGCGCGTTTGAGGTAGTTGGCCGTCGACGCCAGCGCATCGGGAATGCTGCCGACCAGATCGCGGCGGCCATCACCGTCGCCATCGACGGCGATGCGCGCGTAGGTGCTGGGCATGAACTGGGTGTGGCCGAAGGCACCTGCCCAGGAACCGGTCAGCCCCTGCGCCTGCAGGTCACCGCGGTTGATCAGCGTGAGCAGGGCCAGCAGTTCGCCACGGAAGAACGTCTGGCGGCGACCGGCGCAGGACAGCGTGGCCAGCGACTGCAGCAGCGGGCGCTTGCCGAACACGCGACCGTAGTCGCTCTCCACGCCCCAGACCGCGACGATGGTGGCCGGATCGACGCCGTACTGTGCAGACACCCGATCGAGCAGGTCACGATGCTGCTGCAGCATCGCGCGGCCATCATCCACGCGCTGGCGATCGACCAGCGCGGCCAGGTAGTCCCAGATCGGCGTGGTGAATTCGGGCTGCGCATCGAGCAGGCCGAGCACGCTCGGGTCGGGCGTGAGGCCGGCGGTGATCTCGGCGAAGCGGTCGGCACTGATGCCTTGGCTGGCGGCCGTGGCCTGCAGGCCGGCCAGGCAGCGGCCGAACGCCGGGTCGACGGTGATGGTCGCTGGCGCCGACACCTGCGGCGCCGTTGCGAGAGCGGCCGCCAGGCCGAGCGTGGTCAGAATGGGCATGGCGTCCTCCGTGTTGCCGTTGCAGGACCATCTTAGGCGGAGCCCTGCCGCCGAACCTGAAGCGAGGCCGGCTGATGGCGGACCAGGCGACTAGATGGCGCGCAGCAGGCGCAGACCGTAGGCGGGGCTGTCGGCATTCCAACGCTGCACGACCTGCAGGCCGGCCTGCTGCAGCAGCCATTCGAAGCTGTCGTCGGTGTACTTGTGGCTGTACTCCACCCGGATCGGCTCACCGGCCTCGAAGTGGAAAGTACGGCCGTCAAGGTGCACGTCCTGCTCGTGCTGGCTGACCAGGTCGGTCTCGATGCGCAGCCGCGCGGTGCTGTAACGGGCGCGATGGCGGAACCCGTCGAGGTCGAAGTCGCTGCCGATCTCTCGGTTGAGCCGGGCCAGCAGGTTGAGGGTGAACGCCGCGGTGACGCCCTGTGCATCGTTGTAGGCCGCTTCGATCAGCGTCGGGTCCTTGTGCAGGTCAATGCCGACCAGGGCCAGGCCATCGCGGCCCATGGTCTGGCGCATCGCGCGCAGCAACGCCACCGCGTCGTCACCGGTGAAGTTGCCCAGCGTGGAGCCGGGGAAGAACAGCAGCCGGCGCGCCGGTTCGCGCTCGGGCGTGGGCAGGGCGACGGGACGGGTGAAGTCGGCACACACCGGCAGCATTTCCACGTCGGGCAGCGCCGGTGCAAGGTGGTCGATGCTGGACAGCAGTGCGGCGCGCGAGATCTCGATCGGGGTGTAGGCCACCGGGTCCTGCAGCGCGGCCAGCAGCAGCGCGGTCTTGCGGCCACTGCCGCTGCCCAGTTCAACCACGTGCACGTGCGGGCCCACCACCCGCGCGATGTCGGGCAGCACCCTGGCCAGCAGCGCCAGCTCGGTACGCGTGGGGTAGTACTCGCGGGTCTGGGTAATCTGTTCGAACAGGCGCGAGCCGCGCGCATCGTAGAAGTACTTGGAGGGCAGCTGCCGCGACGGGCGCGACAGACCGGCCACCACATCGGCCAGGATCTGCTGGCGCCCCGGGGTGAGATCGGTCAGCGCCTGCAGTGCGTCATCCACCGTACTCATGTGAGGTCCCTGGCCAGGCGCAGCCCGGAGAACTGCCAGCGCGCCGGCGGCATGAAGAAATTGCGGTAGCTGGCACGTACATGCCCGCGCGGAGTGGCGCAGCTGCCACCGCGCAGCACCCACTGCCCGCACATGAACTTGCCGTTGTATTCGCCCAGGTTGCCGGCGAACGGGCGGAAACCCGGATAGGCCCCATAGGCACTCTGGGTCCACTCCCATACATCGCCGAACATCTGGCGCAGGCCATTGCCCTGCCCGGCCTGCGGGTGCAGGTGATCGTCATCGGCGAAATGGCCGCTCACCGGGCGTGATGCAGCAGCGGCTTCCCATTCGAACTCGCTGGGCAGGCGTGCACCGGCCCAGCGGGCGCAGGCGTCGGCCTCGTAATAGCTGAGGTGACAGACCGGCGCGTGCAGGTCCAGTTCGCGCCAACCGCCCAGGGTGTATTCGCGCTGCAGGGCATCGTCCCAGTACAGCGGGTGCTGCCAGTCCGCTGCTTCGCGCAGCGCCCAGCCTTCGCTGAGCCACCAGCGCGGCTCGCGGTAGCCGCCCGCCTCGATGAAGGCCAGGTACTCGGCGTTGCTGAGCGGGCGCTCGGCCAGGGCATGGGCGGGCAGCAGCACGCGGTGCGGAGGCGATTCGTTGTCGTAGGCGAAGGCGGCGTGGCGGGGCCAGGCGGCGGCGCCGACGGTGACGATGCGTTCGGGCGATTCGACCCAGCCCTGTGCGCTGGCGATGCCGGTGGCAGGCCGCAGATCCTCGCGGTACGGCGGCTGCAGCGGGTTGCACCAGAAGGCATGCTTGATGTCGGTGAGCAGCAGTTCCTGGTGCTGTTGCTCGTGCTGCAGGCCCAGCTGCAGGTGCTGCAGCGCCTGCGGGTCGAGGTCGCCGGCAGCGAGGCGTGCCTGCACCTGCGCATCCACCTGCTGGCGGTAATCGCGTACCTGCTGCAGCGAGGGGCGCGAGAGCAAGCCACGCTGTGGCCGCGCATGGGCCGGGCCGATGCTCTTGTAGTAGCTGTTGAACAGGTAGTCCCAGCCAGGATCGTGCGCCGACGCGGCGGCAAGGCCAGCCAGCACGAAGCGCTCGAAGAACCAGGTGGTGTGGGCCAGGTGCCATTTGCTCGGGCTGGCATCGGCCATGCTCTGCAGCATGGCGTCCTCGGCGCTGAGCGGCGCGGCCAACTGCAGGCTGCGGGTCCGCACCCGCGCGAACTGGTGGGCGAGATCGTGCTGCGGGGCAGCGACGGCGGCAGGTACGCTGTCCATGCAGGCAGCATCGGCGCAGGCCGGTGAGTGCGACGTCATGGTTCGGCGTCACTTTGTTCACATGGGTGACCCGCCCGCATTCAAGAAGCGGGCCCGAACGCCGCTAACGGCAGTGCTGCGGCCGCGTCGTCACCGCGCTGGAATTCCTGCTTGCCCCTGCATCCGCTCCGCCAGCCTGCGCATTACCTGTTCGTGCTGCCCGCCGTGCTGGTCGCACTGCTGCTGTGGACGGCGCTGGGCAACGAAGACGTTGCCAGCCCGGCCCAGCGCATCCTGCCGTGGCTGCTGGCCAGCCTCGGCGCCGGGCTGGCCCTGCTCTACCACCAGGTGCGTGCGCTGTGCCTGTTGCTGCTGGTGGCAGTGGTGTTCGCGCTGCTGCACCAGGATGTGGGTGGCTACCTGCGCAGTGGCCATGTCACCGCCCTGACCCCGCTGCGCTTCCATGCCATCTCGGCCTGGTTGCCGCTGCTGTTGGCGGGCCTGGCGTTGTGGCCGGAACGCGGGCGCCGTCGCCAGGACCTGCTGCTGCGCGGCGTGGCCTGCGGCCTGGCGCTTGCCGTCTTCCTGCTGCTGGCAGCACAGCAGCCCAGCGGCATGCACGACCTGTTGTCGGACCGTCACTGGCGCTGGATTCCCGCCCACTGGAACGCGCTGGCGCAGGTGCCGGCCCTGCTGTTCCTGCTGGCCACCGCTGCGTTGGGCTGGCAGGCGTGGCGGCATCCGCGGCCATTGCACACCGCGATGCTGCTGGCCCTACTGTGCCTGTGGTGGATGCTGCCGCGGATCTTCCTGCAACCGGTGCTGTTGCCAGCACTGAGCAGTGCTGCCCTGCTGCTGATGCTGGGTGCGATGCTGCAGGAGTCCTTCCACATGGCCTTCCGCGATGAACTGACCGGCCTGCCGGGGCGCCGCGCGTTCAACGAGACCGTGCAGCGGGCACGCGGCACCTACAGCATCGCAATGGTGGACGTGGATCACTTCAAGTCCTTCAACGACACCCATGGCCACGATACCGGTGACGATGTGCTGCGCCTGGTGGCCTCGCGGCTGTCGCGGGTAGGCGACGGTGGCCGCGCGTTCCGCTATGGCGGCGAGGAGTTCGTCGTGGTGTTCCTGGACCGTCCGGCGGCGGCCTGTGTCGATGCCGTGGAAGCATTGCGGCAGAGCATCGAGGCCACCCGCATGCAGCTGCGCGACCGCAGCACCCGCAGCCGTGATGACGAAGCCGGCCGCCAGCAGCGCGGACGCGGCGGCAACGGCCAGGTGGTGCAGGTGACAGTGAGTATCGGCCTGGCCGACAGCCGTGAGGATCCACGGCCGGCAGCGGTGATCAAGGCGGCCGACCAGGCGCTGTACAGGGCCAAGGACGGCGGCCGCAACCAGGTCCGCGCGCACGCCGGCCAGCGCGTGCTGGCCGTGCGCGGCGGCTGAGGCTCAGACCGCGTCGAGGTAGTACCAGCGGCCGTCGATGCGCAGGAAGCGGCTGTGCTCGGTCATTTTCACCGCACTGCCGCCGCCGATGCGGTAGCGCGCGGTGAAGCGCACCTCGGCGCTGTCCGCACCGGTGGGCGTGTGCTCGTGCACGGTCAGGCCCAGCCAATGCGTGCGCTGGCCCGGCGCCTCCTCCAGCACCAGCTCGGCCGGGCGGGTATCCGGGTGCCAGGTCTGGCGCAGGTAATCGGCAAGGCCACGCACGTACGCGCTGTAGCGCGAACGCATCAGGCGCTCGGCGTCCGGTGCGGCTTCGCCGGCATGGAAGCGTCCACAGCAGGCGGCGTAGTCGGCGGCCAGGCCACAGGGACAGGGATCGGCGGGTTGTCGGCTCATGCCGTCATTGTCGCCGGGTTGCACGGATTGATCCACGCGCGGCACAGGTCAGTTGCAGCAGGACAGGCGTATGCTGTCGCGCCCCCACCTTGAATGACCGCCGTGCTGGAACTGGTTCCCCCTGAGTTGTGGTGGCTGGTGGTGATCGCCTTCATCGCCGGCCTGGTGGATGCCGCCGTCGGTGGCGGTGGCCTGGTGCAGCTGCCCGGCCTGTTCACGGTGCTGCCGCAGCAGACGCCGGCAATGCTGTTCGGTACCAACAAATTCAGTTCGATGTTCGGCACCGGTGCGGCGGCCTGGCGCTATGCGCGCAACGTGCGCTTCCCGTGGAAGCCGGTGCTGTTCGCGGCCGGTACCGCCTTCATCTTCTCGTTCGCCGGGGCCACGGCGGTGAGCCTGCTGCCCAAGGATGCGGTGCGCCCGCTGGTGCTGGTGCTGCTGATCGCGATGCTGGCCTACACGCTGTGGAAGAAGGACTTCGGTGCGCTGCACCGGCCGCAGGAGATCGGCCGCCGCGAGCTGGTGATCGCGCTGGCGATCGGTGCGGCGATCGGTTTCTACGATGGATTCTTCGGGCCGGGCACCGGCAGTTTCCTGATCTTCCTGTTCGTGCGCTTCTTCGGGCTGGATTTCCTGCGTGCATCCGCCGCGTCGAAGGTGGTGAACCTGGCGACCAATGTGGCGGCAATCTCGTTCTTCGTGCCCACCGGCAACATCCTGTGGCTGTTCGCGCTGCCGATGGCGGCGGCCAACATCATCGGCTCGGTGGTCGGCACGCGATTGGCGCTGAAGGGCGGCACGCCGTTCATCCGCAAGCTGTTCGTGGGGTTGGTGGTGGTGCTGATCGCACGGATGGCGTGGGATACGTTCCGCGGTGCGTGAATGCGGTTGCCGGCCAGCGGCCGGCACTACCATGGGCGGGTTCATGACCCGGTAGTGCCGGCCGCTGGCCGGCATTCCCATTCAACCGGCCGGGTCAGGCCTCGGCTTCTTCCGGTTCGTTGGCCTGCTGGCGGCTGCGCTCCGGCAGCTTCAGCCGCTTGCCTTCTTCGTCGTACTCGATCAGCAACACGCCGGAGTCGTGGCGACCGCTGATCTCGACGAAGCAGGCGCCACCGATGAACGGTTCCAGCGTCATCACCGACTTCAGCGGGGTGGCCACCACCATCTGGAAGCCGAAATTGTCGAAGATGTTCATCGCCAGTGCGGTGAACTCGTTGTCGGCCTTGTCGAAGGCCTCGTCGAGCACCACCGCGGCGTAGCTCGGCAGCTGGCTGTCGGCGCCGCCGAGCTGGTAGCGCAGTGCTGCGGCCAGGCAGGTGGTGGCCAGTTTCTGGCGCTGGCCACCGGACTTGCCGGCGCCGCTGCGGTAGATCTCGACCTGCTGGCGCGTTTCCGCATCCAGTTCGACGCCGATGAACTCCACGTGCATGCGCACGTCCAGCACCAGCTCGCGCCAGCGCTTGTCCTCGCCTTCCTGCGAGCCCAGGCGGTTGACCAGCTGGCGCAGCACGGTGAACTGCGATTCGGCCAGCTCGCGCTGCTCGGTCTGCTGTTGCGACAGCACTTCGCGCAGCTGCAGGTGGAACTCGCCGACTTCCGGCAGGCGGCGGTCGCTCAGCTCGATGGTCAGCAGCGTGCCGCGGTTGAACGGCACCTGTTCCAGGCTGGCATTCACTTCGTCCAGGCGCTGGCCGATCGACTTGCGGGCCTCTGCACTGTGCCGCTGCAGGGCCAGCAGGTTGTTCTTGCTCTGGTTCTGCAGCAGGTCGAAGAAGCGTTCTTCGTGCTGCGGAAGTCCATCACGCTCCAGCCGTTCGAGACGGGCGAGGAAATCCTCGGCCGAGGCCACCGACACGGTGAAGTCACCCGACTCCTCCGGCCACTGCTGGATGAAGCGACGGAAGCAGCCGATCAGCTGGTTCTCGATGCGGTTCAGGTCCTGCTGCGACGACGACAACTGTTCATTCAGCGCATTGCTGACCTGGCGCATGTGCGCTTCCAGCGTTTCCAGGCTGAGCGGGCCCTGCTCCTGCAGGCGCTCGGCCAGGCCGGCCTCCTGCTCCTGAGCCAGGCTCGGCAGCACCAGTGCACGGCTCTGCTGGCGCGCGCGGTCGAGGCGGTCACGTTCCTTTACCAGCTGGCCACGCTCGACGCGGACGTCTTCATAGGTACGGCGGGACTGCTCGATGTCGGCGCGCACGGCGTCGATCTGGTTGGCCAGCTTGGCGAGGTCGGCGTTGCCTTCGCGCAGGTCGCGCAGGGTGGCCTCGATATCGCTCAGGCGCTGCTGCGGGGCGGCGATGTCGATCTCGTTCCAGCTGATGCTCACCAGTTCGTGGCAGGCCAGGCGACGCTCGTTGTCGCGGTCACGCTGGCCGCGCAGGCGCGCGATATCGGTTTCGCAGCTGGCGATGCGCTTGGCCAGTTCCTGGGCTTCACGCTCGAAGGCACCCACCTTGTCGTGGTTGTTGAAGCCGAGGATCCAGCGGCGGCGATCGCCGACGGCGCTGCGATCGTCCTTCTCGAAACGATCGCCCGGATGCTTGACCTGGCCTTCGCGGGTGATGCCGCGGTCGACGTTGCGCAGCTGCTTGGCGTCCACGCATTCGTAGTCGAAGCGCTTGCCCAGCTCGCGGCGCAGCCAGCTTTCGAACACGTGCTCGCGCAGTTCCAGCTTGTGCAGCAGCGACTTCGCCGACGGCTCTCGAGCAAACGCATCATCGTTGCGGCGCACGCGGTAGTAGGTGAAGCGCATGCCCAGGTGGGTACGGTTCACCCACTCGGCGACGTCGTTGTAGTGCTTGTCATCGACCAGCAGCGACAGCGCGAAGCCGCCCAGCACGCGCTCGATGGCGCCCTGCCAGCCCTGCTCTTCCGAGCGGACCTGAATCAGCTCGCCGACGAACGGCAGCGCCGCTTCGGCAATGCCGGTTTCCTCGGCCAGGCGCGCGCGCAGCTTCTGCATCGGCGCCGGGATGTTGGACGGCGTGCGCTGCATCGCCTCCAGCTCGCTGCGCACTTCGCCGAAGCGGCGCTCGTCATCGCGCTTGCCACCGAGGCGATCGCTGATCGCATCATCCAGTGCCGCCGAGGCACGCTGGCGGTCCTGCAGTTCGTTCTGCGCACGCTCGACCAGCTCTGCGAAACCGTGGGCATCGCCGGGCAGTTCGGCCTGCAATTGCTGAGCCGCTTCCTGGGCCTGGTCACGCTTGGCCTGGCGGCGGTCGCGCTCGGCTTCGGCGCGGCCCTGCTCGCGTTCCAGTTCCTCGATGCGCTCACCGCCCTGCTGGCGGCGCTGCAGTTCCAGTTCGGCCAGGCGCTCGGTGTGGTTGTCCAGCGCGGCGCGGCGCTGGGCTTCCTCGCCCAGCAGGCCACGGTCACGCACATCCATCTCGCGCAGGCGCGCTTCGATCAGCGCCTGGCGGCGGCTTTCACGGAAGCTGTCAACGCCAAGCTTCAGCGCTTCGTCGTCGCCGCGCTGGCGGTGCATTTCCTTCAGATCGTTGTAGTAGGCGCGCGCCGGCAGCAGGGTTTCCACCTGGCGGCGCGCGGTGACCACCGCCTGGTGCGCGCCATCGAGCTCGGCAAAGTCGCTGACCAGGCGCTCGGCGGCGTCGAAGGTCTTCGGCGTGTCGAGCATGAAGTCGCGCAGGAAGACGTTGAGGTCGCCCAGGTTCTTCGCCGACTGCGTCTTGTGCAGCAGGCGCAGTGCCATCTCGTTGTCGATGCCGAGCAGGTCGCGGAAGCGCTCGGCGTAGCCGGAGAAGGTGTCGAAGTGGTGCAGGTCGGACAGCTTCTGCTTGAGCTTGCGCAGGTCCAGGTCGAACCCACCGAGATCCTTGGCGATGTCGAACGGACGCTCGGCGATCATGTAGTGCTTGCGCACGTCGCCGGCCGAGGTGCCGTTGCCGGAGATCCACAGCAGGCGCACCAGGCTGACCACGCGGCCATCGCCGGCGCGGTACTCCAGCACCAGCGCGGTCCAGGTCGCGCCCTTGCGCAGGTACTGGGTGGCGATTTCGCCGGTGCCGCTGTCCTGCTGGTCGGCCCACGCGCCACGCACGTAGGACACCAGGTTGCGGTCGCGGCCACTGCGCTCGGCTTCACGCGCGGCGGCGTTGAAGTCGACGATGGCCGGCGGCGTCAGCAGCGCGGACATGGCATCGAGCAGGGTCGACTTGCCCGAGCCGGAGCGGCCGACGAACAGGAAGCCGCGCTCGGCGATCGGTACCTCGGTCAGGCCGTTGAAGGTGCCCCAGTTGTGCACCTGCAGGCGGCGCATGCGGAACTGCTGCAGGCGCGGGTCCGGCAGGCCTTCGTTGAACAGGGCGGGAGTGTGCTTGGAGATAGCCATGCGATGGTCGGGTCTCTCAGGCCTCGGCGGCCGGGGTTTCGCGCAGCTGGCGGTAGACCGCCGAAAGCTGGGACACGTCTTCGGCGGAGAACAGCAGCTTCAGCGCCGGCGAGACTTCGTGGCGGTCTTCCTGGCCGCTGAGGCGGGTCAGGATGTGGTTGTCCTTCATCTTCTGCACCGCCGAAGCGACGCGGCGGTTGAAGCCGGCGCGGTCGGTGGACAGGTTCTTTTCGTAGATGGCCAGCGCTTCGGCCATCTCGGCGTCGGCGACCACCGCGCGGTTGCCGCGCGCATCGGCCTCGGCCAGCTGCTGGCGCAGGTACAGCAGCAGCACCGAGTCGATGAAGGTCAGCGGCGAGGTGCGCAGCAGTACCGGTGCATCAACGTCTTCGGTGTCGGCCTGGCGGGTGAAGGCCACGCCGCTGTCGCGGTCCAGCACCAGTTCCAGGAACAGATCGGCCAGCGCGGAGCGAATGGCGGCTTCACTGCGGATCAGCGCCGGCCACAGCTTGGCGTGGCGCAGCTGGTCGATGCTGGGGCCGATCAGCAGCTGGCACAGCGCGCGGCGCGCATCCAGCGGCAGGCGCCCGGTGTCGCCCAGGTAGTACACGTCGTTGCCACGGCGGGGCTGCGCCACGCTCGCCACCGGCTCGGCCTCGTAGGCGTCTTCCGCCACGTCGGCCTGCGGTGCGTCGATGGGATCTTCATGCCAGCTCATGGCGTCTCTCCTGGGTGAACCAAACCAGCGGGATGCGGGCGCGACGGACCTGGCCGTCGCCACCACGCCATTGCGCAAGCTCCTGCTCGCCGGCGACCACGTTGCCGAAGCGCGTGCCCAGCGACAGGTAGCCGATGACACTGCCAAGACCCTGCGGCGCCTCGCGCTGCGACAGGGCCTGGGCGATGCTCAGCCGCGGCTGTGCATCGAGCAGGTCGTGCAGGTCGCGGCGCAGGGTGCGGAAGTCGATTTCGGACGAAGCGACCAGGTCGCCGACGCTCTCCAGGCTGATCGCGGCGGCGTCGTTGTACTCGACGTTGCCATCGACCTGGGCACTGCGCGGATCATGCAGCTTCCACTGCGACCACGAGCGCAGGCGGCTGGTGGTCAGCTGCAGGTCACGGCCGATGCCGCGCTGTGCGGGGAACTCGTCGCGCAGCGCCAGCGCTTCGGACTGCGCCTGCTTCAGCAGCTGGTTGAGGCGGCGCTGTTCCAGGTAGCCACGGCTCTGCACGAAACCGCGCAGGCTGCGCGCGAAGTTCTGCAGCACATCGTGCACCTGGCCGCCGCGTTCCAGCATGGTGCTGGTGAAGCCACGCAGGAAGTTGCGTTCGTTGCGGTCCAGGCGGCGCGCAAAGCCACGCGCCAGCACTGCTTCCAGCGCGGCATCGAGCTGGGCGCTCTGTTCGGCGTCGTTGAGCAGGCGCCAGAAGGCCTGGAAACTGCGCCCGGCATCGCTCTCGCCGATCACGTCCACGCCTTCGAACAGCTGCGACAGGACGTCACCGCGCTCGCCTTCATCGTCGATGATGCGTTCGCGGAAATCACGGTTGAGCTGCTCGAAATCGTCGCGCACGCGGCGGAAGTCTTCGGTCAGTTCGTCGGCCAGGCCGATGATCTGGCGCGCACGTTCCAGCGCGCGCTTGCCATCCAGCGCGATCACGCGGCCAGCACCGACGCGGGCGATCTCGGCATCGATGCGGTCACGCTCGTCGCGCAGCGCCGACAGGCGCGCGTCCGGATCGGATTCGGTCTGCGCTGCCAGCTGCGAGAGCTGTTCGATGACCAGCGCCAGGCGGCTTTCGGTGGCCGCCACGCGGGCCTGCTCGAGGCCATCGGCGAAGCGGATCGCCTGCAGCGCCGCGGTCGACAGTTCGTACTGTTCCTGGTCGGCACCCTCGGGCAGGCGGCGTTCCAGCCAGCCCTGGGCCAGCCAGTGCGCGATGTAGGCCTGCGCGGTACGCGGCAGGTCGCGCGACAGTTCGTCGCCGTTGAGCTGGTCCAGCGCGCGTTGCAGGCGCTCGTTGAGCACCGACGACGACAGCGTACGCTCGCCGTCCATCAGCAGCCCCTGCAGCAGGCCGATGATTTCCGGGGCGTGGTCGGCAGCGAGCAGCTTCCATTGGGGCTGTTCGCGCAGATGACGGTAACGGGAGATGCGTTCGCGATGCTTCATGCAGCGAAAGAGGTCTGTAGGGCTGACAGGGACGAGCCGCCACGCACGGCTGCCGCGCGGGCAGCCGTGGGCATGCCGGCCCGCAGGGGCCGGCGGGGTGCGGGCAAGCGGCTCAGCGCTTGCCGCCCACTTCGATGAAGCGCAGGAACTCGGCGCGGGTACGCGCGTCGTCGCGGAAGCTGCCCAGCATCTTGGAGGTGACCATGCTGACACCGCGCTTGTGGATGCCGCGGGTGGTCATGCACTCGTGGGCGCCTTCGACGACCACGCCGACACCGATCGGCTGCAGCACATCCTGGATGCACTGCGCGATCTGCGCGGTCATCTTCTCCTGCACCTGGAATCGGCGGGCGTAGGCTTCGACGACGCGGGCCAGCTTGCTGATGCCCACCACCTTGCCGGCCGGCAGGTAGCCGACGTGCACGCGGCCGATGATCGGCGCCATGTGGTGTTCGCAGTGGCTTTCGTACTCGATGTCACGCAGGACGATCAGTTCGTCATAGCCGGCCACTTCCTCGAAGGTCCGCTCCATGTAGGCGCGCGGGTCGTCGCGGTAACCGCTGAACCAGTCGCCATAGGCTTCGGCGACGCGGCGGGGGGTATCCAGCAGGCCTTCACGGGACGGGTCCTCACCGGCCCAGCGCAGCAGGGTGCGCACGGCATCCTCGGCCTGGTCCTGGGTCACGTCGCCCTGCGGGGCGGCCTTTTCGTTGTTCTTGCTCATTGCGTACAGCGTCCCGAACGGGGGGCGAGCATCGTACCCGACCGGGGGGTGGGTCGTCCTGTTGGGACGGTTCATCGGGCGGTTCTTCCGGCGCCTCGTTGCAGCTGAGCGAGAGGGGGAGGGGCAGGCCAGGCAGGACACGCCGCAAGTACGTCCCTGTAGGCTCGGCCACGGCATCCATGCCGTGGACGGTCCTGCCCGGCCTGCCCCTCCCCCTCCCCGACAATTTCCTGCGGGCGCGGCCAGACCGCCCGAAAGCGGGGTCAAACGCTGGGGTTCATGGCTTCGGAAAGTGCGCCGGCTGCTGCCGTGGTGTTTTCTGCTTTGGTGGGTGCGGACCTTGGTCCGCACTGCTTCTGCCCTTGCCTTTAAAGAGCCAACCCACCGCGCCCGCGGGGTGATGGGAGGGTGGCGGGGGCCGGGCGGGGCAGGACCGTCCGCGGCATGGATGCCGCGGCCGAGCCCCCAGGGGTGAGGGCGCTTTGCCCGCGAGGCATGCCTCGCAAGCGCCCGAACGCACAGCCGCCAGCGGCTGGGCCGGACCCCGGAGGGGGGTTTACGGCGTGTCCTGCCCCGTCCGACCCCCGCTGCCCCACCGTAGCAACGTGGCGCAACGCTTTTCCTCACTACACCCCCGCCCATTCAGAAAAACCCATTGATAGGAATGAAATTAGTAGTATCCTATCTATCTCTTATGGACCGACCCCTCGACGAGCGCACCGTGCTGCAGATGCAGCTCAGCTCCGGCCTGCTGTACGCAGGGCGGCAGTGGCAGCGCCTGGCCGACAGCCGGCTCGGCAGCTACGGGATCTCCACCGCGTGCACCATGCCTCTGTTGATGATCGGCCGCTCCGGCGGCGGCATCCGGCAGGTGGCGCTGGCCCAGCAGCTGGGCATGGAGGGGCCTTCGCTGGTGCGCCTGCTGGACAAGCTGTGCGCCAGCGACCTGGTCCGCCGCGAGAGCGACGCCAGCGACCGCCGCGCCAACCTGCTGTGGCTGACCGACGCCGGCCAGGCCCTGGTCAGCGAGCTGGAAGACCAGTTGATCGGCCTGCGCCAGGACGTGTTCGGCGAGCTTTCCATGGATGAACTGCACGCCGTGCTGAAGGCATGGCGCCTGCTGGCCGAGGCCGCCGACCGCATTACGTAAGACCGCTGCCCCCGAACCCCGCCGCTGCCGTGCACACGCCAGCGGCTTTTGCCCGTTGCTGTTGTTTCGTTGTCCCTCCCCTCCCCCAACCTCGCCCCCGCCCCTATCGATGCCCGGTGAATTCAGTCTCCACGGAGTGTTCGTCCCGACCCTGCTCGGGTTGATGGTGTTGGCCTATCTGGTCAACAGCGGCCTGCACGCGCTGCTGCAGCGTGCCGGCGCCTACCGCCATGTATGGCACCCGGCGCTGTTCAACCTGGCGCTGTACGGGATCGTGCTTGGCCTGCTGTTCCACCTCCTGCGTTGGATGCAATCGTGAACAAGATCGTGAAGAAGACCCTGCCGGTGCTGCTCACCAGCGCAGCCGTGATCGTGGCCCTGCTGGTGCTGCGCCAGCTGTGGGTCTATTACATGGATGAGCCGTGGACCCGCGACGCCCATGTCGGCGCCGACGTGGTGCAGATGGCGCCGGATGTGTCCGGGCTGGTGGAAACGGTGGACGTGGCCGACAACCAGGCAGTGAAGAAGGGCGACCTGTTGTTCGTGGTCGACCGCGCGCGCTACCGCATCGCACTGGAGCAGGCCAAGGCCAGCCTGGCCGAGCGCCAGGCCTCGGTGGCGCAGCTGCGCCGCGAGATCGGTCGCGACCGCAGCCTGCAGGACCTGGTCGCCGCCGAGGACGCCGAAGTGCGCCGCGCCAAGCTGCAGGCTGCACAGGCCGCGCTGGCCACCGCACAGGCCGCAGTCGACCTGGCCGAACTCAACCTGGGCCGCACCGAGGTGCGCGCACCGGCCGATGGCCGGGTCAACGACCGCACCCTGCGCGTGGGCGACTACGTGGTGGCCGGCAAGCCGGTACTGGCGCTGCTGGATACCGGTTCGTTCCGCATCGATGGCTATTTCGAGGAAACCCGCCTGCGCGGCGTGGCGCCGGGGCAGAGCGTCGACATCCGCCTGATGGGCGAATCGGTGCCGCTGCGCGGCCATGTCGAGAGCATCGCTGCCGGCATCGAGGACCGCTACCGCAGCAACGGCAGCAGCCTGCTGCCGAACGTGACCCCGGCCTTCGACTGGGTGCGGCTGGCGCAGCGTATCCCGGTGCGCATCAGCATCGACGAGGTGCCCAAGGGCGTGGAACTGATCGCCGGCCGCACCGCCACGGTGACCGTCCAGACCAGCAGCACGAAGCACGCAGGCAAGGCCGGCATCGCGCCGACACAGGCGGGCCTGTGAACACCACCCTGCCCCGTCTCGGCCTGATCGTCGCGCTGGCCAGCCTGGCCGCGTGCAGGACCGTCGGCCCCGACTACGCCCTGCCGGAAGACTCGGCGTTCAAGCGCCCGCAGGCCAATGCGGCCTTCATTGACACCCAGAACCCGCAGGTGGCCGCCAACCAGGCGCTGCCCGACCGCTGGTGGTCGCTGTACAACGACCCGGTGCTGGACGGCCTGATCACCCAGGCGCTGCGTGACAACGTCGAACTGAAGGCCGCCGATGCGCACCTGCGCCGCGCCGCAGCCGTGTACGAACAGGCGATGGATGCCGGTGGCTTCGAGTACGAGGCCGAAGCCGGCGTCAGCCGCGCGCAGCTGTCGGCCGAGGCCTTCCTGCAGGAGCACGAACTGCCGGTGATCAACCTGGCCGACGGCAAGTTCGCCGCCAGCTACCAGTTCGACCTGTTCGGCAAGCTCAAGCGCGGTGCCGAAGCCGCCCACGCCGACGAACAGTCGGTGGCCGCCGCACGCGACCTGGCCCAGGTGAGCGTGGTGGCCGAGGTGGCCGACAGCTACCTGGAAATCTGCCATGCCAACCACGAACTGCACGTGGCCGAGCATTCCCTGCAGCTGCAGCAGCGCAGCCGCTCGGTCACCCAGCGCCTGATCCAGGCCGGCCGCGGCACGCCGCCGGAGCTGGCCCGCGCCAACGCGCAGGTGGCCCTGCTGGAAGCCGCGCTGCCGCCGCTGCGCGCGCAGCGTTCGGCCGCGGCCTATTCGCTGGCCGCCCTGCTTGGCCAGACCCCCGGCCAGCTGCCGGCCGGCGTGATCGACTGCGCGCACGCCCCCGCCCTGGCCCAGCCGTTGCCGGTGGGCGATGGTCGTGCGCTGCTGCAGCGTCGCCCGGACGTGCGCCAGGCCGAGCGCAAGCTGGCCTCGGCCACCGCGCGGATTGGCGTGACCACCGCCGAGCTGTACCCGGACATCCGCCTCGGTGCCTCGCTCGGTGCCGCCGGCCTGCTGGAGGACTTCGGCACGCCGATGACCCAGCAGTGGTCGATCGGCCCGCTGATCTCGTGGACGTTGCCATCGTCCGGCACCCACGCACGCATCCATGCCGCCGAAGCCGGTGCCGATGCGGCGCTGGCCGAGTTCGACCACACCGTGCTGCAGGCGCTGCGCGAGACCCAGACCGCACTGGACCGCTACGCGCAGGACCTGCGCCGGCTGCAGTCGCTGCGCACCGCGCAGGAACAGGCCGCGCTGGCCGCCGAACAGAACCGCCGGCTGTACCAGGGCGGCCGCACGCCGTACCTGTCCAGCCTGGATGCCGACCGCAGCCTGGCCACCAGCGATGCCACCCTGGCCGCGGCCGAAGCGCAGGTGTCGCGCGACCAGATCCACCTGTTCCTGGTGCTGGGTGGCGGTTGGCAGGCCAGTGCCACCCCGGCCGCCACCACGACTGCCGCGAAGTAAGCCATGAACGCGCTGACCGACCGCCAGGCCTGGCTGTTCTCGATCAAGACCTACCTGGCCGCGGTGGCCGCGCTGTACATCGCCATGGCCGGCAACCTGTCGCGCCCGTACTGGGCGATGGGCACGGTGTACATCGTCAGCCAGCCGCTGCTGGGCCCGACCCGGGCCAAGGGCGTGTATCGCATCGTCGGCACGCTGGTGGCCGGCCTGGCCACCCTGCTGGTGCTGCCGGCGCTGGTGGAGACTCCGCTGGTGCTGAGCGCGGCGATGTCGATCTGGCTGGCCGGCTGCCTGTTCATGGCGCTGCTCAACCGCGGCCCGCGCGGCTACGCGTTCCTGCTGGCTGGCTACACCACCGCCTTCATCGGCTTCCCGGCAGTGACCTCGCCGGAGACCATCTTCGACACCGTGGTGGCGCGCAGCGAGGAGATCATCCTCGGCACGGTGGTGGCAGTGCTGTTTGCTTCGCTGCTGTTCCCGGCCTCGGTGCGGCCGATGCTGCGTGCACGCATCGGCACCTGGATGGAGGACGCCGCGCAGTGGTGCCGGCAGATTCTTGAACGCGGCCGCGCGCACGCGCCACGCAACCGGTTGGCCGCCGACCTGGTGCAGTTCGAGGCGTTGATTGAATTCCTGCGCCGCGATGATCCGCGCCATGCCGGTTCGGGGGTGTCGATGGAGCGCCTGCGTGAGCGCATGCTGCTGCTGTTGCCGGTGCTGTCGTCGATCGCCGATCGGTTGAGTGCGCTGCGCAGCGAAGGCCAGGCGCTGCCGGAGGGCCTGCCGGAACTGATCGACGACCTCCACGACTGGCTGGACGGGCCGACCAGCGCCAGCGAGTACGCCCGCCTGCGCGCGCGCATCAGTGCGCTGAAACCGCAGGTGGACCGCGATCTGCAGCACCTGCAGCTGGCCAGCCTGCTGCTGCGCCTGGAGGAACTGGTGGACCTGTGGCAGGACTGCCGCACGCTGCAGCAGGCGATCGACCACGGCACCGCACCGCTGGACCGCGCGCACTACCGCATCCGCACCGAACGGGTGGCCGCCGACAAGCACGTCGACTACGGCATGGCGCTGTTCTCCGCGCTCAGTGCCGGCGTGGCGCTGATGAGCTACTGCGTGCTGTGGATCGCACTGGGCTGGGAAGGCGGCGGCAACGGCGCAATGATGGCCGCGGTGACCGCCGCGTTCTTCGCCGCGCAGGATGATCCGGCGCCGAGCATGGTGTCGTTCCTGGTGTGGGCGATGGTCGCTTCGGTGGTGGCCGGCGTGTACCTGTTCGGCGTGTTCCCGGCCGTACATGACTTCGGCCTGCTGGCGCTGGTGCTGGCGGCGGTGTTCCTGCCACTGGGGCTGATGCTGCATCACCCGAAGAGCGCGCTGTTCGCACTGCCGCTGACGGTGAACCTGGCCGCGCTGCTGAGCCTGCAGAACACCTACAGCGCCAACATCCAGACCTTCCTCAATTCGTCGATCGCGATGTTCATCGGCATTGGCTTTGCGGTGGTGATGACCCGCCTGTTCCGTTCGGTGGGTGCCGAGTGGACCGCACGCCGGCTGGTGCGGCAGGGCTGGACTACGCTGGCCGAAGCCGCCGAAGGCCGCGGCCAGCAGGACCGCCAGCGCTTTGCCGCGCGCATGCTCGACCTGCTGGGCCTGCTCGCACCGCGCCTGGCGGCGACACCGGAGGGCAGCGACATCGCGTCGGTGGACATGCTCAACGAGGCACGCATCGGCCTGAACATCCTGCAGCTGCGCCGCGCCCGCCTGGAACTGCCCGAGCGCAGCCGCGAAGCGGTCGAGCACATCCTGGAGGAGATCGCCGCGCACTATCGGCGGCAGATTGCCGCGCGCAAACCGATCGTGGCCGCCGAAGCGCTGCGCGAGCGGCTGGACACCTCGCTGGGCCGGGTCGGCAGCGTGGCGGCCTGCAAGGCGCGCGACGAGGCGCTGATGGGCCTGATCGGCCTGCGCTTCGCGCTGTTCCCGGAGGCGAAGGCATTGGCGCCAGGGTGGGCGGACGCCGGCGTTGCATCGGCCTGATAATGCTCGGCAGCGCCGGGCCATTCCCGGCGGCCTTTCGCCATGGCAACAGGACGGTTCAATGAGTTACGACATGATGGTGTTCGAGGCGAGCGCCGCCCCGCGCGAGGTGGCAGCCTTCATCGCCTGGTTCGAGAAGCAGGCCCAATGGGGCGAGAACCACGAGTACGACGACCCGGCGGTCAGCAGCCCGGCGCTGCAGGCCTGGTTTGCCGAGATGGCGCAGGAGTTCCCGCCGATGAACGGGCCGCTGGGCAATGGCGATGACGACCGTGCCGAAGTGACCGAGTACAGCATCGGCCGCCAGGTGATCTACGGTGCGTTTGCCTACTCGGTGGCAGAGCATGCGCATGGCCGCGTGCAGGACCTGGCCGAGAAGCACGGCGTGGGCTTCTTCGATGTGAGCGCCGATGAAGCGGCGATCGTGTTCCCCGATGGCCTGGTACTGATCGCGTAGATCCACGCCGAAACGATCGAAGCGCGCTTCTGTAGAGTCGAGCCATGCTCGACTCCGGGGTCCATCAGCCGAGCATGGCTCGGCTCTACAGGAAGCGCATCGCGCCCACGTCAGAACAGCGTGCCCTGCACCGTGGGCTGTTCGATGCGCGTTGGTTGTTCGGCCACCTCTTCCGCACCCAGTCGCCAGGCCAACCCGCCCAACCGGCTGGCGTGACGCTTCAAAGCGCCCTGCAGCACCTCGGCGCTGCCGGCCACGTGCAGGACCTGGCGGGCACGGGTCAGGCCGGTGTAGACCAGTTCGCGCGACAGCACGCGGCTGTCCTGGCGCGGCAGCTGCAACCATACTTCGTCGAACTCCGAACCCTGCGCCTTGTGCACGGTCATCGCGAAGGCGCTTTCGTGCGCGGGCAGTGCGGCCGGGTGGAAGGCGCGTGGCTGGTCGACGGTGTCGCCGGGGAACCAGGCCACCATCGCGCCGCTGCCATCGCGCAGGCAGATGCCGATATCGCCATTGAACAGGCGATGACGGTAGCTGTTCTCGGTGACCAGCAGCAGCCGGCCCTGGAAATAGCCCGGTGTATTGCCGGCCAGCAGTTGTTCGATGCGGCTGTTGAGCCCGCGTGCGCCCTGCGGGCCTTCGCGCAGTGCGGTCAGCACGCGCAGGCGTCCGGCCTGCTGCAGGGCGAGTACCGGATCGGCGGCGTCGGCCAGTGCGCGCCAGTGGCCCAGCAGGTGCTCGCGCTGGCCACGCAACGGGTCGGCCTCGCCTTCATGGAAACGCACGCCCGCCAGTTCACCGCTGCGCAGCAGCTGCAATGCGGC
Source organism: Stenotrophomonas sp. GD03930 (assembly GCF_029839665.1). NCBI lineage: Bacteria > Pseudomonadati > Pseudomonadota > Gammaproteobacteria > Lysobacterales > Lysobacteraceae > Stenotrophomonas > Stenotrophomonas sp. GD03930. The sequence goes on along the minus strand of NZ_JAOCAV010000001.1, from coordinate 1,295,428 downwards.
GCTGCTGTTGCCTTCGCGCACGGCATGCGCCAGCGGTGCCAGGTCCAGTGCATCACTCTGCCGGTAACCGCGCTGCAGCTGCACGCGGCGCCCGGCAAAAGCGCGTGGTGTGGCCTGCGGCTGCAACGTGGCCGGCGCCAGCAGGCCATGCAAGGCCTGCGCATCGTCGGCACGGGTGCCGATGCCATCGCCGCTGGCACGCAGGATCGCGCTGAGCACGTCGCCGGCTTCCACCGACGGCAGCTGGTCGGGGTCGCCAAGCAGGATCAACCGGGTGCCACTGGCGATCGCATCGACCAGCTTGGCCATCATCGGCAGATCGATCATCGAGGCTTCGTCGACCACCACCACGTCCACCGGCAGCGGATTGTCGGCGTGGTGGCGGAAGCGCGGTGAATCGGGAATCACCCCCAGCAGGCGATGCAGGGTGGTGCCGGTGCTGGGCAGTGCCGCGCACAGCGCCGGGTCCAGCCCTTGTTCCTGCAGGCGTTGCACGGCGACGCGCAGGCTCTCGGCCATGCGCTCGGCGGCGCGACCGGTGGGCGCGGCCAGCGCGACCTCGGGCGCCGGCTGGCCGGCCTGCCGGGCCTGTGCGGCCAGCAGCAGCAACAGGCGCGCGATGGTGGTGGTCTTGCCGGTACCGGGGCCGCCTGTGACCAGCGCCAGCGGATGTCGCAGGGTCACGCCGGCCGCGCGCGCCTGGTGATCTTCGCTGCCGGACGCCTGCGGGAACAGATGCGCGAACAGTGGTGCCAGCGCTGCCATGTCCGGCGCCGGCAGCGGATGCCGGCCAATGCGTTGCAGGCCGGCGACCAACTGGCGTTCGTACTCGCGGTAGCGGCGCAGGTAGAGCAATCCGTTTTCCAGCACCAGCGGCGCATCCTCGGCGATGGCATCGGCCTGCTCCGGCGTCGCCACCCAGGGTGATGCGCGCAGCTGTGTCAGCCAGTCCTGCGCGGCGGGCCATTCGGGCACGCCTTCCAGCAACCGCTGTGGTTGCGCCGGATCGAACGCGGCATGGCCTTGCGAGACCGCCAGCGACGCCAGCGCGGCGGCCAGCGCCACGCTGTCCGGAGTGTCGTCGCGCAATCGCTGCAAGCTGGTCGCCAGTGCGTGGTCGAGGGTGCGCAGCAGGCCCTTCTGGTGCAGTTCCTTCAGCAGGCTCATGCGCTGGCTCCACGGGCACGTGCGGCCAGCTCGGCCTGGGCCTGCTCGCCACCGGCGAACAACGCGTCGAGGGCATCGACCAGCGCCAACGGGAAGCGGTCCACGTGCACGCCATTGCCGGCGGCATCCAGGCCGCGGCAGAACAGGTAGCGGATGCCGCCCATGTCGCGCTCGTAGTCGTAGGCCGCACCCAGCCGGAAACGCAGCCAGCGATGCAGCGCCACCGTATAGATCAGCGCCTGCAGGTCGTACTCGCTGTGGCGCATGGCAATGGCCAGCAGGTCCGGGGTGTAACCGGGCAGGCGGTTGGACTTGTAGTCGAGCACGTACCAGCGCCCGTCGCGCACGTAGGTCAGGTCGATCATGCCGGTCATCAGCCCTTCCAGGCGGCGGCGCTGGCCGAAGCCGCGACGCGTACTGGAAACCCCATGTGCATGCAGCACCTGCAGCAGCGCCGGTACCGTGGTCGGTTCGATGGCGAAATGGAAGTCGATTTCCGCACGGCGCTCGCCTTCATCCAGGCTGTGCAGCGCACCGCCCTCCGGCAGCGGCACGGTCAGCGTGTGACCGACCAGCGGCACCAGTACGGCCACGCCATCCCCAAGGTCGGCGTCAGCGTAGCCCTCGTCGTGCAGCGCCTTGCGCAGTACCTCAGCCTGGCCTTCAGGGGCTTCCAGGCCCGGTCGCCAGCCACCCCAGGCAGCGAAGTCGACGTTCTCCATCGCTTCGTGCAGCACGTTACCGAAGCGACTGCCCATGAAGCGCGGGTCGACCGCTGCGCTGTCCTCGGCGGCCGCAGCGGGTTCCGGCAGCGCGGGCTCCAGCGGTAGTTCCGGCCCCGCGGGTTCGTCGGCGGCGGGCGCCGGCAGCTCGGTGGCGGCGGCTTCGATGTCACTGCCCGCGCCAGCGTCTGCATGGGCCAGCTGGGTGAAGCTGTACACCCACCAGTCGTGCGGCACGCGCCGGGTCAGTGCACGCACGGCCGGCAGCTCACCTTCCACTTCGGCCGCCAGCTGCGGCAGTGCGGCCGGTGCCTCACTGTCATCGATGTGCACATCGGCATGCGCGCGCAGCGCCTGCAGGTCACCCAGCAGCGGCGCGAGCCGCGTCTTTGCCAGCCCGGCCAGATCGCCCACCGCAATCCACAGCGCATGCTCGGCGCGGGTCAGGCCGACATACAGCAGGCGCGCGTCCTCGGCGCGCTGTTCGCGCTCGCGCTGGGCGCTGGCCGTTTCCCAGGCCTCATCCTTGTCCAGCTTCCAGTGCAGCTGGCGCTGCCCACCCACGTGCACGGTACAGTGCGAAGCGGTGTTCGGTGCGCCGCCGTCGATGCCGACGAACGGCAGGAACACCAGCGGGTATTCCAGGCCCTTGCTCTTGTGCAGGGTGATGATCTGCACGCGGCGTGCATCCGATTCCAGGCGCAGCAGCTGCTGCTCGTCATCCTGGTCGGCGCTGGCCATCTGGCCCTGCAGCCAGTCCAGCAGGCCATGCATGCCCAGCGCCTGCGCCGAGGCTTCCTGCAGCAGTTCGCCCAGCTGCAGGTAGTTGGTCAGGCGACGCTCGCCATCGATCAGCGCCAGCAGGCGTTCGCCCTGTTCGGCACAGACATCGGCGATCACCGCGAACGGTCCACCGCGCTGCCAGCGCTCGCGCCAGTGCAACAGTTGCGCCTGGAACCCACGTTGCAGGTCGCCCTCGCGTTCCATCGCCGCGATCGCACTCGCCCGCTGGCCAATCAGCACGGACGCCAGCGCCGCACGCAGGCGTCCTTCATCGGCCGGTTGCAGCAGTGCCAGCAGCAGTGCGCGCAGATCACGTGCCTCGCTGGTGGCGAACAGGCTCTGCTTGCCCGCCGCCACGGCAGGAATACCGACCGCTGCCAGCGCGCGCTGTACAAGGGTGGCCTCGCGATGCGAGCGCACCAGTACCGCGATGTCGCCCGGCTGCACGGGGCGCCCGCGCAACACGGCGTTACCGGCGCGCGCATCGACCAGGGTCTGGTGGATCGCGGCCACGCAGGCCTGGGTCGCTGCATCACGCGAGGCGTCGGCACTCATCGCCTTGTCGCCGCCACTGCGCAGCACGCGCAGGGTCAGTGCCACGGCGGCGCGGCCGTCGCGCAGGTAGTCCGCGTCGATGCGCACGCCACCGGGGCGCACCGGTTCGAACTGGATGTCGCGCTCGAGGAACGCGTCTTCGCCGCCGTTGTCGTACAGCGCCTGCAGGGCACGCAGCACGGCCGGGCGTGAACGGAAGTTCTGGTCCAGCACCGGCGCCTGCTGCGCCACCTGCTTGGCCGTCAGGTAGGTATGGATGTCGCCACCGCGGAAACCGTAGATCGCCTGCTTGGGATCGCCGATCAGGAACAGCGCCGGCGCCAGGCCCAGCTCGCGCACCTCCGGCGAATCGCCGAACACGGTGTGGAAGATGCCCCACTGGCGGTCGTCGGTATCCTGGAACTCATCGACCAGCGCGATGCGGTACTGCGCGCGCAGCTGCCTGACCAGCGCCATGCGCTGCGGCCCTTCCAGGGCCAGTGCCACGCCATCGATAAGGTCGTCGTAGGTCTGCACCCGTCGCGTGCGCTTCAGCGCGTGCAGGCGCTGCGTGGCTTCGTCGCGCAGGCGGTGCAGGAAGTTCAGCGCGGTGGCACGCAGCCAGGCATCACGCTCGGCCAGCAGCGCCACATGGCGCGACAACGGCGCCTGCAATGGTGACGACGGCGTGCGGCCGGGGAACTTCTTGTTGGTCTTGTCGGCCAACACGTCCGGCAGCAGTGCCGGCAGGCGTTCGCTGGCCAGGAGCTCGCGCGGATCGGCGCGCTCGGCCCAGGCCAGCATCTGCCGGCCCAGCGGGTGCAGCCAGCCCAGCTTGTAGGACACGCCGTTGATCCACTTGTTGTCGACCGCATCGCAGAGGTCGATGAAGAACTGCTCGCCATGCTCGCGCAGCGCCCGCTGCAGTTCGGCGGCGTTGGCCTGCAATGCCGGGTGTGGATCGGCCAGCGTCACCGGCCGTGGCAACGGGTGCAGGGGCGGCGCGGCCAGCAGCGCGCGCAGATCGGCCGCCAGGGCGTCCGGGGTGGACCACAGCCAGGTCAGCGGCTCCAGCGTGGCCGGATCATTGGCGTGCACGCGCCACAGATCGGCGGCGAGTTCCTCCAGCAGCTCGCGGTCACTGGCCAGCAACTCGGGCGGGTCGAAGGTATGGCCGCTTTCCAGCGCATGCTCGCGCAGCACGCGGATGCAGAAGCCGTGGATGGTGAAGATCGAAGCCAGATCGATCTCGTCGGCGGCGACCTGCAGGCGACGCTTCAGCGCAGCGGCGCTCTCGGTGTCACCCTGCAGATGGCGCTGCAGCACTTCGCGCGTCAAGCGCACATCCGGCGCCTCGCCCTCGGCCGGTTCCAGATCGACCAGGCGCGCGGCCAGCGCCAGCCGCTCGCGGATACGCTTGCGCAATTCCTGGGTGGCGGCGTCGGTGAAGGTCACCGCCAGGATCTGGCCGATGCGCAGCCCCTGCTCCACCACCAGGCGGGTGAACAGCGTGGCCAAGGTGAAGGTCTTGCCGGTACCGGCGCTGGCCTCGATCAGGCGGATGCCCTCCAGCGGCAGGGCCAGATAGGGGTCGTGACCGGTGGCGTCGATGCCCTCGTCGGCGATGGTGCTGTTCATGCGCGGCCCTCCTGGCCTGCCTCAGCGCCCAGGGTGCGGCCTTCGCGCACAGCACTGAAGACCACCTGGCTGTTGCGCAGCAGATCGGCATAGCCGGCATCGGTGGCGAACGGGTCGGCACCGCGCAGCAGCAGCTGCCAGGCGTCGCTGCTGGATTCACCCCAGCTGCGGTCGCTGCCGTGCCACTGCTTCCAGCCTTCGCTGCGCTGTTTCTCGCCGGCCGTGTTGTACAGCACCCAGCCGGTATAGGGGGCGAAGCGCAGCGGTTCACGCAGGCCACGCTGGCGCAGCTGCAGCAGCGCGCGCAGTGCGGCGCGTGCAGCGGGCACGCTCAACGCTGGCAGCACATGCGGGCCCGGGCCGGCATCGCCGCCATCGTGGAACTGCACCAACGGCAGGGCATCGCCGGCGGCGTTGGCCAACAGCCAGTCCAGGCCCTGGCGGATCACCGCATTGCCGTTGAGGGTGCCGGCGCGCAGGCGCACCAGCCCTTCGGGATGCCGATCGGTCACCCGCCCATGCAGCCGCACGCCGTCGATATCGACTTCATACCGGCGGCTTTCCAGCGGTTCGCCCTGCATCCACCCCAGCAGCGCGCTGGCATACGGACGGGTCTTCAGCTGCTCCACTTCGAACTGGCGCTCACCCAGTGCACCGGACGGCAACAGCCCACGCGCGCGCAGGCGTGGATACAGCGGCTCGGTATCGCCATTGAGCGTGGCACGTACCACCGCTGCCTGCACGCTGCGCTTTTCCGGGCCGCGCGACGACAGCACCAGCGGCTCCAGGTCATCCACCTCTTCGACCTCGTCGGCCAGGCGCAGGCCCAGCGACTGCGCCAGGAACTGCCCGGCCGGATCGCACAGGAAGCGGCGCAGGGTATCGAGTGCGACCTCGTCTTCCACGGCATCGTCGAGCGGCGGCGGCAACGGTGCGTCGAACCAGGGCAGCAGGCCGCCACGCTGGCCGGTGAGGCGGCCGGCCGCCGGATGCCATTGCCTCCGATAGCTGAAACGGCGCGGATCGCCATCGCCGAACGCAGCGGGCGAGAACGGCTGCAAGGCATGGCGCACGGTGAAGTCGCGCACCGCCATCGTCGGATCCAGGTGATAGGCAGCGGCGGCATCGATCAGTTCACTGACCAGCACCGATGGCTCGCGCACACTGCCATCGCGTGGATCGGCACCCAGGTAGCTCAGGTAGAACACCTCCTGCGCCGCGGCAAACAGCTGCAGGAACAGGAAACGGTCGTCTTCGCGGGTAGAGCGGTCGCCGGGTCGGCGACGCGGCGTGTCCAGTTCGGCAGTTAGCTGGTTGAGACCGGCAGCCGGGTCGCGGCGCGGGAAATCGCCGTCATTCAGGCCCAGCACGCAGATCACCCGGAACGGCAGCAGGCGCATCGGCACCATGCGGCCGAAGCTGATGCCACCGGTCAGCAACGGTGCGCGCGTATCGGCCTCGCCCAGTGCACCGGCAAAGTGCGCACGCACCACCTCCGGTGGCACGCCTTCGTTGAAACCGGCCTTGGCAGCGTCCTCGGCGAACTGGTTGAGCAGCTTGCGCAGGCGCTCCAGCGCGCGCTGGCTGTTGGGCGAACTGGGCGCGGTCGGCAGCAGCGCGTCCAGCAGCGACAGCAGGCGCTGCCGCCATTGCGCCGGGGTCAGCAGTTCGCCGAGTCGACGCTGGTAGACCGCCAGAACGCGCAACAGGCGCAGCAGCCGGTCCAGCGCTTCCAACGCACCGCCCTCCAGCTCGATCCACGGCGCCACACCGACACCGGCCAGGTCGGCCTCGCTGCCGGTGGCATGGCCAAGCACCAGCCGGTCCAGCGCGAACTGCCAGGTGTAGGCATCGTCGGCCGGTGCCTGGTGCTGGTCGCGATGCTTCGCGTCCAGGCCCCAACGCGCACCCGCCTGCTGCAGCCAACCATGCAGGCGGTCGAAGTCCACCGCTTCCAGGCCGGCCGCTTCGGCCAGCGGTGCGCTGGCCAGCAGGTCCAGCACCTCGTTCAGGCCAAAGCGCGAGACCGGCAGGCCCAACAGGTGCACGAACACATCGGCCAGCGGCTCGCCGGCCAGCGGGCTGCTGTCGGCCAGCGCGTAGGGAATGTGCTCTTCCTCACCACCACGACCGCCGAACACGGCTTCCAGGTACGGCACGTAGGGATCGATGTCCGGCGCCAGCACCGCGATCTCGCGTGCCTGCAGCGGCGGGTCGAAACGCGCGTCCTGCAGCAGGCTGCGCAGCTGGTCGTGCAGCACCTGCAACTCGCGCAGGCGGGTATGGCAGGCATGCACCTGCAGGCTGGGGTCGTCGCTGCGCAGCCCATCGCGCAGCTCGCCCGAAGGCAGCGCACGACGATGGAACAGGTCACGCTGCAGGCGATGCAGCAGGCTGTCGGACAGGCCGCCTTCGTCCAGGGCCGGCCGGGTGTCTTCTTCCGGGTCGGAATAGGCGGCGATCTCGCCGGCCGGATGCACCACCTCGTAGCTGCCCAGCACCGCCATGAAGTCGCGGCCCGCGGCGCCCCACGCTTCGAGCAGGCGGTTCTCGCCGGCCGCTTCCCCGAACGGATCCGGCGCGCCGCTGCGCAGGCGCTCGGCCAGGGTCTGCAGGTCGCCCCAGTACGACTGCACGGGCGTGGGCATATAGAAATGCAGCTCGCCCACCCGTGCCTGGGTGGCCATCACCCGCAGCACGTCGGGGGAGATGTTGAGCGTCGCGAACGCGGACATGCGCAGCGGCAAGCCCTTCGGCAACGGCTGGCCCGCCCCTTCGAAGCGGTCCAGGTATTCCTGGATGCGGCGCGCGCGGTAGTCGTGGCCATGGGTGATGGTGCGCCACAGGATCGCCTGCGGATCGGCCGGATCGGCACCGGCCGCCCAGCGCAGCAGCCAGTCGCGGCGCCAGGCCTGGTACTTCTCGAACACCGAGGCCAGTTCGCCGGCCAGCGCCCACGGCTTCAATGCGTCGCCACCGGCAAGGTAGGACTGCAGCGCGCGCATCGGTGGCTGTGCCAGCAGCGCCGGATCGCGCAGTGCCTGGTACAGCTTCCAGTGCAGGCCGGCCGCGTCCAGGTCGTCCTGCTCGCCGCTGACGTTGGCCTTCAGCGCGCGGGCCACGAACTCGCCCGGGGTGAGGAATTCGAGGTTGGCGGCAACACCGAACTCGGCGGCCAGTGTCGCTTGCAGCCAGCGCCGCATCGCCACCTGCGGGATCAGCACCACTTCCGGTGCCAACAGCGGCTGGCCCGCGACCGGCGCGCGCACGTTACGCGCCAGCAGTGCGGCCAGCACGTCCAGGGAATTGGAATGGTAGAGGCGGAAATCGCTGCCTGGGTCACTCATCATGCACAGTGTGCAGGACGGCAGGCAGTATTCAATGGTTGGCCCGTCACCGGTACGGATTGTTCCGGGGCAGGCGCCGATTGTCCCGGCCTGCGCCAAGCCTTGTCGTGCAACAATACTGCACCGTCCAGTCTGCTTATGTTCAGCCGACGGGCCCGATCCTTCGATGTCTAAAAAACGTTAATGGTGCCCATGTCGGCTTCCGCCTCCAGTCTGGTGCAGTTATCCAACGTCCGCATCGACCGGAGCGGGCGCACGATCCTGCGCGATGTGTCGCTGCAGGTGCCCAAGGGCAGCATCACCGCCGTACTGGGTCCGTCCGGCAGCGGCAAGTCGACCCTGCTGGCGGCACTGACCGGCGAACTGCGCCCGGTCGCCGGCGACGTCACCCTGTTCGGCAGGCCGATCCCGCACGACAGCAGCGCGCTGCTGGAAATGCGCAAGAGCGTGGGCGTGCTGCTGCAGGGCAATGGCCTGCTGACCGACCTCACCGTGGCCGAGAACGTGGCGCTGCCGCTGCGCACGCACACCCGCCTGCCGACCGCCGTACTGCGCCAACTGGTGCAGATGAAGCTGCATGCGGTGGGCCTGCTCGCCGCCGCCGATGCGTGGCCGCGCGAGCTGTCCGGCGGCATGGCGCGCCGCGTGGCACTGGCCCGCGCGCTGGCCCTGGACCCGCCGCTGATGATCTACGACGAGCCGCTGACCGGGCTCGACCCGATCGCCTCGGGGGTGATCATGAGCCTGATCCAGCGCCTCAACCACAGCCTGGGCCTGACCAGCATCATCGTCAGCCACCACGTGCACGAGACCCTGCCGATCTGCGACCAGGTGATCGCCATCGCCAATGGCGGCATCGTGTTCCAGGGCACGCCCGAGGCGCTGCAGTCCAGCCAGGACCCGCTGCTGCGGCAGTTCCTGCATGGCCAGCCCGATGGCCCCATTCCGTTCGATGCCGCGCCGCGCGCGAGGGTTGCCTGATGCCGTTCGTGCAAGCCACCCGTTCGCTGGGCCGCGCCGGCCTGTTCTCGCTGACCGTGCTGCGCGGTTCGCTGCCCACGCGTGATTTCCTGGCCGAGCTGACCCGCGAGATCTACAAGATCGGCGCGCGCTCGCTGCCGATCATCGCCGTCGGCGGCGCTTTCGTCGGCCTGGTGCTGACCCTGCAGGGTTACCGCACGCTGACCACCTTCGGTGCGGCCGACGCGCTGTCGACCCTGCTCGGCCTGTCGCTGTACCGCGAACTGGCGCCGGTGCTGACCGCGCTGCTGTTCATCGGTCGCGCCGGCAGTTCCATCGCCGCCGAACTGGGCCTGATGCGAGCCACCGACCAGATCAAGGCGCTGGAACTGATGGCGATCGATCCGGTGGCCAAGGCGGTGGCGCCGCGCTTCTGGGCGGCGGTGCTGACCGTGCCGCTGCTGACCGGCATCTTCTGCTCGCTGGCGATCAGTGCCAGCTACTTCGAAGCGGTGCATGTGCTGGGCCTGGACAACGGCGTGTTCTGGTCGGCGCTGCGCAACAGCGTCGATTTCTGGGATGACTTCGGCGTGGCGATGCTGAAGTCGGCGATCTTCGGCGGCACCGCCGCGCTGGTCGCCGCCTACGTTGGTTTCCACGCCGAGCCGACCATCGAGGGCACCTCGGTGGCGACCACCCGTGCGGTGGTCAACGCCTCGCTGCTGGTGCTGATGTTCAACTTCGTGTTGTCGGCAATGTTGTTCACCTAACCCCTCCACCGGCGGTGCGCAGGCGCGCGCGGCCACTACGACTCGATCAGGTAATCCACATGGCCATCCGCGGTCCCAGACTCGAATTCTCCGTCGGCGCCTTCCTGCTGCTGGCCCTGGCCTCGCTGATGGTGCTGGCCGTGGCCTCGACCAACCAGCGCTGGAGCTGGGGAAGCCAGGGCTACGAGCTGAAAGCACGCTTCTCCCAGGTCGGCCAGCTGCGCAAGCAGGCCCCGGTGAAGATCGGCGGCGTGACCGTCGGCCAGGTCGCCTCGATCGACCTGGACCCGGTGAAGTTCGAATCGATCGTGACCCTGCGCATGGACAGCAAGGTCAAGGACCTGCCGGCAGACACCTCGGCCGGCATCTTCACCAGTGGTTTGCTCGGCGAGAGCTATATCGGTCTGCAGCCGGGCGGTGATCCGGACGTGCTGAAGGCCGGCGACGAGATCGTCTTCACCCAGCCGGCCGTGGACCTGATCCAGCTGGTCGGCAAGTACATGTTCAGTGGCGGCGCCGGTGGCGGCGCTGGCCAGAAGCCCAACGATGGCGCGCAGGCGCCTGCAACGGAACCGCAACCATGAAGATGAAACTGATCCCGGCCCTGCTCGCTTCGGCGCTGCTGGCAGCTACTCCGTTCCTCGCCCAGGCCCAGGCCGCCGCCCCCGCCGCAGCCGCGACGCAGGGCCAGGCCGGCAAGGTGGTGATCGATGCCAGTACGCGCATCCTCACCACCCTGCAGCAGCGCCGGAGCGAGTTCAGCAGCAACCCGGCCAGCCTGCGCAGCTACATCGACAGCGAACTGAACCGCACCTTCGACCGCGACTATGCCGCGCGCCTGGTGCTGGGCCCGCACGCCCGCGGCGCTTCGGATGCCGACATCAAGCTGTTCGCCGATGCCATGGCCGACAGCCTGATGCAGCGTTACGGCTCGACCCTGCTCAACATCCAGGGCAAGCCGAGCTTCCGCCTGAAGGGCGAGAGCCCGCTGCCGGGCAACCGCGGCGTGCGCGTCAGCACCGAACTGGTGCGTGCCGGCAGCGAGCCGACCCCGGTCGAGTACTGGATGCGCAACGTCAACGGCCAGTGGAAGATCTTCGACGTCAACATCGAAGGCATCTCCTACGTGCAGACCTTCCGCAACCAGTTCGACACCCCGCTGCGCCAGAAGGGCATCAAGCAGGTGGCCGGCGAGCTGCACAGCGGCAGCATGCAGGCCGGGCCCGCGGGCAATGGCAAGTAACGCACTGGCACTGCTGGAAGGCGACACCCTGCGCCTGCGCGGAGTGCTGGATCGTGCCGCAGTGATCGCACTGTGGCCGCAGCTGCAGGCGCTGCCCGCCCAGCTGGCACGGCTGGAGCTGGGCGAGGTCGAGCGCGTGGACAGCGCCGGCCTTGCCCTGCTGGCCGAACTGGCGGCACGTGCACGCAAGGCCGGCCACCCGCTGGCGATCTCCGGCGCGCCGGCCGGCTACAACGAGCTGAGCGCGGCCTACCGGCTGTCGCCCGACCTGGATTTCAACGCTACTTCTGCTGCGAGCTGACATGAACGTCGTACGCACTCTCCCCCTGATCGTCCTGGCCACCGCCCTGACCGCCTGCGCCGGCAAGCCCGCACGCAGCGATGCACCGGTGGCCAGCACCGTGGTTCCGGCCAATGCCGCTGCCGAAGCCCCCTCTGCAGTTGCCGATGGCGGAACGGTCGACCCTGCCGTGGCCGCTCCGGCGGCGCAGGCGCCGGTTGCCACGGCCCCATCGCCGGCCACTCCGGCAGCGCCCGTTGATGGCAATGCAGCGAACACCGCAGCAGCCACCGCACCCGGCGGCGACGATGATTTCGACGCCCTCTATGGCGGCGCCGGCAATACCACCAACGCGGCGGCCTACGATCCGTGGGAACCGTTCAACCGCAAGGTGCATACCTTCAACAACGCGGTCGACCGCGGCATCGCCCGTCCGCTGGCGACCGCCTATACCCATGTGGTGCCGCGCTTCGCCCGTACCGGCGTCAGCAACTTCTTCAGCAACCTGCGTGCGCCGGTGACCATCACCAACCAGCTGCTGCAGGGCCGCGGGGCCGATGCGTGGGACAGCCTCGGCCGCTTCCTGATGAACAGCACGCTGGGTATCGGTGGCCTGTTCGATCCGGCCAGCAAGGCGATGGTGCCGCGTCGCAATGAAGACTTCGGCCAGACCCTGGGCGTGTGGGGCTGGCGTCGCTCGCGCTACGTGGAACTGCCGTTCTTCGGCCCGCGTACCGTGCGTGATGTGTTCGGCCTGGCCGGTGACATCCCGCTGTCGCCGATCCGCCGCATCGAAGAAGACAAGGTCCGCATCGGCCTGCAGGGCCTGCAGCTGGTCGATACCCGCGCGCAGCTGCTGGCGATCGACGACCTGCGCGACACCGCGGTGGACGAGTACTCGCTGGTCCGCGATGCGTGGATGCAGCGCCGCAACTACCAGATCGAGAACGATCTGCGCAGCAAGCGCGAGCGCGGCCATGACGATGCCAATTCGCCGATTCCCGTCGATGCGATGCCGATGCCGCAGTGGACCCACTGAGTCGTTTCATCGCTGCATGAAAAACCCCGCCTCGGCGGGGTTTTTCTTTGCCTTCGATTGCAGTCCGGGGCTCCCGCCCTGAATCCAGGCGGGAGCCTCACCGCAGCCACTGCCGCCAGTGGTGATGGGCTACAACTGCTTGTCCAGGCTGATCTGCACCCCATGGTCGCGGTCGTCGCCGCTGCCGACCAGGCCGCGATAGTCCACTTTCAGGCCCCAGTTGCGGCCGAAGTCGAACATCACTCCGGCGCCGAGCACCCATCGGTTACGGTCGAAGCCATCCAGCGTGGTGCGGTAGAACGGCAGCTCGCCGAGGTCGGCATATTGCAGGGTGGCCACACCGCTGCCGCTGAAATCATGCTGGTATTCCACCCTCAGCTGCGGCGTCCACGCGCCCCACCGTGCAACCCGCCGTACTTCGACGCGCAGGCCGGCGTTGCCGGTGGTGGCATCGACATCCTGGCTGCCATAGCGCAGCGCGAACAGATCGCTGCCCTGTTCGGCATAACGGTCCAGCGAGCCCTGCGAGGCATCCAGGCGCGCATATGGCGTGAACTGCCAGTCGCCGCGGGCCAGGTCGGCGCCGAAGGCCAGCGAACCGAACCATTGGCTGCCGTTGCGGCGTGCATGCGCGAAGCTGCCATCTGCGGTCACGTAGCGACGCAGGGTGTAGTCCAGCAGCTGGTGGCCGACCAGCGCATCCACGAACAGGCTGCGGCCCAGGCTGTAGCTCGCATACAACGCCATGCTGTAGGCCTGGCCATCGCTGCGGCTGCCACGCTCGCCAACATCGCTGCGATCGCGTCCATACCCCAGCGCGGCACCCACCGCGAGGGTGTCACTGAGCCGGCGGTCGGCACCGATGGTGACACCATCGGTCTCGAAGTCGACTCCGCTGCGCTGGCCGCCCTCGTTGCGCCCGGAGCGGATCGTGCCGCCCACCCACAGGCCCAACGGTGCCTGCGAGTTTGCTGCCGGATCGGACACCGCCGGCGCCGGTTCGCGATCGAACGGCTGGCGACGCTGCGCATCGCAGTCCGGGCCCGGCACGTTGCCCACCATCGGTTCACAGCGTCGTGGCGCGTACGACAAGCTCAGGTTGTTGCTGAAGCCGTTGCTGCGGCTGGCGCCATGCAGCCGCTGCATGCGCTGCTGCAGGTTTTCGATCTGCGAATTGGCGAATCGACGGGCCGCATCGCGCTGTGCCGACAGCAGGCCACGTACTTCCGGATCCCGGCTCGGATCGGGCCGCGGCGCGATCTGCACGACGTAGTCGTGGCTTCCGCTGAAGCCCAGCGCGTCGGTCGCAGTGATAGTGAAGGCGAACGCACCCGCGGCGGTCGGCGTGCCGGCCAGGCCACCGGCCGGTTCCAGCGTCACTCCATCCGGTAGTGCACCGGCGCTGAGGACATAGCGATAGGGTGCGGTGCCACCAGCAGCGGCCAGGCGCTGCTCGTAGCGGTGGCCAAACAGTCCCGCCGGCAGGGCAGACGGGGTCAGGGTCAGTACGGGTGCCGACACATTCAACGTGTAGGCCTGGGTGGCCGAACCTGCGCCACCAGTGGTGGCATCACTGACAGCGACGCTGAAGCCGAAGCTGCCCGCCACGCTCGGGGTACCCGCGACGCGTCCGGTGCTGGCATCCAGCACCAGGCCCGCTGGCAACGCACCACTGGCCAGCGTGTAGCGATAAGGCGCCAGACCGCCGGTGGTCGCGAAAGCCAGCGTGTAGCTGCTGCCGGCCGTCGAGGCCGGCAACGCGCCGGCGACCGGAGTCAGCGACAGGGCAGGCGCGGCGATCGTCAGCGTATAGGCCTGTACCAGACGGGCCGGTGTGCCAGTGGTGCTGTCGGTGATCGTCGCGCTGACGGTGAAGCTGCCCGACTGCGTTGGCGTACCGGACAAGGTGGCGCTGGCGGCATCGAACGACAACCCGGCGGGCAGCGTGCCCGACAACGCTACGTGATACGGCGCGATGCCGCCGCTGGCGGTGAACACCATCTGGTAAGGGCTGCCTGCGGTGCCGCCCGCCAGCGTGCCCGGGGTCGCCACCAGCACCGGACTGGCCACCACCAGGCTGTAGCTCTGGGTGAGGCTGGCCGGCGTACCGCCGGTACTGTCGGTGATCGTCGCACTCAGCGCGAATGTGCCCGACTGTGTCGGCGTACCCGACAACGTGCCGCTGGCCGCATCGAAGGTCATACCGGCCGGCAGCGAACCACTGAGCACCACGTGATACGGCGCGATGCCGCCCGTCGCAGTGATCACCTGCTGATAGGGATTGCCCGCCGTTGCGGCCGGCAGTACGGCCGGTGTCGCCGACAGGCTCGGGCTGGCCACCACCAGGCTGTAGCTCTGGGTGATGCTGGCCGGCGTACCGCCGGTGCTGTCGGTGATCGTCGCACTGAGCGCGAACGTGCCCGACTGCGTCGGCGTACCCGACAACGTGCCGCTGGCGGCGTTGAAGCTCATGCCAACCGGCAACGTACCGGTCAGTGCCACCTGGTACGGCGCGATGCCACCCGTCGCGGTGATCGCCTGCTGATAGGGATTGCCCGCCGTTGCGGTCGGCAGCACGGCCGGTGTCGCCGACAGGCTCGGACCCGCCACCACCAGGCTGAACAGCTGGCCGACCGTATACGGGCCGTTGCCGGTACTGCTGTCCCTGGCTGATGCGTTGATGTTGAAGGTACCCGAGGCCGTCGGCGTGCCGCTGACGGTTGCGCTGTTGGCGGTAGTCGCGGTGACCGACAGTCCGGCCGGCAGGTTGGACACCTGGTAACCACTAAAGGGCGCGCTGCCGCCGGACCAGGTGAACGTCTGGCTGTATGGCATACCGGCCACAGCGGTGAAACCGCCGCTGGCACCGATGGTGATGGTCGGATCGGCGACCGTGACCGTCACCGTCGCCGGTGTGGACGTTCCGCCCGGTCCGGTCGCGGTATAGGAGAAGCTGTCCGACCCGGCATAACCGGTTGCCGGCTGGTAACTGATCGTGGTCGGGCCGGTCACCAGTGCCGTGCCATGGGTGGGCGCCGCCGCCAGCGTCAGCGAGGTGGCGGGGCCGCCACTCAGGATCAGTGCTACGTTCGCCGCCGGAGCATTGAAGCCCACGCTCAACGTACTGTTGCCTGCCAGCGGTAGTGACTCCGCGACGGTGATGGTCAGGTTCTCGGTAACGTCGAAGGGCGCACCTGTGCCACTGGTGCTGTCACGGGCGACGACCGTGAAGTTGAACGTGCCCACCGCGGTCGGCGTGCCGCTGATCACCCCGTTGGGGCTGATCGCCAATCCTGTCGGCAGTACGCCTGTGACACTGAAGGTATAGGGCGCATTGCCACCACTGACCGGGCCACGATTGCTGCTGAACGGCTGGCCACGCACGGCTGCTGGCAGCGCAGCGCCTGGCAGGGCCAGGGTCGGCCCGGACACAATCAGCCCGTAGAACGCCGTCCCCATGTTCGGTGTCGGGCTGCTGTCGGTGGCACTCACGCTGAACGAGAACGTGCCCGCCTGGGTCGGCGTGCCAGACAGTGTCCCGGTGCTGGTGTTGAACGTCAGGCCGGTGGGCAGCGTGCCCGACAGCGCGTAGGTGTAGGACCCGGTGCCGCCGGTAGCCGAGAACGTCTGGCTGTAGGCAACGCCTGCCTTCGCCGGCGGCAGCACCGTCGGCCCCACCACCACCGGTGCGTCATCGGAGACGATGGTGACCACGGCCGAGCCGTCGGCCACGCTGGCGTTGACCGGGTTGCTCAGATTGACCTGGAAGGTCTCGTCGGGCTCCACCGTGGTATCGCCGTTGACCAGCACGGTGATCGTCTGCGTGGTCGTGCCGGGCGGGAAGCTGAGCGTGCCGCTGGCAGCCGTGTAATCGGTCGGCGCAACGGCGGTGACATTGGCCGTGGCGTACTGGACCTGGACCGGCAGCGCGCTTGCCGCTGACAGTGTCACGGTCAACACCGCCGGCGTGGTGCCGCTGTTGCCCTCGGTGACGTTGATGTCGGCGATGGACAATGAGGGTGCCGCGTCATCATTGATGATCGTGCCCCGGCCTTGGCCGTCGGTCAGCGTCGCGCCGCTGACATTGGTCACATTGACGAAGAAGTCCTCGTTCAACTCATGCAGTGTGTCGCCATTGACCTGCACGACGAAACTGTAGGTCTGGCTTCCGGCAGGAATGGTCTGTGCGACCAGACTGCGTGCGACGTAGTCCGAGCCCGCAGTGGCAGTGCCATTGGCAGTGGCAATGTCGAAGCTGACCCCGCCGGCGGGCGCAGGCGCGTTCAGCGATACCGTGAAGGTGAAACCGGTGGTGCCACTGTCGCCTTCGTTGGCGCTGACGTCGTTGATGCTCAGCCCCGGCAGGTCATCGTCGCGCAAGGTACCGGTGGCACTGGCCGGCGCGCCGATCTGATGCCCGGCGCCGGGGGCGAGGGTCAACACCACGGTCTTGTCAGGTTCGGGAATCGCGTCCGGGATGGGCGCGATGCTCACGGTCGCGCTGGTGGCACCTGCGCCGATCACCAGCGGCGAACTGACTGCGGTGTAGTCGGTACCGCTGGCTCCGGTGCCGCCCAGGGTGAAGGCAATCGACAACGGCACCGGGTTGGGCCGATCAAGGGAGATGGTGTAGACCAGCGGCACACCGCCATTCTCGTTGACGGTTGCCGGCGAGACGCTGACCGTGGCCACCGGGAAGTCGTCGTTGACGATGGTGCCGGTGGCACTGGCCGGTGCACCCACCGTGTAACCGGCGCCCGCGGCCACGGTGAAGATCACCGTTTCATCGGATTCGACCTGAGTATCGGCGACGGGAACGATGTTGAACGTGGCACTGGTGGCGTTGGCCGGGATGGTCACGCTGGACACCGCACCGGTGTAGTCGGTGCCGCTGGTCGCCGTCCCGGAAAGCGTCAGGTTCACCAGCATCGCGGTCGGTTGGCTGGCGCTGCGCGTTACCGTGTACACCAGCGGCGTGCCACTGTCCTCGGCGACGCTGCTCGGCGATACATTGATGCTGACGGTGGGCGCGTTGCTGACCGTGAGGGTGAAAGACTTCAGTTCGTAGTAGGGCGCCGCGCCTGCACTGTTGTCGGTGATCCGCAGGGTCAGTGGATAGGCCTGCGCAGGGCCACTGGGCGTACCGCTGAAGGTGTCCACGCCGTTGAACGTGATGCCTGGCGGCAAGGCGCCCGATTCCACCGCATAGGTGTACGGCGCAACGCCGCCACTGCCATTCAGGGCCAGCGAGAACGCATTGCCGATCACTGCCGTCGCGGCGGTCGGCGTGATCGACAGGGACGGATTCTGCACCGTCAGCGCGTACGCCTTGTCGACCACGGCCCCCAGGTTGTCGGTGGCGCGCACGGTGAAGCTGACGGCGCCACGCCGGGTCGGGGTACCCGAGAGCGTGCCGTTGCTGTTCAGGGCCAGCCCCTGTGGCAACTGACCGCCGTTGATTGCGTAGGTATATGGCGAAGCACCGCCTGTAGCACTCAAGGTCTGGCTGAAGGACGTGCCGGCCGTCATCGGGTCGAGGACCGCAGGACTGACCACGATCGACGACGCCGGCGGGTCGATGATCATCGTCACCGTGACCGTATTGCCGTCGGTGTCGGAGAACTCGAAGACATCGCCGACGGTATTGAGCCCGTTGTGGCTGTAATCGACGAACCAGCTGCTGCCGGCGATGCGCAGGATGGCACTGCCACGCTGCGGGAGCGCGGGTCCATCGACGGGACCATCACCGGCGAAGTTGATGTTCCTGGCGCAGGCCGTGACGTTGATCGGCACGCTGCCCCCGCTCGGCACGTGCACCGAGAAGGGGCCGCAGAGGGTGGACGTATTGGCGGCGGAGGCCAGCCCGGGCCATAGCAGGGCCAGGCAGGACAGCAGCAGGACGAACGCGAACGCACGCGCGGAACGCGCGGTACCGGAAAGGAACGCCATGACTCTTCCCCCTTAGAAGAATCCCACCTGGATGTGGAACAACATCGAGGTGCGCGTTCCAGCTGGCGGTGCTTCCGGGGAGGTTCTCCCCTGCCAATCCCCGGCGGTGCCAGCGGTAGGCCATCCACGCCCCTCCGTGGCGCCATTGGAACAGAGTCCCCGACCAGAAGATAGGGTCTGGCGATGCGCCGGCAGGGGCAGGGACTTGTACACAACCTGAATGGCCTTCAGAGTACGCGGGCGCCAGTCCGGCGCCCCGCGCTCAGCATCCAAGGGGGATTTCGATGAGCGATGTCTATCTCGGCCAGATCATCATGGCCGGTTTTCCTTTTGCACCCAGGGGCTTCGCCTTGTGCGACGGCCAGTTGATGCCGGTCCAGACCAACCAGGCCCTGTTCGCTCTGCTGGGGGTCCAGTATGGCGGTGATGGCCGCACCACCTTCGCCTTGCCCGACCTGCGCGGCCGCGTGCCGGTATCGGCCGGCATCTCGGTGGACTCCGCCTGGCAGCCGCCGGCGCAGCCGGTAGGCACAGCCGCCGGCGCCGAGTCGATCACCCTGCTGGTCGGCAACATCCCGCCGCATACGCACGGGGTGCTGGGCGTGACCAGCGCCGGCACCGTGCGCAACCCCACCGGTGCCACCTTCGCCGGCACCGCCAGCAACCCGAAGATGTATGCCACCCAAGCCAGCCCGGCCGTGCCGCAGGCCGGCGGGTCGGTGGGCGTGTCCGGCAGCAACCAGGCACACGCGAACATGCAGCCCTTCGGAGTCATCAACTTCTTCATCTGCATCCAGGGCGGACTGTACCCGCCGCGCGACTGATCGCGCCGGCACCAACGCACTCCGTTCCGCCCTACTTTCCAGGAGCACGCACAGATGAGTACGCCTTTTGTCGGCGAGATCCGCATGTTCGGATTCAGCCGCCTGCCGGTTGGCTGGTTTCCCTGCGACGGCCGCCTTGTGCCGGTCGCCGGGCAGGAAGCCCTGTTTACTCTGATCGGTACCACCTACGGCGGGGATGGCCAGAACACCTTCGGCCTGCCCGACCTGCGTGGTCGCCTGCCCGTTCACCAGGGCCAGGGATTGGGATTGACCCAGCGCGTGATCGGTCAATCCGGCGGCACCGAATCGGTAACCCTGACCCTGCCGCAGCTGCCAGCGCACAACCACCCACTGAACCTCACCAGCGCCGCCGCCACGGCGGACGTACCTTCGGCTACCGCCGTCCCGGGCTCGGCCAGCGGCGAACCCTACTACGTCACCGACACCAACGGCGCCACCGCAATGGTGCTGGATTCGGCTGCAGTCTCCGCCACCGGCAGCAGCCTGCCGCACGAGAACTGCATGCCGACCCTGACCGTTCAGTACTGCATCGCCTGGTCGGGCATTTTCCCGTCACGCGGCTGACCTTCCTTTCGCAACCGGCGGAGACCCGATCATGACCGACCCCTTCTACGGCGAAATCCAGATGTTCGCCTTCAACTACAGTCCGGCAGACTGGGCGTTCTGCAACGGAGCACTGATTCCCATCCGGCAGAACCCTGCGCTGTACTCGCTGCTGGGCACCCAGTATGGCGGCGATGGCGTAAACACGTTCCAGTTGCCGAACCTGGTCGCGCGCGGCGCCACCCACCAGGGCGCGGGGCCCGGCCTGACCCCGCGCGTCGCTGGCGAAACCTTCGGCCAGGCTGCGGTCTCGCTCACCACGGCCATGCTGCCGGCACACCGCCACGACCTGGTGGCCTACGCCCAGCCCGCCGCCAAGCGCACCGCCACGCCCGTTGCCAACGGTGCGCTGTCGATGCCCGGATCAAACGCGATCAAGCCTTTCAGCGCAGAGCCACCGGCCACGCCGATGTCACCGACCCTGCTCGGCCCTGCCGGCGGCGGGCAGCCGCATGAGAACCGGCAACCGTATCTGGCGGTGAACTTCTGCATCGCCCTGCACGGCAACTTCCCGCAGTTCGAATGATCCCGGTGCGGGCATTGGCGCCGTTCCCGACGGAACGGCTCCGCCCATGCGTCGAAGCACCCACGCCAGCGGCATGGCGCTGGCGTGCGCTCGGCGATGCCGACCTGCCGTGGTTGCAGGCGCTGTATGCCAGCACCCGCCAGGAGGAACTGCAGGCTGTGCCATGGCCGGACCTGGCCAAGCAGCAGTTCCTGGCGCAGCAGTTCGCGGCCCAGCACCAGCACTATCTGCAGCACCACCCGCAGGCGCACTACCTCGCGGTCGAGAAGGACGAGCAGGCGATCGGTCGGGTCTACCTGGACCCGACCGGCGCCGATGATCTGCTGATCGACATCAGCCTGCTGCCGCACTGCCAGGGCAACGGACTCGGCAGCGCGATGATCCGTTGCCTGCAGCAGGCATCGGCGGCACGCCGGCGCGCGCTGTGCCTGCACGTGCAGATTCACAACCCCGGGGCACGCCGGCTTTACGAGCGCCTGGGATTCATCGCAAGTGATGCGTCAGGCAGCAGCCTTCATGTTGCGATGCGCTGGAATCCGTTGGCGTAGCCGGCCCACGCCGGCATCAGGTGAACACGGCCTGGTAGAGGAAGCCTGCGCGCTCCTGAGCGATCGGCACCAGGAAAATGCCGACCTCGCCCACCCGTGCGTGCCGCATGGGAAAGGTCTGCTGCGGGAACAGGATGGGCGCGGCGTTGCGGAACAGAAGTGAGAACGGTGCTCGTGGTGCGTCGGCGCGCGCCCCCGGCAGCGCACGCGCCTCGACCAGCACGAAATCAACCCGCATGCCATCCAGATCGGCGGCGAAGGTTTCATCCACGCAGCCGGCAAAGTGTTCAAGCGTAAGCAGATCCAAGCCGCGTCCCCTGTCGGCATGCCGCGAGCAGCGCGGCGGTGACATCCTCGCCGCTGCGTAGTGCCCGCGCAAGCGGAAGTGCAGGCGCGATACGCGCCTGCAGGCGTTTCTTTCCGGTGGGTGCCAACCTTGGTTGGCACGCTTTCCTCAAGCCGCCAGCGCCGCCTCGATGGCCTCGCGCATCCGCGCATCGTCGGCAGCCACGTCCGGGGCGAAGCGCGCGATCACCTTGCCGTCGCGGCCGACCAGGAACTTCTCGAAGTTCCACAGCACCGCCGGTGCCGGATGGATCGGGATTTCCTTGCTGGCCAGGCGCTCGCGCAACGGGCCTTCACCGATCGACTGCGGCTGCGCGGCGGTCAGCTGCTGGTACAGCGGGTGGGTGTCCTCACCGGCCACGCTGATCTTGGAGAACATCGGGAAGCTGACATCGTAGGTGAGCTGGCA
Organism: Stenotrophomonas sp. GD03930; assembly: GCF_029839665.1. Lineage (NCBI taxonomy): Bacteria > Pseudomonadati > Pseudomonadota > Gammaproteobacteria > Lysobacterales > Lysobacteraceae > Stenotrophomonas > Stenotrophomonas sp. GD03930. Next base: position 1,273,720 of record NZ_JAOCAV010000001.1, on the reverse strand, counting down.
GAACTGCTGGATCTCGGCATCGCTGCCCGGTTCCTGGCCGAGGAAGTTGTTGGCGGGGAAGCCCAGCACTTCCAGGCCCTGCGCGTGCTTTTCCGCATACAGCGCCTGCAGGCCTTCGTACTGCGGGGTCAGGCCGCACTTGGAGGCGACGTTGACCAGCAGCAGCACCTTGCCCCGGTAGTCGGCAAGCGAGGACGGCTGGCCGTCGATGGTGGTGAGGGAAATGTCCTGGATCGAAGTGCTCACGCGGGGGCTCCGGCTACAGCGGGGAATGGCCCACCAGCATAGCGCCGCACGATGCCGGTAGTGCCGGCCGCTGGCCGGCAGTTCCGTCAGTCCACGCAGATCGTGCCCTGCGCCTTGCCGTCCTCTATTCGCTGGCGGCAACCAAAGTTCTGGCTGGCATCACGCTGGCAGGTACCGGTGGTGGTGCTGCCAGCGGCCACCTCACCCCCGGCCAGGCACTGGCCGGTGCAGTCGCTCTTGCCGCTGCAGGCCTTGCCGGCATCGGCATAGGGAATCACGCACTGCTCGCGCTGCAGGCGGCCCAGCCGCTGCAGGGTGCCGCCGGCGGCCTGGCAGTCGACGTCGCGTGCTTCGCGGTAGGCCTCGGTGGCTTCGGGCGTGGCGGCCACGCCGGCCTGCCCCGCCGTGGCCACGGCCGGTGGCGCGCTGCTGCAGGCGGCAAGCAGCACGGTCAGGACAAGACTGGTATAGAAGCGCAGGCGCATGGCGATACCTGATCGAAACGGACAGGCCGCCAGCATACGCATCGACGATGCAGGCGGCGTGTCAGTGCGGCTCAGGCCTCCTCGCCGTCGCTGCCCTCGTCCTCGGCCTCTCCCGTGGCGTCCCCCTCGGCCAGGTCGCCCAGCAGCGACTGCGCCTGTTCGGCAGCCAGCGATTCCACGCCGCGCAGGCGGCGCTCGATGGTGCGCGTCTTGCGGCTGGCCTCGCCGATGCTGCGGCCGACGGTGGTGATCTGCTTTTCGGCCTTCTCGAGGATGCCGGCGAACTTGCCGAACTCGCTCTTCACCGCGCCCAGCAGGCTCCACACCTCGCTGGAGCGCTGTTCGATGGCCAGCGTGCGGAAACCCATCTGCAGGCTGTTGAGCAGCGCGGTGACCGTGGTCGGCCCGGCCACCACCACGCGATGCTCGCGCTGCAGCAGGTCGACCAGGCCTGGGCGCCGGATCACCTCGGCATACAAGCCTTCGGTGGGAAGGAACATCACTGCGAAGTCGGTGGTGTGCGGCGGCGCGATGTATTTGTCGCAGATCGACTTGGCCTGCACGCGTACCGCGCGCTCAAGCTGGATGCCCTGCAGCCGCACGCCCTCGGCATCGCCCTGCTCCTGCGCATCGAGCAGGCGTTCGTAGTCCTCGCGCGGGAACTTGGAGTCGATCGGCAGCCACACCGGCGTGTCGTCGCTGCTGCGCCCCGGCAGGCGCACCGCGATGTCGACCATTTCACCGCTGTCCGGACGCACTTTCACCGCACGCGCGTACTGCTCCTGGGTCAGGGTCTGCTCGAGGATGTTCTCCAGCTGCACTTCGCCCCAGCTGCCGCGGTTCTTGACGTTGGTGAGCACGCGCTTGAGGTCGCCCACGCCGGTGGCCAGCTGCTGCATCTCGCCAAGACCACGCTGCACCTGCTCAAGGCGCTCGGAGACCAGCTTGAAGGAATTGCCCAGCCGCGTTTCCAGCGTCGACTGCAGCTTCTCATCGACGGTGTGGCGCATCTGCTCCAGCTTCTGCGCGTTGTCGTTCTGCAGCGCGCGCAGCTGTTCTTCCAGCGTGGTGCGCATCTCGGCGATGCGCTGCTCGTTGCGCTGGGTCAGTTCCTGCAGGCGCAGGCCCAGGCTCTCGGTCAGGCGCTGCTGCGACTGCGCGCCTTCCTCGCGGCCCTTGCGCGCGTCGTCCACCAGGGTCTGGCGCAGTGCACCGAGCTGGGTATCGGTGCGCGCGGTGAGCTCCTGCAACTGCTGGCCGAAGGCGTGGATGCGTGCCTCCTGCTGCTGGCCAAAGGTTTCCAGCTGGCCGCGCAGTTCCTGCAGGCGCTGCCCCATCAGCGCCGCGCCACGCTGCTGGCTGTCGGCGGCCTCGGCACGCGCCTTGCGGGCGTCTTCGCCGAGCGCTTCGCGCAGCAGGTCCAGGCGCTGGTCGGTGCGGGTCGACAGGTCGGTCAGCGCGCGGGCGAAGCCATCGAGCTGCTCGCGCAGTTCGCTGCGCCCGGAGCGGGCCTCCTCGCGTACCGCCTGTTCCAGGCGGTCGTGCGGTGGGCGGCGCAGCAGGGCGACCAGCTGCAGGATGAGCACGGCCAATAGAAGGCCGCCGATGAGCAGATATTCGGTTTGCATGGGCCAAGTGTAGGCTGGCCGAGTCTCAGCCGCTGCGTCAGGACCATGCTCGCTCTGTACGGAAAGCCCACCTCGATCAATGTCCGCAAGGTGCTGTGGCTGTGCGCCGGGCTCGACCTGCCGCTGCACCACGAACCGGCGCCGCCGCCGGACCTGCTGGCCACGCTGAACCCCAACCGGCAGGTACCGGTACTGCGCGACGGCGGCTTCGTGCTGTGGGAGTCCAACAGCATCTGCCGTTACCTGGCCACACGCGCCGGGCGCGACGACCTGCTGCCCGCCACCACTCAGGCGCGGGCCCGCGTCGAGCAGTGGATGGACTGGCAGGCCAGCGACCTCAACAGCGCCTGGCGCCACGTGTTCATGGCCCGGGTGCGGCAACACCCGGACTACCCGGATGATGCCCGCGCCGAGGCCAGCCTGGTGCAGTGGAATCGATTGATGGGCGTGCTTGATGCGCAGCTCGCCGCTACGGACAGCTACGTGGCGGGCAACACCTTCACCCTCGCCGATGTCGTGCTGGGCCTGTCGACCCAGCGCTGGCGCAGCACGCCCGGCAGCACGCCTGCGCTGCCGAACGTGGGGGCCTGGTTCGAACGCCTGCGCCAGCAACCCGGTTTTGCCGAACACGTCGACAACGGCGTGGCCTGAGGCAGGGATCTGACCCCAAGGGCGCGGGAACGACCCGGCCTTACCAGCCTTCCAGCACGATCTTGCCCTTGGCGCGATGGCTCTCCAGCAGCGCATGCGCGCGCCGCAGGTTGGCCGCGTCGATGCGCCCGAAGTGCTCGCCCAGCGTGGTCTGCAACACGCCGGCGTCGATCAGCTCGGCCACCCGGTTCAACAGGTCGTGCTGGCGCTGCATGTCCGCGGTCTTGTACAGCGGGCGGGTGAACATCGATTCCCAGTGCAGCGACAACGCCTTGCGCTTGAGTGCCATCACATCGACCTGGCCGGGATCATCGATCAGCCCCAGCTGGCCCTGCGGCGCCAGCAGCTCGACGATCTGCGCGTAGTGCTGATCGGAGTGGGTCAGGCTGGCCACGTGATGTACCTCGCTGATGCCCAGCCGCGCCAGGCCCTCGGCCAGCGGCAGGCTGTGGTCGATTACATGGTGCGCCCCCATCGCATACACCCAGTCCTGGGTATCCGGGCGCGAGGCGGTGCCGATCACCGTCAGCTTGGTCAGCTTCCGCGCCAGCTGCACCAGGATCGATCCGACGCCACCGGCAGCGCCGATCACCAGCAGGGTCTGGCCTTCGCCGCCGCCCTCGGCGATGCGCAGGCGGTCGAACAGCAGTTCCCAGGCGGTGATCGCGGTCAACGGCAGCGCCGCGGCGGCGGCATCGTCGAGACTGGCCGGCTTGCGGCCGACGCTGCGCTCGTCCACCAGCTGGTACTCCGCATTGCTGCCGGGGCGGTCGATCACGCCGGCGTAGTAGACCGCATCGCCAGGCTGGAACAGGGTCACCTCGCTGCCCACCGCGTCGACGATGCCGACCGCATCCCAACCGAGCACGCGCGGGCCATCGGTGGCCACGCCGCGGCGCACCTTGGTGTCGACCGGATTGACCGCCACCGCGCGCACGGCGACGCGCAGGTCACGCGGGCCGGGCTGCGGCAGCTCCAGTTCGATATCGATCAGGGCCTGGGCATCATTGATCGGCAGGCCGGCTTGGGTGTAGGCAATGGCGCGCATGGCAGCGGTCCAGTGGGGAAGGAGGCGACAGGTTGCGCCGCGCGCGCTCCCACAGAAAGGCGCAGAATCGGGCAGCACTTTCACTCCGGCAATGAAAATGATCCGTTTCGACGACCTGCAGTTGTTCGTCCGCACGGCTGCGCTGGGCAGCTTCTCGCAGGCCGCGCGCGAGGCCGATCTGCTGCCCGGCCAGGTCGCGGCCGCCGTGGCGCGGCTGGAGCGCGAGCTGGACCTGCGCCTGTTCGTGCGCACCACCCGCAGCCTGCGCCTGACCGGCGAGGGTGCGCTGTACCTGCCGTATGCGCAGGAGGTGCTGGCCACCCTGCGCGAGGGCCAGGCGCGTGTGCAGGGCGAGGACACCGAGCTGCACGGCACCCTGCAGCTGTCGGCGCCGTCGGACTTCGGCCGCAACCTGCTGCTGCCCTGGCTGAGCGCCTTCCGCGCCGCGCATCCGCGGCTGCGGCTGCACCTGCGCCTGTCCGACGAAGTCGCTGATGTGTTCCGCGATCCCGTCGACGTAGCGATCCGCATCGGCCACTTCGACGACGCCAGCTACGTCGCGCTGCCCCTGCTGGAAGGCAACCGGCGTGTGCTCGCGGCCTCGCCCGACTACCTGCAGCGGCGCGGCACACCCGGCCGTCTGGAGGACCTGCGTGAGCATGATTGCCTGGTCTACCAGCTCAGTGGCCGCGCCTACGATCGCTGGTCATTCGACGTCGAAGGGCGCCGCAGCGTGATTCCGGTGCGCGGTCCGCTGGTCTGCGACGACGCCGATGTGGTGCGGCGCTGGGCCGTGGCCGGCGAAGGCATCACCTACAAATCCTGGCTGGACCTGCGCGAGGATGTGCAGGCCGGGCGTCTGCAGCTGCTGCTCGACGGCGTTGGCAGCAGCATTCCGCTGCAGCTGGTGTGCCCGCATCGCAAGCAGTTCTCGCCGGCGGTGCGGCAGCTGCACGCGCAGCTGCGCCAGCACCTGCAACCGCTGCTGTCTGGCATGCCCGGCGGCCCCGCCAGCCCTCTGTCGCCAAGCGCGGCGCTGGCCGACAATGGCGGCCCCCCGTAACAAGAGGACACCGCCATGCCGTGGATGGGCATCCAGGACCTGTGGACGTTTCTGGTCGCCGTGCTGGTGTTCCTCGCCCTGCCCGGCCCCGGTACCTTCACCCTGCTGACCGCCACCGGCCGTGGCGGCGTGCGTGGCGGCTACACCGCATTGGCCGGCCTGCTGGTCGGCGACCAGATCCTGATGTGGCTGGCCCTGGCCGGCGTGGCCGCACTGCTGAAGGCCAATCCGCTGGTGTTCCATGCCGTGCAGTACCTCGGTGCGGCCTACCTGGTGTGGGTCGGCATCAGCCTGCTGCGAACCCCGAAGCACGAAGGGGGGGACGCCGGGCCGATCCGCATGCAGCCGGGCCGCTACTTCCAGCAGGCCATCCTGGTCAGCCTGCTCAATCCGAAGGCGATCCTGTTCTACATGGCGTTCCTGCCGCTGTTCATCGACCCGAAGGCGCACCAGGGCATCGCCACCTTCGCGGCACTGGCCGGCATCATCCTGGTGGTCAGCATCGCCTACTGCTCGATGCTGATCGGCGTGGGCAACCTGGCCCGTCGCCGCCTGATCCAGCACCCGCGGATCAGCGATGCACTGCGCCGCGTGGCCGGCCTGTTCCTGGTGGGGTTCGGTATCCGCCTGGGGCTGAATGGTTGAACCGGCCGACCCGTTGACCCCACTGCGCTGGACGCCCGCCCGCTGAATCGGCTCTGCCGACCGGAGGGCCCTCGGACGAATTCGATTTTTGCCCGCAATTGTGCTGATTTCGTCACTTCAGCTGATGGCGAGCCACCATCGCTGACGCATTCAACACATGCACGACCCCCGTCAGTGGTAATGCTGCGCTGCGTTCGGTCACACTCGGGAACTTGTCGTTCTTAGTCACCCCTTCCGAGGCCTGCATGTCCCTGTTCCGGCGCAAGTCCCTAGATTCCGTCACCGTCCACGAAGCCGGCAGGCGTCTGATCCCCACGCTCAGCTGGCCACACCTGATCGCGCTGGGCATCGGCGCCATCGTCGGTACCGGCATCTACACGCTGATCGGCGTCGGCGCCAACCTGGCCGGCCCGGCCGTGCTGATCTCCTTCGCCATCGCTGGCGCGGTCTGCGCCTGCGCGGCGCTGTCCTACGCCGAGCTGTCGACGATGATGCCGGCCGCCGGCAGCGCCTACACCTACAGCTACAGTGCGCTGGGCGAGGTGTTCGCCTGGGTGGTGGGCTGGAGCCTGATCCTGGAGTACTCGCTGGTGGTGAGTACGGTGGCAGTGGGCTGGTCCGGCTACTTCGTCGGCTTCCTGGAATGGGTGCACACCCAGTTCGGCTGGAACGTACACCTGCCGGCCTGGCTTGCCGCCGGCCCGCACGTGGAAGGCGGCATGATCAACCTGCCGGCGATCGTCATCACCTGGCTGGTGGCCGGCATGCTGATGGCCGGCACCAAGGAGAGCGCCACCCTCAACGCCATCCTGGTGGTGTTCAAGCTGATCGCGCTGGCCATCTTCGTCGCCGTCGCCCTGCCCGCCTTCGACAGCGCCAACCTGCAGCCGTTCATGCCCTACGGCTTCGCCAAGTCGATCGGCCCCGATGGCGTCGAGCACGGCGTGATGGCAGCGGCGGCAATCATCTTCTTCGCCTTCTACGGCTTCGATGCGATCTCCACCGCCGCCGAGGAAACCAAGAACCCGGGCCGCGACCTGTCGATCGGCATCATCGGTTCGATGATCGGCTGCACCATCGTCTACGTGCTGGTGGCGCTGGCGGCAGTCGGTGCGATGAGCTACGCGGTGTTCGGCCACAGCGCCGAGCCGCTGGCCCTGATCATGCGCCAGCTGGGCCACCCGACCGCAGCGATGGTGATCGGCGTGATCGCGATCATCGCCCTGCCGACCGTGCTGCTGGCCTTCCTGTACGGCCAGAGCCGCATCTTCTTCGTGATGAGCCGCGATGGCCTGCTGCCGCGCGGGCTGTCCAAGGTCAACGCCCGTACTGGCACGCCGGTGGCGACCACGCTGTTCACCGCGGTGGTGGTGTCGGCGCTGGCCGGTGTGGCGCGCCTGGACGAGATCGCCGCGCTGGCCAACGCCGGTACCCTGGCCGCGTTCACCGCGGTGGGCATCTGCTTGGTGGTGCTGCGCCTGCGCGAACCGAACCGCGAGCGCACCTTCCGCACCCCGCTGGCCTTCGTGGTCGGCCCGCTGGCGGCGCTGGGCTGCATCTACCTGTTCATCAGCCTGCCGCACCGCACCCAGCTGTACTTCCTGCTGTGGAACGTGGCCGGCCTGGTGCTGTACTTCCTGTACAGCCGTCGCCATGCGCTGATCGCGAAATAAATGGATCACCGGTAGTGCCGGCCGATGGCCGGCAACCCGGAGCCTGTTGATACGGGCAATGCCGGCCAGCGGCCGGCACTACCGCAGGGCGCTTCACCCGCCCTGTTTTGCCGCGTAATCCTGCGCCTGGCGCATCACCCGCAGCAGGTTGCCGCCCCAGATGCCGGCAATCTGCTGCTCGGTGTAGCCCTTGCGCAGCAGCCAGGCGGTGATCTTCGGCAGCTGGCTGACATCGGGCAGGTCGCTCAGGCCGCCGCCGCCATCCCAGTCCAGGCCGATCCCCACATGCTCGGGGCCGACCACCTTGAGGATGTGCTCGAAGTGGGCGAAGAAATCGTCCAGGCTGGCATGGCGCACCGGATGCTCGTGGTCCAGTTCCTGCTCGGCCTTCAGCAGGGCGACACCCTGCTCGATGCCCATTCCTTCCCAGCCACCCAGCTGCTTGCTCAGCGCTTCTTCGGCCTGCTTGCGCTCCGGTGTCTTGGCGGTGTCGATCAGGTATCCGCCGTAGGCATTCACCTGGATCACGCCGCCCGCCTTGGCCAGCTTGCGCAGGCGTGCGTCATCGAGGTTGCGCGGGTGGTCGTAGACCGCCTTGGCCGAGCTGTGCGACAGCACGAAGGGCACCGGCATCATCGCCAGCAGGTCGTCGAACACCGCGTCGGAGGCATGCGACTGGTCGATCACGATCCCCAGCTTCACCGCCTGCCGCACCAGCTCCTTGCCGGCCGGGCTCAGGCCTTTCCACTCCGCGCCCTTGGGGTCGGTGGCCGAATCGGCGAACTCGTTGTTGGCAAAGTGCACGGTGCTGAGCAGGCGCAGGCCGGCGCGGTGATAGAACGACAGCAGGCTGGGATCGGCCACCAGCGGGCTGGCGTTTTCCATGCTGATGTAGACCACGCGCTTGCCGGCGGCCTTGATCCGCGCGGCATCATCGGCGGTCAGCGCCAGCGCGAAGCGCTCGGGATTGGCCGCCAGCATCTCGCGGATTTCCAGCAACCGCTGCAGGCCATGGTCACGCTCGGCCAGGTGGGCCGCTGCGCTGCGGTCGCCCTGGTCGGTGTAGATCGCCCAGAAGCCGCCGTCCAACGCGCCTTCGACCATGCGCGGGTAGTCCACCTGCGAAAGCGCATTGCGGTCGTGGCGCTGCTCGATGTCGAAGCCGCTGCGACCGAAGTTGGCCGGCGTATCCAGATGGCTGTCGAGGGTGACCAAGCGCTGTTGCAGCGCCTTGGCACGGGCCAGCTCCTGCGCGCTGAACTCAACGGCGTGGGCGGACAGCGGCGCGCACAGCGCCAGCGAGACCAGCAAAGACAGACTGCGCAACGTCATGACGCTTCACCTCGATGGGAAGCGTCAGACCATAGCGCCGAGATGACAACAAACGGTAGTGCCGGCCGCTGGCCGGCTCTCAGCGAGAGTCGGAGACCAGGATGAGCCGGCCAGCGGCCGGCACTACCCGATGCCGAACGTAGCCGGGATCCTGCGAATCAATCCACCACGCGGCAGAACACCGCCTTCAGGTAGCGCGATTCCTGCACATGGGCCATGAACGGATGGTCCGGACCGGCGCCGGCCACCTTCAGGATCTGGATCGTGCGGCCGGAGAAATACGCCGCGCGGCGCAGCATGTCGAGGAACTGGTCCTCGGCCACCAGGCCGGTGCAGGAGAACGTGGCGAACAGGCCACCGGGCTTGACCACGCCCAGCGCCAGCTTGTTCATGTCCAGGTACTTCTTCAGCGCGGTGATCACCTGGTCGCGGTCGCGGGTCATCTTCGCCGGGTCCAGGATCACCACGTCGTACTGCTCGCCGCGGTTGGCGGCATCACGCAGCCACGGGAAGATGTCGGACTGGATGAACTTCGGGCGCACGTTGTTCAGGCGCGAATTGCCCTTGGCGATCTGGATGACGTCTTCATCGATGTCGATGCCGACCACTTCAGAAGCGCCGCGCGCGGCCGCGTACACCGCGAAACCGCCGGTGTTGCAGCACAGGTCGAGCACGCTCTTGCCTTCCACCTGCTGGCTCAGCCACTCGCGGTTCTCGCGCTGGTCGGCGAAGAAGCCGGTCTTGTGGGCACCGGCCGGGTCGGCGCGGAACTTGATGCCGTACTCGGTGATCACCGCTGCTTCGGTGGTGGTATTGCCGTGGAAGTCGAAGCTTTCCTGCTTCTGCACGTGCTCGTCGGCGAAGCTGTGGAAGCGGCAGCCCGGGAACTGCTCGCGCAGCGCGTCGTAGATCCACTCGCGGTGGCGGAACATGCCGGCGGCGAAGAATTCGACCACCACCAGGTCGCCATAGCGGTCGACCACCAGGCCGGACAGGCCGTCGCCTTCGCTGTGCACCACGCGCCAGGCGTCGGACACCGCATCGAGCTTCAGCACCTCACGGCGCAGCGACACCGCCTGGGCGATCTTGCGCGAGAACCAGCCGGCATCGACCGGCACGTTCGGGTCGGTTTCAAGGATGCGCACGGCAATGCGCGAATGCCCGTTGTAGAACCCCCGGCCAATGAACTCGCCATCGATGCCGACCACGTCGACGATGGAGCCGGGCTTGGGCCGGACGGTCGGCTTCTCGACCAGTTTCTGGAAGATCCACGGGTGGCTGGAACGCCACGCGTTCTTGAGGCGGACAATCGGAAGGGGGGTATTCATCCGCCCATTGTAGCCGGGGGGCGGCGGGGGCCGGAAATCCAGCACGGGCGCGGCAATTGACGGCGGCCCGGGCAGACGGCAGAATCGGCGCCAGAAGGGGAGTAGCTCCCAGACGTTGTCGCCGTCAATTCGAGCCCGCAGGCTCCGGTGCAACGGCAGTTCCAGCCATTGGAACTGCGAGCGAGACCTTCGCCGTACTGGCGAAGCTCTGTCCCTGGATCCCCTCCCGATCCTCCGTTGCAGATCCTCGCCGTCCGGCCTGGCATTCATCTTTCCAACGGACATTCCCAATGCAGACGATCGGTAACGTGTGGTTGTGGGGCGGCTTCGCAGCGGTGGTGGTCATCGCCCTGCTGGTCGACCTCGTGTTGATGCGCCATGGTGGACCGCACAAGGTCACCTTCAAGGAGGCCCTGTGGTGGTCGATCGGCTGGGTCGCGCTGGCCCTGCTGTTCAACGCCGGCCTCTGGTATTACCTGAATGAGACCGCCGGCCAGGTCGTGGCCAACAAGGTCGGCCTCGAATTCCTGACCGGCTACCTGGTCGAGAAGGCGCTGGCGGTCGACAACATCTTTGTCTTCCTGATGATCATGAGCTACTTCGCGGTGCCGGAGGAACAGCGCCAGAAGGTGCTGATCATCGGCATCCTGGGTGCGATCGTGCTGCGTACGATCATGATCTTCGCCGGCAGCGTACTGATCAGCCAGTTCCATTGGCTGCTTTACGTGTTCGGTGCCTTCCTGCTGTTCACCGGCTGGAAGATGTGGTTCGCCGCCGGCCAGGAGCCCGATCTGGAGACCAATCCGGCCCTGCGCTGGATGCGCAAGCACCTGCGCCTGCTGCCGGACTACGCCGGCAATGCGCTGAGCGTGAAGCGCGATGGCGTGCGCTGGTTCACCCCGCTGTTCGCGGTACTGATCCTGATCGCGGTCACCGACGTGATCTTCGCCGTGGACAGCATCCCGGCGATCTTCGCGATCACCACCGACCCGTTCATCGTGCTCACCTCCAACGTGTTCGCGGTGCTGGGCCTGCGCGCGATGTTCTTCCTGCTGGCCGGCATGGCCGACCGCTTCCACCTGCTGCCGTATGGCCTGGCGCTCGTACTGGGCTTCATCGGCATCAAGATGATGATCATCGACCTGTTCAAGATCCCGACCCCGGTGTCGCTGGGCGTGGTTGCAGTGATCATCGCCGCCACCGTGGTGCTGAGCCTGAAGTACCCGCCGAAGGAAGGATCGGGCCACGCCTGAACCTGAATCGCTGAACGGCACGGCCGGCGGGATTGTCCCGCCGGCCGTCTCCACTCTCCCGCCGCGGCGGCCTTGGTTTCGCGGCAACCACCGCCATTGCTGAGGTATGGACAACAACGCGCCCCTGCCCGCCGGCGACGTACCGGCCCCCCGCAATGACCGCTCGCGCATCCTGCGGGCGTTCAATGTCAGCCTGGCCGCCGTGCTGGTGCTGGTGGCCGTGTTCGCCCTGCAGGGCACGTTCGACTGGCGCCCCTGGGCGGTAGCGCCGCTGGAAGCCAAGGGCCTGCTCGGCCTGGTCGGTGGCCCGATGCTGCATGCCTCGGTAGAGCACATCGTCGCCAACAGCATCGCCATCCTGATCCTCGGCACCCTGGCCGGCAGCGTCTATCCGAAAGCCACCGTGCGCGCCCTGCCCCTGCTGTGGCTGGGTTCGGGATTGGGTGCCTGGATGCTGGGCAATCCGGGCAGCGTGCACCTGGGCGCCAGTGGCGTGACCCACGGCCTGATGTTCCTGCTCGCCAGCCTCGGCCTGCTGCGCCGCGACCGCGCGGCGATCGCCACCGGCCTGATCGGCATGCTGTTCTACGGTGGCATGCTGATGACCGTCCTGCCGCACGCCGACGGCGTGTCGTGGCAGTCGCACATGGGCGGCGCCTTCGCCGGCATCATTGCCGCGCTGCTGTTCCGCAACGCCGACCCGCTGCCGCCGCGCCAGCGCTACAGCTGGGAAGACGAAGAGGATGAGGCCGAACCGCTGGCCGACGGCGAGCTGGAGCCGCCGTCACCGCAGCGCGTTCCGGTGCTGTGGCAGCCGCGCGAGGGCCAGGACTACGTGGTGATTCCGTTCCGGCGGCCGGACGATCCGCGCGGCTGAGGTGTGGTAGTGCCGGCCGCTGGCCGGCAACCCGGTAATTCCCACCGAAGGTTCATGAGGTTGCCGGCCAGCGGCCGGCACTACCGGGGGAGAATCAGTTCCCCGCCGCACCCATCCCATCCACCGCCTGCCTGCCCAGTGCCGGGTCGTCGGTGAAGAAGGCATCGATGCCGGTGGCCAGGTAGGCGCGCATCTCGGCGATCGAACCCTCGGCGTTGCGTGCGTTGTCGGCGCCCTTGCGCAGGTTGCTGGCCTGGAAGTGGTTCTCCGGGCGGAAGGTGTACGGAATCACCATCAGCCCCACCGCATGCGCATCGCGCACCAGCGAGGTGGGCGTGCCCAGCGCGCCCTTGTCATCCAGCGGAATGATCGAGCGCAGCTCCGGGCCGATGCTGTCGGCGTACACGGCGATGTCCTTCAGGCCGGCCGGGGTCATCATCTGTGCGTAGGTCAGCGTGCCACCGGCCTTGGCGATGTCGGCCGGCTGGGTGTCGCCCTTCCACAGCAGCTGCAGCAGGCGGATGTTGCTGTCGCGCGGGATCTTGCCGCGCAGGTAGCGCAGGTTGGCTGTCTCGAACGACTGGATGGTGACCGGGCCGACGTTGGTATAGGCGTTGCCGCGCAGCGCCGCCAGTAGTTTGTCTTCCATCGGCAGGCCGATCGACTGGAAGTAGGTCGGGTGCTTGATCTCCGGCACCAGGCCGATGCCACGGTTGGCACGCCCTGCCTGCTGCACCAGGAAGGCGAGGATCTCGTCAAGGCTGGCGATGCGGAACTGGCCGTCGTAGGCGGTGCTGCGCAGTTCTGGCAGGCGCTCACGCGCGTACAGCGTCTTCAGCTCGGCCAGGGTGAAGTCTTCGGTGAACCAGCCCTCGACCTTCTGCCCGTCGATGACCTTGCTGGTGCGGCGGCTGGCGAACTCGGGATGCGAGGCCACGTCGGTGGTGCCGCTGATCTCGTTCTCGTGGCGGGCCACCATCACCCCGTCCCTGGTCATCACCAGGTCCGGTTCGATGTAGTCGGCGCCATCGGCAATCGCCTGCGCATAGGCGGCCAGGGTGTGCTCCGGCAGCAGCGCGCTTGCGCCGCGGTGGCCATAGACCGACACCTTGTGTGCGGCCGGGGTGGAGGATTCAGCACTCATGGCCACCGATGGTGCCACGGCCAGCGACAACAGCAACGCACAACCCCACGACTTCACTGCGACTTCCCCAAGCGGTATGTGATGGGCGTCAGTATGCGGCGGCAATGTGACAGGCGGGGGAAGCCACGCGTCCGGTAGTCGCCGACCTTGGTCGGCGCCCTGCCGGCTGACGTCGATGACCCCGGATGCCCTGTGCCAACCAAGGTTGGCACCCACCAGAGCGTGAACCCGTTCGGGGATCTGGCACCAGCGTTACTTGCCGATGCAGAAGCTGGAGAAGATCCGCCCCAGCAGGTCATCGGCACTCATCTGCCCGGTGATCTCGCCCAGTGCATCGTGGGCCAGCCGCAGTTCCTCGGCGGCCAGTTCCAGGTGTTCGTGGGACAGCTCACCGTCGGCGCGCTGCGCATGCTCCTGCGCGCGCTCGATCGCATCGACGTGGCGGGTGCGCGCGGAGAACTCGCCGTCCACCTGCTCCCCTGCCCCGGCCGACGCAATCGAGCGCAGGCGCGCATGCAGGTCATCCAGGCCAGCACCGGTGGCGGCCGAGACGAACACGCGGTCCGGATCGTCCAGCGCCGGCAGCACATCCAGCAGGTCCGACTTGTTGTGGATGTAGACCTTGTGCGGCACCGCGGCCACGGCGTCACCCAGCGCGGCTTCACCGGCGGTGGGGTCCCGCGCATCCAGCACTATCAATGCGAGGTCGGTGCGCTCGATTTCCACATGGGCGCGACGCATGCCTTCGCGCTCGATGGCGTCGCCACCGTCGCGCAGGCCGGCGGTGTCGACCAGGGTCAGCTCCAGGCCATCCAGGCGGATGGTTTCGCGCAGGGTGTCGCGGGTGGTACCGGCGATGTCGGTGACGATCGCTCGCTCGCTGCCAGCCAGCGCATTGAGCAATGAACTCTTGCCGGCATTCGGTGGCCCGATCAGCACCGCGTGCAGGCCATCGCGCAGGCGACGGCCGCGCTCGGCGTCGCGGCGCAACAGGGCCAGATCGCTGCGCGCCTGTTCCAGCCCGCGCCGCACCTGCGCGCCTCCGAGCGTATCCAGCGGTTCGTCGGCGAAGTCGATGGCCGCTTCCACGTGGATGCGCAGCAGCACCAGCTGCTCGACCACCGCCTCGATGCGGCGCGAGAACACTCCGTCCAGCGAACGGCGCGCAGCGCGCGCGGCACGGTTGTCACCGGCGGCGATCAGGTCGGCGATGGCCTCGGCCTGGGCCAGGTCGAGCTTGCCGTTGAGGAACGCCCGTTCGCTGAACTCACCCGGCCGCGCCTGGCGCGCACCCAGCGCGATGCAGCGCGCGACCAGCAGCTGCAACAGCACCGGGCTGCCGTGTCCCTGCAGTTCCACCACTTCTTCGCCGGTAAAGCTGTTCGGCGCCGGGAACCACAGCACGATGCCATCGTCGATCACCTCATCGTCGGCGTCGCGCAGGCGCGCGTAATGCGCATGGCGCGGGCGCAGTGCAGGCGCACCCAGTGCGTTGGCGATGGCTGCAGCGCGCGGGCCGGACAGGCGCAGCAGGCCGACGCCCCCGGCGCCGGGCGCGCTGGCGATGGCTACGATGGTGTCCGTGTGGATCGTGGTGTCCATGGCTCAGAGCTTCTCCAGCTGCGCGCGCGCCTGCGCGGCGCCGCTGCCCTGCGGCTGCAGCGCCAGGTAGGTGGTATAGGCCTGCCTGGCCTTGGCCTTGTCGCCTGCGTTGAAGTAGGCATCGCCCAGGTTGAGATGGGCCACCGCGCGCGACGGGTCGATCTTCAGCGTGTTCTCCAGCCAGCGCGCCGCTTCCGCATAGCGCTGCTGACGGTAGTAGACGAAGCCGAGGTTGTTCGCCGCCTGCGCGAAGTCCGGGCGCAGCTTCAGCGCTTCGGTGAACTCGGCAGCGGCTTGGTCGTACTGCTTCTCGCGATACAGCTGCAGGCCACGGTCATTGGCCTGCTGCGCGCGCTGGCGGTCCGAGGCCGGGCCGGCGCTGGGCACCACCAGCCTGGCCTTGCCGCCCTGCAGGTCGGCCACGGTCACCGGCGCCTGGCTGCCCTTGGCTTCGCTGGCCGCATCGACCTTGTTGTTCAACGCGATCGCATCGGCGGTCAGCTGGCGCGTACCGGCGTTGAGGAACTCCTGGCTGTCCGGCACCTGGAATACGAACTCGCCGCCCTGCGAACCGGGCAGGCTGCCGAAGGCCGGGGTCTGGTGCGAAACCGCCGACACCGCCGGCGCCACGTACGCGGCCAGCTCGGTACCGGTGATCAGGCCGTCGCCGTTGAGGTCGCCCTTGCCGGCCAGCGCCTGCAGCAGCACCCAGGTGAACACCGAATGGCCGTTCGGGCCGGCATCGGCCACCTGCTGGTCGGCACCGCCAGCGGTCAGCATCTGCCGCGCGCTGCGGCGTGCGTTCTCGCGCAGGAACGACGACGACGCCGGGCCACCCCGGGTCAGGCCCAGGCCGCTGTAGCAGGCATCCATCACGAACATCACGTGCTTGGCCTGCATGCTCTCGGCGATGTTCTGGATGTCGGTCATCGCGATCGCGTCGGTGGCGAACTCCTTCGGGTCCGAATCCACCGGGATGATGTAGCCAAGGTCGCGCCCGGAGGCGAGCTGGCGGGTCGCACCATGGCCGGCGAAGAACACGAACACACGGTCGTTCTTGCCGGTGCGGTCGTCGGCCAGGCGGTCGTGGAAGGCGGCCAGGATGTTGTTGCGGGTGGCCTGCTCATTCTTCAGCACGATCACCTGCGAAGAGGGGAAGCCGAACTGCCCTGTCAGCGTGTCGGCCACCGCCTGCGCATCGTGGCTGGCGTACTCCAGCTTCGGCCACTTGGCGTAACTGTCGATGCCGACCACGATCGCCCACGACTTCTCGTAGCCGGTGGTGACGGTGGCGTCGCTGGCCGCGCCCTTGCGCGCGCGGGCGACGGTGAAGTCGCGGCCGTTCCAGCCGGCGAACTGGTAGCCGTCGGCGATCAGGCGATCGAGGATCTGCGGCAGCGCCTTCACCGCGCGGTCGTGGATGTCATGGAACAGGATGATGCCGCGCTGTTCCTTGTCCACCTGGTCCAGCACGCGCTGCACGATCGATTCCGGCACCGGATCGGCCCAGTCCATCGAGTCGATGTTCCACATGATCGACTTCAGGCCCGCTTCGTTGAGCAGCTGCAGGCCTTCGGCGTTGCGCGCGCCATAGGGGAAGCGGAACAACGGTGCACGCTTGCTGTCGACGTCCTTCAGCAGTGTGTCGGTGTCCAGCACCTGCTGGCGCAGCGCATCGCCGGTGGTGCGCGAGAGCTGGGCGTGGGTCAGGCTGTGGTTGCCCACCGCATAGCCCTCTTCCATCAGGCTGCGGCTGATCTTGGCCATCGGCCCGAGGCTGACCTTGCCATCACTCTCGACCTTGCCCAGGTTGCGACCCACCTCGAAGAACACGCCCGGTACGTCGTAGCGCTTGAGGATGGCCACCACTTCATCGGTGTAGGCCTTGTGCGGGCCATCGTCGAAGGTCAGCACCACGGTCTTCGGCGGCAGGTCGCGGCCGAAGATCTCGCGGTCGCTGTCCTTCATCGACATCGGGTACGGCTCGATCACCCCGTAGTCGCGCAGGATCGCTTCGCGGCTGTAGTCCTTGTGCAGGTGGGCGATGTAGTCGTCCCACTTCTCGCGCTTCAGTTCGATGGCACGGGTGCGCTCGAAGCGGCTGAAGATCCGGGTCAGTTCCTGGTTGTAGTTGCGCTCGATTTCATCGAGTGCTTCCAGGTCTTCGCCGATGCGCTGGTGCAGTTTCACCGCCGGTAGCGACGAATCGGTACCGACCCGTTCGTGCAGATCGCGCAGCACTTCGCGGAAGGCCAGGCGATCGGCGTCGAACAGTTCCGGTGCCGATTCGATGTAGTCCAGAACGGTGCCGAGGGTGGCGAAGCGCTGGGGGCTGGAACCGCGCAACAGGGTGTCGAACTGCGCGGCGATGGCCGTGCGCTGTTCCAGCCCATCGTGGAACAGCTGCTGCCCCACACGCGTGGAGGTACCGCGGTCTGCGGCCGACTGCTGTTCCTCGTCGGCCAGCAGCACGATGATCCGGCGGTAGCCGTCGAGCTGCTTCTGCAGCGCGGCCAGCAGCGGTGCGGCGGCCGGATCAGCGGCGGCCGCGGCCTGCGCGCTGGGCTGGGTGACGGTGGCCGCCGGTGCCTTCGCATCCTTGTCGCCACACCCGGCCACGGCCAGGGTCAACAACAGCGAGGGCAGGAACAGGCGGAACGACGACGCACGCGGCATGGTGGACTCGAAAGTGGGAGGAACGGTGTGCCGGGAATTCTAACGCCGCATGTGAAAAGCCCGCCTTGCGGCGGGCTTCTGCTGAGGTCAGCCGGCCAGCGGCCGGCTCTACCCGTTACTTCTTCTTGACCGGGGCCGGGGCAGTGGTGGCCGGGACCGGATCGCCGCCATGGCGCTTGGTCATCCACCACTGCTGCAGCAGGCCCAGGCCGCCGTTGACCACCCAGTACAGCACCAGGCCGGACGGCATGAAGGCCATCATGACGCCGAACACCAGCGGCATGAACTGCATCATCTTCTGCTGCATCGGGTCCATGCCCGGTGCCGGGGTCAGCTTCTGGGTGAACCACATCACCGCCACGTTGATGACCGGCAGGATGAAGTACGGGTCGCGTGCGGTCAGGTCCTGGATCCAGCCCAGCCACGGCGCCTGGCGCAGCTCGACCGACTCGACCAGCACCCAGTACAGGGCGAAGAAGATCGGCATCTGGATGAGGATCGGCAGGCAGCCGCCCATCGGATTGATCTTTTCCTTCTTGTACAGCTCCATCATCGCGGTCTGGAACTTCTGGCGGTCGTCGCCATAGCGTTCCTTCAGCTGCGCGATGCGCGGCTGGAAGCGACGCATCTTGGCGCCGCTCTTGTACTGTACGGCCGACAACGGATACAGCACCAGCTTCAGCAGCACCACCAGGCCGACAATCGCCCAGCCCCAGTTGCCGACCAGCTTGTGCACCTGGTTCAGCACCCAGAACAGGCCCTGGCCGATCACCGCCATCATCGAGAAGCGGCTGTAGTCGACCACGCGGTCCAGGCCCGGCACGTCTTCCTTGGCGATCAGGTTGACCAGCTTCGGGCCGACCCACAGGCGGGCCTCGGTGCTGGTGGACTGGCCCGGCGCCACGGTGAAGGCCGGGCCGCGCGCTTCGATCAGGTCACGACCGGCCACCTGCGACAGCACGTAGTGTGCGGTCTGGTCCTTCTGCGGGATCCAGGCGGTGAAGAAATGGTGCTGCAGCATCGCCAGCCAGCCGCCGGTGATGTTCTGGTTCAGCGTGCCGTCTTCCAGGTAGTCCTTGAACGCACGACGCTGGTACTTCTTGTCGTTGTCGTACCAAGTGGCGCCGTTGAAGCTGAAGGAGTCCGGGTTGGTCATGCTCCGCGACAGGATCGTCGGGGTGCGGTCCAGGGTGCGGTAGACGTAACCGTTCCACGGCGCGGTGCCGGTGTTGCTGACTTCGTCCTTGAAGCGCACGGCGTACTCGTTGCGCGAGACGGTCAGGGTGCGCTTGATGGTCACGCCGTTGTCGGCGGTCCACACGAACGGGATCTGCAGCTCGTTCTGGCCCTTGGCCAGCACGAAGTCGTTGGTGTCACCGACCAGCTTGAAGCCGTCAGCGCCCGGGACCGGGGTGTTCTTGTCCTCGCTGGCCCAGCCGCTGATCGCGCTGTACGGATGCGCGGGATCTTCGGTCAGCAGGCGCACCGGCGGGCTGCCTTCGTCCTTGGTCTGCGGGAACTGCAGCAGCTCGGCATCGAGCACGCGGCCCCCATCGAGCACCAGGCGCAGCACGTCGGTGGTGACGGTCACGCGCTGGCTGGCCGGGGTGGCACTGGCCTGGGCCTGCACGGCGGCCTGGCCGGGGGCACCCGGGACCTGGGCACTGGGGATGGCGCCCGGGGTTGCACCCGGAACGCTCTGTGCGGCGGCCGGGGCCGACGTGGTCGTCGGGGCCGGGGTCGGAGCAGCCTTTTCACGGCTCCACTCCATCCACAGCAGCACGGCCACCATCAGCCAGGCAAAAATGAGGAATACGCGGGTCTGGTTCATCAGCGGACAGGCTCGGCGGGGCCGGGACGCGATGCCGGCTCGGTCAAAGAAGGAGTTGCGATGCCATCAGGCGGCGGCATTGTGCCGTCCACGCCCGGCGTGGGCAATGCACGCAGGCGACGCAGCAGGCGCAGGAAGGCCTGGCGGATCTCGTCGTTGCTGGCAGAACGCGCAGCACTACGAGCCACGACGACGAAGTCGCCTGGCTGGATTTCGGTACGTGTCTGACGCAGGATGTCGCGCAGGACGCGCTTGATCCGGTTACGCCCGACGGCGTTCGGATCAACCTTGCGGGAAACCGCCAGACCCAGCCTGGCCGGCCGGTCAGCCGGCAGCCAGTGCAGGGTCATCAGCGGATCGGACACACGGCGGGCGCCGTTGAAGACCGTTGAGTATTCGGCACGCGTGCGAACCCGCGCAGAGCGAGGGAATCGCTTGCGCGGGTCTGCAGTATTCACTGTCGAAGGGATTGCGTCTGCCGCGAGGTGCGGCATGGCAATCAGGCGCTCAGGACTTTGCGGCCCTTGGCGCGGCGACGCGACAGGATCTTGCGGCCGTCAGCGGTCTTCATACGGGCACGGAAGCCGTGGTCGCGCTTACGCTTGAGGTTGCTGGGCTGGTAGGTGCGCTTCGTGGCCATTGGGGGCCTCTCGTATGAATGGGACGGAAAGAACCGGAAATTCTAGAGAGGTACCCCGGCCCAAGTCAAGCCCTGGCAGCTACGCCAATTCACTGCCCTGTGCAATAGCTGTGGATGTTTTTGTGAATAAGTAGGGGACAAGCATTCCGAAGGCGGGCGCTCGGTGGTAGTCTGAGCCATCCATTTCCCCCCTTTCCGGCCTGTGTTTGGGCGCCTTGTCGCGTCCACGCCCCGGCCACCGGACGATTATTGCTGATGGATGCTTGGTCCCGTAGTCTCGAGCGCCTCGAAGCGGAGTTCCCGCCGGAAGACGTTCATACCTGGTTGAAGCCGCTGCAGGCCGATCTGCGCGTGGACAGCCTGGTGCTGTATGCACCGAATGCCTTCATCGTCGACCAGGTCCGCGAGCTGTACCTGGCCCGGATCCGCGAACTGCTGGCTCATTTCGCCGGTTTCAGCGACGTTTTTCTTGAAATCGGCTCGCGCCCACGCCCGGTGGAGGCGCAGAACGCGCCGGTTTCCACGCCGTCGGCGCACGTCTCCAGCGAACCGCAGGTGCCGTTCGCCGGCAACCTGGACAACCACTACACCTTCGCCAACTTCGTCGAAGGCCGCAGCAACCAGCTGGGCCTGGCCGCTGCCTTCCAGGCGGCGCAGAAGCCGGGCGACCGTGCGCACAACCCGCTGCTGCTGTACGGAGGCACCGGCCTGGGCAAGACCCACCTGATGTTCGCCGCCGGCAACGCCATGCGCCAGGCCAACCCGGGAGCGAAGGTGCTGTACCTGCGTTCGGAGCAGTTCTTCAGCGCGATGATCCGGGCCCTGCAGGAAAAGACCATGGATCAGTTCAAGCGCCAGTTCCAGCAGGTGGACGCGCTGCTGATCGATGACATCCAGTTCTTCGCCGGCAAGGACCGCACCCAGGAAGAGTTCTTCCACACCTTCAACGCGCTGTTCGATGGCAAGCAGCAGATCATCCTGACCTGCGACCGCTATCCGCGCGAAGTCGAAGGCCTGGAAGCGCGCCTGAAGTCGCGGCTTGCCTGGGGCCTGTCGGTCGCGATCGAACCGCCGGACTTCGAGACCCGTGCCGCGATCGTGCTGGCCAAGGCGCGCGAACGCGGTGCCGAGATTCCCGATGACGTTGCGTTCCTGATCGCCAAGAAGATGCGCTCCAACGTGCGCGACCTCGAAGGCGCGCTCAATACCCTGACCGCCCGCGCCAATTTCACCGGCCGCGCGATCACCACCGAATTCGCCCAGGAAACCCTGCGCGACCTGCTGCGTGCCCAGCAGCAGGCGATCAGCATTCCCAACATCCAGAAAACCGTTGCCGACTACTACGGCCTGCAGATCAAGGATCTGCTGTCCAAGCGTCGGACCCGCTCGCTGGCCCGCCCGCGCCAGGTCGCCATGGCCCTGACCAAGGAACTGACCGAGCACAGCCTGCCCGAGATCGGCGATGCCTTTGCCGGTCGCGATCACACCACGGTGCTGCATGCCTGCCGCCAGATCCGGACCCTGATGGAAACCGACGGCAAGCTCCGCGAGGACTGGGACAAGCTGATCCGGAAGCTGAGCGAATGATGCACGGATGCCGATGAGGCGTCATCGCACAAAACGGTGCAGAATCCGGTAGCAAGCGCGGGACACGTTGTGGATAAAAATGGCGTCTGAAATCGCGCCGATTCTATCCACAGCTTTCCCCACCCCCTGGGGGTCGGTAATACAGAGGGTTTCGAGGTCTGAAATTCTTTTATTTACAAAGACTTAGCGTTGTTTTCCAGCGATTCTGTCTCTACCAGCACCACCAAGCTTTTGATTTATTCCACATTTTTTAAAGCATAGGGGCACGGAACCACATGCGTTTCACACTGCAGCGCGAAGCCTTTCTCAAGCCGTTGGCACAGGTCGTCAACGTGGTCGAACGCCGCCAGACCCTTCCGGTTCTGGCCAATTTCCTGGTCCAGGTGCAGAACGGCCAGCTGTCGCTGACCGGTACCGACCTGGAAGTGGAGATGGTGTCGCGGATCGCGGTTGAAGATGCCCAGGACGGCGAAACCACCATTCCCGCCCGCAAGCTGTTCGAGATCATCCGCGCCCTGCCCGACGGCAGCCGGATCACCGTCTCGCAGACCGGTGACAAGATCACCGTGCAGGCCGGTCGCAGCCGCTTCACCCTGGCCACCCTGCCCTCCAACGACTTCCCGTCGGTGGACGAAGTGGAAGCCACCGAGCGCGTGGCCATCGGCGAAGCGACCCTGAAGGAGCTGATCGAACGCACCGCGTTCGCGATGGCCCAGCAGGATGTGCGCTACTACCTCAACGGCCTGCTGTTCGATCTGCGCGGTGACGCCCTGCGTACCGTCGCCACGGACGGTCATCGCCTGGCGCTGTGTGAAACCGATCTGGCCAAGCCCAGCGGGTCCAAGCGCCAGATCATCGTGCCGCGCAAGGGCGTGACCGAACTGCAGCGCCTGCTGGAAAGCGGTGATCGCGAGATCGAGCTGGAAGTCGGCCGCAGCCACGTGCGCGTCAAGCGCGACGATGTCACTTTCACCTCGAAGCTGATCGACGGCCGTTTCCCGGATTACGAGGCTGTCATCCCGATCGGCGCCGACCGCGAAGTGAAGGTTGACCGTGAAGCCCTGCGTGCCTCGCTGCAGCGTGCCGCGATCCTGTCCAACGAGAAGTACCGCGGTATCCGCGTGGAAGTCTCGCCGGGCAACCTGAAGATCAGCGCGCACAACCCGGAACAGGAAGAAGCCCAGGAAGAGATCGAAGCCGACACCACGGTCAGCGACCTGGCCATCGGCTTCAACGTGAACTACCTGCTGGATGCCCTGTCGGCGCTGCGCGACGAGGAAGTCATCATCCAGCTGCGCGACTCCAACTCCTCGGCGCTGGTGCGTGAATCCAGCAGCGAGAAGTCGCGTCATGTGGTGATGCCGCTGCGTCTCTGACACCAGCGCTGTTCCACGTGGAACCGAATGACGCCCGGGATTTTCCCGGGCGTTTTTTTTGTTCCACGTGGAGCATGAGTGTTCGTCCTGCTACAGGCGCTGATTCGACGCCTTGGAACGGGGACCTCTGCTGTCCCGTCGTTGGGTTCCAACATTGACGGTGCGAGTGGGCTCCCGGATTGGAGGCAATCAGGATTCCGGCTGCTGGATCGTCATGCTCAGTCGAATGGCCTTCTTGTCCCAGGTGAAGCAGGCCTCGCGATCGTCTGCGAAGCAATGACTCCTGTTTCTGCAGACGCCACTGTCCACAGGGCCCGTTCGAGGCAGATCGGGCTGGGCCCAGCTTCTAAATCTGGGTATAAATCTAAAGCATGGTGGTGATGGTAGGGCCAGATCTCGTGGAAAAACGCGCTATCTGTTTGATTTTAAAAAGTTTTATGAGGCTGAAACCCCCTGTATAGAGGGCCTTCGGGCTGGGGGGGAACCTGTGGATAGTTTCGCCGGCACGGTAAAAGGGCTTTTTTATCCACAGATTGCCCATACCTTGTGTATAAGTCATACCGTCCCGCTGTGGATAGCGTGGAACTGTCGGTCTGAATTCGTTGAATTCTGTGGAACCCTCCAGGGTCCTGGACCGCAGAATTGAAGGAATCCGGGTGGTTTGCCGCTGGCATCGCCGTTGAGGCATCCCGCGATTCTCACTGGATGGCCGTGAAACTGCTGAAATCTGTGGGCCTACGGAGTGGTGCCGTGCCCAGATTTGAAGGAATTCGCGCCCTTCCCGATTGCGGCGGGCCGCAGGCATGAGCCGCACACCACGTGAAACGAGCGAGCAGTGGCCGGCAGCCGTCGCGTTCCGGGGCGGATGGTGCCCGCAACACGACCGGCTTGACCGATGCAGTAAGCTGATGGATTACCCACCCTTCTACCGCCCAGTGCGGATGGTCCTTCGCGCCCCATGCAGATCCGCCGCCTCGCCCTGCACCAACTGCGTCGCTTCAGCGCGGTGGACCTGTTGCCGCAGCCAGGATTGAATCTGCTGACCGGCGACAACGGTGCCGGTAAGACCAGCGTGCTCGAGGCCCTGCACCTGATGGCCTATGGCCGCAGCTTTCGCGGCCGGGTTCGCGATGGTCTGGTCCGTCAGGGCCAGGAGGCGCTGGAAATCTTCGTTGAATGGGACGAGCAGCGCGCCAATCACCCGCCCCATCGCCGCAAGGCGGGCCTGCGCCACAGCGGTCAGGACTGGAAAGGGCGATTGGACGGCGAGGATGTCGCGCAGCTCGGGAATCTCTGCGCCGCCCTGGCCGTGGTGACCTTCGAGCCAGGCAGCCATGCGCTGGTGAGCGGCGGTGGAGAACCTCGTCGCCGCTTCCTCGATTGGGGCCTGTTCCACGTGGAACCTGATTTCCTCGCTTTGTGGCGCCGCTACTCGCGGGCACTGAAGCAGCGCAATGCGCTGCTCAAACAGGGCGGGCCGTCGCGGATGCTCGATACCTGGGATCACGAGCTGGCCGAGGCGGGAGAACCGCTGACCAGCCGCCGCCAGCACTACCTGGAGCGGTTGCAGCAGCGCACGGTGTCGTTGGCAGCCACCCTTGCTCCGCAACTCGGAATCCAGGGGCTGGAACTGAGCCCAGGCTGGCGTCGCCACGAACTTCCTCTGGCCGACGCCCTGCTTCTGGCCCGGGAGCGGGACCGCCAGGCCGGCTACACCTCGGTGGGCCCGCACCGCGCGGACTGGAGCGTGGATTTCCACAGTATTCCCGGTCGCGACGCACTGTCACGTGGTCAGGCCAAGCTGACGGCGCTGGCGTGCCTGCTGGCGCAGGCCGAGGACTATGCGGAACAGCGCGGCGAGTGGCCGGTGATCGCACTCGACGACCTGGCCTCGGAGCTGGACCGCACCCACCAGGCGCGTGTGCTGCAGCGCCTGCTTGATGGCCCGGCGCAGATCTTCATTACCGCCACCGAAACCCCGTCGGCACTGCAGGATCTGGCCGACATCACCCGGTTCCACGTGGAACATGCACAGATCGTGGCTGTGCCATAGTGGTCACACCAGGGCCGCTCGACCCCGGCTGGTATAATTCGGGTTGGAATCCTTTCATTCTCGGCGCATCGCTCCACGCGGTGGCCGACCTGCGGAGCCTACGGCAAGCGCAATGAGCGACGAACAGAACACCCCGGCAAACAACGGCAATTACGACGCCAACAGCATTACCGCCCTGGAAGGCCTGGAGGCTGTCCGCAAGCGTCCCGGCATGTACATCGGTGATGTGCATGACGGCACCGGCCTGCACCACATGGTGTTCGAGGTCGTCGACAACTCGATCGACGAAGCGTTGGCCGGCCACGCCGACCACGTGGCAGTGACGATCCACACCGATGGCTCGGTCTCGGTGTCCGATAACGGTCGCGGTATCCCGACCGGCAAGCATGAGCAGATGAGCGCCAAGCTGGGCCGTGAGGTTTCGGCAGCCGAAGTCGTGATGACCGTGCTGCACGCAGGCGGCAAGTTCGACGACAACAGCTACAAGGTGTCCGGCGGCCTGCACGGCGTGGGTGTCAGCGTGGTCAACGCGCTGTCGCAGAAGTTGCTGGTGGATGTGTTCCAGAACGGCTTCCACTACCAGCAGGAATTCAGCAACGGTGCGGCCGTGACCCCACTGGCCAAGCTGGAAACCACCACCAAACGTGGCACCACCGTGCGCTTCTGGCCGTCGACCGTGGCATTCCACGACAACGTGGAATTCCACTACGACATCCTGGCCCGCCGCCTGCGCGAACTGTCGTTCCTCAATTCCGGCGTCAAGATCGTCCTTGCCGATGAGCGTGGCGACGGCCGTCGCGACGACTTCCACTACGAAGGCGGCATCCGCAGCTTCGTGGAGCATCTGGCGCAGCTGAAGACCCCGCTGCACCCGAACGTCATCTCGGTCACCGGCGAGCACAACAACATCGTGGTGGACGTGGCGCTGCAGTGGACCGACTCCTACCAGGAGACGATGTACTGCTTCACCAACAACATCCCGCAGAAGGACGGCGGTACCCACCTCGCCGGCTTCCGTGGTGCGCTGACCCGCGTGCTCAACAACTACATCGAGCAGAACGGCATCGCCAAGCAGGCCAAGATCAACCTGACCGGCGACGACATGCGCGAAGGCATGATCGCGGTGCTGTCGGTGAAGGTGCCGGATCCGAGCTTCTCCAGCCAGACCAAGGAAAAGCTGGTCAGCTCCGACGTGCGCCCGGCGGTGGAAAACGCCTTTGGTGCGCGCCTGGAAGAGTTCCTGCAGGAAAACCCGAACGAAGCCAAGGCCATCGCCGGCAAGATCGTCGATGCCGCGCGTGCACGTGAAGCCGCGCGCAAGGCCCGCGACCTGACCCGCCGCAAGGGCGCGCTGGACATCGCCGGGCTGCCGGGCAAGCTGGCCGACTGCCAGGAAAAGGATCCGGCGCTGTCCGAGCTGTTCATCGTCGAGGGTGACTCGGCAGGTGGCTCGGCCAAGCAGGGTCGCAACCGCAAGAACCAGGCGGTGCTGCCGTTGCGCGGCAAGATCCTCAACGTGGAACGCGCGCGCTTCGATCGCATGCTGTCGTCGGACCAGGTCGGTACGCTGATCACCGCGCTGGGCACCGGCATCGGCCGTGACGAGTACAACCCGGACAAGCTGCGCTACCACAAGATCATCATCATGACCGACGCCGACGTCGACGGCGCGCACATCCGCACCCTGCTGCTGACGTTCTTCTACCGTCAGATGCCGGAGCTGATCGAGCGCGGTTATGTCTACATCGGCCTGCCGCCGCTGTACAAGATCAAGCAGGGCAAGCAGGAGCTGTACCTGAAGGACGACCCGGCGCTGGACAGCTACCTGGCCAGCAGCGCGGTGGAAAACGCGGCGCTGGTGCCGGCCGCTGGCGAACCTGGCATCGAAGGCCTGGCGCTGGAAAAGCTGCTGCTGGCCTATGCTGCTGCACTGGATTCGATCGAACGCAACGCGCACCGCTACGACCGCAACCTGCTCGAGGCGCTGGTCGATTTCGTGCCGATGGACATGGACAGCCTGCGCACGGCCGGCGAAGGCGAAGGCCTGGATGCACTGGCCAAGCGCCTCAACCAGGGCAGCCTGGGCAGCCCGCGCTTCAGCCTGGAACTGCAGGAAGCCAACGACGAGCGCCCGGCCGCCGTGCTGGTGACCCGTCGCCATATGGGCGAGCAGCACATCCAGGTGTTGCCGATGTCGGCCTTCGAAAGCGGCGAACTGCGCGCGATCCACCAGGCCTCCAAGCTGCTGCATGGCCTGATCCGCGAAGGTGCAACCATCTCCCGAGGCGCCAAGTCGATCGAAGTGGACAGCTTTGCCAAGGCGCAGAACTGGCTGCTCGAAGAGGCCAAGCGCGGCCGCCAGATCCAGCGATTCAAGGGTCTGGGTGAAATGAATCCGGAACAGCTGTGGGACACCACCGTGAATCCGGAAACCCGTCGGCTGCTGCAGGTGCGCATCGAAGATGCCGTTGCCGCCGACCAGATCTTCAGCACCCTGATGGGCGATGTGGTTGAACCGCGTCGCGATTTCATCGAGGACAACGCGCTGAAGGTCGCCAACCTGGATATCTGACACAATCGGGACACGGCCGGTGCGCGGGGAGGCGCGCCGGCCTTCGCCCCTTGAACGCAGGTACCTGATGTCCGCTTCCGCCCCGGTTTCCGCCCCGCCCCCGATTCCGCCGGCCTCGGCCGCGCCGCGCGCCGGTTCCCCGTTGGCGGGTTTCTTCATCGACCTGGGCATCGCCATCGTCACCCTGTTCAGCCTGAGCCTGATCACCGGGCTGTTCTGGGGGTTCTACCGCGCGATCGTGGTCGGCCGTGCCAATGCGGCGGCCCAGGGTGGCGGGCTGTCGCCCGACGCGATCAGCGCGGCGGTTGGCCAGCCGGGTGCACTGGCGCAGATCCTGATGGCGTTGATCGCCACCGGCGGCGCCGCACTGGTGGTGTACTTCTGGCGGCGTCCGGCCACGACGGACGAGCGCTCCACTTCCCGGCAGGCGCTGCGGCGGCCCTCGACATGGGGCTGGACCGTGCTGGTGGCTGCGCTGATCGTGATCGGCAGCAATGGCATCGCCTTCCTGGCCAGGCAGTTCGGCATCGAACCGGTGCCGACCAACGTGGAACTGATGCAGAACGCGATCGCGCGTTTCCCGCTGTTCCTCGTGTTGTTCGCGGTGGTGCTGGCACCGGCCTACGAGGAACTGCTGTTCCGCCGCGTGCTGTTCGGGCGCCTGTGGAAAGCCGGCCGTCCCTGGCTGGGCATCATCCTCAGCAGCCTGGCATTTGCCCTCGTGCACGAAGTGCCGGGTCTGAGCAAGAACTCCCTGCTGGGCATGCTCCAGTTGTGGCTGGTGTATGGCGGCATGGGCGCCGCGTTCTGTTGGCTCTACCAGCGAACCGGCACGTTGTGGGCGGCCATCACCGCACATGCATTGAACAACGCCGTTGCGCTTGCCGCGATGGTGTTCCTGGGGTCAACGTAACGCCGTGCCCGCTTGACGAAAGATTAAGCCGGTACGCTACACACTGCGGACATGAACACGGGGGAGCTTCCATGAAACAACTGCTGCTGGCCCTTGTCATCACCACCCTGGTCAGCGCCTGCGCGACCACGACGTCCCCGACCGGGCGCCGGCAGATGGTGGGCGGCGTCTCCCAGGCCCAGCTGGACCAGCTGGGCGCGCAGGCGTTTGCCGAAACCAAGCAGAAGGAAAAGATCAGCACCGACGGCCGCCAGAACGGTTACGTGCAGTGCGTGGTGAACGCGCTGGTCGCGCAGCTGCCGCCTCAATACCGTGGCGTACGGTGGGAGACCGCGGTGTTCGTCGACAAGGAACCCAATGCGTTCGCACTGCCCGGTGGCAAGGTGGGCGTGAACACGGGCATCTTCACCGTGGCGAAGAACCAGGACCAGCTGGCTGCCGTGATCGGCCATGAAATCGGCCACGTCATCGCGCGCCACCACGAAGAGCGCATCACCCGCCAGATGGGCGCGCAGACCGGCTTAGCGGTTGCTGGTGCCTTGGTTGGAGCTTATGCAGGTGAGTCGGCAGCCAACGTACTAAACCAGTTTGGTGGGATGGGCGCGCAAACGATGTTCCTGTTACCGGGTTCACGCGTCCAGGAAACCGAGGCTGACCAGTTAGGCCAGCGGCTGATGGCCCAGGCCGGTTTCAACCCGGCGCAGGCGGTCGACCTGTGGCAGAACATGATGGCCGCCAGTGGCGGTCGCAGCCCGCAATGGCTGTCCACCCACCCCGACCCGGCCAACCGGATCCAGGAGCTGCGACGCGATGCACCGGCGCTGACGCCGGTCTACCAGCAGGCGCAGGCGGCTGGACTGCGGCCAAAGTGCGGATGAGTGCGCAGTTCTATGCTGTATTGCAGCACATAAAACGATTTCTCACGCCATCTGTTTCTGATACGTTTGGCGGCTCAGATTTTTCTGACAGTCCGACTTTGCCGCTAACCGGCGGTTCGATCGAGGTGAACGATGATTTTCCGTAACCACAAAGCTGTGCTTTCCGTCCTCGTCGCGACCGCCCTGACCGGCGCCGTGGTCACCGATGCCTTCGCGCAGTCCTCGCGTTCGTCCGAGCGTGGCAACCGTGGCGGCAGCAAGCAGGCCAAGTCCGAGGCGCTGTACCCGAACGCGACCCGCGAGGAGCCGACCGTCAAGGCCTCGGCCAAGATGGGCAGCAAGCTGCAGAAAATGATCGACAGCTACAACAAGGAAAAGTTCCCGGAGACGCGCACGCAGGCTGACGCGATCCTGGCCGACAGTGCCTCGAACGAGTACGACAAGTCGCTGGCCGCGCAGCTGGCCTCGCAGGCCGCCTACCAGACCGACGACACCCCGGCGGCGATCGCCTACCTGAAGCAGGTCCTGCAGTTCAACGGCCTGGACAACAACGGCCACTTCCAGTCGATGCTGATGCTGGGCCAGCTGCAGCTGCAGGAAGACAAGACCGCCGAAGGCCTGGCCACCCTCGACAAGTACTTTGCCGAGAGCAAGTCGACCAAGCCGGAAGAGCTGATCGCCAAGGGCCAGGCGCTGTACCAGCTGGAGCGCTACCAGGAAGCGATCCCGGTGCTGAAGCAGGCCATCGCCGGCGCCACCGAGCCGAAGGACAACTGGAACCAGCTGCTGATGGCGGCCCTGTCCGAAGCCGGCCAGTCCGGTGAGGCGGTCAAGGAAGCCGAAGCACTGGCGGCCAAGAACCCGAACGACAAGAAGACCCAGCTGAACCTGGCCAGCATGTACATGCAGGCCGACCAGATGGACAAGGCGGCTGCGGTGATGGACAAGCTGCGCAGCAGCGGCCAGCTCACCGACGAGCGCGAGTACAAGCAGCTGTACTCGATCTATGCCAACACCGAGCACAAGGAAAAGGACGTCATCGCGGTCATCAACGAAGGGTTGCAGAAGGGCATCCTGAAGCCGGACTACCAGGTCTACCTGGCGCTGGCCCAGTCCTACTACTACTCCGACCAGGTACCGCAGGCGATCGATGCGTGGCAGAAGGCCGCCCCGCTCTCCAAGGACGGTGAGACCTACCTGAACCTGGCACGCGTCCTGCATGCCGAAGGTCGCATCCCGGAGGCCAAGCAGGCCGCCCAGCAGGCGCTGGCGAAGGGTGTGAAGAACCAGGCTGATGCCAAAAAAATCATCAACCTGAAGTAAGTAGGAATAACGCCTGAATGCCTGCTCAGTTGATGCGCAGGCGCTCAGGATTGGTATAAGCTTGGAGGTTCCTGCGGTGTCATGCACCGCTGATCAGGGATTCCGCCCCCGGCATCCCGGCCCCACTATTGAGCTCTTGGCGCATGACGGAACAACTAGTCGTTCACCGGTACGAACAACCCGATGACAAGGGGCTGAGCTGGCCTCGCATCGTCGGCATCGCGTTTGTAATTGCCCTGCATCTGGCCGCCTTCATGATGCTCCTCATTCCCGCCGTGGCTCCCAAGGCCGTTGCGGAGAAGGAGCGCAACGTCATGGTGACCATCGTCGATGCGCCGCCGCCGCCGCCCCCGCCGCCGCCGCCGCCGCCGCCGACCGATACTCCACCGCCGCCGGTGAAGAATCTGTCGCCGCCGAAGCCGTCGCCGGTCCCGCCGCCGCCGCAGGCGCCGGTCGTGGACGTGCCGGAACCGCGCCCGAACGACATCGTCACCCCGCCGTCGCCGCCGTCGCCGCCGTCACCGCCGAGCACGATCGAGGCCAGCGTGGACATCTCGTCGAAGGCCATGAATCCGCCGCGCTACCCGCCGGCAGCCTTCCGCGCCGGTATCCAGGGCGAAGTGATCCTGATCATTGATGTCGATGCCAGCGGCAACGTCACCAATGTCACGGTGGAAAAGTCCAGCCGTAACCGCGACCTGGACCGTGCTGCGATGGAAGCAGCTCGCAAGTGGCGCTTCAACGCCGCTGAATCTGGCGGTAAGAAGGCGGCAGGTCGCGTTCGCGTCCCGGTCAACTTTGCGCTGAACTGATGGGCCGGGTGGCCGCCTGGCCACCCCCCGCCCACGGTTCGATTGTTTAGCTTAGCTACACCCTTTATCACCACACACAACAAAGGTAAGCGTCATGCTGCAGGAACTTTTCATCGCCGCTGCTGCCGGGGGCAATCCGTCCAACGCCCTGTCGCAGATGGGCTTCGAGCACCTGATCCACGAAATGACCACCAAGCCGGGTGATTTCGCGGTTTCCTGGGTCGTGCTGCTGACCCTGATCGTGATGTCGGCCATGTCCTGGTACTGGACCGTCATCAACATCTTCCGTTCGGTCCGTCTGAAGAGCGCCGCTGATCGCGTCGTCAGCCTGTTCTGGGACACCCCGAACGCACAGGACGCCATCCGTGCGATGGAAGAACAGCCGGCATCCGAGCCGTTCTCGAAGATCGCCCTGGACGCTGCCCAGGCAGCTGCCCACCACCAGCGCGCTGAAGGCGGTGCTACCGGCGGCGTCGGTGAGAACCTGAGCCGTTCGGAGTTCGTCGACCGCGCCCTGCGCCAGGCCGTCACCCGCGAAAGCAACAAGCTGCAGTCGGGCATGACCCTGCTGGCGACCGTCGGTGCGACCGCTCCGTTCGTCGGTCTGCTGGGTACCGTGTGGGGCATCTACGGCGCGCTGATCAAGATCGGTGCCACCGGCTCCGCTTCGATCGACGCCGTTGCCGGCCCGGTGGGTGAAGCGCTGATCATGACCGCGATCGGTCTGTTCGTCGCAATCCCGGCCGTGTTCGCCTTCAACTTCTTCAGCAAGGTCAACAGCGCGACCATCAGCAAGTTCGATACCTTCGCGCACGACCTGCACGACTTCTTCGCCACCGGTTCGCGCGTCCGCTAATTGCGACGCGCTGTACCCAGCGAGAACGTAGTCAACACGATCTAGACGGAGCCCGTTATGGCTTTCAGTAGTGGTAACAGCGGCGGCCCCATGGCCGACATCAACGTTACGCCCCTCGTGGACGTGATGCTGGTGCTGCTGATCATCTTCATCATCACGGCGCCCCTGATGTCCCACAAGGTCAAGGTGGATCTGCCGGAAGCCAACCTGATCCAGAAGCCGGAAGACGCTGAAAAGCGTGCCGGCCCGATCACCCTGGCAGTCAAGGAAGACGGCTCGATCTACTGGAACGACGAAGAAATCAACAAGCAGACTCTCGAGTCGCGCTTGGCGACCGCCGCCCAGCAGACCCCGCAGCCGCCGCTGAACCTGCGTGGTGACCGCACCACCAAGATGCGCGTCATCAACGACCTGACCAAGGTCGCGCAGGAGCAGGGCATGCTGGACGTCGGCTTCGTCGCGACCAAAGAAAAGGGGCAATAAGCCATGGCATTCAGTAGTGGTGGTGGCAAGGGCCCCATGGCAGACATCAACGTCACGCCCCTCGTGGACGTGATGCTGGTTCTGCTGATCATCTTCATCGTGACCGCGCCGATCATGACGTACCCGATCGCCGTGGACCTGCCGCAGCGCGTGCTCAACCCACCGCCGCAGCTGGTCGAACCGCCGCCGCCGATCGAACTGAAGATCGACGCCAGCAACCAGGTCTCGTGGAACAACAGCCCGATCAATGCGAGCGAGCTGCAGCAGCGGATGGAGCAGGAGGTCCAGCGTGACCCGACCAACCAGCCGGAACTGCGCATCGACGCCAGCCCGGATTCCGAGTACGACGTGATGGCCAAGGTCCTGGCCGCCGCGAAGAATGCTCAGATGAAGAAGATCGGTTTTGTGCAGCAGTAATCGCTACACCGCAACACAACAGTCATGACGCGACTGCAGACGCCCCTGGAAACAGGGGCGTCTTTTTTTATCCCTGGCCGCCCGGGCCGCTATGATCGGCGGATGCTCGCCCTCTTCGACTCCCTGCGCCACTGGCTCGACGGCATCGCCCACCTCGGCACCATCCTGGCGGTGGCCTACCTGCTGTACCTGTTCGCGCTGGCTGGCTGGATCATGCTGCAGAAGCGCGAGCCGGTGGCCACGCTGAGCTGGATCCTGTCGCTGGCGTTGCTGCCGTACCTGGGCCTCTTCATCTACTACCTGCTCGGCCCGCAGAAGGTGAAGCGGCAGCGCCTGCGCCGTGGCCGTGCGCGTTCGGGCATGGAGCACTACAGCGACGTCTGCCCACCCGATGCCGACTGCACCGAGCTGGCCAAGATCGCCCAGGCCACCACCGGGCTGGCACCGAGCAGCGCCACCGAAGTGACCTGGCTGGTGGATGGCGCCGCCACCTACGCTGCCCTGATGGAAGCCGTCGCACAGGCGCGCGACCACGTGCATCTGGAGTACTACATCTTCAACCCGGACCACGCCGGCACCGCGCTGCGCGATGCCCTGGTCGAACGTGCCCGTGCCGGTGTGCAGGTACGCCTGCTGCTGGATGCCGTGGGTTCTTCCGCCCTGCCCCGCCGCTTCCTGCAGCCGCTGCTGGATGCAGGCGGCGAAGCGATCTGGTTCCATCCGCGGCAACTGCTGAAGCCGTTCAAGCGGCCCTGGTTGAACCTGCGCACCCATCGCAAGCTGGTGATCGTGGACGGCCGCCTGGCCTTCACCGGCGGCATCAACATCACCGACGACGAAGACGAGAGCCGCAGGGCCGACGCCTACCGTGACCTGCACATGCGCATCCGCGGCCACGTGGTGCGCAGCCTGCAGCTGGTGTTCGCCGAGGACTGGCTTTACGCCAGTGGCCAGGACCATTCGCGCTTCGATATCGCGCGCCTGTGGCCGGCCGAAATGCCGCTGCGCGCGGACGGCCCCATCAACGCCCAGGTGCTGGTGTCCGGGCCCGACTCGGGATGGGAAACGATCCACCGCCTGCATGTGGCCGCTATCCAGGAGGCGCACGAACGCGTCTGGCTGGTCACGCCCTACTTCGTGCCCGGCGAGGCCGCGCGGATGGCGCTGACCTCGGCGGCGCTGGGCGGCCTGGACGTACGCCTGCTGGTGCCGAAGATGAGTGACTCCTGGTTCGTCACCCAGGCCGCGCGCTCCTACTTCGACGAGCTGCTGCATGCCGGCGTGAAGATCTACGAGTACGGCCCGCGCATGCTGCACACCAAGGCCTTCATCGCCGACGACGATGTCTGCATCGTCGGCAGCGCCAACTTCGACCACCGCAGCTTCCGGCTGAACTTCGAGTTGTCGATGATGATCAGCGACCGTGACCGCGTCGCCGCCCTGGCCGAGCTGCTGCAGGGCGAATTCGACCGTGCCACCCGCGTGCACGACCAGGCCGGCCGCTCGCTGTGGCTGCACCGCCTGCCCGAGGCGTTCGCGCGGCTGGCCTCGCCGCTGCTCTGACGCAGCGCTACACTGCGCCGATCATCCGGGGAGCCCGACTATGTACTGGTTGTACCTGCTGCTGGCGCTGGGCTGTTTCGCCTTTGCGCTGAAGACCCCCAGCGCCGGGCTGATGACCCTGTGCCTGCTGGCTGCCCTCGCCTTCCTGCTGGCCTGGGTACGCGGCCGCTACGTGGCCCGCTTTGGCGACCTGCAGCGCGACCCTGCCACCCTGGTCGATGCCGAGGAACTGCGGCGCCTGCGCGAACAGGCCCAGGCCCGCCGCAACGACGACGGCAACGACCACGATCCGTCCCCTCTTTCCAAGTAGTTCCGTTCCATGACCCAGCTCAGCGTCAACGTCAACAAGATCGCCGTCCTGCGCAACTCGCGTGGCGGCGCCGAACCGGACGTGGTGCGTGCCGCCCAGGCCTGCCTGGATGCCGGCGCGCATGGCATCACCGTGCACCCGCGGCCGGACCGCCGCCATATCACCGCCGAGGACGTGCTGGCCCTGTCCACGCTGACCCGCGCCCGTGGCGTGGAGTTCAACATCGAAGGCAATCCGTTCGCTCCGCCACGCGAGGGCTACCCGGGGTTGCTGCCGCTGTGCGCGCAGACCCGCCCGGCACAGGCCACCCTGGTGCCCGACGGCGACGGCCAGATCACGTCCGACCATGGCTTCGACTTCGAGCGGGACGGCGAGCGCCTGCGCCCGCTGGTCGCCGAACTGAAAGCAATGGGTTGCCGGGTCAGCCTGTTCGTCGACGCCGGCAACCCACTGCTGGAGCAGGCAGCTGAAGTCGGCGCAAACCGCATCGAGCTGTACACCGGCCCCTACGCTGAGGCACACGCCGCCGGCGACGCCGAGGCGATGCTGGCGCTGTTCGCCACTGCCGCACGTCGAGCGCAGGCCGTCGGCCTGGGCGTCAACGCTGGCCACGATCTGTCGCAGGACAACCTGCGCGACTTCCTGGCCCACGTGCCGGATGTGCTGGAGGTGTCGATCGGCCACGCGCTGATCGGCGAAGCGCTGTATGACGGCCTGGATGCCACCGTGCGCGGGTACCTGGCGCTGCTCTGACCCCCGCGCTGTAGCGTCGAGCCATGCTCGACAGCCCCGGGACGGATGGGAAATGGAGTCGAGCATGGCTCGACTCTACAAGGGGCTGAACCCTTCAGGCGGCCGTCGCAGCCGTTGAGACGGTCGCGGCGTACCCTGCGTCCATGGGTATTGCGATCAAGGGCCGAGGTTCCACGTCCCACCTTGCCGGGCGCTTTGAAAGCACCGTCCGCGAGGCGGTGGATGATGGCTGGGCGGTCGATGAGAGCGAAGAGTTCCTCGCCCCGCGCCTGCGCACCGAGGTGCGCGCCGAAACCGCACGCAGCATCATCACCCGGAACAACTCGCCGGATGTCGGCTTCAGCCAGTCGGTGAATCCGTATCGCGGCTGCGAGCATGGCTGCTCTTACTGCTTTGCGCGTCCCTCGCATGCCTATCTGAACCTGTCACCGGGCCTGGATTTCGAGACCAAGCTGTTCGCCAAGACCAATGCGCCGCAGCTGCTGCGCAAGGAGCTGTCGAAGCCGGCTTACGTGCCACAGCCGATCGCGCTGGGCATCAACACCGACGCGTACCAACCGATCGAACGCAAGTTCAAGCTGACCCGCCAGCTGATCGAAGTGATGCTGGAGACGAAACATCCGTTCTCGCTGATCACCAAGAACGCACTGGTCGAGCGCGACATCGATCTGCTTGCACCGCTGGCCGCGGAAAACCTGGTCAGCGTGCATTTCTCGGTGACCTCGCTGGACCCGCATCTCTCGGCCAAGCTGGAACCGCGCGCATCGGCACCGCATGCACGGCTGCGCGCGATGAAGCGGCTGCATGAGGCCGGCATTCCGGTCGGGGTGATGGTGGCGCCGGTGATTCCATGGATCAACGACAGCGAACTGGAAGCCGTGCTGGAGGCCGCGCATGATGCTGGCGCCAGCACCGCTGGCTACGTGCTGCTGCGCCTGCCGCTGGAAGTGGCACCGCTGTTCCGCGACTGGCTGGATACCCATCATCCGGATCGCGCCGCGCATGTAATGAGCACCATCCAGCAGCTGCGCGGTGGCAAGGACTACGACAGCCAGTTCGGCACGCGCATGCGCGGCGAAGGCGTGTATGCGGACCTGTTGAACAACCGCTTCAAGCTGGCGCGCAAGCGGCTGGGGTTCAATCCGCAGAACAGCCATTGGCCGAAGCTGGATTGCAGCCGGTTCCTGAAGCCATTGCCACCGAAGAAGGATTCGCCGCAGGGCTCGTTGTTCTGAGTAGCGTCGAGCTTGCTCGACTGGCGACGGAAAAGCAGTCGAGCAAGCTCGACTCTACGGGGAATACAACGTAGTCGAGCAAGCTCGACGCTACGCCCCAAACAACTTCTGCGCGCTCTGGAACAGGATCCAGCTGGTGGCGATGAACTTGTCGCCGCCCTGCGGCCGGTTGCCGCGATGGGTGTGGGTGAACGCGGTCGGGGCAATCAGCAGGCTGCCGGTGCGTGGCGCGATCTTGCGGCCCTGGAACAGGAACTCGGTTTCGCCTTCCTCGAAGTCATCGTTGAGGTACAGCGTCCACAACACGTGCCGGTGCAGGGTCTCGGCCTGGGCATCCTTCGGGTACAGCTCGCAGTGCCAGTACGGATAGCCGCCCTCGCCCGCCGCGTACCACTGCAGGTTGATCGCGCCTGGGCGCAGGCAGGTGCGGGCCAGGTCGGCCAGCTGCTGCTGCGGCATGTCGGGGAAGTCCTCGGCAGACAGGCGTCGCGGCTGGCCATTGCTGTCCTGGATCTGCAACATCAGCGGAGCGATCAACGCCTGTGGATAACGGCGTAGATAAGTCAGCAGGCCGTTGAACACCGCGATCTGCATCTGCTGGTCGACATCCTGCCAGCCGTCCAGTCCACTGATGCGCAGATCCTTGCTGTGCTTGAGTTCCGGGAACACACCACTGCCGACCGCACCGGGCAGCAGGCCACGCGTTGCACGCATGCGCTCGACGATCGCCGCGCAGACGTCGCTGGGGACGGCATTGTGGATGACTTCGATGAAATCGACCGGGCCCTGCTCGTGCATGCGTGCATTCCTTAGGCGGCAATGGCTCGATGGTGCCGTTTGCCGCCCGTGGTGTCACCCCACGGTCATGTCATCGATCTGCCATGACCGTTGTCGGATGACGGCCCTCAGCCCTGCGCGCCGTCGTGCGCGTGGTGGTAGCGCACGGCTTCGGCCACTTCCTCGCGCGAGCCGAGGAACACCGGCACGCGCTGGTGCAGCTGGTCGGGCTGGATATCGAGGATGCGCTCGCGGCCGGTCGAGGCGGCGCCACCGGCCTGCTCGACCAGCAGGCCCATCGGGTTGGCTTCGTACATCAGGCGCAGCTTGCCGGCCTTGGACGGGTCTTTCTTGTCCCACGGGTAGATGAAGATGCCGCCGCGGGTCAGGATGCGATGCACGTCGGCGACCATGCTGGCGATCCAGCGCATGTTGAAGTTCTTGCCGCGTGCGCCTTCCTTGCCGGCCAGCAGGTCGCCGACGTAGGCCTGCATCGG
This sequence comes from Stenotrophomonas sp. GD03930, assembly GCF_029839665.1. Taxonomy (NCBI): domain Bacteria; kingdom Pseudomonadati; phylum Pseudomonadota; class Gammaproteobacteria; order Lysobacterales; family Lysobacteraceae; genus Stenotrophomonas; species Stenotrophomonas sp. GD03930. The sequence goes on along the minus strand of NZ_JAOCAV010000001.1, from coordinate 1,235,193 downwards.
CGCTTCCCAATGCCGCTGGTTGGACATGTTGATGGCAAATTCCTGGGTGGCCGCCGGAATCTGCATGTTCTCGGTGGTCAGCACGAACTCGCCCTTCTCGCGGTCCAGGGTGAAAGCGTGGGTGCCATGGCCGACGGTCAGCACCAGCTGGGTGCTGGGCCCGTAGATGCAGTAGCCGGCGGCGATCTGCTTGCTGCCCGGCTGCAGGAACGCGTCATCGCCCGGCAGTTCCACGTTGGTCGGGCAGCGCAGCACCGAGAAGATGGTGCCGACCGAGACGTTGACGTCGATGTTGGAGCTGCCATCGAGGGGATCGAACAGCAGCAGGAAGTCGCCACGCGGATAGATGTCCGGCACCGGCTGGCTGTGGTCCATTTCTTCCGAGGCGCAGGCGGCGAGGTGGCCGCCCCAGGCGTTGGCTTCGAGCAGGATCTCGTTGCTGATGACGTCCAGCTTCTTCTGCGCTTCGCCCTGTACGTTGCCGGTACCGGCCTCGCCCAGCACGCCGCCAAGGGCGCCCTTGCTGACGGCGATGGAGATGCTGGTGCAGGCGCGGGCGACGACCGCGATCAGCTGGCGCAGGTCGGCATTGATGCGGCCGGCGTGCTGTTCCTGGATCAGGAAGCGGGTCAACGAAGTACGGGACATGAGCGGGCAGGTCTCGGCAGCGGGAAAACGCCTATTGTCGCCGGTCTGGCGGGGGCGTGCGTGACCGCGGGAAGGCGTAATCGTTTCCAGATGCGTTGCGCTCGTGGCGCCTTCCTTTTGTCGAGGCTCGTGGGAGGGGGAGGCGATGCAGGACACGCTGCAAGTACGTCCATGTAAGCTCGATGGCGCCATCCATGGCGCCAACGGTCCTGCATCGCCTCCCCCTCCCACGCGCTTCAGGGTTCGCCGCGAGCGCGGTGGGTGTGGCAAAGGCAGGGGCAAATGCAAAAAAACAAAGGCGCCTCGCGGCGCCTTTGCGATCAAACCACTGGTGCGTTGTTTCAGCCCTTGGCGACGGTGGCCACGGCCTTGGCGACGTATTCCAGGTTGTTCTGGTTCAGCGCGGCCACGCAGATGCGGCCGGTGCCGACGGCGTAGATGCCGAACTCGTCGCGCAGGCGTTCGACCTGCTCACGGCTCAGGCCGGAGTAGGAGAACATGCCGGCCTGCTCGTTGATGAAGCCGAACTGCGGCGCACCGGCGGCGGCCAGCTTCTCGACCAGGCCGTGGCGCAGGGCATGGATGCGCTCGCGCATCTCGGTCAGCTCCTGCTCCCACATCGCGCGCAGGTCCGGGTTGGTCAGCACGCCGGCCACCAGCGCGGCACCGTGGGTGGACGGGCTGGAGTAGATCGTGCGGATCACGCGCTTGACCTGCGACTGCACGGCCTTGGCGTCCGCGGCGGTCGGGGCGACCATCGACAGCGCACCCACGCGCTCGCCGTACAGCGAGAACGACTTGGAGTACGAGTTGGCGACGATGAAGCTGTCAATGCCGGCCTCGGCGATGATGCGCACGGCGGCGCCGTCCTGCTCGATGCCCTTGTCGAAGCCCTGGTAGGCCATGTCGATGAAGGGGAACAGCTGCTTGTCTTTCAGCAGCTGCGCGACCTGCTTCCACTGGGTGACGGTGAGGTCGGCGCCGGTGGGGTTGTGGCAGCAGGCGTGCAGCAGCACCACGGTGCCGGCCTGCAGCTTGCCCAGGTCGGCCAGCATGCCGTCGAAATCGACGCCATGGGTGGTTGGGTCGAAGTAGGTGTAATCCACCACCTCGAAGCCGGCCGCGCTGAACACGGCGCGGTGGTTTTCCCAGCTCGGGTTGCTCAGCGCGACGGTGGCGTGCGGCAGCAGCTTCTTCAGCACGTCGGCGCCGACGCGCAGCGCACCGCTGCCACCCACCGTCTGTGCGGTGGTGACGCGGCCGGCGGCCAGCAGCGGCGAATCCTTGCCGAACACCAGCTCACGCGTGGCCTGCGTGTACGCCGGCAGGCCATCGATCGGCAGGTAGCCGCGCGGTTTGGCTTCAGCGGCGAGCTGCTGCTCGATCTGCTTGACGGCGCGCAGCAGCGGAATGCGGCCACTCTCGTCGTAGTAGATGCCCACACCCAGGTTGACCTTGGTCGGGCGGCTGTCGGCGTTGTACGCCTCGGTCAGGCCCAGGATCGGGTCGCCTGGGACCAGTTCCACGTTTGCAAAGAAGGACACGGCGGTACTCGTTCGGTAGACGGAAAGGGGGAGGAATTGCGCCACGCGGCTTGCGGCTTTCCAGCCGGAAACAGCCCATCGTAACAAAGCCTGCCGGGGCTGGCCGCCGCCATCGTCATCCCCGGGCCCGTACCATGGCGTGCGTTGCCGCCCGATCCATCAACCTGAATCATGAATCCCGCCGCACGACGCCATTGCCTGCCGCTGTCCGCCCTGCTGCTGTCGCCATTTGCCAGCATGGCCGAGCCTGCCCCCACCGCCCTGCCCGCCGTGCAGGTGCAGGCCGCACGCGTACCCGGCATCGACCCGTTCGCCCTGCCGGCCAGCCTGGACACGGTCTGGATCGACGCCCGCCGCGCCGGGGCCGGGGCGCAGCTGTCCGAAGCACTGGCCGGGGTGCCGGGCCTGGTCGCGCGCGACCGGCAGAACTTCGCGCAGGACACGCAGCTGTCGATCCGGGGCTTCGGCGCGCGCTCGACCTTCGGTGTGCGCGGGGTGCGGGTGCTGATCGACGGCGTACCGGCGACCATGCCCGACGGCCAGGGTCAGTTGTCGCATGCCAGCCTGCTCGGCGCCGAGCGCATCGACGTGCTGCGTGGGCCGTTCTCGGCGCTGTATGGCAACTCCTCCGGCGGCGTGCTGCAGGTGTGGAGCGCACAGGGCCAGGCCGGCGACCCGTGGCGGCTGCGCCTCAATGCCGGCGCCGACAACACGCTCAGTGTCGGCGCGCAACTGAAGGGCGCAGGCCACGGGCTGGACTACAACATCGCCGCCAACCACTTCCGTACCGATGGCTGGCGTGACCACAGCCGGGCGCGCCGTGAATCGCTCAACGCGCGCATCGGCGGTGAGCTGGGCGGTGGGCGGCTGGAGCTGCTGCTCAATGCGCTGGATGCGCCCGATGCGCAGGATCCGCTGGGCCTGACCCGCGCGCAGGTGGCGGCGGACCCGCGCCAGGCTACCGCCGTGGCACACCAGTACAACACCCGCAAATCGGTGCGCCAGCAGCAGGCGGGGCTGCGCTGGACCCGCGAGGCCGGCGCGCAGCGCTGGCAGCTGATGGGCTATGCCGGCCAGCGCGCGGTGCGTCAGTACCTGCCGATTCCGCCGGCGGCCCAGGCCAATCCCCTGCATGCGGGCGGGGTGATCGACCTGGACGGAGGCTACGGCGGGCTGGACGCGCGCTGGGGCTGGCACGGCGATCTCGCCGGACGGCCGCTGGACCTGGTGGCCGGGCTCAGCGCCGACCGTCAGCGCCAGCACCGCACCGGCTACGAGAACTTCATCGGCAGCACGCTGGGCGTACGCGGGCAGCTGCGCCGCGACCAGATCGACGTCGTGCAGAACGTGGACCAGTTCGCGCAGGCCTGGTGGCAATGGAGCCCGCGCTGGTCGTTGCTGGCGGGCGTGCGCCACAGCAGCGTGCGCTTCGAATCGGACGATCGCTACATCACCGGCCGCAACCCGGACGACAGCGGCCGCCGTCGCTACCAGGCGACCACCCCGGTGGCCGGCATCAGCTTCGAGGCCAGTCCGCAGTGGCGCCTGCACGCTGCCGTTGGCCGCGGCTTCGAGACGCCTACCTTCAACGAACTGGGTTACCGCGCCGACGGTCAGGCGGGACTGGCACTGGATCTTGCCGCCGCGCGCAGCCGCTCCGTGGAAGTGGGCAGCAAGTGGCACGCACAGGATGGAACCCAGCTTGATGTCAGCCTTTTCCGTGCAGATACCGACGATGAGCTGGCTGTTGCCAGCAATATCGGCGGACGCAGCACCTATCGCAACATTGGCCGTACCCGTCGCCAGGGGCTGGAACTGCAGTACCGCCAGCCGCTGGCCGAGCAGCTGGAACTGCAGCTGGCCTGGACCTGGCTGCAGGCGCAGGTGCGCTCGCCCTACCTGACCTCCAATACCGTGGTTACCACCGGCAGCCGCCTGCCCGGCGTGCCGCGCCAGCAGGCCTTCGCCCGGTTGCAGTGGACGCCGGGCGACTGGCAGTGGGCGCTGGAAGCCAATGCCAGCAGCGACACGGTGGTGAACGACGTGGCCACCGAGCGAGCGCCGGGCTTCGCCCTGCTGCATCTGGAAGGTGGCCGCCGCTGGACCCTGCCCGGCGGCGAGCTGCGTGCCTTCGCCCGGCTGGAGAACGTGCTGGACCAGGCCTACATCGGCTCGGTGATCGTCAACGACGGCAACGGCCGCTTCTACGAGCCCGGACCGGGGCGGCGGTCCAGCGTGGGACTGCAGTGGTCGTGGCGCTGAAGCGGCCGTGCCGGCTGTTGGCCGGGAAGATCCCCGGTAGTGCCGGCCGCTGGCCGGCATCGCGCCGTTCGGGATCTGCGGAGGTTGCCGGCCAGCGGCCGGCACTACCCTTCAATCGGGCGCCTTGGCCGGCACGAACGGTGAGGTCGGGTCGCTGGCCGGGAAGGTTTCCTCCAGTGCCTCGTCCTGGTTGTCGCTGGCCCGCTGCTTGCGCTCGCGGCGCTTGAGCGGGCTTTCCTGGCCGCCGCGATGGCGGTCGCCGCCGTCCTTGCGGTCCTGGGCCGCCTGTTCAGCCTCATGCTTCACCGGCAGGTGCTCGTCGCCCTGCGCGGCATCGAAGAAGGGGGCCCCGGTACCGCGGTAGTCGGCAGTGTCGGCGTCGCGCTTGCCACGCTGCTCGCCGGCAATGGGCGGGTGGTTTTCCCGCAGCGGGTCTCGGGAGGTTTCACGGCTCATGGTCTGGCTACCTGCGCTCGGGGCCTCCACTACACCGCCAGCAAGGTAAAGCCGCCGCGAACCTGGCGTCATGAACATCTCGCTCACCCGCTGGTAACGGCACCGCGCGTATTCCTGCCCACCCGCCCCCGCTGCAGGAGCCGGCCATGCCCCGTCTTGAACGACCCGCACCGTCCGTGTTCAACGCCCTGCTCGATCCGCTCGGCCAGCGCACCGCGCCGCGCCGCACGCGTCGCCATGAAGACCCGCAGGCGGTGGCGCAGGACTACCTGCAGTACATGCTCAGCGATTACGAGGAGCGTCGCGGGCCCGGCCATCGCAACTGGCGTGACCTGTGCCCGGTCTATGCCTTCGCGCTGACCACCCACGCCGCCGACTGGCCGCGCGGTGACGCCGCCGATACCTGCGAGGAACTGGCCGAGCACTGGGAGCAGATGCGCGGGCAGTCGCGGCTGAGCTGGTCGCAGGCGCGGCCGGTGGTGGAAGACGCCTGGCGCGCGCTGGACCATATTCCGGCCGCGGCAGTGCGGCCACTGCTGCAGTAGTGCCGGCCGCTGGCCGGCAGAGGTTCGCTGCCTAGAGTTTTCTGGGGTTGCCGGCCAGCGGCCGGCACTACCGCATCTGCGTAGAACCCACGTGCACGGCACCGACACGGGTGGTTTACATCGCCGGGCTGAAGCTGGCTGTCCCCTGCCCCGTCACAGGTATCTCCATGGCCCGCCCGATCTGGACCGGCACGCTGTCGTTCGGTCTTCTCAACGTGCCGGTGTCGCTGATGTCCGGCGAACGCAAGGTCGACCTGCAGTTCCGCATGCTCGATTCGCGCGACCGCAAGCCGATCCGCTTCGAGCGGGTCAACGCCGATACCGGCGAGGAAGTGCCCTGGAAGGACATCGTCAAGGCCTACGAGTACGACAAGGGCAGCTATGTCGTGCTGGAGGAAGGCGACATCCGCTCGGCTGCGCCGGAAAGCCACGAAGCGGTGGAAGTGGAATCGTTCGTGGATGCGGCGCAGATCGATCCGCGCTACTACGAGAAGCCGTATCTGCTGGTGCCAGGCAAGAAGGCCGAGAAGGGCTATGTGCTGCTGCGCGAGACCCTGCGCAGGACCGGCAAGGTCGGCATCGCGCGGGTGGTGGTACGCACGCGTGAGTACCTGTGCGCGGTGATGCCGCAGGCAGACGCGCTGGTGCTGATGATCCTGCGCTATCCACAGGAGCTGGTGGACCCGGAGGACTACGCGCTGCCCGCCGGGAAACTGTCCGACTACCGCATCACCGGCAAGGAATCGGCAATGGCCGAGCAGCTGATCGAGTCGATGGCTGGCGACTGGGACCCCTCGCAGTACCACGACGAGTTCCGCGAGCGCCTGCAGCAGGTGCTGAACAAGCGCATCAAGTCCAAGGGCGGCACCACCCGGGTGGAAGAGGAGCCGGCGCCGCATGAGGATGCGGCCACCAATGTGGTCGACTTCATGGCGCTGCTGCAGAAAAGCCTGGATGCGAACACGCGCACACCGGCGAAGAAGACTGCGGCCCGCAAGGCGCCTGCGAAGAAGGTGGCAAAGAAGGCCGTCAAGAAGACCACGCGGCGCAAGGCAGGTTGAGCCATGTCGCTGCATCAGTACCGGCGCAAGCGTCGCCTCGGCGGAGGTAGCGGTCAGACGCCGGAGCCTGACGACACCCCCGCCCACGGTGACCCGAAGCGTCGGCCAACGTTCGTCATCCAGCTGCATCATGCCAGTTCGCGCCACTACGATTTCCGCCTGGAAATGGACGGTGTACTGAAGAGCTGGGCCGTGCCGAAGGGGCCTTCGCTGCGCGTTGGCGAGAAGCGGTTGGCGGTGGAAGTGGAAGACCATCCGCTGTCCTACGCCGGGTTCGAGGGCGACATTCCCGAAGGCCATTACGGCGCGGGCCATGTGGAGGTGTTCGATCATGGCACCTGGGCCTGTGAAGGTGATCCATTGCAGGCGCTGGCGGCGGGCAAGATCGACTTCGTGCTGCACGGGCAGCGGTTGGCCGGCAGTTGGAAGCTGGTGCGCACGGCGATGAAGGGGCGCCAGGTGCAATGGCTGCTGATCAAGCGCGATGATGAGCAAGCGCGCGATGCCGAAGCGGATGATCTATTGGAAGCGCCCGTGCCGAAACGCTCATCGGCGGCGAAGACGCGCACGGCGGGAAGGACAGAGCGCGCTACACCGGCCGTACGCAGGGCTACCCGCAACGCCGATGCACGCTGGCATGCGCGGGCGCTGAAACTGGACGGCGCACGTGACACGCCCTACCCACGCGCCTTCAAACCGCAATTGACCGATCACCGCGACACCGCGCCGGATGGCCAGCACTGGCTGCATGAGATCAAGTGGGATGGCTATCGACTGTTGGCTGATCTGCACGATGGCGAAGTGAAACTGCGTTCGCGCAACGGCCTGGACTGGACGGCCGATTTTCCCGAAGTCGTGCAGGCCATCCGGGCGCTGCCGGTGCGCGATGCGCGCCTGGACGGTGAACTGGTGGTACTGGATGCGCAGGGCCGCAGTGACTTCGCAGCACTGCAACGGGTGATCGACGGCAGTTCGAAACAGCCGCTGCGCTACATCGTCTTCGACCTGCCAGGTGTTGCCGGTGCCGACATCAGCCGCGCGCCCCTGCTGGAACGCAAGGCGCTGCTGAAAGCGCTGCTGGGCAATGTACCCGGCATCCTCGCCTTCAGTGAGCATGTGATCGATCACGGGCCACAGGTGTTCGCTGCCAGTGGCAAGGCGGGTTTCGAGGGCATCGTCAGCAAGCAGGTCGACGCGCCCTATGTGAATGCCCGTGCGCGCAGCTGGGTCAAGGTCAAGCACGAGGACACCGACGAGTTCGTGATCGTCGGTCACACGGCACCCAAGGGTTCGCGGGTAGGATTCGGCTCGTTGCTTCTGGCCGCGCAGGACAAGGCCGGCCTGCGCTATGTCGGTCGCGTAGGCACCGGCTTCGACGATGAACGCCTGCGCGCGCTGCACAAGGCACTGCAGCCGCTGGCGGTGAAGGCCCCCGTTCTGCCGTTGCCGGCGCATGTGCCGTTCCGTGCGTCCAGCGTGCGCTGGGTGAAGCCGGTGGCGGTGGCCGAGGTCGCCTTCCGTGGCTGGGGCAAGGAAGGACTGCTGCGCCAGGCCAGCTTCAAGCGGCTGCGCAACGACAAGCAGGTGGAGGACCTGGAAGTGAACGCTGCAGACGTGGACACCGTGGGCGAGGTGCAGATCACGCACCCCGAACGCGTGGTATTCCCGGATCAGAAACTCAGCAAGGGCGACGTGGCCGACTACTACCGGCAGATGGCGCGCTGGATCCTGCCGGAGATTGCCGGCAGGCCGTTGTCAGTGCTGCGCTGTCCCGACGGTGTCGGCAAGACCTGCTTCTTCCAGAAGCACCATGGCCCCGGGCTGGGTGATGCCGTGCATGCGGTGCCCCTGCAGCAGAAGAGCGGACGCGAGGACTACGTCTACATCGACAACGCGCGTGGCCTGCTCCAGCTGGTGCAGATGAACACGCTGGAGCTGCATCCGTGGGGGGCGACGGTAGACGACCCGGAGCATCCGGACCGCCTGGTGTTCGATCTCGACCCCGGCGACGGCGTGAGCTGGGCGCAGGTGAAAGCGGGGGCGCGTGATGTCCGCGACCGCCTGCTGCAGATCGGCCTGCAGAGCTTCGTGCGGCTGTCTGGCGGCAAGGGCGTGCACGTGGTGGTGCCGTTGCAGCCAAAGGCGGACTGGGAGCAGGCCAAGGCGTTCTGCGAGGCATTCGCGCAGGCGATGGCACTGCAGCAGCCTGATCGCTACGTGGCGACGATGAGCAAGGCGAAGCGCAGCGGCGTGATCTTCATCGATTGGCTGCGCAACACGCGCGGTGCCACCAGCGTGTGTTCGTGGTCATTGCGGGCGCGCGAGAACGCTGGCGTGGCGGTGCCGTTACGCTGGGAGGAACTGGCAAAGGTGACCGCCGCCGATGCGTTCCCGATGACCAGGGCGCTGGCGCGTGCGAAGCGGCTGAAGGGTGACCCCTGGCAGGGCATCGAACGGTTGAAGCAGACGCTGCCGCCGCTGAAGCGGTAGTGCCGGCCGCTGGCCGGCAACCTCGGCCATCCCACAGTTGCCGGCCAGCGGCCGGCACGACCTGTATGCGCTCAGCCCGGATCGCGCGACGCGCGGCGACCGAACCACCAGCCAACCAGCAGCTGCAGCGGCAGCGAGACCAGCAGGGAAACGACGAACCACATCGGGAAATCCGCGCCCACGCTCCACACCGCGTAGCCGCAGCCCAGCGCGATCAGCGACCAGATCGAGAAGCCATGCGAGCGCGGCCAGCAGGGCGCGTAATAGGTGGCGAAGGAGATGCCGGCGACGCCACCGAGCACGCTGAACGCCAGGTCCCAGCCCAGCTGCACGCTGTTGTTGTCCGGCGACAGGCCCAGCAGCGGCGGCAACCAGCTGGCGACGCTGCTGACCAGCGCGAGCGACAGCACGCCGCCGATCAGGGCGACGATGGACAGGAACAGGGTCTTGAGCAGGCCGGGCATGCGCGCATTGTACGGCTGCGCGAAGCGCCTGCGGTTGCCGGCCAGCAGCCGGCGCTACCGGTCGATCGGCATGGCCGCCGTGCCCGTGGGAGAGGGGTACGGTGCAACGGCGGCCATGCACAGGCGGTCAGGCGGCGAAGTCGAGCACCACGCGGCCTTCGATGGTGCCCGCGTGCATGCGCGCGAACACGTCGTTGATGTTTTCCAGGCGATCGGTGCTGACCGTGGCGGCGACCTTGCCCTCGGCGGCAAACTGCAGCGACTCCTGCAGGTCCAGCCGGGTGCCGACGATCGAGCCACGCACGGTGATGCCGTTGAGCACCATGCCGAAGATGTCCAGCGGGAAGTTGCCCGGCGGCAAACCATTGAGCGAGACGGTACCGCCACGGCGGACCATGCCCAGCGCCTGCTCGAATGCCTTCGGCGATACCGCCGTGACCAGCGCACCGTGTGCGCCGCCGATCTCCTTCTTCAGGTAGGCGGCCGGATCGGTGGTGCGCGCGTTGACGGTGACCTGGGCACCCAGCTGCCGCGCCAGTGCCAGCTTGTTGTCGTCCACGTCCACCGCGGCCACGTTCAGGCCCATCGCACGGGCGTACTGCACGGCCATGTGGCCGAGGCCGCCGATGCCGGAGATCACCACCCAGTCACCGGGCCTGGTGTCGGTGACCTTCAGCCCCTTGTAGACGGTCACGCCGGCGCATAGTACCGGCGCGATCTCGACGAAGCCCACTTCCTTCGGAAGCAGGCCGACATAGTTGGCATCGGCCAGTGCGTACTCGGCGAAGCCGCCGTTGACCGAGTAACCGGTGTTGCGCTGCGTCTCGCACAGCGTCTCCCAGCCACCCAGGCAGTGTTCGCAATGGCCACACGCCGAGTACAACCAGGGGATGCCGACCCTGTCGCCTTCCCTGACGTGCCCTACCCCGCCTCCCACGGCCACGACGTGCCCCACGCCCTCGTGGCCGGGGATGAATGGCGGGTTCGGTTTCACCGGCCAGTCGCCCTCGGCGGCGTGCAGGTCGGTGTGGCATACGCCACAGGCCTCGATCCTGACCAGTACCTCGCCCGCCCCCGGGCGCGGTACCGAGACTTCCTCGATCACCAGTGGTTTGCCGAACTCACGCACGACAGCGGCCTTCATGGTTGGATTCATGTCCGGATCTCCGTAGTGCGCTTGCCCACAGAATGACGCCGGCCCGGGGCCGGCGCTTTGATCACGATCAAACCTTTGAAGATTCGTGCCGCTGGTTCAGCTGGCCAGCACCGAGGCCTCGCGGGCCAGGCGCTCGATGGCGTCCCAGTCACGGGTCTGCAGCAGCGCCGGCGTGGTCAGCCACGAACCGCCCACGCACAGCACGTTGGGCAGGTGCAGGAACTGCGGCGCGGTCTGCGCGCTGATGCCGCCGGTCGGGCAGAAGCGCACGTCGGCGAACGGGCCGTGCCAGGCCGCCAGCAGCGCGGCACCACCGGCCTGCACCGCCGGGAAGAACTTGAAGGTGTCGTGGCCGTGCTCCAGGCCGAGGATCAGGTCCGAGGCCGTGGCAGCGCCAGGCAGATACGGCAGGTCGGCATCACGCGCCGCGGCATACAGCGCCGGCGTGGCACCCGGCGATACCGCGAAACGCGCGCCGGCCTGCCTGGCCGCCTGCATCTGCGCGGCGTTGAGCACGGTGCCGGCACCGATCACCGCGTCGGGCACCGCCTCGACCATGGCCTTGATCGCATCCAGCGCCTGCGGCGTGCGCAGGGTCACTTCGATCACCGGCAGGCCGCCGCGGAACAGCGCCTGGGCCACGTTGACCGCTTCGTTCACATCTTCGGGGGTGTACACCGGAATCACCGGTGCCAGTTTCAACAGTGCGCGCAGGCGCGGATCAGCGGCGGACATCGAATCGCTCCTCGCCCAACAGGGCCAGCACGTCAGCTTCGCTGACAGGATTGAAATCGCCGGGAATGGAGTGCTTCAACGTCCCGGCGGCCAGGCCGAAACGTACGGTGGCGTCGGCATCAAGGCCGCACAGGATGCCATGCAGGATGCCGGCCGCGAAGGCATCACCGCCGCCGATGCGGTCGACAATGCCCTGCAGATGGCGCGGCGGGGCGTGCGCGCGCGTCCCGTCACGACCCAGCAGCAACGCGCCCATCGCATGATGGTCCACGCTCAGCACCTGCCGCTGTGTGCATGCCATCCACTGCAGTTGCGGAAATGCACTGAACGCGGCGGTTGCAGCCGCGTCGATCCGCTCCATCACCTCGGGCTGACTGAAGCGCGTGCCCAATACGACTTCCATGTCGCGATAGTCGGCGAACACGATGTCAGCCTGCGCGAACAGCTCGCGCAACACCGCTTGGGCATCTCCGCCCCAGCGCTGCCAGAGCCGGGGCCGGAAATTGCCGTCGAAGGAGACCCGGACACCGGCCTGTCGAGCCGCGCATGCCGCCGCCAGCGTGGCGGCCGCCACCTCCGGTCCCAGTGCCGGGCTGACACCGGATACATGCAGCCACTGTGCGCCCTGCAGCAGCGCGGGCCAGTCATAGTCAGCCGCGGTGCTGCGCGCGAACGCCGAATCGGCGCGGTCATAGACCACTTCGCTGGCACGCTGGACCGCGCCGGTGGTGAGGAAGTACAGCCCCATGCGTGCGTCCGGTACTTCGCGCACATGACGGGTATCCACGCCGTGCCGGCGCAGTTCGCCCAGCGCATGGGCACCCAGCGGATTGCCCGCCACCGCGCCCACCATCGCCACGTGATGTCCCAGCCGGGACAGCGAGACACCTACGTTTGCCTCGGCGCCACCCACATGAACCTGCAGCTGTGGCGATTGCAGCAGCAGCTCGTGGCCGGGCGCGCCCAAGCGCAGCAACAGCTCACCGAAACAGACGATACGACCCATATCAGCTCCTTCACGCGCGCCACCAGCATGGGACACTGCATGGCATGTAAGTGGACCACGCGAGGGGGCGTGGCAATTGACTATCGGTGTCATTCTAGACCGAGTTTGCCTTGAACGTGCTTGGTCATGATGTCGAAAGCATTGTCCCGCAAGCATCTTGGAGACATTACAGATCTGTTGCGGTGCAAGATGCCCGATCCCAATCGTGCTGCTAACGTCGACTTTGACCAGCGGTGTCATTCCGCTATACAGCCGCGATACCAGACCTTTGGGAGAGGGGAAAGGCATGCAATCTCGGATCCATGGAAAAAAGACACCGGTTACCTTGCTGGCGATGGGCGTTGCACTGGCCCTGTCGGCAAACGCGACCGCCCAGCAGCAGACCGCTACCGACCTGGACACGGTGAATGTCACCGGCTACCGCGCCAGCGTCGAGAAAGCCCTGGACATCAAGCGTGGCGAGGCCGGCGTGGTCGATGCCATCGTCGCCGAGGACATCGGCAAGTTCCCCGACCTCAATCTGGCCGAATCGCTGCAGCGCATCCCGGGCGTGGTGATCACCCGCGAGGCCGGTGAAGGTCGCAACATTTCGGTGCGCGGGCTAGGCCCGGATTTCACCCGCGTGCGCATCAACGGCATGGAGGCGCTGACCACCGTGGGTGCCGGTGACCAGAGCGGCGGTACCAACCGTGGCCGTGGCTTCGACTTCAATGTGTTCGCTTCGGACCTGTTCTCGCAGCTGCTGGTTCGCAAGACGGCCTCGGCCGACGTGGAAGAAGGATCGCTGGGCGCCACGGTCGACCTGCGCACCGCGCGCCCGTTCGACTATGACGGCTTCACCTTCGCCGCCAGTGGCCAGGCCGGCTACAACCAGATGGCTGAAAAAGCCGACCCGCGATTGGCCGCGCTGATCTCCAACACCTTCGCCGATGGCACCTTCGGCGCGCTGCTGTCGGTGGCCTACTCCGAGCGCCAGGTGCTGGAGGAGGGCTCCAACACCGGACGCTGGGCCAATGGCCCCAGCAACGGCAACTTCGCCGCGTCCTCACCGTTTGCCGCAGCGCGTGCGGCCGATGTCTTCCACCCGCGCTTCCCGCGTTATGTACAGATGGAGCACGAGCAGAAGCGCCTGGGCGTGACCGGCTCGCTGCAGTGGAAGCCCAGCACCGCCACCGAAGTCTCGCTGGACGTGCTGTACTCGAAGATCGATGCCACCCGCGATGAGCAGTACATCGAAGCGATCTCCTTCAGCCGTGGCAGCAGCAGCACGCCGCGCCTGGTCGGCAAGCCGAGCACCATCGTCAAGAACGGCGAGATCCGCAACGGTGCGCTGCTGTACGGCGAATTCGACAACGTCGACATCCGCACCGAGAACCGCCACGACGAGTGGAGTACCGAGTTCAAGCAGATCAGCCTGAACGGCCAGCACCGTTTCGGTGATGATTTCACCGTGTCCGGCAAGCTGGGCATCTCGCGCTCCAGGCACGAGAACCCGGTGCAGACCACGGTCATCATGGACAAGTACGACGTCAAGGGTTACAGCTACGACTACCGTGGCAACAGCCGTTTCCCGATCCTCAACTACGGCATCGACCCGACCGATCCCAATGGTTGGGAGCTGGCCGAAATCCGTTTGCGCCCGCAGTACGTGGACAATGATTTCGACACCGGCCAGATCGACTTCAACTGGAACATCAGCCCCGGCTTCCGACTGAAGGGCGGCGTGCTGGCCAAGGACTACACGTTCAAGACCACCGAGCTGCGCCGCGCCAGCGAACTGGCCGTGCCCACCTTCGCCAACGGCAGCCGCATCGTGCCGGTGGACATGACCAGCCCCGCCGGCCTGAAGGGCATCAACGGCAACCCGTCCAACTGGGTGGTGCCGAACCTGGACGCGATCGCCGACCAGTTCGACATCTACAGCAACAGCGGCATCTACGCCGTCGCACCGCGCGCCAACAACGTGCGCAGCGTGGAAGAGAAGGATCGCGGTGTGTACCTGATGGGCGAGTTCAGCACCGAGATCGGCTCGCTGCCGCTGTCGGGCAACGTCGGCGTGCGTTACGTGCGCACCAAGCAGTCGTCCACCGGGCTTTCCACGCTGGCCAGTGGCACCACCTCGACCACCGCCACCCGCACCTACGACGACACCCTGCCTTCGTTCAACCTGGTGGCCGAGGTCACGCCTGATTTCCTGATCCGCCTGGGCGCGGCCAAGGTGATGACCCGTCCGGGTCTGGGTAGCCTGACGCCCGGTGCAACAGTGGCCGTGGCCGGCGGTGCACGTACCATCTCCAGCGGCAATCCCAACCTGGACCCGACGCGCGCCACCAACGTCGACCTGGGCTTCGAGTGGTACTTCGCTGAAGGTGCGATGGCCGGCCTGGGCCTGTTCTACAAGGACATCGAGACCTCCGTGCAGACCCTGCGCGAGAACCGCCCGTACACCGACAGCGGCCTGCCCGCCGATCTGCTGATCGGTACCGGCGCCTCGCCCACCGACGATTTCACCTTCACCCGCCCGGTCAACACCCCCGGTGGTGAACTGTACGGTGCAGAAGCCAACTACACGCAGCCCTTCACTTTCCTGCCGGGCAAGTGGTCCAACCTCGGTGTGCAGTTGAACTACACCTGGGTGGAATCGAAGATCCAGTACATCAACTCGGCCGGCCAGCCGGTGATGAAGAACGATCTGCTGGGGCTGTCCAAGTCGTCCTGGAACGCGACGTTGTTCTACGAAGGCGAAACCTTTGCCGGTCGCGTCTCGGCCACCAACCGCGACGACTACCTCACCCAGGTACCCGGCCAGGAAACCGGCTTCAACCTGGACGGCTACCACGGCATGACCGGTACCACGGTCATTGATGCTTCGATCCGCTACAAGATCAGCGATCAGCTGGAACTGAGCCTGGAAGGCATCAACCTGACCAACGAAGCGTCGGACGAGTGGGTGTACTCGCCGGCGACCGGCCGCCTGCCGCTGCAGTACACCGAAACCGGCCGCCAGTTCCTGCTCGGCGTGCGCTACAAGTTCTGAGCAACGCCGGCGGCGCGCATCGATGCGCGCCGCCGTTTGCCGTGACCACTGCTGCGCCGCAAGGTGCCGTCGCGGCGTGGCCTTGCTACGGTCCGGCGGCCCACCGCCGGCCGTGGCCCGTTGAAAGGAAACATCTCCATGCCGCACCGCACGACTGTGTTTCGCTGCCTGCTGTTGGCAGTGGCGCTGGCTGCTGGCCCCGCGACGGCCGCCGCCGATGCCGCCAACCTGCTTGCTCCCACCCTGCTCTTCCACGTCGATGCCAACCACGGCCTGCAGGCTGCGACAGCACAGGGCGAGGCCGTACCGAACTTCCGCGACAAGGTGGCGGTGGTCGACGACGGTGTACGTGGCAAGGCGATCCAGTGGGAAGACGATGGCGTGCTGGCCTGGGACGCGCCGGGCAACATCCTCGCCCAGCGCGGCACTCTCGCCTTCGACTGGCGCTCGCGCTATGCGGTGGGCGAGGCTCCGTTCGTGATCTTCCGCGTCGGTTACGCCGACCACAGCAGCTGGGACATGGCCTGGCTGCGCATCGACTGGAACGGACGCGGTTTCGATGCTTTCGTCACCGATGCCAACCTCGCACGCACCCGCGTGTCCTTCCGCATGGACACGCCGCCGGGGCCGGACCAGTGGCTGCACCTGGCCTTCGCCTGGGACGAAGACCAGGGCGTGCGCCTGTTCGTCGATGGTCGTGAAGTGGCGCGCGCGCAGGCAACCGGCGATTACGATGCCGCGCTGGATCAGCTTGGCCTGGCGGGCCGGGTGATGGCTCCGTACCAGGTGCAGAGCCGCTACAACTTCCTGCGCGGCAGTGATTTCCAGCACATCCGCGTGTATGACCGCATGCTGGACGCGGCGGCGGTGCAGGCCCTGGCCGCCGGCAAGGTCGCGGCCAGCGCGGTGGCGCCGGCCTCCGACCAGCGCGCATGGCGCCACCGCTTCGGCTGGGACGGCGCGGCACCGCCTGCGCTGGCGGCGGGCGGAACGCGCATCCGCAAGATCGAATTCGCCGACACCCGCGACATGAAGGCATGGATGTGGAAGGCCACCGATGGCATCGCCGAAACCACCTGGCCGGGCGTCTACAACCGCTCGCGCCTGCCCGGCCGCAACGACTATTTCCAGCTGCCGGACTGGAACACCTACGTGGAAAGCGGGCAGTACCTGGACCTGACCCTGCCGGTGGGCGAGACCGTGAACCGCGTGGAGATCCGCGGTGCGGCCTTCGGCACGCTGGGCCACGGGCCCGACGCAGAACATGCCACCGACGTGCTGGCCACGCGCCCGCGCGGCGTGGTGCGCAGCGTGCAGGACATCCCCGCGCAGCAGGGAGGCGTGCTGCGTTTCAGCAACGTGGAACAGGAAACGCCGATCCAGGAAGTCTGGGCCTACAACGTGAGCGAAGGCGCCGAACCGGAAGGCACGGTGACACAGGCCTACGTGATTGACAGCCAGGCGCTGCCCGACTACACCAACCTGGAAGTGCTTCGGCGCTACATCGATGGCCGCTTCCCGGTGTCCGAGCGCAGCACGGTGATGGCCCTGCCCAAGGGCGCCGGTTCGCGCCGGCGCAGCGCCGACAGCCTGCCGGCGCAACCTCGCCCGATCGTGCATGTACTGATTCCTTCCGGCGTGGGCGACGCCCCGGCCAACCAGCCGCTGATCCGCAGCTGGGCCTACAGCTGGGAAAACATGCATGACGGCCTGGATGGCGTGGCCATCGACCTTCCTGCATTGGACCTGCCGGCCACCCACGATGGGCTGATCCCGCTCAACATCCGCATCAAGGATCCGATCTGGCCGGCACGCGACATGATCGACGTCTCGGTGTCGGTGCCGCCGGGGCAGCAGCGCACGCTGTGGCTGGACCTGCGCGATCGCATCCTTACCCCGGACAGCCTGTGGTTGAGCATCGCCTCGGCCGCACCGGGCTTCGATGCCGGCGCGCTGGACGGCGCGCAGATCCGCCTGGTGTTCAAGCCACGTGCCGAAGCCTTGAAGGAACACGTGGCCGACCGCTTCAACCAGGTGCGCGACAACTGGGGCTTCCTGGTGGAGGAACACACCACCTCCAAGCGGCAGCGCCTCTATGCACGCGTGTACGCCGATCTGAGCGATCTGCTGCGCGTGGACCCGGACCACGAACTCGGTCGCCTGTACTGGAACTACATCAGCTACAACAGCCAGGGTCGACCGCCCTACACCGCGCCGGAGGTACCCAGGGGCGTGCCGGCGTGGGCGTTCAACCAGGTGCAGGATCTGGCCCAGGTGCGCCGGTTCGTTGACTGGTGGATCGATGAGCGGCAGGTGGCCTACGGTGATTTCGGCGGCGGCATTTCCGATGATTCCGACCTGACCCAGCAGTGGCCGGGGCTGGCGCTGATGGGCGTGCAGCCGGAGCGGCTGAATGCTTCGCTGACCGCGCTATCCGATGCGGTGTACCGCAATGGCATGTTCAGCAATGGCCTGAGCACCATCGAAACCGACGAACTGCATTCCTATGAGGAAGGCATCAACACCAACAGCGCCATGCTCTACCTCAACTGGGGCGACCCGTTGACGCTGGAGCGGCTGATGGAAACGGTGAAGGCTTTCGACGAGCGCATCATCCTGCGCAATCCGCAGGGCCACCTGCTGTTCTCCAGCAACTGGTTCGGTGGCAACAAGATCTACCGCGAACCCAACTGGCAGTGGCAGAAGCCGTACTCGTTCCCGGTGCTGCACCCAGCCTTCCTGCTGGGCCAGTACAACGCCGACCCGACTGGCCGCAGGCTGGTGATCGGCCTGGCCGATGGCTACCTGGCCCATGCAGGCAAGGACGACCAGGGGCGCTTCACCCTGCCCAACGAGATCAACTGGGCCACCGGTGCCACCCGCGGCGGCGAGTTGAACAACGGCTCCGGCGGCGGCGACACGATGCACACCTTCTGGGCGGCGTGGCGCTGGACCGGCGATGCGAAGTACCTGCAGGCGCTGGATTACCGGGTAGCGCGCGGTGGCCCGGGTGCGCTGGCCAACCTCGGCGAGAACTACGTCGACGTGCTCGCCCGGCAGCAGGACTGGTACCCGAAGCTGACCGCCGAGGCCGATGCCGGCAGGACCGGCTTCGCCAGCCTGATGGCGTGGCAGGCCAGTGGTGACATGAAGTACATCGATGCGCTGCATGCCGAGGGTCTCCAGTCCAAGGTGCAACGCGCCTACATGAACACCGATGGACACTGGTGGTCCGATCGGGTGGAAGCACCGAGCGAATTCCTGCAGCGCGCACGCCTGGGCGGCATCGCGCTGAAGCGCAACCAGAGTTGGCCCGGCCACACCGTCAGCTGGCGCTTCGACCGCGATGGTGCCGCCGAGCAGGTCGCCCTGCTGGTGCATGCGCCCTCGCGCGAGCGCTTCACCGTGACCAGCTACAACCTGGGGGCGCGCACCATTGCCGCTGACATGACCGGCTGGAACGTGGCCAGCGGTACCTGGCGCATCCGCAGTGGCGTGGATACCAACGGCGATGGCCGCATCGACGGCACGCCGGTCGAACGCAGCGTGAAGCTGGAGACCAGTGCCTCGGTGCCGATGCAGTTCCGCCCGGGCCGCACCGAGGTGTTCGAGTTCGAGCGTGTGTCTGCGGGCACGGCGGTGGAGACACGCGCGGACCTGGGCGTGGGCCGTGGCGATCTGCATGTGGACGGCCGCCAGTTGCAGGTGACCGTGCACAGCCTGGGCCACGTTGGCAGTGGCGTGGGCGTGGCCGTGCTGGAAGATGCGCGTGGCCGCGAGATCGCACGCACCGAGGTGCCCGCGATGGCGGCACCGACCGACCTGCAGCCGAAGACCGTGCGGGTCCTGCTGCCGTTGCCGGCCGGTGACCGCAGTGGGCTGCGCGTGCGCGTGGCGCTGGCCGATGGCGGCGAGGAAGTGACACGGTTGAACAACGTGGCAGCCGTGCCGCAGTGATTCCATCGCTTCGCAGGGCGTGTCCCGGCGGGTACCGTCAGGACGCCTCGGTTTCCAGGCGCTTCACCCGCCGCTGGTACCAGTCTTCACCCAGCGGCTCGAACACGGCGCTGCGTTCCATCACGCCCTCGTACACGTGCAGCGATACCGCCACATCCGCATCGCTGGCGTTGCACAGCGTGTGGTACTCGTGCGGTGGGATCAGGCTGCCCGCGCTGCCGCGATGGCCGTACAGCGTCGGCTGGGCGGCGAAGCGATGGCGTTCGCCATCCTGCTCCAGCAGTGCGTACGGGGTGACGACCAGTTCACCCTGCCAGACGCCCTCCACACACCACATCGCATCGTGGTCGTGCAGTGGCGTGCCCTGGCCCGGGCCCCAGCACATCGCGATGACGCTGTAGCCCAGGGTCGGGCTGCGGTGCAGTTCGCGGCGGGCATAGTGTCCTTCGACCGGGCGCCGCACGCTGGGTGGCAGCTGGATCGAAGGATCGACGATGGCCTCACGCAGGACCTGCTGCAGCGCCCCGGTGATCGCCTCGGGCCTGCGCAGCATCACCGCGGTATCGATCGCGGCGAGCAGGCGCTCCCGTCCGGTGAACGACAGTGGCGAGGACATCTCTCCCATGACCCGACTCTAGCCGAGAAGAGTTAACGGAATGTTTGCACTGCGGTGTCATCACTGCGTGCCGCGCTGCACGAACGGTACTTTTCCATACAGCGCCCGTTCGCCCGCACGTGGATCATCGACCACGCGGCTGTGGCGGTCGAACAGCATGGTTTGCCGCTGCGGCAGGCCGTAAGGGGCCCATTGCGACATTCCATGATGATTGGGGTCGCCGGTGCGCGCGAACGCGATCAGCGCATCGCTCATCGTCGCGGCCAGCGCTTGCGCATCTGCACCGCCTCCGGTGCGGGCCCCCGGCAGGCCGGCGTTGTCGAACACCAGCGGAATGTCCAGGGTATGAAAGGCGCGCAGCCGGCCTTCTTCCACCGGCGATCCCCACTCCAGCTGATACGCCCAGGTGGGCGCCGCGCCGCTGGGCTGGCGCGCACGCGCCTCCAGTTCCTCCAGCGCACCGCGCCAGGACCGCCCGGCGGTGGTGGCGGCGAAAAACACTTCCGACGGCGTGTAGTGCGGGTACAGGCGCCGGTACTCGGCGATCACCGTCTGCGGCAGCAGATCGACGAACTGCTGGCGTTCCAGCTGCGCCGGCAAGGTGTCCCACGTCAAGGCGAAGTTGGCCGGATCATTGCCGAGAAACGCACGGGTCTCGTCGCGGGTATTGCCGATCACCATCGGAATGCCGGCCGATTGCCGCGGTGCCTGCGGCCAGAACGGATGGACCGGCAGGCAGACCTCGTCCAGTACCGGCCCGAAGTACAGCGACGAGCTTTCCACCCGTGAGGGATCGCGTGCACGGGTGGCCGCCAGCAGATCGGCGGCGGGCAACCGCAGCAATGCCGCCAGGTCCTTCGCGCCCACGGCCTGCATGGCGATCGCCGCGCGCTGTGCCGCTGCACGCGGGCCGGCTGCAGTGACCTGCTGTCCGCTCATCGTCCAGGCGCGCTGGAACAGGCCGCGCGCGGCCGGCATCGCCATCAGCGTGGCGATCTTGGCCCCTCCGCCGGACTGGCCGAACACGGTGATGTTGCCGGCATCACCGCCGAAGGTGGCCGCATGCTCGCGCACCCACTGCAGCGCCTGCACCAGGTCGAGCTGGCCGGCATTGCCCGACGCGGCGTAGCGTGCATCACCCAGCGCACCCAGATACAGATAGCCGAAGGCGTTCAGGCGATGGTTGAGGGTGACCACCACCACGTCGCCGCGACGGCAGAGCGCGCTGCCGTCGTAGAGGGGGTCGCTGCCGGCGCCATTGTTGAAACCACCGCCGTGGATGTAGACCAGCACGGGGCGACGGGCGCCATCGCCCAGCGCGGGCGTCCAGACGTTGAGGTACAGGCAGTCCTCGCTCCCCGGACCTTCGGTGCCGCCCTGTGGTGCGGCCGCGCCATAGTCCAGCGCATCGGCGATCCCGTTCCAGGCCGCTTCCCGGCGTGGTGGCTGGAAGCGATAGGCGCCCGTATCGGCGCCGTAGCGCAGGCCACGGAACACCAGCACGCCCTGTTGACGCTGGCCACGCACACGCCCTCCGCGCAGCCGGACGATCGGCAGGCGGTCGTCGCGTGCGCCCGGCACCGCCGTTGCCGGCAGGGCTGCCAGAGTGGCCGTGGCCAACGCCCAGCGCGCACTGTCGCGCAGAAAGCGGCGGCGCTGCAGATCGCTTGGCGCTCCCGTCACCGGCCGTCCTCCGCACCGGCCCCTGCCACCAGCCAGGCCTGTGCCAGGGCCGGCCACAGCGCCAGCGTCGAACCGCGCTGCAGGTGCATGCCGAAGCCATGTCCACCATGGGCGAACACATGCAGCTCGTGCTCGACACCCGCGGCGGCCAGGGCCTGCGCCATCACCTGGCTGTTGTGCACGCTGACCACCCGATCGTCATTGGCATGTATCAGCATCGTCGGTGGCATGTCCGGGCGGACATGCTGCTGCAGGGAATACTGCGCAGCCAGGGCGGCATCAGGATGCTCGCCCAGCAGGCGCCCGCGCGAACCGCTGTGTGCATGCGCGCCCATGTCGATGACCGGATAGACCAGCACCGCCCGCGCCGGCCGCGCGCTCAACCGATCGATCGCATCACCTGCGGGATAGACCGGAGCATCGAAACCGGTGGCCAGCCGCGCAGCCACGTGGCCGCCGGCGGAGAAGCCAACGACCGCTACGTCGTCGGTGCGCAGGCCGCGCCGCGCGGCCTGGTCGCGCACCACCCGCAGCGCGCGCTGGGCATCGGCCAGCGCGGCCTGGCGGTCCCTGCCCGGCTGCGGCAGACGGTAGCGAAGGACGAACAGGGTAAACCCGGCGCGCTGCACCCAGTCGGGTACCAGCGCACTGCCTTCCTTGTCGATCACCACCCGCTGGTAACCACCGCCTGGAATGACCAGCACGGCATGGCCGTTCGGATGTACAGGGGTGTGCACCATCAGGTAGGGCGCATCGATGCCATCCACGAACCGGTCCGGATGGGCCGGGTCGGGGCTGCGTTCAACCACGCGCGCCGGCCGTGCCGGGCTGCTTTCGCCGGGCACCCGGCCGTCTGGCCATAGGGGCAGGCGTTCGCCCGCGACCTCCCTGCCCAGCCGCTGCCCGTCGCGCAGTGGGACCTCGGCGGCAGGTGCGGGCGCAGCGGCCAGCAGAACGGACAGGCACAGTACAAGGGTGGGCAAACGCATGTCGGACCGGGCTCCAGCGGGGGTGGGCAGCGTGCCGCACGCGCCGGGAAAGAGGGCGTGGTGCGCTGCGGCTTGCGTGATGACACCGGTTTACCATATACACCTCCTGCAGACGCTGTCGATGGGCAGTGCAACAACGCAGAGGGAGACCGTTCTTGAGCAACGAACACGGCACACAGGGGCAGACGCCGACGCCGGACGATGCAGCCGCGATCGCCCGCGCCTTCACCGCCGCACGCCGCGCAGGCAACACCCTGCCTGCGTTTCCAGGCGCTATCCCGGCAGATCTGGTGAATGCCTACCTGGTCCAGGACCAGGCGATTGATCTCTGGGACGACCAGGTGATCGGCTGGAAGGTGGGATACATCGCCGCCGAGCGTCGCGATGGTTCCGGGGATGAGCGCCTGCTGGGGCCGATCTTCAAACGTCAGCTCTGGAATGATACCGGTGGAACAACGGACATCCCGGTGTTCGTCGGCGGCTTCGGTGCAGTGGAGGCAGAGTATGTGCTGGAGCTGCTGGAAGACGCGCCGGCCGGTCAGCTGCACTGGTCTCCGGAGCAGGCTGAGGCCCTGCCCGCGCGCCTCTACATCGGCGTGGAAGTGGCCAGCAGCCCGCTGGCCACCATCAACGAACTGGGCCCGCGCGTCGTGGTATCCGACTTCGGCAACAACAACGGGCTGGTGCTGGGGCAGGAGATTGCCGGCTGGACGGCCCGCGATGAGATCGACCTGCGCGCGGAAACCCTCATCGACGGCGAGGTGGTCGGTTCCGGTGGTGCGCCCCGCCTCCCCGGTGGCCTGCGTGCGGCCTACGCCTTCGCACTGTCCCGTTCGGCGCTGCGCGGCCGGCCGCTGCGCAAGGGCGATCTGATCGCAACCGGCAATGCCACCGGCATCCACGACATCGAGGCAGGACAAACGGCGCTGGTGCGCTTTGCCGGCTTCGGTGACATTGCCTGCCGGGCCGTGCCAGCGGGTTGACCGCTGGCCTGCCCTGGTGAACACGCGCGGGAGGGCGCAGATGATCACACGACGTAACTTCCTGGCCGGTGGCGCTGCCGCACTGGCTACGCCGATGCTCGCCGCCTGCGGCCGCGGGCCGGGCGGCAGCGTGGACGGCAGCACCCTGCTGACCGCCACCGACGTGCACGTGGCCGACTACCCGACCGTCACTGCGGTGAAGTGGATCGGCGAAACGCTGGAGCGTGAGACCAACGGCCGGCTGTACCTGCGCCAGTATCATTCAGGGCAGCTGGGCCGCGAGTCGGAAGCGATCGACATGGCACGCTTCGGTGCCATCGACATCACCCGCGTGTATGCCGGTGCACTGAACAATGCATTTCCCCTGACCCAGGCGCTTTGCCTGCCCTATGTCTTCAGGTCGGTCGCGCACCAGCGCGCCGCGCTCGATAGCGGCGTGGCAGACACGGTGCTGCGCGGCTTTGAAAGCCGCGACCTGGTCGGACTGGCGATCTACGATTCCGGCGCACGCTGCTTCTACAACACCAAGCATCCGATCATTTCGCCGAAGGATCTGCATGGCCTGAAGCTGCGCGTGGCCTCCTCGGACATCTTCATCCAGCTGATGCGCCTGCTCGGTGCCAATCCGACGCCGATGTCGCTGGGCGACACGTTCTCGGGCATGGAAACGCACATGATCGATGGTGCCGAGAACAACATGCGCAGCTTCCACTCCAGCCGCCACTTCGAGGCGGCGCACTACTGGTCGCAGAGCGACCATTCGTACGCACCGGACGTGCTGCTGATGTCGCGCGCCCGCTTCGAACGATTGGGCGCGGATGATCGCCAGCTGTTGCTGCACACCGCACGCGCATCGGTGACGGTGATGCGCGAGCACTGGGACGCGTCGGAGGACGCTGCACGCCGCGCCGTGCTGGCCTATGGCGTGAAAGCCAATGAGGTCGACATGCCCGCCTTCCGGGCCGCCGCCCAGCCGCTGCTCAAGCAGTACCTGCAACAGCCGGACATCGCCGCGCTGGTTGACCGCATCCGCGCTGCCTGAGGACATCTGCCATGACCAAGACCCTGCCGGCCACCGCCGGGCCCGCACAGCGACTGCTGGACCGCATCGCCGACATCGCCATCAACTGTGCCGTCGCTGCCCTTCTGGGGCTGGTGGTGGTACAGGGCTGGCAGGTGTTCGCGCGCTACGTCATCAACGATTCGCCCAGCTGGACCGAGCCGGTCACCCTGCTGCTGCTGGCCACGGCGATGAGCCTGGGCGCCGCCTGCGGCGTGCATACCAACCGCCACTTCGGCTTCTTCCTGCTGCACGCTCACATGGGCCCTGGCGTGCGCCGCGCGGTGGATGTGCTGGTGCAGGTGGTGGTGGCCGTGCTGGGTGGGTTCATCGCCTTCTGGTCGGCCGACCTGCTGCTGGACGGGCTGGACATCAAGACCGCCGGCGCCAACCTGCCGCAGAGCATCAACTACCTGCCGCTGGCCGTGGGTGGTGCGCTGATGGTGCTGTTCGCGCTGAACCGTGCGTGGAAAGCGCTGCAGGCCCGCGACGCCGGCAGCGACGACGCTGAAGGAGATCGTTGATCCATGGGCATCACCATCCTGTTCTCCGTATTTGCCGTGCTGCTTCTGCTGGGCGTGCCGGTGGCCTACGCGCTGGCCGCCGCGGCGCTGGCCACCCTGCTCTACCTGGACATTCCCAGCATCGTGCTGGTGCAACAGATCTCGGCCGGCACCGGCTCCGCCTCGCTCATCGCCATTCCACTGTTCATCTTTGCAGGCGAGATCATGATGCGCGGCGGCATCTCCGAGCGGCTGATCGCGCTGGCCTCGTCACTGGTCGGACGCCTGCGCGGTGGCCTGGGCCAGGTCTCGATCCTGTCCTCGCTGTTCTTCGGTGGCGTGTCCGGCTCAGCCATCGCCGATGTGTCGGCGGTCGGTGGCACGATGATTCCGCAGATGGTCAAGCGCGGCTATGACCGCGATTTCGCCGTCAATGTCAGCATCACCGCTGCGCTGGTGGCGTTGCTGGTACCGCCATCGCACAACCTGATCCTGTTCTCGGCGGCGGCGGGAGGGGGCCTGTCCATCGCCGATCTGTTCGCTGCGGGCATCGTACCGGCGCTGCTGATGACGCTGGCATTGATGATCACCGGCTATGTGGTGGCACGACGTCGCGGCTACGGCGTGGAAGTGTTCCCCGGCTGGCGCGCCGTGGCGCTGCGCATTGTCTCCGCCCTGCCCGGCCTGGGCCTGGTCGCGCTGATCTTCGTCGGCATCCGTGCCGGCATCTTCACCGCCGTGGAGAGCGCGGCCATCGCCGTGGTCTATGCCTTGCTGGTCACCACCGTGCTGTACCGGCAGCTGCGCTGGCGCGAGTTCTTCGACACCGTCATCCATGCCGCGCGCAGTACCGGCGTGATCCTGTTCGTGATCGCCACCGCCGCCGTTTTCGGCTGGCTGCTGGCCTACCTGCAGGTACCGGCTGCGGCCGTGGATTTCCTGCAGTCGTTCGCGCACAGCCAGTTCATGGTGCTGCTGATGATCGTGGTGATGCTGCTGTTGCTGGGCACCTTCATGGACCTGGCGCCGATGATCCTGATCTGCACGCCGATCTTCCTGCCGGTGGCCAGGGCCTACGGCATCGATCCGATCCACTTCGGCCTGGTGCTGGTGCTGACGGGCGGTCTGGGCCTGGTGACACCGCCGGTGGGATCGGTGCTGTTCATCGGGACCTCCATCGGCAAGATCAGCGTGGGCCAGAGCATGCGCACCATCTGGCCGTTCTGGTTCGCCGCGCTGGGCGTGCTGCTGGTGGTCACCTTCTTCCCCGCCCTGTCACTGTGGTTGCCAGCCGCGCTGCGCGGCTGAGACCGGAGGAGGCCGCCATGCACGCGCTGCGTATCGTCACCGCCGCCACCCTGCTCGCTCTGCTGATGCCGGCGTTGCCGGTGGCGGCCACCGATGCCGCGCCGGTACCGACGCCGTGGGCGCGGGGGCTGGAACACCAGCGCCAGGCCGACCGGGGCGATGGCACTTTCCTGAACCCGGTACTGGCCGGTGACCGCCCTGATCCGTCGGTGCTCAAGGACGGCGACGACTACTACCTCACGCTGTCTTCGTTCGATGCCTATCCCGGCCTGCCGATCTGGCATTCGCGCGACCTGGTGAACTGGCAGCCGCTCGGCCATGCCATCACCCGCAACGTCGGCGCGATCTGGGCGCCGGACATCGTCAAGCACAAGGGGCGCTACTTCATCTACTTCCCGGCCCGTACCGCTGGCCGGCGCAGCAACTTCGTGGTCTGGGCCGATGACATCAAGGGCCCGTGGAGCGCGCCGATCGATATCGGCCTGGGGGGCTACATCGATCCCGGTCATGCGGTGGGCGAGGACGGCAAGCGCTATCTGTTCCTGAGCGGCGGCGACTATGTGCAGCTGGCCGACGATGGTCTGAGCGTGGTCGGCACGCCGACGCATGTCTATGACGGCTGGCGCTACCCGGAAAGCTGGGACGTGGAGGCCTACGCGCAGGAGGGCCCGAAGATCCACTTCCGCGATGGCTGGTACTACATGACCACCGCGGTGGGCGGTACTGCCGGCCCACCGACCGGGCACATGGTGATCACCGCGCGCTCGCGTTCGATCCACGGTCCCTGGGTGAATGCCCCCAACAATCCGATCACGCGCACGCGGTCGGCGGCCGAACCCTGGTGGTCTCGGGGCCACGCGACGGTGATCGAAGGCACCGATGGACGCTGGTGGATGATGTACCACGGTTACGAGAACGGCTTCTGGACGCTGGGGCGGCAGGCCCTGCTGGAGCCGATCGAGTGGACCGGCGATGGCTGGTTCCGGGCCACCGGCGGCGATCTCGGCCAGCCGCTGCGCAAGCCGGCCGGACAGGCACTGGCCCCGCATGGCATGGCGCTGTCGGACGATTTCCGAGGCAGCACGCTCGGCCCGCAGTGGGCGTTCTTCAACCCGGCACCGGATGAGTACCGGCGGTTGGGTTTCAGCGGCAACGGTCTGGTCCTGGAGGGCAAGGGCAACAGCCCGCGCGACGCCTCCCCACTGACCACCATCGCCGGCGACCCGGCCTACCAGTTCGACGTGGAGATGGAGATTGCCCCCGGCGCCGTGGGCGGCGCGCTGCTGTTCTACAGCGACCGCCTGTATGCGGGAGTGGGCAGCAATGGCGAGTCGTTCATCATGCATCGCTACGGCGAGGAGCGCCCTGCCCGACTGGCGGCCGGTGCGCGTGGCGGCCGGCTGTGGCTGCGGGTCACCAACAACCGCCACATCGTCACCTTCCACTCCAGTATCGACGGGCACACTTGGCAGAAGTATCCGGTTCAGATGGAAGTGTCCGGTTACCATCACAATGTAGCGGGCAGGTTCCTGGCGCTGAAGCCGGCGCTGTATGCGGCCGGCGACGGTACGGTAACCTTCCGCAACTTCCGCTACCGCGCGCTGGATTGAGCGCGGAGCCGGAATCCCCAGACTTATCGGGTTCAAAACATGTCAGTGCGCAACAAGAACGATGCCGCTACGCCGGCATTGGCGAAGGGCAAGGCAGCCACCATCAACGACATCGCGCGACTGTCGGGTGTATCCAAGAAAACGGTTTCAAGAATCATCAACAACTCACCGCTGGTGCGCAAGGACACGCGCGACAAGGTGGAAGCGTTGATGCGTGAAGTGGGCTACATGCCCGATCCGCTGGCCCGTGGACTGGCCTTCCGCCGCTCCTTCCTGATCGGCATGGTCTACGACAACCCCACCGCACAGTACATCGTGGACATGCAGTACGGTGCGCTGGACGCACTGCGCGGATCCAGCTTCGAGCTGGTGGTGCACCCCTGTGACAGCCGAAGCCCCGGTTACATCGAGGGCGTGCGCCGCTTCGTGCAGCAGCAGAAGCTGCACGGCGTGATCCTGGTGCCGCGCGCCTCGGAAGACCAGGCGCTGGCGGACATGCTCGATGAGATCGGCTGCCGCTTCACCCGCGTCGCTGCACTGCCGCTGGATGAAAGCTCACAGATGGTGGTCACCCATGACCGTGACGGTGCAGCCGAAGCCGCCGACTATCTGCTTTCGCTCGGCCACCGTGACATTGCCCTGGTGACCGGTCCCAGCGCCTACCGTTCCGCCCATGAACGTACCGCCGGCTTCATCGACGCGTTGTCACAGCGCGGTATCGAGCTGCCGAAGGACCGCATCATCGAGGCGGGCTACACCTTCGAATCCGGCGTGGCCGCTGCCGAGAAACTGCTGCTGGGCAAGCGTCGCCCGACCGCCATCTTCACCGGCAACGACGAAATGGCCGCCGGCATCTACAAGGTGGCGCTGCGCGCCGGCATCAACATTCCGCGTCAGCTGTCCATCGTCGGCTATGACGACAGCCCGCTGGCCTCCCGCCTGTGGCCTTCGCTGACCTCGGTACGCAGGCATACCCGCGACACCGGGCGTACCGCTGCGGCGATGCTGATCCAGCCCGAAGGCCAGGCATCGTTGCCCATTGCCAGCGTGCGGCCGCACCTGATCGTGCGCGATTCCTGCCAGCCGCCAGAGGACTGAGGCCGAAGGCCTCAATCCGGAAGGTCACCACCGTTGGTGGTGACACTTCACCTTCCCACCCCCTCTACCTCGCCCCGCCCGGCCAGCCCCCGCTATCGTGCGACGCAAAATGACACCGGTTTCCTGTCTGGCTAGAATCGACCGTGAACCGTGCCGGGGCCGACCCGTCGGCCCGCCCCCCGCTCTGGAGATGCCATGTACTGCAAGACCCACTACGCCACCCATCCCGATGCCATCAACGGTGCCAGCAACGACCAGCTGCGCGACCTGTACCTGCTCGATGGCCTGTTCAATGCCGGTGCGGTGACCCTCAAGTACACCCACTACGAGCGCTTCGTGATCGGTGGTGCCGCACCGGTGGACGCACCGCTGGCCCTGCCGACCCAGACCGAACCGGCGTCGGCGGCGGGCCATCCGTTCCTGGAACGCCGGGAACTGGGCGTGATCAACGTCGGCAGTGGTACCGGTACCATCACCGTCGACGGCACGGTCTACACGCTGGGCCCGAAGGACGGCCTGTACGTGGCCATGGGCAGCAAGGATGTCGTGTTCGCCTCGCAGGACGCCGCCAACCCGGCGCAGTTCTACCTGGCTTCGACCCCCGCCCACGCTCGCTTCGAAACCAGGCAGCTGTCGATCAAGGATGCGGTGGCGCTGGATCGCGGCGCGCTGGAAACCAGCAACGAGCGCACCATCTACCAGTACATCGTGCCGGCCACCTGCCAGTCCTCGCAGCTGCTGCTGGGCCTGACCGTGCTCAAGCCGGGCAGCGTCTGGAACACCATGCCGCCGCACCTGCACGACCGCCGCAGCGAGGTCTACTTCTACTTCGACCTCGGTGACAGCGACCGCGTCTACCACTTCATGGGTGAGCCGGCCGCGCAGCGCCACATCGTGATCCAGAACAACGAAGCGGTGGTGTCACCGCCGTGGTCGATCCACATGGGCGCCGGCACCAGCAACTACGCCTTCATCTGGGCGATGGGTGGCGAGAACCTCGATTACACCGACATGCACGTGCTGGACATCTGCCAGCTCAAGTAAGCCCTGCCCGGCCGCCACGCACCGCGTGCCGGCGGCCGTTGCCGCTGATCCCGCTCGCCTCTATCAAGGAATGCATACGCAATGGCTAATCCCTTCAGCCTGGAAGGCAAGGTCGCTCTGGTAACCGGTGGTAATACCGGCCTGGGCCAGGGCATCGCCGTGGCACTGGCCGCCGCTGGCGCCGACGTCGCCGTGGCCGGCATCGCCCCGCCCACCGAAACCATCGAAAAGATCACCGCGCTGGGCCGCCGCTGCCTGGCCATCGAGGCCAACCTGATCAGCATCGAGCCGGTGGCGCGCGTGGTGCGCGAAACCATCGAAGGCCTGGGCGGGCTGGACATCCTGGTCAACAACGCCGGCCTGATCCGCCGTGCCGATGCGGTGGACTTCAGCGAGCAGGACTGGGATGACGTGATGAACGTCAACATCAAGTCCGCCTTCTTCATCTCGCAGGCCGCCGGTCGCCATTTCATCGAGCAGGGCCACGGCAAGATCATCAACATTGCTTCGATGCTGTCGTTCCAGGGCGGTATCCGCGTGCCGTCGTACACCGCCAGCAAGAGCGGTATCGCCGGCATCACCCGCCTGCTGGCCAACGAGTGGGCAGGCAAGGGCGTGAACATCAACGCCATCGCGCCGGGCTACATGGCAACGGACAACACCGCCCAGCTGCGCGCCGACCAGGACCGCAACAAGGCCATCCTCGACCGCATCCCGGCCGGCCGCTGGGGTACCCCGGACGACCTGGCCGGTGCGGCCGTGTTCCTGGCGTCGTCGGCGTCGGATTACATCAACGGTGCGGTGCTGCCGGTGGATGGTGGTTGGCTGGCGCGCTGACGCGCGGTCTTGGGTAGTGCCGGCCGCTGGCCGGCATCGAGGCGGTGCTTTCATCGTTAATGAGGTTGCCGGCCAGCGGCCGGCACTACCGGGGCTCCGCCATGCGCAACCTGCTGCTGCTGTTGCTGCTCTCGTGCACCACCGCGCAGGCGGCGCCGGTGCGGCTGTTCATCGCCGGTGACTCCACCGCCGCCGAGTACGGGCCGGAGCGTGCGCCGCAGGCGGGCTGGGGCCAGGCGCTGCAGAGCTACCTGGACCCGGCGCGCTTCGAAGTACACAACCACGCCAAGAGCGGGCGCAGCACGCGCAGCTTCATCGACGAAGGGCGCCTGGAGGCGATCGCCAGCGAGCTTCGCCGCGGCGACGTGCTGCTGATCCAGTTCGGCCACAACGATGCGAAGTTCGAAGACCGCACGCGTTACACCGATCCGGACACTGACTATCCGCGCCTGCTGATGCGCCATGTGCAGGTGGCGCGCGACAAGGGCGCGACACCGATACTGGTCACGCCGGTGGCGCGACTGCTGTACGACTTCGGTTCACTGCTGGACACGCACGCGCGCTACACGCTGGCGATGCAGCAGTTGGCGGCGCGCGAGCACGTCGCGCTGATCGAGCTCAACGACCGCAGCACACGCTGGATCCGCGCGCTGGGCGAGCAGGGCGCGCGGCCGTATTTCCTGTTCGTGCCCGAGCAGAACAAGGCCGACGGCACACACTTCAGCGTGGCCGGTGCCAATGCGGTGGCCTGCCTGGTGCTGCGCGAGGCGGTGCCGCTGCTGCCGGCGCTGCAACCGGCGCTGGTGCGTGACATCGACTGCGATGTGACGGGCGCAGGGCAGGGCGCCGATGCGCAGTGGCCCTCGCAGGTGTTGCACGAAGACACGGTTGCGCGTACGCAGCCCGGCCCGCACGGTGGTGCAGGGCCGACCACCGCGTATCCGTTCTTCGCTGGCGCGGCGAATCTGCCGTTCGTGCTGCGCAAGCGGGTGCTGCACAAGGGCGCCGGCATCGGCCTGCACCCGCAGCACAAGGATGAGATCTACTACATCGTCAGCGGGCAGGGCAGCTACGTGCTGGATGGAAAGCAGCACGACGTGCGCGCGGGCCATGCGCTGCTGACGCGCACGGGCAGCACGCATGCGCTGCAGCAGGTGGGGGAAGAAGATCTGGTGGTGCTGCTGGCGTACCCGCGGTGATCGAAACGCAGCCGAGCATGGGCTCGGCTCTACACGGGCTGCGCTGATCTGTAGAGCCGAGCCTACGCTCGGCTTGGCTCTACAACGGCTCCGGCCCGAAGTGCTTCAGCCCCAACCTCGCCAGGTCCTCCGGGCGCTCGAAATACGCCTCGTCAAAGGCATGCAGGGCATCCTGCTCCTGCTCGGTCATCGCGCCATACAGGTCGTGCAGCTGTGTGATTGCCGGGTCGTCTTCCAGCCGGTCCAGCAACCCGCGCATGCCGGCCAGGATCGCGTGGGTCTGCACCGCGCCCATCGCCTGCAACGCACGCAGCGCCAGCTGGCAGGTAGGGTCACCCCAGTTGCACAGGAACTGCATGAAGCCGCCGTTGTTGATGTCCGCTTCCATGCGCCACAGCGCCACCAGCTGCTGGTCTTCATCGGACAACGCATCCAGCGCCCATGCGGCCGCCTTCAAGCGCGCCAGCGCCGCCTCGTAGCGGTCGTCCCACACCTGGTTGGGAACATCGACCACGCCATCCTCGCGCGGCGGCAGCAGGGCCGGCCAGTTCACGCCCAGGCCATTGGCCGTGGCGACCCACTGCGCGCGCTGCTCGGGCGTGGCTTCGAACAGTGCCGGCGCCCAACGCAGCGGCTGGCGGGTACGCCGGCCATCGGCCAGGGTCAGCAGGATGAAGTCGTCGTCGAAGGCGACGTCGGTGACGCGGAAGGCAGCAAACACATCAGTCATGTCCCGCAGACTACCTGCGCGACCGCGTGTCTACACGTCGCCGCCGTCGGCCCAGCCTTCGCCGGTACCGGCCTGGAACACGCGGTCATCGGCCTGTACATCACCGGCGGGCAGGTGCGCCTGGTCGGCCAGTGCGGCATAGATCGGGGTGAAGTCCGGCGAGGTCGCCTGCATCAGCTGTTCGAAGCTGTCGATGACGAAGTAGGTCTTCTGGAAGGTATCGATGCGGTACTTGGTGCGCATGATCCGCTGCAGGTCGAAGCCGATGCGGTTGGGCGCGGCCGATTCCAGCGAGTACAGCGATTCGCCCTTCGACGACACGATGCCGGCACCGTAGATGCGCAGGCCATCGGGCGTGTCGATCAGGCCGAATTCCACCGTGTACCAGTACAGGCGCGTGAGGTTCTGCAGTGCATCCGGGCCGATCGCGTGGGCTTTGACGCCACCGCGGCCGTAGGCCTCCATGTAGTCGGCGAACACCGGGTTCATCAGCAGCGGCACGTGGCCGAACAGATCGTGGAACAGGTCCGGCTCGGCGATGTAGTCGATCTGGTCCGGGCGGCGGATCCACCAGGTCACCGGGAAGCGGCGGTTGGCCAGGTGGTCGAAGAAATCCAGTTCCGGCAGCAGGCCTTCAACGCCGACCAGGGTCCAGCCGGTGGCGGCGCCGAGCACTTCGTTGAGCTGGTCGAAGCGCGGAATCATGTGCGCGCTCATGCCCATCTCGTCCTGCGCATCCAGGAACTCCTGGCAGGCACGGCCGACCAGCAGCTCGCGCTGGCGCTGGTACAGCGTGCTCCAGGTGGCGTGGTCGTCGGCGCTGTAGGTGTCCCACGGCTGCTCGACAAGCGCGGTGGTGTACACCGGCACGTAGCCCTTGTCGGTCTGCTGGTGTTCGACGCGGCGGGGCTGGGCGAGGTCCATGGGGCACTCCTTGAAGGGATACCCACGATGCTAGGGCAGGGCGCGCGCAACAGGGTTGCAAAAGTTGCGCCGATTGGCCTTGTTGGCGCAATATCCTTGCGTACTCACCATGTTGCGGGGCAACAATGGCCGGAGAAGTCCAGTTCGATCGCACGGATATACGCCTGCTGGCGGAAATCCAGAAGGATGGGCGCGCCACCAACGCCGAGCTTGCGGCGCGGGTGAACCTTTCGCCCTCGGCCTGCCTGCGGCGCCTGCAGCGGCTGGAAAGCGAGGGCGTGATCGTCGGCTACGGTGCGCGGCTGGAGCCACGGCAGCTGCGCCTGGGCCTGCAGGCCTTCGTGCGCGTGCAGCTGGAAAAGCACGACCAGGCCGCCATCGGCCATTTCGTGGACAGCGTGCAGGGCTGGGATGAAGTAGTGGCCTGCCATGCGCTGACCGGCGACATGGACTATCTGCTGCATGTCTACGTGCGCGACCTGGAACACTTCTCGCACTTCCTGCTGGACCGGCTGCTCAACGCCGGGGGCGTGGCCGATGCCAATTCCAGCTTCGTGCTGCGCACGGTCAAGGGCTTCCAGGCACTGCCGCTGTCGCAGCTGGAGTCCTGAGCGGCCACCGGGCGTGTCCGGTGGCCAGGCATCAACCGATCAGCACTTGTCCTTGCGGCCCATCAGCTTGCCCAGGCGCGAGGCTTCCTCGCACTTCGGCGCCGCCACCGGCGCGGGTGCGGCTGCCGCAGCACGTGCCTTCTGCAGCTGCTGGATCTTCGCGCGGATCTGCGGCATCGCCGCCATCGCGGCCTTCTCGCCCTCCAGGATCGCGGTGCCGCGCTGGCTGAAATCGGCAGCGCCGATGTCCAGTACCTTCGGCCGGATCACGATGTCGGCGCGCGCCAGTTCCTGCTCGCCCAGGCGCTGGCCCATGATCGAGATCGACTGGTTGACGATGCCGAGCATGCCGGTGGGCGCCTTGCCACTGGCCTTGCTGGAGATGTCCACGGCGATCACGAAGTCGGCGCCTAGCTGGCGCGCGGCATCCACCGGCACCGGGCTGACCACGCCGCCATCGATGTAGTTGTGGCCACCGATCTTCACCGGCTCGAACACGCCGGGGATGCTGCTCGACGCACGCACGGCCTGGCCGACGTTGCCGCGCACGAAGATCGCGCGCTCGCCGGTTTCCAGCTGCGTGGCGACGGCGGCGAACGGCTTCTTCAGGCGTTCGGCCGGGCGGTTGGCCACCTGTTCGTTGACGTAGTCCTGCAGCTTCTGGCCCTGCAGCAGGCCACCGGAGAACAGTCGCACGTCGCGGATGCTGGCTTCGTCCAGCGCCACCGCCTTGCTCTGCATCTGGAACGCGTCCATGCCGCTGGCATACAGCGCGCCGACCACGCTGCCGGCGCTGGTGCCGGACACCACCACCGGTTCAAAGCCGTTGGCTTCCAACATCTTGATCACGCCGATGTGGGCGAAGCCCTTGGCTGCGCCGCCACCCAGCGCGATGCCGATCTTCACCGGCTTGGCCTGCGGCACCACGGTCGGTGCCGACGGCGGCGTGGGACGGACCGGATCGCCGCCGCAGCCGGCCAGCAGGCCGATCAGGGCGACGGACAGCAGCATGCGGGGGCGGAACAGGCTCATCGGCAATGCGCTCGCGGCGCCGGATTCTGGAAAGGGCGCCAGCATACCGAAGCGCTGGCGGGGCGGGCAGGGTGGGGGAGTTACCTATTCATAAAGGTAGTGCCGGCCGCTGGCCGGCAATTGCTGGGATGCCGGCAGAGGTCCATGAGGTTGCCGGCCAGCGGCCGGCACTACCGGAGGCGGTCAGAACCGGTTGTCGCCGTCCAGCATCCGGCCGAGTCCGCCGAGCACCGAGCCCTCGCCACGGCTCTGGCCACCGCCCTGCGGCGCCGCCATCCACATGCGCCCGGCAAGGCGCGAGAACGGCAGCGATTGCAGCCAGACCTTGCCCGGGCCGGTCAGCGTGGCCAGGAACACACCCTCGCCACCGAACAGCATGCTCTTGACGCCGGTGACACGGCGCACATCCATGTCCACGGTCGGGTGGTAGGCCACCACGCAGCCGGTATCCACGTCCAGGCGCTCGCCAGCCGCCAGCTCGCGCTCGATCACGCAGCCGCCAGCGTGGATGAACACCCAGCCGTCGCCCTCCAGCTTCTGCATGATGAAGCCCTCGCCGCCGAACAGCCCGGTCATGATCCTGCGCTGGAACTGCACGCCGATCTGCACGCCGCGCGCGCCGGCCAGGAAGCTGTCCTTCTGGCAGATCAGGCGGCCGCCATGCTGGTCCAGCTTCATCGCCAGCACGGTGCCGGGGTAGGGCGCGGCGAAGGCGACCTTGCCCTTGCCGTGGCCGCTCTGGGTGTAGACGGTGGCGAACAGGCTCTCGCCGGTCAGCACGCGCTTGCCGGCGGCCATCACCTTGCCCATGAAGCCGCCCGGGTCGCCATTGGCAGCGCCGAACACCGTGTCCATCTGCACCGTGGCGTCCTTGAACATCAGCGCGCCGGCCTCGGCGATGGCGCTTTCACCGGGGTCGAGCTCGATCTCCACGAACTGCATTTCATGGCCGACGATACGGAAGTCGATGTCGTCAGCGCGGCCGCTGGAGACGGCGGGGACCGGCGGCGGGGTCGTGGGCATGCCCGGTGCCGGCGCCTGCAGCTCGGCCACGTCGGGGATGGGGGTCCATCCGCTCATGCCCTGGCACCAGGCCAGCGCGCGCGGGTTGGCCTGCGCGTAGCGCCGCGCGGCCGGGTCATCGAGCGGGCCGACGCGGTCGGCCTGGGCGGAGGCATGGAAGTACCACTGGGTCATCGCGACGGCTCGGCGGGGCTGGAAAACCCCGAGTCTAGCGAGCGCGCCGGGGCGTGGGCGACGGCGCCATGAACGGCAGGCATTTGCGAGGCAGGTGCTGTATTGCAACAATTATCTGGTAGCGCCGTTTTACCACCCCTCCAAACACAGCCTACCGCCATGTCCCCGACCCGCACTTCCCGTGGCCGATTTCCGGTCGCGCGTCCCCTCGTTGCCGCTCTTTCCGCCCTGCTGCCGCTGGTAGCAGCTGCCCAGGAAACCTCCGCTGCCAAGGATCCGGTTGCCCTCGACGCCCTGCAGGTCACCGCACAGCGCCGCGTCGAGAACGCCAAGGACGTGCCGGTCGCGATCACGGCGATCCAGGGTGAGAAGCTGGATGTGCTCGGCTCTGCCGGCGATGACATCCGCTTCCTGGCCGCGCGCGTGCCCAGCCTGAACATCGAATCGTCCTACGGTCGTGCCTTCCCGCGCTTCTACATCCGCGGCCTGGGCAACACCGACTTCGATCTCAACGCGTCGCAGCCGGTCTCGCTGGTGTATGACGACGTGGTGCAGGAAAGCCCGCTGCTGAAGGGCTTCCCGCTGTTCGACCTGGCCGGCGTGGAAGTGCTGCGTGGCCCGCAGGGTACGCTGTTCGGCCGCAACACCCCGGCCGGCGTGGTGAAGTTCGATTCGGCCCGTCCGTCGCAGGACGCCGATGGCTACGTGAAGATGTCCTACGGCACGTATGACACCTGGAACGTGCAGGGCGCCTACGGCGGCCCGCTGACCAGCCGCTGGTCGGCGCGCGTGTCGGCGCTGTACCAGCGCCGCGACAACTACGTCGACAACACCGTTGCCAATGCACCCAGCTCGGGATTCGAAGGCTATGACGAAGCCGCGGGCCGCGTGCAGTTCCTGTACGAAGGTGATGACGTCGAAGCGCTGTTCAACCTGCACAAGCGCAAGCTCAACGGCACCGCCCGCCTGTTCCGCGCCAACATCATCCAGAAGGGCAGCAATGCGCTGGTCGAGAACTTCGACCGCGACAAGGTCTCCACCGACGGCCTGAACTTCTCCAACCTGGAAACCTGGGGCGGCAGCGCACGCATCAAGTGGGACCTCGGCCGCGTCACCCTGCACTCGATCACCGGCTATGAAACCGCCGAATCGCTGAACCACGGCGACGTCGACGGCGGCTACGGTGCCTCGTTCCTGGGCGCCGGCAACTACGGCCCGGGCAACATTCCGTTCCCGTCCGAATCGGCTGACGGCCTGCCGCACCACCGCCAGTGGACGCAGGAATTCCGCGTCGAATCCAACGAGTGGGGCCGCTTCGACTGGCAGGCCGGCGTCTTCTACTTCGATGAAGACGTGACCATCGACAGCTTCAACTACGACTCGCTGACCCCGGGCAACCCGCAGACCGGCCATGCCGTGCAGAGCCAGCGCAACAAGGCCTGGGCGGCGTTCGCCTCGGGCGATCTGGACGTGACCGACCGCTTCAAGCTGCGTGCCGGCGTGCGTTACACCCAGGACAAGAAGGACTTCACCGCCAGCGTGCTGCAGGCCGTGCCGGGTGGCACCCCGGTCAGCGGTCCGTACCTGGCCAACAGCGATGTCGACGATGTCAGCTGGGACCTGAGCGGCGTCTACCAGATCACTGACAACATCAACGCCTATGCGCGCGTGGCCAAGGGCTTCCGTGCACCGTCGATCCAGGGCCGTCTGGCCTTCGGCGGCGTCACCCAGGCCGATTCGGAGAAGGTGATCTCGTATGAAGCCGGCATCAAGGCCGACCTGTTCGACCGTCGCGCACGCCTGGGCTTCAACGTGTTCCGCTACAACGTCGATGGACAGCAGCTGATCGCCGTGGGTGGCAGCAACAACACCGCCACCCTGCTCAACGCCGACAAGACCATCGGCCAGGGCTTCGAGCTGGACTTCGAGGCGTACCTGACCGACCACGTGCTGATGACCCTGGGCAGCAGCTACAACGACACCGAGATCAAGGACAAGGATCTGGCCGTGGCGATCTGTGGCGGTGGCTGCACCATCACCGACCCGACCACCGTCATCAACGGCGGCACCTACGCGCTGGTCAACGGCAACCCACTGCCGCAGGCGCCGAAGTGGATCCACAACCTGACCCTGCGTGCCGGCTTCCCGGTGAACGACGCCAGCGAGGTCTACGTCTACACCGACTGGGCATACAAGAGCGCGGTGAACTTCTTCCTGTACGAGTCGCCGGAGTTCC
This sequence comes from Stenotrophomonas sp. GD03930, assembly GCF_029839665.1. Lineage (NCBI taxonomy): Bacteria > Pseudomonadati > Pseudomonadota > Gammaproteobacteria > Lysobacterales > Lysobacteraceae > Stenotrophomonas > Stenotrophomonas sp. GD03930. Next base: position 1,196,172 of record NZ_JAOCAV010000001.1, on the reverse strand, counting down.
GCAGCCGCAGCTCGCTGGAAGGTGGCCTGCGCGTGGGCTACAACTGGGATTACGGCCAGTACGACGTGGCTGTGTTCGGCCGCAACCTGACCAACCAGACCCGCGTGGTCGGCGCGATCGACTTCAACAACCTGACCGGCTTCCTCAACGAGCCGCGCACGTTCGGCGTCGAGTTCACCGCGAAGTTCTGATGCGGTTGATGGCGTGATGCAATGAAGAAGGGCCGGCGCAATGCCGGCCCTTTCTTTTGATGCGCGACCATGTCGCAAATGGACATGTCCGCAATGCGGGTAGGGCTTGAAAAGTGTGAGCGGAGGCAAAGATATGTCTCAATTTCCGCGAACCTGACCTTGGGTCGGCGCGCTCGGACAGAATCGGCGTACAACCGTGGCTACCGGAATCTTCCGGGCAACCGGGGTACTGCAATGAAGAGGAAAACGTCGCGGCTGACAGTCGGCTTCGTCATGCTCCTGCTGTCGACGCAGGCATCTGCAGGGTTCAAGGCTGACGGAGCGGCAACAACGACGCGCCTGGACGACCAGCGACTGCAGCTGGAAAAGAGAACAGCGTCGATCACCGATCAGCGATCATTCGATGCGTATGCAAAGACATTCGGGGATACCGATACTTTTCCCCTTTACAAACTGACGCCTGCATCGCGCGCGCGCTTCACCGCATCGCTACGGTTCAATGACCTCGGACTGACCACTTTCGATTACTCCGATCTGGCACGGGAACTGGGGGCGGCCGATCTCCATCGCGTGCTGAAGCCGTTTGGGTTTGAGCATCTGGTGGCGGTCATGCCCGATGTCAGGGTCAATTCAGAGGAAGACCAGGCGGTTCTGCAGATACTGGACACCGCACGCAGCCTGCGTTGTGGTGTGGGAGAACACTGCAACGAGGCCGACTATCCCGGCTACAAGTGCATCTCGCACGCCACCTGCGAGGAATCGACGGCGCACATATGCACGTCCAACTGCTGATCACGGCCCTGCGGCGCCCACGCACCGTCACGCGTGGGTTGCTCCCGGTCGCCACCATGATGGCGGTGATCCTGTCCTTTCCCTGTGCTGCCGGCGAATCCCTGGAGGAGGGCCACGCCATCGTGCAGCAAACGTGGGAAAGCCTCTCGGGGCCGGATCATGACTGGCGCGAGCGCGGGGCACTGGTTGATCGTGCATTCGACACCAGTGTCCTGCCTCACACCGGTACGCTGTCCTCGCTGGCTGCATCTGACCTGCGGGTACTGCTGCGGGCGACCCACGCGGCCGCTGTGGCAAGCAAACAGCCGCGCTACTCGACCATTGCACTGCGCGTGGGCGTCGAGCTGCGCAGGCGAGGTGAGCTGCATCCTGCCGACGCACGCGCCGGAGCAGCCATTGCCATGCTGAGCCGTGATGCCACTGCGTTGACGCCCGTATCGCCGTGGCTGGCGGCGTTCAATGGTCGTCCCGTGCCGCGATTTCCCGATGTCATCAGGCCGCTCGAGTACTGGACTCCTGGTCCCGATGGCGAGCGCTTCAGCTCCGCTCAGGCTGACCTGGCGTCTTTGGACATCATCGTCATCGCGCATCCTGCCTGCGGCTTCACGCGGGCGGCCGCAGAAGCCGCCCGCACAGACCCCGAGCTGATGCGGGTGCTTTCCGGTCCACGCGCCCTGTGGCTGTCGCCACAGGATGGAACGCTCGATCCGCGCATCTTCAGGGATTGGAACGACCGTCATCCTGACCTGCCGATCCACATTGTGGCCCGTCAGTCCGGCTTTTCAGAGGTCGGCTACTGGGGAACACCCACGTTCTACATCCTGCGCGACGGCGGGGTCGCCGCGCGGGTGGTGGGCTGGCCACGCGGCGGCAACAAGGCGACGCTGACAAAGGCCATCGCCGATGCCGCCGTTCCGCGGCGCAGTCGGTAGCGCCGCGGAACCGCGAGCGCAGCGGCGATGTCTTACAGCGCGCTTTCCGGCCGCACCTTCAGCACCGCTTCCTCGGCCGCGCAGTCGCGGCTGGAATGCAGTCCGGCCTTGCGCGCATCCGCAATCTCCTTGCGTGCGGCCAGCAGATCCTTGTTGAACGCGGCGTTGGCATGCAGGCGCGCCACGGCGGCGGCGCCCATGAAACGCCCTTCGAGGATGTCGCTCTGCCAGTGCACATTGCACACCAGGCGGCTCTCACCGTAGTTGCGGCCTCGCGCCTGGATGGCGTCGGCGCGGTCCGGCGCGATCTCCGACAGGATCAGCGCCCAGGCCCAGCCGATGGAGGTATGGCCGGACGGATAGGAGCCGTTCTTGCGCAGCCCGGCTTCGTCGTCGGGCGTGCAGGTCGGCTCGCCGTTGACCATGAACGGGCGCGGACGCTGGTACTGGTTCTTGGCTGCCTTGGTGGCCGCGCTGGCATCGATGCGGCTGCGTTCCAGCAGACGGTACAGGGCCGGGGTTTTCACCGCGTCCACATCGATGTCGGCCGCGCAGGAGAACTGGTTGGCGCCGGCCGGGAAGCCGAGTTCGGCATCGCTCGTGGCCTGGGCGAAGCGCGGCGTGCCACGCAGGGCGCGGGCTTCGCGGCTGACCTGTTCGTCCAGTGCGCCGCCGGCCGAACCGGCGGCCGGCGGTGCCGGTACCAGGGCGATGCTGGCCGGCACGGCGGCCTTGTCCAGGTAACCCACCGTCTTGGTGGTGATGTTGGCTTCCACCGCAGTCGGCGCGGTGGCGGTGGATGCGCAACCGGCCAGCGACAGGGCAATGGCCAGGCCGAGCAGGGGGCGGGCGGGGAGGGTGGGCAACGACATGGGCAGGCTCGAGACAGAAAACACAGCGGCCATGATCGCAGCCCCTTCCGCCGCCCGCAGCGCCCATCGGTCATACGGCCAGACCCGGCATGGTGGCTCTGGGTAGTCATCATCCTGAAACAACATCATCCATCTTCGCCAATCTCCCGAATACGGGCGCAGCGCACGGACTTTCACGCGCATTCGCAGCCAGCATCGGCCCACAGCCGGGCCGGGGGGATCTGCTGACGAGGGAGAGATGCGATGCGCAGCACCGCAACAGGAAGTACCGCCCTGGCCCTGCTGTTGGGCCTGGCCTGCACCCCCGCCCAGGCCGCCGATGTCCATGGCGTGGCCTTCGTGCATGGCACCGGCGCACAGACCAATGCCACCCAGGACTACTGGCAGCCGGCGATCATCGACACCGTGCGCCAGGGCCTGCCCAACAGCAGCAACTACGTGGTCATCAACTGCGATTTCACCCAGTACATGTGGAAGCCGGAGGCCGCCGGCTGCCTGGCCAACCAGCTGACCAGCTTCATCGACAGCCGCGGCATCACCCAGCTGGTGGTGATCACCCATTCCAACGGCGGCAACGTGATGCGCTGGATCCTGTCCAACCCGACCTACGACAGCCGCTATCCGAAGATCATCCGCACGGTACGCAGGGTCAACGCGCTGGCACCGTCTTCGGCGGGCACGCCACTGGCCGATGCGGTGCTCAACGGCAACACCTTCGAAACCTCGCTGGGCTGGTTGCTGGGCTACAAGAACGACGCGGTGCGCCAGCAACAAGTGGCGAGCATGGCCACCTACAACGCGCAGAACCTGTACGGTACTGCCGGCCGCCCGGCATTGCCCAAACCCTTCCGCGCGATGGTCGGCAGTGATGTCGAATCGGCGGTGTGGGACAGCAACAGCTACTGCGGAGGCTATGCCGCCAATGTCGGCCTGGAGTTCACCCAGAACTGGCTGTCGTCCTGTTCCGATGGGTTCCTGGAGTGCAGCAGCCAGAAGGCCGCCGGCACCACCTGGTTCACCGACAAGGCGCGCACCCAGGGGGCAGAGCCGCTCAGCCACAATCAGAGCCGACGCGAGTGCTTCGGCCTCGGCACGATCCTGCGCAACGACCTGGCCCAGTGAGGAAGACGACCATGACGATCCATTCCACCCTGCTGGCCAGTGCTGTGCTGGCGGTGCTGTCCCTTTCCGCCGTGCAGGCCGCGCAGCCGCTGCAAGCCGCCCGCGCAGGCGATCAGGTGCCTGCCGCACTGGTGGCCGCGCCGCTGCCTGCTGATGAAAGCGAACACGCGCCGTTGTCGTTTGCCTGGGCGCTGGACCCGGCACAACCACTGCAGGCCGCCACGCCGTATGCCTCGGTCAGCCGCAGCTACTGGCAGCAGGTCGACGGCACGCAGCTGCAGCGCGGCCTGGCACTGCCGCTGACGGCGGCCGATGCGGTGATCCAGCTGAGCCCGGCCGAAGGTGCCCGCGCGCTGCCGGCCAGCACCCTGCAGGTACGCGACCCGGCCGGCCGCAGCAGCGTGGCCCGCAGTGTCGATGCACGCGCACTGCAGGACGCCGGCATGCCGGTGGGTGATGGCAGCAGCATGCTGCGTACCGGCGCGGCCAGCGCGGCCGGTGCCTACACGCTGCAGAGTGCACACGCGCAGGGCCGCTACGTGGTGCAGGTGCTGGAGCCGAACAGCCCGCTGCGGCTGGAGGTGCAGGCCAGCCAGGGGCAGGTGCTGGCCGGTGGCAATGTGCAGCTGCAGGCACGCCTGCTGGAAGACGGCGCCACCGCCGCGCAGCTGGCATCGCGGCGTGGCGGCCTGGGCGGCGAAGCCCTGCTGGTCGCGCCGGACGGCCGCAGCTGGCCGCAGCGCCTGTTGCGCACCACCGATGGCAGCCTGCGCGCGCAGGTGCGGATTCCGGCCGATGTCGGTAGCGTGCAGGGGCTATGGGAGCTGCAGGTGTTCGCCCAGGCCGACGGTGTGCTGCGCGATGGCAAGGTGGCCTTCGCGGTGGCGCGACCGACCGCGCGCTTCAGTGGCCAGGCGACGCCGGACCCGGCCAGCCGCCAGGTGGCGCTGCCGCTGCAGGTGGCCGCCGCCGGCCGCTACGAGGCGCGGGGCACGCTGTATGCCACTGCCCGCGATGGCCAGTTGAAGCCGGTGGCACAGGCACATGCGGCGGCGTGGTTCGATGGCCCGGGTGCTGGGCAGCTGGTGTTGCCGTTCGACCAGGCGGCATTGCCCGCGGGCTTCGGTGCGCCGTACGAACTGCGTGACCTGCAGCTGCAGGACCAGAGTCGGATGGCACCGATCGAGTCGCGCGCGCTGGCGTTGCAGTTCTGAGCAACGGTGTGGCGGGCCGGGATATCCGGCCCGCTGCATCGGCATCACGGCGGAGGACGCCATGACGAGGGGGTAGAGTCGACTGTTAGTCGACTGCCTTTCGCCTGGATCGCAAAGATCCCGCGCTGCGCGCGATAGTCGACCAACAGTCGACTCTACCGCCACCGGTTTCCGAGCCCGTCGCCTTACCCCGCGAATGCAGTCAACCGGCCTTCCTGCTCGCATACGGTGATCGCGCCGCCGAACACCGCCGACAGCGGTTCGTTGCGCAGCAGCTCGGCGCGGCTGCCATCGGCCAGTACGCGGCCATCGCGCAGCAGCACCACCCGCTCGATCTCGGGAATGATTTCTTCAATGTGGTGGGTCACCAGCACCAGGGTGATGCCCTGCTGCGCCAGCACCCGCATGGTTGCCACCAGCTGCTCGCGGGCGACCAGGTCCAGGCCGGTGGACGGCTCGTCCAGCAGCAGCGCCTGCGGCCGGTTGACCAGCGCGCGGGCGATCAGCACGCGGCGGGTCTCGCCGGCCGACAGCTCGGCATAGGCGCGTTCGCGCAGCGACAACGCGCCGGTCATCGCCAGCGTCTCGCCGACGCGTGTACGCATCTCGGCGGTCACTTCGCGGAAGGCGGGTACCACGTAGCTGGCGAAGAAGCCGGACAGCACCGCCTGTTCCACGGTCAGCCCGGGCATGTCGGCCAGGTTGCTGCTGAGGTCGCCGGTGACGATGCCCAGCTGCGAGCGCAGCCGGTCCACCTGCCAGCGGTTCTGGCCCAGCACCTTGACGGCGACCGAGCCGTCGCCCTGTGCCAGGGGGTACAGCTCGCGGGTGATCAGCTTGATGAAGGTCGACTTGCCGCAGCCGTTGGGGCCGAGCAGGGCGGTGTGCTGGCCCTGCGCGATGCGCAGGCTGAGCCCGTGCAGCACCTTCACCTGGCCGCGCACCACGGTGGCGCGGTCCAGTTCGATCAACGGGGGCAGTGCCGCAGCGGGCGCGGCGGCGGTCATGGCGCTGGCGCGTGGATCAAGGTTCGACAACTCGGGTCCCCAACTGTGAACGGTGCCACGGATGGCGGTGCAGATCACCGCCGCAGGGATGCAGTTTGCAACGCAAGCGCCCATGATGTCTGCCATCCCCGCACCGAACCGGAGCGCCGTCATGCCAGATGACCTGATGTCCCTGTTGACCGGTGGTGTGCTCGGCCTGGGGTGGTGGGCCATGTTGGCGGTCCTGCTGGTCTTCACCCAGATCACCATCTTCTCGGTGACCCTCTACCTGCACCGCAGCCAGGCCCACCGCGGGGTCGATTTCCACCCGGCGCTGGCCCACGTGTTCCGCTTCTGGCTGTGGCTGACCACCTCGATGATCACCCGCGAATGGGTGGCCATCCATCGCAAGCACCACGCCAAGGTGGAGACCGAGGACGATCCGCACAGCCCGGTCACCCGCGGCATCGGCAAGGTGTTCTGGCACGGCGTGGAGCTGTACCGCGAAGCGCGCGGCCAGCGCGCGGACATCGAGCAGTACGGGCGCGGCACCCCGGACGACGTGATCGAGCGCCGCCTGTATACCCCGCACGCCACGCTTGGCCCGGTGCTGCTGCTGGCGATCAATACCCTGTTGTTCGGCCTGCCCGGCGTGGCCCTGTGGGCGATCCAGATGGCATGGATTCCGTTCTGGGCGGCCGGCGTGGTCAACGGCCTGGGCCACTGGTGGGGCTACCGCAACTATGAATCGGCCGATACCTCCACCAACCTGACGCCGTGGGGCTTTTGGATCGGCGGCGAGGAACTGCACAACAACCACCATGCCTTCCCCAGCTCGGCGCGCTTTGCGATGCGGCGCTGGGAATTCGACATCGGCTGGAGTGCGATCCGCCTGCTGCAGGTGCTGCGCCTGGCCAAGGTGCTGCGGGTGGCGCCGGCCATGGACGTGCGCCCGAACATCGCCGTGCCTGATGCCGAAACCCTGAAGGCGCTGCTGTCGCACCGTTTCCAGGCGATGACCGATTACCAGCGCAATGTATTCATGCCGGCCCTGCGCGAGGAGGCCGCCCACGCCGGGGCCAAGCTGCGCCGCCTGCTGCCACGCCGGCTGCGCCGTGGCCTGGTCAACGACGGCCGCTGGCTGAAGCCGGACAGCCGTGCCCAGCTCAGCGAATGGGTGGCGCAGCGGCCGCGCATCCGCACGCTGGTCGAGTACCGCGGGCGATTGGCCGCGCTGCTGGAAGCCCGCGGCCACGATGCCGCCGAGCGCCTGCATCAACTGCAGGCCTGGTGCCGCGAGGCCGAGGAAAGCGGTATCGCGGCGTTGCAGGCCTACGCCGCGCGGCTGAAGGGCTACAGCCTGGTGGGCGCGTGAGGGCAGGGCTCGGGCTTCTGCTGGCTGCCCTGCTGCCGGGTGCTGCGCTGGCCCAGGTCACCGATACCGCCAGTTACCTGCGGCGGATGGACAGCGATGGCGACGGCAAGGTCAGTGAGGCCGAGTACGTGCAGTGGATGCTGTACGCCTTCGATCGCATGGACCGCAATGGCGATGGCGTGCTGAGCGCCGATGAGCTGCCCGGTGGCAAGGGCAGGGCGATCACCCGCGAGCAGCAGCGGCAGGTGATCGTGCAGCGCTTCCACACGCAGGATGCCAACGGCGACGGGTTCCTGGATGCGCGCGAGCTGGCCGCGCCGCCGCGCTGAGCACGCCTGCCGGCGCCCGGCCATGCCCGGCGCTGAGGCGTAGAATCTCGGCATGCCTGAACTGCCCGAAGTCGAAACCACCCGCCGCGGCCTGGCGCCGCACCTGCAGGGTCGCCGCGTGCATGGGGTGATCCTGCGCCGCGCCGACCTGCGCTGGCCGATTCCACCGGAAGTGGCCGAGCTGCTGCCGGGTCAGCGCATCGAGGACATCCGCCGGCGCGCAAAGTACCTGCTGCTGGACACCGCCATCGGCAGCGCGGTGCTGCACCTTGGCATGTCCGGCAGCCTGCGCGTGCTGCCCGGTGATACCCCGCTGCGTGCGCACGACCACGTCGACATCAGCCTCGACAATGGCCGCCTGCTGCGCTTCAACGACCCGCGCCGCTTCGGCAGCCTGCTGTGGCAGCCGGCCGGCGAGATCCACCCGCTGTTGCAGGGCTTGGGCCCGGAGCCGCTGGACGATGCCTTCGATGGCGATTACCTGTTCGCCCGCAGCCGTGGTCGCAGCGCGCCGGTGAAGACCTTCCTGATGGACCAGGCGGTGGTGGTGGGCGTGGGCAACATCTACGCTGCCGAAAGCCTGTTCAAGGCCGGCATCAGCCCGCTGCGCGAGGCGGGAAAGATTTCGCGCGAGCGCTACCAGCGGCTGGCCGACGCGGTGAAGGAGATCCTCGGGTATGCGATCACCCGTGGCGGTACCACCCTGCGCGATTTCATCAGCCCCGACGGCGCACCGGGCTACTTCGAGCAGGAGCTGCTGGTGTACGGCCGTGATGGGTTGCCCTGCCCGAACTGCGGCCGCGCGCTGAAGCACGCCACCATCGGCCAGCGTGCCAGCGTCTGGTGCAGCCACTGCCAGCGCTGAGCCGGGCGGCCAGCGGCAGCTGAACGGGCAGGGGCCGTCTCCGCTGCCCGTTAACGTTTGTCTGCCTATGATGGCCGACCTTCCTTCTGTGCCTGACGCGCCTGCATGCAACGACGCGACTTCATCCGCAATGCCTCCCTCGCCCTGGCTGCATTCGGCCTGCCGTCCCTGCCCGCATGCGCGGCCAGCAAGAGCGGCCAGATGGGCCTGCGCCGCCTCGGCCAGCCGCAGCCGTTCGACTTTGCCACCCTGAAGGGCCAGGCACGCGCGCTGGCACAGGCGCCCTACAAGAGCCACAAGCGGGTGCTGCCGGGCCGCCTGGAAGGCCTGGACTGGGACCAGTACCAGTCGATCGGCTACCGCCAGGACCACGCGCTGTGGGCGGACCAGCCAGGCAGGTTCCAGGCCAAGTTCTTCCATCTGGGCCTGTACTTCCACTCGCCGGTACGCATGTTCGATGTGGTCGACGGCAAGGCGCAGGAGCTGGCCTACGACGGCGCGGCGTTCAACTATGGCAAGAGCGGCATCAAGGATGGCGAACTGCCGGCCGACCTCGGCTTCGCCGGGTTCCGCCTCAACACACGCAAGGACACCGACCGCGACTTCGCCGCGTTCCTCGGCGCCAGCTACTTCCGCGCGGTGGGCAAGGAGGGCCAGTATGGCCAGTCCGCACGCGGCCTGGCGATCGACACCGGCATGGGCAAGCCGGAGGAATTCCCGGATTTCATCGCCTACTACCTGGAACAGCCGTCGGCCGATTCGGAGACGATCGTGGTCTATGGGCTGCTGGATTCGCCCAGCGTGGCCGGCGCCTATCGCTTCGCCATCACCAATGGCGACGTGCTGCTGATGGACATCGACAGCGCGCTGTACCCGCGCAAGGCCATCGAACGCCTGGGCATCGCACCGTGCACCAGCATGTACCAGGTGGGCGAGAACGACCGCCGCATGGGCTGGGACTGGCGCCCGGAAATCCACGATACCGACGGCCTGTCGCTGTGGACCGGTGCCGGTGAATGGATCTGGCGGCCGCTGCTGAACCCGCGCAACCTGCGTTTCAACATGTTCGTGGACCGCAACCCGCGCGGCTTCGGCCTGCTGCAGCGCGACCGCAACTTCGATCACTACCAGGACGATGGCGTGTTCTACGAGAAGCGCCCGTGCCTGTGGGTGGAGCCGAAGGGCGAGTGGGGCGAGGGCTCGGTGCAGCTGGTGGAGATTCCCACCGTGGACGAGACCTTCGACAACATCGTGGCATTCTGGAACCCGAAGGAAAAGCCGCAGCCGGGCCAGGAACTGCTGGTCGGCTACCGCCTGTACTGGGGCGCCGAACCGCCGGCACGGCCGCCGCTGGCGCACTGTGTCGCCAGCCGCACCGGCCTGGGCGGCGTGATCGGCAAGAAGCGCGAGTATTTCAGCTGGCGCTTCGCGGTGGACTTCGAAGGTGGCGAGCTGGCCTCGCTGATCGACAAGGCCGAGGTTGAAGCGGTGGTGGAAGCCAGCCGCGGCCGGGTCGAGATCGTGTCGGCACGGCCGCTGCGCGAGATCAACGGCTACCGCGCGATGTTCGACCTGGTGCCGCCGGAAGGCAGCACCGAGCAGATCGACATCCGCCTGTTCCTGCGCAGTGGTGGCAAGACCCTCACCGAGACCTGGCTGTACCAGTACACCCCGCCGCCGGCCGGTGCACCGGAGCGCACGCTGTACTGAGAGGGGGTGGTGGGTTCGCAGGGCTTGCAGCCCTGCACCTGCTGACGTCAACGTCAACGTCAAAAGCGGGCATTCCGTGGGATGGCGGGGTGGGTCCGGTTGAGGGGGACGGCGTAAATACGTCCATGTAGCCTCGGTCGCGCCATCCATGGCGCTCACGCCCCCTCAACCGGACCCACCCCGCCTTCGACAGTTTTGCGCGATCTGTTGGAACAGCTCGTGGGGGTCAGATCCGTTTTCCGAAGGAAAACGGATCTGACCCCGGAATTTCATTCGATATCTGACAGATGTGTCGACCAAGGTCGACACCTACCAACAGTCGCGAGGATCTGTCAGAGGTGGGGCGGTGTGGGCTTGCAGGACCGTTGGCGCCATGGATGGCGCCATCGAGCCCCCAGGGACGGGTTTACGGCGTGTCCTGCAAGCCCACACCGCCCCGCCATCCCACGGAATGCCAGCTTTCGCTGTTGCTGTTGCTGTTGCCGGCCAGCGGCCGGCACTACCGCAGGTGCAGGGCGCAGCCCTGCAAAAGCCCCCCTTACAGCGGCAGCGGCGCCTGCGCCGGGTCGATCCGCCCTTCACCGCGGGTGATCTTCTTGAACTCGGCGCGGCTGACCGACACGTAGCGGTCATTGCCGCCGATCTCCACCTGCGGGCCATCCTGTACCGCGTGGCCATGCTCGTCCACGCGCACGGTCATCGTCGCCTTCTTGCCGCTGTGGCAGATGGTCTTGATCTCCTGCATCTCGTCGGCCCAGGCCAGCAGGTACTGGCTGCCTTCGAACAGCTCGCCGCGGAAATCGGTGCGCAGGCCGTAGCACAGCACCGGAATGCGCAGCTGGTCGACCACTTCGCTGAGCTGCCAGACCTGGGCGCGGGTCAGGAACTGCGCCTCATCCACCAGCACGCAGCCCATCGGCCCGTTCGCCGCCAGATCCTGCTCGACCCAGCGCTGCAGGTCGGTATCGCGGTCGAAGGCCATGCCATCGGCGCGCAGGCCGATGCGCGAAGCGACCACGCCGGCGCCGGCACGATCGTCCAGGCGCGGGGTCAGGATCGCCACCCGCATGCCGCGCTCGCGGTAGTTGTGCGCGCTCTGCAGCAGGGTGGTGGTCTTGCCGGCGTTCATCGCCGAATAGTAGAAGTAGAGCTTGGCCATCGACGGATTGTACGCCGCAGCCCCGGTCCGCCGAAGCCGTTCAGCAACCCCACCGGCGGCCGGCTGTGGTCGTCACCCGGCCCCGCTACAATCCTGTCCCCATGCACGGTCTCAATCCCCCCCAAGCCGCCGCCGTCCTGCACATCGAAGGTCCGTTGCTGGTGCTCGCCGGCGCGGGCAGCGGCAAGACCCGCGTGATCGTGGAAAAGATCGCCCACCTGATCGGCTGTGGCCGCTATCCGGCGCGCCGCATCGCGGCGATCACCTTCACCAACAAGTCGGCCAAGGAAATGCGCGAGCGCGTGGCCAAGCGCCTGCGCGAGCAGGATGCCGACGAGGTGACGATCTGTACCTTCCATGCGCTGGGCCTGAAGTTCCTGCAGATCGAGCACGCTGCGGTGGGCCTGAAGCGCGGCTTCTCGATCTTCGATGCCGACGATGCCGCGGCGCAGATCAAGGACCTGATGTACGGGGCCAAGCCCGACGACATCGAGGACATGAAGAACCTGGTGTCGCGCGCGAAGAACTCCGGCCTGTCGCCCGAGCAGGCGATGGCCGCCGCACGCAGCAACCGCGAGAAGGAAGCGGCCAGCGTCTACGAGCGCTACCAGCTGCGCCTGACCGCGTTCAACGCGGTCGACTTCGACGACCTGATCCGCCTGCCGGTGCAGATCCTGGAAGAAAATCCGGAGATCGCGCTGGCCTGGCGCGAGCGCATCGGCTACCTGCTGGTGGACGAATGCCAGGACACCAACGACGCGCAGTACCGCCTGCTCAAGCAGCTGGCCGGCGACAAGGGCAACTTCACCTGCGTGGGTGACGATGACCAGTCGATCTACGCCTGGCGCGGCGCCAACCCGGAAAACCTGCAGCAGATGGGGCGCGATTACCCCGCGCTGGAGATCATCAAGCTGGAGCAGAACTACCGTTGCTCCAACCGCGTGCTGCGCGCGGCCAATGCGCTGATCGCCAACAACCCGCACGAGCACCTGAAGAAGCTGTGGAGCGACCAGGCCGACGGCGAGCGCATCCGCGTGTGGGAATGCCGCAACAGCGAGCACGAAGCCGAAAAGGTCGCGGCCGAGATCGCCTTCGTGGCGCAGTCGCGCAATGTGCCGTGGAGTGATTTCTGCATCCTGTTCCGCGGCAACTTCCAGTCGCGTCCGTTGGAAAAGGCGATGCAGCTGCTGCGCATCCCGTACCACCTGACCGGCGGCACCATGTTCCTGGAGCGCCAGGAAGTGAAGGACACGCTGGCCTGGCTGCGCCTGCTGGTGAACCCGGACGACGACACCGCGTTCATGCGCGCGGTGCAGTCGCCCAAGCGCGACGTCGGCGCCGGCACGCTGGCCAAGCTGGCCGAACTGGCACAGGAAAAGGACATGCCGATGGCGCAGGCCGCCGAGGCGATCGGTGCCCTGCAGCAGCTGCCGCCGCGTGCGGCCAACAGCCTGGCGCGCTTCACCGACATCCTGCGCGACCTGCGTGCGCAGACCCGGCAGGTCACCTCCGGTGACATGATCCGCAAGGTCGCCAAGGAGTCCGGCCTGCTCAGCGAGCTGCGCCAGCAGGCCAAGGAAGAGGCCAGCTACCAGCGCCGCGCCAACAACATCGAGGAACTGGCGCAGTGGTTCGAGGGCGGCCCGCGCGGGGCCACCGCCGCCGACCTGGCCGGACAGCTGGCGCTGCTGTCGCGCAGCGACAAGGACGAGGGCGGCAACCAGGTGCGGATGATGACCATGCATGCTTCCAAGGGCCTGGAATTCCCGTACGTGTTCATCGTCGGCTGCGAGGACGGCGTGCTGCCGCACCAGGTCAGCCTGGACGAGGGCAACCTGCAGGAAGAGCGGCGCCTGCTGTACGTGGGCATCACCCGCGCCAAGATCCAGCTGTGGATGAGCTACAGCAAATTGACGCGCAAGTTCGGCGAGCACGTGCGGCTGAAGCCGAGCCGGTTCTTCGAGGAGATCCCGGCCGAGGAGATCCAGCGCGATGGTGCGGACCCGGTGGCGGATGCGGCGCGCAAGAAGGAGCGGGCGAGTGCGGGGTTGGCGGCGATCGAGGCGCTGTTCGATTGATCGGCGAACGGCGCAGCCCCTCGTGGTTGGCGCCGTTCGCATTACATCTGTGGTTGGCCGGGTAGATGGGCTGCGCAGGGGACGCTGCAAGTACGTCCCTGTAAGCTCGGTCGCCGCATCCATGCGGCTCACGCCCCTGCGCAACCCATCTACCCGGCCCTGGACAGGTTCCGTGCGCGCCAGCCACGGAAAAGAAAAAAGAAGATCAAAGGCCACGGCAACAGCCGGGCGTTGAGGCAGAATCGGGGTTTCGGCTGGAGGTCTGCGCGTGCATCCCATCGAAAGTGAACGCCTGCGTCTGCGTGCGATCGAGCCCGACCGCGATGCGGCGCCGATGCTGGCGCTGTTGAATGATCCGGGCTTCGTGCGCTTCATCGGCGACCGCAACGTGCACAGCGAGGAACAGGCGCGCGAGTACATTGCGCTGCGCGTGCTGCACAGCTATGCGTTGAACGGGTTCGGCATGTATGCCATCGAGCGCCTGGCCGACGGTGCCTGGCTGGGCAATGCCGGGCTGGTGCGGCGCGATGGCCTGCCGGGGCCGGATATCGGCTATGCGGTGCTGTCGGAATTCGCCGGGCAGGGCTATGCCGGGGAGGCGGCGCGGGCGGTGTTCGCCTACGCGCGTGGCGAACTGGGCCTGCACGATCTGTATGGCATCACCGATCTGGACAACGTTGCGTCCGGGAAGATCCTGCTGGGCCTGGGAATGCAGGAACGCGGGGTGATCCAGCTGCCGGGCGTTGAAACACCCAGCCGGTTGTTCGCCACGCCAGGCGCGGCCGAAGTTTGATTGTGGTGGGTGCCGACCGTGGGTCGGCACCGCATCGGCAGGACATCCGGTAGTGCCGGCCGCTGGCCGGCATCACGGTGAACCTGGGTTGCCGGCCAGCGGCCGGCACTACCGCATGTGGACGTTCAGCCGCGCAGTTCGGCCAGCTGCGCCTGCAGTTCGGCCACGGCCGCTTCCAGCTGGGCCACGCGCTCGGCCAGGCCGGGGTCGGCCGCGTCGCTGCTGCCACCGCCGCTGCTGGCGTACTTCGCTGCCAGGGCTGCACCGTCCACTTCACCGCACAGCAGGTGCATGTAGCGGTCCTCGCGCTGGCCGCTGGCGCGCGGCAGCACCACCAGCAGGGCGCGCTGCTGCAGGCGCTCGATGGCGTGGCGGGCTTCGTCCACGTCGGCGAAGCGGTACAGGCGCTCGCTGCGCGTGACCAGTTCGCCCAGGGTCTGCGGCCCGCGCAGCAGCAGCATCGCCAGCAGCACGGTCTGCTGCCGGGTCAGGTCCAGCGCGGCCTGCAGGCGGTGCTCGTAGCGGTCGGCCCGTGAGGAGAAGTGCTGGCGGGCCAGGCCCATCGTCTCCAGCTGGCGCAGGGCGTGCTGCACGCTGCCGGCATCGACGTTCATCACCGGCTCGCGGGCGGTCTTCTGGTTGGCGGCCGACTGCGCGGCATTGACCGTCAGCGGGTAGGTGTCCGGGGTGGTCGCCTCCTTTTCCACCAGGCAGCCCAGCAGGCGGGCCTGCACGGCGTCGAGCAGGGGAACGTCGGGGGTCTGGGCGGAATCGGTCATGGCGGCCTCCGGAAGGGCAACGGGTCAACCGCCAAGCATAGCCGTCCCGGCGGCGGCTTTGCCGGTAAAATGCGCCGGTATATCTGATTGCCGGTGAACCCATGCGTCGTCCCGTTTCCCTGTCCCTGACCCTGCTCGCCACCGCGGCGCTGGGCCTGTCTGCCTGCAAGCGCGTGGATGCGCCTGCCGCCGAAGCCGCTACTCCGGAGGCCCCGGCCGCCGCTGCCAAGGCGGAGGGTGCGCTTGATGCCACCGCCAACGACAATCTCAATGCCGTGCTGTGGATGCAGCGCGCGCAGGAGTACAAGGCGATCACCGAGCAGACCTACCGTGCCGCCGCCGACCACCTGGACGCGGCGCTGAAGGAAGCCCACTGGGACGCACTGGTGCCGGAGGAGCGCGGCAACGAGGCCAAGGGCCTGAAGCCGGCCGTGGTACTGGACGTGGATGAGACCGTGCTGGACAACTCGCCCTACCAGGCGCGCCTGGTGCGCGACGGCAAGGAGTACGACGAGCTGACCTGGGACCAGTGGGTGGCCGAGAAGAAGGCCAAGGCCATTCCCGGCGTGGTCGATTTCGCCAAGGCCGCCAACGCCAAGGGCGTGACCCTGCTGTACATCTCCAACCGCGCCGTGCACCTGAAGGACGCGACCCTGGCCAACCTGCGCGAGCAGGGCCTGCCGGTGGCCGACGACAGCGTGTTCCTCGGCCTGGGCACCGTGGTGCCGGGCTGCGAGCAGAACGGCAGCGAGAAGAACTGCCGCCGCCGCCTGGCCGGGCAGCAGTACCGCGTGCTGATGCAGTTCGGCGACCAGCTGGGTGACTTCGTGGAAGTGACCGCCAACACCAACGACGGCCGTGACGCGCTGCTGCAGCAGTACCACGACTGGTTCGGCGAGCGTTGGTGGATGCTGCCGAACCCGACCTACGGCGGCTTTGAGCCGGCGCAGTTCAACAACGACTACAGCCAGTCGCGCCAGGCCCGCCACGACGCCAAGCGCGCCGCGCTGGACTACGCACCGTGAGCCGCGCGCCGCTGCCGCTGCGCGATGACGAGCGCCTGATCTTCGCGCTGGACGTGCCCGACCGCGTGCAGGCACTGGAGTGGGTGGATCGCCTCGGCGACAGCGTGGCGTTCTACAAGATCGGCATGGAGCTGCTGGCCTCGGGCGAGTACTTCCAGGTGCTCGACGAGCTGGCACGACGCGACAAGCGCGTGTTCGTCGACCTGAAGTTCTTCGACATCCCGGCCACCGCTGCGGCGGTGATCAAGCGGTTGTCGCAGTGGCCGGTCAGCTACGCGACCATCCATGGCTGGCATCCGGCAATGATGGAGGCCTGCGCGGCCGCCAACAGCAGCGACATGCGCCTGCTGGCGGTGACCGTGCTGACTTCGATGGGCCGCCCGGACCTGGCGCAGATGGGCATCGACCGCGAGCCGGTGGACGTGGTGGTCGAGCGTGCGCTGGCGGCGCAGGCGGCGGGCATCGATGGCGTGATCGCGTCGGGCCAGGAAGCCGGCCCGATCCGTGCCGCCACCGGCGCCGGGTTCTCGATCGTCTGCCCGGGCATCCGTCCTGGCGGCCCGGTCGGCGATGACCAGAAGCGCACCGTCGGCGTGGCCCAGGCCTTCGCCGATGGCGCCGATGCGATCGTGGTTGGCCGTCCGATACGCCTGGCCACCGATCCGCAGGCCGCGGCACGGGCGATCCAGCAGGAAATCGCGTCGGCTCTGGCTGCACGCTGAGCCTTCGGAATACGCCGGTCACAACGGCACTACGAACGCCATCGCGACCCGTGCGCGATGGCGTTCGCATTTGTGCGGCCGCCACTGACGCAGGCAGCACAAGGCGCGGAAACTGTGCGCGCGTTCGCCCTGTGGGGATCATCACTGCTTCCCAATCGATGCACCGGCACGGACCGCGGCCGCGCCGGTTCCAACCATCGATAGAGGAGTACAGGGATCATGTATCGCAGCACCTCTTTGTTCATCGGCCTGTTGCTGGCCGCGTCCGCCGCACCCGTCATCGCCGCACCGCAGGTGCGCGAGGCACCGCGCATCATCGGCGGCGAAGCCGCCCAACCGGGCGAGTACCCGTTCATGGTCAGCATCCAGGGCGTCTTCGACGGCGACTCGGACCATGACCGCCATTTCTGCGGCGGAACGCTCATTTCACCGTCGTGGGTACTGACCGCCGCGCATTGCCTGCAGGGCGAGAATCCGACCGGCCTGGCGGTGCTGGCCGGCCAGGCCACGCTCTCCACCGAGGCCGCGTCGCGCGCCTCCAACGTCAAGGCGATCCACGTCCACCCGGCATTCAACAGCGGCAACTCGCTGGAGCACGACGTGGCCCTGATCCAGCTCAGCGCGCCGCTGGCCGATGCACAGCCGGTCGCCCTGCGGCTGCGGCCCGATGCAAGCTATCTCAAGCCGGGACGCGAATTCACCGTGATCGGCTGGGGCGACACCGACATCGGCGATGGCCGGGTCTATCCCACCCAGCTGCAGACGGTGCAGGTGCCGTTCGTGCCGTTCAATGAATGCCAGCAGGCCTACGGCGGTGATCTGTCGCGCGGCAAGGTGATCTGTGCCGGCCGCGAGGGCATCGACAGCTGCCAGGGCGATTCCGGCGGTCCGCTGCTGCTGCGACTGCGCGAGGGCTGGACCCAGTTCGGCGTGGTCAGCTGGGGCGAGGGCTGCGCGCTGGCCGGCTATCCCGGCGTTTATGCCCGAATCGCCGAAAAACACGCCGTAGATTTCATTGAGGCTGTCTGGCAGCGTGATTGATTCAATAAAATCAAATAGATATATCGTATTACGTGAAGTGTTGCCTTAACTTGCAGGGCAGCGTAGGATCGCCGCCATCCGGTCCCTGGACCGGACATGTGCCACAACACTGTCCTCCGGCCCCGTGCCGGCTTGAAGAGCCTGTGATCCCCGTGATCCCGGCTCTTTTTTTATGGTTTTCAATCACTTGTATCGCCGTTGGCGGAAACCGTGACGTCCCGGCTTGCCGCTGTCACGTCGCAGGCCGCAAGATGCGGACCGGTCCGGGGAGTCCGAATGCATGAGCGTGGCGGTGCGAGGAAGGTCTGCGCGTGGATGGGGGCTGGCGGCCATGCTGCTGCTGGCCGTGGCGGCGTGCCGCGAGTCTGGCAACGCCCCGGCCAAGCCGGCGGCCGAGCCGGTGGCTGCGGTGCAGGCGATGGCGTTGCGGCTGGCCGAAGACGATCTGGTCGGTTACGCCAGGCTGTCGGTGCCGCCCAGCCAGTACCAGCGCCTGCAGCAGGCCTGGACCGAGGGCCACAGCCAGTGGCCGCTGACCGAGCTGCCGTTGGGTGACCAGCTGCTGCCGATGCTGGCCGCCCTGCGCAAGCCCAATGCCAGCACCGAACTGCAGCGCAGCTTCGACCGCCAGCTGGCCGGCCAGGCCGGTGCGGTGCGCCAGGCCGCGCAGTCGATGGGCAACTTCGGCGTGCAGTACCTGCGCCACCAGAAGGGCTACACCCCCGGTCAGCAGGCGCACTACATTGCCCTGGTCGAGACCCTGGCGGTCTGGGCGCAGGGCGCACCGATCAGCGACCGCGCCCGTGCGCGCAGCACCATCGCCGCGCTGGTCGGTGCGGCCGGCAAGGTTGGCTTCGATGACGAGGCCGGCCTGCAGGCCGCGGGCATGGAAGGCAGCCTGCAGCAGCTGGCACCGTTCATCCATACCCTCAAGGCCGTGCTGGGCAGCTACGGGCTGGGCGTGGACGAAGCCCTGCGCAGTGTGCGTGGCGAACTGCTGTCGGTGGAAGGTGACAACGCGCTGGTGCGCCTGCACTACGACCTGGCGGGCCGCGAGATGAGCCTGCAGCTGCCGCTGAGCCGGCGCGAGGGCCATTGGTACCTGACCCGCACCCTGGCCGACACCGACGCGCTGCTGCGCAAGGCCGACGCGGCCCGTGCCGACGCGGCGCCGGCCCCGGCCGAAGTCCCCGCCGAGGGCGGGGAAGCGGCAACGCCACCGCCTAAGCCATAATGGCGCCGATGTCGAAACAGAACCCGCTGCCGTTCCCCGGCGAAGAATCCCCGTCGACGCCCGCCGATACGGTGCCGGCGTCCCCCTCGACCGGTACCGGCCCGAACCCGGTACCGCCGCCCGCGCACGCGCGTTCGGCCGGCCGCCGCCCGCTGTGGGCGCGCCTGCTCGGTCGCCTGGTGGAGCCGTGGCTGTCGCTGAAGATCGAACCGGAAGACCCCGGCCAGTACAACGATGGCCGCCCGGTCATGTATGTGCTGGAAGACTACGGCCTGTCGAATGCGCTGATCCTGGACAAGGCCTGCCGCCAGGCCGGGCTGCCGTCGCCGCTGGTGCCGCTGGCCGGTGACCCGACCGGCCGCAAGCGCGCCTACCTGGCGCTGTCGCGACGCAGCTCCAGCAATTCGCTGATCCCCGAGCAGCGTGGCGCCAAGACCCACTCCGATTCGCTGGCCAAGGTGCTGCAGGCACATCGCGTGCGCGATGACCTGGACGTGCACCTGGTGCCGGTGTCGATCTTCGTCGGCCGCGCGCCGGACAAGCAGAGCGGCTGGTTCGCCGTGCTGTTCTCGGAAAACTGGGCACTGGTCGGCCGCTTCCGCCGCCTGTTGGCGGTGCTGCTCAACGGCCGCAGCACCATCGTCCGCTTTGCCCCGCCGATCTCGCTGCGCAGCACCGTGGACGAAGGCCTGGAGCCGGAGCGCACGGTGCGCAAGCTGCAGCGCGTGCTGCGCACCCATTTCCGCCGCATCCGTGAATCGGTGATCGGCCCCGACCTGTCGACCCGGCGCCTGCTGGTCGACCAGGTGCTGGCGGCCGAACCGGTGCGCGAAGCGATCGCCGCACAGGCCAAGCGCGACAATTCGAAGCCGGCCGATGCCTGGAAGAAGGCGCACGCCTACGCCTGGGAAATCGCTGCGGACTATTCCAGCCCGGTGGTGCGTTCGGCCAGCTTCATGCTCAGCCACGTGTGGAACCGCATCTACGCCGGCGTGCTGGTGCATCACCTGGACAAGTTCAAGGCGGCCGCGCCGGGCCACGAAGTGGTGTACGTGCCCAGCCACCGCAGCCACATGGACTACCTGCTGCTGTCCTACCTGCTGTACGACCGTGGCATCGTGCCGCCGCACATCGTGGCCGGCATCAACCTGAACCTGCCGGTGGTCGGCACCCTGCTGCGCAAGGGGGGCGCGTTCTTCATCCGCCGCTCGATCCGTGGCAACGCGCTGTACTCGGCGGTGCTCAGCGAATACGTCGCGCAGCTGGTGGCCGGTGGCTACTCGCTGGAGTACTTCGTCGAAGGCGGCCGCTCGCGTACCGGGCGCCTGCTGCAGCCCAAGGGCGGCATGATCTCGATGACGCTGCGCGCGTTCCTGCGCCAGCCGCGCAAGCCGGTGCTGTTCCAGCCCATCTACATCGGCTACGAGAAACTGATGGAAGGCGGCAGCTACCTGGACGAACTGTCCGGCCGGCCGAAGGAAAAGGAATCGATCTGGTCGCTGCTGTGGGGCATCCCCAAGGTGCTCAAGCAGAACTATGGTCAGGTGGTGGTGAACTTCGGCGAGCCGATCGCGCTGAACGAAGTGCTGGCCGAGAAGGCGCCGGAGTGGAAAGGCGAGGCGGTGTCCGAGGACGAGAAGCCGGCCTGGCTGTCGACCACGGTGGACACGCTGGCCGAGCGCATCCAGGTGCGCATCAACGGTGCCGCCGACGTCAACCCGATCAACCTGCTGGCGCTGGCCCTGCTGTCCACGCCCAAGCATGCAATGGGCGAGGCCGACCTGATCGCGCAGATCGAGCTGTGCAAGACGCTGCTGGTCGAGATGCCGTATTCGGACCGGGTGACGGTGACTCCGCACTCGCCGGAGCGGATCATCGCCCATGCCGAGGAAATCAACGTCCTCACCCGCATCAAGCACCCGCTGGGCGACGTGCTCAGCGTCAGCGGCGATACCGCGGTGCTGCTGAGCTACTTCCGCAACAACGTGGTGCACCTGTTCACCGCCTCCTCGTGGGTGGCCTGCTGCTTCCAGAACAACCGCCGCATGAGCCGTACCGGGCTGGTCCAGCTGGGCCGCACGGTGTACCCGTTCCTGCAGGCCGAGCTGTTCCTGCCGTGGAGCGAGGACGAGTTCGCCCAGCGTATCGACCGGACCATCGATGTGTTCGTGCGCGAAGGCCTGCTGCAGAACGTCAACGATGACGACGGCGGCATCCTGGCGCGCAACACCGGGCAGACCGACGAGGTGTTCCGCCTGCGTGCGATCGGCCATTCGCTGCAGCAGGCGTTCGAGCGCTACTACATCGCCATTTCGGTGCTGGTGAAGAACGGCCCCGGCGTCCTTGGCGCGGCCGAGCTGGAAAGCCTGTGCCAGCAGGCGGCGCAGCGGCTGAGCCTGCTGTATGCACCGGCGGCACCGGAGTTCTTCGACAAGTCCCTGTTCCGCGGCTTCATCCAGAAGCTGCGCGAACTGCGCCTGGTGTGGCCGGACGAGAACAGCAAGCTGCTGTTCGACGAACGCCTGGATGCCTGGGCCAAGGATGCCAAGTTCATCCTCGGCCGCGAGCTGCGCCACACCATCGAGCGGGTCAGCCCGGAAGCGGCACGCCCCGACGAGGCTGCGCCGCAGGATTGAACTGAATCCTTGTGGTGGGTGTGGACCTTGGTCCACACACATTCCAGTCGTGCCAACCAAGGTTGGCACCCACCAGAGCAGGAGGCCAACCAAGGTTGGCACCCACCAAAGCAGTAGGCCAACCAGGGTTGGCCCCCACCCGAGCCCGGCGTCAGGCCGGTTCGTCGGGAATCTGCAGGCTTTCCAGCCTGGCGATGCAGTCCTTCAGCTGCAGCTTGCGACGCTTCAGGCGCTTGGACTCCAGCTCGTCCTCGCCGTTGGCAGCCATGCGGGTGATCTGTTCATCCAGCAGGCGGTGCTCGGCGCGCAGGGCGGCGAGGTGCTCGACGATCTCGGCGGGGCTGTAGGTGTCCACAGCCTCCGAGCATACACAGCGATGATGACTGCCGGGAGAGGGGAGCCCCTCGGCCCGGCCGCGGCGGCTCCGAGCCGTTAGAATGGAGCCATGAGTGCCGTGATCTCCCTTCCCGATCCCCCGCCCCGCGCCGCCCGCGATCCGCGCGTGGCCGAGCGCGAGCAGCACAAGCTGGCCAAGCGCCTGCGCCGCCAGGTGGGCGAGGCGATTGCCGACTTCGGCATGATCGAGGCCGATGACAAGGTCATGGTCTGCCTGTCCGGTGGCAAGGACAGCTACACCCTGCTGGACGTACTGCTGCAGCTGCAGAAGAAGGCGCCGGTGCCGTTCGAGCTGGTGGCGGTGAACCTGGACCAGAAGCAGCCGGACTTCCCCGAGCACGTGCTGCCGGAGTACCTGGCCGGGCTGGGCGTGCCGTACCACATCATCGAGCAGGACACCTATTCGGTGGTCAGCCGGGTCATTCCGGAAGGCAAGACCATGTGTTCGCTGTGCTCGCGCCTGCGTCGTGGCGCGCTGTACAACTACGCCGAGACCCACGGCTTCACCAAGATCGCGCTGGGCCATCACCGCGACGACATGGTGGCCACGTTCTTCATGAACCTGTTCCACCACGCCAAGCTGTCGGGCATGCCGCCGAAGCTGCGCAGCGACGACGGCAGGCACGTGGTGATCCGGCCGCTGGCGTACGTGCGCGAGAGCGACATCGTCGACTACGCGCAGGCGCGCCAGTTCCCGATCATTCCCTGCAACCTGTGCGGCAGCCAGGAGAACCTGCAGCGCCGCCAGGTCGGCCTGATGCTCAGGCAATGGGAGAAGGACCACCCGGGCCGCATCGAGCAGATCGCGCGTGCCATGGGCGAAGTGCGGCCCTCGCAGCTGGCCGATACCACCCTGTTCGACTTCATGGCGCTGGGCCGTCGCGACGACGCGCCGCTGCCCGACGCCCATGCCTGGCTGGCCGGCTCCCCGGCCGACGCCGACGCAGATCCCGAGACGCCCACCGTTTAAGGTCGGTCGCCCTTCCTCTTTGCCATCCGGAATTCCATGTTCTTTCGCAACCTGACGTTCTTCCGTTTCCCGACTGCCACCGATTTTTCCGAAGTCGACACCCTGCTGCCGCACGCCCTGCTGAAGCCGGTCGGCGCGCTGGAAATGAATTCGCGCGGCTTCATCTCGCCGTTCGGCCGCGAGGAGAAGGAACTGCTCTCCCACCGCATCGCCGAACATCTGTGGCTGACCGTGGGCGGTGAGGACAAGATCCTGCCGGCGGCGGTGGTCAACGACCTGCTCGAGCGCAAGCTGGAGGAGATCGAGGAAAAGGAAGGCCGTCGCCCGGGCGGGCGCGAGCGCAAGCGCATGAAGGACGACCTGCTGCATGAACTGCTGCCGCGCGCCTTCGTGAAGTCCTCGCGCAATGACGCCTTCATCGACCTGCAGCACGGTTATGTCGCGGTGGATACCTCCAGCCGCAAGACCGGCGAATACTTCATGTCCGACATCCGCGGCCTGCTCGGCAGCTTCCCGGCGATGCCGCTGAACGCCGAAGTCGCGCCGCGCTCGATCCTGACCGGCTGGATTGCCGGCGAGCCGCTGCCGACCGGGCTGAGCCTGGGCGAAGAGTGCGAGATGAAGGACCCGGTGGAGGGCGGTGCGGTGGTCAAGTGCCAGCACCAGGAACTGCGCTGCGACGAGATCGACAAGCACCTGGACGCCGGCAAGCAGGTGACCAAGCTGGCGCTGATCTTCGAAGACAACCTGTCGTTCGTGATCGGCGACGACCTGATCGTGCGCAAGCTGAAGTTCCTCGATGGCGCCCTGGACCAGCTGGAGCATGCCGACGAAGACGGCCGCCGCGCCGAATTCGACGCCCGCTTCGCCCTGCAGAGCGCCGAGATCCGCCGCCTGTTCCTGTTGCTGGAAGAAGCCTTCAAGCTCAGCAAGGCTGACTGAACAGGCACTGCGTGGGTCGCCGGTCATCCAGCGGCCCGAAGCGGCGCTATGCTGGCGTCATGAGCCGCCTGTTGCGCCGCCTGATCTCACCCGCTCCGCCCGCCACCGTGCAGCGTGACACCGTCCGCCTGCGCCTGGAGGATGCCGAGATCGAGGTGCTGCGCGTGCGCGACCCGCGTGCGCGGCGCATCAAACTGAGCGTGGACGAGCGCGGCGCGCGCCTGACCCTGCCGCCGCGGGCAAGCCTGGTGATGGGCGAACGCTTCCTGGAACAGCACCGCGACTGGCTGGCGCTGCAGCTGCGCCAGTACCAGGGGCACGGCCTGCCGGCGCCGCTGCAGCCGGGCGAAGACGGTGTGCTGCCGTTGCGCGGCGAACTGTTGCCGCTGCGCTGGCAGGAAGGTCGCTATGCGCGCCTGGAGATCGACGAGCACGGCGCCTGCGTGCAATGGCCGAGCCGTGGCGGCGATGCCACCCTGCGCCGCCTGCTGCGCGAGTTCTACGAAGCCCAGACCCGTGCCGACGTCGGCCGCTGGCTGCCGAAGTACCTGCCCTCCCTGCCACGCGCACCCAGCCGCCTGCGGCTGAAGGTGATGTCCTCGCAATGGGGCTCGCTGGCGCCGGACGGCAGCATGGCGCTGGACCTTGCGCTGGTGCTGGGGCGCCCGGAAGCGTTCGAGTACGTGCTGGTGCACGAACTCTGCCACCTGATCCAGCCGAACCACTCACCGGCGTTCTGGCATGAAGTGGAACAACGCTTCCCCGCCTGGCGCGAACAGCGCGACTACTTCCAACTGGAAGGGCGCAGACTGAAGGCCATGCTACGCCAGCTGTTGTAGAGCCGAGCCGATGCTTGGCCAACGCGCGCAGCGCGGGGTTCCAGTCATCACGTTGAAGAGCAGCCGAGCATGGCGATGCCGGTCGTCCTGACCGGCACCCTTCGGGCCGTCGCAAGCGACGTTGGCAGCGGCTCCTGCCGCTACCTTCGGCTCTACAGAAAAGCGCGCGACCCGCTCCTGCTCTTCTTTCTTTCTTCCGTGGCTGGCACGCACGGAAACTGTCTGAGGCCGGGCGGGTGAGCCATGCAGCGTCCCCTGCATGGCTCACCCGCCCGGCCAAGCACGGCTTTGCCTTCAGATACCGCCAGCCACGAGGGGCTCAGCCGTTGGCCGAAACCTCCATCACCCCGCCCGCAGCGCCGCCGCCGTCGCCCAGCGTGCCGCCACCCGCGGCGCGGTGATGCACACCGCCAGGTCGGTCACCGTGGTCACCGCCCGCTCCAGCAGCTGGATGTCCGCCTCGTGCTGGCGCGCCACGTGTGGGTCCTCGAAGAAGATCGCGCGCTGGCAGCGGCCTTCCAGTACGCGGTCGGCAATCTGCGCATCGCCGCCCATCGGGCCGCTCTGGTAGCGCGTCACCCAGGGCGTGTCACTGGGCCAGCCGCGGCTCCAGGCCAGTTCATTCAAGCGCTGCCCGGTGGTGCCCGTCGCCACGCGTTCGCCGAATCGTGCCAGTACCGCGAAGTGCTCGTCGGCGAAGGCCAGCATCGCCGGCTTCATCGCATCGTGGGCGATCAGCGCCAACGTATGCCCTTCGAAGCCGTGCAGGTCATCGGCGCCGGCGTCTGCATCCAGGCCCGCATGGATACGCTCCACCTCCACCCAGTCGCGCGCAGTGGCCACGGTCGAAATGAACGGCTTGCCGTGGATCACGCACTGTCGCTTCAGTGCAGTGGCTTCCGGAAACACGGACGACGGATCGACCGGGTCGATCAGATAGATCGCACCATCCAGCGTCCGCTCCGGGCCCATGCCGACCACCTCGGCCACCAGCTTCATCAGGCCGCCTTCGCGTCCGTAGGGATAGCGGTGCAGGCCGTCGTACCCGGCCAGGAATCCCTGCCGCCCGATCGCGTCATGGGTGCGGCCGACCGCGTGCAGCGATACGCCGAGTTCACGCAGTCCGGACTCACTGGCACGCAACCAGCGGAACAGGGCCGCCCGCGCGTCGTGGTGGTGGAGACGGTTGGCAGCCAGGCCGATGCGCATCGAAAGCTCCGCAGGTACGGGTGAAAGCGGCAGTGTATGTCGGCATTCGCCCTGCCGGATGCTTTTGCAACTTTCTTCATTGCCGCCTGCTGACACGCCGCTAGCGTGGCAGGCAGCGGAACCGCTGTGCGGCCGTTTCTCCCGCCGGCGAATGAGGATGCCTGCCGTGAACGTCGTTGGGTTTCCCGCCGCTGCCGTCATGGCATGCCTGCTGCTGCCAGCCACTGCCACTGCCTCTGCCGCACGTTGCGGCTCGCCGCTGCGTATCGCCTGGCCATCCGACCGCGCGCCGTTGTCCGCCAATGTGCATGGACAGGCGAGCGGACCCGGCGCGGACTACCTGGCGTTGCTGGCTGCACAGCGCCCGTTGCAGCCGCAGCCGCTGCCGGCCGTCGCGGTGGCCAAGGGCAGGGTGCCCGGCGACATCCAGGCCCTGCTGGGCTGGCCACGTTCGCAGCTGCCCCCGGGCTGGGTGGCCAGTGCCCCCTTCCTGCAGCTGCCGCAGGTGATCGTTCGGCGCCGGGATGCGCCGCCGGTGCTGGGAATGGCGGCGCTGCGCGGGCGCACCGTGGCCAGCCCGGACCCCGAGCCGTTGGCCGCGCTGCTGGCCGAACAGGCACCCGGCGCACAGCTGCTTCCCCCGGCACCGCTCGATGACGCGCTCTCGCTGCTGGGCACCGGCCTGGTCGATGCGGTGATCGCCAATCTCGGTGAGGTCGAGGCCGCCCTGCGGCGCTACCGGGGAGATCCACTGGTCATCGCTGCACCGGCCGGTTTCGACGATGCGCTGGTACTGGCCACGGTGCCCGGCTGTACGGGCGTCATCGATGAGTTCGAGCAGGCCGTGTCCAGTTTGAGTGGCGCACGACGCCAGGCGATGCGTGCGGCCTGGTTGCCGGCGGTGCCGCGAAGCCAGTCGTCACTTTCAGCACTGCACTGGCTGGTGCCGGCCTCGCTGATCCTGCTGGCGCTCGCGCTGGTGTACGCGTTCGGCTATTGGCGCGTGCACCGCGAAAGCGAGCGACGCCGCGTGGCCGCCCAGCGGCTGCAGGAGGTGACCTCGAATCTGCCGGCGGTGGTGTTCCAGGCGCGTCGCTCGGCAGAAGGCCACTACAGCATTCCGCAGATCGCAGGGGATGTACATGCGCTGTTCGGAATCAGCGTCGAGACCGCGCTGATCGATCATCGGCGTCTGCTGGCCGCGGTCCACCCCGACGATCATGCGCGGCTCACGGAAGCGGTCGATGCGGCCGCGCTGGCGCGCGAGCCGATCGATGTCATCTTCCGGACGCAGTCGCCGCAGGGCTGGCGTTGGGTGCATTCGCATGGACGACCGCTGCCGCGTGGTGGCGGCGTCGTCGAGTGGAGTGGTTACTGGATGGATGTCAGCGAAGTGCAGTCGCGCACCCTTGCGCTGGCACAGGCCAGAGGCGAGGCCGAGCAGGTGGCGCTGGCCAAGACCCACTTCCTGGCGACGATGAGCCACGAGATCCGTACGCCGATGAGCACCCTGCTGGGGATGCTGGAACGGTTGGCCGACAGCGACCTGGATGCGCGCCAGCAGCAGGTGCTTGCCACGGTGGGCGATGCGGCGAGGATGCTGCGGCAGATCCTCGACGATGTGCTGCACAGCCAGCGCCTGCAGCCTGCGCCATTGCAGCTGCGGCCGACCGATCTGGCGGCGATGCTGCGGGCAGTGCAGCAGCTGCTGATGCCTGTTGCGGCCAGCCGGGGCCTGCATCTGCGGATCGAACTCGATCCGGCGTTGCAGGCCGGGCTGCTTGCTGATGGCCTGCGCCTGCGCCAGATCCTGTTCAATCTTGCCGGCAACGCGCTGAAGTTCACCGAGCATGGGAGCGTGGACCTGCAGGTGCGGGTGCTGCAGCAGTTGGAGGATGGCCAGCGGCTGCGCCTGCAGGTGAGCGACAGCGGTGTGGGCATCAGTCCGGAACGGCAGCAGGCGGTGTTCGCCGCCTACACCCAGGCCGAGCCGTCGACGACGCGCCGCTTCGGCGGAAGTGGCCTTGGCCTGGCGATCTGCCGCGAACTGGCGGCGTCGATGGGCGCCGAACTGCAGCTGCGCAGCAGGCCCGGCGAGGGCACGACGGTGTGGATGGAGCTGGACCTGGCGGCCTGCGAGCGGCCTGCGGAGGCATCACCCCCGCCGGCCGCGGCGGTGCCGGCGCTGCCGCCCGCCTGGGTGCTGGTGGCCGAAGACCATCCCACCAACCTGCACCTGCTGGAGCAGCGCCTGCGCGGCCTGGGGCTGCATGTGCATGCCTGCACGGATGGCCGCAAGGCCCTCGAGGCCTGGCAGGCGTGGCCGTTCGATCTGGTGATCACCGACTGCCACATGCCTGACATGGACGGATTCACGCTGGCGCGCGCGATCCGCGCCGATGCCTGTGCAGCCCGTGCGCGGGTTCCGATCATCGCGCTTACCGCCAGCGTGCTGGACAGGACGCGCGAGGCCTGCCGCGACGCCGGCATCGAGCATTTCCTGGCCAAGCCGGTGGAAGCGCCGTCGCTGCACGCGCTGTTGGCCGTGCTGCTGGTGCCCGACTCAAACCGCCAGTAGGCGCACGATGCTGGCGGCAGCGTCGCGGCCTTCGGCCACGGCGGTCACCACCAGGTCGGCGCCACGCACCGCATCGCCGCCGGCGAACAGGCGTGGATGCGCGGTCTGGAACGGCAGGCGGTCCTTGCCACCGGCCACGATGCGGCCGTTCGACCGGCCTTCCACGCCGTGCTCGGACAACCACGCCGGCAGCGTCGGCGAGAAACCGAACGCGATGATCACCACGTCCGCTTCCAGCAGCGATTCGCTGCCCTCGATCGGCACGGCGTTCTGGCGGCCGTTGGCATCGGGCTCGCCCAGCCGGGTCTCGACCACGGTCACGCCGATCACCTCGTCATCGGCGCCGGCTTCGATCGACAGCGGCTGGCGGTTGAACAGGAAGCGCACGCCCTCCTCGCGCGCGTTGGCCACCTCGCGCGCGCTGCCGGGCATGTTGGCCTCGTCGCGGCGGTAGGCGCAGGTGACCTTGGCCGCGCCCAGCCGCACCGCGCTGCGCACGCAGTCCATGCCGGTATCGCCGCCGCCGAGCACCACCACGCGCTTGCCGTTCAGATCGGGCAGGGCGATGGTGTCCTCCCAGCCGGCAATCGGCCGGCCCTTCGGATCATCGCCGCCGACGATGCGGCTGTTCTGCACCAGGAACGGCAGCGCTGGCAGCACGCCCTTCAGGTCCTGGCCGTCCAGGCCGCCATCGGTGTAGCGGTAGGCCCCGGTGCCGACGAACACCGCATCGTGGCTGTCCAGCAGCTGCTGCACACTGACATCGCGGCCGATCTCCACGCCCAGGCGGAACTGCACGCCCATGCCCTCCAGTACTTCGCGGCGGCGGTGAATCACCTCCTTGTCCAGCTTGAAGCTGGGAATGCCGAACTGCAGCAGGCCGCCGATCTGTTCGTAGCGGTCGTAGACCACGGCGGTGATGCCGGCGCGCGCCAGGCGGTCGGCACAGGCCAGGCCGGCCGGGCCGGCACCGATCACCGCAACACTCTGGCCGGTGGGCTGCACCGCGCCCAGGTCGGGGCGCCAGCCGCTGGCCAGGGCGGTATCGACGATGTACTTCTCCACCGCGCCGATGGTCACCGCGCCGAATTCCTCCAGCGTGCAGCTGCCTTCGCACAGGCGGTCCTGCGGGCAGACGCGGCCGCACACTTCCGGCAGCGGGTTGGTGCTGTGGCACAGCGTGGCCGCTTCGTGGATGCGGTTCTCCTGCACCAGCTGCAGCCACTGCGGGATGGCGTTGTGCACGGGGCACTTCCAGCTGCAGTACGGGTTGCCGCAGTCCAGGCAGCGTCCGGCCTGGTACTGGGCGTCTTCCTTGCCGAACTTGCCGTACAGCTCACCCCAGTCGCCGGAGGTGCGCAGTTCGACCGGGATGCGCTGCGGCATGGTGCGGGGTAGGTCGAGGAACTGGAAGGCGTGCTTGCGGCTCATGGCGGGCTCTGGAATGCGAGGGGGGACGTTGCCGGCCAGCGGCCGGCACTACCGGGCAAAATCACGCGGCGCGGCGCAGGGTTTCAGTCAGCGACTCGATGCTGGCGGCCTTGGGTTTGACCAGCCAGAACTTGCCGATGTAATCGCGGAACTCGTCGAGGATCTGCTGCGCCCAGATGCTGCCGGTCAGCTCGCGGTGGCGGCCGATCAGGCGATGCAGGTGCTGGCGATAGTTCTCGAAGCCCTCGGCCGACACGCGATGGATGTCGATCAGTTCGTGGTTGTAGCGATCGACGAAATCGCGGTCCACGTCCAGCACATAGGCCAGGCCACCGGTGAAGCCGGCGCCGAAGTTCAGGCCGACCTTGCCCAACACCAGCACCACGCCGTCGGTCATGTATTCGCAGCAGTGGTCACCGGCACCTTCCACCACCGCCAGCGCGCCGGAATTGCGCACCGCGAAGCGCTCGCCGGCACGACCAGCCGCGAACAGTTCGCCTCCGGTGGCGCCGTACAGGCAGGTGTTGCCGATGATGGCGGTGCTGCGTGCCTCGAAGCGCGCGCCACGCGGCGGCCGCACTACCAGGCGGCCCCCGGCCATGCCCTTGCCGACGTAGTCGTTGGCCTCGCCCTCTACTTCCAGATGCAGGCCGCCGACATTGAAGGCGCCGAAGCTCTGCCCGGCACTGCCACGGAAGCGCAGCTCCAGCGGTGCTTCGGCCATGCCCTGGTTGCCATGCGCGCGGGCCACCGCACCGGCCAGGCGGGTGCCGATGCTGCGGTCGGTGTTGTGGATCAGGAAGCGGTGTTCGCCACCGCGCTTGTGCTCGATGGCCGGGGCCAGCAGGCCATCCATCTGCGTGGCCAGGCTGTCCGGCGATTCGTACAGGCGCTGCGCGGCGCAGTGGCTGCCTTCGTAACGGGCATCGGCCAGCAGGCGCGACAGGTCCACGCGCACGCCATCGCGCGGCGCGGCCTCGATCTGCCGCAGCAGGTCGGTGCGGCCGACGATTTCCTCCAGCGAACGCGCACCCAGGTACGACAGCCAGCCGCGCACTTCCTCGGCCAGCAGGCGGAAGAAGTTTTCCACGCGCTCGGGCTGGCCGGTGAAGTGGTTCTCGCGCAGGCGGTCATCCTGGGTGGCCACGCCGGTGGCGCAGTTGTTGAGGTGGCAGATGCGCAGGTACTTGCAGCCCAGCACGATCATCGGCGCGGTGCCGAAGCCGAAGCTGTCCGCGCCCAGCAGCGCGGCCTTGACCACGTCCAGGCCGGTTTTCAGGCCACCATCGGTCTGCAGCAGGGTGCGCCCGCGCAGGTCGTTGGCCAGCAGCGCCTGGTGCGCTTCGGCCACGCCCAGTTCCCACGGCACGCCGGCATAGCGGATCGAGCTGACCGGCGAGGCACCGGTGCCGCCGTCATGGCCGGAAATGGTGATCAGGTCCGCACCGGCCTTGACCACGCCGGCGGCAATCGTGCCGACGCCGGCATGGCTGACCAGCTTCACCGACACCAGCGCGGTCGGGTTGACCTGCTTGAGGTCGTAGATCAGCTGCGCCAGGTCTTCGATGGAATAGATGTCGTGGTGCGGCGGCGGCGAGATCAGGCCGATGCCGGGGCGCGCATAGCGCAGGCGCGCGATCAGTTCGTTGACCTTGTGGCCGGGCAGCTGGCCGCCTTCGCCGGGCTTGGCACCCTGCGCGACCTTGATCTGCAGCACCTCGGCGTTGACCAGGTATTCGGCGGTGACGCCGAAGCGCCCCGAGGCCACCTGCTTGATCTTGCTGCGCCGCGGCGTGCCGTAGCGGGCCGGGTCTTCGCCACCTTCGCCGGAATTGCTGCGGCCACCCAGGCGATTCATCGCAATCGCCAGCGCCTCGTGCGCCTCCGGCGACAGCGCGCCGAGACTGATTGCAGCGGTATCGAAGCGCGGGAACAGCGCACTGGCCGGTGCCACTTCATCGAGCGGCGTGGGCGTGGCGGCCGGCACCAGTTCCAGCAGGTCGCGCAGTGCCGACGGCGGCCGTGCATGCACGGCATCGCAGTACTGCTGCCACGCACGCGGGTCGCCACTGCGCGCCGCGCGCTGCAGGGTGGTCACTACGTCCGGGTTGTACATGTGGTACTCGCCGCCGTGCACGTACTTCAGCAGGCCGCCGACATCCACGTCCTGCTGCGCATCCCAGGCCTGCGCGCACAGCTCGCGCGCGTCGGCATCGAGGCGCGCGAAACCGGCGCCACCGATGCGCGAGGCGGTATCGGGGAAGCACAGGTCGACCACCTCCGGTTCCAGGCCGATGATCTCGAACAGCTGCGCGCCACGGTAGCTGGCCACGGTGCAGATGCCCATCTTCGAGATGATCTTCGACAGGCCCTTGTAGACGCCCTTGCGGTAGCGGCGGCCGATCTGCGACTGCTCGCCGCCCTTGCTGAGCTTGAGGATGCCGCGGCGGCCGAGGTCGAACAGGGTCTGGTAGGCCAGGTACGGGTACACCGCCGTGGCGCCGAAGCCGAGCAGGCAGGCCATGTGGTGCGGGTCGCGCGCGGTGCCGGTCTCGACGATAAGATTCACGTCGCAGCGCAGGCCCAGCCGCGAGAGGTGGTGGTGGATGGCGCTGGTGGCCAGCAGGGCGTGCACCATCGGCCGCCCGGCCACCGGGTAGCGGTCGGACAGCAGCAGCATCACCATGCCGTCGCGCGCGGCCTGTTCGGCTTCGGCACAGATGCGCTCGATACCGGCACGCAGGCCTTCGTCCTCGCTGTAGGACAGGTCGAGCAGGCGGTTGGCCTGCACGTACTGGTCCATCTTCAGCAGCTGGCGCAGCTTGCGCTGGCTGAGTACCGGCGAGTTGAGGATGACGTGGTTCACCGTCTCCGGGCCGGCATGGAAGATGTTGGTCTCCTTGCCGAGCTGGGTGGACAGGGACATCGCGCAGTCTTCGCGCAGCGGGTCGATCGGCGGGTTGGTGACCTGGGCGAAGGCCTGGCGGAAGTAGTCGTAGAGCGGGCGGCTGCGCTGGCTCAGCACCGCCATCGGCGTGTCGTCGCCCATCGAGCCAGTGGCTTCCTGTTC
Source organism: Stenotrophomonas sp. GD03930 (assembly GCF_029839665.1). Lineage (NCBI taxonomy): Bacteria > Pseudomonadati > Pseudomonadota > Gammaproteobacteria > Lysobacterales > Lysobacteraceae > Stenotrophomonas > Stenotrophomonas sp. GD03930. Next base: position 1,162,882 of record NZ_JAOCAV010000001.1, on the reverse strand, counting down.
GGTCTCGGCCAGCGGCCGCAGCACCTGCTCCACTTCTTCGCTGCTGAGCTGGTACAGCTTGTGGTAGCTGCGCAGGGTGCCTTCATCGAAGGGCTCTTCCACCAGTGACGGGTCGATCAGTTCGGTCTGCAGGTAGGTGACGCCCTGCTGCAGCCACTGCTTGTACGGCGCGCGGCCGCGGTTGATGCGGTCCACCGCGTCGGAGTCGAGCAGGTCGCCGCGCTTGAGGTCGATGGCGATCATCTCGCCCGGGCCAAGCTTGCCCTTGCGCACCACGCGCTCGGTGGGCACTTCCCACACGCCGGCTTCGGAGGCGACCAGGAAGTGGCGGTCGGCGGTCAGCATCCAGCGCGCCGGGCGCAGGCCATTGCGGTCGAGGGTGCACACGGCGTAGCGGCTGTCGCAGGCGACGATGCCGGCCGGGCCATCCCAGGGTTCGCTGTTGAGCCCGTGGAACTCGTAGAACGCGGCCAGGTCCGGGTCCTTGAACTCCAGCGACTGGGTGGCCGGCGGGACCAGGATGCGCAGCGCCTGGATCAGCTCCATGCCCCCGGCGACCATCAACTCCAGCATGTTGTCCAGGCTCTGCGAGTCCGAACCGTGCATGGAGATCACCGGATCGAATTCGCCGATATCGAAGCGCGGCGTCTTCCACACCTTGCTGCGTGCCTGCGCCCAGCGCCGGTTGCCTTCGATGGTGTTGATCTCGCCGTTGTGGGCGAGCATGCGGAACGGGTGGGCCAGCGGCCAGCGTGGCAGCGTGTTGGTGGAGAAGCGCTGGTGGAACACGATGGCGCTGGAGGCCAGTTCGCGGCGCTGCAGGTCCGGGTAGAAGCGGCTGAGCTTGTCCGGCAGCACCATGCCCTTGTAGCTGATCGCATCCGGGGTGAGCGTGGTGACGTAGAAGTCGGCATGCGCGCGCAGCTGCTGTTCGCTGCGACGGCGCGCCAGGAACAGCGCCAGCGCGAAGCCGGCGTCGTCCTGGCCGATGCCGGCGTCGACGAACACCTGTTCGATGCGCGGCAGTGTGTCGCGCGCCAGCTGGCCACAGACGCTGTCGTCGGTGGGCACCTCACGCCAGCCGGCCACCTTGCAGCCCACGGCCTCCACCTGCGCCTGCAGCTGGGTGCGGCAGGCCTGCGCAGCATCGGCATCATGTGGCAGGAACACCAGGCCAGCGGCGAAGCGCGCGGCGACGACGATGCCGGCTTCGCTGGCCAGCAGTTTCAGGAAAGCATCGGGGCGGCGCAGCAGCAGGCCGCAGCCATCGCCGGTCAGGCCATCGGCGGCGACACCGCCACGGTGGGTCATGCGCGAGAGCGCGGCGATGGCGGTATCAACCAACAGGCGCGAAGGTTGATCGTCGAGCTGGGCGACCATGCCAAATCCACAGGCATCGCGCTCGGAGCGCGGGTCGTAAAGCCCTTGGCGGTTGCGGGGGGCCATCTCTACCTCGATGCGGAATGAATTGAACGGGGACACTCAAGCCCGCCCAATCCCTGGAGCGCATCGTGAGGCCACCGGATGCCTCGACTAGATCACAGGTTGCTGCAACGCCGCAATACACGGTTGCAGGTGCAACAGAAAGCGCCGGCACGCCTGTGCCGGCGCGGGGCCGGGCTCAGCCGCAGCGCGTGCCGGTGACTGCGCCCTTGTCGTCCACTTCGATGTTGAGGCGGTCGCCGAGGAACTCCATCGTGGCCACGTCGTTGGGCTTGAGCACGCGCACCTGGCTGGCGCTGGCGTCTTCCTGCGCCTGCTTGCCCAGCGCGTCGGTGTAGGCCTGGCCGACCAGGCTCTGCACCTGGCTGGCGTCGCAGGTGCCGACCGGCGGCGCCTCGGTCGCCTTGCCTGCGTCGTCGGCCGGCGCCTTGGCGGCTTCGGCGGCCTGCTGGGCATGGGCGGTGGCCGAATCCTGTTCATCCAGCGCCGGTGCCTGGCAGGCGGTCAGGGCCAGCACGGCCGGCAGCAACAGGGCGGAGAGCGAACGGGCGCGAATCGGGAACGACATCATGACTCCGGAAGGGGTTGTGAAGACCCGAGCATAGCGGCGAACCGACCCTCACGTGTTTGTCTTGCGTTATCGACAGGATCACCGCGCCGCACCCGCGACACTCAGCGCATGCCAACGCCCTCCACTCCGGAACAACAGGCCGCGCGTGCCGCCGGCCTGCGCTATGTCGATGACACCCAACCCGGCATCGGCCGCCGCCGCGCCGGCAAGGGATTCAGCTACCGCGATGCCGACGGCCACGCGGTGCGCGATGCCGCCACCCTGCACCGCATCCGCGCGCTGGCCATCCCGCCGGCCTACACTGCCGTGTGGATCTGCGCGCACGCCAACGGCCACCTGCAGGCCACCGGTCGCGATGCGCGTGGGCGCAAGCAGTACCGCTACCACGCCGACTGGGCGAAGGAGCGCGACGCCGGCAAGTTCGACCGCATCATCGCCTTTGGCGAGGCCCTCCCCTCGCTGAGGCGGCGGTTGTCGCGCGATCTCAAGCGGCCGGGTTTCCCCAGGGAAAAAGTGCTGGCGATGGTGGTCGCGCTGCTGGCCGACACCCTGGTGCGGGCCGGCAATGAAACCTACGCACAACAGAACCGCTCGTTCGGACTGACCACACTGCGCAACCGCCATCTGGAGCTGCTGCGTGGCGGGCGGGTGCGCATGCGCTTCCGCGGCAAGTCCGGGCAGCTGCAGGAGGTGACCGTGGGCGACCGCAGGCTGGGCCTGTTGGTGCGGCGCCTGCAGCAGCTGCCGGGGCAGGCGCTGTTCCAGTACCGCGATGACGACGGTGCGCTGCAGCCGGTGGATTCCGGCGCAGTGAACGACTACCTGCGCGAGGTGATGGGCGAGGACTTCACCGCCAAGGATTTCCGCACCTGGGGCGGAACCGTGGCGGCGGTGCAGGCGTTCGCCACCACCGAGCTGCCGGAACCGGCCAGCCAGCGTGCGCTGGCCCAGGCACAACGGGCGGTGGTGTGCGAGGTGGCGGCGCTGCTGGGCAATACGCCGGCGGTGTGCCGCAAGGCCTATATCGACCCGTGCGTGTTCGCCGGCTGGGAGCGCGGCGAACTGGCTGCGCTGGCCGGCCTGCGCGGCCCGCGCCAGTGGGAGCAGGCAACGCTGAAGGTGCTGCGCAGGGCGCGGCGATTGGCCAAGCGCCGCGCCTGAACCCTCCGTAGCGTCGAGCTTGCTCGACGGCTGTTACCCGCAGTAGATCGCGGTGATGTTGTTGGTGCGGCCCTTTTCGATGGTCAGGCGGTCACCGCCTTCGCTGGCTGGCGGTACCCGCGGACCGTCGTGACGCAGCACCCGCACGTGCAGGCTGTCGCTGTCCACGCGTGCACGCGCAACGGTGGCGTCCGACGCGGCCAGGCCCAGCGCACCGCGCACCATGTCACTGTGGCACTGGCCGGAAATCACCCCGTCGATCGGCTGTACCTGCGCCATCGGCGTGCTGCTGCAGGCGGCGAGGGCGAGGCTGAGGGCGGCGGCAAGGGCAGGGTACATGCAGGCGTTTTTCACAGGTGCGGTCCTCGTGTGGTTGCGTGCAGGGTGCGATGGCACGCGTGGTGGCGGAATGAATGCCGTGCACGCCATGGACACGGTGCACTCACTGCCCCCGACAGCGCCGATGGAGACACTGCAGCCGCGGCGGATGCCGCCCCCGGTAGTGCCGGCCGCTGGCCGGCAGCCCCTTTCCCTCCCGAGGAGACCCGCATGGCCACCATCAAGAAGACCCCCGCCCGCCGTAAAGCCTCGCCCAAGGTGCGCAAGGGCAGCACCGCAACCCAGACCGTTGCCGACCCCGATCGCCAACGCGTGGTGAAAACCGCAACCCGCAAGGCCGCCGCCAGCGACCCGCGTGCGGCGCGGGTGGCCTCGCGGCAGCGGCGCCTGCAGGACCAGGAGAAGGCCAAGGACGCGCGCGCAGCGAAGAAGGCCACGAAGAAGACCGCCACCCAGGCCGGTACACGCAGGCAGCCTGAGGTCATGCCCGCACAGCAGCTGGCCAAGCCCGGGCATGAACACCAACTTGAGCTGGCACCGCGCTTCCTAGCCCCCGACTACGTCGGCAGCGGCAAGCTGCAGGGCCTGCGCGCGATCATCACCGGTGGCGATTCCGGTATCGGCCGTGCGGTGGCGGTGCTGTTCGCACGTGAGGGTGCGGACGTTGCAGTGCTGCATCTGGATGAAGCCGAAGATGCCGAGATCACCCGCCAGCACGTGGAACGCGAGGGCGGACGCTGCGTGGTGATCGCCGGCGACGTGCGTGATCCGCGATTCTGCAACAAGGCGGTGAAGCAGGTGGCCAAGGCCTTCGGCGGCATCGACATCCTGGTCAACAATGCCGCGTTCCAGCTGCATTGCGAGCGGCTGGAAGACCTGGAAGACGCGCATCTGCAGGAAACCCTGCAGACCAACATCGGCGGTTACATCCAGATGGCGCGTGCGGTGCTGCCGCACCTGGGCGAGGGTGCCAGCATCATCAACACGGGTTCGGAAACCGGCCTGTTCGGCAGCAAGGCGCTGATCGACTACTCCGCCACCAAGGGCGCGATCCATGCGTTCACCAAGGCGCTGGCCAGCCAGCTGCTGCCACGTGGTATCCGGGTCAACTGCGTGGCGCCGGGGCCGGTGTGGACGCCGTTGAACCCGGCCGACAAGGCGGCAGAGGACGTTGCCGAATTCGGCAAGGGCAGTGACATGGGCCGGCCCGCACAGCCCGAAGAACTGTCGCCCGCCTATGTGTTCCTGGCTTCGCCGGTCTGTGCCAGTTACATCAGCGGAGTGATCCTGCCGGTGATGGGCGGTCCGCGCGGCTGACGCGGCGGCGGTGCCGGCCGCTGGCCGGCAGCTATCCTCGGCGCATGCGAACAGAGGATGGGGTGGGCATGGACGGCACCGCTGAATACCTGTGGCTGCCGCCGGGCGCCACACCGCCCGAACGGGCCTGCTCCCCTTGCCGGGCCATTGTTGCTGTCGAAGCCGCCGTGGAGGCGGACTGGCAGGCGCCGATGAGCGATTGGCTGGTGCGCAGCGGTTGCCGCTACATGATGGCCTGGGGCATCGAGTGCAGCGGTTGGGATGATGCGGTGGACATGGCCTCGCCGGAGGTCGAGTGCGCCGACTTCGTGATGACCACCTGGCATGATCGCGACACCCTGGCGGAGGTGTCGGCGTTCTGCGCCATTGCCCAGCACTCTACGCTGGAGCTGCCGCACACTCGGGTGTTGCATGTTGCTGGGGTGGCCGACCGGGCGCGCGTGCTTGCAGGTGTTCAGGGCGCTGTTACAGCAGATGCGTAAAGATCGGCGATGCGCGGAATGAACCGCTGCGGTTGGGGCGTGAGCACTCACGCGACCAGATGCTGGAGCTCCAGAGAAACTCTGATGGCCGAATGCTGCTTCGCGATGAACTGGATGCATTCAAGGCGGTGCTGGTCGAGCAGGGCTGGCCCACCTATCGCACCTCGGGGCCAGCCCTGATTGATGCGGCCGGCAAGCTGCTGGAGCGCTCTGGCCTGGATTGCGAGTTCCAGAAGTACATGCTTCGCGTTCTTGATCAGCAAGTCGGCGATGACATCCGTCCTGCAATCTATGCACGGCTTGCGGATCGCATCCATGCTTCCCACAATTCCAGCCAACTGTACGGCACCCTGCAGCAGCGGCTCGATGATGTGGCTACGGTTGATCCGCCAGTAGCCTCGTTGGGCTCCCTGCTGTTCTTCCGTGACTTCTACGGTCTGCCCAGCCTGGAGGAGGACCTGGCCTCGGGCGGCATCGATTACGAAGTGACCTTGTCACAGCCACCGGCGACGTACACCTGGCCCGACATCCGGACGCTGCTCGGTGAGCTGATCCAGCCCGATCAATCCTTGCGGGCAGCGCTGAGCGCTGCCCGCAGCAAGGGCGTTTCAGCAAAGGTCGAGCTGCTCAAGGAGGAGATCGCTGCCTCCGATCGAGAAGGCCTGCGAAGGATCAAGCAGGTATTCGAAGGCGTAGGCTTTCCGACGCGGGACATGGCGGGCATTGATGGTGTCTCTAGGGCCTTCCTCCTGGTCCAGCACGCGGATGAGGATCCAGCGTTCCAGAGGCGTGCGTTGGAGCTGGCCAAACCATTGATGGAGTCACGCGGCATGTCGCGACGCCAGTATGCAATGCTGGCTGACCGGGTTTCCCCTGGCAGAAGGCGAGCCGCAACTGTACGGCACGCAGATGACCCTTCAGAACGGCGTGTACGTGCTGCAGCCTACGTCCGATCTTGACGGTCTGGACAAGCGTCGATCGCAGATGGCGCTTGGCCCTTATCAGGCGATGCTCGATAGTGCCAACGCCAGTCGTCCTTGATTGAAATGTTGCGCCAACATCCTGGGCTTCCAGTGTTGAAGTATCCAGTTGATCTGCAGCATCGAATTGAAGTTTCGAGGGGATTCCTTGGCAGACATGTGGCTGGAGGTGGCGGCCGGGCGCGCCTGCTTGCTTGCAGATGTTCAGGGCGCTGCTGCGAAATACTCGCAGCGCAATGCGCACTTTTGATGTGGAGAACGTGATCGCGCGGACACGCGGAATCCGCAAATTCACACACAGAAGGAGTAAATGCATTGGATCATTTTCATGAACACGCGAAATGTGACGAGGTTATCGATGTCGCAATTGCCTTCACTCAAGTGTTGACGTGATGCGCTCGATGATCGATAAAAAGGCCCAACGCAACGGGAAAGGATGCCCCGATGTCACGACATCTTTTTCGCAGGGAAGTGATGCAGGCGAAGGGAAATCGTTGGCTGGGCCGCATCAACATGGTGCAGCCGATTCCGCTTTGGCTGTTTACCGCCTTCGCTGCCTGCTCAGCTGTTTCCGTCATTCTCTTCATTGCACTTGGCAGTTATACAAAGCGTGCCCGGGCCATGGGACAGCTTGTCCCTGTCGAAGGCATGTCCACTGTCATGGCACCCGCAAGCGGTGTCGTCTCTCTTCTCAAGGTCAGTGAGGGAGAAAATGTGCGTGCAGGTCAGGTGGTTGCCGTGCTCACCGTGCCAAGGGCAACGGTTGGGGAAGGTGATACCTCCGCCGCATTGGAGAAGCGCATCCGCGAGCGGGTCCAGGGATTGAAGGATGTGCAGGCTGCGGATCAATCCCAGCTCGATGCACAAAGTGACGGTCTCATTGCGCAGGTGGCTGCGGCGCAACGCGAGCTGGCGCAGTTCAAGGAGGAAATCCAGACAAGAAGCAGGCAGGTCGTACTGGCCGAAGAGACACTCTCGCGGCTGGAGAGACTGCGCGAAGGCAGTTACGTAAGCGAACTGCAGATCAAGCAGCAGCAGACACTGGCGCTTGAACAGCATGCCAGTGTGCAGGCCCTGCAGCGCCAGGCAATCACAACACAACGACTCATAGCGCAGTTGCAGGAGGCCATGCGCTCGCTGCCGCAAAAGCGTGAAGCCACCAGAGCCGGTCTGCGGGGCGCATTGGCCCAGCTTGAACAGGAACACGTCGAGCTGCTCGCACGAGGTGAGCTGGTGCTTACCGCGCCGGTGGATGGAACGGTTGTCACGCAGGTGCTGAAGCCGGGCCAGTCGGTGACCATGGGCCAACCTCTGCTGAGTATCCTGCCGCAAGACGGCCGTCTGGAAGCTGGCCTGCTGGTGCCCAGTCGTGTCATCGGCTTCATTGATCCCGGCGATCGCGTACTGCTGCGTTACCAGGCGTACCCCTATCAGAAATTCGGTCACCATGAGGGAACAGTGCAGCGCGTCAGCCGCAGCGCGCTTACTGGGACAGAGCTGGAAATGCTGATGCCCGGCTCGACGATCCAAGGCGAACCGATGTACAGGGTCACCGTCGCACTCTCCAGTCAGGAGATGGACGCTTACGGTCGCATCGAGCGACTCAAGCCCGGCATGACACTTGAAGCTGACATCCTTGGCGAGCGCAGCAGCTTGGCCGAATGGATCTTTGCGCCACTGGTCGCACGAAGCAAACGGATCTTCTAGAGAAGGTCACCTCCACTCAACCCGTCCTGCCGTTGAAACCGAACGGGCGGACACGCAGAGGAAGCAGCGATGGAACTAGAGCAGCGGGAAAGGCTTGGGAGCGTACCGGATCTGGGCGATGTCGATGTTGTCGATGACCTGGTACCAGACGAACTTCGGCGCGACATCCTGCGACTGGTCCGTAAACCCATCTGGGCGTATGGATGGAAGTCGGTCAAGTCTGAAGACCGCTTCAGCTTCTGGCATGCGCATTTTGCCGGAGGCGACAAGGAAAGCCGTCAGGGGTGCCTGGCCGAACTTGCTGCAAACGAAGCTGCACGACCGATCCACGAGCTGTGGGAGTGCCTGTCGCAGACGGTGCTGGCCGGCCATGAACCCCTTCGTGTGTACGCCAATGCCCATACCTACGGCGTGGAGGGCTATGTTCATACAGACAATGCAGACAAGGAAAATTACTTCACTGTCGTCTACTACGCCCACGGAATCTGGCATCCCAACTGGTCGGGCGAGACAGCTTTCGTGGTGCCGGAGACGGGTGACATCACCCATGCTGTCTACCCGCGACCTGGGCGCCTGGTGGTGTTCCGGGGCGCCACGCCACACGTTGCACGTTCACCCAGCCGGGACTGTCCCGAGCTGCGCATCACCGTCGTGTTCAAGACCCAGCTCGCACAATGACCTTGCCCGTCGCCAACATGCCGGAGCGGCCCTCCCTGCAGATGCTGCAGGAGTACCTGTCACTCCTGCGCGCTGACCAGGTGCCGCACTCGGGGCGAACGCTGAAGGATCATCTGGAAGGAACGGGCCGCATTCTGCGGGAGTGGGGATGCGACGAGGCGGTATGCATCGCTGGCATGTTCCACAGCATCTACGGAACGAACGTGTTCGGATTCAAGCGTCTTGGGTGGAGTGATCGGCCGCTGGTGGGTCGGATGCTGGGCGAACGTGCCGAGCATTTGGTGTATCTGTTCTGCGTCAGTGATCGGCCCGGTGCGTTCCTCGAAGCGCTGGGTACCGGCATCATTCGCCACAGAACAAGCGGCGAAAGCTTCAGTGCGGGCGTGGATGTCTGTGCGGCGTTGCTTGAGATCGAATCCGCCAACCTCATCGAGCAGGGATGCGGCGAGCAGTTCCTGAAGCGACTGTCCGCATGGGTGAGCGCATATCCAGACCTTCCGCTGAGCGTTGGCCTGCGCTCGCTCCTTGCTGGGTACGCGGCGGCTGGAAAGGCGCCCGCCGCCCCTGGCAGGCCGACAGCGGAGGAACTCCATTGAACGCTTCATCCATCCGTCGGAAATTTGCAGTTGACCGTTTTGCGCGGCTTGAGCAGCTGGTGGCGGCAGAAGTGATGGATCTCTACTTCCAGTATGCGAAGAGCTATGCGCGCATGCCGAAGTACTATGAGCTGGAAACAGAAACCGCGTCGCTGGGGCGATATGCCGACGCCATGGGCGAGGTGCTGCTGGCCAAACTGTTGCCTGAGGTGGAAGACTGTGTAGGAAAGCGGCTGCATGCCACTTACTCGTTCCTGCGCTTCTACACGCCTGAATCGAGGCTGCGCAGACACACTGACCGCACATCCTGCGAATACACGCTGACCTTGACCGTTGGCAGCGAAGGTACACGGGCGCCCTGGCCGATCATGATTGAGACCCAGGAGGGTGTGCAGGCGTTCGACCTGGCTCCAGGTGATGGGCTCCTGTTCTCCGGACGTGAGCTGCCCCACTGGCGCGAATGCCTGCCAGTGGGAACCTGGCTCCAGCTCTTCCTGCATTACGTCGATGCAGACGGGCCGCATGCAGCGAACCGGTTCGATGGACGGAAATTTCTCGGACCGACGAGGCGATCAGTAGCATGACTGTTCTCATCAATGCTGGAACGCACGATACACACGCCAAGGCCGTCGTTTGGGGCTTGCGGCGCAAAGGAACGACCGTGTTTCATCTGGCGAGCGACAGGTTCTGCCAGACAACGGCCTTCAGCATCCGCGTAGGGGCTGCGCAAAGTGGTGCCACGCTCGCGATCGACGGAGAAACCGTAGCCCTTGATCAGCTGTCGGCAGTGTGGCATCGCCGCCCGTTTGAGGCGCTGCAGAACGCTGGCGTTCAACCAGAGGATGAGGTGTTCGCCCGAGGCGAATCGCAACTGATGCGCGAGGGGTTGTATCGATCCCTGGAGCTTGTCCCGGCAGTGAATCCATTGGATGCCCTTGTCCGGGCCGAAAACAAGATCCATCAGCTGAAGCACGCGGCCGAGCTTGGCTTCCAGCTTCCGGCCACGTTGATAAGCGGCTCACCTGAGGATGTCCGAGGTTTCCTTGCCCAACACGCGGAGTGCATTTACAAGCCGCTACGCGGCCATGTCTGGAAGTCCGATTCTGCTCGACGCGCGACCTACACCGCCAAGGTCAGCGAAGCAGATCTCCCGGCGGATTCACTGCTGCGCGCCGCCCCAGGCATCTATCAGGCCCGCGTGGAATATGCTTTCGAAGTCAGGGCGCAGTTTTTCGGCCGCCAGTGCGCTGCGATCCGTATCGAGCAGCCGACGGATGGCAGTCTCGACTGGCGGCGCAGCCAGGGCACGATTGACTCCTGCGAAGTGGTGGATGTCCCGCTCGACCTGCAGCAACGCTGCCATCGTCTGATGGAAGCGCTCGGCCTCGTGGCGGCGGGGTTCGATTTTCTCGTTACGGACGATGGGCGCTGGATCTTCCTTGAGATCAATCAGGCCGGACAGTTCCTTTTCGTCGAACAGTGGTGCCCTGGATTGCCGATGCTGGACATGTTCTGTGAGTTCATCCGTGCACCGTCGCTGCAGTGGCGATACGACATGGGACATGCGCATCGCCGGATCTCCTATTCGGAATTCATCGAGAGCACTTCAGTGATTACGTCCTGACCCCGGCAGGTGGGACGTCAACCCATTGCGTCAGGCGCCTGGCGTGATCCACCGACAACACTCCTGTTGTCGAAAATCGAGGAGAAAATGGCATGAAGAACGAAGATATCAAGAAGGACCTGGAGTCGCGCGTGCTTGGTCACATTCTTTCCCAGGAAGAAATGGAGCAGGTAGGCGGCGGCGATGGCGATGGAATTCCGACGCTCCCGCCGGTGAAGACGACGCCGGCCAGTGACAACGGAACCACGCATCCGGTCCTTGAGTAACTGAATACGGCGAGTGCTGCGATGCCTGGCCGTCAAGGTGGGCGTCGCGGCCTCGCTTTTCCGGAGAACGGAGCTGAAGCGCAATGCAGCTGGAGCATTCCATCCTGAAGGGCCATTGCCCGCACCTGGCAATCATCGACGTTGCCGCTCGGCTCGCGGGGTGCTCAGTGCAGTCTTCTGACGTCGCGCTGCTGGGCGCACCCCGCAGGTACACGGAAACTTTCTCCCTGCAGCGAGCTGCAGGCATCCTTGGTGATCTGGGCATCGTCAGTGTCGCGGTTCGCACCGACCTCGGCGGATTGGCACAACTGCGATTTCCCGCCCTGGCCCAAGTGCGGTCCGGTACACGCCAGGAGTTCGTCGTAGTGAGCCGCATCGACGATCATGCGATCGTCTACTACAGCGGCCGCCTGGGATGGCAGTTGGACGGCCTGAGTTCGTTTTCCAAGCGCTGGACAGGCGTAGCTCTCACCCTTGAGGCTGCTGTCCGTGGGCCTTGCCGCGTAGGTAGGGACGCAGCGCTGCTTTCAGATCTTGAGATTCAACTCATCCAGGATTTCATGACGGTGGACGAATGCGAGGAACTCATGGCCAGCGCGTCACCTGCGTTCCGCAAGAGCATGGTCAGTGCGGATGGCAGCTTGCAGAGTGAGGTCATGTCCAGCGGCCGCACAAGTGAATCGGCGGCCTGCTCGGGGGACCTGTGTGCCCGCATCACCGATCGCGCGGCGGAGCTGCTTGGCTGTGCGAGCACGTTGTTCGAGCCGATCCAGTGCGTCAGGTATGAGATGGGACAGAAGTTCGCCCCACACTATGATGTTCCCCTGGATGCAGGACTGCCAGATCAGTCCACGCGCGCATGGACACTTCTTGCGTACCTCAACGATGGGTTCGAAGGCGGGGAAACCCTCTTTCCTGCCTTCGACCTGAGTGTGCGCCCTCTTCGTGGCGCCCTGCTCATGTTCCGTAACCGTGGCCGACAACAGCGAAGCGTCAATCCGGGTGCGCTGCATGCGGGCCAACCGGTGACCCGCGGGAGCAAGTATGCCTGCAATATCTGGTGTTCAGATGCCAATTAGATGCCTGATCGCGGTCTTCTTTCTGTTCCATGCAGCCGTCGCCCCCGCCTTGGCCGATGCTGCTCCAAGCCTGCCTCCGGTTGCGCAACATCCAGTGTCATCGAAGCCAATGGTGCTTCCGAAGGCCACGGAACTGCCTGTCGGCCCCGCGGGCACCTGGCGGTCTCCAGTGTCTAACGGCGTGGATCGGCAGATCGCGGTACTGAGTGCGCCCGCCGGCGGATTCAAAGTGGTGTATGCGCAGTATCTCCGCGGCGACATGGACTCATCACGGCTGATGCAGATCCGGTCCTCTGATGGTCGCCTCATGGACCAGCCTGAGCCGCTGTCGTTTGGTTCAGTGCTGGAGGATGCTCCGGTGCTCGTTCACATCGATAACGATGCGTGGCTCTACTTTGCAGGCAGTGACGCTGATTTCAGCAATATCACGCTTTGGCGCGCGCGGGCCACGCCGCAGGGGTTTGGGGCGCCACAGCGGCTGCCGGATGTCCCGGGATTGACCCAGCTGGTCCAGGCACCTCGATGGGTGCAGGCAGAAGGCGATCTCTATCTGACATTCCGTGGAATGGGAACCGGTCCTCGCTGGATGTCGATGCGCAATGCCCGATCACCATCGGAGTTTCAGGGGGCGGCATCGACACCCGTGGCGTATCCGCGCGTGGTGCCGCTGGGCCAGCATGGCTGCTTCATGAGTTATCAGAAGGCGCCCGAAGGTGGCTACATGACAACGCTGTACAGCGTCAGCCCCGACTGCAGAACCTGGTCCGGCCCTGTGGAGCTTTCGCCAGCAAAGTCTCCGAACAAGCCGGATGTCCACGACGGGTTCGCGCTGCCTCGTCAGGACGGCGGCGTGGACATCTACTATGTCTACCCTTCCTACAAGGGCGCCACAGCGCGGTTTCCCGTCAGTTTCGATCTGTACAGGCGCGCAGTGGATGTACAGGGCAGGGCAGGTCCCGAGCAGCTCCTGACCGAACGGCTTGCCTACAATCCATTCGCTCCTTCCGCGCATCGAATGCCGGATGGGTCTGTCCTGGTCTCGTTCTCGGACATCGAGGCGCGCGGCGATGCTGGTGTGACCAAGGGACGACTGACGCTCTTCCGGATTTCCGGAGATGCGCCGATGGAGCCTGAGCGCCCTGGGCACCGCGACAGTGACAGCTGACGTGATCGTGTCGTCCGTCATGCCCCTTTCCCGGCAATCCAAGCGGCTGCGCACATGAAGGTCATCCTGCAGTCTGAAAGCGCCGAATGCGGGTTGGCCGCATTGGCGATGGTGGCTGACCACCATGGCCAGCACGGTGGGCTGGCCGTGCTGCGCCAGCGGTTTAATCTTTCGCTGAAAGGGCTGCGTCTGGATCGGCTGGTTCAGATCTCCCAGCAGATTGGCTTTTCGGCGCGCGCGATTCGAGTCGAACTCGAAGAACTGGGGAAGCTGACGACTCCGTGCATACTGCACTGGGACATGAACCATTTCGTGGTTCTGAAAACGGTGCGTGCATCAGGGATCGTCATTTGTGATCCCGCCGTCGGTGAGCGGAAACTCAGCTACCGCGAGGCATCGGAGCACTTTACCGGAGTTGTGCTGGAGCTGACACCGACGGCCGAGCTCAAGCCCGTGAAGCGCGCACCGGCGATCAGCCTGCAGCAATTGACTGGCGCGGTGCGCGGCATGTGGCGCTCGTTGGCCCAGGTTCTGATTCTGTCGCTGGCGTTGCAGGTTTTCGTCGTGCTGGCGCCATTCCTGCTGCAATGGGTGGTGGATCAGGCACTTGTCTCGGCGGATCGTGACATGCTCACCGTCCTCGGGATTGGATTTGGCATCGCCCTGCTTCTGCAGGTTGCAATCAACCTGCTGCGTGGCTGGTCTGTGGTCTATCTTTCCACGCATTTCGGATTGCAGTGGACGAACAATATTTTCGCCCACCTGATGCGTCTGCCGTTGGCATTCTTCGAGAAACGTCACCTTGGTGACATCACCTCACGCCTTGGCTCCATCCGTGAGATCAGGACGGTCATCACCACCAGTTTCGTGGAGGGCATCATTGACGGTCTCATGGCGATCATGACCTTCGCGCTGATGCTCATCTACTCATGGGAACTGGCGATGGTGACGCTGTGTGCCGTGGCCGTCTATGCGGGTGCCCGATCTCTGTCCTACCGTGAGTTCCGTAATCGGACCGAGCAGCAGCTGATGGTCGGTGCCCGGCAGCAGACGCATCTGCTCGAGTCACTCCGCGGTATACAGAGCCTGAAGGTAGCGGGTCAGGAGCCGCAGCGGCGTGCTGCCCACGAGAATCTGATGGTTGACACCGTCAACGAAGAGTTGAGGTTGGCCCAGATGGGCCTGGGCTTTACGAGCATCAACCAGCTGGTGTTCGGCATTGAGCGGATCGCCGTGATCTGGATCGGTGCGTTGCTTGCGATGTCAAATGTGTTCACCGTCGGCATGCTGATCGCTTACCTCGCATACCGGGAGCAGTTTTCGCAGCGTGTCGGCAATCTCGTCGACAAGTGGGTTGAGTTCCGGATGCTGCGCCTGCATGGTGAACGTCTGTCGGACATCGTACTGTCCGAGCCCGAGGATAGCGGAGAGGGAATCGACCCGGCCTTGCCCGGTGAGATGGGCGTGGAGGTTGAGAATCTTTCCTTCCGCTATGGCAACGGTGAGCCCTGGATATTCCGCAACTGCAGTTTTGTTGTGAAGCCAGGGGAATCGTTGGCGCTCATCGGTGGATCAGGATGCGGCAAGACAACGCTCATGAAGCTCATGCTCGGTCTTCTTGAGCCTACGGAGGGAAGTATCCGCATTGGTGGACAGACGCTGCGCGGCGCTGGCGCTCGGCGCCTGCGTGAAGCCATCGGCGCGGTAATGCAGGATGACCAGCTTTTCGCCGGCAGCATTGCAGAGAACATATCCTTCTTTCAGGGAGCTGCCGAACAGGAGCGTGTGGAGCACGCGGCGCGGCTGGCGGCGATCCATGACGATGTAATGGGCATGCCCATGGGCTATCACAGCCTGATAGGCGACATGGGAAGCACATTGTCCGGCGGGCAGAAGCAGCGGCTTATTCTTGCCAGGGCGCTTTACCGTGAGCCCAGCGTTCTGTTTCTGGACGAAGCGACAAGCCATCTTGATGTCGCCAATGAGCGTCTGGTAAATGATGCTGTCGATAGACTTCGTCTGACGCGGATCATTGTCGCCCATCGCCCCGAGACAATAGAGCGGGCAGATCGGGTGATGGTGGTTGAAAACGCCGACGTCGTGCTGGCGACCCGAGTGCGAGCGAGCAATCTCAGGCTGAAGGCTGCGCAATCATCCGGACAGGTACCGGAGAGCCACTGAGCACGTGGCTTTGGATCCCGCTATCCCTTGATGCTGGATTTGGCTTGCATCAGCGTCGCGTCGCTACCGTTCGTCGGCCCATGACTTCCGGGGGGTTGACTACAGTTGTCGTCAAGCTGACAGTGACGACACGTGTAGTCAAGGGAGTGGTGTCATGCGTGGCAAGACCATCGGGGACCAGGAACTGGCCCTGCTGCAGTACATCGATGAACATGCGCCGGCCAGCGTCGGCGAGGTCGCCAGCGGCTACGGCGAGGCCCGTGGCCTGGCCCGTTCCACCGTGCTGACGATGATGGAACGGCTGCGGGCGAAGGGCTATCTTCAGCGCCGGCAGCAGGACGGCGTGTACCGCTACCAGGCCACCCGTGGCCCGCAGAGCGTGCTGCAGGGTGCCGTGGCCCAGTTCGTCGACAACACCCTGCAGGGCTCGGTGTCGCCGTTCGTGGCCTACCTGTCGCAGCGCCAGCAGGTCAGCGACAACGAGCTGGCCGAGCTGGAAGCGCTGGTCGCCGAACTCCAATCGCGCCGCCACGAGGGCTGAGCCATGGACACCACGATGCTGATCCCGTTGTTGGAACGGCTGGGCTGGACCAGCCTGCAGACCGTGCTGCTGGTGGCCCTGGTGTATGGGGCATGCCGCGCATTGCCGTCGCTGTCGGCGGCGACCCGCTGCCGCCTGTGGTGGCTGGTGTCGCTGCAGGCCGTGCTCGGCCTGTTCTGGAGCCAGCCGCTGCAGCTGGCCTGGTTGCCGGCACCGCAGGCAGTGGCGATGACCGCCACCGATGTGGCTGCCGACATGATCTACCCGCTGGCCCCGGAAGCCTCTGCACAGCTGCTGGCCGCGATGCCGATGCCTGCAGCGGACGTGCCGGCAGTGGCGTGGTGGGCCGTCGCACTGGCTGCGCTGTGGGCGTCCGGTGTGCTGCTGATGGTCCTGCGCACCTTCGGTGAGTGGCGCCGCTGCCGCGCGCTGCTGGCCGCCGCCTATCCCTGCGAGGACGAGGCGCTGGTGCAGGCGCTGCAGCTGGCCTCCGACGCCCACGGTGTGCGCCCTGCGCCGCGGCTGTGGATGAGCACGCAGGTGGACTCGCCGCAGCTGGTCGGGCCGTTCCGTCCGGTACTGCTGCTGCCGGCCGGCGACAATGCCCTGCAGGGCGATGCGCTGGACCTGGCGCTGACCCACGAACTGCAGCATCTGCAGCGGCGTGACCTGCAGTGGGGCCTGCTGCCGGCGTTGGCCCAGCATCTGTTCTTCTTCCACCCGCTGCTGCGCCTGTCGGTGCGCGAATACGCCCAGGCCCGCGAGGAAGCGGTGGATGCGGCAGTGGTCGGCCAGCACGGCGCGAGCCGCCAGGCCTATGGCCGCCTGCTGCTGCAGTTGGGCGTGGCACCGCAGCCGCACCTGGGCGTGGCCAGTGCCGCGCCGAGCACCACCAGTCTCAAGCGCCGCCTGATGTCGCTGCAGCCGCGCCGGGCCTGTCCGCGCATCCTGGCGATGGCGTTGACCGCTGTGGTGCTGGTGGTGGGTGTGGCGCCGATGCGCCTGGTTGCCGCGCCGGTGGCGCCGGCACCGCCCGCGCCGCCTGCGGCACCGAAGGCCGTGGTGCCGCCGCCGCCGAAGGCTCCGAAAGCACCGCCCGCACCGCCTTCGTCCGCGCGCGTTCCGGCCGTGCCGGTGGCGCCCGCGCCGCCTGCCGAGCCGGCTGAGGTTGAGGCCTTGTCAGGTCCGGATGATGCAGATGTGGCGGTCGACGTGGATGCGGATGTCGATGCCGATGTCGATACCGGCATGCACAGTCAACATACGACCTCCCGCACGACCTCCATCACCACCTACGGCCGCCTGGACCTGGGCAAATCGCCGCCGCAGGCCTTCGTGCTGGTCGATGGCGATTCGACCTTCGCCAACGGCGGCATGGACGACGTGACGGTCGCCCGCAGGCAGCTCGGCAAAGGCCCGGCGCTGTGGTTCCGCCAGGGCGACAAGCGCTACGTGGTGCGTGATCCGATGATGATCCAGACCCTGCAGCGTGCCTACAGCGGCGCGGCGGATCTGGGCCGCCAGCAGAGCGAACTGGGCCGCCAGCAGAGTGCGCTGGGTCGCCAGCAGAGCGAACTCGGCAAGCAGATGGGCGAGATGGGCCGCCTGCAGGGTGAGGAGGCACGCCGCATGGCGCTGGCCGCCGCTGAGGTAGCGCGCAGCGCGATGGCCGCCCACGACATCAACCGTGAGGCCGCCGCAGAAGCAGCGAAGGCGGCGCGTGGTGCGACCAGCGATATGGCCGTTGCACGTGAGGCTGCACGTGAGGCCGCCGCTGAGGCACGTCGTGCAATGCAGGAAGCCCGCAGCGAGGCCGCGCAATCCGGCCGCACCCGTGACATGCAGCGCCTTGCCAGCCAGCAGTCTGAACTGGCCAGCCGCCAGGCGGCGCTGGGCAGCCAGCAGGCCGCGTTGGGTGAACGCCAGGCACGCGTGCATGAGCAGGCGTCGCGGCAGGCGCAGCAGGTGATCGCGCGTGCACTGGCGAGCGGCAAGGCCGAGCGGCTCTGATCGGTGGTGCCGGCCGCTGGCCGGCAATGTGGGGTGCCGGCCGCCGGCCGGCACTACCCTGAGGCGATCAACCGCAGCTGGCGCGCTCGATCCGGTTCTGACCGTCCACCTGCACGGTCACGCGGTCCTGGCGGAAGTCCATGGTCACCGCCATGCCCGGCTTGACCACCCGCGCGTTGCGCGCGCCGCTGTCGGCCACCAGTTTCTTGAGGGTGGCCTCGTCGGCGGTCTTGCCGGTGAAGGCCTCGAGCGCCTCCGGCCTGCATTCATGCGCGGCGTCGGCCACTGGCGCTGGCGCGGCATCGTGGGTGGTGCTGCTGCCGGCGTGGCTGCAGGCGGCCAGCGGCAGGATGGCAAGCAGGGCAAGGGGGCTGAGGCGCATTGTCGGGCTCCACGCGTGGATGGTGGCGCCAGTGTCACCGCCCTCCCCGTCAGGGCATGTCAACGGGGTTTCACGCTACTGCCCGACCAATGCCAACGTCTCGCGCTCGCGCTGTTCTTCGCGCACCA
The DNA here is from genome assembly GCF_029839665.1 of Stenotrophomonas sp. GD03930. Taxonomy (NCBI): domain Bacteria; kingdom Pseudomonadati; phylum Pseudomonadota; class Gammaproteobacteria; order Lysobacterales; family Lysobacteraceae; genus Stenotrophomonas; species Stenotrophomonas sp. GD03930. The sequence continues at coordinate 1,144,232 of NZ_JAOCAV010000001.1, read as the reverse complement.
GCCGCTGCAGCAGCAGGGCCAGGGTCACCACGTCCTGGTGGTTGTGGTCGGCCACCCGGCGCAGGTTCACCGCGTCGCCGCCGCGCAGGAAACGCAGCCATGCGCCCGGGGCTTCCGAGCCGGGCAGGTCGTCTTCGCGCACCACACGCAGCAGCTGGCGTTCGATGGTGGACAGCTTGCAGTTCTCCCACGTCCCACGATAGCGGCGGCGCGTGGGATAGAGCAGATCGACATGGTCCAGCGCGCTGATCGGGCAACGCTGGCGTGCCAGCCGGTAGCGCGCCTTCAGCAACGGCGCGTCGTAGCTGCGGCCGTTGTAGCTGCAGAACACGGTGGACGGCTGCAGCCAGCTGGCGAAGGTGGCCAGCATCGCGTCCTCGGCGGCCATCGTCGCCATCAGCAGCTGGCGGATGCGCAGGCCTTCGCCGCGTTGCGGGCACACATGCCAGTCGGCGGCCCCGATCATGAAGGCGCGGGTGCCGGTGCCGCCGGCCAGGCCGGTGGTTTCGGTATCGAAGAACAGCAGGTCACGCGGGGATACGTGTTCGCCTTCGCGGCGGGCGAAATCCAGCGACAGCGGCTGTGCCGGAATCGGCTGCGCCTGCAGCGACTCGATCAGGAACAGGCCCGGCGCGATTTCCTCTCCGGGCAGCTGGCGATCCTGCGCACTGGCTCGCGCTGGTGCGGAACCGCTGCGTGTGCGCAGGCCGAGCAGGCGATGCAGGCTGCCCACCTCGGGCCGACGCAGCGGTGCGGGGGGCGCAACCGGCGCCGCCGCGCCGGTCGGCTTGTGGCGGATTTCCTGTTCGACCCAGGCGAACACCGAGCGCTCGGCACGCGGTTGCCGTGCATCGTTGGCGGCCACCGGGGCCGGTGCCGCAGGCGGTGGCCCGGGCACGGCCGGCGTGCTCGCCTTCGGGTCGCCGGCCTGCTTCCGCAGCAGGCGCAGCTTGTCCAGGCTCAGGCTCACGGGGCCAGCAGCTCCATCGGGTCGCGGGCGGTCACCACCACGTCGGGCACGTGCTGGCAGGCTTCAGCATCGAACAGATCCAGCACGCGCAACGCCAGCGCACGCGGCGAGGTCTCATCCTCTTCCTGCGCGGCCAGCACCGGGCCGACACAGGCCGGGCAGCCGGCCTTGCAGTCGCAGCGTTGCACCAGTTCGCGCGCGCGCTGTACCAGCTCGGCCTGGCGCTGCCACAGCGGCTCGCTGAGGCCGACGCCACCGGGGAAGTTGTCGTACAGGTAAACAGTGGGCACGAACTCCTGCAGCAGCTCGACAACGCCAGGGTCGCCCTCGCTGCCACGCAGCTGGCCACGGCCGCTCTGGTCGGCGATCGCGAACCAGGAACCATCGCCGTTGCCGACCGACTTCTGCAGGTCGCGCGCATCGGCCATCACCGCCACGGTGGCGACGATGTGCAGCGCGTAGGCCGCGCCAAGGAAGCCATCCAGCGCATCCTGCTTGCTGGCAAACGCGCGCAGCAGCAGCGCCTGCGGCAGCTGCCACCACACCGCGGTGGTATGCAGCTCCTGGTCGGGCAGGTTCACCGGGCCGTAGCCGATGTTCTCGTGCGTGTAGTAGCGGATCTTCTTGTAACCGGCCACGCGGCGCACCACGTGCACTTCGCCGTGGTGCGAATCACCCCGTCCGGCCATACCGCCATCGAAGCGGTCCAGCACCTTGAGCTTGGTGAAGTCGATGCTGTCGGTGTAGTAGTCCACGTGGGTGCGGGTGACGTAGGCCTTGCGCCCCTCCCAGTCCAGCGTTTCCACCTGGTACGGGGTGGACTGCACCATGTGGATGGCACCTTCGTACAGCGTAAGCGCGGCGGCCGAATAATCGACCTCGGCGATGATCTGCTGGCGGCCATCGCTGCGGTCGACCACCACGAAGTTGCCATCGGCCACCGCGCGCAGGCTGACCGCGTTGGCCGGGTAGCTGTCGGCGATCCATTCCCAGCGCTCGCCTTCGCGGTGGATCACCTCGGTTTCGGCCAGCGCTTCCAGGAACACTTCCGGGTCGATCGGGCCGAAGCCATCGCCGACCCGGAACGGCAGCTCGAACGCCGCGCAGCGAATGTGGTCGAACAGGATCAGCGGCTGGTCCGGGGCGATGCGCGCGTGTTCGGGCGAGGCCTCGGCGAAGAAATCCGGATGCCGCACCACGTACTGGTCCAGCGGTTGCGAGCTGGCCACCATCACGCCCAGAGCGGGCTGCTGGCGACGGCCGGCGCGGCCGAAGCGCTGCCAGGTGGCCGCCACGCTGCCGGGGTAGCCGTTGAGGATCACCACGTCCAGGCTGCCAATATCCACGCCCAGCTCCAGCGCCGAGGTGCTGACGATGCCGTCGATGTTGCCGGCGCGCATCGCACGCTCGGTCTCGCGGCGTTCGGTGGGCAGGTAGCCACCGCGATAGGCGCGGATGCGCGGCGGCTTGCGCGGGTCGTGGTCGAAGATGTCCTTCAGGTACTTGGTCAGCACCTCGACCATCAGCCGCGTCTGCGCGAACACCAGGGTCTTCAGCCCGGACTTGATCGCGATGCGCGCGATGCGGTTGCTTTGCGATCGCGCCGAGGCACGCAGGCCCAGGTCCGGATTGATCACCGGCGGGTTCCACAGCAATACCTGCTTGCGCCCGCTGGGCGCGCCGGACTCGGTGATGGCGGTGACCGGCGCCTCGATGAGGGCCTCGGCATGCGCCTGCGGATTGCCGATGGTGGCCGAGCACAGGATGAACTGCGGTTGCACGCCGTAGAACGCGCAGATGCGCTTGAGCCGGCGCAGCACGTTGGTGACGTGGCTGCCGAACACGCCGCGGTAGGTGTGCACTTCGTCGATGACGATGTAGCGCAGGTTCTCGAAGAACTGCGCCCACTTGGTGTGATGCGGCAGGATCGCCTGGTGCAGCATGTCCGGGTTGGAGACCACGATATCGCCGTGCAGGCGGATAGCCTGGCGCGCGTCGCCGGGGGTGTCGCCGTCGAAGGTGAAGGCTTTCACCCCCAGATCGCCGGCGCGGTTGAGCTCCAGCAGCTCGGCCACCTGGTCCTGGGCCAGTGCCTTGGTCGGGAACAGGTACAGCGCCTTGGCCTTGTCCTGCATCGCCGCGCTGACCACCGGCAGGGTGTAGCACAGCGACTTGCCGCTGGCGGTGGGGGTGACGATGGCCACGTGCTCGCCGCGCTGGCTGGCTTCCCAGGCCTCGGCCTGGTGGCTGTACAGCTGCTCGATGCCGCGTGCCTTCAGTGCCGCGGCCAGGGCGGGCGGTACCGCATCGGGAATAGGCGCGTAGCGGCCTTCGCGGCCGGGAATGGCGAAGCTGCCGGTGATGCGGTCCTGGTAGCGGCGCTGCAGGCGCGCACTGAGCAGAGCACCGTCGCGGGCGGGCAGGCCGTCGCGGGTAGCGAGCTCCTGCTCGGCGTCGGCGGTGCGCTTGGCGAGTTCGTAGGCCATGGAAAGTGGAGCCGGGACGGTTTACGAGGGGTCACATGGCACCACATTCACGTCTCAGGATGTGAGACGTCGCGCGCGAAGGGCGTGAACCGTTCAGTGCCGGACGCGCCGTGAGCGTGACCGGGTGGCGATCTGCACGCCGTTGAGGCGGACAATGACCGCCCAACGGTCGGCAAGCACCACCTCCGCTTCGTTCCAGGCGGCCATGTGGTCGCGTGCAGCGGACGGAAACAGCACGGGAATGCCACCCAGCATGCCATCGTTGAACGGGTGCCTGGGGCGGTAAGCGCCCCCTATGAACGCGCCGCGCAGCAATCGAACCTGATCGTCGTGGGCGATGCCGGTCATTGCGCGCAGGGGCGCCAGAGCGGCGTGCTCGTCAGCGTTCAGTGTGCGTAGCACGCGGGCCCTGCGCAGCGCACGCAGCCTGCTGCACACGCGTGCCGTCCATTCGGCAATGGCCGCCACGACCATCGCCAGCAGGATTGCCACGCCAACCAGCACTGCTGCGCGCGACATCAGCAGGCGAACGGGTGCGGCGGTAGGAGGGTGGAGGGAGCTGACATGGGGGTTGCCGTAGCGGGAACAGCACAGGATGCAGGCCCCGCCCCGCCGGGGGAATGAAGTTCGTTGCAAACTTCGGCGGCCCTGGTCGCGCATCGGCCAGGCGTGACCCACCCTGAATGCCCCTGCCGACGCCAACGAAATCTGAAGCCCGCATCCGTATCCTTGTTCACAGGACGCAACCAACAGGGTGGATGGCGGTGGCAGGACGTGGATCGCAGGGCGCACTGCTGGCTGGCCTGTTGCTGGTTGGGCTTGCGCGCGCGCACGCGCAGCAGGCCGTGCCGGTGCCCGATCCCGTGCCCGCTGCCCCCGCAGATGCTGCGGCGGCAACCACCGCGCCGGTATCCACCACCCCGCCGCAGGACAACGTCACCACCCTCGGCGAAGTGCGGGCGCTCAAGCCCGAAGACGACCAGCCGCTGGACCTGTACCGCTTCAAGAACCCGGTGAAGTTCGGTGACAACCGCTTCAGCCGCGACTGGAGCGAGCCGCCGTCGCCGGAACAGGTCAGCATGAGCGGCGGCTACATCATGATGGGCGTGGTGAAGGGCGTGATGGCGGCGGCCAAGGGGGTCAACAAGCTGACCGGCGGGCCTTCGCAGATCCAGGCCGCCGTGGCGCGGCCACCGCCGGAACTCAGTGCGGAGCAGCTGCGGCGCGCGCTGCTGTTCTCCCAGGAACAGAATGCTGGCGACGCGCCTCCGGTGAAGTAGCGACGGTATATCCTTCGGCCTTCTCCGTGGGGGCGTTGCCATGTTGCTGCGTTCGTTCGTCCTGCTGGCCGCCGTGCTGCCGATCCCTGCCTTCGCTGCCGGCATCGCCGGTGACGGTGCCTGCCGCAACGGCGCATTCCCCTCCGAACAGAGCCGGTTCGCACTGGCGCGGGTGGTGGGCACGCAACGCCTGTACCTGCTCGGTGACATGGACGGCTGCCCGGCCAAGGGCGAGCCTGCCTGCCGGCAGCGCAGCTACGTAGTGAACGGCGATGTCGTGGTGACCGGGCGCGACCTCGGCCGCTACCGCTGCGCGCTCTTCCCGAACAGAGTGGGCGGCAGTGCGGGCTGGGTGGAGCGCAGCACGCTGCAGCCGCTGCCGGTGGCGACCCCCTCGCTGCAGGACTGGGCGGGTCACTGGAAGGATGGCGACAATGGCCTGCGCATTTCGGTGCAGGGTGGGCAGCTGCAGGTGGAAGGCGATGCCTACTGGCCCTCGGCCAACCCCACGCCGGAACAGCGCCCGTATGGGCCGAACCTGGGCCAGGTGGAAGCGCGCGCGATCCCTCGCGGTGCGGATGTGGAATTTGCCGAGGACACCTGCAGGGTGCACGTGCATTCACTGGGGGACGTACTCATCGTGTCCGACAACAGCGAGTGCGGTGGCATGAACGTGCGTTTCAATGGTGTGTACCGGCGCGCCGGCAAGCGCTGAAAGAGGGATGAAGGGGGGGGGCAGTAGATCCACGCCATGCGTGGATGCTGTCTGCGATCCCATCGCTGGATTCAGCGCCGCCGTTCCAGCCACCACAGCAGCGAGGCGCACAGCACGAACGCCAGCCACCACGGCCAGCGCGATCCTGGCACGGGTTGCATCACTGATGCGTTCGCCGGCGTGCTGGAGACCAACGCCTGAGTAGTCGCATCGATCATTGCCTGACGATGCAGCGCGGTCGCGGCCCTTGGGTCGAACACATAGCGCCAGACGATGCTGTCGCCATGCTGCAGGCGCTGCCAGCCTGCGTCACGTGGCCACCAGCCGGCGCAGCGCAGGGTCGAGGTCGCGCCATCGACGACCAGCGGTACTCCGTCGCCACCTTCGTTGAAGACCTGCAGCGGCGCCTGCACGCCGCACAGCGTCTGCCGTTCGCCTGCCCAGCTGATCGGCTGCGGTGACCAGAGCGCATCAGCGCTGCCCTGTGCACGCGCCAGCGTGGCCACCACGCTGCTCCACAGTTCGCCGTGGCGGTCGTCGCGCCCGGCCAGCACCCAGCGCCAGCTGTCGGTCATCGGCAGCAGGCCGATGCGGCCCTTGCCAGCCGCGCGCCAGCCGCCGATGGCGGTGCCAGCACGATCCTGCAGAAGCGCGCTGCTGCCCGGCACCTGCAGCGCCAGGACTTCCAGCGCGGGTAGGGAGGCACTGTGCGAACGGCGGTCGGCCTCCTCACCGTAGCCGGTCGGCAACGTGCCGGCGGCGAGCGGGCCGCGTCGTGCGGCGAGGATCGTGCTTTCGCCATCGCCGGGAAGTTCAAGGAGGCGGCTGCTGCCATCGCCCTGCACCGGCAGGCCCAGATCGTGCAGTCGCTGGCGCGCGCTGGCCGAAGGCGCGCCTGCACTGCGCACCAGCACGCCGAGTCCCTCGCGCAGCGCCTGGCGCACGGTGGCCAGCTGGCCTGCACTCAACGCCGCCAGGCTGCGCTCGTCCAGCAGCAGCAGGTCGCTGCGTGCCAGTGTTGCAGCATCGAGCGAAACCGCGCCATCACCCACGCTGAGCCCGGCGCCGGTATCGGCCTGCACCTGCACGCGCAGGCCCGTGTCCGTGGCCCAGCGGCGCAGGTACTTCAGTTCCGGTCCGGGCGCGCTGGCACGGACCAGCAGCCGCACGGGCGACGCCGGCACGGTCTGCTGTGGTACCGGCACGCTGTCCACCACATGGGCTTCAGCGTCGAGCAGGCGCAGCTGGAACACGCTGCGGCCTTCGGCACGGGCGACCCCGCTGAGCTGTACGCGTCCGTCGTCGGCAACATCGGTGCGATCGACCACGCTGTCGGCCGGGTCGAGCAGTTCCGCCCTTGCGTGCGCCACGCCGTTCGCCTGGGCGCGTACCTCGAAACGCGCGCCCGGCGCGACATCGGCCGGTGGTTGCAGCGCGATCCAGCCGCGCGGCTCCGGTGCCGCCTGCCAACGTACATCCGGCGGCAACAACGCATCGCGATCACGTGCGGCCAGACCCGCACCGACCAGTGTCAGTGTGGACGCCGGATGCTGGCGCAGCGCGGTGGCCAGGTCGGGAACGCGCTGTGCGCCGGCCACGTCGGCAGCTTCGGGCAACAGCAACAGCGGGCCTTCGCTGGCCGGGAGCGCGCCGGCCTTGCCGGCATCGGTTCCGAGCACGACCAGCCCGCCTGCGGGTTGCTGGCGGGTGGGCGGCACCAGGCAGAAATACAGCAGCGCGGCGACGAAGATCTGCAGTGCGATCACGATCCACCGGCGGCCAGGGTGCGCGGTGTTTCCACGCAGCTGGCGCACGCTGGCGATGACCACGATCAGGGCGAGTGCCAGTGCAATCCACAGGTTCACAGCGGAGGCGTTCATGGCTGCGCCTCCAGCGCATCAAGGTAACGCTGCCCCATCGCATCGGCGGCACTGCGCCGCATCGCCTGCGGCAGCGGACGCTGCAGCGCCCGCCACAACTGTGCACGCAGGCGCTGGCGACAGTCGTGGCAACCGGGCTCGATGCGCAGCTGCTCGATGGCCGCAGCCAGATCGAGTGCATCGGGCAGGTAGGCCGCGTTGCGCTGCTGCCAGGTCGCGAGCGCATCCAGATCCGGCGCGCCGGTGTCGTGGCCGAGACGCTGCCAGGCTTCGACGATGGCCGGATCGGGCGGGGTGCGGGCGGCCAGCGGCAGGTCACGACTGGCCAGCCCGGCGCGGTCACCGCCGAGGCGGCGGCCTTCATCGATCGGTGGCAGCTCCGGTCCGACCCGGGCCAGATAGATGCGCTCGGCCTGCTGCACCTGCTTGATGAAGCCCAATGCCTTGTAGGCGAAGGGTAATGCCTGCTCCGGTCGGCCCTGGCGCAGTTCGCCTTCGGCCGACCACATCTGGTCAAGCGCCGCCTTCAGCGTGGCGCGGGTCTGCGGGTCGAGCAGGGTGGCCGCTTCGGCATGGTCGTGGGTATGCCCATACTCGGAGAGCACATCGGTGGCGCTGCCGAACACCGGTGGCGTATCGGCGTTGGCAGACTTGCCGCCGTGATCGTGGCCATGTTCATCGTGCGCTCCGGCCTCGGCACCATGGTCGTGATCGTGATCGTGGTCGTCTGCGGCGGGCGTATCGCTGGTGGGCAGGTCGCTGGTCGGCGGCGGCTTCGGCGCACCCTCGCTTTCCTCGCCCAGGAACTGGCCGTAACGCAGGCGCAGGATGCGCTGGTCGACACCGATCGCATCGCTGCGCTTCACGAAGTCTTCGGCAGCCAGGCTGCGGCGCTGCCGGATCAAGGCTTCGGCATCGATGATGATCTGCCGCTGGCTGCGGAAGTAGGCCGGCAGTGTCTTCTTGATGCGGCCTTCCAGTTCGGCACCGAGTGCCACCTCGGCGCTGGGCAGGCGCAGGATCACGCTGCTGCTGCGCCCGGTCTGCGGCGTGGGCGCATGGTTGTCGCGCACTTCCAGCTGGGCGATCACATCGTTGCCGGGTTGCGCGCCCAGCGCGGCGAGGTTGAGCGTATGCGCGAAGCGGCGTGCAGTCGGTTCGCCGCTGCCGGTGAGGCCGACGCTGCGCCTCACGAAGGTGATGTTCTCGCCGCTGCCCTGGGTGGTGGTGATCGACAGCGTTGCCTGCGCGGCCACGCCATAGTCGTCGCTGGCCTCGAAGCGCAGCGCCCACTGGCGCTGCCCGGGCGTGCCCAGCACCAGGCTGGCGGCCGGTTCCAGCACGCGCACGCTGGGTGCACGGTCGGCGACCACGTCCAGCCGATACAGACGGGTTTCGGCCAGCGCCGGTTCGCTCACCACGCGGTACAGCGCCGGCGCGCGCGCCACATCGTGGGCCTGCCATTGTCCGTCCTGCGCGCTCAGCGGCAGGCGTCGGCCATCGTGGAACTGCAGCCAGGCCTTGTCCGGCGCACGGTCGAAGCGCAACGACCACGACAGCCGACTGTCGGCGGCCACCTTGGCATCCAGCGCGTTCTGGGTAAGCGTGGCCTGGCCAGTATAGGCCGGCGCGTCGATGCGCAGGCGGGTGGACTGCAGGTGCAGCGGGCCTGCGGCAGCCGTGCTGCCTTGCGCTTCAGGCGCAACGGCCGCGGGGCGGGCGTTCGTGCGCGGCCAACCAAGTGCCAGCAGCGCGATGGCGAGGCCCGCGATCCAGCACAGTGCCAATGCTCTGCGCGGCCAGCGCGGTCGCAGCTCCGGCATGCTGCGCTCCAGCGTGGCCAGCACGTGCGAGCGTTGGCGCTGCTGCAGCGGATTGAGCCTGGTGGCCTCGGCGAACAGCAGGTCAGCGCTGTCCTCGCTGGCACCGCTGCCATCGAGCTGGCGCTGCAGCCATTGCCGGTCCAGCTGGCGGGCACGTGCGGTGGCGAAGGCCGCGCAGGCGAGAAGGCCGACCGTGCCGACCACGCAGGCGACATCGAAGCCGGCCAGGCGCAGCGCCAGTACAGTTGCGGCCAGCGCCCACGGCAGGCCCAGCAGCAGGGTGATGAGCGCACGGCGGCGGCGCGCGCGTTGCCAGGCGTGCTGCAGGGTGTTCATGCGGCCACCCTGCGTTGGGCACTGCTGGCCATCCAGCGTTCCAGCGCGAACAGCAGCACGATGGCCAGCAACAGCCAAGGCGTCGGCTCACGCGGCGGTGGTGTTACAGCAGGCAATGCGGCCCGGTGCGGCGCCTGGTCACGTGCATCGCCCAGCCGCGGAGCCGTGGGCGGCTGCAGCGCCAGCAGCAGGGCACGTGGCAACTGCGGATCGCGCAGCGCAGCGTTGCTGGCGGCATTCCAGTCGCCGGGCAACGACAGCAGTTGGCCTTGGCCGATGCGTTGCTGCCATAGCAGCGGTACGCCCTCGGCGTCGCGCAACACGATGCGGGCGCTGGCAGCAGGCTTGCCGGCACGCATGACAAGACCGCCGTCGCGCAGCCACGCCTGCCAGTTCGCCGGCAGTGCATCGTTGCGGCTCCACACGCCAATCTCGCCGCGTTCGGGCACAACATCCTCCGCCAAGGGCGAGGGCAGTGCCTGCACGCCCCACGCGCGCTGCAGTGCGTTCAACCAGTGCTGGGCAGTGGCGGATGCCTCGCTGTGCACGCGTAGTCGAGGCAGTGCCACTGCCGTCTGCGGCGGTGTGACTGGCATCGGCTGCGTGTGCCATTGCACGTCGCGCGACAGCTGCAGGCGGGCGCCATCCAGGCCAGGCAAGGGATCGGGAACGTGAACGGTCAACGCGGTGCCCGCGGGCAGCTGTGCGTCCAGTTCACGCAACAGGCTGGGCAGCGATGCGCTGGATACCGGTGGCGCATGATCGATGGCGGGGAAGCCGGGTGCCAGCCAGTGCCAGTTGCCCTCTTCGGCGGTGCCGCGCAGTGCGGTCGCGTCCAACCCCGGTGCCACGACCGTCCACGCCGCGGGGAGCGGGGCAGGGCCGGTCAACGCTGGCCGCGCCAGCAACAGGGCCAGCGCGGCCAGCAACAGCAGGCGCACCAGCAGCAGCGGCCAATCATCAAAGCGGATGCGCTGGCGCGGCCGGATCTGTGTGCGCAACCAGCGCAGCGCAGCGAAATCCAGCGGCGTATACGGATGGCGCCGGGCGAGGTGGATCAGCAGCGGCAGCAGCCAGGTGGCCAGCGCCGCCAGGCCCAGCGGGAACAACAGGTTCATGCGCCGCTCCCACGGCCGAACAGCGCCTGCAGCGGTTGGTCCAGCGGCTGATCGAGCCAGCCGGTGGCGCTGGCGATGCCGCTGGCCTGCAGGCGCGACTGCAAGGCGGTGCGTGCAGCGGCAAAGCGCTGCAGGTAGTCGGCGCGGATCGCCGCGCCGTCGCCCAGCAGTTCGTCGCCGGTTTCGGGATCGCGGAAACGATGGCCGGCATCAAACGGGAAATCCCGCTCGTCGGCCGTCAGGATCTGCAGCAGCCCCACCTCGCGGCGCGCGCTGGCCAGCTGTTCCAGCAGGACGATGCCCGCCTCATCGAAACCATCGCCGATCGCCAGCAGCAGGTCGCCCGGGCGCACGCGCCCCCACAGGGGGCGCAGGCGATCGGCGGCGGGCCAGCTGCCGCGCGCCTGCAGCGCATGCAGCTGCAGATGTACCCGGTCGCGCTGGCGTGCACCGCTGGCGGCGGGCACCAGTTGTAGGCCGTCGCCATTGATCGCCAGCAGACCAAAACGGTCGCCCTGCTGCAGGGCCAGTTCGACCAGGCAGGCGGCCACGCCGCGCATATGGTCCAGGCGCGTGCGCTGCGGTGCTGCGCGATCGGCCTGGCTGGCCGAGGCGGTGGCATCGAGCAGCAGCCAGGCCGTGATCGGGCTTTCGCGTTCCGATTCGCGCACGAAGAAGCGATCCGAACGCGCGTACAGCTTCCAATCGATCTGGCGCAGCTCGTCACCCGGCTCGTAGGCACGGTACTGCGCGAATTCCAGGCCGGCGCCGCGGCTGCGGCTGGCATGCTGGCCGATGCCGCTGGCACCACTGGCCAGGCGTGGCCGCAGGCGCAGCATGCGCAGGCGCGCACGCAGTTCCGGTGGCAACGTCAGCGGCATGCCTGCACTCACGCCTGGATCAACCCGGGAACGGCACGGCCTGCAGCAGGGCGGCGACCACGTCGTCGGCACGCTTCTGCTCGGCCTCGGCGGCGAACGACAGCAGCAGGCGGTGGCGCATCACCGGTGCGGCCAGCGCCTGCACATCCTCGCGGGTGGCAGCGAAGCGGCCCTGCAGCAGGGCGCGTGCTTTCGCCGCGAGCACCAGCGACTGCCCGGCACGCGGGCCGGCACCCCATTTCACCCACTGGTTGATCGCGGCCGGCGCGCCATCGCCGGGCCGGCTGGCGCGCACCAGGCGGGTGATCCAGGCCAGCACGTCGGGGCTGACATGCACCTGGCGCACAGCGGCCTGTAAAGCGATCACCGCCTCGGCGTCCATCACCTTGGGTACTGCGTCGGTGGCGCCGCCGGTGGTCTGCTCCAGGATCTGGCGTTCCTCGTCCTCGCTGGGGTAATCCACCAGCACGTGCAGCAGGAAGCGGTCCAGCTGCGCTTCCGGCAGCGGGTAGGTGCCGGCCTGCTCGATCGGGTTCTGCGTGGCCAGCACGAAGAACGGCGCCGGCAATGCGTAGGTGGTGCCGGCGTAGCTGACCGTGCGTTCCTGCATCGCCTCCAGCAGCGCGGCCTGGGTCTTGGGCGGGGTGCGGTTGAGTTCGTCGGCCAGCAGCAGGTGGGTGAAGATCGGGCCCTGCTGGAAGCGGAAATGGCGATGGCCGGTGCCGTGGTCTTCTTCCAGCAGTTCGGTGCCGAGGATGTCGCTGGGCATCAGGTCGGGCGTGAACTGCACGCGCCGGAACTGCAGTTCCAGTGCCTGCCCCAGCGAGCGCACCAGCAGGGTCTTGCCGAGCCCGGGCGCGCCTTCCAGCAGGCAGTGGCCGCCGGCCAGCAGGCCGATCAGCAGCTGTTCGACCACGCTGTGCTGGCCGACCACGGCACGGGCCAGGGCGCCGCGCAGCGCATCCAGGCGCGGCAGCAGGGAATCGAGGTCGGGGGTGGTCATGGGCGTGCAGGTCCTGTCAGTTGTTCAGCGCGTACATCACGATGTTGACGCCGAAGCGGGTGTTGTCTTCGGCCAGGAAACGCTTGTTGCGCCAGTCGTAGTCCCACTCGCAACCGTAGTCCTTGTTGCTGTAGAGCAGGCCCAGGCGGCCATCGACCTCGATGCCCTTCAGGTAGTCGTGCACCAGGTCGTCGCCCCAGCCGTTGAGCTCGAAGCTGGTGGCGGGCGGGCCGTCCGGGAAGCGGAAGAAACTGCGGTACAGCGCGTGGTTGTTGGGCAGCTTCTGCAATGCCTTCGGCCCGAACAGGCGGCCCATCTGCGCCTCGAACGAGGTGGCGAACAGGCCATCAATGTCGTGGTTGCAGTCGTCGACGAACACGAAGCCGCCATTGCGCACGTAGCGCACGAAGTTCTGCCGCTCGGCGGCGTTGAACTCGACCAGCGTGTGCCCGGCCAGGTAGCAGAACGGCGCTTCCAGCATGCGCGGGTCGGCCAGTGCCACCACGTGCTCCTGCGGGTCCACGCGCAGCGAGGTGTAGTCGATCAGCGAGGTGATCAGGTTGGACGGCATGCGCGCGTCCACGTCCCAGTCACCAGAGTCGTACTGCAGGCGGGTGAACCAGAAGTCGTAGCGCGAACTGCGCGGGCCTGCCTGCGCCCAGGCCGGCAGCACCGCCGCCGAAGCGGCAGCGGCCAACCAGCGCAGGCAGGCCCGGCGATCCATCAGACCGCGTCGGACAGCGAGGTGAAGGTGAAATCGCGCAGCTTCATCGGCGGGATCATCATCACGTAGCTGGATTCATCACCGGCCACGCGCACCGGCTTGCCCAGCTCTTCGATGTTGTTGAGCATGATCACCGGCGACTCGTTGAAGCGGAAGTTCTTCACCGGGTGCTTGATCTGGCCGTTCTCGATGTAGAAGGTACCGTCTCGGGTCAGGCCGGTCAGCAGCACGGTCTGCGGATCGACCATGCGGATGTACCAGGTGCGGGTGACCAGGATGCCCTTCTGGGTGCCACGCACCAGTTCGGCGGTGCTCTTGTCGCCACCGCTCATCAGCAGGTTGCCCGGGGTGGCCTTGGCGGTCTTGCCCTGCTTCTGGGCCCAGAAGCGCGAGTAGTCCAGGTTGGCGATCCTGCCGTTCTCGATGATGGCCATGCGCTCGCGCGGCATGCCTTCGCCATCCCACGGCAGCACCGGTGCATCCGGATGCCATGGGTCGGCGATCATGGTCACGCGCGGGTCGTAGACCTGCTCGCCCAGCTTGTTGCCACCGCCCTTCTTCGACAGGAAGCTGCGGCCTTCATCGGCCGAGCGGGCGCTGAAGAAGTTCATCATGAAGCTGATCAGGCCCGCGGCCGCAGCCGGTTCCAGGATCACCGTGTACTTGCCCGGCTCCAGCGCCTTGGCTTCGGCCGATTCGGTGGCCTTGCGCATGGCGATGCGGATGTCCTGGTCGGCCTTGAAGTCCGCCGCGTCTTTCAGGTTGCGGCCGACCCAGCCCGAACCACGGCCATCTTCGGTGCGCACCGTGCAGGTGTAGTCGAAGTTGGTGGTGCGCTGGTAGGCAAAGTTGCCGTTGCTGTTGGCGGTGGCCTGGAAGCCCTGGCCATCCTCGAGGAAGCCGGCGGCAATCAGGCCATGCCCGCGGCACGGTGCGATCGAATCGGCGGCAACCTTGGCACGGAACGCCGGGTCGATCGCCGCGGTGGATTCGCTGAAGGTCGGGCTGGCGCGGTAGCTCTGCTTGCCGATGGCCGGCATGAACTCCGGGTTCTCCGGGGCCAGGCGCGCCAGGTCTTCGGCACGGCGCACCACGCGTTCCAGCGCGGCATCGTCGAATTCGTTGATCGAGGCGGTGCCGACGCGCTTGCCGAAGGCAACGGTGACCGCCAGCTCGGTGTTGTCGACGATGCCACTGGTGGACACATTGTTCAGCGCGAAACGGATGTTGCCGCTGATCGCGCCGGCCAGCACGGCAGTGCACTCATCGGCCTTGGACAGGGCGATGACCTTGTCGAGGATGGCCTTGGCCTGGGCTTCGGTGAAGATACTCATGGTGTAAGGGCTCCTGACCGGTCAGCCGAGGCTGCGTGCGGTGTTGATGACGTTGATGCCGTTGAAGCGCGCGGTCGACGAACCGTGCGAGACCGCCGAGACCTGGCCCGGCTGGCCCTTGCCGTCGAAGAACGAACCGCCCAGGCGGTAGTCGCGCTCGTCGGCCACGGCGGTGCAGGCATTCCAGAATTCCGGCGTGCGGATCTGGTAGGCCACGTCTTCCAGCATGCGGGTGATCTGGCCGTTCTTGATCTCGTAGAACAGCTGGCCGCCGAACTGCGCGTTGTAGCGCTGCTGGTCAATCGAGAACGAACCGTCACCGATGATGTAGATGCCGTTTTCCACGTCCTTGATCAGGTCCGGCACGCTCAGCGGCTGCTTGCCCGGTGCCATCGACACGTTGGCCATGCGCTGGAACTGCACGCTGGACCACGAGTCGGCATAGCAGCAGCCGTCGGACTCGGTCTTGCCGAGGATGTGGGCCTGGTCGCGGATGGTCTGGTAGTCCACCAGCTTGCCGTTGCTGATCAGGTCCCAGCGCTTGCACTTCACGCCTTCGTCGTCGTACGCCACCGCGCCGAGGCTGCCCGGCTGGGTCTTGTCGGCGAAGATGTTGACGTGCTCGCTGCCGTACTGGAAGTGCTGTTCGCGCTTGTCCAGGGTGGCGAAGCTGGTGCCGGCATAGTTGGCTTCGTAGCCGAGCACGCGGTCCAGTTCCAGCGGGTGGCCGATCGACTCGTGGATGGTCAGCCAGGTGTGCGACGGGTCGAGCACCAGGTCGTACTTGCCCGGCTTCACCGACGGTGCCTTCAGCTTCTCCTGCGCCTGTTTGGCGGCGGCGATGGCGTCCTCCTTCATGTCATAGGAGGTGCTGTAGTTGACCACGCCGTTCGGGCTGACCACCTTGCCGGCGGCGGCGCCATCGAGGTACTCGTAGCCCAGGCCCATCGGCGAGGACAGGCCCTCACGGGTACGGAACTTGCCGCTGGCCTTGTCGATCGCGGTGATCGTCATCGGTGCCCAGATGCGATGCACGTCCTGGTCGATGTAGGAGCCATCGGTGGAGGCGAAGTACTTCTGCTCGTTGACCAGGAACAGCATCGAATTGACGAAGCTGGCACCGGCGCCCATCGCGGCGGCGTTGACATCCAGCAGCAGGTCGACCTTGTCCTTGATCGGCACCTCCATGGCGTTCTTGCGGATCGGCGTGCGCCAGCTCACCTCGCCCACGCCCGGCGCCTTGGCCAGCTGCACCGGTGCGGTCTGCACGCCGGCATTGGCCTTGGCGATCGCTGCCGCCTGCTGCGCGGCCCTGGCCACGTCGGCGGTGCCCAGCGCATTGGTGGCGGCGAAGCCCCAGGCACCGTTGACGATCACGCGGATGCCCACGCCGGTGGACTCGGTGTTCACCACGTTCTGCACCTTGTCCTCGCGGGTGATCACGAACTGCCGCAGGTAGCGGCCGATGCGCACGTCGCAGTAGGTGGCACCGGCACTGCGCGCGGCCTGCAGGGCGGCGTCGGCCAGGCGTTTCTTCAACGCCGGGTCGAGGCTGGACTGCAGCTGCTCGGCGGCGATCACCTTGCCGAAGAAGGAGGGCACGATCAGCCCGCCCGCGGTAAGCCCGGTCAGGGCCAGGAAGTCACGTCTTTGCAAGGCTGCTCTCCATGTCGAAGGATGGGTGGCTCAAGCGCCGAGACTGCGCGCGGTGTTGATGATGTTGATGCCGTTGAAGCGGGTGGTGGACGAACCGTGCGAAACCGCCGAGACCTGGCCGGGCTGGCCCTTGCCATCGAAGAACGAACCACCCAGGCGGAAATCGCGTTCATCGCAGATGGCGGTGCAGGCGTTCCAGAACTCCGGCGTGCGGATCTGGTAAGCCGCGTCCTCGACCATGCCGGCGATCTTTCCGTCCTTGATCTGGTAGTACAGCTGGCCGCCGAACTGCGCGTTGTAGCGCTGCTGGTCGATCGAATACGAACCGCGGCCGTGGATCCAGATGCCGTTCTCCACGTCCTTGATCATGTCCTCGACGCTGAGCGGCTGCTTGCCCGGCGCCAGCGAGACATTGGCCATGCGCTGGAACTGCACGCTGGCCCAGGAATCGGCATAGCTGCAGCCGTGCGATGCGTCGCGGCCGAGGATGTGAGCTTCATCGCGGGTGGCCTGGTAATCGACCAGGATGCCGTCGCGCACCAGGTCCCAGCGCTGGGTCTTCACCCCTTCGTCGTCATAGCCGACCGCGCCGAGGCTGCCCGGCTGGGTCTTGTCGGCGAAGAAGGTGACGATGTCGCTGCCCCAGCGGAACCCTGCATCGCGCTTGTCCAGCGTGGCGAAGCTGGTGCCGGCGTAGTTGGCTTCGTAGCCGAGCACGCGGTCCAGCTCCAGCGGATGGCCGACGTTCTCGTGGATGGTCAGGAACAGGTTGGACGGGTCCAGCACTAGGTCGTACTTGCCCGGCTTCACCGACGGCGCCTTCAGTTTCTCGCGTGCGTGGCGGGCAGCGGCGATGGCGTCCTCGACCGGATCGTAGGAATCGCGGTAGGCGGTGATGCCACCGGGCAGCTGGACCTTGCCGCGCGCATCGCCATCGAGGAACTCGTAGCCCATGCCCATCGGCGAGGACAGGCCGGCGCGGGTGCGGAATTTGCCGCTGGCCTTGTCGATGGCGGTGGCGGTGAACGGCAGCCAGATGCGATGGATGTCCTGGTCGATGAACGAGCCATCGCTGGAGGCGAAGTACTTCTGTTCGTTGACCAGGAACAACGTGGAATTGATGTAGTCGGCACCCGCATTCAGCGCGGCGGCGTTGAGCGCCAGCAGCAGCTCGACCTTGTCCTGGATCGGCACTTCCATGGCATTGCGGCGGATCGGCGTCTGCCAGCGCACCTCACCCACCGACGGCGTCGGTGCCAGCTGCACCGGACGGGTCTGGATGCTGGCGTTGGCGCGGGCGATTGCAGCGGCCTGCTCGACCGCCGCGCGCACCGCCGCCTCGGTCTGCTGATGGGTGGCGGCAAAGCCCCAGGCACCGTTGACGATCACCCGCACGCCCACGCCGGACGACTCGCGGTTGGTCACATTGCCGACCTGGTGCTCGCGGGTGATGACCGACTGGTTGAGGTAACGGCCGATGCGGACGTCGCAGTAGCTGGCCTTGGCGTTGCGCGCGGTGGCCAGGGCGACCTCGGCCAGGCGCCGGCGCTGGGCGGTATCGACCGGGGCCAGCAGCTGCTCGGCAGCGATGGCTCGGGAATGCGGCAGCAGCAGGCCCGCCAGGCCCAGACCGGAAAAAGCCAGGAACTCACGTCGTTGCACAGCGTTTCTCTCTCTCGCTTGCGTGCAGCCGGCAACAGGCCGAGCCGATCACGTCAACCCCTCGACTTTCGCCAGCGCAGCACGTCCGGGCAAGTGACTGCAGTCATGGTTGGGGAGGGTTTCGGCAGGGCTTGCAGCCCTGCAACCGCCGAATCAACGTCAACGTCAAAAGCTGGCATTCCGAGGGGTGGCGGGGCGGTGTCGGAGTGCGGGGACGCCGCAAGTACGTCCGTGTAGGCTTGGCAGCCGCATCCATGCGGCTGACACCCCGCACTCCGACACCGCCCCGCCTCTGACAGATTCCCTGTGCTGTTGGTAGGTGTCGACCTTGGTCGACACATCTGTCAGATATCGAAATGAATCGAATGAGATCTGACAGATCTCCGGAAACTGTCGAAGGCGGGGTGGGTCCGGTTGCGGGGGTGTCCGCGGCATGGATGCCGCGGCCAAGCCCCCAAGGACGGGTTTACGGCGTCCCCCGCAACCGGACCTATCCCGCCATCCCACAGGAAGCCCGATTCTGCCTTTGCTGTTGCTCCGGCTCCGGCTCCGGCTCCGGCTCTGGCTCTGAGCAGGTGCAGGGCGCAGCCCTGCTCAGTAATCCCCCCTCGTGCACAATGGAGCCGACCCCGCCTGGACGCCGTCCTGATGTCGAGCAAGCCGTATTCAGAAGCCTGCGAGCGCAACCGCGAACCGATCGCCACCGCACTCGACCCGTGGATGGGCGACCGCCACCGGCTGCTGGAAATCGGCAGCGGCACCGGCCAGCACGCCGCGTTCTTTGCCGAGCGCTGGCCGTGGCTGCGCTGGCAACCCAGTGATCATCCCGACCACCTGCCTGGCATCGAGGCATGGCGCGCCGAAGCGGCCTTGCTGAACCTGTTGCCGCCGCTGGCGCTGCAGGTGGAACTTCCGCCGGCACCCGGCCTCAGCCTGCCGCAGGGCAGCACATTCGACGCCGCGTTCAGCGCCAACACGCTGCACATCATGGGCTGGGAACACGTGCAGGCGCTGTTCGCCGCGCTGCCACCGGTGCTGCGCCATGGCGCGCTGCTGGCGGTGTACGGCCCGTTCAACTACGGCGGCCGCTACACCAGCGACAGCAATGCGCAGTTCGATGCCTGGCTGAAGGCGCGTGATCCGCGCAGCGGCATCCGCGATAGCGAAGCGGTGCAGGCGCTGGCCGCCGACAACGGGTTCACCCGCCTGGGCGATGTAGCGATGCCGGCCAACAACCGACTGCTGCTGTGGCGGCTGGGGTAAACCGGCGGTAGTGCCGGCCGCTGGCCGGCAACCTGTTGCCTGGATGGATGCCGGCCAGCGGCCGGCACTACCTGTTTCGCGGCGTTACGCCACCTGCACGATATGCAGCGCCTTCGGGTTGCGCCACTGCGCCAGCAGGGCAGCCTCACGCGCCTTGGCCTGCGCGAAGTGCGCTTCCTTGACGTGGCCATAGCCGCGGATGTGCTCGGGAATGCTGGCAATCTCCACCGCCAGGGCCAGGCGGCCGTCTTCCAGGCCGTCCAGCAGCACCTGCACGGTCGCCTCGTAGTCACCGATCAGCTTGCGCTCCATGCGGCGCTCTTCAGTGCGCCCGAACACATCGAAGCGGCCGCCACGCAGGAATTTCAGCTTCGCCAGCAGGCCGAACGCCTTGAACATCCACGGCCCGTATTCCTTCTTCAGCAGCCGGCCCTGCTCGTCCTTCCTGGCGAACAGCGGCGGCGCCAGGTGGAAGCGCAGCTGGTAGTCGCCCTCGAACTGCTGCTGCAGGCGGCGCTGGAAGTCGCCGCTGGTGTACAGGCGCGCCACTTCGTATTCGTCCTTGTATGCCATCAGCTTGAACAGGTAACGGGCGACGGTCTCGGTCAGCGCGGTTGAGCCGCCGATGCGCTCGGCCTCGGCGGCGCGCACGTGCGACACCAGATCGCGATAGCGGTTGGCGTAGGCTGCGTCCTGGTACTCGACCAGGAACGCGGCGCGGCGCTCGATCATTTCATCCAGCGAGCGCGACAGGCGCGCGTCGTCCAGCGGCAGGAACGCCACATCGCCACCGTGCGAGGGCAGGCCCCGCAGTTCGCGCTCGTCGCCGGTGTTGCGCGGTGCGGCGGTGGCGCCCCATTCGTTGCCCTCCCATTCGCCCGGCGGCAGCGGATGCAGCGGGCCCGGGGTGGATTCGGTATCGGTGTGGCGGTTGCGCACCAGGCCGGCCGCCTGCTGCACGGCCTGCGGGTCGACCACGGCCAGGCGGCCCCAGGCGAAGGCCTGCTGGTTCATCGCCACGGCCGCACCGTTGAGTTCGATGGCACGCATCAGCGAGTCGAACGACAGCGGCACCAGTCCCTGCTGCCAGGCATAGCCGAGGATGAACAGGTTGGCGGCGATGGCATCGCCCAGCAGCGCGGTGGCCAGCTGGGTGGCATCGAGCAACAGCGGCTCCTGGCCACCCAGCGCCACGCGCACACCGGCGACGATGTCGGCGGCGGGGAACTGCATGTCCGGGCGGGTGGTGAAGGTACCCGGCATTGCCTCGTAGGTGTTCAGCACCACCTGCGAACGGCCGGCGCGCACCTTCGACAGCGCCCAGTAGTCGTTCACCACCACCATGTCGCAGCCCAGCACCAGGTCGGCCTCACCGGCGGCGATGCGCACGGCGTGGATGTCGTCCGGGCGGCGTGCGATGCGGATGTGCGTGGTCACCGCGCCACCCTTCTGCGCCAGGCCGGTCTGGTCGAGCACGGTCGCGCCCTTGCCTTCCAGGTGGCCGGCCATGCCCAGCAGGGCGCCGATGGTCACCACGCCGGTACCGCCGACGCCGGTGATCAGGATGTTCCAGGGCTGTTCCAGCGTACCGCGCACCACCGGTGCCGGCAGGTTGTCCAGCAGCGTGGAGGCATCGCGCTTGCTGCCCTTGCGCGGCTGGCCACCGTGCACGGTGACGAAGCTCGGGCAGAAGCCGTTCACGCACGAATAGTCCTTGTTGCAGTTGGACTGGTCGATCTCGCGCTTGCGCCCGAACTCGGTTTCCTTCGGCAGCACCGACACGCAGAAACTCTTCTTGCCACAGTCGCCGCAGCCTTCGCAGACCAGCGAATTGATCATCACCCGCTTCTGCGGGTCTTCCAGCTTGCCGCGCTTGCGGCGGCGGCGCTTCTCGGTGGCGCAGGTCTGCTCATAGATCAGGATCGAAACACCCTTCACTTCGCGCAGGCGCTTCTGCACGGCATCCAGTTCGCTGCGGTCATGGAACTCGACATCGCTGGGGAAGTGCTCGCGCTGGCCGGTCCACTTGCCGATGTTGTCCGACAGCACCACGATGGTGTGGATGCCTTCGGCGCGCATCTGCCTTGCGATGTCCGGCACGCTCAGCGGGCCGTCCACCGGCTGGCCGCCGGTCATCGCCACCGCATCGTTGTAGAGGATCTTGTAGGTGATGTTGACGCCGGCCGCGACCGCCTGGCGGATCGCCAGCGAACCACTGTGGAAATAGGTGCCGTCGCCCAGGTTCTGGAACACGTGCGGCGTATCGGTGAACGGCGCCTGCCCGGCCCAGGTCACGCCTTCACCGCCCATGTGGGTGAAGGTGTCGGTGCTGCGGTCCATCCAGGTCACCATGTAATGGCAACCGATGCCGGCCAGCGCGCGCGAGCCCTCCGGCACCTGGGTGGAGGTGTTGTGCGGGCAGCCCGAGCAGTAATGCGGCACGCGCGGGAAGCTGGCGCGCGGCAGCGCAAGCTCGGCTTCCTTCTCCTGCATCCAGTGCAGGCGCTGCTCGATCGAGTCGTTGTTGAAGAACTTCTGGATGCGGCGGCCGATCACGCCGGCGATGGTGGCCGGGGTCAGTTCGCCGGTGGACGGCAGGATCCATTCACCGCTCTCGTCGTACTTGCCGACGATGGACGGGCGCTGGCCCCAGCTGGCCGGCCAGTTGAAGAACTGTTCCTTCATCTGGCGCTCGATGAAGGCCCGCTTCTCCTCCACCACGATGATGTCTTCCAGGCCCTGCGCGAAGCGGGCGATGCCCTCCGGTTCCAGCGGCCAGGTCATGCCGACCTTGTACACGCGGATGCCGATGTCGGCGCATGCTGCTTCGTCCAGGCCCAGGTATTCCAGCGCCTGCAGCACGTCCAGATAGCTTTTGCCGGTAGTGACGATGCCCAGTCGCGCGCGCGGTGCATCCATCACCACCTTGTCGATGCCGTTGGCGCGGGCAAAGGCCTGCGCCGCTTTCACCGCATAGCGGTGCAGGCGCATTTCCTGGTCCAGCGGCGGGTCCGGCCAGCGGATGTTGAGGCCGCCGCCAGGCATGTCGAAGTCTTCGGGCAACACGATGCGGCGGGCCAGCGGATCGACCTCGACCGAGGCCGACGATTCCACCGTTTCGGCAATGGTCTTGAAGCCGACCCAGCGGCCGGTATAGCGGCTCATCGCCCAACCGAGCAGGCCCATGTCGAGGATGTCCTGCACGCCGGCCGGATTCAGCACCGGCATCATCGCACTGACGAACTCGTCCTCGCTGCCATGCGGCAGGGTCGAACTGCGGCAGGCATGGTCATCGGCCGCCAGCGCCAGCACGCCGCCGTAACGCGAGGTGCCGGCGGCGTTGGCGTGCTTGAACACGTCGCCGCAGCGGTCCACGCCCGGGCCCTTGCCGTACCACATGCCGAACACGCCCTGCACGTTGGCGCCGGGGAACAGGTTGGTCTGCTGGGTGCCCCAGACCATGGTGGCGCCCAGATCCTCGTTGAGGCCGGGGGTGAACTTCACCCTGGCCGCGTTCAGGTGCTTGCGCGCGCGCCACAGTTCCAGGTCGAAGCCCCCCAGCGGGCTGCCACGGTAGCCGCTGACGAAGCCCGCGCTGTCGATGCCTTCGGCGGCATCGCGCAGGCGCTGCATCAGCGGCAACCGCACCAGTGCCTGCACGCCACTCAGGTAGATCCGCCCCTCGTTGCGGGTGTACTTGTGGTCGAGCGTGTAGTCACGGTCGATCAGGTCGGCGGAAGAGGGCGAAGTGAGTTGCGCGGTACTGGTCATGGCTGGCCCGGTAGGATCGGCTGGCACCGGCCGCGTGCGGGCACGCGGCGGGAAAGGCGCGGATTGTAGCAGCGCCCCCGTAATGCCCCCGGCACTCGCGCCCGCGCCGCTGCTGGGGTTAGGATCGGGCAGAGAGAGGGAGGCTGCGGTTGCAGCCTGGGGAGAAGGGATGTCAGTTCCAGGAAAGATCCTGGCCAGCGTGCTGCTGGCCTCGGGAGCGGCCACAGCGTGGGCGGCACCGGCGTTGCCGGCCCCCCAGGAGTTCTACTTCGACAGCGATCCGGCCGCCGCGCCGATGGTGGCGGTGCAGGGCGAGGGCGATGAGCTGGTCGCCCAGCTGCTGAAGCTGCGTGAACGCGGCAGGCGTGCCGTTGAAGCCACGGTGCAGCTGGCGATGGTGGCCGGTGCACAGGGCCGTGGCGAGCTGGCCGAGCAGTTGTATGGCGAGGCCATGAAAGAGGCGCCGGCCCAGAGCAGCAGCGGCCGCAGCGTGCGTTGGAACTACGGCTGGGACCTGCTTCGCCAGGGCAAGCCGGAGGCGGCGCTGGAACAGTGGCTGGCCTCGGCGGGCAATGCGCGCACGAAGCCCAGCTGGGTGCCGCCGACCTATGCGTTGGCGCTGTGGCGGTCGGGGCAGAAGCAGGAGGCGGTGCAGTGGTATGCGGCGGCGGTGCGGACCGAGCCGTCGCAGTGGAGCAGCACGGCCCAGTTTGCGCAGTTGCTGCCGCACTGGCGCGAGGATGAGCGTGCGTCGCTGGCCGAGGTGCAGCAGGCGTGGGCGGCCGCGCCACCTGCCTGGCCCTGAGGAAGGGGTTCGGCCGGGTTGCACCCGGCACCCGCAGAGGCAACGGCCAGAGCCAAAGCAACAGCAACAGCAACAGCAACAGCGGCCTTCCCGTGGGATGGCGGGGCACTGTGGGTTTGCGGGGACGCCGTAAACCCATCCATGGGGGCTTGGTCGCCGCATCCATGCGGCTCACTGATCTGGCTCCCCGTGGGCGGACGCCAAGAAGCGATACTTTGATCGCACTGGGAGGTCCCTTATGTCCCGTATCACCCGTCGTAGCTACACCGATGAGTTCAAGCACCAAGCCGTGGAGCTGGCCGAGTCGCTCGGCCCAGCCGCAGCGGCCCGCCAATTGGAAATGTCCGTCAAAACGCTGGCAAATTGGATTGACGCGGTCCGTGCTGGCCGGTCGTTGACCTCTGAGGCCCGCAGGCCGGCCACTGATCTGGAAAGCGAGATCAGCCGCCTTCGGGCCGAGAACGCCAATCTGAAGATGGAGCGGGAAATCCTAAAAAAAGCGGCGGCGTTCTTTGCCAGAGAGTCCAAGTGAGGTACGCCTTCGTCGCCAGTCAAAGGACTCGCTACCCGACCAGGTTGCTGTGTCGGCTTCTCGGGGTTTCTGTCTCTGGATTCCATGACTACCTGCGCCGCCAGTGTGCCCAAACGTGCGATGTCGATTCGGCCCTTCGTACCGAGCTTCGGGCCATCCATGTGGCCAGCAAACGCAGTTATGGGCGGCGTCGGCTGGTCAGGGCCTTACGAGCCAGGAATCATCTAGTCGGCCACAAGCGCGTGGCACGGTTAATGGCCGAGGAGCGAATCCAGGGCAAGACCAAAGGCCGATTCCGGCCCAAATCCTCCGGCGGCTCATCTCAGCTCGCCCCCAACCTGCTGGATCGGCAATTTGCCCCCGGAACCGGACCGACGGCGTGGGTCGGGGATATCACGTATGTCCCCACCCGCCAGGGATGGCTGCATCTGGCCGTGGTCATCAGCGTCCAGACCCGGCAGGTGCTGGGCTACAGCGTTTCCAAGCGCTTGACTGAAGAACTGGTAGTGAAAGCATTTGCCAATGCCTGGGCTCTGCATCCACAACGACCTGGCCTGATCTTCCATTCCGATCGTGGCGGGCAGTACTGGGGGAACGAGTTTCGCCAGCTGCTGCAGTCCCATGACGTGGTCCAAAGCATGAGCCGGCCTGGCAATTGCTGGGACAACGCCTTGGCCGAGAGCTTCTTTGCGACGCTCAAGACAGAAGAGGCTGCCGAGCCTTACGCCAGTAAGGAACAAGCCAGCCAGTCCATCGCTGCTTACATCCACGGCTTCTACAATCCAGCCCGGCTACACTCGGCGCTGGGCTACCACTCTCCTAACAACTACGCCCGGCAGCTCCGGGCTGCCGCCTGACACGGCTTCATGGCGTCCGTTTTCAGGGAGCCAGATCACACACCCCGCAAACCCACAGTGCCCCACCTTCGACAGGTTTTCGCAGCTGTGGGTAGGTGTCGACCTTGGTCGACACGGTATCCACGCCATGCGTGGATGAATCTGCAACGGAATCGATTATTCGATATCTGATCGAAATGCAGCCGAGCGTGGGCTCGGCTCTACAAAAGGCGGCCAGCCAACCGGCTTTGCTTTTGACCTTCTTTTTTCTTTTCCGTGGCGGACGCACTCGGAAATTGTCAGAGGACGGGCGGGGTGGGTTCGCGGGGGTGTCCGCGGCATGGATGCCGCGGCCAAGCCCCCAGGGGTGAGGGCGCTTTGCTTGCGAAGCACTGCTTCGCGAGCGCCCGAACGCACAGCCGCCAGCGGCTGGGCCGGGCCCCGGAGGGGGTTCACGGCGTCCCCCGCGAACCCACCCCGCCCGGCCAGGCGCGGCTTTTGATGTTCACGGCCAACCCGCCACGAGGGGCTGCGCCGTTCGCGGGAAACCCCTCAGTCGTCCGCGGACACCGTCCGCCCTGACGCCCACGCCCGCAGTGCCTCCACCTGTTCGGCCATCAGCACCGACAGCGGCCGCGTGGCACGGATCTCGGTCATCAGCAGCTCGGTGTCGAGCGGCCGGCTTTCCGCATGCGCTGCATACAGGCCGGCCACGATCGCCTGTTCGATCTCGGCACCGGAAAAACCGTTCGCCGCCGCGGCCAGCGCCGGCAGTGCGAAGTCATCGGCGTTGAGCTGGCGCCGGCCCAGGTGCAGCCGCAGCAGTTCCACACGGACGTCCGGGGCGGGCAGGTCGACGAAGAAGATCTCGTCGAAACGGCCCTTGCGCAGCAGTTCGGCCGGCAGCTCGTGCACCTGGTTGGCGGTGGCGACGATGAACACCGGCGCCTTGCGCTCGGCCATCCAGGTCAGCAGGTAACCGAGCACGCGGCGCGACACGCCACCATCCTCGCCACCGGTTGCCAGTCCCTTCTCGATCTCGTCCATCCACAGCACGCACGGTGCCAGCTGTTCGGCCGAGGCCAGCGCCTGGCGCAGGTTGGCCTCGGTCTCGCCGTGGTACTTGTTGTACAGCGCGCCCACGTCCAGGCGCAGCAGCGGCACGCCGAAACCGGCGGCGGTGGCCTTGGCCAGCATCGACTTGCCGCAGCCCTGCACGCCCAGCAGCAGCATGCCGCGCGGCGGGTCCAGCCCGGCCGGCGCCGAGCCGGCGATGAACGCCACCCGCCGCTGGTTGATCCAGCGCTTGAGCCGGTTGGCCCCGGCCACGTCGCCGAAGCGCGCGCTGTCATGCTCGAAGAACAGGTGCCCGCTGCGGTTGAGCAGCTCGAACTTCAGCCGTGCCAGCTGCGGCAGGTCGTCGTCGCGCAGCGCGCCGTCGGCGTAGATCAGCTGGCGCGCGATGCGCCGGGCATCCACCAGGCTCAGGCCCTGCAGGTTCTTCAGGATCTTCTTCACCGCTTCGCTGTCGACTTCCACGCGGCGGCCGCCGTGCTCGCGCGCGTAGGCGTCGGCCTCCTCGCGCAGCATCTTCAACAGCGCGTTGGCATCGGGCAGGCGCGGGTTGAAGCGCACCGCCAGCGCTTCCAGCTCGGCCGGCAGTTCCACCTTGGCACCGATCAGCACCAGGACGTGCGGCTCGCTGTGGCGGCGCTGGATCAGGTCGCGCAGCGCGCGCTGGTGGCTGGCATAGCCCAGGTAGGGGTGGAAATCGAGCAGCAGGTAGACCCCGCGCTGGTCCGCCTGGCGGATCATCTGCAGCGCTGCGCTGGCATCGGGGGGACCGACCGGCGGGTCTTCGCTGTCCAGGTCGATGCGGCGCAGGCCCTCGGTGATCGACCAGCGGTGCAGCGCCCGCCACACGTGCATCAGCGTCTGCCGGAACAGCTCGACGATGCGGCCCTCGTCCTGGGTTTCGATCACGATCAGGGGGGTATTGGCGCGGATCAGTGCGCTCAGGTCCTGCAGCTCGCTCATGCCGGTTCGATCCTTCGGGGGCGCCACGATAGCAAAGGCAAGCGGCGCAGGTTCAGCGCGGCGCTACCTCCCGTCACCATCGCCGGTGTACGCTCGGGGCACGTACCCGGAAGCGAGGCTGGCATGAAGACGATCCTGGTGGCCGGTTCCAAGGGCGGGGTGGGCAAGACCACCGTCGCCACCCACCTGGCCGCGTACGCGGCATTGCAGGGCAAGGCCACGGTGATCGCCGATGCCGACCCGCAGGGCTCCAGCACCCGCTGGGCGCAACGGCGTGCCGGACTGGAAAGCGCGGTGCTTCCCATCGACGTGCATCGCAAGAAGCACTGGGCGCAGAAGCTGCCCGACGGCACCGAAACCGTCATCATCGATGCGCCCGCGGGGGCATTGGCCGACGATATCCCCCATTTCCTTGACGCTGCCGACGCGGTGGTGGTGCCGGTGCTGCCGTCGGCGCTGGACATCGAAGCCATCGTCGGTTTCCTCAACAGCTTGGCGCAGAACCCGCGGGTGCACAGCCGCAAGCTGCCGGTCGGGCTGGTCCTGAACCGTACCAAGCCCTGGACCCAGACCTCGCAGCAGGCCCTGCAGATGCTGGCCGAATGGCCCTACCCGGTGGTCGCGCAGCTGCGTGACAGCCAGAGCTACGTGGTCATGACCGGCCTCGGCCGCAGCCTGTTCGACTACCGGTCGGCCCAGGTGCGCGAGCACCAGGCCGATTGGGAGCCCCTGCTGTCGTGGCTGAAACTTTGATATCGGCGTCACTTTTCCTGCTGCATCCTCTTCTTCATGGAAACCCGCGATGCGTGAACTGATCCTGCTGCGCCATGCCCATGCCGAACCGGCCACCCCCGGCCAGGCCGACCTCGACCGGCCGCTGTCGCCGGTGGGGCTGGCCGAAGCCGAAGCCGCCGGCAAGTGGCTGAAGGAAAACAATCTGCTGCCAGACTGCGTGCTGTGCTCGCCGGCGCGGCGTACCCGCGAGACCCTGGAAGCCGTGCTTGGCACCATCGGCTACGTCGAGAAGCGCCTGGAAGACCGCATCTACGAAGCGACCCCCGGCACCCTGGCGGCACTGGTGGATGATCGCCGTGACCTCGACCGGGTGCTGATCGTCGGCCACAACCCGGGCCTGGAACGCCTGGTGGCGTTGATGACCGAGGGCAGCAGCAGCGACTACCGCGGCATGCCGCCGGCCGGCATCGCCGTGCTCGGCTTCCCGCGTGAGGCCGCGATCGAACCGGGCGTGGCCAGCCTGAACGCGTTCTGGTGGCCGTGATCCGATGAGCCTGGCGCGGCGCGGCCGCTTGCTGCTGCCCGCGCTGCTGGCACTGGGCCCGGCCTGGGCCGTGGTGCCGCCGCCGACCCCGTTGCCGCCGGTGGCGGCCGAAGCCCCGCGCATGCTGCGCCTGGATACCGTGCGTTCGCAGATCGGCTTCGAGGTGCGCACCCGGTTCGGGCAACGCATCGAAGGCGTGTTCCCGCACTTCGAGGGCCGCATCGAGATCCTTTCCGATGGCCGGCACCAGGTGCACCTGAAGATGTTCACGCGCTCGGTCGAGATCCCGGGCAAGGCGCGCTATACCGGCTGGATGCGGGGCGAGGAATTCTTCGATGCCGGCCGTCATCCGGTGGTCGAGTTCGACTCGCTGCCGTACTGGCCGGAGACCGTGGAAAACGGGGGCGACATTGATGGCCGCCTGACCCTGCGCGGGATCAGCCACCCGGAGAAACTGAAGGTCGAGAAGGCGGAGTGCGCCCGACCGGGCTATGATTGCGACGTCGTCAGCCGCGGTACCGTGCAGCGAGGCCGGTATGGCATGGACAGCTGGCAGCTTGCCTTGAGTGACCGAGTGACCTTCGTATTGCGTGCGCGCCTGAGCGAGGCGCCGAAACCGTGAACCTCCTGCTGCGTGTACTGGCGCTGGCAACCGTGTTGCTGGGCAGTGGTTGTGCATCGCTCTCGCATGCCGAGCGCGACCGTGCCGAAGCGATCGCCGTGCAGGCGCGCTCGGCCGTGGTCGATTGCCAGCGTGCCGACCGCTGCGCACAGGACTCGCCGCTGCGGGCGCTGGCCGGCCGCGCGTTCACCGAATCCACCCCGGAACGGCCGCGCCACTACGCGACCCTGCTGGATGAAGGCGAAGGTGCCCTGGTGGCGCGCCTGAACCTGCTGCGCAGCGCCACCCGCAGCATCGACCTTCAGACCTACATCTTCGACAAGGACGACAGCGCCCGGCTGGTCATCGACGAGCTGCTGGCCGCATCGCGCCGCGGGGTGAAGGTGCGGGTGCTGATCGACCAGCTCTCGGCGATCTCCGACCTGCAGATCCTCGGTGCGTTGTCCGGTGCGCACCAGAACTTCCAGCTGCGGGTCTACAACCCGACCTTCGGCAAAGCCAGGCTGAACTACTTCGACTACGCCGGCAGCGTGCTGTGCTGCTTCCGCCGTTTCAACCAGCGCATGCACAACAAGCTGCTGGTGATCGACGATGCGATCGGCGTGGTCGGCGGCCGCAACTACCAGGACGACTATTACGACTGGGACCGCGAGTACAACTTCCGCGACCGCGACGTGCTGATCGCCGGCCCGGAAGCACGTGCGATGGCGGCCAACTTCGATGCGTTCTGGCGCGCCCACCGCAGTGTGCCGGCCGAACGCCTGAACGACGTCGGCCGCACCCTGCTGCGCGAGGGCGTGCCGATCCTGCCGCCGGCCACTTTCCGCCGCCCGGAACGGGTGCAGCGGGTCAGCGCCGAGGCCAACGACAACGAGTTCGTCACCCGTTCCTTCGTCGATACCGCGCTGCCGGTGGCCTCGGTGCGCTACGTGGCCGACCTGCCGCGCAAGCACCGCCGCGAGCAGCCCGACGCGCCGCTGGCCGGCCAGCACGTGACCGAACCGCAGCTGGATGCACTGATTGCCAGCGCGCAGAAGGAAGTGATCCTGCAGACGCCCTACCTGGTGCTGTCCAAGCCGGCGCAGAAACTGTTCCGCGAGCTGCGCAAGCGCCCGCAGCCCCCGCGCGTGGTGGTGTCCAGCAACAGCCTGGCCGCCACCGACAACCCGATCGTGTATGCGCTGTCGTACAAGTACAAGCGGCGCAACATGCGCGAACTGGGCTTCAACATCTTCGAGTACAAGCCGTTCCCGCTGGATGCGCCGGTCGACTACCGCAACCTGCTGCCTGATCCGATCATCGCGCCCGACGGCGAGGACGAGGGCGGGCGCAATCCGTTGCTCGGCGGCAGTGCCGCCGGCAGCAACGCCGGAGGGGGCAGCACCGGGCGCACGCTACCGGCCAGCAAGCAACAGGCCGTGGTGAACCACCCGCGCACCGGCAGCGCCTACCAGAATGCGCGGGAACGCCGCCGCGCCGCCGGCAGCGAAGTGGAGACGCGGCTGCTGCGTACCGAGACGCGGCCGTCGTTCCTCGGCAGCAAGGCGGTCAACAAGCCGCTGCCGGTCACCCGCAAGGGCGCGCGCATGGGCCTGCATGCGAAGTCGCTGGTGGTCGACCGCCGCATCGGGGTGGTCGGCACCCACAACTTCGATCCACGCAGCGAGAACTACAACACCGAAGGCGCGGTAATCATCGATGACCCGGTCTTTGCCGAGCAGCTGGCCCAGAGCATCCTGCGCGATACCCATCCGCAGAACTCCTGGACGGTGGCGCCACGGGCCAAGCCGCCGGTGCTGTCGGGCCTGAACTACAGCGTCGGCAAGGCGTCCGAAGCGCTGCCGATCCTCGATTTCTGGCCTTGGCGCTATGCCACCGACTACGAATTCAAGCCCGGCCCGGAGTGCCCGCAGCCGCTGCCGCGGCAGGACCCGGCCTTCCACACCTGCTACGTCGCCGTCGGCGACTTCCCCGAAGTCAACGTCGGCCCCAAGTGGCTGCTGGTGCGCATGCTGACCGCATTCGGCGCCGGCCTCGTTCCCATCCTCTGAAGGTACCCGCATGGCCCAGGTATTCCGCGAAGCCGTTTCCATCGAGCAGCTCAACGCGCTCAGCCGCAGCACGGCGATTGAATCCCTGGGCATCGTCTTCAGCGCGGCCGGCGAGGACTGGCTGCAGGCGATCATGCCGGTGGACGAACGCACCCGCCAGCCCTACGGCATCCTGCACGGCGGCGCCTCGGTGGTGCTGGCCGAGACCCTGGGCAGCAGCGCCGGCAACCTGTGCGTGGAGACCGGCAAGCAGATCTGCGTGGGCCTGGAGATCAACGCCAACCACGTGCGTGCGGTGCGCTCGGGCACGGTCACCGGCACCGCCCGCGCGCTGCACGTGGGCCGCAGCACCCAGCTGTGGGAGATCCGCATCGAGGACGAGCAGGGCCGCCTGGTATGCATCTCGCGGCTGACCCTGGCGGTGGTGGCCGCCGGCCACGGCTGAGCCCCTGGCGGGCGCGTTGACGGCGGCGGAACCCAGCGTTCCCCGCCGATTGCCCCGGTCGATCGGTGTTATGGCCTAAATCGGCTGGCAGCGATGACGGCCCTCCGGTATCGTGCGCGGATGACTTCCCCCACTCCGGCCCCCCGTGGCGGCGTGGCGCGTGTGTGCCGTTACCTGTACCGCGTACCGCTGCTGTTGGTCCACATCATCGTGTTCCTGCCGCTCATCCTGATCGGCATGCTGCCGCCGTGGGGCGAACTGCGCGTGGGCGACGCCACCTTCGGCGCCAAGGTGGTCAACTGGTGGCAGGGCGGGCTGATGTGGATCTTCGGCTTCCGCCTGGCGCAGATCGGCCAGCCGCTGCCCGGCGCGGTGCTGTTCGTCGCCAACCACGTCAGCTGGGTCGACATCTGCATCCTTCACAGCCAGCGCATGATGGGCTTCGTCGCCAAGCGCGAGATCGCCAGCTGGCCGCTGGTCGGTTGGTTGGCCGCACGTGGCCAGACCATCTTCCACCAGCGCGGCAACACCGAATCGCTCGGTGGGGTGATGCAGGTGATGGCCGACCGCCTGCGCGAAGGCAAGGCGGTGGGCGTGTTCCCGGAAGGACGCACCCGCGGCGGCCACGAAGTGGGGCCGTTCCATGCCCGCATCTTCCAGGCCGCGGTCGAGACCGGCGTGCCGGTGCAGCCGGTGGCACTGGTCTACGGAGTGAAGGGCGACGCACAGACCATCGTCGCGTTCGGCCCCGGCGAGAGCTTCTTCGCCAATTTCCTGCGCCTGCTCGGTGAGCCGGCGCGACGTGCGGAAGTGCACTTCCTGGCACCGATCGGTGCGCAGGACCTGGAAGGCCGTCGGCGCATCGCGGAGACTTCGCGCGCGCGCATCGTGGCGGCCATGAGCACCGGGTGAGCGCACGGTGGCCCTGATCCCGCCACCTGTACTGGACGCCGGCACGCCGACGCTGCACGCGGCTGACTACCAGCCGCCGCGCTGGCTGCGCAATCCGCACCTGCAGTCGATGCTCAGCTCCAGCCGCATGCGCCTGCAGCGCGGCCTGCTGTTGCTGGCGGCCACGGGCGCGGTCAGCGAGGAACTGATTCTCGACGGTGGCGATGGCGTGCGCCTGCAGGGCTGGCACAGCCATGTCGAAGGCCGCGAACCCAAAGGCATGGCGTTGCTGCTGCACGGCTGGGAAGGCAGTGCCGAATCCAGCTACATGCGCATGGCCGCCGCGCGCATGCTGGAACAGGGCTTCGACGTGGTACGGCTGAACTTCCGCGACCACGGCAACACCCATCATCTCAACCGCGGCATCTTCCACTCCAACCTGATCGACGAAGTGGTGCATGCCGCGGGCGATATCGCCCAGCGCTGGCCGCAGCTGCCGCTGGTGGCCGCCGGCTACTCGCTGGGTGGCAACTTCGTGCTGCGCCTGGCCCTGCGCGCGCCGGCCGCCGGCGTGCCGCTGCAGCGCGTGGCCTCGGTCTGCCCGGTGCTGGACCCGGCACTGACCATGGAAAGCATCGAGAACGGCCCGGCGATGTACGACTGGTACTTCCGCCGCAAGTGGGCCGGTTCGCTGCGCCGCAAGCGCGACCTGTTCCCCGAGCTGAGCGACTGCGACGACCGCGTGCTGAAGCTGGACATCCGCGCACTGACTGCCTGGCTGGTCGAGCGCCACACCAGCTTCGGCTCGCTGCAGGCGTACTTCGACGGCTATTCGATTGCCGGCGACCGCCTGTCCACGCTGCAGGTGCCGGCCGACATCCTGATGGCGCAGGATGATCCGGTCATTCCGTATACGACCTTCAATGACTGGCAGCTGCCGCGCCAGGCGCACCTGGAAACCGCCTGCTGGGGCGGCCACTGCGGCTTCATCGAGAACTGGCGGGGCGATGGCTTCTCCGAGCGCTGGGTTGCGCAACGCCTGCAGCGGGTCCTGCAGGCCTGAACCGGCAGCGGCACGCAGCCCGCTACAATGCCGGTTTGCACTTGAAGCGGACTGCCATGCAAGACCAGATCATCCAAGCGTTGCGCCAGAACCAGGCCGACCAGGCCGTGCAGCTGGCCCAGGCGTGGACCCGTGACGAACCCGGCCTGGCCGATGCCCACCGCTGGCTGGCGCTTGCGCTGCAGCAGCAGGGCAACGCCGAAGCCGCGATGGAGGCATTGCAGCAGGCGCTGCGGCTGGCCCCGGACGACGCCCAGCTGCACCTGCAGCACGCCGGCCTGCTGCTGGCACTGCGCCAGTTCGAAGGCGCCGACGAGGCGCTGCTGCGTACCACCGGCCTCGATCCGAACGCCTTCTCCGCCTACCTGATGCAGGCGCACCTGGCGATCGGCCGCAACGACTTCGACGAAGCCCAGCGCCTCTCGACCCTGGCCGGGCGCGTGGAACCGGAGCATCCGGAACTGCTGACCATCGACGGCATGGTCGCGCTGCGCCGTGGCGATGCCGACCGTGCGCTGGCACTGCTGTCGGCCGCCAGCAAGGCGCTGCCGGACGATACCCGCGTGCTGTACGCACTGGGCTTCGCGTATCTGGGCAAGGACATGCTGGCATTCGCCGAGCAGTCGTTCCGCCGCGTGCTGGAACTGAACCCGTCACTGTCCTCGTTGCACGGCCTGGTGGTGCAGCTGGCGCTGCGCCAGGGCAACGTGCCGGCTGCGGCCGAAGCCGTGCAGGTCGCCCTGCAGCAGCCGGAGCTGGACGTGCCGGCGATGCGTCGCCTGGCCGGTGAGCTGGCGCTGCGCAACAGCCAGCCGCTGCAGGCGCTGGACCATCTGCTGCCGTTGCTGGACACCCAGCCGGAAGACCGCCAGGTGCTGCAGCTGCTGCTGATGTCGTGGCAGCGCCTGGGCCGCGAGGATGAAGCGCGCGCACGCCTGGATGCAGTGCTGGAAGCCCATGACCAGCTGCACGACGTGTGGCTGGCGCGGCTGGCCATCGAGCAGGTGGGCAGCGCAGGCGCAGTGGCCGCCGTCGAGCGCTGGATGGCGGCGATGCCGGCGCATCTGCCTGCGCTGGAAGCGCGCCTGCGCCTGCACGACATGGTGGGCGAGCGCGCGCAGGCCGAGGCGATCGCCGAGCGTATCGTCAGCCTGGAACCGGGCCGCGTCAGCGGCGAAACCCGGCTGGTCGAAGGGCTGCTGCAGCGCGACCCGGCCGCGGCGGTCGCGCGCGTGCAGGCGCTGATCGAGCAGGCACCGGAGGCCCACCGTGCCGACCTGCGGACCTGGCTGGGCGAGATCCAGGATCGCGCCGGGCAGCCGCAGGAAGCGCTGCGCACCTGGATGTCGCTGCAGGCCGAGCAGGCGCCGCAGCGCTTGCCGCTGCCGCCGCAGGCCAAGGCACCGCCGAGCTGGCCGGACAAGGGCAGCATCGATGGCGATGCCAGTTCCGCACCGATCTTCCTGTGGGGCGCGCCCGGCTCGGGCGTGGAGCGCGTGGCGACCGGCCTGGCCGCCGCCAGCCCGGTGCTGCGCAGCGACCGCTACACCAACACGCCACCTGATGACGCCTTCCAGAACTTCAACACACTGCAGGACCTGGCGTCGGGTGTGCTGACGCCGGAGCGGCTGGTGCAGCGCTGGCGCGAACAGCTGCCGGCGCGTGGCCTGCAGAGCGACACCGTGATCGACTGGCTGCTGTGGTGGGACAACGCCCTGTTGTGGGCGCTGCGCCCGCAGTTGCCGCAGGGGCGCCTGCTGCTGGTGCTGCGTGATCCGCGCGACATGCTGCTGGACTGGGTGGCCTACGGTGCCGCTGCACCGCTGGCGATGACCTCGCTGGCCGAAGCCAGCGAGTGGCTGACGCGCGCGCTGGCCCAGGTCGCCACGCTGCACGAGGAAGACCTGTATCCGCACGTGCTGCTGCGCATCGACCAGATCGGCAACGACCCGCATGCGATGGCCGAACTGCTGGGCCGCCTGTTCGAGCGGCCGATGCCGCCGGCTGCGCAGCTGGGAGCTCCGCGCCTGCCGCCCGGCCACTGGCGCAACTACCGCGACGTGATGAGCGCCGCCTTCGCCCAGCTCACCCCGGTTGCGGTGCGCCTGGGTTACCCGGAAGAGTGAGGAGAGTGCAATGCAGCTGAGCAGCAACAGCCTGACCCACGGCGCGCCGATCGACCGCGAGTTCGCCGCCGGCGACGCCAACGGCTTCGCCCCGGACCGCAACCCGCACCTGGCCTGGAGCGGGGCGCCGGCCGGCACCCGTTCGTTCCTGCTGGTGTGCGTGGACCCGGACGTGCCGACCGTGCCGGAGACGGTCGGCCGCAGCGACATGAGCGTGCCACGTGACCAGCCGCGCTGCGATTTCGTGCACTGGGTGATGGCCGATATCCCGGCCACGGTGCAGGAAATTGCCGCCGGCAGCTGCAGCGATGGCTTCGTGGTGAAGGGCAAGCCCGCGCCGGCCGGCCCGGACGGCAGCCGCCAGGGCCTGAATGACTTCACCGGCTGGTTTGCCGGCAATCCGGACATGGCCGGTGATTACCTGGGCTACGACGGTCCCTATCCGCCCTTCAACGACGAGCGCGTGCACCGCTACTTCTTCCGCGTGTTCGCGCTGGACGTGGCCTCGCTGGAGCTGCCGGCACGCTTCACCGCCGCCGACGCGTATCGGGCCATGCACGGCCACGTGCTGGCCGAAGCGGCACTGCACGGAACCTACACGCTGAACCCGGCGCTGGGCTGAGGCTGTTGTCGGGTAGTGCCGGCCGCTGGCCGGCAACGTCCGTGTGTTGCCGCAGTCGCCCATGGCAGCCGGCCAGCGGCCGGCTCTACCCCCGACGGGAAGGGCGGCCACCCGGCCGCCCTTTTCATTCCTCCGGCAGCGATGCCGGTTCGAACACCGCGGTATCGCCCTGCGCGTTGCGCACCGTCAGCGTGCCGCGCTCGCCCAGCTCGAGCATCGGTGCCGCCCCTCCGCCGTGCATCAGCATTCGCGCGCGCTTCTGCTGCGTGGTCATTTTCGGGTCGATGCACTCGGCCGTGGTCTGCACGCCGTTGCGCAGGAACAAGTGATTGCCCTGCAGCTGGTACTGGCTGCTGGCGTGGTTGCACAGGTTCAACTCGCTCATGAAACCGGACCGGAAGCGTAGCGAGTAGGGCGCGTGGCCCGGAACGAACAACGCGTCAATGCGCCGGCCCTGCGCGTCGGTGGCGCGCGCCAGTTGCCACAGGTGTGCTTCAAGCCGATCGATGCCGGGCGTACTGGCAGCGGCCACATCCGCAGACATGGCCAGCAGTGCCGCAATGATGAGGACGGGGACGTGCTTCATGCCGATCTCCCGATGCATGTGGATAGTGCCGGCCGCTGGCCGGCAACATCCGTGTGTTGGCGGCGCCCGCTGGGCAGCCGGCCAGCGGCCGGCTCTACCCGCCATGAAGAAGGGCGGCTTCGCGGCCGCCCTTCAAGAGCCAGCCGACTAACAGTCGGCTCTACATCACTTCTCGATGGCCGACTCGACCACCATGTCCAGCACGTACGCCTGCGACGGGGCATCGGCCGGCGGGTTCTTCACCTCGTAGCGCTTCACGCGCACCACGTTGCGCACGCCGTCTTCGTGGGTGTAGCCCTCGATGTTGCCGTAGAAGTTCTCGAACTTGCCCGGCTCACCCTGCTTCAGGCCCTTGTCGTCGAACTTCACCTCGCGCACCTGCAGGCACTGGTAATCCGGAATCAGCGGGTGCGAGCACTTCTCGGTCTTGGCCGCCACTTCCAGGAACACGGTTTCGCCGGCGCCGCCGTAGCGGGTTTCAGCGGTCGGTTCCGGGTTGAACACCAATACGTCGCCCTTGGCGGTGGTCAGGGTCAGCGTGCCGTCGGCATCCTGCTCGGCCTTCAGCTCGCCCTGCAGGCGGCTCGACACGGCCTCGTCCAGCGCCATCAGCGCCTTGTCGGTGCAGGCCATCATCGTCGACGCCATCGCGCCCACGGTCAGCTTGCCGTCGGCCAGGCGGTAGCTGCCGCCCATGTGGTTGCAGGTGTTGCTTACCGACAGGCGGCCATCAGCGAAGTCCAGGGTGACCGGCTTGTCTTCGCGGGCGAACAGCGCATCGATGCGCTTGCCGTCGGCGCCGGTGGCCTGCTGCAGCAGCCAGTGCTGGCTCTGCAGGCGCTGCGCATCCAGGTGCGCCAGCGTCTGCTGGTCTGCTGCCTTGGCCGCGGCCGGGGCCACGTCGTCGCCGCCAGTGCCGGCCGGGGCCGGGGTCTGGCTGCAGGCGGCCATCATGGCCAGCGGGAGGAGCAGGGTGAGCTTGCGGTTCATGGTGATTCTCCTTGGGGAACCGTGGGGGAAACGGGGTAGGGCCGGCAACGGGGTTGCCGGGCCCCGGCGCTGTTCAGCTGCCGGACGGCAACCACAGCAGCAGCGCCGCGCCCAGCGCGATGCGGTAAATGGCGAAGGCGGTGAACCTGTGCGACTTGATGTAGCCCATCAGCCACTTCACTACGACGAAGCCGGTGACGGCAGCGGCAAGGAAGGCCACGCCCACGTCGGTCCAGTTCTCGCTGCCCAGCTTTCCGTCCTTGGCCATTTCCAGGAAGGTGTAGGCGCTGGCGGCGAACATGGTGGGAATGCCGACCAGGAACACGAATTCGGCGGCGGCCGCACGGCGGCTCAGGCCCAGCAGCATGGCCAGGAAGATCGCCGAGGCCGAGCGCGAAGTGCCGGGGAACACGCCGGCCACCACCTGCGCCAGGCCCACGCCGATCGCCACCGTCCAGGTCACCTGGTCGCGGTCGGGCAGGCGCGCGGTGTAGGCCTCCACCAGCAGCATCCAGACGCCACCGATGATCAGTGCCCAGGCCACCGGGGTGACCGTCTCCGGCAGTGACCAGCCGGCCTTGCGCACCACCAGCCCGACCACGGCGGTGACCAGGAAGGCGGCGCCCAGCTTGAACACGTACTCGCGATTCTCGCGCTGGTTGAAGCCGGTGGCCAGCTGCAGCAGGCGCTGGCGGAACACCAGCACCACGGCCACGATCGCGCCGGCCTGGATGACGATGTTGAAGAAGTCCGAGCGGGCTCCCAGCCAGTGCTGGGCGATGAGCAGATGGCCGGTGCTGGAGATCGGCAGGAATTCGGTGAGGCCTTCGAGGATGCCCAGCAGCAGGGCGGAGAGCAGGTCGGACATGGACGGTGCGTGCACGCGCGGCGGAAGGAAGAAGGTCGAGAGGATAGACGATCCCTGCTGCACCAAACGGGTGCGTCTGGTGGCGGGCGCACCCGTTTGGTGCGGACCGTTCTGCACCGCGACGGGGCGCCCTGTTTGAAATCAATGACTTGCAGTTACTGAAAAGTTGGCACGGTCGTTGCTGTACCTCAGCAGGCATTCATCCCCATCCGAGGTCGTACCGATGTCCGTGGAAAACGTAGAAAAGCTGATCAAGGACAACCAGATCGAGTTCGTCGACCTGCGCTTTGTCGACATGCGTGGTGTCGAGCAGCACGTGACCTTCCCGGTCAGCATCGTCGAGCCGTCGCTGTTCGAAGAAGGCAAGATGTTCGATGGCAGCTCGATCGCCGGCTGGAAGGGCATCGCCGAATCGGACATGGTGCTGCTGCCGGATACCGCCAGCGCCTACGTCGACCCGTTCTACGCCGATCCGACCATCGTGATCAGCTGCGACATCCTCGACCCGGCCACCATGCAGCCGTACGGCCGCTGCCCGCGCGGCATCGCCAAGCGCGCCGAGGCCTACCTGAAGTCCTCCGGCATCGCCGAAACTGCGTTCTTCGGCCCGGAACCGGAATTCTTCATCTTCGACTCGGTCCGCTTCGCCAATGAAATGGGCCACACCTTCTTCCAGGTCGACTCGGAAGAAGCGGCGTGGAACAGCGGCGCCAAGTACGACGGCGCCAACAGCGGCTACCGCCCGGGCGTGAAGGGCGGTTACTTCCCGGTCCCGCCGACCGACACCCTGCACGACCTGCGCGCCGAAATGTGCAAGACGCTGGAACAGGTCGGCATCGAAGTGGAAGTGCAGCACCACGAAGTGGCCACCGCCGGCCAGTGCGAGATCGGCACCAAGTTCAGCACCTTGGTGCAGAAGGCCGACGAACTGCTGCGCATGAAGTACGTGATCAAGAACGTCGCGCACCGCAACGGCAAGACCGTCACCTTCATGCCCAAGCCGATCGTCGGCGACAACGGCAGCGGCATGCACGTGCACCAGTCGCTGTCCAAGGGCGGCACCAACCTGTTCTCCGGTGACGGCTACGGCGGCCTGAGCCAGCTGGCGCTGTGGTACATCGGCGGCATCTTCAAGCACGCCAAGGCCATCAATGCCTTCGCCAACTCTGGCACCAACAGCTACAAGCGCCTGGTGCCGGGCTACGAAGCCCCGGTGATGCTTGCCTACTCGGCGCGCAACCGTTCGGCCTCGTGCCGCATTCCGTGGGTGTCCAACCCGAAGGCGCGCCGCATCGAAATGCGCTTCCCGGATCCGATCCAGTCCGGCTACCTCACCTTCACCGCGCTGATGATGGCCGGCCTGGACGGCATCAAGAACCAGATCGACCCGGGCGCACCGAGCGACAAGGACCTGTACGACCTGCCGCCGGAAGAAGAGAAGCTGATCCCGCAGGTCTGCTCCTCGCTGGACCAGGCGCTGGAAGCGCTGGACAAGGACCGTGAGTTCCTGAAGGCCGGCGGCGTGATGAGCGATGACTTCATCGACGGCTACATCGCGCTGAAGATGCAGGAAGTGACCAAGTTCCGCGCGGCCACCCACCCGCTGGAATACCAGCTGTACTACGCCAGCTGACCGGTGGCGATGGCGGTGGGCTTCCCCCTCCCACCCGCCGCCATCGCTTCCGACTTCGCGGCTGGGGAGCCGCGGTCAGATCGGGGTCGGATCCCTTTCGTTCACGAACGGGCTCTGACCCCTGATCCAGGGGCAAGAGAGAGACCGGATACGCGACCAGGGCCGCCCTCCCTCCCGCGTCGGTCGTGCAAGGAGAGAGGCACGGCCGTCCCGGCCCTGTACGTGTCCGGTGCAACAGCCACGGCCATCATCCGGATGGCCGGTGGTTGCCTGATGCCAACGCGCGCTGGCGCGCTGGCCCCATCCACCCTCGGGACATGCGCATGAAACTGATCTCCGCCATCATCCGGCCGTTCAAGCTCGACGAGGTCCGCGAGGCCCTCTCCGACGCAGGCGTGTCGGGCATCACCGTGACCGAAGTGAAAGGCTTCGGCCGCCAGAAGGGCCACACCGAGCTGTATCGCGGCGCCGAGTACGTCGTCGACTTCCTGCCCAAGATCAAGATCGAAACCGTGGTCACCGACGAGCGTGCCGATGCGGTGATCGAGGCGATCCAGTCGTCGGCCGGCACCGGCAAGATCGGTGACGGCAAGATCTTCGTCACCGCCGTCGAACAGGTCATCCGCATCCGCACCGGCGAGATCGGTGCCGACGCGCTGTAATCCCCCTTCCGGAGATTCCCCCATGAAGATGCGCCTTCTCACCGGGTGGCAAGCCCGGTTCCATATCGTGTGCCTGCTGATGCTGCTCAGCGCGTTGGCCGCCGGCGCGTGGCCGGGCACTGCTCACGCCCAGGCCCAGGTGTCACCGCTGCCCAGCGAAACCGTTGCGGTTGAGTCGTTGCAGGACCCGGCTGCGGCGGCCGCCGCACCTGCGATGGCCGAAGCGGCTGCCGCCTATGACCGCGGCGACGTCGCGTGGATGCTCACTTCCACCCTGCTGGTGCTGTTGATGGTGGTGCCCGGGCTGGCGCTGTTCTATGGCGGCCTGGTGCGTTCGAAGAACGTGCTGTCGGTGCTCAGCCAGATCCTGGTGGTTTTCTCGCTGGTGCTGCTGCTGTGGGTGGCGTATGGCTACAGCGCGGTGTTCAGTGCCGGCAATCCGTTCTTTGGCTCGTTCACCGAATTCGCCTTCCTCAAGGGCTTCACCCCCGACTCGGTCGGCAACACGCCGATCAAGGGCCTGCCGGACTACCTGTTCGTGGCCTTCCAGTCGACCTTCGCCGGCATCACCACCGCGCTGATCGTCGGCGCCTTCGCCGAACGGATCAAGTTCCGCGCGGTGCTGCTGTTCTCGGCGCTGTGGTTCACCCTCAGCTACATCCCGATGGCGCACATCGTCTGGGGCGGTGGCTACCTGGGTGAACTGGGTGCGATCGATTTCGCCGGCGGCACCGTGGTCCACATCAATGCGGGCGTGGCCGGCCTGGTCGCCGCATGGTTCGTTGGCAAGCGCCTGGGCTACGGCCAGACCGCGTTGAAGCCGCACAACGTGCCGTTCACCTATATCGGCGCGATGCTGCTGTGGGTGGGCTGGTTCGGCTTCAATGCCGGCTCCGCTGCCGCGGCCGATACCGTGGCCTCGCTGGCCTTCCTCAACACCGTGCTGGCCACCGCCGCTGCCGTGCTGGGCTGGACGCTGGTGGAAGCCATCGGCAAGGGCAAGCCGTCGGCACTGGGTGCCGCCTCGGGTGCGGTGGCCGGCCTGGTTGGCATCACCCCGGCCTGCGGTACGGTCGGTCCGCTTGGCGCGATCGTGATCGGTTTCGTCGCCGGCGTGGTCTGCGTGTGGGGTGTGACCGGTCTCAAGCGCCTGCTGAAGGTGGATGACACCGCCGACGTGTTCGGCGTGCACGGTGTCGGCGGCATCGTCGGTGCCATCCTCACTGGTGTGTTCAGCGCACAGTCGCTGGGCGGCACCAAGGCCGATCTGGATATCGCCCATCAGGTGTGGGTGCAGGTGGTCAGCGTCGGCCTCACCGTGCTGTGGTCGGCGGTGGTGACCACGCTGATCCTGCTGGTGGTGCGCAGCGTGGTCGGCCTGCGTGTCACCGAGGAAGCAGAGCGCACCGGCCTGGATGTCACATCGCATGGTGAATCGGCCTACGAGGCCTGACCGGCTTCACGGTTTCAACGGCGTCCTCCCACTGCCCGTGGCAGTGGGGGGATTGTCGGCATCACCTTGCATCGCGGGCACCTGCTGACGCAACGGCCCACTCGGGGCAGAGTCCACGCGCGGGCCGGCAGCAGAATGCCCTTCGTCGGGCTTCACAATTTTGCGTTGAACGCCTCGCGGTCGCCGCCCGGCGGCTCTGTTTCCTGTAACGCGATTCCCTTAAAGTGCTGCCTCTTCCGACCGGTTCTTCGCCGGTCTGGCAGCCAATTGCAGGGAAAAGAGCATCGTGGAACAGGGACGTTATGTACGCAGCCGCACGTTGCGGTGGCGGTTGTCGGTGGGCGTGGCACTGGCCATCGCCGGCGTGCAGGCACCGGCCTGGGCACAGGCGGTATCGCCGGAGCAGGAGTTGCTCCGACAGCAGGAGCGCGAGCGCGCGTTGCGCGAGCAGCAGGAGTCCACACCGGATGTCCGGCTGCAGCCCTCCACGGAAGACCTTGGCCATCTGCCGGCTGATGAGTCACCGTGCTTCACCATCCACACCATCGCGTTGCAGGGCGATCTTGCCGACCGCTTCCGCTGGGCGCTGGCGGCCGCCGATCCGCGCAGCGACCCCGCCACGGGGCGCTGCCTGGGCACCGCCGGCGTGGACATGGTGATGAAACGCGTGCAGAACGCGATCATCGAGCGCGGCTACGTCACCACCCGCATTCTTGCCGCACCGCAGGACCTGAAGACAGGCGTCCTGACGCTGACCGTCGTGCCTGGACGGGTCAACGCCATCCGCTTTGCTGCTGGCGAAGGCCGCCCCCCCGCCCTCTGGAACACGGTGCCGGTGGCGCACGGCGATGTGCTGAACCTGCGTGACATCGAGCAGGCGCTGGAAAACCTGCAGCGGGTGCCGACCGCGTCGGTGGACATACAGATCGCACCACCGGCCGATGGCGCCGCTGCCAAACCGGGCGAGAGCGACCTGCTGATCAGCTGGAAGCAGGTCCGTCCGGTGCGGGTGAACCTCACCCTGGATGACGCGGGCAGCCAGTCCACCGGCAAGATGCAGGCAGGCGCCACCGTATCGGTGGACAACCCTGCCGGCCTGAGCGATCTGTTCTACGTCAACGTGGGCCGGTCGGCATTCAATGGCAGCGAGCGTAGCACCGACAGCTGGTCGGCGCACTACAGCGTGCCGCTGGGCGCGTGGCTGCTGGGTGCCAACGCCAGCAGCTACGACTATGAGCAGACCGTTGCCGGTGCGTTCGAAAATTATGTCTACAGCGGCTCCAGCCGCAACGCCGAGCTTCGCCTGGCCCGCATGCTGTTCCGCAATGCGCATGCCAAGACCAGCATGTACGCGCGCGGCTGGTACCGCGAATCGGACAACTTCATCAACGATACCGAGATCGAAGTTCAGCGCCGTCGCATGGCGGGCTGGGAGCTGGGCCTGGGCCACCGCCACTTCATCGGCAAGGCCACACTGGATGTGAACCTGGCGTACCGCAAGGGTACCGGCGCTTTCAACGCTTTGCGTGCGCCGGAAGAGGCCTTCGGCGAAGGTACGGCGCATGGCCGCATCTACACCGCCGATGCGCAGCTGGTGGTGCCGATGCAGTGGGGCCGCCAGAGCCTGCGCTACACCGGCAGCTGGCGCGCGCAGTGGAATCGCTCGCCGCTGGTGCCGCAGGACCGCTTCTCCATCGGTGGCCGCTACACCGTGCGTGGCTTCGACGGCGAAATGTCGCTCACCGGCGAGCGTGGCTGGTTGCTGCGCAATGAGCTGGGCGCCGCCCTGGGCGGTGGCGTGGAGGCCTACGTTGCCATCGATCACGGTCGTGT
Source organism: Stenotrophomonas sp. GD03930 (assembly GCF_029839665.1). NCBI lineage: Bacteria > Pseudomonadati > Pseudomonadota > Gammaproteobacteria > Lysobacterales > Lysobacteraceae > Stenotrophomonas > Stenotrophomonas sp. GD03930. The sequence continues at coordinate 1,099,996 of NZ_JAOCAV010000001.1, read as the reverse complement.
TGCCGGTCCGTCCACCGCGCGCCTGCTGGGTGACCGGCTGACCGGCACCGCACTCGGCCTTCGCGGTGGTACCCGCCACATCAACTGGGATGCCTTTGTCGGCAGCCCGTTGTCCAAGCCGCGCGGTTTCCAGACCGCCTACACCACGTTCGGAATGAACCTGGGCGTCTCGTTCTGACGCCTGCGCATCCCCGGTACGCACTGCATCCAGCGCGACCGGCACGATGCAGCACCGCGCAGCCTGCTGCGCGCACAACCCAACAGCACCGAAAGGAATCAGCGCCGTGAACAAAATCTATCGTCTGGTCTTCAACCGCACGTTGGGTGTCATGCAGGTTGCGTCCGAACTGGTCAGCGCTGCCCAGGGGGGCGTCGATCACCGCGGCGGCCGGACGGTCGGTACCCTGCAGCCGATCAGCTTCGCGCTGTGGCTGGTGCTGGGCTGGGTGGGACTGGTGCAGCCGCTGTCCGCACAGCAGGCGCCAACTGACCCGGGCCGGATTGCCGCCGACCCGGGCGCACCGGCCAACCAGCGCCCGACCGTGGTCACTTCGGCCAATGGCACGCCCCAGGTGAACATCACCACGCCCAGTGCGGGCGGGGTGTCGCGCAATACCTACCAGCAGTTCGACGTTGGCCAGCAGGGTGTCATCCTCAACAACTCGCGCGGCGACGTGCAGACCCAGCTCGGCGGCTGGGTTCAGGGCAATCCGTGGTTGGCGACCGGCACCGCACGCGTCATCCTCAACGAGGTCAACAGCAGCAATCCCAGCCACCTCAACGGCTATGTGGAGGTGGCCGGGGCCCGGGCGCAGGTGGTCATCGCCAATCCGGCCGGCATCCAGGTCAATGGTGCCGGCTTCCTCAACGCCAGCCGTGTCACTCTGACCACCGGCACGCCGATCGTCAGCAATGGCGTGCTGGAGGGCTATCGCGTGGAAGGAGGCAGCGTTGGTGTCGGTGGCGCCGGCCTGGATACCAGCCGCGCCGATTACACCGACATCATCACGCGCTCCCTGCAGGTCAACGCCGGCATCTGGGCCAACCAGCTGCAGGCCAGCCTGGGCAGCAACGTGGTCAGTGCCGATCACAGCAGCGTGCAGGTGCAGCCCGCTGCCACCGCAGCACCGGCCTTCGCATTGGACGTGGGCGCGCTCGGTGGCATGTACGCCAACCGCATCTGGCTGGTCGGCAACGAGCATGGCGTCGGCGTGCGCAATGCCGGCAAGATCGGTGCACAGGCTGGCGAGCTGGTGGTCACCGCCGATGGCCGGCTGCAGAACATCGGCGCAATGCATGCGCAGCAGGACCTGCGCATCGATGCCAGCGGTGGCATCGCCAATGCCGGCACGCTCAGTGCCGAGCGCGAGCTGCGCCTGCAGACCCCCCAGGATGCCGACAACAGTGGCGGCACGCTCAACGCGCGTCGCATCGAAGTGAACGCCGATGCGCTGCGCAACCGCGGCGGCAGCATCGAACAGCTTGGCACGCAGGTGCTTCAGCTGCAGGCCGCCGACCTCAGCAATCTGCAGGGCCGCATCGGCAATGTGGCCAGTACGTCGCCGGGTAGCGGCAATGGTGACGGCAGCGGTACCACTCCAGGAACGGGCACGCCAGGCACCGGCACGCCAGGTACGGGTACGCCAGGTACGGGTACGCCGGGCACTGGTGGTACCGCACCGGTCACGCCGCCGCTGGCAGCCGGTCTGCTCAACATTGCCGGAACACTGAACAACGACGGCGGCCGCATTGAAGCCACCGGCGATCTGCAGCTCAGCGCCCGCAACAGCCTGGACAACAGCGACGGTACGTTGGGCGCGAGCACCCTGCAGGTACAGGGACAGGCGCTGCGCAATGCCCGTGGCACGCTGCAGGTGCAGGGGGCGGCCAGCGCGCGGGTGCTGCAGCTGGACAACAGCAGCGGACGCATGACGTTCGCGCGTGGCTTTGAACTGCAGGCGCAATCTGTGTCGAACCGCGGCGGCAGCCTTGCCCACGGCGGCAGTGCCGAAACGAACTGGACGATCGGCCGGCTCGACAACAGCGAAGGCAGCATCTCCAGCAATGCCACGCGCCTTGGCCTCGATATCGGCACCGTGATCAACACGCGGGGCAGCATCAACCACGCCGGCGGTGACGGACTGCTGCTGCGTGCGCAGGTCCTGGAGGGCACGCAGGGCAGCATTGCGACCGCTGGTGCGGCCAACCTGCTGCTGGGCCGCGCCGACCACCGCGGTGCGCAGCTGGTCGCCCGCCAGCTTGAGCTGACCGCACAGGCCTTCGACAACCGTGGTGGGCGCGTGCTGTCCACCGGGCAGCAGGCCAGTACGCTCAACGTCCGCGATCATCTGGACAACAGCGACGGCGGCCTGCTGGCCAGCAATGCCGACCTGCAGATCGACGCAGCATCCTTCGGCAATGCTGTCGGCACCGTGCAGCAGGCAGGCACCGGCAACCTGCGCATCACCACCGCCAACCTGCAGGGCCTGGGCGGCACCGTTCTCAGCAATGGCACCCTGCAGCTGCACGGCGACACCCTGAACCTGCGCAACGGCACCACCGCCGCGCAGCGCATCGATGTGCGCGCCGGCGAGCTGACCACCGCCGGTGGCATGCTGACCTCGACGGACAATGACGCGCTGCAGCTGCAGGTATCGCGCACCCTGGACAACAGCGGCGGTACCGTTGGCGCCAATGGTGCGCTGGACATCAACGGCGGCATCCTCATCAACGACGGCGGCAAACTGATCGCCGCAGGCACCGGCACCAGCCGCATCCATGCCCGCCAACAGATGCAGAACCAGCGCGGTCTGCTGTCCGCCAACGGCGACCTGGAGATAAATGCCCATGGCCTGCTGAATGAGGGCGGCAGCATCGACCACGCTGGCACCGGCACACTGCAGATCGATGCGACTACCCTGCAGGGGCCTGGCGGCAGCATCGCCAGCAACGGCCAGCTGCAGTTGAGCGGGCAGCAGCTGGACCTGCAGAAGGGCAGCACCCGCGCCCGTGACCTGAAGATCACGGCCACGGGGCTGGACACCAGCGGCGGCAGCCTGCTGGCATTGGGCAACAACGCGATGCAACTGCAGGTGCAGGGCCTGCTGCGCAACGACGGTGGCAGCATCAGCGCCAATGGCGCGCAGCACGTCCAGGCGGGCACGCTGTCCAACCGCGGCGGCGCGCTCAACTCGGCGGGTACGGCGGCTTCGGAGATCCGGGTCGACGGCACGCTCGACAACAGCGGCGGCAGCATCGCGAGCAATGCGGCCAATCTGCAGCTGAAGAGCGGCGCGCTGGTCAATGCCAACGGTGCCCTCAGCCATGCGGGCAGCGCCGGCCTGGTCATCGACACCGGGCGCCTGGATGGGGCGAAGGGACAGATCGCCACTGCCGGTGCCCTGCAGCTCACGGCGGCCGAGGTCGACCACCAGGGCGCGTCGCTGGCTGCCGCGCAGCTGGATATCACGGCGACCGGGTTGGACAACCGCGGCGGGCGCATCATCGCCACCGGTACCGGGGGCAATATCCTGCGCGTGCAGGGCACGCTGGACAACGGTAATGGCGGCACCCTCGCCAGCAATGGCAACCTCGACATCCACGTGCGCACCTTCGGCAATGCCGGCGGAACCGTGCAGCAGGCCGGTTCCGGCAGCCTGGCCATCGCCACGCAGGACCTGGCCGGCGCCGGTGGCACCCTGCTCAGCAACGGTTCGCTGGACCTGCAGGGCGGCACCCTCGATCTGCGCGACGGCACCACGACGGCGCAACGCATCAGCATCGACGGCGACAGCGTGACCACCGCGGGTGGCAAGTTGAGTGCGCTTGGCACCCAGGCGCTGCAGCTGCAGGCCCGTAGCCTGCTCGACAATACCGGCGGAACGTTGGGCAGCAATGGCGCCATCAACGTGCGTGCGGGGCGCTTCGTCAACGACCACGGCACGCTGATCGCAGCGGGTGAAGCGGCCTCTGCGATCCGGGCAGCACAGCTGGAGAACCGCAACGGCTCGATCTCTGCCAACGGCAACCTGCACATCGAGGCGGAAGCACTGTCGGGCCAAGGCGGCAGCATCGGTGCTGCCCGCGCACTGGCTCTGCAGGGAGGGTCGCTGGACCTCCGCGGCGGCAGCGTGGCGGCCGAGCAGCTCGACATCGTGGCCGACAGCCTGGACAACAGTGCCGGTGCGCTGCGCGCTACTGGCAGCGGAACGCTGGCGCTGCAGGTCAGCGGGCGGCTGGCCAACGACGCGGGCACCATCGCCAGCAACGGTGCCCAGCACATTGAAGCCGGCGAGCTTTCCAATCGTGGCGGCACCCTCAGTTCAGCAGGCAGCGCCTCTACTGAACTGCGCGTCGATGGCCTGCTCGACAACAGCAACGGCCTGCTCGCAAGCAATGGCGCCACGTTGAAGATCGACGCGGGCCGCATGGCCAACGTGAAGGGCACGCTCAGCCATGCCGGCACTCAGGGCCTGCTGCTGCATACCGGGCAACTGGATGGTCAGGGCGGCACCATCGCCAGCGCAGGCGGCATCACCCTGCAGGCGGACAGCGTAGACCATCGCGGTGCCACTCTGCAGGCCGAGCGCATCGCACTGGACGTACAGTCTTTCGACAACCGGGCCGGCAAGGTCATCGCGACCGGTGCCGAAGGCAGCACGATCGACGTGGTCGGCACGCTGGACAACGGCGAGGGCGGCCTGCTGGCCAGCAACGGCGACCTCGGCATCCAGGTGGCGGTGTTCGGCAATGCTGGCGGCACCGTGCAGCACGCCGGCGAAGGCGTTCTGTCGATCGACGCCGCCACGCTCAACGGCACCGGCGGCACGCTGGTCAGCAATGGCAGCCTGTTGCTCAAGGGCACCACCACCGACCTGCGGGCAGGTGTCACCTCCTCCAAGCGCATCGAGATCGACACCGGCTCCCTGATCACCGCCGGCGGCACGCTCACCGCCACCGGCAATGACATGCTGCGGCTGAGCGCGCGCGAACGCGTCGACAACAGCGGCGGTACCGTGTCCAGCAACGGCGGGCTGGACCTGCGCAGTCCCGCGCTGTTCAACGCGGGCGGCACGTTGCAGTCCGCAGGTACAGCGGCCAGCCAGCTGATCATCGGCCAGGACTTCAACAACCGCGGCGGCCGCATCCTGGCCAATGGTGGGCTTGGCATCAGCTCCGGCAGCATCGACAACCAGGGCGGCACGATGCGCAGCGCCGCACGGCTGGTGGTCAAGGCCGACGGCCTGCTCGACAACGGCAACAAGGGTGTCATCGCCAGCGGCGCGGGCATGCAGGTGGCGGCTGCGGCGCTGGACAACCGCAGCGGCAGTATCGAGCAGGCGGGTGACGGCCTGCTGCAGATCGATGCCACCACGCTGCAGGGCCACGGCGGGCGCATCGTCAGCAACGGCGAGCTGCAACTGAAGGGTGAGACGCTGGATCTCAGCGCAGGCACCACCGCCGCGCAGCAGGTCAGCGTCGAGGCCGGCCAGCTGGACAACACGGGCGGTACGCTGAACGCCACCGGCCACCAGACGATGGCGCTGCAGGTGCGCGGGGCGCTGGGTAATGACGGCGGCACGATCGCCGCCAACGGAGCGCAGCAGATCAGCGCCGGTTCGCTGTCGAACGTGGGTGGCACGTTGAGCTCGGCAGGTACGACCGATACCCGGATCAACGTCGCCGGCCGCTTCGACAACAGTCGTGGCACCCTGGCCAGCAATGCCGGCAACCTTCGCCTGGACGCGGTGCAGCTGCTCAACGTGGCTGGCAGCATTGTCCATGCAGGCAAGGGCACGTTGACCATACAGGCCAACCAGCTGGACGGGGCCGGCGGAAGCATTGCCACGGCGGGCGCATTGCAGCTGGATGCAGTGACCGTGGACCATCGCGGCGCCACGCTCAGTGCCGATCACTTCAATATCGATTCCGACCGCTTTGACAACCAGAACGGCAAGCTGCTGGCGACGGGCACGCAGGCCAGCCGCGTGCAGGCCACCACGTCACTGGACAACAGCGGGACAGGCCAGATCGCCAGCAACGGCGACCTGACCCTCACCACCGCACAGTTCGGCAATGCCGGCGGCACCGTGCAGCAGGCTGGATCGGGCACGTTGGCCATCAACGCGCACATCTTGAATGGCCAGGATGGCAAGCTGCTCAGCAACGGCGCCGTGCAATTGACGGGCGAAACCACCGATCTGCGCAATGGAACGCTGGCCGCTGCGCGCATCGCCGTGGGGACGGGCACGCTGTTGAATGCGGGTGGTTCGATCATCGCTTCGGGCACCGATGTACTGAATGTGTACGCACGCGACCGCCTGGACAATACTGGTGGCACGCTTGCCGGCAATGGCACGCTGGATCTGCGCAGCGCGCACCTGCTCAACAACCAGGGCACGATCCAGGCCGCCGGCAGCGGCAGCAGCACCCTGGCGATCAACCAGGCACTGGAAAATCGCGGCGGTCGCATCCTGACCACAGGCGATGCGGGCATCAGCGTGGGCACGCTCGACAATCGCGGCGGCACCGTGCACAGCGATGGCAGCAGCGCATTGACCGTACGCGTGGACGGCCTGCTCGACAACAGCGACAAGGGCACCCTGTCCGCTGGAGGCGCGCTGCAGGCCGAGGCGCAGGCCGTCAACAACAGTGGCGGTACCGTGGCTGCGGGGCAGGATCTGCACCTGACCAGCACCGATCTGCTGCGCAACGGCGGTGGGCTGCTCCAGGCCGGCAAGCACCTGCAGGTCTCGGCCGGCGGTCTGAACAACAACAGTGGCCGGATCATCGCCAACGACCTGCAGCTGGATACCCACGGCCAGGCGCTGGACAACCGCATCGGCATCATTGCCAGCCTCTCCGGAGATGCAGCGCTGCGCAGTGGTGCGCTGGACAACACCGGTGGCCTGCTGCAGTCGGCGGCGGCGCTCAGCATCGACACCTCCGGACAGCGGCTGACCAATGCCGCCTCCAATGGCAACGGCATCGTCAGCAGCGGCGCGCTGCAGATCCGCAGTGGCGATCTGGATAATCGAGGCGGCTCGGTGTTCGCCAAGGCCGGCGCCGATGTACAGGCCATCAACATCGACAACGGCGGCGGTGGCGCGCTGGTGAGTGCCGCCGACCTGCTGCTGCGGGCGCAGCAGCTGGCAAACAGCGGTGGCAACGTGACCGCCGGTGGCAGTGCCGACATCGGCTTGCAGGGCGCCCTGCTCAACAGCGGTGGCCTGCTGGCAGCGACCGGCCGCCTTGACCTGCACGCAGGTTACGTCGACAACCGCAACACGCTCAGCCAGGGCAATGGTCCTGCACTGGGGTTGCAGGGCAAGAACCTGCAGGTGACCACCAGCAACCTGGACAACCAGAACGGCCAGGTGCTGGCCGACGACCTGCTGCTGCAGGTGAACCAGCGCCTGGACAACAGCGGTGGCCAGATCTCGGCGGCCCTGACCTCCGATGTGCGCGCCGATACGCTGGTCAACAGTGGCGGCACGCTGGTGGCCGGCAGGCAGCAGACCCTCCGTACCCGCGAGATCGTCGGTGACGGCAAGCTGATGTCGCAGGGTGACATGACCCTGGAACTGGGCCAGAGCCACACCAACCGTGGTGAGATGGTAGCCAACGGCACGCTCAGCCTGTCCGTGCAGGGCAATCTGGATAACAGCGGCAAGCTGGCCGGCGCCAACGTCAGCATCCATGCCGGCAACATCACCAATGCGACCACCGGCGAGATCAGCAGCATCGGGCTGACGCGTCTGGATACCAGCGGTGCACTGGTCAACTACGGGCTGCTGGACGGCAACGTCACCCATATCACGGCCGGCAACATCGACAACATCGGCAGCGGCCGCATCTACGGCGACCGCATCGCCATCCAGGCCGGCGCTCTCAACAACCTGGCGGCCAACATCGGTGGTGTGGCTCGGGCCGGCACCATCGCCGCACGCCAGCGCCTGGACCTGGGCGTTGGCACACTGACCAACAGCGGCAAGAGCCTGATCTTCAGCGACGGCGATGCCGCCATCGGCGGCGCACTGAACGGGCTGGGAGTGGTTGGTAGTGCGCAGAAGGTGGACAACCTCGGTTCCACGATCGAGGTCAGCGGCAACCTGGACCTGTCCGCGCTGGCGGTGAACAACATCCGCGACAACGTAGTTGTGGAGAAGGTCACCACCGTGCATGCGCCGGTCAGGCTGGAGCAACCCGGCTGGTTCAAGAACGGCAACAACACCAATCGCGATTTCCGCACCACCTCGAACTACCAGCCGTACGAGATCTACTATCTCAATCCGGCCGACATCCTTGAAGACACGCCGTATGTCACCCCGGATGGCCAGCAGATCCGCAAGGCGGTCATCCGGTTGACCAGCAACACCAGCGCCTACGCGTTCGCGCGTGGCGGCGTGCACGGCGCGCGCGCCTCGCGCGAACGCCTGAACGTGCAGGATGGCACGGTCACGATCTACTACATCGGCCGTGCCGACAACCGCAACAACCCCGACCAGCTGGGCGCGGGTGCGGAGGATCCGTTCCGCGATCTGAGCACGCGCGGCGCGGGCGCACCGCCGATGGAGTACGTGACCGACACGCTCAACTACAACGCCGCCTACGGCACCTGCAGCACTACCTGCGTGCAGCTCATCACCTATCCGGACTACGACAATCCCGACGCGATGCTGATCAACATGCAGCGTCACACGCAGGAGACCAGCGGCAACGAGAAGACCCGCATTGCCACCCGTACCACGGTGGAAGACGTGGTGGTCTCGGCGGGCGACAACGCCGTGATCAATGCCGGCGGCAACATGCGGATCAGCACCGATCGGCTGGAGAACCGCTTCGCCAACATCGCCGCGGGTCGTGATCTGGCCATCGTCGGCCTGAACCGCGATCAGTCCGAGGTGATCAACGCAGCCGAGCAGCTGACCCGCACCAGCACCTTCGACAACGTGTCCATCACCTACGGTGGCTCTTCCAGTCGCTGGAAGGCCGCCCCCATCACTGAAAAGACCGGTGCGCTGGGCTCGGCGATCACTGCGGGCGGCAAGCTCACCATCGATGTCGGCAACCTGCGCAACGACAACACCGGTGGCAGCAACCCCAACGCCGGCGGTGGCAAGGGCACGGCGCAGCTGGATACCGGCGGCCATGGCGCGGGCTCCGTGGGTCCAGGGGCTGGCAGCGTGCAGGGCCCTGGCCAGAGCGTGGCCCAGGGTGCGGGTAGCGTGGACGAACAGGGGCCCGGTACGGCCGGCGCTGCGCAGGGTGCCAGCGGCAGCCAACAGCAGGCGGTGGCCAAGGCCGAAGGTACGCGGGCGGACACGGCCGGCGTGCAGGGTCCCGGCCAGGCCGGCAATGCCGGCACCGGTGCCGGCACGGCGCAGGACATCAGTGCGGCACAGGCCGGGCAGGCCAACGCCAACGGTCCGGCAGCGGTCCGAACCGGGGAGCATGCCGGCAGTGGTGGCAATGGCGCCGTGGACGGCAAGCAGGCCACCACGACGACCGGTTCTGACCCGCGCGTGGTGGTGACCACCAGCCCGAATGCCAGTGCGCCCACCGCCAGCCTGTTCAATGTGGACGCCAACCGTGGCAACCACATCGTGGAAACCGACCCACGCTTTGCCAGCTACCGCGATTGGCTCAGTTCGGATTACCTGCTGCAACGCGCAGGCTTCGAACCCTCGCAGACGCAGAAGCGCCTGGGCGATGGCTTCTACGAGCAGAAGCTGGTGCGCGAGCAGATCGGTGAGCTCACCGGGCGCCGCTTCCTTACCGGCCATGCAAGTGATGAGGATCAGTACCGCGCCCTGCTGGAAGCCGGTGCTACGGTCGCCAGTGAATGGGGCCTGCGACCGGGCGTGGGGCTGACCGCCGAACAGATGGCGCGACTGACCAGCGACATCGTCTGGCTGGTGGAAAAGGACGTCACCCTGGCCGATGGCTCGGTGGTCCGTGCGCTGGTCCCGCAGGTCTACCTGCGGGTGATGCCGGGCGACCTCGGCAACGATGGCGCCTTGCTGGCCGGCGCGGAGGTGGACGTCAAGCTGCGCGGTGACCTGGTCAACAGCGGCACCATTGCCGGCCGCAAGCTGGTCAGCATCGATGCCGGCAACATCCGCAACCTGGCCGGCGGCAAGATCAGTGGCGAGCAGGTGGGCCTGTCGGCGCGGCAGGACATCGACATCATTGGCAGTACCGTAAAGGCCACCGATGCGCTGGCACTGAAGGCCGGCGGCAACATCACCGTGGTTTCGACCACCTCCGAATGGAAGGACCAGGGCGATCGCCTGTCGCAGCAGAAGACCACGCTCGATCGCGTGGCCGGCCTGTATGTCACCAACCCCAATGGCGACGGCGTGCTGTCGGTGGTGGCCGGCGGCGACATCGGCCTCAAGGCGGCGGAGATCCGCAACGCCGGCAAGAATGGCATCACCCAGCTGGTTGCCGGTGGCAACCTCGACCTCGGTGCGCAGACGCTGGGCCAAAGCACCGCGCTGAACCACGACAGTCGCAACCACACCAGCAACAGCCAGACCACGCATGCGGTGTCTTCAGTTGAAGGTGCTGGCGACGTAGTGCTGGCCGCAGGCAAGGACATCACCCTGGCCGCAACCCGCATCAGCGCTGGCGGTGGCCTGGCCCTGCAGGCCGGTGGAGACATCAACAGCCAGGTGCTGGTGGACAGCCGCAGCAGCGACTTCAATGCCGGTGGCAAGCGCAGCTCGCTGCAGATCAACCAGAGTGATGAGACCGTGCGCGGCAGCCAGCTGCTGGCTGGCGACAACATGGTGCTGAGGGCAAACCGGGACATCAATCTGACCGCTACCCAGGCCATCAGCTCGGATGGCACGTTGAGTGTGACCGCCGGTCGCGACGTCAACCTGCTCTCGGCCAGCGAGACGCATGACTTCAGCCTGGACAGCTACGAGAAGAAAAAGAAGACGTTGTCGAGTACCACCACCACCCGCCATGCCGAAAGCAGCGACAGCTATGCCATCGGCACCGGCCTGGCAGGACAGCATGTCAACGTCACCGCCGGCCGCGATCTGACCGCGGTGGGGGCGGTGATCGATGCCACGGACAATGTGATACTCGGTGCCGGCAACAACGTTCTGATCACCTCCGCCGAAGACCATCACAGCAGCGAGTCCAGCCAGAGCAGGAAGAAGTCCGGCTTCACCGGGGGCTTCTCCAATGGCACCGCCTCGATCGGCTACGGCAGTTCGAAGAACAGCAGCAGTTCTGCCGAGCAGTCGACCACCCAGGTTGGCTCGGCGATTGCTTCGCGCGAAGGCGGGGTGCTGATCAACGCGGGTAACCAGTTGACCATCTCCGCCTCGGACGTGGCCGCTGGCAAGGACCTGACCCTGGTCGGCAAGGACATCAACCTGCTCGCCCGCCAGGATACGACGGACACCCAGTCCAGCCAGTCGAGCAAGTCCAGCGGGTTCTCGGTGGGCGTCACCTACGACCCGGCCAAGGCATACCGCACCGCACGCGACAACGCGACCGAAGGCATGGCCGAGAGCGGCACGATGATGGGCCGGATCACGCGCACCGCCGAAGGCGTGGCGGCCGGCGTGTCGGCGGCCGTGTTGCCGGCGATCACGGCCGGCAGCCAGCGCTCGAACAGCAACCAGAGCCACTCCACCAGTGATGCCCGGGTCAGTCAGCTCAGTGCGGGGGGCAACCTCTCACTCATTGCCAACGGTGGTTCCATCACCAGCCAGGGCGCGCAGATGTCGGCCGAGGGCAACGCTGTCCTGCTGGCCACCAAGGACATCGTCTTCGATGTCGCGCACAACACCGAGCGTAGTGGCAGCGACAGCCGTGGCAAGGGTTGGGGCATCGCCACCAACTCCGCAGGCCTGCCGTTCGGCACCAACAACGCACGCAGCGATGGCGCCGGACAGAGCGACACCATCACCGGTACCCAGCTGTCGGTGGGTGGAGGCGTGCGCATGGCCACCACCGAGGGTGATATCCGCCTGACCGCCGCCAACATCGCGGCCGAGAAAGACGTCAACATCCGCGCTGCGGGTGACCTGACGATCCGTAGCGGGCAGGACACGGTCAGCAATGCCAACCGCTCGGACAGCAAGGCGATCGGCACTGTGCAGATCTCCGATACCGAGAAGTTCTCCGGCTGGCATCGCGAGCAGCATCGCGATGACAGCGCGCAGGTCTCACAGGTGGCCAGCACCGTCGGCAGCCTGGGCGGCAACGTCAACCTCACCGCAGGTGGCAAGTACACGCAGAGCGCCAGCAATGTGGTGGCCGCCAAGGACGTGAACATCACCGCTGCCGAAATCGAGCTGCTGACCGCCGACGAAAGTGGTCACTACTCGCAGAGCGACAAGGACCTGAAGATCGGTGCCTTCGCGCGGGTGAAGTCGCCGTTGATCGATCTGCTCAACAATGTCGACGCCGCCCGAAAGTCCGACGACCGCCTGCAGAAGATGCAGGGCCTCGCCGCTGGTGCCAATGCCTATCAGGCCGCCAGTGCCATCTCCAGCATGGCCGGCAAGGGCGGAGGCGGGGCACTGCTCAGTGCCGAGGCCGGCGTCGGGTTCAAGACCTCCAGCAGCAGTGCTGATGGCAGCAGCCAGGTCTCGCGCGGCTCCACCATCCAGGGTGGCGGCAACGTCAACCTGACCAGCACCCAGGGCGACATCCATGTGGTGCAGGGCACTCTGAGCGCGGGCAACACGCTCAGCCTGGATTCGGCCGGTGACATCCTGCTGGAAGCGGGCAAGGCGCATGTGGCCGACCACAGCAGGAGCAGCAATGCCGGCGCCGAAGTCGGCGTGGGCGTTGCCGTGGGCGCTCAGACCGGTGTCTATGTGTACGCTGAAGCGAGCGTCGGCAGCAGCAAGTCCAATGCCGAAAGCAGCACCTGGCAGAACACCACGCTGACCGGCAAGAACATCTCGATGAAGGCCGAGGGCGATACCACCCTCCGCGGCGCGACTGCCACCGCCGACCGCATCGACGTCAAGACCGGCGGCACACTGACCATCGAGTCGTTGCAGGACATCGCCGAGAGCATGTCGAAGAACAGCCAGGTGGGCGGTCGCGTGCAGGTGTCGTTCGGTACCGCATGGAATGCTGACGGGTATGCCAGTGCGGGCAAGGCCAACGGCAGCTACCAGGGTGTTGGTCAGCAGAGCGGCCTGTTTGCCGGCAATGGCGGGTACCACGTCGATGCAGGTCACGTGAACCTGGTGGGCGGCGCGATTGCCAGCACCAATGCGGGCAACAGTGAACTGACCGCTGATTCGCTGACCTTCACCGACCTGCAGAACCACATGGATTACAAGGCCACGTCGGGCAGCATCAGTGGGGGCTTCGGAAGCAGTGGCAAGGGCCCGACGGACAAGGGCGTGGGAGCGGTTGAGCAGCTGCAGGGCATCGGCAGCAGCATCAAATCCGGAACGTTCGGCAGCGTGGATGGTGTCGCGTTCGGCGGTGGACTGCCGATGCATGAAAGCGGCAGCGACAGCTCAAGCACGCGTGCGACCCTGACCGAGGGAACCATCACCATCGGCGGCAGGAAGACCACGGCGGCCGAGCTTGGTGTCAATACCGATGCAGCTGCGGCACACCGAGCGCTGGAGGCGATGCCTGATGCCAACAAGATGCTGGCCGATCAGCAGGCGATGGCGAATGCGGCGAGCACGGTGCTGGCCACCAGCAAGCAGATCGCATCGGACATTGGCAGCTACGGGATCAACAAGATCACCGATGCCTATCTGGAGGGAAAGAGTGCCGCAGAGAAGGAGGCCTTCGCCAAGCTCAGTCCCAAGGACCAGTACACTGCCCTTGCCGGGTTTGACAGCTCCTACCCTGATGCACTTGTCACGCAGCAGAAGTGGGCACCCGACGGCACCTACGGCCGTGCGCTCAACGCGGTCTCCACCGCGCTGGTCGGCAGCGTGGCGGGGCAGGCAGGTAGTCAGGTCATCTCGAACGCACTCGCGCCCTACGCTGCTGAGCTGATTGGAAAGACCTTCGATCCCAACAAGCAGAGCGCCGTCCCCAGTGAGGCGATGCAGATGCTCTCGCACGCGCTTCTGGGCGCGCTGCTTGCGGAGGCGAATGGGGGTTCGGCGGGTACCGGGGCTGCTGCTGCCGGAGGTGGTGAACTGGCGGCCAAATTCCTGGGTGACTACTACGCGCGGCAGAATGGCGGACAGCTGACTCCGGAGCAGGAACAGCAGATCAAGGCATTGGGCCAGGCGGTCGGCGCGATGGCAGGTGGGATTGGCGGAGACGGAGCCATGGGTGCGGCGTTGGGGGCCACCATTGCCAAGAACTCTGTCGAGAACAACTATCTGAATCATGCCGAGCGCATGCAGTTCCTGGACGCCATGCTGAGCTGCATGAAGAGCGGGGAGCGTTGCGGCGAACAGAAGGAGCTGGCGGCGCTGTCGGATGCGCGCAATGCGGCATTGATTGCTGCATGTACCGCGGCTGCCGATTCGCCTGCCTGCCGCGCAGAGCAGTCGAAACTGGGTGACGCCTACTGGTCACTTACCCAGAATGATTCCACCTATCTGCGATGGATCAAGGACAATGGCCTTGATCTGGCCCAGGCGGCACTGACGAAGGGCAATGGTGGCCAGGTCGCCTCCGATCTGCTGACGCATACGTCCTCGCTGGATGCCCGTTACAAGATCACCTGTGCAGCGGCAGGGCGGTGCGATCCATTCACCGCCGGCCTGCTCGCGTTGAATGGGAAGACGCAGGAGGCGGCAGCCAACGCTGCTCTGAATCTGCTGTTCGACAAGGCGGGCACGGGCGCAGGCGTGGTGACCAACGCAGGTGGCATGGTCATGGACATGGCGAAGATGAATGCCATCTACATGTCCATCGAGAGCAGCAAGCAGGCTTGGAATGACTTCCAGCGGATCGGCGAAGTTGGCTACTGGGGTCTGGTCAAGGAGAAGAGTGCCGGCGCCTGGTCGTCCATTTCAGGCTACTTCGGGAACGGTTGGGATGCGGCCAGCTACGAGCTTGGCCTGAACCAGAAATGGAACCTGGCCGATGTGGCAGCAAACGGCTTCACCAAGGGTGACATAGGGCTGGACGTCGCCCTGGCAGTGATCAGCCTGGGTGATGTCACCGCGATGCGTGCGGCAGCGAAGGCCAGGAAGCTGGCGGCGTTGGAGTCAGGTGCCGCCGCAAAGCCGACCCTCAATGTTCAAGAGTTGTTGCCAAATCAGAACACGCGTGTGCTGACGGAATCCGAGGCGCGTGCGCTCGGTGGAGAGAAGAAGGGGCTCATCTACGTCATCGAAAGCCCGCGGGGCAAGCCGGCAGCACGTGATTTCCAGGCCGGGACAAATGGCGCCTTCAGCGACGTGGCGTCCGAAAAGCCTGCCGTTCCGGCGCTTCGCTATACTAATCCCAATGAACGTGGCGTTGACTTCATCAAGTTCGACGGCATCGAGGCGGTCGGAAATGAGAAAATTCTTCTTATCGATGCGAAAACCAAGCTGGCAATCTGGAGTCCTTCCACCCAGCGGGAGGTTCTTTCGACAATGGGCCGGGTCAGGTCGGCGTTGGAGCAGAATCCAGGATTCAAGGTTGTCTATGAGTTTCCCAACGAGAAGGTTGCGGCTGAAGCTCGCTTCTTCATTCGACAAAATGGTATGGATGATGTGATTTCTGTGAGGACGAGGAATCAGTGAGTACTGAGCGCATAGCAATTTATCTTCAGGCACGGCCTGACAGATCCATCTCGATTGCCGAGAGGCATCTCCATGTCATGGACAGGATGTCGGCAATCCCATGCCCATTGGGATTCCATGGTCTCGAGCTGCCGCCTGTACCCGACTGTGGAGAAGAATTGCTGGCAAGCTATGAGATCAAGACTGGACTGAAAGGTCTGTCAGTCATCGGCACATACGCTTTCAGGGGGCCCGGGTACGAGTACGCGGATGTGGCTGCGTTGGACGAGATCATCCTGTATGGGTTCAGAAGCAGCAACAAGGCAGTGGACTATCCGAGTGTTCTGAGGAATGGCGTCGCTTCTGTTGCCGAGGCGTTCGGTGCGTACAGAGTGAAGGTCACGTACGGGATGTATTCGATGGACTATCAGGACGGTGTGGGCCGGGAGGGGCCAACCCTTGCAGATCTGAAAGCCGCTGGAGTCAAGGATGTCGACGGCAGGAAGAACATCCTGACGATGTACCCTGCCCAGTTCTGGGACGCCCGGCTTTGCAGCGACGCGCTTGGATTCGGACCCGAGGAGGTTTTCTCCCGGCTTGAAGGCAAGGTTGACAAGGTGGAATTGACAGCCAGTGGTGTCTACATTCTCCTGAGTGACAAGGTTGATCTTTCCTATGAGGAATATCTGGAGTTCAATCGCCACGCAAAGGCGCTTTTGGGTTTGCAGTAGTCCAGAGCGTGACAGGATGAACAGGATGATCCGACTCTGCCTGCTGTTGTGCGCTCTGCTGGCCCTGGCGGCCTGCACCGCCACCGCGCCCGTGCAGCACAACCCGCTCGCCACCTGGGTGCCATCACCCAACCAGAACGCGCGCACGCCGGTCATCATCGTCATCCACCACACCGAACAGAAATCGGTGCAGCAGAGCCTGAATACGCTGCGCACCGCCAACAGCGGCGGGCCGGTCAGTGCGCATTACCTGATCGGCGCCGATGGCCATCGCTACCAGCTGGTGGCCGATGAGCGCCGTGCCTGGCATGCAGGGGCCGGCCGCTGGGGCACCATCACCGATCTCAATTCAGCCTCGATCGGCATCGAGCTCGACAACGATGGCCGCAGCCCGTTCAGCGCGGCGCAGATCGAATCGCTGATCGTGCTGCTGCGCGATCTCACCACCCGGTTGAACATTCCGCCGCGCCAGGTGATCGGCCATGCCGACCTGGCGCCGACGCGCAAGCAGGATCCGAGCCGTTTCTTCCCGTGGCAGCAGCTGGCCGAGGCCGGTTTCGGCGTCTGGCCGCGCGCGGCCGACGGGGCTGCGCCGGAAGGCTTCGACGCGTGGAATGCGCTGGCCCGCTTTGGCTATCCGCTGGACAACCGCGACGCCACCGTCGCTGCCTTCCACCGCCGCTTCCGTGGCCGCGACGACCTGCCGAAGACGCTGGATGCTGAAGACTTGCGCATCCTGCACTCGCTGCTGCTGCAGATGCCGTGACCACGCGCATGAACGCTTGACCCCACGCTGGGTTGCCGCCCAGCGGCCGGCCCGCCACCATGGCGGCATGATCGATTCCGCCACCTTCTTCAAGCGCAAGCACTGGACCCTGTTGGCAGCGACCGTGCTCGCCGGCTGCTCCACCACCGCTCCCCGCACCGGATCCGAAGCGCCGACGCCGGTCACGCCGCCTGCGGCCACCTACGCCAAGGCCGCATGGAGCGCATTGCCCCCGGTCTCCGATACCGATCTGCAGGCCGGCTTCATTGCCTGGCGCAGCAGCTGCCCCCGCCTGAAGAACGACGCCGTCTGGGCCAAGCCCTGCGCCACCGCCGCCGCGGTATCAGACAAGGACCCGGCCGCGATCCGCCAGTTCCTGCAACGCGACCTTGATGTCTATGCGCTGCGTGCCGGCGGCCACCAGGCCGACGGGCTGATTACCGGCTACTACGAGCCGATCTACCCCGGCAGCCTCACCCGCACCGACAAGGCGACGGTGCCGGTGTACGGCACGCCCGATGACCTGGTCGTGGTGCAGCTGGACAGCCTCTATCCCGAGTTGAAGGGCAAGCGCCTGCGCGGCCGTGTCGACGGCAAGGTACTCAAGCCGTATGACGACGCCGGCACGATCGCCAGCAAAGGGGCCAAGGCGCCAGTCTTGGCCTGGCTGACCGATCCGATGGACCTGCAACTGCTGCAGATCCAGGGCTCGGGCCGGGTGCGCCTGGCTGACGGCACGCAGGTACGGTTGGCCTATGCGGAACAGAATGGTCATCCCTACCGTGCGATCGGGCGCTGGCTGGTCGATCAGGGCCAACTGAAGAAGGAAGACGTCACCATGGACGCGATCCGTGCCTGGGCCCGGGCCAACCCCGCGCGCGTGCCGGAACTGCTGCGCAGCAACCCCAGCTACGTGTTCTTCGTGCGCAACCCGGACAGCCCGGAAGGCCCGCGTGGCTCGTTGAACGTGCCACTCACCGCCGGTTACAGCGTGGCCGTGGACCGCACCGTGGTGCCGCTGGGCAGCCTGCTGTGGCTGTCCACCACCCGCCCGGACGGCACGCCCGTGGTGCGCCCGGTGGCTGCGCAGGACACCGGCGGCGCCATTGCCGGCGAAGTGCGCGCGGACCTGTACTGGGGCAGTGGCGATGCCGCCGGCAAGCTGGCCGGTGACATGAAGCAGAAGGGCAACATCTGGATGCTGTGGCCGAAGGGCGTAGCGCTGCCGCAGTAGGTTGGCAGGGATCTGACCCCCGGATGCCTGATAATGGCGCCATTCCGAACTTTCCGGCCGCACCTGCGGCCAGGACCCCTGCAATGACCTACGCAAAGCACAACGCAAGATCCGGCGCGAAATCCGCCGCCAAGAAGTACTACAAGCACTGGGCCGAATCGGGCCTGGGCAAGGGCAACGTGCTGATGGAAGCGCGTGGCGAGAAGATCGTGCGCCAGGTGGAGATCTACGGCACCAAGATGGTCTGGGCCGACGAGCATGCCCACAGCGACGACCGCTTCCTGCTGGCCGACCAGCCGGTGTCGTTCCTGGATTTCGACGAGGACGACGAAATCTCCGCGCGCGAATTCGAAAGCGCATGGAAGAAGGCCCGGGAAGCCACCGGCTACCCGGTGTAAGCCGCCGCTCCACCCCGCTTTTGTAGCGTCGAGCTTGCTCGACTGCCCTATCCCCCTTGTAGAGTCGAGCCATGCTCGACTGCTGTTTGCCAGGAGCTACGGCAGTCGAGCAAGCTCGACTCTACGGGTCTCGTGCTTGAAATGTTATATGATTACATTTCATCCGCGCCCTTCCATCCCCCATGAAAACCTCCACGCTGGTGGCCGCCCTCGCGACCGCCCCGTTCGCCCCTGAAGCCTTCGCACAGTCCGCCGATGCCGCGCTCACCCTCGGCAAGGTGCAGGTGCACCAGCATGGCGAAGGCCAGTTGAGCGCCCACCAGGTCCTCACCTCGGTGGACGTGCTGGGCGCGGACCAGATCGAAGATCGCAACGTCTCGCACAGCTGGGAACTGCTCGGCCAGATGCCCGGCATCCAGCTCACCGAAACCCGGCAGGGGGCCGAATCGGGCAAGGTCAGCTTCCGCGCCTTCAACGGCGAGGGCTACCTCAACGCCATCAAGACCCTCATCGACGGCATCCCCAGCAACGTCAACAGCGGCAACCAGCGCTTCATCGACATGCTGTTCCCGCTGGAAATCAGCTACATCGAAGTGGTGCGCGGGACCAACGACCCGCGCTACGGCCTGCACAACATCGGCGGCAACGTGAACTTCGGCACGCGCCAGGGCGGCAACTACACCGATGCGCGGCTGGCCTACGGCAGCTACAACACCCGCGACGCGCAGCTGGCTGTGGGCCGCGAAGCGGATGGCTTCGCGCAGAACTACTTCGTCGGCACCCAGGCCAGCGATGGCTACCGCGACCACGACACCTCGAAGAAGTACTCGCTGGGTGGCAAATGGTTCTACGGCTCGCTGGACGACGGCATGCGCGTGGGCCTGACCGCGCGCGCGTACCACCACGAAGCCGACGAACCCGGTTTCATGACCGCTGACGAACTGCACGCGCATCGCCGTGGCAGCGACCTGCGCAACGGCAACGATGGCGATGACCGCGACATGCGGCAGATCGCCGCGCACGTGGACCTGAAGCTGTCCGACGCGCTCACCTTCGGCACGCGGCTGTACTACAGCCGCTATGAAGACGACCGCCGCGTGACCTTCAGCGACCTGCCCACCGGCAACCTGCCGCGCCAGCGTCGCGTCTGGGATGAACGCCAGACCGGCCTGCTCAGCACGCTCACGTGGCAGGCCAGCCCCGCGCTTACCGTCGAAGGCGGCCTCAATTACGAGCAGCAGGACAACGGCTACCTCCGCGAACGCTACGCCTACGCCGAGCCCACCGATTTCAGCCAGGCGCCGGCGCGCGTGCAGAACAACGACCGCCACAGTTTCGACAACTGGGGTGCCTACGTGCAGGCCATCTACCAGCCCGCCGAGGCGTGGAAAATCGTGCCGGCCTACCGTATCGACCGGTTCAGTGGCAGCACGCACCCGATGAACGGCGTCAGCGGCCGCCTGCAGGACTACGGCACCATCGGCCAGCCGAAGCTGAGCGTCATCCACAGCCTGGGCGACACCACCCACGTTTACGCCAACTGGGGCCGCACCTTCCAGGTGCTCACCGGTTCCACTGCACCGGCCTACCTCACCCCGGGGCAGGCGCCGGTGCAGCCGTCCACCAACACCGGCATGGAGCTGGGCCTGAAGTTCCAACCGTTCGTGGGCAGCCAGGCGCGCCTGGCGGTGTGGCAGCAGGATGCGGAAAACGAGGTGTCCAACATGCCGGCCACCGGCACTACGGTCACCTTGGGCAAGACCCGCCGGCGCGGCGTGGATGCGCAGTTGAGCCTGCAGCTGGGCGACGACTGGACGGTATGGGCGTCGCACGCCTACCAGGAAGCGAAGATCACCCGCGACGACCGTGACGCCAGTATTTCCCTGCAGGGCCGCGAAGTGGCCGCCACGCCGCGCCATATCAGCAACCTGGGGGTGGACTACCACGCCAGCGACGCGCTGCGCCTCGGTCTGCAGGCGCGTGCCCAGGGCGACTACTACCTTGAGGAGCGCAACGTGGCGGGCAAGTTCGGTGGCTTCGCCGTGCTCGACCTCAGCGCGGCCTACCAGGTCACCCCGCGCTTCAGCGTGGATCTGCAACTGAAGAACGTCACCGGCCGCGAGTACGCCTACGCCTGGTACGACAGCTTCTTCTGGGACAGCGCCCGCCCGATGTTCTCTCCGGCCCCGGCGCGCAGCGTGTTCGTCGGCCTCAACATGAAGCTGTGACCCGTCCACATATCCGGTAGTGGACGAGCTTGTTCGCCCTGCGGCAGGGGTCAGGGCCCTTTCCTGACGGAAACCGACCCGACCCCGAACCCGTGTTTTGCACTACATTGGTGCAATGTCCGACCCCGCACCCCCGCCGTCCCTCGATGCCCTGGGCACGCCGCTGGCCTGGGCTGGCGCCGACGGCTGCATTGCCGGCTGCAATCCGGCCTTTGCCCGCTGGCTGGGCGTCAGCGCGCGACGCCTGCTGGGTCGGCCCTTGGCCGCACTGGAAGTGCAGGGCGAGGCACTGGCCCATTTCCTGGACCGCGATGAGCGCGACAGCCTGCGCCTGAACCGGCTGGCGCTGGCCGTGCCCGGCGAGGCGCCGCGCTTCGCCGAGGGCTGGATGAGCCGCCGCGATGATGGCGGCTGGCTGCTGGAGGCGCACCCGGTCGATGAGTTCCCTGGGCTCGATCCCACCCAGGCCCTGCCCAGCGCGCTCAGCGCGGCGCTGAAGGGGCTGGCCCACGAGCTGCGCAACCCGCTGGCCGGTCTGAAGGGTGCGGCCCAGCTGCTGGCCCGCCGCGCGGCCCAGCGCGATGCCAGCGAACGCGAGCTGATCGAGCTGATCGGCTCGGAGATCGAGCGCCTCAACGGTCTGCTCGACCAGCTGCTGTCGCCGGCCCCGGCCGCGCCGCATGCCGAACTGAACATCCATGCCGCGCTGGAGCGCGTGCTGCGCCTGGCCGAGAACGAGGCCGGCTGGGCAGTACGCCTGCAGCGCGACTACGACCCCAGCATTCCCGAATTCCACGGCGACGCCGACCGCCTCACCCAGGCGGTGTGGAACCTGGTGCGCAACGCGATCCAGGCCGGCGCCGGCAGCATCACCCTGCGCACCCGCGTGGAGCATGGCGTGCGCATCGCCGAGCAGCTGCACACGCTGGCGCTGCGCCTGGAGATCGCCGACGACGGCCGGGGCGTGCCGGAGGAACTGGCCGAACACCTGTTCCTGCCGCTGGTCAGTGGCCGCGCCGAAGGCACTGGCCTGGGCCTGGCGCTGGCCCAGCAGGTGGCGCGCGAGCATCGCGGCACGCTGACCTACCGCTCGCGCCCGGGCCATACCGTGTTCACCCTGCTGCTGCCGATCGGCAATGGCGCCGCCCCGGCCGAGGAGGCCCCGCGCGATGTCTGACTTCTCCACTGCCGCACAACGCATCTGGGTGGTCGACGATGACCGCGCCGTGCGCTTCGTGCTGTGCACCGCGCTGCGCGAAGCGGGCTACCAGGTCGTTGATTTCGACAGTGCCGCGTCGGCGTTGCAGGCGCTGGGCGAGGGGCCGCCGCCGGCCCTGCTGTTCACCGACGTGCGCATGCCGGGTGACGACGGCCTGGTGCTGCTGGACAAGCTCAAGGCCGCACTGCCGCAGCTGCCGGTGGTGGTGATGTCGGCCTACACCGATGTGGCCAGCACCGCCGGCGCGTTCCGCGGTGGCGCGCATGAATTCCTGTCCAAGCCATTCGACCTGGACGATGCGGTGGCGCTGGCGCAACGCGTGCTGCCGGCGGTGGCACCGGCCATGGCATCGCCCACGCCCGCTGCCGAAACCCCGAGTGACCAGCCACCGCAACTGGTGGGCGATACCCCACCGATGCGCGCGCTGTTCCGTGCCATTGGTCGCCTGGCACAGGCGCCGCTGGCGGTGCTGATCACCGGCGAAACCGGCACCGGCAAGGAGCTGGTGGCCAATGCGCTGCATCGCGAGTCGCCACGCGCGCAGGGTCCGTTCGTCGCGCTCAATACCGCGGCGATTCCCGCCGAACTGCTGGAAAGCGAGTTGTTCGGCCACGAAGCCGGCGCCTTCACCGGTGCGCAGCGCCGCCACATCGGCCGCTTCGAGCAGGCCAACGGCGGCACGCTGTTCCTGGATGAGATCGGCGACATGCCGCTGCCGCTGCAGACCCGCCTGTTGCGCGTGTTGGCGCAGGGCGAGTTCTTCCGTGTCGGTGGCCGCGAGCTGATCCGCGTCGATGTACGCGTGGTCGCTGCCACCCACCAGGACCTGGAAGGGTTGGTCGCACAGGGCAGGTTCCGTGCCGACCTGCTGCACCGCCTGGATGTGGTGCGCCTGCAGCTGCCGCCGCTGCGCGAGCGCCGCGAGGACATCGCGCAGCTGGCCAGCACCTTCCTGGCTGCCGCCGCACGCAAGCTCGATACACCGCCGAAACGCCTGACCGCTGCCGCCCTGCAGGCGCTGCGCGAGCACGATTGGCCGGGCAACGTGCGCGAGCTGGAGAACGTGTGCTGGCGGATGGCCGCGCTGGCCGCTGCCGACACCATCGGCGTGGCCGATGTCGATACCGCGCTGAACCGTGCACGCGGCCGCCGCAGCAGTACCAACGCAGCCGACCCGGGGCAGTGGGAAGCGCTGCTGGCTGAATGGACACGCCGGCAGCTGGCCGAAGGCGTGGAGGGGCTGCATGCGCAGGTGCGCGAGCGGGTCGACCATGCGTTGCTGGAGGCCGCCCTGCAGATCACCCACGGCCGCCGCGCTGAAGCCGCTGCCCGCCTGGGCCTCGGCCGCAATACCCTGACCCGCAAGCTGGGCGCCGGGCGCCGTCGAGGGAGCCATTGAACGGTCCCTGCACGCGATCCTCGCGCCCGCTTGCCGAACCGTTGATCGTTCATGGACGATGCCGTCCTTAGTGTTATCTGCAAGGAGTCTTTGATGCGCCTTTCCTTTGCCATCCTGCCGTTGTCCGCCGCCGTGCTGCTGTCTGCCTGCGGCAGTGCACCGAAGAAGGCCGAGCCCACCCCACCGCCGCCGACCGTGGTCAGCGCCGCGAAGCAGGCCGAGGCCAATCTGTCGCCGGCTTCGGCCAGCATCGTCAGTGGCCGCATCGCGCTGATGGTGGAACCCGGCGGCATCCACATCACCGGCCTGATCGGTGGCCTGCAGCCGATGCAGCAGGCCGGTTTCCACATCCACGAGCGCGGCGACTGCAGCGCGGTGGATGCGAGCAGCGCCGGCAACCACTTCAACCCCGGTGGCGCCGCGCATGGCCGCGCCGGCACCGGCAAGCACCACCTGGGCGACATGGATAACCTGCGTGCCGATGCCCAGGGCCGCGCCAACGTCGATATCCACCTCAAGGGGGTTACCCTTGGCGGAGGCGCCGCCACCGATATCGCCGGACGTGCACTGGTCGTGCATGCCAACGCCGACGACTATCGCAGCCAGCCCGCCGGCAATGCCGGCGTCCGCATCGCCTGTGGCGTGATCCGGGTTGTCCGCTGATCACTGCAGGCTTCATCCAGGGAGAGATTGCATGCGTCTGATCCACACTTCGCTGTTTGCCGCCATCGCCGCGCTGGGCCTGGCGGCCTGCGGCCAGCAGCCTGCCGCGCCGCAGGCTGAAACCCCGCCGGCCGCTCCGGCCGAGGGCGCCACCACCGAACCGGCCGCACCCTCCGCCCCGGCGGCCGATGCGTCGGCCACCGCCGAACTGGCGCCGACCCAGGGCAACGGGGCCAAGGGCAGCGTCACCTTCAAGCTGGTCGACGGCAAGGTCCACGTGACCGGCCAGATCACCGGCCTGAAGCCGGGCAGCGAGCACGGCTTCCATATCCATGAGAAGGGCGACTGCAGCGCGCCGGATGGCATGAGCGCCGGCGGCCACTTCAACCCGGGCCACCAGGATCACGGCAACGTCGCCACCGATCCGCACCACGGCGGCGACATGCCCAACATCAAGGCCGACGACAAGGGCGTGGCCACCATCGATGGCCCAGTATCGAGCAACGTCAACATCGGCAAGGGTGATGACTTCGACATCATCGGCCGCGGCCTGATCGTCCACGCCGACGCGGACGACTACAAGACCCAGCCGACCGGCAATGCCGGCGCGCGCCTGGCGTGTGCGGTGATCCAGAAGGCGCCGTAAGTACGCTTTTGCTGCAAACGGAAAACGCCGGCACAAGCCGGCGTTTTTCCTGATCGGTAGTGCCGGCCGCTGGCCGGCAATCGCAGATCCAAGGGTTGCCGGCCAGCGGCCGGCACCACCCATCAGCGCGCCAGCAGCTCGCGCGCGTCCTGACCGGCCTCGCAGTGCACGAACAGCACCGGCACGCCGTGCGCTTCCAGCACCGCGGCCATCTGCCGCTGGCGCATCAGGAACTGCTCGTAGATGCCCTTCAGGCGGTCACAGTCGTTGTTGCTGTGGTTGTAGTGCGCGCACCAACCGGCGGGATCGAACAGCGCCATGCGCGCCTCGCCATGGGTGTAGCGCAGCAGCGGCTCGGGCGCGGCGTTGAGCCATTCGTCCTCGCCCGGTGCCATGATCGCGGTCTCGATCAGTGGCCACAGCGCGGCTAGGCCCTGGTTGTCGTACTGCATCGACATCATCGCAGCCAGGTCGTTCACGGTGAAATAGCGCGCATGCTCGATGCGGGCACCGAAGGTGTTCTGCGCCATCAATGCGGTGTCGGCGTGCGCCATGCCGTTGGCCAGCAGGGTTTCTTCCAGCGCATTGGCGACCGCGTTGGTGGTGGCCACATCGCTGCCGGTCAGCAGGAACGGCACCACGCGCAGGCCACCGCCCACCAGGCTGGCATCGGCCTGGAACGGCAGCGGCACGTCGCCGTTGGCGTCGGTGCCGAACGCCAGCAGGCGCGGGCCCTGGTTGCGGCCCGGCGCACGCATCTGCAGTTCTTCCAGGCGGCGGTGGATTGGCCAGCCCGGGCGCAGTACTTCGGCCGGGTCGAAATGCGCGGCGGCGAACACCAGGTCCAGCTCGGCTACCTGCGGCACCAGCTTGGACAGGTCGCGGCCGACGCGTTCGGCCAGTTCACCGGCCTGTTCGGCGCTGAGTACCGCCTGGCGGGGGATTTCGCCGCCGGCCAGTTCCAGGGCCAGCACGCCAAGGGCATTCATCGCGGGGTCGGGTTTGCTCATGGTTCCACGGTTGGCCCATCACAGGGCGGCAGCTACACTTGGCTCCATTATGCCTGCTCCGTCGTGCAGGCCATGTTGCAGACACCCTCATCCATGCCAGGTATCTCCATGCCCAACGCTCGTCCCGTCGCCATCCTCGGTGGCGTCCGCATTCCGTTCTGCCGCCAGAACACCGCGTATTCGGATGTCGGCAACCTCGGCATGTCGGTCCGTACGCTGGGCGCGCTGGTCGAACGTTTCGGCCTGCACGGCCAGCAGCTCGGTGAAGTGGCGATGGGTGCGGTGATCAAGCACTCCAGTGACTGGAACCTGGGCCGCGAAGCCACGCTGTCCTCCGGCCTGTCGCCGCTGACCCCGGGCATCACCCTGCAGCGCGCCTGCGGCACCTCGCTGGACAGCATCATCACCGTGGCCAACAAGATCGCGCTGGGCCAGATCGAATCGGGCATCGGCGGTGGTTCGGACACCACCTCCGATGTGCCGATCGTGTACGGCAAGAAGCTGCGCGCGCGCCTGCTGGCCGCCAACCGTGCCAAGAGCACCGGCGACAAGATCCGCGCGCTCACCTCCGGCTTCAAGTTCTCCGAACTGAAGCCCGAATTCCCGGGCGTGGCCGAGCCGCGCACCGGCAAGAGCATGGGCGACCATTGCGAGGACATGGCCAAGGAATGGAACATCTCGCGCGACTCGCAGGACGAGTGGGCGGTGTCCTCGCACAAGAAGCTGGCCGCGGCCTATGAGCGCGGCTTCTTCAACGACCTGATCGCCCCGTTCCGTGGTGTCGAGCGTGACAACATCCTGCGCCCGGATACCTCGCTGGAAAAGCTGGCCACGCTGAAGCCGGCGTTCGACAAGGTGTCCGGCCGCGGCACGCTGACCGCCGCCAACTCCACGCCGCTGACCGACGGTGCCGCTGCGGTGCTGCTGGCCAGCGAAGAATGGGCGCGCGCGCACGGCCACGAGCCGCAGGCCTACCTGCGCGATGCGCACGTGGCGGCGGTGGACTTCGTGCATGGCGAAGGCCTGCTGATGGCACCGACCATTGCCGTGCCGGAGATGCTCAAGCGCAACGGCCTGACCCTGCAGGACTTCGACATCTACGAGATCCACGAAGCCTTCGCCGCGCAGGTGCTGTGCACGCTGCGTGCGTGGGAGAGCGAGGACTACTGCCGCAACCGCCTGGGCCTGGATGCACCGCTGGGCCGCATCGACCCGGACAAGATCAACCTGCTGGGTTCATCGCTGGCCACCGGCCACCCGTTCGCCGCCACCGGCGCACGCGTGATCGCCACCGCCGCCAAGCAGCTGGCCGAACGCGGCGGCGGCCGCGCGCTGGTCTCGATCTGCACCGCCGGCGGCATGGGCGTGGTGGCGATCGTCGAACGCTGATCGCATCCACGCATGGCGTGGATCTAACAACAAAAACGCCGCCCGATGGGCGGCGTTTTGTTGTTGCCCGGATGGTTGCTCTGGTGGGTGCCAAGCTTGCTTGGCACGGTGCCAGATTCGCCGGTGGATGCCGGCCAGCGGCCGGCACTACCGATCAGGGCAACCGCGGGTTGCCGAATTCGTCGCGCTCCTCGTTGGCGTCATACACCGGCGGCTGCACCGCAATCGGTTGCTCTTCCACCGTGGCACGCAGCGGCGTTTCGTTGCCGCGTACCAGCGCCACGCTGTCTTCGCCGCGCTGCAGGCGCAGCGCATTGGCCAGGCACTGCGCGGCCAGTGCGTGCTCGCCACGCTGTGCGAACAGTTCACCCAGCGCTTCCCATGCCGGTGCTCCGGCGCCACTGGCGATCGCCTCATGCAGGAACGCGTCGGCGGCATCCCACTGCTGCTGCGCCAGTGCTACGCGGCCCTGCGCCAGGCGCAGCGCGGCCGAGCCGTCATGCACGTTGCGCCAGCGTTGCAGGTTGGCCTGTCGGGTGGCCAGGCGCTCGGCCGGGAGGCGGCCATACAGCGCCACCAGTTCATCATCCCAGCGCTGGTCCAGCGCCTGTTCCAGCGCCAGCAGTGCCGGCTCATCCCAGTTCAGGGCCACCGCTCGGCTGGCATAGGCGCCCACCACGTCCGGCGTCGGCCGCAGTGCCTTCGGCGTGGCTTCCCACTGCGCGGCCAGCGCGTTGACGTCGGCCGCTTCCAGCAGCGCCTGCGCTGCCAGGCGTGCTTCCAGTTCGCTGCTGGCATCGGTCGGCAGCACCTTGCTCTGCCGCAGCGCGCCCAGCTGCCCATAGGCCTCGTGTGCGCGCCCGGCCTGCGCCAGTGCCTCGGTACGCAGCCACAGGCCACGCGGCGGCAGCGGCTGGATCGCGGCCACGTCCAGCGCGTTGATCGCATCCACCGGCAGATCACGCGCCAGCAGCTGTTCTGCACGCAGCAGCGCCTGCAGGGTGGCATCGCTTTCGCCCAGGCGCTGCAGCAGTGCTTCGCCGGCAGGGCCGTCGGCCCGTGCCTGCGCACTGCGCACGGCGTTGGCCAGCGCCACTGCGCTCACTTCGGGGTCTTTGGCGGCGCCGTCCAGCAGCTTCTCCGCACGCTGCCACTGGCCGTGCTCGTAAGCCTGTAGGCCGTCGATCAGGCGCACCCGGCCCTGCTTGCGGCGGTAACGGCCCCAGGCCCGGAACGGTGCGGCAATCAGGCTCCACAGCAGCCACAGCACCAGCACCGCAATCACCGCCAGCAACGCGACCTTCGGCAGGTTGCTGTGGTAGTCGTAGCCGCCGTATCGCAGGATCACTTCGCCGAAACGGTTGAGGTCATCGGCGCCGAGCCATTGCGCGGCGACTACGCCGATGGCCACGGCCAGCAACAGCACGACCAGGGATTGCAGGGGTTTCATGCGGGATTACCTCCGGTCGGTCTGGGTGCGAAGTTGCTGCAGGGTGCTGCCAAGAACGGTGTTGCTGGCCTGCAGCGGAAGCTCGCGCAAGGCCTTCAGTTCAGCACGTTGTGCGCGCAGGGCCGGTGAATCCGGCCAGCGCCGCTGCGCCCAATGCTCCACGCGTACCAACGCGGTATCACGGCCAGCACGGTCGCCGCGCTCGATCGCGGCGCGCGCCAGGGTCAGTTCCAGCTGCAGCGCATCGTCGGCATTGCGGCGTTCGGCGGCGGTCAGCGGGCCGTTCTGGCGGCTCGGGGTGATGTCCACGAACGGTGCCAGCGTGGCCTGCCACCAGGCTCTGGCGGTCGGCGGCGCAGCGTTGCCGGTCACCTGCGAGGGCAGGCCCTGCAAGGCCTTGGCCAATGCATCCAGGCGCTGCAACGACTGCACGCGCGGGCCGGCGCCGAGCGCATCCAGTGCATCACGTTCCTGCACCAGCGCCTGGCGCAGGTTGAGGCCATCGCTGTCGGGCAGATCGGCCAGCGCAGTGGCGGCCTGGGCATACAGGCGGCGTGCGCCATCCACATCGTCGGCGTAGTTCAGGCGTTGCGCGGCCTGGGTCAGCAGCAACTCGGCCTCGTCGCGCTGCACCGCCTGCCGGCCCTGGTTGGCGCTGTCGGCCAGCTTGGCCAGGTTTTCTTCCAGCAGTGCACTGCGCTGGGACAGGCCGAGCATCTCGTCGCGCAGCACGCGGTTGGTGGTGGCCGCGTCCTGCAGCCGCTGGCTGGTCGCGCGCTGGTCACGGCGCAGCGCATCCAGCGTGGCCTCCAGGCCCTGCAGCTGCACGGCGGTGGTCTGCGCCTGCGCCGCCTGTTCGCGCTGCTGTTGCTGCCAGAAGTACCAGCCCGCGTAGCCGCCCGCGCCGAGCACGGCCACACCGGCCAGCGGCAGCAGCCAGCGTGCGGAGCGACGGGGTAGGGAAACGGGCGGAGTGTCGTTCATCGGGCTTCCTTGTCGGCAACGTCGCCGGTGGTGGGGGACCGGCAGGCCGCGTTGTGCACAGCATCACTGTTGCCGACGACAGCGGCAAGCGTGACCCACGTCCCTGTTCAGGTCGCTGCCGGGACGGTGAGCGTGGCGTGTGCAGCCGCCACCAGCTGTGCGGTGGTGGGGCCGGCCGCGCGCACCACGTGCTGCAGGCCCAGCGCCCGCGCCTGTTCACCCAGGCGATCACTGGCCACCACTGCGGTCGCGTGCGCCTGCAGGCGCTGCTGCAATGCGGTTGGAAGTTGCTGCCAGAAATGCTGCAGCGCTTCGCCGCTGCTGACCGCCAGCACCCACGGAAAGGCTGAATGCGCCAGTCGCGCCAGCGTGCGCGGCGCCAGGCGCAGCAGGCGCCGCTGGTAAACGTCGGCGCGTTCGATGCTGGCACCGGCCGCCCGCAGCTGCGCGGCAATCAGGCCGCGGCCACCGGGCGCGGTCACCAGGCCGATGCGCAGGCCCTGCACGTTTGCCAGTACCGGCAGCGCCAGCAGGCCTTCGCTGTCCATCCGCTGTGGTGCATGCACGTCGGAAATGCCGTGTGCCTGCAGCGCGCGCGCGGTGCCTTCGCCCACCGTCAGCCACGGGCTGCGCTGCGCCTCGGCCAGCCGCAGCAGGGAAGCGGCCGCAGCAACCGCGGCCGGGCTGGTGAACACCACGCGATCGCAGTTCAGCGCGCGTTGCAGCTGGCGCACCACGGGCGTGCCGTGCAGGCGCTGCAACCGCCACGGTGAAAGGGCCAAAACATGCCCGCCCAGCCCAGCAACGGCGCGGCGCAGCGCCACATGCTGGCCTTGCGGGCGCAGTGAAATCAGGGTCCAGGCCGCGTCGGAGCCAGCGGCGCCAGTGGGTATCGTATGGTCGGCCATTGCCTGCATTATGCGGGCCCTTCGTTGTCGTGGTCGCTGCTCCGATGTCCGTTGATGCCCTGACTTCCTCGTTGGCCGCCCTGCAGGACGTACTGGACTGCATGCCAGCGGTCCGCGCCATGCAGATCCAGCTCGACGGCTATGCCGATGGCGTGCTGCGCATCACCGCGCCGCTGGCCGCCAACGTCAACGACAAGGGCAACGCCTTCGGTGGCAGCCTGGCCTCGGTACTGACCCTGTCCGGCTGGGCGCTGGTCAGCCTGCGCCTGCGCCTGGCCGGCCACGATGCCGAGGTCTACGTGGCCGACAGCAACCTGCGCTACCTGGCACCGGTCTACGAAGACCTGCACGCCCATGCCGAAGCCGCCGAAGCCAGCGGCTGGGACGCCTTCCTGAATACCTTCCGCCAGCGCCGCAAGGCCCGCATCAGCATTATCGCCACCCAGCCCGGTGCCGACGGCAAGCCTGCTGCCGAGTTCAGCGGTCGCTTCGTTGCCTTCGCCAAAGGGTAGGATGGCAGGCTGACGTTCTGGGGAAACCACCGATGCGCCGCCTCATCCAGTTCCTGATCTGTTCCCTGCTGCTGGCCAGCGCCGTGGCCTCGGCCGACGACCTCAGCCGCAAGCAGCGCAAGCTGCTGGAAGAGACCCAGATCGCCTACGGGGCGACCATCCGCTGGGGCAGCATGGACGATGCCATCGGTTACCTGGACCCGAAGCTGCGCAAGGAAAAGCCGCCGACCGAGTTCGAGCTCAACCGCTACGCGCAGCTGCGCGTGTCGTCCTATCGCGAGCGCAGCAGCGCCTCGCTGGATGGGGGCGAGGTCGAGCGTCGCGTCGAAATCGGGGTGATCAACCAGAACACCCAGGCCGAGCGCACCGTGGTCGTGGTCGAGCGCTGGCGCTGGGACCCGGAGGCCAAGCGCTGGTGGCAGTCCGCCGGCCTGCCGGACCTGTGGAAGGGGCAGTGACGGGCCGCGTCCGGCTTGTGCGACAATCGGCGCCCGCTTAATCGACCCGTGACCTGAGTGAATTACGAAGAGTTGCTGGCCTTTGCAGGCCGAAACCCGATGCTGTCCGCGGCCCTGGTCGGCCTGACCGTGGCCATCATCGTCACCGAGATCCGCCGCCTGTTCCGGGGCTTCAAGGGCATCAAACCCGCCGAACTGACCCAGCTGATGAACGCGGGCGGCACGGTGGTGGTCGACCTGTCGGCCAGCGGTGACTTCGAGAAGGGCCACATCGCCGGCAGCCGCAACGCCCAGGCCAGTGCCTTCGGCCCGGACAACAAGCTGGTGGCCAATGCCAAACAGTCGCCGGTGGTGCTGGTGTGCCGCAGCGGCAACGCCTCGGAAACCGCCGCCAAGGCGCTGAAGAAGGCCGGTTTCGAAAAGGTCTACGTGCTCGATGGCGGCATTCCCGCCTGGCAGCAGGCCGAGCTGCCGCTGGTCAAGGGCCGCAACTGATTGCCGCAGGTGGCGCATCCGGCCTTGTATGGGCCTGATGCCGCCCCCATCGCAGTAATTCGACCCTCGTTTTCATTGCATTTATCTGGAGTTACTGGAAATGTCCGAAGAGATCACCAACGGCGCCGCTGCGCCGGTCGATGCCGCCACCGGCCCCGCTTTCACCGTCGAGAAGATCTACGTCAAGGACGTCTCCTTCGAGTCGCCGAACGCTCCGACCATCTTCAATGACCAGGTGCAGCCGGAACTGCAGCTCAACCTGAACCAGCAGGTGCAGCGCCTGGGCGAGAACGCCTTCGAAGTCGTGCTGGCCGTGACCCTGACCTGCCAGGCCGGTGAGCGCACCGCCTACGTGGCCGAAGTGAAGCAGGCCGGCGTGTTCGGCCTGGTCGGCCTGGACCCGCAGTCGATCGACGTGCTGCTCGGCACCCAGTGCCCGAACATCCTGTTCCCGTACGTGCGCCAGCTGGTCAGCGACCTGATCCAGGCCGGCGGCTTCCCGCCGTTCTTCCTGCAGCCGATCAACTTCGAAGGCCTGTACGCGGAAACCCTGCGCCAGCGCCAGGAGCAGGGCGACGCACCGTCGCTGGCTGACTCCGAGCCGGCCGGCAACGCCTGATTCCTGCCGCGACGTCACGGATGAGCACTACCGCTGACAAGATCGCCGTGCTCGGCGCCGGTTCCTGGGGAACCGCGCTGGCCAGCCTGCTCGCACGGCACGGTCACCCGACCGTGCTGTGGGGGCGTGATGCGGCCGTGGTCGAAGCCATCGACCAGCGCCATGAGAACCCGCGCTACCTGCCGGGCATTCCATTGCCGGACAGCCTGCGTGCCACCACCGATCTGGCGTCGGCGGTGGAAGGTGCGGCCTGGATCCTGGTGGTGACCCCGTCGCACGCGTTCGGCGAAACCGTGCGCGCGCTGGCGCCGCTGCGTCCGGCCGGTGCCGGCGTGGCCTGGGCCACCAAGGGCTTCGAGCCCGGTTCGGGCCGCTTCCTGCATGAAGTGGCGCGCGAAGTGCTGGGTGAGGACGTGCCGCTGGCCGTTGTTACCGGGCCGTCGTTCGCCAAGGAAGTGACCCAGGGCCTGCCGACCGCGATCACCGTGCACGGCGACGTGCCCGAGTTCGCGCAGACGGTGGCCGAGGCGATGCACGGCCCGGCGTTCCGCGCCTACACCGGCGACGACATGGTCGGTGCCGAGCTGGGCGGCGCGATGAAGAACGTGCTGGCCGTAGCTACCG
This sequence comes from Stenotrophomonas sp. GD03930, assembly GCF_029839665.1. Classification (NCBI taxonomy): domain Bacteria; kingdom Pseudomonadati; phylum Pseudomonadota; class Gammaproteobacteria; order Lysobacterales; family Lysobacteraceae; genus Stenotrophomonas; species Stenotrophomonas sp. GD03930. Next base: position 1,066,586 of record NZ_JAOCAV010000001.1, on the reverse strand, counting down.
GCGTGGCCGATGGCATGCAGCTGGGCCTCAACGCCCGTGCCGGCCTGATCACCCGGGGCCTCAACGAAATGCTGCGCCTGGCCGCGGCGATCGGCGCCAAGCCGGAAACGCTGATGGGCCTGGCAGGCCTCGGCGATCTGGTGCTGACCTGCACCGGCGACCTGTCGCGCAACCGCCGCCTGGGCCTGGCCCTGGGCCGTGGCCAGACGCTGCAGGATGCCGTGCGCGAGATCGGCCAGGTGGTCGAGTCGGTGCAGACCGCCGACGAAGTGATGCGACAGGCGCGCCGCCATGGCATCGACCTGCCGATCTCCGACCGCGTGCGTGCCGTGCTGCACGGCGAACAGACGCCGGAAGAAGGCCTGCGCGCGCTGCTGGCGCGGGAACAGAAGCCGGAATATCCGGACACGCTGTTCAAGTGAATCGAAAAACCCCGGCCATGCGCCGGGGTTTTTTTTATGCACCCCATCCACGCATGGCGTGGATCTACGACGGAAACCGCTTCTGGTAGCCGCCAACCTTGGTTGGCGCCCAGTAGCGCCGGACCATGCCCGGCGGAATCCATCACCGCGCCCGTGGCGGCGCGTTGCCGTTGTCCATATCCGAGAAGATCATCCATGGCCCATCGCCCACGCGCTTCAGCGTCAGCGTGAACTTGCCGGTGTCCCCCACGTTGTTGCCGAAGGTGTAGCCACCGATGATGTAGCCGACGTTGCCTTCCACGGCATACGCCAACGCGCGCAACCGCAACGGGCTGCCGCTCTGGCCGCAATACGCCGCCTCGATGGCTTTGCGTCCGCGCACCGGCGCCTGGTTGCTCTGCAGGATGAAGCCATCCTCGACAAACAGCCGGGCGAGCGCCTTTGCATCCCCCTTGCGCCACGCCTGTTCGTAGTCGCGCAGCACGCGATGCAGCGGCGCAGGCAGGGTTGTATCGGGAAGCGGTGGTGCAGGCTTCGCGCCTTCAGCATCGTGGGCGATGGCCGGCGATGCCAGCAGCAGGGCACTGCAGAAGATCACGGCGAGTCGTGTACGGCGCATGCGTCCAGGTCCTGGCGATGACGGGAGCGGCGAACGCATCCTAGCGCGCCGCTGGTTAGAATCACGCTGCCGCCGGCGTGGCGCATGCATCGCAGATCAGACAAGGAAAGGGAATGAAGTTTCAAGTTGCAGGGATGGCACTGATGGTCGCGCTGCTGGCGGCCTGCGGACAGGCACCGGAGAAGGCCGTCGAAACGATGCCTGCGGTGGCACCCGCCGCACCTGCTGGAACACCGGCAGCGACGACCACCGTGGTCGAGAGTGAACCGTCCATCGAGGACGGAGTGGATCCGTCGGTGTGGGACAGCGAAGGCGAGCCGGAAGACTCCGGTGTCGGCCGTGAGCTCACCTGCAAGGACAACCCGTTGGCGACCCATTTCTTCACCCTGGTGGGCGGTAACACGGTGGACGATTGTGGCCGCAAGGACCCGAAGGTGCTGGCCGCGTTCGATGCATTGATGAAGGGCACGCAGGCCGCCGAATCCGCCGACAAGGACATCCCGTCGCTGCGCGAACGCCTGTTGAGCGGCCCCAGCGGGCCTGGCGAGCTGCTGGTGCTTCAGGGCGAACCCTGGTGGTTCTACACCGCCTGCCAGGCCCACGACTGCCCCGGCACCGCGCTGGCGATGCTGTATTCGCCCGATCAGTCGAAGATGGTCGGCCGCCTCACCGCGCGCTGCCGGGTGTGGTGGCTGGGCGAGCCTACGGCCGAACAGCGCGAGCAGATCGAACAGCTCCGCCCGCTGGATGATGCCGCATTGAAGGAAGACAGCGCGCTCTGCGAATGAGGTGATGCCGGCGGGGAACGTCCGCTCATGCCGGGGCGGGCGTAGGCCATTCGTCCTGTTCTTCTGCCCGGAAACCGGCTGCTAAGCTTCCCCCCCCATCCCGTTGCCGACCGGCCTCCTTCCATGGCTTTCTGGACCGTCGTCTTCGCCATTGGCGCCGCGCAGGCCGCGCTGCTTGCCCTGGCCCTGTGGCGGCGGCCGGCCAATGCCGGGGCGAACCGGGTGCTGGCGATGTGGATCGCGCTGATCGGCATCGATCTGGCGGTGAAGGCGCTCTACTGGGATCCGTCCTACCCGGCACCCACCAAGGCGCTGCGGTTCGTCGGCCTGTTCCCGTTCCTGTACGGCAGCCTGTTCTATGTCTACGTCAGGGTCCTGACCGAGGCCAGGGCCGTACGCTGGCGCGATGCTGTGCATCTTTCGGGATTCATCATCGTGCTGGCGCTGCATGCAGGCTTCTTCCTGCGTGGGCTGGTGCCGGCCGAGGGCATGCTGGCGCGAACGCTGCCGGGCATCGCGGAACTGGAATGGATGCGGCTGAACATCGTGCTGTACGCGTACAGCCTCTCCTATGTCATTGCCGGTCTGCTGCGGGTCGGCCGCTACCGGCGCGGCCTGCTGCGGCGGCGTTCGGATGCGGACCGGATGTCGCTGCACTGGATCGATGCGATGGCGATCTCGCAGATCCTCATCTGGCTCATTGCCACCACGCAATGGCTGGTCAGGATTCCCTGGATCGACTATCCGCTGATCTACGGCCTCATTGCAGCGTGGGTATTCCTGATGGGCTACTTCAGCCTCACCCAGCCGGCCGTGCTGGTCGAGCCGGTTGCGGAACCGGCACCCGCCAACCGCGAAGTAGTACCGGCCAGCGACGATGCACGCGTTGCCGAGGTTGAAGTGCGCCTGTCGCAGCTGATGGCCGAACAGCAGCTCTACCGTGAACCGGCGCTCACCATCGGCCAGCTGGCCAGACGCTCCGGCTACCCCGAATACCTGGTGTCGGCGGTGATCAACCGCCGCTTCGGCGGGAATTTCTGGGAATACATCAACCGCCAGCGGATTGAAGCCTCCGCTTCCCATCTGGCCGATGGCGCTGACACCCGGACCATTCTCGACATCGCCTATGCCTGCGGCTTCACCTCGAAATCGACGTTCAACGCGGCGTTCAAGCGGCAGCTGGGTGAAACACCCAGCGCCTTCCGCAAGCGCCATGCGATGGCGGGCACCCGGCAATCACCGAGCCGCTGACAATGCAGTGGCCGGCGGTCGCCGCGGCCAGCGCAGTACCAGTTCGCAGAGTGCCAGGTTGAACACCCAGCATCCCCAGGCGGCGGCCAGATAGACCGGGGGAAAAGGCAGATGCAGCACGCCCAGGCCGATGCCCAGGATCAACCGGAACGTCACCGCAGACGCGGTGAGGGCGATGCTGCGCCACATCCACTGCTGGTGCCTGGCGAGGTTGCCGGCCAGCGCGTAGCCGATCCCGATGCTGGTGGTGGCCATCCATGCCAGCGCCAACAAGCCAAAGGCGATGCTGGTGGGGGCGCCGCCTTCTGCATGCAGGGCCAGCGAGAAGCCGGCCAGCCCGGCCACGAGCACTCCGCACGCGTAGAGCCCACCGCTCAGCCGGTGCAGGCGGGGGACACGCCGCTGGATCCATCCGTTCATCTGCAGTGGCGCCAGCAACAAGGCCAGCCCGCCGCCAAAGAGGTGGGCGGGTACGTCCAGGCCCGCCGCCGCGAACTTCATCTGCAGCGGGTTGTCCGCGTGCGGCTGGCCGTAAAGCACGGTGAAGGCGTAGGTGGCCACGGCGGCGCACAGCAGGGCGAAGCCCAGCCCTGCCGTCCAGTGGGCAACCTTGGGGAAGCGGTGTGGCATCTCGGAACCTCGCATTGGTGATCGAGGTTCCAGCGTGGGTGCGACGTACGGGAAAATCGTCCGGATCGGCGGAGTCGTACCCGGGACCGGCGGAGGAGTGCGGCCAGGGCGACCCATCGACAATGCCAACGCTGTTCCAGGGGCCCGGCCCTGAGGCCGGCCGGACGCTATGATCGGCCAACACCCGAACATGGAACGGTTCCCGCGCCCATGAAGATCGAGTCCATCTCTCCCATCCTGTCCGTAGACCATCTTGGCGAGTCGATCGCGTTCTACTGCGGCACGCTCGGATTCGAACTGGCGTGGTCGTGGGGTGATCCCGCCGACATTGCTGCCGTCTGCCGCGACGGCGTGGAGATCACCCTCACCCAACGGTCCGGGAGCAAGCCGGCAGGCGCAGCCCATGCCTATCTGGTCGTATCCGGTATCGACGACTATTACCGGTTCCTTGAAGGATCGAGTGTCACGATCGTCGTCCCGATCGGGGACAGACCCTACGGCATGCGCGACTTCCGCCTGGCGGACCCAAGTGGCAATGAACTCAGCATCGGGCAGGTCATGGAAAACAGGGACAGCGCTCGTTAGCGCGCGTTACTTGCTCGCGTGCCGCGCACCCTTTTCGTCTTGGTCCTCCGCATCCCCCCTGCTCTGCGCGAACGCCGGGAACGTCTTCGCGATCGAATCCTTGTCCGGCAGGATGTAGAACACGCCGCCCTTCTCGAAGGTGGACTGCACGATCTGCTCGTAGAACGCGGGCGAGACGTTGATGCAGCCATGGGTGACGCGGTTGTCGTCCGGGGTCGGTGTTGCCAGCCGCTCGGCGCGCTTCTCCTTCGGGCTGCCTGGAGGCAACGGGTGCATTGAGACCGCGGAATCGTAGTCCACCCACAGCACGCGCCCGGCATCGTCAGAGGGGCCGTAGGCGCCGATGAAGCGGCCGGCAGGCGTGGTGCGGTCGTGGCCTGGAATCGCACTCAGCGCGAGCTTGGCGACGCCGGGTGCGGAGTGATCGCCGATGGCCGATCCGAACAGCGCCGGTGCCGCGCCGCGCAGCTTGCCGTCGCCGCTGAAGACCAGCACCTGCGCCGCCGCCTTGTCCATGACCGCAAAGGGATAGCCCTGGTTGTCCTTGCTGGCGACCACCCAGCCGGCCAGTTCGATAACGGTTTCGGACACGTTCTGGTCAGGCGGAAGTTCATCAACGGCGGCCACCGGTGGTGCAGGTGCGTCCTTGTCCCTGGCGTTGGCTACGCCGCTGCACGCAACGGCCAGCGCCATGACCAGTGCGGCATGCAGGACGCGGCGTGCGGGGGAGGAGTAGGTGCGAATGGGACGACTCCTTGGCAATGCAGTTTCGGCTGGAAGGATGCCAGTGGCCGGCGAAGGCCACTGGTTCCCGATACTGAGGTCGATCAATTCAAGGGGTGAGGGAGCGGTTACCCGCGCGGCTTGCGGCCGGCGGGTGCCCTTTCAAGCTGCTGGACGCGGCCTTCGATCTGGTCGAGGCGCTGGTTGGCCTGCTGTGCGGACTGGTTGGCGGACTCCGCACTCTGCGCGGCGCCCTGCACCTTTACGTCGAGCTGATCGAGACGCGAGTTGATGGTTGCAAACTCGTTCTTGTAAGAGGCGCAAGCGCCAAGGCTCACGGTGGCGATGAGCGCGACAGCAAGTGCGCGGGCCGACTTCATGTGTTGCGGGTTCAGGTTCATTGCACTCCCTCCTTCGTCTGGGGAAGCTGGAATATAGCGGCGTTTGTTCCCGGCGCTGACAAGCGCTTTCAGCTGCAATTTGAGTACGTGGATGGGCTGTGAAGCCTGCTGCTGACCCAACATTAACAAGCGGAATCAGGCGAGCAGATCTACGTCATCGAAGCGCCTTGCGCCTCTTCATATCCGCCAATTCATCAGCATGAAGCGGGAATCCTCGCTTGGCAGACACACGCGGCCCCGCTTGCGTCAGGCATAGCTGCAGCGTTGCCGAAGCGCGGCATGCCTGTTCGTCGCTTGGGCAACGCACTCGCGGGAAATGCGATGGCCGAAGCAATCGTTCAGCCCGTGAGTGCGGCCGCTGCCAATTAGCCACGTGCCCATAGTTAGAGCGCGTTTTGGCCTCATAGTTGGGTGCAGCCGAGGCTCTACATTCACCGACTATTAGCACTTTGGCCCCATAGTCGGGGCGCTCGTAGCGTAGCTAATTGATATCGAAGGAAATGATTGCATAGTTGGAGACTTCTTTCATAGCTGAACCAACTATGGGTACGCGAATGAATATCCGCTCTCCAGACCGTGCAGTCTGCTGGCGTCTGCCACCTACCTGGATTCCGATGCAAGGTTGTGAAGACGTGGCTGAACCTAGTGAGGCAGCACGGATCTCGGATGGACGCAACGCGCAATGCAAGAAGTCGCTAATCAATGTGGCATGGACCCACAAATGAAAAGCCACTGTTAGTTCCACTCGCGCAATGGGCTCCAATCTAGCATTCGACTCGTCCGGAGAACGCTCGACGTACTAAGGCTTCAAGGATTGTAATGGATTGATTTTAAAGGAGGTATAACCATTTATGGCTTGCGAAATGCAGAGGGACTCAACGAGCTTGCAACGAGCATTGGTTTGCGTATGTTGGAGGAATGAACGCACTTTCCCTGCAAAGAGCGGCACTTGAAGCGTCCTCAGAAGAGGAACTGGCAGACAGGATCGTTGATGAGTCTGGGATCTGTGTTCGCGTGGGGGATGCCAGGCAGCTACTTGGATTCCGTAGCCTAGATGCAGGTAGACGAGCTGCAGTGCAGGGGCGCTTAGGCATCGAAGCGGTGAACTTTCCAGGTCGCCGTGGACGTTTGTCCCTTCGGCAGGCACCTATCAAGGAGCCCGTGCAATGAGCTAAGTAAGAAAGATCTCTGGGGAGAAGAAACAACAAACCCTGGCTGGCAGGCCAGGGCTTGTTCGCAGCTAGCGCTTAGTTCCGCGTAGCTGAATCTACTCCCGACCCGTGCTTCTTTCAAGTGCTCGTCAAAGCGGGAGGGGGCCGTGCAGCCATCTCCCACCATGAGGGAGATGGCAATGACCCCAGATCAGCTGAGGGATCATCTAAGAACGCTAGATCTATCAGTAGAAGATAGGTCCTTCGCACTCGAGCTCTTTGGCCAGGAACCAGGGCGCAGCGTTGGCGCCTATGCACTGGACAATGTGGTCGTCGACTTCTATTCAAGAAAGTGTCGCGATGTTCGCAGGCTGGAAAGCCATACAGTCGAGCAAACATTTGCATATGAGCTAGAAATTGATCCTGACGTCATCTCATATGTTTGCCAGGTCACTTGTCGTGGCATAAGGCGCGGCAATCATGTGTGCACCGCCCATGCAGACTTCTTTGTGGTTCGACGGTCCTCCGTGGAAATCGTGGAATGTAAGCCCATCTCCAAGCTCAGCACTCTTGTGGAGAGAAAGCCCGAAGAGTGGGTGCTGGACGGTGGGAAATATCGCAATCTGGTGTATGAGCGATGGGCAGCATCCCATGGGATCGAGTACAAGATCTGGGCCTCACCCAGCAACATCAGCCGATACCATAGGAACTTGCAGTTCATCTACCAAAACTGGGATGAAGATCTCTCAATGGTGCGCCGAGAGGGCTTTGCTGCGGTGGAAAAGCAGCTTTACATGGGGCCAAAAAGCATCGCGTTTCTTATGGAAGAGATCCCTTGGTTCAACGCTGGGGTCGCAGCAGGACTCTTGGCGGATAGGCTAGTCCACGGGCCCATAGGGCACATACCGATTACCGATACGCGCAACTTTCTCTTAAGCCTAAGTCAAGAGCAGGCGGAGGCGATTGCGGCCGAGTGCTGTAAGAACATCAACAACCTGTATGCCGAAGCTAGCGGCCCAGTTGCGCTCGCAAGTTCAGTTGATGTGGCAAAGGCAGTTGCAAGGCTGAAGAAGCTTGAATGCCTTGCTCGTGAAGGAAAGCGAGCGACACCCAAGATGAGGAAGTTGGAGGAGCGGGTGAGACTAGCGCGCGCAGAGGGTCGCAATCCTCTAGATGATCTCATCACCAACTACGCAAAGTGCGGGAACCGATCCAGTCGTCTCACTCACGCGCAATCAGAACTTGTACGCGGAGTCATTGGCTCACATTGGCTAAAGGGTAAGGTTGCGACGCTAGCCGATCTGTATCGTGAGCTAGCCCTGCAGTGCGAGTGCGCTGGCGTTCCTGTGCCTGGCCGGAAGGCGCTCGTCAGAAGAGTTCGATCCGTTTCAAGGGGGCAACGTGATCTTGCTGTCGGCGGTAAGCGAAACTATCAAGCAAATAGGCCGCGTTCCGACGCTCGGGTTAGATCAGGCCAAGCGCTTGCTGTGCACTCTGTCCTGCACATCGATGCAACCAAGGTTGACAACCGAGTCTTTACACAAGAAGACGAAGGGCAGCAAGACCACTGCCCGGTACTGTACTGCGGCCGTGACGAAGCGTCGTCTAAGGTTATGGCCCATGCCTTTGTCTTCGGTCCCGCTCGGCGCGAAGGGCCACTAATTTTGCTGAGGAACTATGTGCGCGAGCACGCGAAGCTTCCACACGCAATCGTGATCGATCGAGGCACTGATCTGAAGTCAGCCTTAGGTGATCTCTGTCGAACCTATGGCATCTCCATACTCACAGTGCCGACAGGCGCGAGTCGCTTCAACTCACAGTGTGAGACGGTTCAAGGGCTTATCAATTCCATGGTCAGCCACAAATTGATTGGGAGCACAAAGCCAGATAAAGCCGGTAGAAGTGTCGATGGAAAATTCAAAAGCAGATCGACCGCGCGCCTAGATTTCTCGACCGTAGAATCCGAAATTCACCACCTTCTGTACAGCCTGATGCCCGAGATGCCCGTGGATGGCTTCGCAGGTGCGCGAGAGCGATTTGAGAACAGTCAGTTGACTGCTCCAAACTCTGGAATACCAACGGTTGTAGACGATGACTTCCTATTTCAAACTTCAGTGAAATTGAAATCATGCTCTTATGAAAGAACAAGGGGGATCAGACACTGGAGGAGAAGCTACACGAACGCGGATCTCGCGTCGCGCGCGCATGAAGAGAAGATCCTCAGTGCTCGGCGTGATCCTGAGGATATTTCATTCGTTTGGATTCAGACCACGAAGAGACGCTACAAGGCATGGTGCTCGAAGGTCTCGGAGATTGGTCACTACTCCGAGCAGGATCGTCACTTCGAGGCAATGTGGGAGCAGTTCATCACGCCGGATGTTGAGAGCAAGAAGGAGGAGCTGCAGCGTAAGAACTATGAGAGGACGAGCATGGCCAACGCCAGGCAGCGAGCCAATGATATGGGGCTAGCAAGTGGAAAGGAAACGCAAGCCCCGCCAAATGCGAGTCGATCGAAGGTTCAAGCGAGATTGGTCGTCAACTTTGATGAGCTCCCCGATCTCATTGTGGAAGGGGATTCGCATGGACGCTAGCATCCTGCCCCATTTTCCAGCTGATGAGATGAGCTTCCCTTTCATACCACATCAGCGCTTTCTAACTACCCAGCACAGCCTACTGAAATCAGTTTCGAGAGCTCGGCCAGGAGACTTTGTTTGGTTGATAGCGCCCTCCTGGTCAGGAAAGAGCGAGTTGCGTCGGCAGCTGTTGCCTGAGCTCGGAGGAAATCCCCAACTTTGGCCAACAGGCCACTTGCCGCTGATCTCCGTAAGGGCAATCCTGAATCAGGGCGACAAGTTCAATCCGAAAGACTTCGCTTTGCGCCTACATCAGGAAATAACTGAGCCCGACACTAGCTGGACTAATGCTATGGAAACCGGTGGCGATCCTGACCAAACGCACGTGGCCGCAGAGCGGCGAGCCTCTTCAGTGTTCTGGCGTGAAGTGCGCGCGAGAACAGCGGAGAGAGACCTTCGTCTTTCGTTTGAGCGCATGTCTAGAATTCGCGGATTGAGGTACATCGTCATAGAGGAGGCTGCGAACATCTGCAGGGTTCCGAAGAGTCAGAGTTCACGCAACTACATGCTTGGCATCATGGCGCTTGTTGAAGAAATTGGTTGTGTGGCGATCATGATAGGAACCCATGAAGCGTCCACGCTCTATGAGGATTCCCAAGAGGTGTTCAATAGATCTGACGTTCTCTATATGCGTCCGTACGGTCTGAATGACAATGACGACCTGCGATCCTACGCCTCTCTGATCAAGGCGATCGGCAAGGGATTTCCACTTTCAAAAGGTAGCCTTCTCCAGGAAAACCTAGAGCTCATTGCTCTCAATGGAGGAGGAATTTTTGGCCCAACTCTGCGGTACTTGATGCGGGCGAATGAAGAGCGTTGTCGCAATGGTTCCAATACCATCGAGCTCGGGCATCTGCGAGCAGCGTCTGGAACCGAAAGGAATCACAGGCTGCTCTGGGGAGAGATAGACGCGTTCAATAGACTTGCCGATGGCAAGCGTTCTCTACGCCTAGCGGACTTCTTGACCATCAAGGGCTCATTGCCTAGCGAAGGCGATCTGTGAGGATGGAACCACCAAGATGGACGGTACTTCCACCTCTTGAGCTTCGTGATGCAGGTACTCCCTGGACAGAGTCGCTCAATGGATACGCAAATCGCTTGGCTAAGCTCAGCGGAATTTCGTGGTGCAAGATGCTTCAGCTTATCGACACCCACTCGTCGGAGGTGCCGTCTAGATACATTGATCAGCGCAGACTCGATGGGCTCGGGCCTGTGTCAGTACGGCGTGCGCGTTCACTAGAGAAGCTGACTGGGCAGTCACTTGTCGGTGCTACTTTGTATGGACTCTCAGAGATCGTCTCCTCAAGGGCAGCGAGCTGGAGTCGACACGCCGCTTGGTGTCCGATTTGCATCGGAGCTAGCGATATGGACGAGAGCGCCACAGAGAGGCTGATTTGGAGCTTCGATGCTTATTCTCACTGCTCGCTGCACGACGCCAGGATTGAGAACAGCTGTTCCAATTGTGGACTCGGGAAGTTGAAGAGCATTGCATTGAGAAAGTGCCCATCCTGCGGAGATCGCCTAGACAGGCGCACACGCTTTGACTCGGCGAACCCGACTCAGCGCTGGATCAATCAGTGCATAGAGGAACTGATCTCTTGGTGCTCAAATCATCCAAATCAGAGGCTTGAACTCTCGAACTTGGAGGTGTTTATAGAGGCAGTCGTGGCTAGAGGCGAGGGGCGAAAGTTGGATTACCGACCTCCTGCACGCTTGCCTGCAAGCTATTCTGACTACAAGAGCTGGACTAGAGTGAATTGCTTCAGACTCTTTAGAAGGAATGATCCGAGTCGATTAGAGTTCAATGAGCTACTCAATCTATCGGCAAATCAGTGCGTTTCTGTCTTGGACATTCTTCTCCAGCCTATCGAATCTGCGTCCGAACTTCTGCCTGGAATTGGATCGAATCCGGAGCTCCCACTAGGACGCGGTCGAGTGGCAGATGAGCGAAGAGAGTTTGCTCGATTGATTGACGCTCTGCTTGGTGATGACCAGTGCGTCCTTCCATCCTTCCAGGTGCTTGCGCAGCTGAGCGGAAGACGAGGGTCGTTCAAGTCTGGCCTACCGCACCACCACGCTCACTATGCGGTCCGGCTAAGGCGGCAACAGATGATGATTCGCGGTGTTTCGCGAAGAACGATAAACAGAGCATTTCGTCTTGCATGTCAGTTGAAACTTTCGCTACAAGGACAGCTGCTGATATCCGAAGCCGTGGCAAAACGAATCCACATCGAGATGGATGTCGCATCGAACATCGTGCGATCCGCGGAACTTGCCTGTAGCCTTCTTCTCCCAGTGGGAGGGATGAAGGGCGTAGCTCGTATACCCAATCTATGAGCTGAAGCCTTCCTGGTGGTCTTAGAAGTCTCTTGGTCTTAGATGCCCCGTCTGCCTGACGAACACGAGTGCATTCCACGGTTGCGAGGTGTCAGCAATAGTGCCGAAGGGTGGCATAAGTGCTGTTTGCTACGTCGACGGATGCGCAGAGCATCAGAGCTGTCCAAGATCTTGGACGACCGATCGCCCTTGGCGCAGGTCGATTGCCAGCAGGCGACCACCTGCGACCTGCCGGCCAGCGGCGCTGTTTAACCATGCCGCTTGAATCCTGCCCGCCTCAATTACCGCATCCGCCGCAAAGCTGTCAGGCATGGCCCGCAAGGGCTCGCCGGGTGACGCCAGACCTCCGACCAAGGGTTGCACCACCGTTGCTGCGGTGCTGTTGGACTTGGCGTAGGCGGTGGCTATCATTCGTCCGGCGCGTGGGCACCACCCTCCAAGTACCAGTTCGGTGCCTAGGGTTTGCCTCGACAGGCCTGCTTCAAGGGCTGCCTTCTCGTACTCAGGCCAAAGCTGGTCGATCACCAATGTCAGTTCCTTGGCTAGCTGCTCCATTGTGAAGTCCGCCCGAAAGCTGGCCTGCAGCATAAGTGCGTAGATCCGAAGGAAGAATTGAGTGCTACCGCGGCAGGCAAGCACCACGTTGTGTTGTGGAATCAATAAGAACTTCGCGCCGGACGATTTGGCGCCGGTGAGTGCATCCTCGGCGAGAGTGTCAACTGCAACCAGCATCCGTTCAGGGCTAAGCAGGACGTTCAGGATACTCAAGTGCGCGCGCTCCACTGGCTTGCGGCAATATCATGCGGATTGTGACGATTGTCCATCTAGAAGCACATTGGAATGAATTTTGAGATTTCTGACTTAAAGGCTCGCTTAGAGGCGTGCGAGACAGATCTTGCGGCGCACCGTGGCTACTTGAAGGCCCTGGAGTACGGGGTGCGGACGCTAATCATCACGCATCCGTATCCAGACTTGTTATCGAGAGCCTGGGCCTCGATTCTTCCTGGGATCACTGAGGCTCACGGGCCGGAGGGCGGGTGGATTTTCAACGCGGCCTTCCAGCAGCTGCTCTCGGTGTTGACTCAGCAAATTGAGGCGCGGGGCGGCAAGGTCGGTGATTAGGGGAACAGGACCTCGATCTGAGGTGGCATTGCCTCCCAGCCCAGAGCAGGGCTTTCTGGACGGTTCAGGGCGGGACTTGGGGAACTTCAGGGCGGGACTTGGGGAACTCAAGCACGAATGCTGGAGGGAACTGATGTGCAGCTTTGAGGGGAAGGGGGATTGGCGTGCGTATAAAGAAGGGCAGATGAGGAGAACTTCAAATGAGTGACGTAGATGAATGGCTGACAAGGGCCTCGGCTGCCACTCGGCCCTGCGGCAATGAGCAGGCCACTGATGTGCTAGTTCAGCGCTTGTCCCAAGAAGCTTCCCCTTCGCAATGGGCCGGTAAGCGAGAGTTCCGCCGGGCACTCGCATGCGCCGCGCTCGCGGCGGTGCTTACCTGCGGAGGAGTAGGCTCCGCCTTCTTTGTCACCCAGGCACCCTCGCGCCCGACATGGGTCGCGGCCCCAGCTTCCATGTCCCCATACGCTCTACTGGTGGAACGCTGATGGCAATCGGACCCCTCATGAGGCTGCCGCTGGCAACAATCGCTGGCGCCATCATTGGCGTCGTGTGCGCGCTGGCTATCGGCTGGACCTGGCACTCGCTCAATCCTGGGCACAGCGATCTCCATGAACGCCTTCACGCCGTGGTGCCTCTGGACGACTCGGAGAAGCAGATCCTCCAGGCCAAGGAACAGCTGTTCGCAACAAGGCGAGGTGAGATCGAAGCGCGCCTGCGGATTGCCAACCGCCAGCTGGCGGACGCCATCGCGGCTGACCCCAAATGGAACCCCCAGGTGGAACGTGCAAGTCGTGAGGTGGAGCGGGCTGCGGGCGATCTCCAGCGCATCACGCTCGAGCATGTGTTCGAGATGCGCGAGGGCTTGAAACCCGAGCACCGGCCGGCCTACGACAAGGCACTCCTTGAAGCACTTCGCACCGACTCTCCCTGAGCCACACAAACGTTGTGACCATCGAGGACGACAACAACTGGGCAGTTGAAGCTGCGGCAGGTAATGCTGAGGCCTTCGCTCGCCTGGTCCGCCGTCACTCGCCAGCAATCAAGCAGATGGTTCGAGGCATGGGCCTGCCCGAAACCGACGTCGATGATGTCGTGCAGGAGACATTCGTTGCCGCTTGGCGAGGCCTGTCAGAGTACGATCCGACGCGCTCGGTACTTCCCTGGCTGATGCGTATTGGAATCAACAAGGTTCGTGATACGCAACGGTTTCGACGCGTCCGCCATTTCCTGTTCCGGGCCAAGCCTTTGGATGACGAGGAAGGACGCGCCCTGCATTCCGAGCAGGCCGGGCCAGAGCAGGTTGCCGGCTCTCAGCTTGAGCTCGCAGAAGTAAGAAGGGTTCTCAACACGATCGACCCGAGCCTGCGTGAAGCCCTGGTTCTGACTGCCTTCGTCGGCCTTTCCCAGGTTGAAGCAGCTTCCGCCCTGGGTATCAGTCTCAAAACAATAGAGGGTCGCGTACTGAGAGCACGGGCCAAGCTGACAGATGCACTGAGCCGCGGGAAATAAATTTTCGCCGGATTCGAGGGGAAGGCCGCGCAGGCCGCGTAGTGCAGAAAGACGGCCGAGATTGCGGCCCCACTGCACCGGATCCTCATGAAACCATCATTGCTTGCCCTGACGGTGATGCTGGCCCTGACCAGTATCTCTGCGGCCTATGCCTCGGACGCCCCGAACTTCAGCGCGTTGCTCGAGCAGAGCAGGGCCCAATCCCCCTTCCTTCAGGAAAAGGGGTTCGACACAGCTGCCGCTGCGGGCGAAGCCCGCCAAGCGCGAGCGCTACGTAACCCCACCATTGATGCCCTCGCAGAGAATCTCAACGCTCCCCCCAGCAATGGCGCGAGCCAGCGGCAGACGACCTACACCATCAGCCAGCCACTCGAGATCTTTGGCCAACGTGGGGCTCGAATCCAGGCGGGAGAGAAAGGGCTGCAGGCGGCCGAAGCTCGCCAGCACCAGGCACAAGTCGAATTCGCCGCAGCCTTGGCTGTTGCCTACGCGTCTTCCGAGGCTGGGCTGATACGGCGAAACATTGCTGCCGAAGATGTTGATCGCGCCAGAGGCGACCTGAAGGCAGCTCAGGCGCTGGTTGACGCAGGAAAGGAGGCCAGCCTGCGCGTAGCACAAGCCCAGGCCGGCTTGAGCTCAGCAGAAGCGATTGCCGCCTCAAGAGAGGCAGAGGCGGCTGCAGCTCTCGAGCAACTGTCAGTACTGGCGGGAAGAGCTGAACCCTACTCAGGCACGTCCGAGTCACTCCTGGTGCGCGAGTGGGTTGCGCCCGCAATTGCGAACGTCGATTCGGCATCTGTCCTGTCTGCGAAGGCAGACGTCGATGCGAGCGATGCGGTTCTGCGCACTGAACGCTTCAAGCGGGCACCGGACCTTAACCTCACCGCAGGCCGTCGCAACTTCGCCGCCGGTGGGGACGCATTGGTCGTCGGCGTGTCTCTGAGCATCCCATTGTTTGACCGGAACAGCGGCGGGATCAGCGCGGCTCGAGCACGGAGCGACGCCGCCCGTGCTCGATTGGATGCAGCACGCCTCCAGAGCCAGGCGGACCGTGCGACTGCGCTTGCGCGTGTTGACGCCGCCAAGCGAGGACTGATCGCTGCCTCCAAGGGAGAGGAAGCAGCCACGGAAGCCTACCGAATGGCGCGCTTGGGATACGAGGCCGGTAGAACCCCACTGGTTGAGCTGCTGCTTAGCCGTCGCACGCTGACGGACGCGAGGCTGAGCGTGGTGGATGCACGACTCGCACGCGTTGCCGCCTACGCATCGCTCGCCGTGGCCAGCGGTCAGATTGCCTTTGGAGACATGTAGATGAAGAGAAGTATTCCGGCTGTTAACACCCTGACGATGATCGGCGTGGCTACCTTGGCGCTTGGCGCGGGATTTGGCATTGCACGCTTATCCGCCCCTTCAGAGACGGTGGTCGACCCCGCGAAAGACGAAGCCAGCGCCAGTGCGCCGGCGGAGGCGGAGGCAGCTCAGGAAGTCGCGATTCCCAAGGAGTATCTTGCCGCTGCCGGGATCTCGGTGGAGCCCGTCACTTCCGCTCAGGTAGCGGCGAATATCACCGCATCGGGTTCGGTCGTGGCAATCCCCGGTGGTGAGGCCGTCGTGGTGGCACGTGCGGCCGGTAACGTCACCGATGTCATCCGGCAGGTGGGCGACAAGGTGAAGAAGGGCGAAGTGCTGGCACGCGTAGCCAGCCCTGATGGGGCCCGTATTGCGGCTGACCTTCGTGTGGCCAGCGCCAGCCTCTCCCTCGCCGAAAAGAACGTCAAGCGCGATGAGTCGTTGCTCGCACAGGGCGTGCTGGCACGACAAGAGGCTGAGGCGAGTCGCGCCGCCTATCTCACAGCGCAAGCAGAAGCACAACGCGCTGCCCTGGTGGCACGCACCGCCAATGTGGATGGAGGAGGTAGCGTCAACGTCATCAGCCCTATCGATGGAACCATCAGCAGCTCGCAAGTGACTCTGGGCGCTTTCGTCGAGCCGCAGGCCTCCCTTTATAGGGTCACAGGTTCCAATGGCGTGGAGATTCAGGCCTCCGTTCGTGCGGGTGACACCGGTCGGATCAAGGCCGGCGACAGCGTGTCCATTACCCGCTCCGACGGAAGCGTCACCTCAGGAAAGGTCCGTTCAGTTGCTGCCGCCGTAGGTGGGCTGACAAGGGCTGCCACAGTCGTAATCACCCCGAGCGCAGAGGCGAACGGATTGGTTGTGGGTGACGGTGTGCAGGTCCGGCTGGTCACCGCTTCCGGATCGGGTGAGGGGCTGTCTGTCTCGGAAGAGGCGGTCCAGAACATCGACGGAAAAGACGTCCTCTTCGTCAGAACCAGTAAGGGGTTCACTGCACAGCCGGTCTTCATTGGCCTCCGTAGCGGTGGTATGGCGCAGATCCTTTCTGGCGTCACTGCGGGAACCCCGGTTGCTACCCGTAATGCGTTTCTGGTGAAAGCCGAGATGAAAAAGTCGGGCGGAGACGAGTAATGATCGAGCAAGTACTCACGGGTGCCGTACGGCACCGCTGGCTGGTTCTGTTGATCACACTGGTGATTGCGGTGATCGGCGGGTGGCAACTGAACCTGCTACCGATCGACGTGACTCCGGATATCACGAACAAGCAGGTCCAGATCAACACCGTCATCCCGACGCTGAGTCCAGTGGAGGTCGAGAAGCGCGTTACCTACCCGATCGAGACCGCGATGGCAGGACTTCGGGGCGTCGCGAACACCCGGTCGTTCTCGCGCAACGGCTTCAGCCAGGTCACGGTGATCTTCGATGAGAGCGCAGACCTCTACTTCATGCGCCAACAGGTCACCGAGCGTCTGACTCAGGCTCGGCCCCAGTTGCCGGAGGGTGCCGAACCACTGATGGGCCCGGTTTCGACCGGGTTGGGCGAAGTATTCCACTACAGCGTTGAATTCACCCACCCAGATGGCAAAGATGCCCCGCGAAATGATGGTAAGCCTGGCTGGCAAAGCGACGGTTCGTTCCTGACTGATCAAGGGGAACGGCTGACGGACAACATGGCACGTCTGGCCTACTTGCGCACAGTCCAGGACTGGATTGTGCGGCCTCAGCTGCGCACGACGCCAGGCGTAGCAGACGTCGACAGCCTCGGCGGCTACGTCAAGGAGTATGTCGTTGAGCCCAATGCGAGCAAGCTCGCGGAGTACGGGTTCTCCTATACCGACCTGGCCGACGCGTTGCAGGATGCCAATCTGTCGGTCGGAGCAGACTACATCCAGAGGTCGGGCGAGTCCTATCTGGTGCGCGCAGACGCCCGCATCCGCTCCGTGGACGAGATTGCCCGTGCCGTTGTGGGCAATCGCAACGGAGTTCCCGTAACGGTGGGTGACGTCGCACGTGTGGTCGTTGACGGTGAGCTCCGCCGCGGTGCTGCCAGCCGCAATGGATACGAGACTGTCGTCGGCAGTGCACTCATGCTGGTTGGCGCCAACAGCCGAACTGTGGCGGCGGCGGTGGGTGACAAGCTGCAGGAGATCGGCAAGACCATGCCGCCGGGCGTGACGATTGTTCCCACCTTGGACCGATCCCAGCTGGTTGTCGCAACGATCAAGACCGTCGCCAAGAACCTGGCCGAAGGCGCTCTTCTAGTCGTGGTCATCCTGTGTGCATTGCTCGGAAACTGGCGAGCTGCTGTCATTGCTGCATTGGTGATTCCGTTGTCCCTGCTGATCACCGCGATCGGCATGAACAAGCTCGGGATCTCTGGCAACCTGATGAGCCTGGGTGCGCTCGACTTTGGCCTGATCATCGACGGCGCGGTCATCATCGTCGAGAACGCACTGCGCCGCCTGGCAGAGCGACAGCATGCACTTGGGCGCCCGCTCAATCTATCGGAGCGCCTGCATGAAACGATCGCCTCGTCCAAGGAGATGGTCCGCCCGACCGTATATGGGCAGGCGGTCATCTTCCTGGTCTTCGTGCCCTGCCTGACCTTCCAGGGCGTCGAGGGGAAGATGTTCTCTCCGATGGTCATTACCCTGATGCTGGCGCTGGCCTCTGCATTCGTGCTCTCCCTCACTTTCGTTCCGGCGATGGTGGCGGTCATGCTCAAGGGCCACATTTCCGAGAAGGAAGTACGGGTAGTAGCTGCTACCAAGAGCCGCTATCAGCCGATGCTTCGCAGCGCAATCCGCCAACCCATGCCCTACCTGGCCGGTGGTCTTGGCGTCCTGGTGGCCGGCGTTGTGGCCTTTGGCTTTGTGGGTCGGGAGTTCATGCCCACATTGGATGAGCAGAATCTCAACCTGTCCTCCGTTCGCATCCCGTCCACATCGATCGAGCAGTCCGTCGCCATCGACCTTCCTCTTGAGAAGGCACTGATGACGTTGCCGGAGGTACAGACGGTGTACTCCAAGGCCGGTACCGCAAGCCTGGCCGCAGATCCCATGCCGCCCAATGCGTCCGACAACTACGTGATCCTCAAGCCCAAGGACCAATGGCCGGATGGAGTGAAGACCAAAGAGCAGGTGATCGAGAGGATTCGAGAAAAGACAGCCTTTCTTGTTGGTAACAACTATGACGCCACCCAGCCCATCGAGATGCGCTTCAATGAGCTGATCGGCGGCGTTCGTAGCGACGTTGCAGTCAAGATCTATGGCGAAGACCTGACGGCGCTTGCCGGCAGCGCTGACAAGATTGCGGCCGTCCTCAAGAAGATTCCGGGCGCATCGGATGTCCGTGTGGCGCAGACGGGAGGCTTCCCGACCTTTGACATGGCGTTCGACCGGGCCGCGATCGCCCGTTACGGACTCACCGTCAAGGAAGTGGCCGACACAGTGTCTGCTGCTCTGGCAGGTCGCATGGCGGGCCAGATCTTCGAAGGTGATCGGCGCTTCGACGTGGTGGTTCGTCTGCCCCGTGTGGACCGCAGCGATCTCGATGTACTAGGAGCCGTTCCGGTTATGCTGCCGCCAGGCAGTCAGGAAGGCCGTCAGTCTGTTCCGCTTCGTGAATTGGTCAGTTTCCGCTTCACACAGGGTCTGAACGAAGTGAGCCGCGACAATGGCAAACGTCGAATCTATGTGGAAGCGAATGTGGTCGGGCGTGACCTGGGTAGCTTCGTTGACGACGCCAAGGCGGCTATTGCCCAGCAGGTGCAGTTGCCCACGGGTTCCTGGATCGAATGGGGCGGGCAGTTCCAGAATCTGCAGGCAGCAACGAAGCGACTGGCGATTATTGTGCCTCTCTGCTTCATTCTCATTGCAGCCGTCCTCTACATGGCGATTGGCAACGGTTTGCTGACAGGTACGGTACTGACTGCGGTGCCACTTGCTCTGGCCGGTGGATTCTTCGCATTGGCGTTGAGAGGAATCCCCTTCTCGATCTCAGCTGCTGTGGGCTTCATCGCGGTATCTGGTGTCGCGGTGCTCAACGGCCTGGTTCTGATCTCCGCGATCAAGAAACGCCTGCACGAGGGGCTTCCGCCAGATGAGGCGGTCGAACTGGGTGCAATGGAGCGCGTTAGACCGGTTCTTATGACCGCGCTGGTTGCCTCCCTGGGCTTCGTCCCGATGGCGATTGCAACAGGTACGGGCGCCGAAGTGCAGAAGCCACTGGCTACAGTGGTTATCGGGGGTCTTGCCACGGCAACCGTACTGACGCTGTTCGTGCTGCCTGCGCTGTGCGGGCTGGTACTCCGAAGAACTGCGCGCAGGAAGGCCGCGGGCATTGAAGACCCCTTGCCGGTACCCGAAGTCGATTGAGCGCAAGCCCCTTCCACGGCTTCACGTCCTGCCCTGCGGATCGGATTACGATCCGCAGGGCAGCGGCGCTTTCCACTGTTCCATCTAGAGGTGAGCCATGATCGAGGTCCTACGCTTTCCAACATTCAGGAACCTGTTCGCTGCGCAGGTTATCGCGCTGATCGGCACGGGCTTGGCTACCGTGGCGCTCTCTCTTTTGGCCTATGACTTGGCGGGGGCTGAGGCGGGCGCTGTGCTAGGTACGGCTCTGGCAATCAAGATGATTGTCTACGTGCTGTTGGCCCCTCTGTCCGGAGCGATCGTCCCGGCAAATCTACGCAAACCGGTGCTTATTGCCCTCGACCTGGTGCGGGCGGGCGCGGCGCTTTGTCTGCCGTTCGTCAACCAGATCTGGCAGGTGTACCTGCTCATTGCCTTGCTGCAGTCGGCCTCGGCGTGCTTCACCCCTCTGTTCCAGTCGACGATCCCGGAAATCCTGAAGGAGGAACGCGACTACACCCGAGCACTGTCCCTGTCGCGCCTGGCCTATGACCTGGAGAGCCTGCTGAGTCCCGCGTTGGCCGCTGCTCTGCTGACGCTGATCAGCTTCCACGGCCTGTTCGCTGGTACGTCCGTAGGCTTCGTGATATCCGCCATCTTGGTGTTCTCAACTGCATTCCCCTTCGTTGCTCCGTCCCTAAGAAAGGACGGTCCCTACGCCCGCGCGATTCGAGGAATGCGGATCTACCTGAAGACGCCCAGGCTGAAAGGGTTGCTTGCCCTTAATCTGTGTGCGGCCGCCGGCGGCGCCATGGTGTTCGTGAACACCGTCGTTGTGGTGCGCAACGTTCTCGGCGGAGCAGAGTCACAGGTGGCATGGGCGCTGGCAGCTTTCGGTGGCGGCTCGATGCTGACGGCGCTTGTCCTCCCCAAGGTTCTCGATCGGGTGGCTGACAGGCGCGTGATGCTCTCCTCAGCCCTTGCAATGTGCATCGTACTTGTGACCCTCGGGCTTACCTGGCTGCTCTCGCCCTCCTCCATAGGTTGGCCCATCGTGCTCGCCGGCTGGGCATTGTTGGGGATGAGCTATGCGGGGCTGGTGACTCCTGGCGGCAGACTGCTGCGGCGATCAGCGGAATCCACCGATCTGCCATTCCTGTTCGCAGCGCAGTTCTCTCTCTCCCACGTGTGTTGGCTGATTGCCTACCCTCTGGCGGGAGCCGTGGGTGCGAAGTTTGGAATGCCAGTGGCGATCATGGCACTGGCAGTAGTCGGCATCGCCGGATTCGTGTTCGCCTGGAGAATCTGGCCCGCCCATGACCCGGACGAGATCTCCCACGGTCACGACGATCTGGCTGCGGACCATCCCCACTGGGCGGAACACGCTTCTTCCAACGGCAAGCACTCACATCGGTATGTCATCGACGACGTGCACCCTCGTTGGCCTGGATGACGGAAACTTGAACAAGGGGCGCGAGAGGGCACTTTCACCGCTCGCGCCCGACGTTGTCATATCGACTTTGCCAGAACAAGCCTCTAGTCTTTGCCCGTGCGATCCCTTCGTCTACCAACCAGCGTGCTGTTGCGCAGCTGCATCTTCATGATGCTGGTGGCGAGTCTGTTCGTGCGACCCGTCCTGAATCATCTGGGTGAGCTGCACGGCTTGCAGCACATCGTGCAGGCTGCGGTGGAACATGGTCACCCCCATGTTGGGGTGAGTGATGCCGCAGACCGTGATCTTGAACACGCGGTTGGATTGCACAGCCTGTTGCACCAGGCCGATCTGACGGCTTCTGTAGGCATCTTGGCCAGCCTTGCTGGACCCGCTCGAGTTGATCTGAGCGATATCCATCCCTGGCACCAGCCAGCGGCAGAGCTTCAGCATCATCGCTCATCCCTGTTCAGGCCTCCTATCGCCTGAGACCCAGGCCTCGTGCTCGCACTGAGCAGAGGCTTGGCAGCGCCCGTCCAGTCAATCCTTACTGGACGTTCGTCGCTGCAAGAAATTATTCATTCGTTCCCCGCCCGGACCCCGCTTACACGCAGTGATCCGTGTGACGTGCCGTGCGCGCCCTCTGCGCACTCGTAGCACGTTGCGCCGGTTCCCAGTGTCGTAGCGGATAGCTTTGGCGGAGGTCCGCTGACCGCATTCGTAGATCCTCATCATGATCCCCAGTTCTGAATCCGGGGCGCTCTCGCGCGTCCTTCTCCAACCCCCACTACGGTCGCACTGGCCGCGAACTCTACTCGCACTGCTTTCCCTGTTCATGCTGCTACTCACAGCTGACGGGGCGTTGGCTCACGCGATCGCCGAAGGCGACAAGGGCTACATCCAGGAAATATCTGGAGTAAATCTGATCGCATTCGCCTATCTGGGCGCAAAACACATGGCCACCGGCTATGACCACATCCTGTTCCTCCTGGGCGTGGTGTTCTTCCTGTACCGGATGAAGCATGTCGCGCTGTATGTGACGCTGTTCGCGATCGGGCACTCCACAACGATGCTGCTGGGTGTGCTGTTCAACGTGGGCATCAACAGCTACCTGATCGACGCGATCATTGGTCTGTCTGTGGTCTACAAGGCCCTGGACAATCTGGGCGCCTACCAGCGTTGGTTCGGCTTCCAGCCAAACACAAAGGTTGCGACGTTGATCTTCGGCCTGTTCCACGGCTTTGGTCTGTCAACCAAGATCATCGAGTACGACATCTCACCCGATGGTCTGTTGCCCAACCTGCTCGCGTTCAACGTCGGCGTGGAGATCGGCCAGATCCTCTCGCTTGGCGCGATTCTGATCGCAATGGGCTACTGGCGCCGCACGCCCAGCTTCTTCAAGCACGCCTACACCGCCAATGCCGCCATGCTCTGCGCCGGATTCATTCTGATCGGCATGCAGCTCACTGGCTACTTCGTTTCCTGACTTTCAAGAGAACTACATCATGTACAACAGTAAGCCCGCCGAAGGCGACCTCCCCACCAGCCGCCAGTTGGGACGCACCACCGCAATTGCCGCCGGCATCGCCATTGTCCTCCTGGTTGGAGTGGTGATGCCATCTGAGTACGGAATCGATCCCACTGGTGTTGGTCGGGTACTGGGCTTGAAGGAAATGGGGGAGATCAAGGAACAGCTTGCCGAGGAAGCGGCAGCTGACGCTGCGATGGACGCAAAGGCCGCCGAAGACGAGGCAGCCGCCCTGCTGACGCAGGTGTCCACGCAGAACCGTAAGACCGTTGAAGTTGCTCAGAAGCCTGCCGCGAGCAATGCGGCCACCGCTGCTGAATGGCGGGACGAAGAACAGGTTGTCCTGGCGCCGGGCCAAGGCACCGAGATCAAGCTCGTCATGAAGGCGGGCGAGCGCGCCAGCTACCAGTGGTCTGTTGAAGGCGGCGTCGTGAACTTCGACGCCCACGGAGACGGCGGCGGTCGAGCGATCAGCTATGAGAAGGGTCGAGGGGAAGCCACCAAGCAGGGGGTGCTCCTGGCTGCCTTCGACGGCAACCACGGATGGTTCTGGCGCAACAGGGGCGAGGAGCCCGTAACGCTTCTGCTCCGCACCGGAGGGGAGTACGAGTTGATCAAGAAGATGTAAACCGCAGCGGTTAGCGGTGGCCGGGTGCGCTTAAGGCCCGGCCACCGCCCTATGTGCGGTATTTCCGATGGGCTGCGCCCAGTTTCGGCCCCCTCGACAACCCCAGCCAGCCCCGCTTAAGCTAACCTATATGCGTCTTTCCGCCCGCCACGGCCTTGCCCTCAGGATCAGCTTCTTTGCGCTGATGCTGTTGAGTGTCGTTGCGCGGCCGATGGTGATCCAGCTCAGCGAACTGCACGGATTGGAACATGACATCGCAGCAGCGGTGGATCATGGCCATTCACATGCCGGCGGTGCGGGCGACAATCTGGACCCGGATCACGCCACTGGCGCTCATGCGGTACTGCATCAGGCAGATGCGAGTTTCGCTGGAAGCCTGTTCACGCCCCACGTCTACCTGGCTTCACTACCGCTGGCCGGTGAAGTCCATGCTCTGCGACTTCTGAGGGTGCCTGCAGGGCACCCGGCGTCACCCTTCCGACCTCCGATCGTCTGACGACCCTAGCTGCGCTCTAGCAGCCTGAGCGCGCCTCCCGTGTAGCGGAAGGCGGCGCGTCGTTCTGACTTTCTTTCCGGAGGCTTCCGTGAAATTCCGTAGTGTGTGGGCGCTGGCTGTTGCCGGCGCCTGCGGTGTGGCCGTTCCTGGCTACGCCGCCGAAGTGCTGCGCCTGGAGGATGCGGTCGCCCGCGCTCTGGGCACTCACCCAAGCGTGCAGGCAGATGCCGCACAAATAGAGGCGACAAAGAACCGTGCGGCGCGAGAGGGCTTAGCAGCCCCGTTGGTGCTCGGCGGAGAACTGGAGAACGTGGCCGGTAGTGGCAGCGTGCGAGGTATGGACGCTGCCGAGGCAACGTTCCGGGTATCCAAGATTCTGGAACTGGGTGGCAAGCGGGCGGCCCGCCAAGCGCTTGGCGGCGCCGAGGTGGATGCAGCCCTGCGAGAGGCTGATGTGACCCGGGTGGCCATCGCCACACGCACCGCTGGTCGATTCATCGACGTGCTTGCGGCGCAGGAGCATGTCGAGCATGCGGAAGAGCGGATTCGTATGGCCCGCGCGCTTCAGCGAGAGGTGGCCCGCTGGGTCTCTGCGGCACGGAACCCGGATTCAGACCTGAGGGCCGCTGAAATTGCCCTGGCCGATGCAGAGCTCAAGCGTGATCAAGCAGTCCAGCGGTTGGAGGCCTCGCGCATGGCGCTTGCGTCTTCCTGGGGCTCTTTCACCGCTGACTTCGACACCGTCGCCGGCGATACAAACATCCTCCCTCCGCTGGATGACTACCAGACGCTGTCCGAACGCCTTCAGAACGCGCCACAGCAACGTGCCTTCGATGCCCAGTCCAGAGTTCTTGCCGCGCGCCGCGATGTCGCCGTTTCCAGCGCGAAGCCTGACGTGAGTGTTGGATTTGGACTTCGCCGTCTTGAAGCAACGAAGGACAGTGGCTTGGTCATGTCGATCTCGGTTCCCTTGGGAACCCGGCGTCGATCAGCCTACTTGGTATCCGAAGTCGACTACGAACTGAGTGCGCTCAAGTCACGCCGTGAAGCACAAATGTTGGAGCTCAACCAGGAGCTGTTCGGAGTCTATCAACAGCTGCGCCAAGCGCAGTTGGAGGTCACCTCCGTTCGTGAGCGGCAGCTCCCCAAGGCGGAGCAGGCGATGAATCAGAGCCGTCGTGGCTTCGAGGAGGGTCGATTCTCCTATCTCGCATTGAGCCAGGCGCAGAAGACGCTGTTCGACCTTCGTGAGCGCGAAGTCGAGTCCGCCGCACTCTATCTCCGATTGCTGGTCGAGGCAGATCGCCTCACCGCCTCCGCCCAGGATATCCGCCCATGAATCGTTACGCCCTTCTTATGTTGCTTCCGCTGGCACTGGCCGCCTGTGGCGGTGAAAAGCCGGTTGAGAAAGAAGCCGCAGAATCCGCCGCCGCGGCCGGCGACTACGAGCGCGGCCCCAACCGCGGTCGCATGCTCCGCGATGGTGATTTCGCACTTGAAGTCACCGTCTATGAAACCAACACGCCTCCTCAGTTCCGCCTCTACGCCTATCGAAATGACAAGCCGATCTCACCGAATGAGGTGAAGGCAACAATGCAGTTGAAGCGCCTCGACGGTGAGGTCAATGATTTCACTTTCACCGCCGAAAACGACTATCTCGTAGGGAACGGCGAGGTCGTGGAACCTCATTCTTTCGACGTGAAGGCAGACGCAGTGGTAGGAGGAAAGACACACACCTGGTCCTATCAGTCCTATGAAGGCCGTACCACCATCGAGCCAAGCGCTGCCAAGGATGCGGGTGTGGTGGTGGAAGAGGCTACCGCTGGCACTATCCGCGATACGGTCACGCTGATGGGAAACATCGCGGTCAACACTGGCCGCCAGGCCGCCGTCAAAGCACGATTCCCAGGTATTGTCCGCAGCGTGTCGGTCGAGATGGGCCAACGCGTTTCGGCAGGGCAGACGCTGGCGACGGTTGAAGGCAATGACAGCATGCGCACCTACGCGGTGATTGCTCCCTTCAGCGGCATCGTTCTTGCGCGCAACACCAGTGTTGGTGATGTGGCCGGCGACAACACACTGTTCGACGTTGCCGATCTGTCAGAGGTCTGGGTCGATCTACGAGCTCTGGGCACTGACGCCGAGCGTCTCGCTCCAGGTCAAGCAGTGCGGATCCGTTCCGCCACGGGTGCCTTGGAGACTGAAGGTAGGCTCCAAAGCCTGCTTCCGCTGGCAAGCAGCGGCCAAAGCGTGGTTGCGCGCGTGAGTATCCCCAATGGTGACGGCAAGTGGCGTCCAGGAATGGCTGTCTCGGCCGAGGTCATCATTGCCGAGACACCTGTTCCACTGGCCGTCAAAGAGTCAGGGCTCCAGCGATTTCGCGACTTTACCGTCGTATTTGCGCAGGTGGGCGATACCTATGAGGTGCGCATGCTTGAGCTTGGAAAGCGTGATGGCGAGTGGGCAGAGGTTCTTGGCGGACTGAAGCCCGGAACGCGGTACGTCGCCGAGCAGAGCTATCTGATCCGTGCAGACATCGAGAAGTCTGGCGCCAGCCACGACCACTAAGGATCCATCATGCTAGAGCGAATCATTCGCGCGTCCATCGCGCATAGATGGCTTGTGCTGCTTCTGGTCCTGGCGCTGTCAGGCTTGGGCATCTGGAACTACAGCAAGCTGCCAATCGACGCCGTCCCTGACATCACCAATGTCCAGGTCCAGATCAACACCGAAGCACCAGGCTACTCTCCACTGGAGGCAGAGCAGCGGGTAACGTTCCCCGTCGAGACAGCCTTGGCCGGCTTGGCCAAGCTGGAGTACACGCGGTCCATCTCGCGTTATGGTCTCTCCCAGGTCACCGTTGTATTCGAAGACGGTACCGACATCTACTTCGCGCGGCAGCAGGTGGCCGAGCGCTTGCAGCAAGCCGCATCCCAGCTCCCAACTGGGCTGAAGCCAACGCTGGGCCCGGTCGCCACCGGTCTCGGTGAGATCTTCATGTACACCGTGGAAGCCGAGAAGGGTGCTGAAGAGACCTGGACGCCGATGGCGCTTCGTACCCTCCAGGATTGGGTGGTACGCCCCCAGATGCGACATCTGAAAGGTGTGACAGAGGTCAACACCGTCGGTGGCTATGTGCGGCAGTTCCACATCACGCCTGACCCGCGCAAGCTTCAGGCGTACGAGCTGACCATGCAGGATGTGATGGAGGCCGTGGCGCGCAGCAATGCGAACGTGGGTGCCGGCTACATTGAAAAGAGTGGTGAACAGTACCTTGTACGCGTTCCTGGCCAAGTGGCGGACATGGACGGCCTGCGCAAGATCGTGGTCGCCAATCGCGAGGGGCTGCCGCTTCGCGTCGGTGACCTCGCAGACGTTCACGAGGGCACCGAACTTCGAACGGGGGCAGCGACCAAAGATGGCAAGGAAGTGGTACTTGGTACTGCATTCATGCTCATTGGTGAGAACAGCCGCGAAGTCGCTCAGCGAACCGCTGCCAAGCTGAAGGAGATCGACGAGACGCTTCCAGAAGGTGTCCGCGCGCATGCGGTCTATGACCGTACGGAGCTGGTCGACCGCACCATTGAAACCGTCAAGAAGAACCTGCTGGAAGGTGCCCTGCTGGTCATTGCGGTGCTGTTCCTTCTGCTCGGAAATCTTCGCGCCGCACTGATCACGGCCGCGGTCATTCCTTTGACCATGCTGCTGACCATCTCCGGCATGGTCCAGAACCGTGTCTCAGCAAATCTGATGAGCTTGGGTGCGCTGGACTTCGGTCTGATCGTCGACGGCGCGGTCATCATTGTTGAGAACTGTCTGCGCCGCTTCGGCGAGCGTCAGCACGCCCTGGGGCGTCTGTTGACCCGGGATGAGCGCTTTGCTTTGGCCGCCAGCGCCAGTGCCGAGGTGATCAAGCCCAGCTTGTTCGGCTTGTTCATCATTGCCGCCGTCTACATCCCGATCTTTGCGCTCTCCGGCGTGGAAGGAAAGATGTTCCACCCGATGGCCCTGACCGTCGTTATCGCGCTGACTGGTGCGATGGCATTGTCCCTCACGTTCGTTCCCGCTGCGGCTGCTCAGTTTGTCACGGGCAAGGTCTCGGAGAAGGAAACCAAGGCTATGCGGGGCGTGACCAAGCTGTATGGCCCGATGCTGGAACGGGCAGTCAGTGCTCGCAAACTGGTTGTGGGTGGTGCAGCCGTTCTCACCGTACTGGCGGGTCTTCTGGCCAGTCGCATGGGCACTGAGTTCATTCCGAATCTGGACGAAGGTGATATTGCGCTTCACGCGCTGCGCATTCCCGGCACTAGTCTGACGCAAGCCATCGGCATGCAGCGCCAGCTTGAAGCGACCATCAAGAAGTTCCCCGAGGTCGATGAGGTTGTCGCAAAGATCGGCACAGCAGAGGTAGCGACCGACCCCATGCCACCGTCGGTCGCAGACACCTTCATCATGCTCAAGGATCGCGACCAATGGCCTGATCCCCGCAAGCCAAAGGCGCAGCTCATTGCTGAGCTGGAGAAGGCTGTCCGAGCAATTCCCGGCAACAACTACGAGTTCACCCAGCCCGTGCAGATGCGCATGAACGAGCTGATTGCCGGTGTACGCGCCGAGGTGGCGGTGAAGTTGTACGGTGACGACCTGGATCAGCTGGCGCAGATCGGCAGCCAGATCGAGGACGCCGCAGGTTCCATCCCAGGCGCCGCAGACGTGAAGTTAGAGCAGATCAGTGGTCTGCCTCTTATGACCATCACGCCTGACCTGGATGCTTTGGCCCGCTATGGCGTTTCGATCGACGAGGTCCAGAAGACCATCTCTGTTGCGCTGGGCGGTGAGGCGGTCGGTCAGGTCTTTGAGGGTGATCGTCGCTTCGACATCGTCGTTCGTCTGCCCGAGAACCTGCGTCAGGACACCCGGACGCTCGCATCGCTACCGGTAGCCGTCGCCCTCGGGGCCAGTTCCGGCGAACAGAGAGCGTTCGTTCCGCTGGGGCAGCTGGCTAAAGTTGAAGTTGCGCCAGGCCCAAACCAGGTCAGTCGCGAGAACGGCAAGCGTCGCGTCGTCATCACCAGCAATGTACGTGGTCGCGACCTTGGTTCGTTCGTAGAGGAGCTGCGAGAGAAGGTTGGTCAGGAGGTGCAGTTGCCGGAAGGCTACTGGATTGAGTATGGCGGTACCTTCGAGCAGCTCATCTCTGCCAGCAAGCGGCTGTCCGTGGTCGTGCCGGTCGTCCTGGTGATGATCTTCGGCTTGCTCTTCATGGCGTTCGGCTCGGGCAAGGATGCTGCCATCGTGTTCAGCGGCGTTCCACTTGCGTTGACCGGTGGCGTGGTGGCTCTGTGGATGCGTGACATACCCCTGTCCATTTCTGCAGGCGTGGGGTTCATCGCGCTGTCGGGCGTCGCCGTGCTCAACGGCCTGGTCATGATCAGCTTCATCAAGAGCCTTAGGGAACAGGGCACTCCCCTGCACCAAGCGGTAACCGAAGGTGCACTGACCCGGCTGCGCCCCGTGCTGATGACGGCCCTGGTTGCCAGCCTGGGCTTCCTGCCAATGGCCCTAAACGTTGGGGCTGGCGCGGAAGTTCAGCGCCCGCTGGCGACGGTCGTTATCGGCGGAATCATCTCCTCCACGCTGCTGACCTTGCTGGTGTTGCCGGCGCTCTATCGCCTCATCCACCGCGAAGGGGATGAGCGGAAGGAGGACGCAGCGTGAACCCGTCCATCTCAACCCCTCCCAGGAACATGCAGTTGACCATTTCCAAACGAACCCAAGCGTGGCTCTACCTGCTTGCAGCCATCCTTCTGCCTTGCGTTGCTTGGGCGCATGGCGTCAGTGAAGGCGACCAGGCCTTCCTGGAAGACAGTACCGGCCTGCAGCTCATCGCGTTCACGTACCTCGGCGCCAAGCACATGGTGACTGGATACGACCACCTCCTGTTTCTGTTCGGGGTGATCTTCTTCTTGTACCGGATGCGTGATGTCAGCATCTACGTGACGTTGTTCGCGATCGGCCACAGCACCACCTTGTTGCTAGGTGTCCTGGGCGGATTGCATGTGAATGCGTACCTGGTCGACGCAATCATTGGCCTGTCGGTTGTCTACAAGGCGCTGGACAACATGGGCGCGTTCAAGCGCTGGTTTGGGGTACAGCCCAACACCAAAGCCGCCGTGCTGATCTTTGGCTTCTTCCATGGCTTTGGTCTAGCGACAAAGCTGCAGGATTTCTCGCTCTCACCTGACGGGCTTGTCCCAAACATGCTCGCCTTCAACGTGGGGGTCGAGATCGGACAGCTGCTCGCGCTCGCAGGCATCTTGATCGTGATGGGCTTCTGGCGCCGCTTGCCGTCATTCCATCGACAGGCGTACAGCATCAACACCGCCCTTATGTGCGCCGGCTTCGTGCTTGTTGGCATGCAGCTCACCGGCTACTTCGTTTCCTGAATCTACAGAGGTACTCATGTCCATCACGCTTTCCAATCAGCTGCCCAGCACTCGCAAGCTGCTGAAATCCACCGCCCTGGCCGCTGCCGTTGCAGGGGTGATTCTGCTCACCACCGTGCTTCCCGCGGAGTACGGAATCGACCCTACGGGCGTAGGCAAGGTTCTGGGTCTGGACGCCCTAGCCTCCACTGACCAGGTAGAGGCCGTAGCTCCCCCAGTTCCGGCATCTGCTGGCAGCGCCGAAGCCGTCTCGGCGCTGTTCGAGAAGGCCAAGGTTGCCTTCGGGAGCAATGGCAAGCAGACCTTCGAACCCGCCGCTGTCTCTCTCGCCAGCACTCCTTTACGGCAGGACTCACTGACGATCGAGCTTGCCCCTGGTAAGGGCCAGGAGGTGAAGGCCCATATGGCTCAGGGCGCTGGGATGGTTTTCAGCTGGAAGGCCACGTCTGATGTTGCCGTGGACATGCACGGCGAGCGTCCCGACGTGAAGGGCCCCTGGACCAGCTACGCCGTTGAAGGCGCCCAGCGTCAGGCTGAGGGAACGTTCATTGCTCCCTTTGAAGGTACCCATGGGTGGTACTGGCAGAACCGCGGCAGCACCCCCGTGATCATCGAGGTGCAAATTACCGGCTACCAAGCCGACCTCTACCAGCCGTGACACCCGGCATAACGCCGAAATCAACCTAGGAGAAGCAACATGAAGAATCGTTTTGCCCTCATCAGCGTCCTTTTCGCTTCCATTGCAGCGTCCGCATCGGCCTTCGCACATGATCCGGCGCTTCATGCCGAGTCGGAAGTGAAGGAGGCGCCTAAGGCAAAGCCTGCTACGTGTGAACAGCTGGCTGACCGGACGAAGTTCAAGGTGGATCTTGCCGATCCTCAGACCAAGGCGCTGAAGGACAGGTGCGACGCTCAGGCGCAGTCTGCAGCCAAGAAGAAGTAGTAGGCTGCAAAGGATGGTCCGGATTGTGAGGGGCCGGACCATCCTTCCCCTTCTAACCTATATGCATACGTTGAGCTGACGCGTGGATTCAGGGCTGTGCAAGCTGACTCAATTCGGCAAAGAAGGTATGCATATCTTGGGGTACCTCTCCATAGGTTAGATTCCTGGCGACGTCTTCTCTGCTTACGCGGAATTTTTTAAGAACGGAGTTTCCGCTTATGAATATTTCTTTCCCATGCGCATCACGGATTGGTAGTGCGATATCGCTAGCTGTTGGATCAGCAGGGATAACAAGAGCGTGCTCGGCGAAGAAGGCGGTGACATCGCCTTGAGGTGATCCAGCTGCGCGAGCTATGGCGCTCGTGCAGAGGAGATGGTTCTCAATGTGCCTACGCCGCCATTTCATGGCTTTGAAATGGGGTTGTTTGGAAGTGAAAGACTTGTCGATAAGATCATTACCGACCGTCGCATGTGGCTCATCGTCGCGATCCCGAATGCTGATTGCCCGAAGACCAGGAATCTCCGCCAACAGCTGGAGGTAGAGTTGCTGCCTCTCGCCGGCAGATCCCGTCCAGTACCAAGGGACAACGTTCTTGGGCCACGCAAAGTTTGCTTGTTTAGCGATTAGCTGGAGGAAGCGCCAATCGCTCTCGGCTTCCAAGATCAGCATACGTCTGTGCTCCATCAAGGAGTGCAGGGTAGGGGTCTGGATCGTCCCAATCCCGCCAAGAACCTTGACTTTGCCCACTTCCTCTTGGAGGTACTTTGCCTTTCTTTCTGCGACAGCCAGAATTTTCCCATGATCGTAAAAGCGAATCAGTTCAGGAGAGTGTGTGGCCATCAGTACTTGCTTGTTGCGGAGGCTTGCAACGTGCCCGAGGGACATAAGCAGCTCCCTCTGCAGGGTCGCGTTCAGATGTGCATCCGGCTCATCGAGAAGAACGACGTCGACATCGGGTGAGAGTGCGAGGGCGTACACGCTCAGCCATTGGAGGAAGCCACTTCCCTCCACCATAAGGTCTCTTGGAGTGTATTTGGGGTGTCGCTTGAATGTGTCACCCTTCAGTTCACCCTTGGCGCTCTCTACACGAAGGTAGCTGTGAAATCTCTCGTTGAAAGGAACGACCCTCAAATCAGTGGCAAAGATGGACTGCATCGTGCGTAGCAGGATCTCCCAAGGGTCGTTCGAGCGCAGCCATTTCAGCGAGGAATCCTTCAACTTTCTGCTGTTTCCACGCAGGCGTTCACGTTCCCTCCTGTTGTGTTCGTGCAGATCGAATAGGACGTTGCGAATGACTCCACCCGATAGGCCTTGGCCTATCAGACGTTCTCTCATGGCAGGAGTCAGTCTGCCTTCACGATCAGTGATGCCAGCGAATGGCGGTAGATATCCCACTCGCGGGACGTTGCCATCGATCGGCTCGCCCTTTGCGTTGACGATCTCAGCAGCTACCAGATTCGTTGAAGTGGTTCGCACAAAGAGACGATCATTGGCCTGTGACAGACCTATCTCCAAGTGCCGCTCCTGTTTGTCGGGCAGGTCCCAATAGACGCCAATCTTCAGTGTATAGCCGTCGGGCTCGTCGTCCTTGCTAGTCTTCAGATTGGTCCAGAGATGGCTGAGCGATGGAATTTGCATCGGCGTGAAATCCGCAATACCCATGCCCAGGCCAGTTTTGTTCTTGGTTTGCAGCCAGCTGGATCGCCCTTTCTCGATCTCTAGCATAGTCTTGCAGAACTGCCAGATAGCGAGAGCTTGCAGAATCGAGGACTTGCCGGAGTTGTTTCCTCCAACAACAAGCGAAAGGCCTTGATCAATCTCTATCTCTGTGTCCCGAAACTGCTTAAAGCGATGTAGCGTGATCTTCTTTATATGCATGTATCCCCCCTAGAAATTTTTCATTTCCATTTGCGACGAAGTCAATGCTCAGCCGATTTCGTTCGGCGAATTCTCCGTACCCGCTACCGTAGCAGGAGGCGGAATGGAATTGGAGTGACCTAGGAGCTGGAGAGAAGATGCGCTCCCTTCAGTCTGACGGAGTAGGACAACTGCGCAGCAGGGGTAGCTGGCTAGAATTGTGTCCAATGTTCCACCACGATTGCCAGATTCTAGTTGGCGGCGCTCTATCGGGCAGACGAAGAGAGATCCTTGCATGCTGCGCAGTGTTGAGGGCAGCACATTGATTGATTTGGTTGACGGATTCGTCTGCATCGCCGCCATCTCTCAAAAGCAATGGGCCGATGTGCTTGAGGTCGTTCGCAGAGCCAAACCAATTTCGATATCATCAGATAGTCAAGAAAATCACCTCAAACGGTGGCGAGGACATGAACGCAATTGATCGAGATATCCTGATCGTCGGCTTGTTTATCGCTTCTTTTGCCGTCTTCTTTGTCGGGTGGGCCTGCTGGCTCGCTGCGCGTCGGCGGCCTTGCCGGCGATCTGAGCGGAAGGTCTGAGTGAGCCTCAGGGCTATTCACGCCTAGATCTTCTTGGTCTCAGTGCCGCTCGCCCAGGCTACTCGGGGCGTACCCCTAGTCGGTGCCCGAGAGTGTTCCCATATGATGGAGCACGTATTCCTGTTACCTCGAAGTCTCTGCATTTCAACAGTCTACAGGGGCAGATCTCCCATCCCTAACAATCTGAATAGGCGGGCACCTAAGGGTATATGTGTTACTTCTCCGCTGGCTACAGGTATTTCTGTTACTAGTTCAGCGCGGAGTCTGACGGGGCTCGAGGATCGGTTGCGCCCCCAGCCATTCGGGAGTAGCGTCCAGAGCCTGTCAGCGACGTTCCCAGACGCTGCTCTCGACAGCGACTCAGATTCATGTTGACCATAACGCACCACCGAGCCCGAATGCATCTCTGCAGGTGCCCAGACCGCTGCCCGCGCGGATAGGTCTATTTGGAGCGCACGAATGAGTGTCACGACCAAGGCCAGGCAACGCCGACTAGGTGTGCGGCAAGCTCGGACAAGCAACTCGGCAAACCTCTGGACGCTGCAGTCTCCTACAGCTGAGTGCCCGGTGACGCTGAGTGGTGACCTGAGGATGAAGCTTTTCTTTTATTGCGAAGGCGACGCAAGCGTACGTGACGCAGAGTATCGCGAGTCATTGATACAGGTACATCTAGACAGCGGCTCAATCTGCCTTGATGCGCTGACTACGCTGATGGATGGCTCTATTCAGGCGCGGATGATCGATGATGGATCGGACAGGGCTAGGCGAGATATCGAAACACTGAGCGCGGATTGTGTCTATTCAGTCTCCGCTTTCAGCACGCGCGAATTGGGTCAGGCGAAGATGAGGATCCGCAACTGGCAAGCGGCAATCTCTGCTTTTCACCGGTGCCGCGGCTCGGACCTTACTTCCCTGGCAGAGGAGGTTGAATCGGTAGTTCGTCGATGCGGCAAGGTGACCTTAGGAGAGGTCATACGAGCCCTTAACCAAGTGCACCCAGCGGTGGTGATAGGAGCTGCGGTTCTTGCGCTGCGCGCTAGATCCATTGGCTCGGATATGGATGCAAATCCATGGTCTGTGCACACAAGGTTGCTCAGGAGTGAACATGACCGCTCAAATTAAGTTCAACCGGAGAACACTTCCGGCAGATCTTGCCAACTATCATGAGTGGCCGCCCTGTGAAACCAGTCTGTTGGACTCAGCTGATCTGGCGCTATTTGAGCAAAGACGGAAAGCCCTGGTCGCATACTTAGGTGGCCTCCGAACTGCCGAGATTGCCTCGCAGTTCGGGATCGAGCGTACTGAGGTCCTGCGGTACCTCAATCGATGCGTCGCGGTCTTGGGCGATGGCCGCATTGCGGGTTGGGCAGGCCTCATCAAGGGATTTCGCACGAGAGCGCCAACGCGATTCAAGCCCGTAAGCGCGATGCCAAGCCAGTCATTCGGCGGATATACGGGCGCTCTGTCAGCATTGCTTGATTCGCAGCCCGATGTGCAGCTCGCCTTGGACAAATACCTCGCCACTGGCATCACTCCAGGCGGGGCGAAGCGAGGGCGTATCAGCTACAAGGAGGCACATCAGATCTTTCTTGAGCTCTGTCGTGGCACCGGCCTGGGCAAGAATGAATGGCCGTTCTGTGTCGGCCGGTATGGCAGAGAGGCAATCCGGGTATACGTGAAGCAATTCTTCATTGCGAACCACGAGAAGGTTGCATCCCTGCAGTACGGCGAAGAGTGCAGGCAGCGCTCAAGGAGGCCTGGCGGAAAATCCGAAGGGCCCATTGCCCTGGCCCCATTTGAGATAGTAGAGGCTGACGAGCATACGGCCGACATCATCTTTGCCGTGGGCGTGAGTACTCCAAAGGGAGTCAAGTACGTTCCCAGCCGTCGTATGACGCTTATCGTCATCGCTGATAGGTTCACCAGCTTCATTCTGGGCTGGGACATCGTTGTCCGCCGGACAATTTCTAGCTCCGACTTCCTCAGGTGCATCGATCATGCGTCCGCTGGACAGTGTCTCTCGAACGAACTGCAACGTGCACTGGAAGCCACTCTCTCAATAGAGGCCGACGCTCCAGAATTGCGCCTTGGATTTGGCAGCCTCTTTGTCGACAACGCGCTCGCGCACCTATCAGACACGGTAGCCGACAGGGTCAGGGCGGAGACTGGCGCTGCAATCTCCTTCGGGGCGATTAGGCGACCGAAACGCCGATCGCTTGTCGAGCGGGTGTTTGGTTGGATGGCATGGAATGTTTTTCATCAGTCACCATCGACCACGGGAAACAGCCCGACGGACACCAGGCGCAACCAGCCGGAACGTCAAGCGGTCAGGCATCAGGTGACCCTTGAAAAGCTGATGGAAGAGACGTCCAAGGCCGTTGCCCGCTGGAACTCAACGCCTACAGAAGCCAATTACGGCAGCAGTCCCACTGACCAAATACTTGAGTACTACTCACCTGGTTCCGGGTGTCTGGCTCCACTAGGACCCCCTCGTCCCACCCTGACACCTCCGCTTCGAGTGGAGGTGGCTCCCGCTCCCGTTCGCGGGTCTCAGAAGAAGGGCAGACTCCCTCGCGTTAGCTACGCAAGCGTGGAGTACGGCTCGCCGATTCTGGCCACGCGCTGGGATCTGATCGGGCAGTCGGTCACGCTCCATGCAGATCCCTACGACATCTCCCACGTTCAAGCATACACACGCGATGGAAGGGAGCTTGGTGAGCTCGTACCAGTGAGTTCGCGGTGGCAGCATGAGCACTCCCTGGAGATCCGAAGACTGCTCAGATCCAAGATCGAAGGCACTCGGGACGAGCCCATTGGCGACATCGTTGGCTCGGAGCTTCAAGCACTGGCTCAGAAAGCCTTGGATGCTTGCGCAAGAGCCCCACGAACCACGCACGCTGCAACTGTCTTGGCCGAGGAGGGGAGGAAGGGGTACGCGCCGGAGATGTCATCTAGAAGCGCAGGGAAGCGTATCGATACGCAGACACTGGCATCCCGTGTTCGCAAGTCTAGAAACATTGACTTTTCCATCATCGGAAAATGATGAGGTCGACAATGGAGATCCACGAGAGCATTGCCGCAATCCAAGCGACCTACCCATCTTTACGGGACCGGCATCCATTGCTCATGGCGTCGGCCGTACTTCCCACCGCCCCAGTCAAAGAGGCGGCCCGCCTGGTCTTTGACCGGGCACAGCGATTTCGCTCCTCAATCGCGTTCTGGGCGCATCCCTTGTGCGGGAAGTCTTCATGCATCTACGCGCTGCAGATGCTGGCGCCTGTCCAGTACCCAGGATCGGCGTTCGTTATCTATGAGCCCTCTTCAAAGGACGTGGCGGCGGAAGGCGCATTGATCGAAGACCTTCTCTCCGTGATCGACTACGAGCCCCGCGTACTTCGCTCCCTTGCAGGAAAGCGCGACCAACTGATGCGGGCTCTCTATGCACTCTCAGTTGCCGGAAGGCACCTCTTCCTGGTGGTTGACGAAGCGCAGAACTTGCACGCCAAGGATCTAGGCTGGTTGAAGCGTATAGTCAACTGGCTGAACACGCATGAGGTCAAAGTAACGGTTGTCCTGTTCGGTCAAAGCCAGCTTTGCACGATGCACCAACAGTTCATGGCCGAGATGCCAGATCTGACCATTAGGTTCATGGCGGAGCTGGTTGAGTTCAGAAGCCTGCAAGATCCGGCCGACCTGCGCGTCGTTCTCAAGTCGTGTGACGATGAGACCGAGTACCCTCGCGGTTCAGGCTGGTCGTATACGCAGTACCTGTGGCCAAACGCCCATGCCGCTGGGTTTCGCTTAGCCAATTGCGCTACAGATCTGTACGACGCATTTCGGTCTCAGTCTGAGGGTGCGGTTGATCGCGAGGGCGTCAGCATGCAGTGGGTAGCCGAAGCACTGATGTTGGTCGGCCAGGACGGGGAGGAAAGTGATACTGAAGGGATGACGATTCCGCAGGAAGTCTGGGAGCGAGCGATCCTTGATTCCGGCTACCGGTCTAGGACCCCTGCAGCGCTGGCCGCGACAGCGATGGGGAGGCGTCGCACACAGAGGTCGCCATGATCGCATGGAGCCGAAGCCTGATCGATGCCTACTGTTCGTCTTGGACTATCATCCAAACATTGGAGTGGTTCAACTGCATTGAGCTGAAGTGGATGCCAGTGCGCCGAGACTGGCGAGTGGCGCTCGCGAGATCGATTGCACATCTCGCAGAACGCGACGCAAACGACGGTGAATTCGTCGATGAGGCAGAGCAGCTTGTTGCCGTTCAGTCAGCTCTGACTGAAAGGTGCCGATGGTTGAAAGATGAAGAACTTCGTTACTGCCCAGCCTGCGTTCAATCTGGGCGCCACTATCAGTACCAACAGGATAAAAGATTTGTGCGTTGCGTCCTGCATCTCGCGCGCTTGCAGACGGGCTGTCCTCACTGTTCAGTGGCACTGAACACAAAAGGATCTCTAGTGCATGGATTCACATGCGATGCCTGTGGCGAGACACTGCTGAAGTATCCTATACCGGGATCCTTGAAGACCAGCGCGAGTGTCTCCTATGCGCGCACACTCGATGAACTGCATCAATGGCTAAAAGATGCCAATGCATCCCTCCTCAGATACCAACGAGCATGCAGCGGGCACACATCGATATGCTGGGACGGCGATCAAGCCGATAGCCATGCTGGCACGTATTGGTACGCACTTATTCAACACCCGAAGTCCATAGTGCGGAACGCGCTGGCACCGACGCCTGCCTCCTTCAGGGCGTTTCGGGCAACCCCTCTAGTGCAGGCACTTCCAGCTAATGACGGTAAAGCGGCGATCAAGCCCTACCAAGACCTGCTCAGATGCGTCGCACGTCAGATAAGGCGCACCTATCTTAAGGGACACTCTCGCTGCCGCATTCATGCAATGAGGTCTATGGGTGGGGGGCGCACCCGGATCAACTCCTGGTCTCCCGTTACACTCAAACCGCATTTGTGCTGCGCTGGACAGGCGTACGCACTATGGCTGCTCCAGCGGCGCGAAGAGCTGCTAGTTGTCTCCCAAGCAGTGGTAATGAAGGTGTATCCAGGCTCTGAGAATCCTATGCGGCTGCCCGACCTCCACGCGGCGGCAGCTAGTTTCATCAGCTCTTTTGAGGCATGGGTGGCAAATCTTGCACGGATACAGTCGCGGGTTCATCGCTCCAACCGACAGCCTATGCTGTGCGACCCTTTCAGTTACTCCTCACACTGGGCACTGCATCAGCCCGGTGCGACCTGGAGCTGCCCCACACACCTGCGTCTGGGCCACTGGGAAGATCTTGGCCTCTGCGATAAGGGGCTCGTTCAAAAGGAAGATCACGAACTGGTCATAGCCATGGGGCAAGACAGGCGGCGGAGTCTTGCCAGGCTCGCTAAGCCACGGCGACGCCGCGGTCCCGCTACCCCCGACATCCCGCTTTGAAAGTGCTGCGCAACCCATAACCCGAATAATGAACCGCTACCTTGACGGACGCTGTTTCTGCACGGCATTACGACAACGTCGAGAGACTGTCAGGATGGAAGAAGCACCAAACTCGGACATGGCGCTCAACTCTGTCGTAGGCCAGGGCATGCAGGGTAACCCGCGGCAGCAACGGATGCTCGGCCGACATCGCGCACTGTCCAATCTGAATGGCCCGACGTCACCCGATGGCACAGATGATCGACCGCAGCGTCCCTGGCTCCATCTGTTGCTTGTCTCATCGATAAGGGTGCGTTGTCGAGGATAGGGTGGTGGCCGTTTTTGGGGCGAAAGCTGAGGTTGAGCAGGAAGAGATTGTTGGCATGGGGACAGGGCGGCTGTTCGCCCTTGGCCGGGAACAACCTCGGAGTACAACTCCTGCGGCAGGAGCTCCGAGAAATTGATTTCCCACGCTTGCTCTACGCTACGGTCCGAATTCAGTCCTTGCCTTATCGTCGAGGCAGATCGCGTGCCGACCGCGAAGTGCTATGGCCTGACCCTGGACCTAAGTCCACAGATTCCAGACCAAGCGGTCCATATCGCCCCTTGCGGGTCGAAGTAGCATCGACGCCGACAGCATTAAGCACCTCCGCTGAATGCGTACGGTCTACGGAAGCAATTGGATGAACACCAAGAGGACGACGACGGGCGGCCCCGCTCACATGCGCGGTGATCGAAGGGATACCGAGATCCGGAACTACGTGATGAACCTCGGCCCCCAACATCCTGCGGCACATGGGGTACTGCGCCTTGTGCTTGAGATGGATGGCGAGACCGTTGTGCGCGCGGATCCACATGTGGGGCTGCTGCACAGGGGTACCGAGAAGCTGGCGGAGTCCAAGCCCTTCAACCAGTCCATCGGCTACATGGATCGGCTGGACTACGTATCCATGATGTGCAACGAACACGCCTACGTACGTGCGATTGAAACCCTTCTGGGAATCGAGGCGCCCATCAGGGCACAGTACATCCGCACGATGTTCGATGAGATCACCCGTATCCTCAATCACCTCATGAACATCGGAACGGGCGCGCTGGACCTGGGTGCCATGGCCGTGATGCTCTATGCATTCCGGGAACGCGAAGAGCTGATGGACTGCTACGAGGCGGTATCTGGCGCTCGAATGCATGCCACCTACTACCGGCCCGGCGGTGTGTACCGTGATCTGCCTGACCAGATGCCGAAGTACAAGGAGTCATGCTGGAAGAAGGGGAAGGAGCTGCGGCGATTGAACGCCGCGAGAGAAGGGTCCCTGCTCGATTTCATCGAGAATTTCACCCGCGAGTTCCCGAACCGCATTGATGAGTACGAAACCCTGCTCACCGACAACAGAATCTGGAAGCAGCGCACTGTGGGCATTGGCGTTGTGAGCCCGCAGCAGGCCATGGACTGGGGCATGACCGGGGTGATGCTGAGAGGCTCGGGCGTGGCGTGGGACCTGAGGAAGAAGCGCCCCTACGCGAAGTACGATGCCGTTGACTTCGACATTCCGGTCGGCAGCGCCGGTGACTGCTATGACCGCTACCTGTGCCGCGTCGCGGAGATGCGGCAGTCCAACCGCATCATCCGCCAATGTGTCGACTGGCTTCGCGCCAACCCCGGCCCGGTGATGGTCCAGAACTTCAAGGTGGCGCCGCCGTCCCGGCAGGAGATGAAGTCCGACATGGAAGCGCTGATCCATCACTTCAAGCTCTTCAGCGAAGGCTACCAGGTGCCGGCAGGTGAGACCTACGCAGCGGTCGAGGCGCCCAAGGGCGAGTTCGGCTGCTACCTGATCTCCGATGGCGCCAACAAGCCGTTCCGGGTGCACCTGCGTGCTCCCGGCTTCGCTCATCTCTCTTCTCTGGATGAAATCGTCAGGGGCCACATGCTGGCGGATGTCGTCGCCATGATTGGCACCTACGACATTGTGTTCGGCGAAGTGGATCGATGAGGAACCGGCTCAGCCCACACATGGGCTGAGCCACACTCCGGCGGCCGCGAAGGGACAGCCATGTGCAGGCTGAGCAGGTCTTCCACGGTGCGTGCCCCGCCCATCTCCAGGTCGAGGATGCCGGGCTCCAGGATTGATCCCAGCAGAACACCGACCGCGATCGCATGAAGGCTGCGCGCCGCAGTTGCTGTATCAACGCCCTCACGGAGCTGGCCCAGTGCTCCTGCACGCTGGTATACAAGCTCCAGCATGCGGACCTCCGGCATCGCGCACGCCGCGAGCACATCGCCTATGCCGCCCAGCTCATGTGATGCACCAGAGCGCAGCAGAAGCTCAACCGTTCGGCGAACGCGTGGGGTGCGGCGCGTGTGATCAAATACCCTGACCAGGTCCGCAAACAGAAGCTTGAACGGGTCACTGCACTGCCGGATGGCGGCTTCCCGCAGTCCTTCGGGTGCATCTGGCCGCCCTCGCGCGGAAAGTTCACCCAGCAGGTTCTGGCGGGACCCGAAGTGCCAGTAGATCGCGCCGCGCGAATAGCCGCACTCGGTGGCGATCAGCTCCAGCGTGGCGCCCGCGGGCCCGTGGCGCAGCAGGCACACCAGTGCGGCATCGAGGATCCTCTCACGCGTGGCGTGTGCGTCCTCTCTGGTTCTTCTAGCCATGGCACGGTTGCATCCCTGCTGTTCGATGAGCGCGCGACCGCGCGCCATCGGCGGCGAGACGCGCAGACTTCAGCGCGGGATCGTCGGCCTCGGACGGCTCGGTGGCCAGCTTCTTCTTCATCCACTCGATCCACTGCGATGCGGATACCTGGGTCAGGTCCAGGCGAATGATCAGGGCCGAGAGCATTGCAACGTCGTGCCGCCTGCAGCCCTCGACCACCGATTCCACGTAGGCGTTGGTGAATGCGCCGGGGCGGAGCCCGTTGGCACGCATTCTCCGTTCCACATCATGATTGAAGTTCTGCAGCCAGCACGAGAAAGTGGCGTCGATGAGATCCTGCTTGCAGTAGAAGTGATGGAACATCGCGCCACGGCTGACGCCCGAGCATTCGAGAATCTCACTGACGGTCACCGAAGACCGACCATTGCGGACGATAAGCGCTGCCGTTTCGCGGATGAGTATGCCGGGCACACGCACGGACGAACTGTGGGTAGCGTTCAAGAGAGTTTTCCTCATGTAGCGGGCGACGAACGATCCGCCAGGTCAGTACGGCCTGGCGGGTTGCCGTTCGAGCCAGTCAGTGATGCGCCGTGGCTGCTTCGCTTTCGGCGCTCTTCCGGGAAGCGATGGGCCTGCCGATTTCAATCTCAGGGTCCCCCTTTTCGGGCTGCCATGCCCCCAGCGCCAGCTGCACCTGCACGTGGGCCATCAGCAGCCCGGCCTGTGCCGCCGCAAGCTCTCTGCGCGCCTTTTCGTGCAGCGCCTGCTGCTGCAGGCCGGCATCCTTCGGCTCGATTCCGGCGTCCACGCGGGAAGAGGCATAGGCCGAAGATCTGCTGCTGAGTGCCTCGGCATTTACCGCCTGCTGCATCCTGACCTGGGAACTCGTCCACGCATGCAGGGAGTCCTCACTCTCCTTCAGCGCCGTCAGCACGGTCTGCTCGAAGGCATGCCAGTTCTGATCACTGCCGGCGCGAGCGGCTTCCTCCCTGGCCTTCTTCCGGCCAAAGCTCAGCCACTCCCACTGAAGCTCCGGGCCGGCCGAGAAGCGCTTTGCACTGGAATCGCCCAGCGAACCGAACGGTGCAAGGATGCCGCCGAAAACATTCAGCGTGAGGCGCGGAAGGTGCGCGCGCTCGGCGAGTACGACGTTGCCAAGGCTTGCTCGCAGTAGTGCATCGGCCTTGGCGACGTCCGGCCGCCGCGCCAGGAGGTCGGTCGGCTGCGCAAGCGATGCAAGATCCGGCGGGGCCGGCAGTGGAGCCGGGGCCAGCAACGCCTCCCAGGCGTCATCCTGCGCGGTCGGCGAGCGGCCCGCAAGAACCGCCAATGCGGCCCTGTCCGCCTGCAGCCGGGTAACGGTTGCCGCCTCCTGCGCCACCAGCTCGGCATGTTCGGATTCGACCGCAAGTGCCACCCTGCGATCGACCAGCCCTGCCGCATACCGGGCCTTCACGCGCGCCACGCGGGCCTCGCTGAGGCCAACCTCCCGCTCAAGAGAGGACAGGCTGATCTGGTCCATCCTGAGCAGGAAGTAGTTCTTCGCAACCTCGGCCTGGAGCACTGCGGCAGCCGACCTCGCGTCAGCCGCCGCAGCATCGGCCTTGCGATCGGCCATGGCTGCGGCGGTGCCAATGCGCCCAAACAGGTCCAGTTCCCAGGAAAACATCTGTCCGGCGGACAGCAGCCTCTGTGAAGGGGGGCGGGGAAGATCCTGTCGATAGGGATCCGCTTCGATCTGGGCGGACTGCATGGCTTCGGCCTTGACCTGCAGCGCACCGCTCGGCAGATAGTCCTTGCGCGCTGCGCCTGCCAGTGCGCGCGCTTCCACCACGGCGGCAAGGGCAGACTTCAGGTCATGATTCCCGCGCATGGCCAGGCTGACCAGCGCATCCAGGTTGGGGTCGGAGAAGTCCTTCCACCATTGCCTGTTGGGCGTCCCGGGCAGGACATCCGCATCCAGCGCCGCCGGCGTGGGGGCCTGGCCCACATGATGCCGGGCTGCGGCGTCAGGGATCTCGGTCCTGGGGGCCACAGAGGCGCAGCCAGAAGACAGGGCCACAAGCACAGCAATCGACAGGCAGGCAACTCGATTTCCAATAGACATGATCATGCCTCCTCGGTCGGGTGAATGCGGTAGAGCGCGGCATACAGCGCTGGAATGAGGCCCAGCGTGATCAGCGTTCCAAGGGCGAGGCCGCCGATCATCACGATCGACATGCTGGTCCACATGGAGCCGCCAAACAGCAGCAGCGGGACAAGGCCGAGAATGCAGACCATCTTGGTCATGACGATGGGGCGCAGGCGCTTGGCCGCAGCCTCTTCAATGGCCTGGAGAGGAGGCAAGCCATCGCGCTGACCTTCGTCGATCGCATCGATGAGCAGAATCGCGTTGTTGACGATGATGCCGGCAAGTGCGAGCAGCCCCAGTGTTCCGATGAAGGTCAGGCTGGTGCCACTCAGCTTGAGTGCCAAGGTCGCGCCGATGACCACGAACGGAATGCTCGCCAGGACGATCAGGCTCTTGCGGATGCTCTCGAACTGCCATACGAACAACAGGAACA
The DNA here is from genome assembly GCF_029839665.1 of Stenotrophomonas sp. GD03930. Lineage (NCBI taxonomy): Bacteria > Pseudomonadati > Pseudomonadota > Gammaproteobacteria > Lysobacterales > Lysobacteraceae > Stenotrophomonas > Stenotrophomonas sp. GD03930. The sequence continues at coordinate 1,022,127 of NZ_JAOCAV010000001.1, read as the reverse complement.
TGGCAGCAAGGCAGAGCGGGAGCAGCTTCTCGATGCCTTCGTTGGCACTCTTGCTTTCTTCGATCTCGCCACCGAGTTCAACCCGCACGCCCTGCTTGCGGAATTCGGAAAGAAGTGGCTCCACCTTGTCCGCGATCCCCTGGGCCGTCAGCTCGGAGCTCTTTGCAAGCACGGTGACCGCGCGCGTCTGGTTCACTCGCTGGATTGAAGACAGCTGCGGCGCCAACCGAAGCTTGGCCACCTGGCCCAGAGGCACGCTTCCGCTGCCATCCGCCTTCTGGATCGGGAGTGCCTCAAGCTGGCCGATATCCGTGCGCAGTGCCGCCTCTCCGCGGAGGATGACCGGGAGAACGGTGTCGCCCTCACGATAACGGGAGATCGTTGCGCCGGTCAGCAGCATGTCCATGCTCTTTGCGATGTCCGCGCTGCTGATGCCTGCGGCCTGGGCCTTGGGCTGATCGACGTCCACATCAAGCTGGACGACCTGGCGTTCGGCATCGCTGGATACATCCACCATCCCCGGCGTGTCCTGCAGCGTGCGCAGCAGCTTCTCGGCGGCAATCCGATGTGCGCCGTCGCTGCTGGAGATGCGGAACGTCGCTACGCCGGCATCCGAAGACCCCATCGAGAACCGCTTGGGCTCCACCCGCACATCCGGGAAGTGTGTTGCCATCACAGAACGCAGCCGCTCAATGGCCGCCTCGTGCTTGACGCCCTTCGCAAGGGACAGCACGGCATACGCGCGGTGTCCTGCGGGAGTAGGCGGGTTCAGTGCCAGGATGAAGCGTGGGCCACCATCACCCATGTACAGGGCGTGGCTGGAGATCTCCGGAACGAGCTTCTCGTCGGCCAGTACCTTGCTGATCTGTTGAGCAACCGCCATCGTATTGGCCGGGCTGGAATCCGGGGACAGCTCGATGGCCATCTGCAGCTGATGGCGCTCGGACGGCGGCATCAGCTCGTTGGGGACGGTGGTGAACAACCAGCCGGAGGTTGCCAGCAGTGCAACCATGACGCCGATGTAGATGGCCTTGTGCCCCAGGATCCAGCGGACCTTGCCGCGGTACCAGCCCGTCAGCCGCTCGACCGCGCGTGCGGTGCGGCTGAGTTCGGCATGGTGATGGGCAAAGTACTTGCACAGCAGCGGAATCAGGGTAACACCGATGACCAGCGACAACAGCAGCGCGATAGCCATCACGATGCCCAGACTGCGCAGGTACTCGCCTGTTTCCGTGCTGGAGATGGCAAGCGGCATGAACGCCAAGATGATCGCCAGCGAAGAAACCAGAAGCGGCACGAACATCGTGCTGCCGGCGTGAGCGGCAGCCTGGTCCGGCGACTCACCCAACGAGAGCCGCCGCTCCATGTCCTCAGCAACGACAATCGCGTTATCGACGAACAGTCCCAGGGCGATGATGATGGCACCCACCGAGATCATGTGCAGATCGATGTTCAGGATCTTCATGATCGCCATCGTTCCCAGTACCGTGGTCGGCACGATGGCGCTGACGATCAGGCCGGTCCTCATTCCAAGGAATAGCACGACGACCGCCATGACGATGACGAGGGTCTCCAGGAAAACCTTGGCAACACGCAGCAGCTGGGTGGAAACAACCTCGGCCTGATCCGTGATCTGGACAAGCTGCATGCCGGCCGGCAGCGTTTCCGAAAGCCGTTCAACGTCGCCTCGCAGCAGATCGGCGAAGCTCACTACGTTGAGTCCTGGTGCCATGGAGACCGCTATCACCACGGCCGGCGTGCCATTGACGAATGCACCCGTCATCGGCGGGTCCTGGGTCACCCGTTCCACTCGCGCAAGGGCGCCCAGAGGCACCGAGCCACCCTTCGGCAGCGGAATCGGCGTACTCTTCAGCTGGGAGGGGTTGTCGGCGTCACCGCTCACGTTGAGCGCAATCTCCGAACCACCGATCTCGACGTAACCCGCCGGCGCAATGACATTGCGCTTGGAAACCGCATCGGCAATCACATTGGGGTTGAGCCCACGCGCAGCCAGGGAAGGCACGTCCAGGATGATCTGGACCTGCTCGTCCCTCACGCCGTGCAGCGAGACACGCTCCACCCCGGGCAGCCGGAACAGCTCATCGCGCAGGCGGCGGGCTTCTGCCCGAAGCTCGCCTGCGTTATAGCCGTCGCCGGTCAGGCCCATGGTCATCACCGCAACCCGACCGAATTCGTCGTCCACAACGGGACCAATTGTTCCCTCGGGAAGCTGGCTCTGGATGTCCCCCATGCGTGAGCGCAACCGTTGCCACACAATGGGAATTTTCTCCGATTCCACGGTGGGATAGAGATCAACGTAGGTGAACGCAAAGCCTGGACGGACAGTCGTCCGGATCCGCTTGACCTCTGGCATGCCACGAATGCTCTCCTCGATCGGGCGAGCGACCAGCTGCTCGACCCGGTCCACGCCGGCGCCCGGCATGAAGCTGAGTACCGTCGCCGTGCGAATGGTGATGGGGGGCTCTTCAGTGGACGGGAAGTCCAAGGCGAGAATGAGGCCGGTAAGGACGACCGCCACAATCGCCAGCAGGGTCAGGCGGGGACGCGCCAATGAGAATGAGGAGAGGCTCATTGTTCTGATCCCATCTTCATGTCGACAGGCTTGATCTGGGTGCCCGGGCGGATGGCCTTGGCCCCAGCAACGACGACGCGCTGACCTGCAGAAATCTGGCCGCTCACTTCGATCCAGTCGCCGTGGTACTGACCCAGGCTTACCTCGGCAAGTTCGGTCGTCTTGCCATCCTTTGCCAGCCGAAGCACCTGCCCCTTACCGCCAACGGCAGACGGCAGAACAGCACGAAATGGCACTTGAAGCCTGGCTGGGCCTGCATCCGTTCCAGAAATCCGGACCGACCAGGTCGAGCCCACGGTCGCCGCCTCGGGCACTGCGATGTATGCGGTACGCACGCCGCCAGCATCAACGCGGCCATCGACACGGAGCACCTTGCTCGCCACGGTGTCCGAGCCGCTGATCAGATTGACCACCTGCCCAACAGCCAGGGGAGCAGTGCCCGGAATCGCGACAGACAGCTCGCGGCCTGCACCATCGACCTGGATGGCAACAGCGCCCGGGCCCACGGACTGTCCAACTTCAACGGTCCGGGCAGCCACGACTCCGTCAAACGTTGCCCTCAACGTGGCTTCCCCTTGTGACCAGCCGGCGAGCTCGTGCTGCGCGCGGGCATTGCGGACGGCCGCATTCGCAGCCGCCAGTTCGGCCTTCGCGGCGGTCATCTCCGCCGGGCTGAGCGCATCAGCCTTCTGCGCAACATCGAGTCGCTCAACGCGACGCTGGACCTCGTCCAATGCGGCCTGCGCGCGTGCGACGTCGCCGGCAGCGGACGCCTCCTGCGCTGCAAAGGGGACAGGATCCAGGCGGGCTAGCACCTGCCCCTTCTTTACGACATCGCCAGGTTCAACGAGTACTGCAGAGACCTTTCCGGAAACCGGGAAGGACAGCTGTCCTCGCTGCGTGGCACGTACGGTGCCGATGTAAGCGCGCTGATCGCCAGTGGCCTGTCGAACGGATGCGACGTACGCGGTACGTGCTTCGGGCGCGGCGCTTTCCGGGGTGTCGGAGCATCCCGTCATCACGGACAGGGCAATGGCCAGTGCGCTGAGACGAGGCACCAACGACCGAGTCATATGGGTCTTCACGTTCGGTTCCTTGTATGGGTGGTCGGTTCCACAGACCGGCTCGGTGCCGTCGGGTCTGCAGGCGGCGTAAATTTAGGGGGACACCTGCACCCCGAACAGGACAGTTGTGGACACGCAGGGGCTCAAACAGGTCAACTGGGACAGATGGCGCACCTGGTGATCCCTTGTGGCATGAGACGCCCCCGCCTGAATCTGGTCAGCGACATGAGGACGTTGTTACTGTCGGCGCTCTCAAGGGGACATTGGAGGACGGGCAGGGGACCCAAAAGGCCAGAATGTGTCCGCCACGTTGAAACAGGTCCCCTCGCGGCCCGACTATGTGGGCGTCGCACTACCTTTCGAATTCGTGATGGCCCCTATCCCCAAGAATCTGCCGGCGTTCATGGACTGGCCTGTCGCAGGCGAGGATGCCGCGCTGGATGCTGTCGCTCTCCAAGCTTCTGAAGATCCAAACGCCGCAAGCGAATCGCAGATTGCCGAGATAGTGCCCACCGGGGCGAGGGCAATCCTCGGCCTGGTCGAGGACCGGGGGTTCTCTCCGGAAGAGCTATGCCGCGGGCTCGGCTTCACTTATCGCGATCTATCAATGAGGGACGTGAGGCTGTCCTACCGGCAGATGCGCCAGTTGTTCATGCGGGCTGAGCGTTTGCTGGGCGAGCCTGCGCTGGGCCTGGCACTGGGGGCCAGACAGACGCCCATTTCTTGGGGGGTACCCGGATTGGCAATGCTCACGTGCGAGACCTACGGCGATGCACTGACGTACGGCCTCACCCATCAGCAGGCCATCGGCTCGATGCTGATCCACACGGTGGAGGAGGTGGGAAGGGAAGTGAGAATGGAAGTCAGGTTCAAACGATTCGACATTCAACTGGAGTCGGTGCTGGTCGAGGACGCGTTCGCCGGATTCGTTGCGGTCAGCAGATACGTGATTGGGCCATCATTCGCGCCACTCAGGGTTGATTTCTCACTCCCCAAACCCTCTGATCCTGAAGTCTATCGACGATTCTTCCAGTGCCCTGTCCGCTTCGATGCTGGCATCAATCGCCTGATCATAGACTCACATTGGCTGAGCGCGCGCTTGCCCGGTTTCGATCGGGTCAATTCAAGAATTGTCCGAGAGCAGTTGGATTCACTTCTTCCAACGCGAGGGGGCCGCAATGAGATTGTTGAATCCCTGTCTAGCCATCTTCGATGTGATATCGAATCAACGACCAAGCAGAGCGAACTTGCGAGCCTGATCAATGTCAGCGAAAGAACGCTCCGCCGCCGGCTGAGCCGCCAGGATTCCAGCTATCGGGAGATTCGGGACGAAGCGAGGTATGAACGCGCCCGTGATCTCCTGCTGAACTCTGAGTTGAGCATCGCCGAGATTGCGGAAGCGGTTGGATATTCCGACGCCCGTGCATTCCGGCGCGCATTCAAGCGCTGGGCAGGTTGCCTGCCAACCGAGTTCCGGGAATCCAGGTAGACAGCATTCAGTCCGTTTCGACATCCGTATCAGATTCCTCAGAAGCGCGATTCCCACAGACTTCGCGAAGCTTGTCGTGATCATCATGGCAGCGTCATGCGTGCTGTTCGATCCGAGGCACGTACTGCATTGATGATTGCAGCAGTCTTGCCAGTACCTGGCGTTCGCCATGTCCGACATCCTGGAATGGCCGAGGCGCGCTTCGCAGACAGCCAGCTCGAACTCGATTAACTCTTCTCCACACAAGCTCCGAAAGCAATGCACCCTGCGAATCCCCGATGCCTAGATCCTGCGTCAGGTATCCATCGATCTGCCATTCTGGGAAAAGCGCCGCTGGCTAAGCCCGACGCAGTGGACCGCTGGCGGCAGTGGGTCCCAAGGATCGTCGCAGGCATCCTAATGATGTTGCTGACCGCGTGTAACGCGGTGCATGTGGTCAGGTCAAACCAGGCCAAGACGTATGCAGGTCTTACCATCCACGGGGAGCGCCGGATGGAGATCGTGCCAGTGGGCAGCTCGCATGGGCACTTTCAGACGGTGACTCTAGCACCAGTCCTGCTGATGCCAGAGGTCGCTGAAACGCTGAGCCCGGGTGTCGGCGAGCGCCTCAAGGCTGCCGTAAGCAGTCAGCTGCAGCGTCAGATCGACAGGCGCCTGGGCCGGAGCGGGGCGCAAGATTCGGGAGCGGGTCTGTTGCTGATTGCAAGGATCACCTCTGTGAAGGAGGCCTCTGCTGGCCTGAACATTGCCACATCGGTTCTGATAGGGCCGGTGAGCAAGGGGCGGCTTTCCCTTGAGATCGAGGCGATCGACGTAAGCACCGGCAGGCAGGTAGGACTGCTACTGCTCGCCGACGAAGCCGACATGAGGGACATTCGAAAAAGCTACACGCCGGACGGCCACGCCAAGGCGCTTGCGGGTCGGTTCGCGGTCGAGGCGGTGGAGTTCATTGCGCCGATGGTGAGATCACGCTAGGTTCCTGGTACTTCGCCACCGTCGAAAAGCATTCTCTGGGTGTGGTGGGACACTGACATGCATTGTTATGGCTCTGACAAAGCATTGATGGTGTATGACTTGGCGACTCGAAGCGAGACGGTCTTGGTACTCTCAGTAGTGACACTATCGTGCTTTGTAGGAGCGCCTGCAGATCTGCCCGAGCTGGCGATTCCAGACAGATTACTTCGCGAGCTCAAGCACATGCGGGAAAATTGATCTATTTCGATGGGAACTTGGCTGGATTGAGAGAGGCCCTTTTGTCCGAAAGCTTGCGTCGGATCGAGCTGGCGGTTAGGGATGTTTATCGGGGGCAGGGGAGGGCACGTGCCGTCCCGTCGCGCGCATCTGAACCTCTACCGGAGCGGAGAGCTTGCAGTAATGGCAGATCTCTGTCCTGGCTGGTTCGCTGGCTTGTACGCCGTGGCCGATAGCCCTAAGATCTAGCTGTATTAAGGGGATGGCCCACCATGCGGTGAGCTATGGATGAATCGAATAACCGGACCCAAGCATCCGGCTATCAGGTAGTCAGGTCTACTCACATGGCAAAGCAGTACCCAAAGAGGTCAATCAGTGGCGACGCTGGCGAGCATTTCGCGGCGTACAAGTTTACACAAACCCTAAAGTGGCCTTGTCGACTTCAAAGCGTCGATTTAGGCATCGACGCAGAATTGGAGATTTGTGACCAGCAATTCTCCGCGACAGGAAACGTGGTCAAACTTCAAATAAAGTCCTTTCAAGAGTTGTCAGGATCACAGCGTCACGATGTCTACGTTGATGATTCAGATATCGACTACTGGCAGCGATTCTCAGTCCCAACCATAATCGTCTGCGTCGACCTTAAGAACGAGAAAGTGTACTGGAAGCCGATCAGCGCGACAGAAGCCTACGCGACAGGTGGGGCATCTAGAAAAATCACATTCAATTTATCTGAGGATGAATTGAAACCTGAAGCAACGAGCAAGATTTCCTCTTTAGCATCACCAGATCACTTCAAAGATATTTTAGATTTGATCACTGAGGCAGAGGCCATCTACAAAAGACAAGTTGCTTCGGATGTGTTCGCAATTTCTGGCGATGAATTGGATGAAATACACAAAGTTAACAACACCTTTGAATCCATTGTTTCAAGAATAGAGGAAATTCGTCGCCATTACCCTTGGCGCATCAGCGAATTCTCTTCAAAAAAAATCGAGCGAATGAAAAGTGAGATGTACCGTTACTGGAACTATGCTGAGGTGAGTTGGAGAAATGGCGTCAATGGCATGTAGGTCTAGCGATTGGTCAAGCCGGACTCGTTGTGCAAGTCGGCGCAATCCGGAGTTGAACACCCGCTACTGGCGGTAGCGGCGGCCGGAGGGGCGGTGGATTAGGAAGATTTATCGGGGGTAGGGCATGGCAGCGCCCGACCCAGAGCGTAATTGTGTCCGCAGGTTCGCCCAGACCCGTTCAACGCCGGCCCCACAGCCCTGGCACCTGTCTCAGTCCGTGCGACTGGCCCCGGCTACAGTTGCTCAATCACGTTAGGGGCGCGCCCAATGTGGCGCGGTGTTTTGAGGGTTCAAGGAGCGGGGTAGAGGGCATGAGGAGTCATGAGTACGTCCTGCTGGACGGGATCAGCCGAGCGAAGATTGGCCGCTACTTGGGGACAGCGGCGGCGGCCATTTCAGCGGGCATTGTTTACTTAGTCCTGCGGGTGATCGATCTAGCTGGAAGGTACGGCCTACCTGCGCATCTGACGCCCTCGGTGATGGCACTCATCGGAGCGGGTACCGTGTACCTGATCCTCTATTGGCTATTCGACCGGCATCTCTGGCGCATACCTTGGCTAGCAGGCTTGCTAAAAGTCCCCGATCTGCAGGGGCAGTGGCGGTGCGAGGGTACTTCGTATGGCGGGGCAGACAATGCGTCGGCCCGAGACTGGACCGGTACCGTGTCCATCGCCCAGAGCTGGGATCGATTACGCATCCGCTTGACCACCGAGCAATCCGGGTCCGACAGTGTGGTCGCAGCACTGATGCACGATGAGGCTGGTGGCTACCGGCTGTTTTACAACTATCGCAATGATGCACGCATCGATCAGCCTGAGCTTGCTAACCACGTGGGCTTCTGCGACATGACTGTGAGCGCGGACCAGCAGCAGGCCGAAGGCGACTACTTCAATGGACGGGGACGTGCGACCTACGGTCGAATGCGCTGGAGGCGCCAGCCATGACCACGATCGATCAACGGCTCCAGAAGCTACGCGCCAGGAGATCGGGCGCTGACCGCGCCGCCGCCGTGGCCACGGATCAGCAGATTGAGATCCTGCGCAAGCAGGTGTTGGGGGAGGCCTATGAGCGACGGGCCGGGGGCAAACCCTTCACCCGCTACGCCTTGGGTGCCATGCAGGAGGTCGACCCCGACTACACGCGTATCAGCGTCGAGACCGCCAACCGTGTCGAAAACCAACTGCGGCAGCGGTTAGCGGCCGAAGGGCTCAATACCACCTACCGCTTGCAGGGTTCTGTGCCGTTGAATGTTCACATTCGGGGCGTCAGCGATGTGGATCTGCTGACGATCGGGCTAGGCTCGTTGTATTACGCACCGGCCGGTGTGCGGGCCCAGCGCGGCGATTACTCCCCTCCGCTGCGCGACACGTTAGTGTTGCTGTGCGATCTACGTCGCATGAGTGAGCCAGCCTTGCGCGCCGCCTTCCCGGCGGTCGACGTGGACACGACCAACGCCAAGGCCATCAAGCTCAGCGGCGGCTCGCTGGCTCGTCCTGTAGATGTCGTCCCGGCGGTCTGGTGGGATACGGTGCAGTACCAGCTAAGTGGCCTGGAACATGATCGCGGCGTCTCGATCTACCACAAGTTCGACAACGTCACGATCGATAATCTGCCATTTCTCCATATCAAGCGGGTGTCAGACCGAGACGTTGTTGCGTTCGGCAGCCTTCGCAAAGCTATCCGGCTGTGCAAGAACGTCAAAGCCGATTCAGAAGAGGAGGGCACGGTGATCGGTTTATCCAGCTTTGAGATCGCCGGCTTGCTCTATCACGCGGACCTGACCGCGCTGCGCGCCGGTGCGCAATGGGAGCTGGGCATCCTGGCGGAGACGCAACGGCACTTGGATTGGTGCTATCACCATCCCGCAGAAGCTCAAGCGCTGATGACGCCCGATGGCTCGCGGCGCATTCTGGACACGCCCGAGAAAGTCACCGCACTGAGGCGACTATCGATGGAAATGGACAAATTGTTGCGGCAGGTGGCGCGGGAACAGAATGCGGTCCTGTACTTGCAGGAATCTCCAAGCCTGGAAAGCAGCCGCCGCGCGGTGGAGCAACTGATCGTCCAATGAGAATGGCGCGCCCCTGCCGTAGTGTCATCGAGGACCGAGGCCCGGAGCGCGGCCATCAAACAGGTGTGTGGCCGTGTTGGTGGTGACAGCGCCGGCTTGGAAGTAGCCCACCACGATGACCACGGCCCGATGGTCGGTCATGGTCACTAGCGCGGGCAGGACGCTGCCTTGACGGGCGCCTTCGGGGTAGCTCTTCTGGCCCGACCGCTCACCGGCCCGATGCGTGCACCTCAGCATTGATCGTCAGACCACACGCGCTGACGGAATACCTCGTTCGCTAATACGTGATCGGTAAAGACCTGATCAGGTTGGGTCAGGTCAGGTGTCAATGCAACTAGTTTTGTCTTATATTGCTCGACAAAAGGTGATGTTTCATAATGCATACTAGGGGGCGAGATGCATAAACATGATCCGGCTCGTCAGATCAGCTTCATTCAACAAGCCCTGTCGCAGAACCGCAAACCGATAGGCTTCTTCCTTGGCGCGGGGTGTCCGCTGTCGATCCGCGTCAATGAACGGGAGGAGGGCGGAAAGACCGTAACCGACCCTCTGATCTGGGACGTGGCGGGGTTGACGAAGGTGATCGCGGAGCAACTGTCCAGCAAGGACGTCGCCAACCCGTCGACCTGGGACAAGATCGTCAAGATCGTGACCGATGACGGCGGCGATGGTAGTAATATTGAGCTCCTGCTCAGCCGCATCCGCGTGTTTGCGAGTGTCGCCGGCGCCGGCGATGTGCGTGGGCTGACCGCCGCCGAGCTCATCGCTCTCGACACGAATGTCTGCGACGTGATCTCCAAAGAGGTTCGGCGCGAGCTTCCGGCCAAGGATAGCCCCTATCATAACCTTGCGATCTGGAGTCGTTCGATCCGTCGCGAACGGCCGGTCCATCTCTTCACGACCAACTACGACCTATTGATGGAGCAGGCCCTCGAGGAGAGCTCGGCACCCTATTTCGATGGCTTCATTGGCGCGCGAAAAGCCTTCTTCGACCTTGGCGCGGTCGAGGATGAGGGCTTGCTACCGCCGCGCTGGACCCGACTCTGGAAGATCCACGGCTCGCTCAACTGGCGTCTTGAAGGCAAGACCGATGTCGTGCGCAGCGACGAGAAGACCGACAAACAGAGTTATCTGATCTACCCATCGCACCTCAAGTATGACCAGAGCCGCAAGATGCCGTATCTCGCGATGCTCGATCGCCTGAAGGCCTTCTTGCTCGCGCCGTCATCGCTGCTGTTCATCTGCGGCTATTCGTTCGCAGACGAGCATATCAACGACGTCATCTGCCGTAGCCTCGAGGCCAATCCGACCGCACATGTCTTCGCTTGCGTGTTTGGTGAGCTTGAGTGGGAGAATTACAAGCTTGCACGCCAGTGCGCGCTGGCGACGCCCAATCTGAGCCTTCTAGGGTTCGACAAGGCGATCGTCGGCCGTACGCTTGGTGAGTGGTCGGGCGAAGGGACCGATGATCTCGCGCTGCCGTCCAGCATCCTCGTTAAGGATGGAGACAAGGTTACCCTGCGGCTCGGAGACTTCGCCGCGCTCGGCATGCTGTTGCGTGGCCTTTCGGGTGATGGGGTGAGCAATGATCCGGCCTGACATTGCCGACCGGGCGACCGTCATCGGCACGGTCCAGGACGTCAGCGGCACGTCGGTCAGCGTCACTTTGACGTCGGACCGCTTCTCGGGCCTGAGCTTCGTCCAGGGCCAAGGACACAAGATCGGCCAGATCGGTAGTTTCGTCAAAATCCCGGTCGGTTATGTCGATCTATACGGCATCGTCTCGCAGGTGGGAGCAAGTGCGGTCCCCGAGAAGGCGGCTCTCTCGATGCCCAATGGCCTACGCTGGATGACGATCCAACTGATCGGCGAGGGCTATCGGACGGGCCGGTTTCAGCGCGGTATCTCGCAATATCCAACCTTCGAGGACGAGGTCCATCTCGTCTCCGAAGCCGATCTTCAGGCGATCTATGGCCGGTCGGACAAGCAGAACCACCTCGTCCGCGTCGGTCATGTCGCGGGCAGCGAGTCGATTGACGCGCTGGTCGACGTCAACAAGTTGGTGACCCGTCACAGCGCCGTGGTCGGGACAACCGGTTCGGGCAAGTCGACGACGGTCGCGGGGCTCTTGAATGTCTTGTCAGACGAAAGCCGCTTTCCGTCGGCGCGGATCGTCGTGCTCGATCTCCACGGCGAATATGGCAAGGCGCTCGGCGATCGCGCGAACATTTTCAAGATCAGCCCCGACGCCCGCTACGCCAACGAACACCGGCTGTGCATTCCCTTCTGGGCGCTGAGTTTCGACGAGTTGTTGCGGGTGACGTTTGGGAGTCTCCCGCCCGATGGCAAGGCCCGCAACATCATCCTTGAGGAGATCCTCGCGGCAAAGATCGCGAGCCTCGCAGTCCAGCCCATCGCCGGCGTGGACCCTGCTAGCATCACCGCCGACAGCCCGGTTCCCTTCTCGCTCAACAAGCTTTGGTACGGACTCTATTGCAGGGAATTCGGCACCTATCTCAGTGCTGGTGGCGCGAGCCCAGCGGATCAATCCAACTGGGCCTATGAGCTTGACGCCTCCAACGCGAAAATCGTGGGCGATGCCCAGGCCGGCATTCCGCCACGTTTTCGTAAGGTCAAAAGTGTGGCGAACGACCCGGAGAAGATCAATTGGCTTCCGGACGTCCTCAACATCCGGGGACCGCTCGAGGCGTTGGGTGCTCGGCTCCGCGTCGCCCGTTACGATTTCTTGCTGAAGGCGGGTGACTGGCATCCCGACCTTGACGGCAAGACGACCAAGACCCTTGCCGACCTGGTCGGCCAATGGCTCGGCAGCGACAAGCCAATCACCATCCTCGACCTGTCGGGCATCCCCTCGACCGTGACGAACGACATCATCGGCAATATCCTGCGCGTTCTCTACGACGGCCTCTTTTGGGCCCGGAACCTGTCGGAAGGTGGGCGCGAGCGTCCGCTTCTGGTCGTGATGGAGGAAGCACACAGCTATCTTGGCGACGACGGGAGCAGCGCGGCCTCGATCGCGACGCAGCGTATCGTCAAGGAAGGTCGCAAATATGGGATTGGCGCGATGATCGTCAGCCAACGCCCGGCTGAGATCAACCCGACGATCCTGTCGCAGTGCGGGACCTTCTTCGCGATGCGGTTGAGCAATTCCACCGATCGCTCGCATGTGACCAGCGCGCTCTCGGACAATCTTGAGGGCCTGACAAGTATGTTGCCAGTGCTGCGCACCGGTGAGGCGATCATCTTAGGTGAAGCGGTTCGATTGCCGATGCGCACCATGATCCAGGCACCGCCCCGCGATCGTCGTCCCGACAGCCAAGATCCACTGATCTGCGACGAGGTCGCGCCCGAAGAATCGATGACGCCGGGCGGTTGGAATCTGAAGGCCCATGTCCCCGCAGACTATCGCTATTTTGTCGAGACTTGGCTCCAGCAGAACCCGGTCCACACTCCACCCAAGAAGGAATGACACACATGGCTTGGCACGAATTCGCTCCCTTTACTTCGTCGAACATCGCCGCAATCCGCTATGAAGAGGATCAGCTACTGCTCGAGGTCGAGTTTCTCAACGGCAGCCGCTATCATTATTACGAGATTCCGCCGCAGATCGCTCAGGCCTTCGATCAGGCCGTATCGAAGGGGGAGTTCCTCGCGGCGTCCATCAAGGGTCATTATCGTTACAGCCGGGTCTAAGATGCCACTTGTCAGCCTCGATCAGAAAAATATTCGCGTTCAGTTCGGTGCATTCGAGGTCGACAACAAAATCTTGTTCGAATTCTTCAACAAGCTCGCCGCCGCGGATCGCGATGAGCAGCTCCACAAGGCCCTCTATATCGGCGTTCTGGCGCTCATGGAGGACCGGCTTTCGAGCTTCCTCTCGCGAACCGCGAACGAGCTCGGCACCGAGCTCGAAAGCCTGAAGCTCATCTTCGACATGAAGAAGGAACTTTTCTATCGGTCGGCGGTGAAGGGCGTGCTCGCTGAGGCCGATATCGCCGACTTCCTGTCGGAGTTTTTCGATCGCCAGAAGATCCCCGACAGGATCGAACTGACCGGCGATCGCGCCGGTACGATCCGCCGCAACAAGACAGGCGATATTGTGTGCCATCTAGCCGGCGACAGTGGCAAGCGGATCGCGATCGAGTGCAAGTTCGACAAGAGCATCCGCCTGGGGGACATCCAGACCAAGGACGTATTCACCAAAAAGGCGGATACCGCCTGGAGCCAACTGCTTGAAGCGCAGGCCAATCGCGACGGCCAGGCCGGAATCATCGTGTTCGACGCGTCGCTCATCGACAACAGCATCCTCGCCGCCGTCCAGGACCTGAAGTTCCTCCCCGGTATCGGCCTGATCGCAATTATTGATTCCCAGAAGGGCGATTATCGCAATCTCGCCATCGCTTACATGCTGGCGCGCGACATCGCACTCAATGCGAAGACGCTCGAGCTCGACACCGACGTCCTCAAAATCATCGTGAACCGGCTGATTAAGGATGCGCGAGACATGGCGTTGGTGAAGCACCTCGTCACCGCCAACATCGACAATATGAAGCAGATCCTCGCGCAGATCGAGAAAGGTATCCTTCTTGCCGAATTCAATCAGCGCTACCTCATCAAGTTCCTCGCCGAGGGGACCCTCACCAAGGAAGACATGCTCGCTTTTTATGCGGGTGAAGAGGTCAAGGAGCGTTTCCGGCTCGTCGAACGCGAGATCGGCGACCTTTGCGCCTGAGAGTTCGAAGTGCCGCCCTGCAGGCTGCCTTGCCCCGAGTTAGCGCCTTGAGCCTGTAAGTTAGTTTTCGGTCGTTTTATAGCATTCGATGATGACGGGCCATGCAAATGCTGATCTCGGGCCTGGCCGTTTGCAGACGAGATCAGATCACTTCAGCAAGCGAGCGGCAGGGTTATCTTCCGCAGCTCCGGCCTGGAAGTAGCCAATCACGCTCGCAACAGAACGATGTTCTGTCATGGCCACCACCGCCGGCAAAGGCACGCCTTGCTTGCCAGCTTCGGTGACAAATCCCGACCTGAGACTGTGCGCCCCAAAATCCCCCTCCAACCCAGCCAACCGGGCACGGCGCTTCACGATCGCGGCCACCGAGCCCGGGAGCAGGGCAGGGCCGACCCGCTCCTTCCAGATCCGCCGAAAGATCGCTCCCTCACGAATCCCCGCGGCCTCGAGCCACGCTAACAGCGCTTCAGCACTGCGTCCCAAGATTGGCTTGTCTGGTGTCGAATCTGCTTTCACCCCAGCCTGCTGGGTCTTCGAGTACTCCAGACGATAGATGTAGCCGTCATCTCCAACCTTGCGCAGGTCGCGCATGTCGGCCGCTGCGATCTCGCTGCGCCGGCGTCCGCCGCTGGCGAACCCAAAGCAGAGCAGGGCACGGTCACGCAGGCCTTCGAGGCTGTCGCCACAGGTGGCCAGCATGGCTTCCAGTTCGTCGCGGGTGATGGCGGTCTTCTTTGCGGGGCGTTCGCCGCGTTTGACCGCAGCCCGCCGGGCCCGACTGAGCAGTGTTCTGATACTGGGCAGCTCACAGGGGTTGGCTAGGCGCTTGAGCTTGTGTGCTGTGGACAGAACGGCCACGCGTTGGACCACAGTCGAGAGCTTGAGCGGCCCGACCTTGGCCTTGAGACCAGCGGCCACCAAGGCTTGATCCAGCCTCAGTGGCAGTTCGCTGACTAGAGTGGCCTTGCTCTTGCGCTGAATGTGGTCGACCAGGAACTGGATTACCACGGCCTCACTGACTGGCAATGCCAGTTCGACCCCGTAACGGCCTTGGTGCCAGCCGGCCCAGTAGCGCAGGGCGGTGGCATAGCTGCGAGTGGTGTTGGCGGCCGCGGCTTCGGCCAGCAGCTCCCGCACCGCGTCCGCGGCCTGCTGGGCCAATTGCTCGGGCAGTACCAAGCTGGTGACAGTCGCGGAGGTGGTGGGTAATGCGTTACTTCGCTTCATACTATGTAATGTATGCTATGAAATAGGGGCCTTACTAGCGATAATCATCACTTATCGTGAGTACGTTATCAGCAGAGTAGGGTGCCAGTACAGGAGACTTCGCATGGCCCGCGGCATCACCGAAACTGACGTCCATACCGCCGCCGACGAGTTGGTCGCCAAGGGCGAACGCCCAACCGTAGAGCGGATCCGGGCTCACCTGGGCACAGGCTCGCCGAACACGGTGACCCGCTGGCTGGAAACATGGTGGAACCGACTTGGCACGCGCCTGCAGCCAGTGCGTCCGGACTTGGAAGATGCGCCAGCGGTGTTGGTAGAACTCGCCGGGCAATGGTGGGAGTTGGCGCTGAAGCATGCCCAGGAGGCCGCCCGTCGAGAGCTTGCATCGTCCGAGCGGGCCCTGGCTGCCGAGCGTGATGCGCTGGAGGCCAGTTCCCGACTTGCGGCTGAAGAGCTGGCGCAAATGCGTGCAGAGCGTGACGTCGCAATCACCGGGGAAAGAATTGCAACGACCCAAGCTTCAGAGCTGCAGCACTTGGTCGACCAGCTTCAGCTACAGATCTCTGAACTTGCAGAGCAGCGCGACCTCGAGCGTCGAAGAGCCGACCGAACCGAGACAGCGAGACAGCAACTCGACGTCCGGCTTCACGAGGCCCGAGAGACGGCGAAATCTGAGCGGGAGGACTGGACCGAGTACGTCAGATCTGTCGAGAATCGAGCGCTCAGCGATGTGGATCGAGCCCGCCAGGAGGTGAAGGAACTCCAGGTGCAGCAAAGCAAGGCATCCGAACAACACAGGGCCCTTGAGAAGCAGCTGCGTCAGGACATCCAGGCCGCCCAATCAGCGGCCGCCACGGCCAGTCAGTCTGCCGATATCCTGCGCGGCAAATGTGACGCGCTTGAGGGGCAACTTTCAGGGCTTCGAGATTTGCCAGCTCAGCTGGAAGTGGCGCTCAAGCGATCCAAAGAAGTTCGTCCGCCTGCGGCTCGCAGACGCCCAAAACAATAGCGCTGTGCCGCGCTCCTAATAGCTGACACGGGTGCCAACTTCCAGGGCACACGAAAGAAAGGGCCGGCTTCATTTGCGCCGGAGGCCAGTCCGCTGACTCCGCGCAAGTCGCGTTCTGCGAGCTAGCCAGGCAGCCCAACAGACGAATGAGACCGCAAATCCGACGATTACCATGGCAACCAGCATGATCTCTCGATCAGTGTCGTTCATTGAGGGAGTCCTTAGCGTCTATGCCATGGTACCTGACGCTTCGGAGTGCAAGTGCGGGCGCGATGGCTGCATTTGAAGTTCTTTCGAAAGAATCCTTAGCCTGAGCCCGTCCAAGCGCGGGCAGCATGGCTGCATCTTGGATTGAAGCACTCGGCATGCCAGGCCGGAATAGGATCGTAGGATGATGAGCAAAGGCTCACGTTCCGACGGCGCCGTGTTCGAACACGTAACACTTTTACTTGGCGCTTGGTAACAGATTTACCTGCTTCGTCACCATAGTTGGGACGCCGATGTGTTCCCATAGTTGGCGTTCAAGTGCCCAACTATGGGCACGTGGCTACAATGGCGCATGGCGAGTTCCCTGAACGGCAACCATATTTATATACCAGTCAGTTCAATATTCAGGGTCGATTAGATCCCCTAACGGATAATTCACACCTGTCGATCGCCTCCTCTCTCTCCCCCTCTCGGGAGGCGGTCGACGAAACCAAAATAATTAAAGGTGTGTCCCGATGAACAAGAATTCGCTGCTTGCCCTGGGTCTTCTGGCTGCTCTGCCGTTCGCTGCATCGGCAACCGACGGCCTGTCGTACAACTACGTTGAAGGCGGCTATGTGAACACCGATGCCAAGGGCGGCGACGCCGATGGCTGGAAGGTGAAGGGTTCCGTTGCGGTGCACCCGAACTTCCACATCTTCGGCGACTACAGCGCGCAGGAGACCGACAAGTTCAAGAACGACGTCGACCAGTGGCGTCTGGGTGTCGGCTACAACTACGGCATCGCACCGAACACCGACCTGGTGGCGCGCGTTGCGTACCAGAAGTACGACGAAAAGCGCGGCCTGGACTTCAACGGCTACTCCACCGAAGTGGGCGTGCGCACCGCGTTCAACCCGTACGTGGAAGGCTACGTGATGGCCGGCTACGAAGATTTCAGCAAGAAGCATGGCTACAACCCGGACGGCGAGTTCTACGGCCGCGTCGGCGCCACCGCCAAGTTCAACCAGAACTGGGGCCTGAGTGGCGAAGTGAAGCTGGCCAAGGCCGGCGACCGCGAGTGGTTCGTGGGCCCGCGCTTCACCTGGTAACAAACGCCTGTCGTTAGTGCGTGTTGTGCTGGCGTGTGACTCTCTCTCTCTCCCACACGTCAACCGAAGCCCGGCCTCGCGCCGGGCTTCACTTTTATGGGCATCCCGTTCACCTGCATCGCGGGCCTCAGTGATCGGGGGTCTGCACCAGCCCGAGCCTGATCAGGCTTTCGGCGGTCGCCACGATGGCGTCCTCGCGCGAACGCGGTGACCACCCCAGCATGCGCTGCGCCTTCTCGCTGGTTGCGTTCATGGTGCGGCCCAGCAGTGGGATCGAGCCACGCAGCGCCGGGTCCTTCAGTGCGCCCAGGCGCATCACCCAGTTGGGAATGACACGGGTACTGACCTTGCCCGCAGAGGCGCCCATGCGCTGCTTCAGGATCTTTGCCACCTCGCCCAGCCAGAGGCTGTCCCCGGCGATGGCGATGAAGCGCTCGCCGCTGGCCGCCGGATGGGTCATCGCACGCAGGTGCAGGTCTGCCACGTCCCGCACGTCCACGAATCCGCAATTGATCTTCGGCGATCCCTTCTGGCCCTGGAGCAGATTGCGCACCAGGCGGATGGAGTGCGAATAGTCGCTGCCCAGCACCGGGCCGAGCACGGCGGTCGGGTTCACCACCGAGAGCTCCAGGCCACCGCCCTCGCGCGCGATGAAGTCCCACGCAGCACGCTCGGAGAGCGTCTTCGACTTCTGGTAGAGCCAGACATCAGCGGAGAGATCGCTCCAGTCGGTCTCGTTGAACGGGCGGCCGATGTCGCCGTGGCCGGCACAGATCGCGCCGAAGGCCGAGGTCAGCACCACCCGTTGCACGCCGGCGTCGCGCGCCGCGCGCAGGACGCGCAGGTTGCCATCCACGGCCGGGCGCACCCACTGTTCTTCGCTGGTCTGTTCGCCGGTGGGTGTAGGCGATGCTCCATGCATCACGTGGCTGCAGCCGGCAACGGCTTCGGCCCAGCCCTCGTCGCGACCGAGGTCGGCCACCACCACGCTGAGGCGATTGCCCGGCTCGGCGCCACCGACCTTCAGCTGTTGGCGCACCTCCGCTTCGCGCGACAGTGAGCGCACCGTGGTGCGGACGTCGTAGCCGGCCGCGAGCAGGGCCAGGATGCAGTGCTGGGCGATGAAGCCGGTGCCACCGGTCACCAGGACGGTCGTTTTCATGGGAACTCTCCAGATACGTGGGGGGATTGGCGGGCCATCCCGACGCGGATCCAGCGGCATGGGTGGCTATGTCTACAGCTGTATACATGCGTTGCCGGTCATTGTCTACAGCTGTATACTTAACGCATGGACACGCCCGCCGCACCGACCACCCGCAAGCCCCGCCAACGTGATGCCGAAGCGACCCGCGAGGCGATCCTGGCGTCCGCACGCCGGGCCTTCGCCCTGTCCGGCTATGACGGTGCTGGAGTGCGTGACATCGCGGCCGGGGCCGGGGTGACGGCGATGATGGTCAACCGCTACTTCGGCTCGAAGGAGCAGCTGTTCGCGGAGGTGGTGGAAGACACCATGACCCAGGGCAGCCTGATTGCCGGCGGCATCATGGACCAGCCGGAACCGGGCAAGGCACTGGCGCGCGCACTGGTGAAGATGACCCGCGCCGATGCCACGCCCATGGACGGATTCCTGATCACCTTCCATTCCGCATCGAGCCCACTGGCAGCGGAAATCGGCCGCGACAAGATCGCCGCGCATCACCTGGAGACCGTGGCCGCCTCGCTGCAGGGCACGCAGCGGGCCGAGCGCGCCGCGCTCATCCTGGCGATGATTTCCGGCTTCCAGGTAATGCGGCAGATGATCGCGCTGCCGGCCCTTGCCGATGCCGACGAGGACGAGCTGGCCGAGTTGCTGGGTACGGTATTCGAGCGGTTGATCCAGCGGCCTGCGGCAGGGCCGTAGGATCAGTTCACCGGCTTGCCGTAGCTTTCGGCGAGGATCGCCTTGTACTCGGCCAGTGACGGCAGGCCCATGGCGCTGCGCCGCGCGTCCAGGCCGGGCATGTCTTCGGTAGGGCGCAACTGCATCGCGCCGTCGTCGCCCTGCACGAACTGGCTGCCGTAGCGCTGCGGCTTGCCCTGCGCCACCAGCACGCGGTCGGTGAGCAGGGCCACGTCGGCACGGTCAGCCTCGCCTGCCTGGGCGGCGTGTTCGATCAACGGCAGCACCTGGGCCTGGAAATCAGGGTCCTGGTCGGCGTGCTGCACCAGCAGCCAGGCCGCCTTGGCGCCATCACGGCCGACCCTTGAACGGGTCGGCCATCCCTTCTCGGCGATCACGGTCTTCAGCCACTCCGCATTGGCCTTGGCTACGGGTGCGGTGCCCTTGAAGGCCTCGCCGCCGCCGTCCGCGATGGCTGCATGCTGCGCGGCCTGGTCGCGGGCTTCACGGTCGAGCAGTTCCCTGCGCAAGAGTTCGTCCATCAGTCCCGCACGTTGTTTCTGCATCGCTTCCGCGCGGGCCAGCATCCGTGGCCACTCCGGTCCGGCACGCAGGGCATTCAGGCCTGGGCGATCCTTGTGCAGCAGATCCTCGAGGGGAAGGCGGTCCTGGCCCAGCAGCGCGATGACGTAGGCCATCGCCGCGGCGTGGTCACCGGTGGCGGCGGTGCATTCGACCAGCAACAGCTCGCCACCGTCCGGGAAGCGCTCACCGTTGTGGTACATCGCGCCGAGGGCATCGGCACAGCCTTTGGCGTCGTCGTCCTGATAGCGCTGCAGTGCCTCGTAGAACGAACCGGCCCCGGCCGCATGGGTGCTGCCGGTTGCAGCCAGCAGCAGCACAAGCAATGCCGGTGCCAGCTGGGGCGTGAGGATGGATGCCAACGTGTCTTCCTCCATGAAGGCCGCTTCATGGGCAATGCCATGCCGCCGGTACCTGCAGTGTGCCAGTGTTCGTGCCCTGTGGGTGGCGGCACACTGGCGCGGAGCCAGGGAGAACCGCACTGCGTGAGTGCGGCATTGCCGTTTCGGACGGCCGCGAATGGTGCCCTGCCGAGGTCTTCGCCTGGTTTCGCGAGCGCGGCCTGTTGGCCGGACCCTTCCTGCGTATCGCGTGGCAAGGGCGGGACCCATTCGAGATCACCCGCGGACAGCCGCGCGACGCCTTCGCGCCCGCTGCCCCTTCTGCGTAGTGGCGAACTGAGAACCGCTCCGTCGCTGGCAGGGGGGTTCCGCTATGATCGCCCGCACATCGCCGCGCGCGATGCGCCCGCCTCAAGCCAGCAGGAACCGTCGTGAACTCCCAGCCCGCACCGATCACCGCCCTCAACCACACGCTCGACAACGAGCCGCAGCAGATCACCGCGCCGCTGACGCACTCGGCCGCGTTCCTGGTGTTGAAGGTGAAGGATGACGCGGCCTCGATCGCGAAGGCACGCGAGGTGCTGGCCAGTACCGACGACTTGATCAAGAACACCGCCATCCGCGAGATCGAGCGCACCTTCACCTGCAACGTGGCCATCGGCCATCGCGTGTGGCAGCCGCTGGTGGGCAGCACGCCGCCGCGCGAACTGAAGCCGTTCCGCGAGATCAAGGGGGCGACCCACACTGCGGTCTCCACGCCGGGCGACCTGCTGTACCACATCCGCGCGCGCACGATGGACCTGATCGTGGCGTTCGAGCGCAACCTGCTGATGGCCTTCGGCGATGCGGTGGAAACCGTTGATGACGTGGCCGGTTTCCGCTATTTCGATGGCCGTGACCTGCTCGACTTCGTCGACGGCAC
The DNA here is from genome assembly GCF_029839665.1 of Stenotrophomonas sp. GD03930. Taxonomy (NCBI): domain Bacteria; kingdom Pseudomonadati; phylum Pseudomonadota; class Gammaproteobacteria; order Lysobacterales; family Lysobacteraceae; genus Stenotrophomonas; species Stenotrophomonas sp. GD03930. The sequence goes on along the minus strand of NZ_JAOCAV010000001.1, from coordinate 1,000,635 downwards.
CGCCAACCCGGAAGGGCTGTCGTTGCCTGAGGCAACCATCGTCGGCGACGAAGATCCGGACCACGCCGGTGGCAGTTACGTGGTGGTGCAGAAGTACCTGCACAACCTCGATGCCTGGCGCGCGCAGAAGACCGAAGCCCAGGAGGCGATCATCGGCCGCACCAAGCACGACAACATCGAGCTGGACGACGCGCCCGCCGATGCGCAGAAGTCGCACAAGACGCTGTGCACGATCGAGGACGCCGACGGCGAGCACGAGATCCTGCGCGACAACATGCCGTTCGCCACGCCGGGCCGTAGCGAGTACGGCACCTACTTCATCGGCTACACGCGCCGCCTGTGGGTGATCGAGACGATGCTGGAACGCATGTTCATCGGCAATCCCGCACCGCTGCACGACCGCATCCTGGACTTCTCCACCGCCGTCACCGGCGTGACCTTCTTCGCGCCCGCGCGCAAGGTGCTGGCCGATCTGGGCGACTGATCGCCGGTTACGCGGCCGTAGAGTCGAGCTTGCTCGACTGCGCCATAACCAGGCCAAGGCAGTCGAGCAAGCTCGACTCTACCCTCCGCCATCCGCCTGTCATCTACGACGCCGACCATGGCGCGCTGGATGGGAGCGCAGGAGGCAGGCGATGGCCAGGACAGGGAACAAGGGCGGCATGCGGCGCTGGTGGCGTCCGCTGGCCGCGGTGTTCGGCGCGTTGGCACTGGGGAGTGCCAGCGTGTCCGCGCAGGACGCTCCTGCGCACTGGATGGCCTATGCCGCCGCCGTGGGCGGCCAGCTGCAGCAGCGCCTGCAGCTGGAGCAGGACCCGCAGGCCCAGCGTGTGCTGGAATGGCTGCAGGCGCATCCGGACACGCCGACACCGTTGCCGGTCAGCGTGTGGATCGCCGCCGATGGCCGCATCTCGAAACTGGAATTCGACAGCCTGGGCGACCGGCAGGTGGACGCGGATCTGCGCGCGGCGCTGCTGGCCGCACCCCTGCAGGCGCCACCGCCGGACATGCGCCAGCCGCTGCGGCTGGGCCTGGCGCTGGAACCGAAGTAGCGCCACGCCCTGCGTGGATGCGCCTACGGGTGACCCCTCAGCCACGCATGGCGTGGCTCTACTGTGGATGGCCAGCGCTCAGCCTGGCCCTCCTCATCAACGTACGGGTGCACCCTGCGGCTCGCGCGCGGCTGCGCTCCACGCGCGCAGGCCGAACACGGCCAGGCCGAGGAAGAACACGTACAGCGCCGCAGTCACGTGCAGCGACTTGAACAGGTAGGCGCCCACATAGACCACGTCCACTGCGATCCACACCCACCAGCACGCCACGTGGCGGCGCGCCTGCCACCACTGGCCGACCAGGCTCAGCGCGGTCAGCATCGCGTCCAGCCACGGCAGTGCGGCATCGGTGAAGGTGTGCATGGCCGCGCCCAGCGCCACGCCGCCGCACAGCCCGATGGCCAGGTCGCGCAGCAGCTTGCCGCGCGCCAGCGGCACGATGCGGACGCTGCCCTCGTCGGCCGCGTGCTGGCGCCAGTTGAGCCAGCCGTAGACCAGGAAGCCGCCGAAGGCGACCTGCAGCAGGGTGTCCGAGTACAGCTTGGCCTCGGCGAACACCAGCCCGTACAACGTCACCGACAGCAGGCCCACCGGCCATGCCGACAGCCGGCGCCGGGCCATCAGCCAGACGCCGAGGATGCTGCACAGCGCGGCAGTCCACTCGAGCACGGCGCCGCTCACAGCGCGAACGTCACCGATAGGCGGGCCTGTCGCGGTGCGCCGGGGAACAGGTAGTAGTCACCGCCGCTGCTGCCGGTATCACGCCAGTAGAAGCGGTTGAACACGTTGTCCACCGACAGGTTCCAGGTCACCGCACGCTGGTGCAGGCGATGCTGGAAACGCAGGCCGGCATCGAACACCGAGTAGTCCGGTGCACGCACGCCGCCATCGGCACGGGCGACGTTGGCACCGGCATAGCGCCAGCCCCCGGTCGCCTCCAGGCCCTGCACGAAGGGCAACGCGTAGGCCAGGTGCACGCTGGCGCGCACCTTCGGCACGTTCACCAGCTGATGGCCTTCATGGGCCGGCGTGCCGGTGTCGCGCGCGCGCGCCTGCAGCACGCTGGCGCTGGCCACGATCTGCAGTGCATCGGTCAGCTGGCCGTTGGCGGTCAGCTCCAGGCCGGTATGGGTCTGCGTGCCCTGTTCGACGAAGGTATAGCCAGCGTCGCTGTTGTCGGGCTGGGCGTACTGGTACGGCTGCGAAATGCGGAACACCGCCGCGCCCAGCGTCAGCGCCTCGACCGGCACGTACTTCACGCCCACTTCCAGCTGCCGCGACTGCACCGAGGGCAGGAAGGTATCGGCGTTGCTGGTCCAGAACGGCGCTTCCTGGCCCAATGAAATGCCGCGCACGTAGCTGGCGTAGGCATTGAGCTGGTCGGTCGCCTTCCACACCAGCGCGGTCTGCGGCAGGAAGCGCGACAGGCGGCTGTGGCGCTGCGGGGTGCCGCGCTTGTCGTACGCGCGTTCATCCAGGCGCACGAAGCGGCCACCGGCCAGCCATTGCCAGTCGTCACCGAAGCTCATCCGGTCCAGCGCGAAGAATGCGGTCTGGCGGCTGTCCAGGCGCCGTGCGGACGGGCCGGGCATCTTCGGCGACGGCTCGAACACCGGCACCTGCGCGTCGTGGATGTTGCTGGTGCCGACGTACTCGTTGACGCTGGGGCGCTTGTCCACGGTGCGGCGGAAATAGTCGGCACCGACGGTCAGCTGGTGGCCGACCGTGCCGGTCTCGAAGCGGCCGCGCAGCTCGGCACGCGCCTGCTGGTTGCGCCGGGTGTCGTCGGGGCTGCGGTAGTCGTAGACGTCGTAGTCGCCATTGGGGGCGAAGTAGTTGCCCGGCACGCTGCCATCGGCGCATTGCGCGGCGTAATAGCAGCCGTAGGCGAAGGCGACGTTGTCATCGATCACCGAGCGGCTGTGGCCGACCGAGACGCGCGACTGCCACGCGTCGTTGAAGTCGTAGGTGTGCAGGGCGGTGATGTTGGTGCTGGCGATATCCACCGGGCGCTGCCACGGCTGGTAGCCGAGCAGGTACTCGCGGTCGACACCGCGCGGCAGGACACGCGCGCCCAGCAGCTGGTAGCCGGACACCGAGCGCTGCGAACTGGTCTGGTAGTTGGCATCCACTTCCAGCTTGCCGCGCTCGCCGATCAGCCAGTCGGCGGCCAGCGAGTAGAAGTTGCGGCGGCCATCGGCGTGCTCGACGTAGGAATTGCTGGAATCCCAGGCGGCGTTCAAGCGCAGGCCGAAGCGCGGGGTGATCCAGTGGCCGACATCGACGGCGACGTAGCGCGAGCCTTCCGAATCGGTGCCGAGCGTGGCGGTGCGCACTTCGGCCGGACGCTTGCCGATGTAATTGATGATGCCGCCCGGCGCCATCACACCAGCGGCCAGGCCGGCTTCACCCTTGAGGATCTCCACCGCCTGCACGTTCTCCAGCGCCAGGCGCTGTTCGCCAGCGATGGACAGGCCGTTGAAGCGATAGCCGGTGGCGGCATCGAGCGCGAATCCGCGGATGGCGATGTTCTGGTAATAGCCCACGGGTGCATACGCATCACCCAGCGAGGCATCGTTGCTGGCCAGCTCGGACAGCGAACGCACCTGGCGGCGATCAAGGTAGTCGCGCTCGAGCACGTTCACCGAAGCCGGCGTGTCCTTCCACGAACCGCCACCGAAGGCATTCACGCGTGAGGTATCCGCCTTCGGCTTGCCGGCCTGCACGCGCACCGCCGCCAGTTCGGTGGGCGAACGTTCGGCACCGGTGGCAGCCGCATCGGAAGCAGCGTCGGCTTCGCTGGCATGCAGCGGCAGAGCGGCGCAGAGGGCGAGGGAGAGCAGGGTGGGGCGCAGGCAGCGGTTCATTCGGTTCGTCTTCGGACAACAAGGGAGACGAAGCGACGGCGCGCAGGTGCACGGCCCATGACGGGGGTGTGGCTGCGGCTCAAAGCTCCCTACGCCGGTGCAAACCGGATCAGGTTCCAAGGGACTCTCTCAGCCTGGCAGATCCAGGCACCCCCGCTTCAGGTGACCATTTCACTACAAATGGTACGGATTTGCGAGCCGGTGGCGTTCATGCCGCGGCGTGCAGGGCCTGCAGCAGTGCCTGACCGGGCGGGCTGTGGAACCATGCCGGATGCCCCAGCATGAAGGGCTGCCAGGCCACGTCGGCGTTCGCGGTCGAGCTGGTGACACCTTCGAAGTACTCCACTTCGGACAGTGCGAAGTCGAAATGGACCATCGGCAGCAGGTCGGCCAGCAGGTGCACGCGCGCGGCCGACAGTGGCAGCACCTGGCGATAGCCGTCGAGCAACGCCAGTGCGATGTCGATGCGTACCGCCTCCATGCCGCGCTCCAGTTCCAGCCACGCCACCGCGTTGCGCTCGATCGCGGTGGCGAGGTCGAACAGTGCGCTGGTGGGCGAGGCCAGGCCGAAATCCAGCACGGTGCTGACCTGGCCGTCGCGCCACAGCAGGTTGGAGACGTGCCAGTCGTTGTGCGCCCATAGCCCGGGTTCGTCGCGCAGGCGCTCGGCCAGGCCGCTGTGCCACGGCAGTACGTCGCGGCGGAGCTGGGCTTCCCACGGGATGCGTGCGAGGTAGCGGGCCAGGCCGGGGCGTGTGGCCAGGTCAGACTTGATTGCTGCAATCGGATCGTCGGCACGGATCAGATCGTCGCGCGCGACCAGCACATGGGTGCTGCGCTGCGGCGCGTGGTAGCTGTCCGAAGCCTGGTGCAGTCGCGCCAGCATGCGGCCGGCTTCGCGGGCCTGCGCGACATCGGTCAGCAGCGACCATGACACTGCATCGCGGTACAGATCGTCGCCTACGCCAACGGCGTGCAGTTCAAAGGTCCACTCGCCCTGTTCGACGGCGGTATGGCCATCGGCGGCCGCCAGCACCTGCACCACGGGCAGGCCTGCCGCCGCGAGATGCGCGATGAAGCGGTGCTCTTCTTCCAGGCAGGCCGCGCTGCGCACGCTGTGGTGATGGCGCTTGATGAACACCGCACCCTGCGCGCCGTCGACAATGGCGGCGGCCGACAGTGGCCGCGGGCTGTGCCAGCGCGCCTGGCTTTGCCCGTCAAGCTGCGGGTAGTGCTCGCGCAGCCAGCCGATGTCCCGCGTGCTGATCGGTGGCCAGTCGGCGGCGACCTCGTCGTTGTTGAGGCCCTGCACGCGGTGGGAGGAAGAAGTCATGCCGCAGCCCGAGAGGGGAAAGTCACATCCAAGGCTGCGCATTCAACGCCATGCCCGCGGCCAACGCAAACGGGCGGGTCATCGACCCGCCCGTCCCTGCGCCCGCGCGCGGTGAGCCGTGCCGCCGCTTACCAGCCGCGATGACGGCCGCGGTCGTTGTAGTAGCGGTTGTCGTAATAGCGATCGCGCTGCCAGCGGCGGTCGTCACCGCGGTCGTAGTAGCCGCTGCGGTAGTAGCCACGATCGTAGCGGCGGTCGTAGCGGTTGTCATAGTAGCGGTTGTCGTAATAGCGACGGTCGCGGCGGTCGGAGGTGGTCAGGTTGCCGATCGCACCGCCGGCCACGGCACCGCCGACGGTCGCGGCGGGGTCGCCGTTGGAGAGCAGGTTGCCGGCCACGCCACCGACCACGGCGCCAACCAGGGTGCGCTTGTCCTTCCTCGACATCGCGCTGGCATCGCTGACCACGGCGACACCGGCCACCAGTGCCAGAGCCATCGCCAGACCACGGAAGCTGAGTGTGGAAGTACTGAGCATGTTCGTTCTCCTGTGAGGTGCATGCCACGCTGGGCAGGGAGGGCGCGGGGCGCCCCGGCTGCCGTGATGTCCACGCTGGCGTTCCAACATTGCCGGAACATTGCCTGGCCCACCGTGCAGCTTGCGCATTCATCTAGCGGCAGGCGGCATGAAGCAAGGCTGAAAGCGGGCCTGGCCGCTCAGCTGGCAGATAGGGAACGGGCGGTGCACCCTGGCCCTGTTCGGGGCCTGTGTTGTGCGGGCTGCGTCTCAGATCTTGCCGTCGCGCAGGTAATCGAACAGTTCGGCGTCGCCCTTCAGGCCCAGCTTGAGCATGGCGTCACCCTTCTGGCGGCTGATGGTGCTGACACTTTTGTGCAGTTGCAGCGAGATCTCCTTCACGGTCATGCCGGTGCCGAGCAGCCGCAGTACCTCCACCTCGCGGGGCGACAGCGGCTTGCCGTCGCCCTCGCGCATGCGCCAGCCGCCCGCGGCCTCGACCCGCTCGCGCAGGCTGCGGCTGATGTAGGCCTGGCCGCGGTAGACCGCCTGGATGGCCTGCGGTAGTTCGTCCATCGACGAGCTCTTGTCGACCAGGCCCAGCACGCCGCTGTCGAGCACCATGCGCAGGATCGCCAGGTTGTTGGAGACGCTGAGCATCAGCACCGGCAGCTCGGGATGACGGCGGCGGATCATGCCGATCATGGCGAAGCCATCGGCCTGGGGGCTGCCGGGCATGGAGTAGTCGGTGACCAGCAGGTCGCAGGGTTGGTCGCCCAGCAGGGCCATCAGCGCCTGCGCGCTGTCGGCTTCGCCGACCACGCGGCCCACCCCGCTCGATTCGATGACGGCGCGGGTGCCGATACGGACCACCGGGTGGTCGTCTGCGATGATGATGCGCAAGCTCATGCTCTAGTATGACCACCGGGCAGGCCGGGCCGCGACCATCGCGGTCCCTGGCAGCATTCTAGGAGATCGACGCCGATGCGTAGCTGGGCTGTTCGCGGGCTGGTCCTGCTGCTGGCCGTACTGGTGCTGCCAGCGGCCCTGGCACAGGGCGTTCCAGGGCTGCTGCCGCTCAGCTCCCTGCAGCGTGAGTACCTCGCCGCCCATCCGAGCATCGTCGTGGGCCAGTATGACAGCGGCTGGCCGCCATTCGAGTCCCTCCATGATGGCCAGCAGGTTGGCCTGGGACCAGATTATCTGTCGCTTCTTGCCCGCCAGCTAGGCGTCAGGGTGGAGGCCCGTCGCTATCCAGATTGGACATCCGTGTTGGATGCGGCGTGCCGTGGCGAGATCGATGTGGTGATGAATGTCGGTCTCAGTGCCGACCGCACCCGTTGCATGGTGTACACGGCCGCCTATGGCGAAGCACCGTTGGCCCTGGTGGGCCGGCCGGGCGACCTGCGTGGCTCCGACAATCCTGATCTGGATGGATTGCGGGTGGTGATCGAGCAGGATTTCCTGACCGGTCCGCAGGTGCGGGCACGATTCCCGCGCGCACGGCAGCTTGTCGCACACAGCTCGCTGGCGGCGCTCGAGATGGTCAGAGACGACAAAGCTGATGTCTATATCGGCAATGCTTATGTCGCCACTGAACTGATCGCCGTCCAGCATCTGCAGGGTGTGGTGCTGCTGCGACCCAGCGATCTGCCGCCCGAACGGCTGCACTTCGGCATCCCCAGCAGCAAGCAGCCGCTGGCCGAAGCGCTGGACCTGGCCCTGGCCGCAACCAGCCAGGCCCAGCGCGATGCCCTGGCGAGGCGCTGGCTGCCGCCACCGCAATGGTCGGCGTCGGCGCAGATGGCGCTGAGCCAGGCCGAAAAGCGGGTGCTGGAGCAGCCACTGAAGATCGGCTTCGCACCGAATGCGGCGCCGTTGTCGTTCACCGGCGGGGATGGTGCGCCCAGTGGCCTGGCCAGCGAGTACCTGCATCGGCTGGTGCAGGCTGGTGCACACCTGCAGCCGGAGAGCAGCCACGACTGGTACGAGGTGCGCGAGAAGGCGCGCCGTGGCGAGCTGCAGGCGGTGATGGGCATCCCGGCCGATTCGCGCTACCTCGGGCCGGACTGGGTGTTCAGCCAGCCCTTCATCAGCGTGCCGAACGTGATCGTCAGCCGCGTCGACAGCCCTGCCCTGCTGGGCCTGTCGGACCTGCAGGGAAAGCGCGTGCTGCTGTCCGATCCGGAGCGCGTGCGTGGCTACGTGCTGCAGCAGGCACCGCAGGCCCGGATCATGGCGGCGCGTAGTGCCGAACAGGCGATGCAGCGGGTTCTTGATGGCGAAGCCGATGCCTATGTGGGCAACCTGGCGCTGGTCAATCAGCTGCTGCGCAGCCGCTTCCAGGGGCGCCTGCAGGTTGCTGCCCCGGCGGGTTTCAACGATCAGCTGGTGATGGCGGTGGAGCGCCGCCATGCCGCGCTGGCCACGACCTTCGACCGCCTGCTGCTGCAGATGGCACCGCGCGAGCACGAGGCATTGCGCGGCGACTGGCTGTCGGTCGAGCACCGCAATGGGGTCGACTGGAAGCGGGTGCTGCGCTGGGCACTGCCGCTGCTGCTGGTGCTGCTGACCGCCGTGCTGGTGCATGGCATCGGCTACTGGCGGCTGCGCCGCGAAGTGGCCGGGCGGCGTCACCTGGAACAGCGCCTGGCCGAAGTCACCGACAACCTCCCGGCGGTGGTCTACCAGGCACGCCGCGATGCCGATGGCACGCTCAGCTTCCCGTTCATCGCCGGCGATCTGCAGGCCCTGTTCGGAATCAGCCGGCAGCAGGCCGAGCAGGATGCGAAGATCCTGCTGGAGCGCATCGAGGAGGACGATCGCGCGCGCATCCTGCAGGCGGTCGAGCAGGCCGCGCGCCAGTTCGCGCCATTGATCCTGGAATTCCGCCTGCGCGCCGAGGGCACCGACGCGCGCTGGGTGCGCAGCCAGGCCCATCCCTATGCGGCCGAAGCCGGCGCGGTGACGTGGAGTGGCTACTGGGTGGATGTGAGCGAGGCGCGCGCACAGGCCGATGCCCTGGTGGCGGCGAAGGCCGACGCCGAGCAGGCGGCGGAGGCCAAGTCGCGTTTCCTGGCCACCATGAGTCATGAGATCCGCACGCCGATGAGTGGCGTGCTCGGCATGCTGGAAGTGCTGGCGCATTCACCGCTGGACGCCGAGCAGCAGCGCATTCTGGGCGTGATCGAGGATTCGGCGCAGATGCTGCGGCAGATTCTCGACGACATCCTCGATTACTCCAGGCTTGAAGCCGGTGCGCTGCGCCTGGAGCCGGTGCCGCAGCCCCTGCGGCCGTTGCTGGAAAGCGTTTGCCGCCTGCTCTCGGCCCAGGCCAGTGCACGCGGGCTGGCGCTGCACGTGCAGATTGATCCACAGCTGGCGCCCGCGCACGAAGTCGATGGCGTACGCCTGCGCCAGATCGTGTTCAACCTGCTCAGCAACGCCATCAAGTTCACCGCCCAGGGCGAGGTCCGCCTGCAGCTGGAGGTGCTGGGGCCGACCCGCGAGGACGGCGCCCAGCCGTTGTGCCTGAGCGTCACCGACACCGGCATGGGCATCGCACCGGAGCAGCTGCAGCACCTGTTCGCACCCTTCACCCAGGCCGGTGCCTACATCCAGCGCGACCACGGTGGCACCGGCCTGGGCCTGAGCATCAGCCAGCGGCTGGCGCAGATGATGGAGGGCGAGCTGACCCTGCACAGCACGCTGGGCGAGGGCACCCGTGCCGAAGTGCGGTTGTCGCTGGTGGAAGCGGGCAGTGGCGATGTCGAGGCCCTGGTGGCCGAGCAGGAGCAGGCCGCATTGCTGCCGGCCGCGCTGCGCCAGGCGCGCGTGCTGGTGATCGAGGATCACCCGACCAACCAGGCGATGATGGCCTGGCGGTTGCAGCAGCTGGGCGTGCCGCACGTGATGGTCGGCGATGGCCAGCAGGGGCTGGATCGGCTGGCCGCGGAGAGTTTCGACCTGGTGATCACCGATTGCCGCATGCCGGTACTGGACGGGTTCGGCTTCACCCGCCTGCTGCGCGAACGCGAAGGCCGCACCGGCCAGCCGCGGCTGACCGTGCTGGCGTTGACCGCCAGCGTGCTGGACGACGATGCGCGCCGCTGCCGCGAGGCCGGCATGGATGAGGTGCTGGCCAAGCCGCTGTCACTGGCCACGCTGCGTGCGGCGCTGCTGCGCTGGTTGCCGCAGGCACAGGGCCAGACGTTCGCCGAGCCGGTAACGGAGGTGGTGGCCGACGACGGCATGGCGCTGCCCGATCTGGCCGACCTGCAGCAGCGGTTCGGCTCACGGGCGGTGGCCGAGCAGCTGCGCGACAGCCTGCTGCAGGCCAGCGAGGAGGATCTGGCGGCCGTGCAGCGCGCGCTGCAGGCCGGTGACCGTGCGGCCGCGGCGCTACACCTGCATCGCCAGGCCGGCGGCCTCGGGGCGGTGGGGGCGGGCGTGCTGGCAGGCCAGGCCAATGCGCTGGTCGAGCGCCTGCAGGACGCAACCGAAACCGATCCGGCGCCGCTGTTCGCTGCGGTCGCGGCGTTCGTGGCCCGGCTGCAGCAACAGCTGCAGCGGCTGGCTCACTGAGCCGACTGCTGCTGCAGGTAGGCGATCACCAACGCGCGGCGTTCGGCGCTGGGGAAGGCGTTGTACATGCGCGTGCCCGGCACCAGGTGGGTGGGCGACTGCAGGAATGCATCCAGGGTCTGCGCGGTCCAGGTGATGTCGGCGCGGCGCATGCCGTCGGAATAGCTGTAGTCGGGCAGGCTGCCTGCACGGCGACCGATCACGCCATGCAGGTTCGGCCCGAAGCGATGGATCCCGCCAGGCTGCACGGTATGGCAACCGGCGCACAGCTCGAACGCGCGCTGCATGGCCTGCTGGTGGGCCTGTTCGGGCGTGGCCGGCGCGGCGGGCGGGCGCTGGCAGGCCGTGGCCGCCAGTGCCATGGCAACGATGGTGAGCAGGTTGAAGGCGCGCATGGGCGGGCAGGATAGCGGTGCGCGGAAACGACCGGGCTGCGACATGCAGTCGCAGCCCGAGGCGGTCACATGCCCGAGTAGTTCGGGCCGCCGCCGCCCTGCGGGGTCACCCAGACGATGTTCTGGGTCGGGTCCTTGATGTCGCAGGTCTTGCAGTGCACGCAGTTCTGCGCGTTGATCTGCAGCCGCGCGTTGTCGGCCTCGCCGACGAACTCGTACACGCCGGCCGGGCAGTAGCGTGCTTCCGGGCCGGCGTACTCGGCCAGGTTCACCTTCACCGGAATGCTGGCGTCCTTCAGCGTCAGGTGGCTGGGCTGGTTCTCGTCGTGGTTGGTGCTGCTCAGGAACACCGAGCTGAGGCGGTCGAAGGTCAGCACGCCATCCGGCTTCGGGTAGGCGATGCGGGTGTGCTTGGCCGCCGGCTCCAGGCAGGCGTGGTCCGGGGTGCTGTGGCGCAGGGTCCACGGTGGGTTGCGCACGCCCAGCTTGGGCAGCAGCCACTGCTCGATGCCGGTCATCAGCGTGGCCACGGTCTGGCCCTTCTTGAACCACTGCTTGAAGTTCTTGGCCTGCTGCAGTTCGGTGAACAGCCAGCTGGCTTCGAACGCCTTCGGGTAGGCGTCCAGTTCATCGTGCTGGCGATCGGCAGCCAGGGCGTCGAAGGCCGCATCGGCGCACAACATGCCGGTCTTGATCGCGGCGTGGCTGCCCTTGATGCGGCTGACGTTGAGGTAGCCGGCCTCGCAGCCGACCAGTGCGCCACCGGGGAACACCGTCTTCGGCAGCGACATCAGGCCACCGGCGGTGATGGCGCGCGCGCCGTAACCGATGCGGGTGCCACCTTCCAGGTGCTTGCGGATGGACGGGTGGGTCTTGAAGCGCTGGAATTCCTCGAACGGGCTCAGCCACGGGTTCTTGTAGTCCAGGCCGACCACGTAGCCGATGGCAACCTTGCCGCCGTCAGCGTGGTACAGGAACGCGCCGCCATAGGTGTCGTTGTCCAGCGGCCAGCCGGCGGCGTGCACCACCAGGCCCGGCTCATGCTTGGCCGGGTCGATCTGCCACAGCTCCTTGATGCCGATGCCGTAGGCTTGCGGGTCCTTGCCTTCGTCCAGCTTGTAACGGGCGATCAGCTGGCGGCCGAGGTGGCCGCGCGCGCCTTCAGCGAAGATCGTGTACTTGGCCTGCAACGCCATGCCACGCTCGAAGGCCGGGCCGATGCTGCCGTCCTTCTCGATGCCCATGTCGCCGGTGGCTACGCCGATCACTTCACCGTTGTCGCCATACAGCACCTCGGCGGCGGCGAAGCCGGGGAAGATCGCCACTTCCAGCGCCTCGGCCTGCTGCGCCAGCCAACGGGTCACTTCGCCCAGGCTGATGATGTAGTTGCCTTCGTTGTGGAAGCACTCCGGCAGCAGCGCGTTGGGCGTGCTGCGTGCGCCGGTTTCGCTGAGGAACAGGAATTCGTCGCGGGTGACCTTCTGCTTCAGCGGCGCGCCGCGCTCGGCCCAGTCCGGGAACAGCTCGGTCAGTGCACGCGGGTCCATCACCGCACCGGACAGCACATGCGCGCCCGGCTCGGAGCCCTTCTCCAGCACGCAGACCGACAGTTCGCGACCGGCTTCGATCGCGCGTTGGCGCAGGTGGATCGCGGTGGCCAGGCCGGCGGGGCCGGCGCCGACGATCACCACGTCGAACTCCATTACTTCACGCGGGGGCAGGGCGTTGGCTTCAGCGCTCATCGATTGCATGACTCGTGGGTAGGGCCGGCATCGGGGCCACCGGCGGTGCCTGGAAATCGCGCGTGCAGCCACGGGCGAAACGGTTGTTTGAATGTGTCAGGGTACCGGGCCGCGCGTGATCGAGCTAGATCGCCGATGTTCACATCCCGATTGCTGCATTGCAGCGTAGGGCCGCCGCTCTGGTGGGTGCCGACCTGGGTCGGCACGCTCTGCCCGGATGACCGACAATGGCCCGGTCCTGACTGCGCGTGAGTGCCATGGCTTTGCATCCGTACGATCTGTTCGATGTCCGTTCCCTGCTCAACGAGGAAGAGCGCGCGGTGCAGGAGAGCGTCGCCCGCTTCACCAACGAGCGGGTGCTGCCGATCATCGGCGATGCCTTTGACCAGGCCCGTTTTCCATCTGAACTGGTGCCGGAGATCGCATCGCTGGGCCTGCTCGGCGCCACCCTGCCGGCCGAATACGGCGGCGGTGGCCTCGGTGCGGTCAGCTACGGCCTGATCTGCCAGGAGCTGGAGCGTGGCGACTCGGGCCTGCGCAGCTTCGTTTCGGTGCAGAGCTCGCTGTGCATGTATCCCATCTACGCCTATGGCAGCGAGGAACAGCGCCAGCAGTGGCTGCCGGCGATGGCGCGCGGCGAACTGATCGGCTGCTTCGGCCTGACCGAGGCGCACGGCGGTTCCGATCCGGCCAGCATGAAGACCCGTGCGGTGCGCGACGGCAGTGACTGGCGGATCAGCGGCAGCAAGATGTGGATCACCAGCGGGCCGGTGGCCGACCTGGCGATCGTCTGGGCGCAGACCGAGGACGGCATCCAGGGCTTCGTGCTGGAAAAGGGCATGGCCGGCTTCACCACCCAGGAAATCAAGCACAAGATGAGCCTGCGCGCCTCGCTGACCGGTGCGCTGTTCTTCGACGACGTGCGCGTGCCCGACAGCCATCGCCTGCCGAACGTGAAGGGCCTGAAGGGGCCGCTGGGCTGCCTGACCCAGGCCCGCTTCGGCATCAGCTGGGGCCCGATCGGCGCGGCCATCGCCTGCCTGGATGAAGCACTGGGCTATGCCAAGGAGCGCGTGCTGTTCGGGCGCCCGTTGGCGGCCACGCAGAGCGCACAGATCAAGCTGGCCGAGATGGCCCGCCGCATCACCACCGCGCAGCTGCTGGCATTGCAGTTGGGGCGGTTGAAGGAAGCGGGCCAGCTGCAGCCGCAGCAGGTCAGCCTGGCCAAGTGGAACAACTGCCGCATGGCGATCGACATCGCCCGCGAGTGTCGCGATCTGCTGGGTGGGGCCGGCATCACCACCGAGCACGTGGCGATCCGCCACGCACTGAACCTGGAATCGGTGATCACCTATGAAGGCACCGAGACCGTGCACCAGCTGGTGATCGGCCGCGAACTGACCGGCATCAACGCGTTCTGAAATCGGGTTGTGGTGGGTGCCAACCTTGGTTGGCACATTCCTTCAGCATCCGGCCAGGCATTTGTGCGGACCAAGGTCCGCACCCACCAACCGGCATGCGCTGAACCTGGAATCGGTGATCACCTACTGAAGCCTGGTTCTGGTGGGTGCCAACCTTGGTTGGCACATTGCTTCAGCGCCCGACCAGGCATTTGTGCGGACCAAGGTCCGCACCCACCAAGTGCGGTCCGCACCCACCAAGTGCGGTTCAAACCAACCAGGAGCGGTTCACACCCACCTGAGGCGGTTTACGCCCCGCCGGCAAACCCGTGCTGCCGCCAGGCCTCGTACATCACCACGGCGACGGTGTTGGAAAGATTGAGGCTTCGATTGTCCGGCCGCATCGGCAGGCGCAGGCGGGCGCCATCGGGCAGGGCATCGAGCACGTCCTGCGGCAGGCCGCGGCTTTCCGGGCCGAACAGGAACGCATCGCCATCTTCAAAGGCCACGCTGTCATAACGCACGCTTGCCCGGGTACTCAGGGCGAACAGCCGCTTGGGCGCGATCCGCGCCAGCGCGGTGTCCAGGTCCGGGTGCACCTGCAGGCGCGAGTACTCGTGGTAGTCCAGCCCGGCGCGCTTGAGCTGCTTGTCTTCCAGTGCGAAGCCGAGCGGCTCGACCAGGTGCAGCTGCGCGCCGGTGTTGGCGCAGAGCCGGATCACATTGCCCGTGTTGGGCGGGATTTCCGGTTGGAACAGGATCACGTGGAACTGGGGCGCGGCATTCATCGGCGCAGTGTACCTGCGACGGCCGCCGCGTTTACGGCGCACGCCCTGCACGGGGCAGGGCGGCACCGGTTACGGGCGCAGCAGGACCTGGGCGGTTTCGCTGGCCAGGGCCTGCAGGTCGGCAGCGCTCGGGCGCACCTGCAGGGCCGGCAGGTTGACGATGACCGAGTGGGCAACGTTGGTAGCGGCGGCGGCCAGGGTGGCGGCGTAGCGCTGGGCTTCCAGTTCGGCGGCCAGGGCGACGCGCTGCTCCAGGCTGGGGCGCACTTCCACCGAGGCCAACGTGGTGATCGGCATCGCGGCGGCGACCGGAGTGGCGGCGTAGCCG
Source organism: Stenotrophomonas sp. GD03930 (assembly GCF_029839665.1). Taxonomy (NCBI): domain Bacteria; kingdom Pseudomonadati; phylum Pseudomonadota; class Gammaproteobacteria; order Lysobacterales; family Lysobacteraceae; genus Stenotrophomonas; species Stenotrophomonas sp. GD03930. The sequence goes on along the minus strand of NZ_JAOCAV010000001.1, from coordinate 985,631 downwards.
TTGCGCTCGGCCAGCTGGTCGGCGCTCGGGCGCACCTCCACGGTGGCCAGGGTCGGGATGCCGCTGGCCTGTTCCCAGGCCTGCTGGGCCAGCTGGTCGGCGGCCGGGCGGACCTGCACGGTGGACAGGGTCTTGATGGATTCGGAGGCCTGCACCGACGAAACAACCGCGGTGCCGGCAATCAGGGCGATGGCGATGGCAATGGTCTTGGCGTTCATGACGGGGCCTGTTTAGTGTTGGTGATCAGTGGTGTGGTAGTAAGGTAGTACACCGATTCTGGGCTTGCAAGGAAAATTTTCGATTTCCTGCATTTGTTCAGTCTTCAGTCATCTTGCGTCTGAAGCCCTTCCTGGCGCAGGAAGTACCAAGCAATCCCCGTGCCAACTTTTAGTTGTTGATTTGAAAGGCTTTTTTCGATTCGAAAAGTGTCCGCTGGGCGGACACCTGTCCATTCGATGGGCGACGGACACTGTCCGGACGCGGGTCGCCGCCGCATGTGACCTGCCAGAAGGCCGCAGCGAGGGGCCGAAATGCCGCATCAGGGCAAACACCCCCAGTGACTGGCGACCGATTCCTGCCGCTGCGTGCGCACGCTAGGATCGGGGTTCACCTACGTGACCAAGGATCCGGATATGTCTCTCGCCCTTCGCCCGCGCGCTGCATTGCTGGCTGTCGCCCTCAGCACCGCCCTGGGCACGCTTGCGCCCACCCCTGTGCTGGCCGCCAAGCCGGCTGCCCCGGCCAAGGTCGATATCCCGTATGAGCAGTTCACCCTGCCCAACGGCCTGCGGGTGATCGTGCATACCGATCGCAAGGCGCCGATCGTAGCGGTCAACGTCTGGTACCACGTGGGCAGCAAGGACGAACCGGCCGGCCGCACCGGCTTCGCGCACCTGTTCGAACACCTGATGTTCCAGCGCAGCGAAAACCACGACGGCGAGTACTTCGAGCCGTTCAAGCAGGTCGGTGCCACCAACCAGAACGGCACCACCAATACCGACCGCACCAACTACTTCGAGAACGTCCCGACCACCGCGCTGGACATGGCGCTGTGGATGGAATCGGACCGCATGGGCCATCTGGTCGGTGCGATCGACCAGGCGGCGCTGGACGAGCAGCGTGGCGTGGTGCAGAACGAGAAGCGCCAGGGCGAGAACCAGCCCTACGGCCAGGCCTGGGACCAGATCAACAAGGCGCTGTACCCGGTCGGCCACCCGTACCACCACGGTGTGATCGGTTCGATGAACGATCTCAACGCGGCCTCGCTGGACGACGTGAAGACCTGGTTCCGCACCTGGTACGGCCCGAACAATGCAGTGCTGGTGCTGGCCGGTGACATCGACCTGGCCACCGCCAAGGAGAAGGTCGCCAAGTACTTCGGCAGTATCCCGGCCGGTCCGACCATGGCGCAGCCGGCGGTGAACGTGGCCAAGCGCAGTGCAGACAGCCGCGAGACGATGACCGACAAGGTGCCGCAGCCACGCATCTACCGCGCCTGGAACGTGCCGCAGGTCGGCACCACCGATATCGATCAGCTGCAGCTGTTCGCGCAGGTACTCGGTGGCGCCAAGTCCTCGCGCCTGAGCCAGCGCCTGCAGCACCAGGACAAGCTGGTGGACAGCATCGGTTCGGGCCTGTCGACCTCGCAGCTGGGCTCCAACTTCGTGATCGTGGCAACCGTGAAGCAGGGCCAGGACCCGGCCAAGGTCGAGAAGATCATCGATGAGGAACTGGACCGGCTGATCAAGCAGGGTCCGACCGCGGCCGAACTTGAACGCGCCAAGACCGGCGCCCGCGCCGGCTTCATCCGCGGCATCGAGCGCATCGGTGGTTTTGGCGGCAAGGCCGACGCGCTGGCCGAGTGCGCCGTGTTCACCGGCGACCCCGGCTGCTTCCGCACGTCGCTGGCCAACATCGACAAGGCCACGGCCGCCGACCTGAGCCGTCTGGGCGCGCAGTGGCTGGACAAGGGCAGCCACACCCTGGTGATCGAGCCGGGTGAGCGCGTGGCGTTGAAGGAAGAACCGAGCCAGACGCCGAAGCCGTTCACCGTGCCGGCGGTGGACCCGAAGTACAGCACCCTGCCCGAGCAGGTGGACCGCAAGGCGGGCGTGCCGCAGACCCGCGAGTTCCCGCAGCTGAAGTTCCCGGCGCTGCAGCGCGCCACGCTGAAGAACGGCACCCAGGTGATCCTGGCCGAACGCCATGAAATCCCGGTGGTGCAGTTCAGCTACCAGTTCCCGGGCGGCTTCAGCGCCGACCAGGGACGCAAGCCGGGCACCGCCAACTTCACCATGAGCCTGATGACCGAAGGCGCCGGCAAGCTGGGTTCGCTGGCCTTCGCCGATGCTGCCGACGCACTGGGCGCCAGCCTGGATGCCTCGGCCGGCCTGGATTCGATGAGCGTGGACCTGTCCGCGCTGAAGGAGAACCTGGCTCCGTCGCTGGCGCTGTACCGCGACCTGCTGCGCGAGCCGCGCTTCGAGCAGGGCGAGATCGACCGGGTCCGGGCGACCTGGATCGCCGGCATCCAGCAGGAGAAGGTCAACCCGGGTGCGGTGGCGATGCGCGTGCTGCCGCCGTTGCTGTACGGCAAGGGCCACCCGTACGCCATTCCGTTCACCGGCAGCGGTGACGAAGCGGCGATCAACGGCCTGACCCGCGAAGACCTGGTCGACTTCCACCACGACTGGCTGCGCCCGCAGAACGGCACCCTGATCGTGGTCGGTGACACCACGCTGGCCGAGATCGTGCCGCTGCTGGACAAGCAGCTGGGCGACTGGAAGGCCAGTGGCGATGCCCCGCAGGTGAAGGCCGCCACCGACGTCGCGCTGCCGAAGGGCCCGCGCGTGTTCCTGATCGACCAGCCGGGTGCGGTGCAGGCCAACCTGTTCGCCGGCCAGGTGGTGCCGCCATCAAGCGCCACCAGCTCGACCCGCTTCGACATCGCCAACGGCGTGATCGGCGGTGACTTCACCTCGCGCCTGAACATGAACCTGCGCGAGGATAAGCACTGGTCGTACGGTGCGCGCAGCAGCGCGGTCAATTCGGTGGGCCAGCGTCCGTGGATGGCCAGTGCGCCGGTGCAGATCGACAAGACCGGCCCGGCGATGGCGGAGATGCGCAAGGAAATCGCCGCGTTCGCCGATGGCAGCAAGCCGGCCACCGCTGCCGAGGTCAACCGCATCCGCAACATCCAGACCCTGAGCCTGCCCGGTGCCTACGAGACCGCCAGCGCGGTGGCGTCGACCATCGGTTCGATCGTGCAGTTCAAGCGTCCGGACGACTATGTGCTGCGCCGCAAGGCCGAAATCGAGGCGATGACCCCGGCGCAGGTGCAGCAGGCCGCGGCCGAGATCAAGCCGCAGGCGCTGACCTGGGTGGTGGTGGGTGACCTCAAGCAGACCGAAGCGGCCGTGCGCGCGCTGAACCTGGGCGAGGTGACGGTGATCGACGCCGAAGGCAACCCGGTCAAGAAGTAAGGGATGCGCCTGCCCGCCATGGCGGGCAGGCCTCCCCGGTAGTGCCGGCCGCTGGCCGGCACCCCCGCAGCCCGTGACCGGAGGGCCCCGCTCGCCGGGCTACCCCCGATTCAGGCTGTTCAGGCAGAATCCCCCCATACCCTTCCAGGATCTGCCCATGCGCGTTCTGCTGCTTTCCTCCCTGCTGCTCACCGTCACCGCCTGCACCTGGGTGCCGATCGAACCGGCCGGCAAGGCGACCCGCGTGCTGCCGGCAGGCCCGGTTCCGGCCGGCTGCATCGCCAAGGGCGAGGTGGTGGTCACCGTGAAGAGCAAGGTCGGCTTCTACAACCGCAACCCGCTGCGCGTGCAGGAAGAGCTGGAAACCCTGGCCCGCAACGAGGCACCGAGTGCCGGCGCCAACGCCGTGCAGGCCGCCGCAGCCCCTGCCGACGGTAGCCAGCGCTTCGCCGCGTTCCAGTGCCCGCCGCGCTGAACGCTTCACCATACGGGCGAGGCTGAATTCGTAAAGATGCGGTGAAAGCCCGGGAGTTATAGAATAGCGCCCCCTTTTGCCTGAGCCTTGGCGCTAACCTCGATGCTCTTCAAGAATGTCTCGATCGCCGGCCTGGCACACGTCGACGCGCCGCATACGCTGACGACCAAGGAAATCAACGAGCGGCTGCAGCCGACGCTGGACCGCCTGGGTATCCGCACCGACGTGCTCGGCGACATCGCCGGCATCCACGCCCGCCGCCTGTGGGACAACGGCGTGCTGGCCTCCGATGCGGCCACCATGGCCGGGCGCAAGGCGCTGGAAGACGCGGGCATCACCGCGACCCAGGTCGGCCTGCTGGTCAACACCTCGGTCAGCCGCGATTACCTGGAGCCGTCCACGGCGTCGATCGTCTCCGGCAACCTTGGCGTCAGCGACGAGTGCATGACCTTCGACGTTGCCAATGCCTGCCTGGCCTTCATCAACGGCATGGATATCGCCGCGCGCATGATCGAGCGCGGCGACATCGACTACGCGCTGGTGGTGGATGGCGAAACCGCCAACCTGGTGTACGAGAAGACTCTGGAGCGCATGACCGCCCCGGACGTCACCGCCGACGATTTCCGCAACGAGCTGGCCGCGCTGACCACCGGTTCGGGCGCCGCCGCGATGGTGATGGCGCGCTCGGAACTGGTGCCGGACGCCCCGCGCTACAAGGGCGGCGTGACCCGCTCGGCCACCGAGTGGAACCAGCTGTGCCTGGGCAACCTGGACCGCATGGTCACCGACACCCGCCTGCTGCTGATCGAAGGCATCAAGCTGGCCCAGAAGACCTTCACTGCCGCCAAGATCGCCTTGGGCTGGGCCGTGGAAGAGCTGGACCAGTTCGTGATCCACCAGGTCAGCCAGCCGCACACCGCTGCGTTCATCAAGAACTTCGGCATCGATCCGAAGAAGGTCATGACCATCTTCGGCGAGCACGGCAACATCGGTCCGGCCTCGGTGCCGATCGTGCTGAGCAAGCTCAAGCAGCTGGGCAAGCTGAAGAAGGGCGATCGCATCGCGCTTCTGGGCATCGGCTCGGGCCTGAACTGCTCGATGGCTGAAGTGGTCTGGTAAGCAGCCCGCTGCCCGACCTCCTGTAGAGCCGAGCCATGCTCGGCTCACGCGCGCAGCGCGGCTCTTCCGCAGCGGACCGGAGAGCAGCCGAACATCGGCTCGGCTCTATACCGCGCCGCGATTCTCCCTAGGTGCTCCGCATGCGCGATCTTCCCGGTTACCCCGCCCACCCGCAGCGTTTCGACGTGCGCCCCGGCCTGTCGATGAACTATCTCGACGAAGGCCCGCGCGACGGCGAGGTGGTGGTGATGGTGCACGGCAATCCGTCGTGGAGCTACTACTGGCGCACGCTGGTGGCCGGCCTGTCGGACAAGTACCGCTGCATCGTGCCGGACCACATCGGCATGGGCCTGTCGGACAAGCCGGACGACAGCCGCTACGAATACACCCTGCAGTCGCGCGTGGACGACCTCGATGCGCTGCTGAAGCATCTGGGCATCACCGGCCCGGTGACCCTGGCCGTGCACGACTGGGGCGGCATGATCGGTTTCGGCTGGGCGCTGTCGCACCACGAGCAGGTGAAGCGCCTGGTGGTGCTCAACACCGCCGCGTTCCCGATGCCGGCGGCGAAGAAGATGCCGTGGCAGATCGCGCTGGGCCGCCACTGGAAGATCGGTGAGTGGATCATCCGCACCTTCAACGCGTTCTCGTCCGGCGCCTCGTGGCTGGGCGTGGAACGGAAGATGCCGGCCGATGTGCGCCGTGCCTATGTGTCGCCGTACAACAGCTACGCCAACCGCATCAGCACCATCCGCTTCATGCAGGACATCCCGCTGTCACCGGCCGACAAGGCCTGGTCGCTGCTGGAGCGCGCCGGCAAGGCGCTGCCGTCGTTCGCCGACCGCCCGGCCTTCCTCGGCTGGGGCCTGCGCGACTTCGTGTTCGACCATCATTTCCTGAAGGGCTTCCAGGCGGCGCTGCCGCAGGCCCAGGTGCATGCCTTCGAGGACGCCGGCCATTACGTGCTGGAAGACAAGCACGACGTGCTGGTGCCGGAAATCCGCGCGTTCCTCGACAGCAACCCGATCTGAGGGGCGTGCCGACCAACGGTCGGCACCCACCGGAAGAGGTAATCGGTAGGTGCCGACCGTTGGTCGGCACACCGGCCAGGTTCATGAGGTTGCCGGCCAGCGGCCGGCACTACCACTACGCCGCGACCGGTGCCTGCGGTGGTGAGGACGGGCTGTTGCCGTTGTCGTCCGGATGGCCGTCATCGTTCCCGGCCTCGTCGCGCCAGCGCCAGTCGGCCAGCGTCAGCGGATCCAGGCCATAGGCGATGCGCGCCTTGTCGCACTGCGGGCTGGCCTTGCCGTACTCCCACGACGCATCCACCTCGCGGCACACGCTGGGCCGGTTGGGGTGGATGGTGCAGCGTGAATACACGCCGATCTGCGCATCCAGCGCCACGCAGCGCACCGGCTTGGAGTGGGTGCCGCGCATGCACAGGCGATGCGGGTCGAGCACCTCGGTGAGCTGGTGCGGCACGCCGCCGGGGGTGACCTCGTCCGATTCCATCCAGTGGAAGGCCACGCGGTATTGGGTGCAGCAGGCGCCGCAGGTCATGCAGGGATGTTGCATGGGCAAGCCGCCTCGGGCGGCAGTCGGAATCAGGAACGAGGGTGCGGATTTTCCACGAAGTGGGCCGCCGCGCAAGAAATTCCGTAAGCGGCGACAATGAACGGATGAACGGACCCTGCAACATTGCGGCCCGCCTGCCTGAACTGGCTCGCGAACGCCCTGACCAGATCGCCATCCGCTGCCCCGGCCGCCGCGGTGCCGGCAATGGCATGGCGGCCTATGACGTGACCCTGGACTATCGCCAGCTGGACGCCCGCAGCGATGCCATGGCGGCCGGCCTGGCCGGCTACGGCATCGGCCGCGGCGTGCGCACGGTGGTGATGGTGCGGCCGTCGCCGGAATTCTTCCTGCTGATGTTTGCGCTGTTCAAGCTGGGCGCGGTGCCGGTGCTGGTCGACCCGGGCATCGACAGGCGCGCGCTGAAGCAGTGCCTGGACGAGGCGCAGCCGGAGGCCTTCATCGGTATCCCGCTGGCGCATGTGGCGCGGCTGGCGCTGCGCTGGGCGCCTTCGGCCACCCGCCTGGTCACTGTCGGTCGCCGCCTTGGCTGGGGTGGAACGACCCTGGCCGCACTCGAGCGCGCAGGCGCCAATGGTGGGCCGATGCTGGCCGGCACCGACGGCGAGGACATGGCGGCGATCCTGTTCACCAGCGGCTCCACCGGCGTGCCCAAGGGCGTGGTCTACCGTCACCGCCACTTCGTCGGCCAGATCCAGCTGCTGGGCAGCGCGTTCGGCATGGAAGCCGGTGGGGTGGACCTGCCGACCTTCCCGCCCTTCGCGCTGTTCGATCCGGCGCTGGGCCTGACCTCGGTGATCCCGGACATGGACCCGACGCGGCCGGCACAGGCCGATCCGGCGCGATTGCACGACGCCATCCAGCGCTTCGGCGTGACCCAGCTGTTCGGTTCACCGGCCCTCATGCGCGTGCTGGCCAGGCATGGCCGCCCGCTGCCGACCGTGACCCGGGTGACGTCGGCCGGTGCGCCGGTGCCGCCGGACGTGGTTGCCACCATCCGCCGCCTGTTGCCGGCCGATGCGCAGTTCTGGACCCCGTATGGCGCCACCGAGTGCCTGCCGGTGGCCGTGGTTGAAGGCCGCGAGCTGGAGCGCACCCGCGCCGCCACCGAGGCCGGCGCCGGCACCTGCGTGGGCAGCGTGGTGGAGCCGAACGAGGTGCGCATCATCGCCATCGATGATGCCCCGCTGCCGGACTGGGGGCAGGCACGCGTGCTGGCCACCGGCGAGGTGGGCGAGATCACCGTGGCCGGGCCGACCACCACCGACAGCTATTTCAACCGCCCGCAGGCGACCGCGGCAGCGAAGATCAGCGAAACCCTGGCCGATGGCAGCATCCGCATCGTGCACCGCATGGGCGACGTGGGGTACTTCGATGCACAGGGCCGCCTGTGGTTCTGCGGGCGCAAGACGCAGCGCGTGGAAACCGCACGCGGGCCGCTGTACACCGAGCAGGTCGAGCCGGTGTTCAACACCGTCGCCGGCGTGGCGCGCAGCGCGCTGGTCGGTGTTGGCGCCGCAGGTGCGCAGGTGCCGGTGCTGTGCGTGGAACTGCAGCGTGGCCAGTCCGACAGCCCGGCACTGCAGGAAGCACTGCGCGCTCACGCAGCAGCCCGCGTGCCTGAGGCCGGCCTGCAGCACTTCCTGGTGCATCCGGCCTTCCCGGTCGATATCCGTCACAACGCCAAGATCGGCCGCGAGAAGCTCGCCGTCTGGGCCAGCGCCGAACTGGAGAAGCGCGCATGAAGATCCTGGTCACTGGTGGGGGTGGTTTCCTTGGCCAGGCGCTGTGCCGCGGGCTGGTCGAACGCGGCCACCAGGTGCTGGCGTTCAACCGCAGCCACTACCCGGAACTACAGGCGATGGGCGTGGGCCAGATCCGTGGCGACCTGGCCGATGCGCAGGCGGTGCTGCATGCGGTGGCTGGCGTCGATGCGGTGTTCCACAACGGCGCCAAGGCTGGCGCCTGGGGCAGCTATGACAGCTACCACCAGGCCAACGTGGTCGGCACTGACAACGTCATCGCCGCGTGCCGCGCGCATGGCATCAGCCGGCTGGTCTACACCTCCACGCCCAGCGTGACCCACCGTGCCACCCATCCGGTGGAAGGCCTCGGCGCCGACGAGGTGCCGTATGGCGAGGATTTCCAGGCGCCGTATGCGGCGACCAAGGCGATTGCCGAGCAACGCGTGCTGGCCGCCAACGATGCGACGCTGGCGACGGTAGCGCTGCGCCCGCGCCTGATCTGGGGGCCGGGCGACCAGCAGCTGGTGCCGCGCCTGGCCGAGCGTGCACGGCAGGGTCGCCTGCGCCTGGTGGGCGATGGCAACAACAAGGTCGATACCACCTACATCGACAACGCCGCGCTGGCGCACTTCCTCGCCTTCGAAGCCCTGGCACCGGGCGCGGCCTGCGCCGGCAAGGCGTACTTCATCTCCAACGGCGAACCGCTGCCGATGCGCGAGCTGGTCAACAAGCTGCTGGCCGCCGTGGGGGCGCCGACGGTGGACAAGGCGATCAGCTTCAGGACCGCCTATCGCATCGGCGCGGTCTGCGAGCGGCTGTGGCCGTTGCTGCGCCTGCGTGGCGAACCGCCGTTGACCCGTTTCCTGGCCGAGCAGCTGTGTACGCCGCACTGGTACAGCATGGAGCCGGCACGGCGCGATTTCGGCTACGTGCCGCAGGTCAGCATCGAAGAAGGGCTGCGCAGGCTGAAGGCTTCATCTGCCGCATAGATCGCCATCACCGGTTGCACACCGCCAGATCGGGAGGATGGACCCACGCCATCCAACGGCCCGGACATCTGCGAGGAGCGCCATGCTGCATTACGCCGTCATTTTCTTTGTCATCGCCATCATCGCCGCCGTGCTCGGCTTCTCCGGCATTGCCGGTGCTGCCAGCAACATCGCCTGGATCCTGTTTGTTGTGTTCCTGGTACTGGCAGTGATCTCGATGTTCCGCAAGCGCGGGTAGAAGACCGCAGGGTAGTGCCGGCCGCTGGCCGGCACTGTTTTCTCCGGTGGGTGCCGACCGTTGGTCGGCACGCCCTTCGTCGAGCATGGCTCGACGCTACAGAAGCTGCCTGTCAGCCCCATGGCGCTCCAGCGCCAGTTCAATCAGCCGCGTGATCAGCGTGGTGTAGTCCACGCCGCTGGCACCCCACAACTTCGGGTACATGCTGATGCGGGTGAAGCCCGGCAGCGTGTTGACCTCGTTGATGACGATCTCGCCGTCTGCGGTGAGGAACACATCCACGCGCGCCATGCCGGCACACTCCAGCGCCTGGTAGGCCTGCAGCGCGATGTGCTGGATGCGCGCCTGGGTGGCAGCGTCGATGTCCGCCGGTACCACCACGTCGGCACCGCCTTCGTTGATGTACTTGGTGTCGTAGGCGTAGAACTCGTCGTGCACTACCACTTCACCGCACACGCTGGCCTGCGGCTGCGCGTTGCCCAGCACCGCGCACTCGATTTCACGGCCGACCACTGCCGACTCCACCAGTACCTTGTGGTCATAGCGCAACGCCAGTTCCAGCGCCTCGGCAAAGCCGGCCGCCTCCTTGACCTTGCTTACGCCGACCGATGAACCCTGGTTGGCCGGCTTCACGAACAGGGGCAGGCCAAGCTGGGCGATCACCGCCTCGACATCGACAGCCGCCGCCTGATGGCGACGGATGCACAGCCACGGCGCTACCTGCAGCCCGGCATCACGCAGCAGGCGCTTGGTCACGTCCTTGTCCATCGCCACCGCCGAGCCCAGCACCGGCGAACCCACGAAGGGCAGGTTGGCCATGCGCAGCAGGCCCTGCAGCGCACCGTCCTCGCCCAGCGGCCCATGCACGATCGGCAGCACCACGTCGATCTGGCCCAGCACGCTGGCCGCATCGGACGGCTGCAGCTGCAGCTGCGCCTGCTCCGTGCCGGGAAGGACCGCCAGCGACTGCCCGGAACGATGCAGCGCGATGCGCGACGGGTCATCGGCATTGAGCAGGAAGGTGTCCGGCTGGCTCAGATGCCACTGGCCCTGCTTGTCGATGCCGACCAGCACCGGCTCGAAGCGCTCGCGGTCGAGGGCATCGAGGATGTTCTTCGCCGACTGCAGCGAAACTTCGTGCTCGGAGGACCTGCCCCCGAAGATGATGCCGACCCGGGTCCGTGCCATGGTGTTGCCATGTCCTGTGCGTTGCGTGGCCATACAGCATGAACCTTCCGCTGCCACCCAGGTGAGGCACAGATGAACCAGAATTCCATCCACGCATGGCGTGGATCTACCGTGTCGACCAAGGTCGACACCCACCCACAGCAGCAGGAACCTGTCGAAGGCGGGGTGGGTCCGGTTGCGGGGGTGTCCGCGGCATGGATGCCGCGCCCAAGCCCCCCACCCACGCAGGTAGAATGCGCACATGGCTCTCTCCCTGCTCAAGTCCCTCAAGCCGGTCGCCGGCCGCGCCCTGCAGATCGCCCTGAACCGCGCCCTCGCGCTGGATCCGGATACCCGCCATGCGCTGGCCAGCCTCGACGGCCGGCATATCGACCTGACCCTGGAAGCGCCTTCGCTGGCGATGCGCATCAGCGTCGAGGGCGATCAGCTGCGGGTTGGCCCGGTCGACACGCAGGAAGCCGATCTGGCAGTGCGCAGCAGCCTGGCCGGCGTGCTGGCGCAGTTGCCACTGCTGGCCAACGCGCGCCGCGCCGACAGCACCGGCAAGGGCCGCGTGCGCGTAGCCGGCGACGCCGAATTGGCGCGCCGCCTGCAGCAGCTGGCCAAGGGCTTCGATCCGGACTGGCAGCAGCCGTTCGTCAGCGTATTCGGCGAGGTGCTGGGCGTGCAGGTCGCCAACACCCTGCGCAGCGCGCTGCAGCACGCACGCCAGGGCGCGATCGATCTGGCCCACAGCGCTGCCGAGTTCATCACCGAGGAATCGCGTGATGTGGTGCCGCGCGCCGAGCTGGATGCCTTCCATGATGACGTTGACGTGCTGCGCGATGACGTCGAGCGCCTGGGCGCACGCGTGCAGCGCCTGCGGGGTGCCGCATGAAGGCCGTGCTTCGGGCCAGCCGCATCGGCCGGGTGATCCTGCGTTACCGCCTGGACGATCTGCTGCAGGGCACGCCGGCCGAGCGCTGGCTGCGCCTGGCCAAGCCGTTCGTGCCGCGCGCCTCGGCCGATATCGCCGCACAATCGCGCGGTGCGCGCCTGCGCCTGGCGCTGCAGGACCTCGGGCCGATCTTCGTCAAGTTCGGCCAGATCCTGTCGACCCGCCGCGACCTGGTACCGCCGGACGTGGCCAACGAGCTGACCCTGCTGCAGGACCGGGTCAAGCCGTTCGATGGCGATACCGCGCGCCGCATCGTCGAGGAAGCACTCGGCCTGCCGGTGAGCGAGGCATTTGCCAGCTTCGACACCGAACCGCTGGCTTCGGCCTCGATCGCGCAGGTGCACGCAGCGACGCTCGCCGACGGCCGCCAGGTGGTGGTCAAGGTGCTGCGCCCAGGCATCGAGAAGCAGATCGACGCCGACATCGCCCTGCTCAACTCGCTGGCCGCGCTGGTCGAGCGCACCCATCCACGTGCCGACAAGATCCGCCCGCGTGAAGTGGTGGCCGAAGTCGAGAACACCCTGGCTGCCGAACTGGACCTGCAGCGCGAAGGCGCCAATGCCAGCGTGCTGCGCCGCTTCTGGGAAAACAGCGACGATCTGTACGTACCGGAAGTGATCTGGAGCCACACCGCCGAGCGTGCGCTGACCCTGGAACGCGTATGGGGCATTCCGTCCGATGACATCGCCGCGCTGGACAAGGCCGGCATCGACCGCAAGGCGCTGGCCGCCAAGGGCGTGCGGGTGTTCTACACCCAGGTATTCCGCGACAATTTCTTCCATGCCGATGCGCACGCCGGCAACATCTGGGTCGATACCGATCCGGCGCGCCGTGCCAACCCGCGCTTCATCGCGCTGGACTTCGGCATCATGGGCCAGCTCTCGCAGGAAGATCAGTACTACCTGGCCGAGAACTTCATGGCCATCTTCAACCGCGATTACCGCCGCATCGCCGAACTGCACGTGCAGGCACGCTGGATGCCGGACCACGTGCGCATCGATGATCTGGAAGCGGCCGTGCGTTCGGTGTGCGAACCCTACTTCACCCGCCCGCTGTCGCAGATTTCGCTGGCCGAAGTGCTGATGAAGCTGTTCCGCGTGGCCCAGCGCTACCAGCTGACCCTGCAGCCGCAGCTGATCCTGCTGCAGAAGACCCTGCTGAACATCGAAGGTGTCGGCCGCCAGCTCGATCCGCAGATCGACATCTGGGCAGTGGCCAAGCCGGTGCTGGCGAAGATCCTGCGCGAGCGCTACAGCCCGCGCCGGGTGGTGCGCGAGATCGGCAAGCGCCTGCCGGAAATCATGACCCATGCGCCGGACATGCCGCGCCTGGTACACGCCTGGCTGACCCAGCAGGTGGAAGGCCGCCATGAACTGGCGATGCGCTCGCGCGATCTGGTGGCGCTCGATGCCAGCCTGCAGCGCCTGCAGAAACGCGCGGTGGGTGCGATCACCGGCGTTGGCCTGCTGGCCATCGCGGCGCTGATGTACGTGCTGCAACCGCCGGGCTGGTACTGGGGCGACGTGCCGGCGTGGAGCTGGCTGTCCGGGGCGCTCGGCGCAGTGGCGCTGCTGCGCGCGTGGTGGCGCTGAGCCCGTCAGGCTGAGGGCCGGCGGCGATGCATGCCGCCGACCCACCCCGGGTTTTTACCAGTGGTAGCCCAGGCCCACGTGCGACTGCACGCTCTGGAAGGTGTCCAGGCGGGTCTTGTGCCAGGTTTTGCCGATGCCCATGTCCAGCACCAGATGTTCGCCCAGCGGCTGGCTGCGGCGCAGGAAGGCACGCCGCGCATCGTGTTCGCGCAGCAGCAGCGGATCGGACTCTGCCGCGTAGCCGGACGTGCCGGTGCCCAGCCACAGCTGGGTTGAACCGCGGCCCTGGGCGTCCTTCAGGCGTAGCGACAGCGTGGTGCCATGGCCGTCGGGCCCATTGGACTGACGGTGCCGCTCGTGGCGCAGCGAGGCGGTCACGCGCGGGAAGTAATGCGAGGCACCCACCGACCAGCCGCTCACGTACGCGCCGGCGTGGTACTGCGCGTACTTGCCGCCCACGCTGAGCACGGTCTGAGGCGCCACCTTCCACTGCAGGTCCTGGTTGACCTGGCGGTTGACGAACACCGGATCATCGTTGGACGCGGTGACGGCGGTGCGGGTGGACAAGCGCGGGCTCCAGCGCTGGTGCAGCGAGCCCTGTACGCGGTTGCCGCTGAAGCGCCTGCTGCCAAAGTCGCGTTCACCATGGGCCAGGCCCAGGTGCCAACGGCTGTGGCCGTTGCGGCCGGCCACGTCCAGGGTCTGCACGTCGCGCTTGCCGAAGCTGTCGGTGTAGTCGGCATGGTCCAGTTGCATCGAAACACGGTCTACGCCGGCATGGGCGCTGGACACAGCCAGCAACAGGGCGCACGGCAGCGCGCCACGGAAGATCAATCGCATGGGGTTACTCCAGGGGTTGGGAATGCAGCGACTGCAGCAGCCGGTAACGGCCCGGCGGCAGGTTTCGTTCCACGGTGATGCGCGGTCCGAACTGGCTGCCCGGTGCGATGATGCGACCGGGCAGGATGATCACGCCGACGCCCAGCGAGGCGCCTTCACCGATCCACGCGCCAAGCTTGTCGCGCTGGCTGTCGATGACGGCGCCGCCGATGTGCACGGCGACCGTCGCGCCATCCAGGCGATGGTTGCTGGTGCGCACCAGCGCGCCAAGGTAGGCACCGGCATCGATACGGCTGTCGCCGATGAAGCACTGCGGACCGATGCTGACGCTTTCGCCGATCAAGGCGTTCTTCAGTTCGCTGGCAAAGCCGATGCGGGTGCCATCGCCGATGCGCAGCGGGCCACGCAGCAGCGCGTTGTTGCCGATCAGGCAATCGCGGCCGATCGATATCGGGCCCTGCAGATGGGCCCCGTCGCAGATGCGGCTGCCGGCACCGATGCGCACAGTGCCCCGCACGGTTGCGCGTGGCGACACCTGGGCGCTGGAATCAATGTGGGATGCCAATGCCGGGAGCGCATCGGCCAGGGTGGCGAGGTCATTCCACCACATGCGGGTACCTCGTCGGCTTGTCGCGCACCGGCTCGCGGCCGGTGAACAGCCCGGCAAGGCCGTGCATCACCCAGATCGCATAGGCCAGCAGTACATACAGCATCGAGAAGGCGGCGGCAGGCACCAGCCAGGCGCGGCGATGATGGATGGCGCTGATCAGCGCCAGCAGCATGACCACGCCTATCCAGAACAGCGGCATCACCGCCAATGCCAGGCCGGCGGGCCCATGCAGCATCGCCGCGCCGAACCAGACCTGCAGGGTCAGCACGATGCCGGCCAGCGCCAGCAGCATCATCGGCAGGATGCTGAACAGGCCGAAGCGGCTCAGCAGCAGGCCGCGATGCAGGCGCATGCAGACCGCATAGCCGACGATCCAGCGCCGCCATCGTCGCCATTCCTCCACCAGCGTGTTGCACTCCTGCGGGTAGACCACGCAGCGCACGCTCTGGCGCACACGGTAACCCTGCGCGACCAGCGACCAGGACATGTCCAGGTCTTCCACGCGGGTGCGGTCGGAGAAGCCGACCTTGCGCAGCACCGAGGTGCGGAACAGGCCGCACGAGCCGGAGACGATGAACGGCGCGCCGCCCAGCCACTGCTGGAAGCTGCGCTTGATCACGATCATCGGCAGTTTCAGGCTGGCACGCACATGCGGCAGGAAGCCGGCGCCCTCCAGGCTGGACGAGGGCACGCCGCCGACCGCATCGGCGCCACGCTCGATTTCGTCCAGCAGGTATCCCAGGCCATGCCCGCGCGGATCGATATGGGTGTCGGCGTCGGTCAGGAACACCTGTTCGGCCGTGGCGTGCTGCAGGCCGTGCATCAATGCCCCGCCTTTGCCGGTGTTGGCCTGGTGCACCGCCACCAGTCGCCCTGGCCAGCGTGCCTGCAGGGCATCGAGCACCGCAGCGGTGTCATCGGTGGAGCCATCATTCACGCAGATCACCCGGGCCAGGTAGGGGTTCTGCAGCAGGCTGGTCAACGAGCGCTCCAGGCACGGGGCTTCGTTGTAGGCCGGAACGATCGCATCGATGCTGTACAGCCGCGTACTCGGCCGGCGCGACAGCAGCATGCAGACACGCACCAGGATGAAGGCGCACATGGCCAGGAACAGCAGCGTTTTCATCAGAGCACCAGCCGATGGGGCAGGAAGCCCTCGCTGGGGCCGATACCGATCTGCTGCCCGCGGAACTGTGCGTGGCAGCGCAGATGGTCCTCCTGCATGTACTGGCGATCGCTCTGGCTGGCATGCTCGCGCAGGGCGTGGATCTTCAGGTCCAGCTGCGCGCTGATGTCTTCGAATACCTGGGGTGCAAACTGCGGCAGGGTGCTGGGACTCTCGTAGCAGAGGATCTGCGGGACACTGCGGCAGGCGATGATCGATGCCTCGTGGACGGTGCGGTGATCCTGGTGATGGTCCTCACCGCACATCGTGTAGACGCGATGCGGCACGAGCGTGGCGCAGGCCTGCTCGATGGCCGCGATGATGTCGTTGCGGCAGCCCGGGAAACGCGTGTCCGGAAAATCCTGCTGGATCACGTGGCCGACTCCGAGTCGGTGCAGGGCGCGGTGGGATTCATCGCTGCGGTCGATACCGGTGTGGCAGCCGCGGCCGCCGCGGCTGAGCACCAGCGCATGGATGCGCGCACCCGTGCGTGCCAGCTTGGCCAGGCTGCCACCGCAGCCGAGTTCGATGTCGTCGGGGTGGGCGCCGATTGCCAGAATGTCGAAGGCCATGGCCGTGTCCTTGCGAAAACCGAGGGAGCGGCGGGCAGGTGGAACGTCCCGCGCGAAAGAGGCGGAACTATCGCAACTCGAGCAACGCGAAAGATTAGGATCAATCTGAAAATGTGACTTGATCGGTCACAATGGTCGTCCTGACGCGGCAAATGAAAGAGGCGACGGCGATGCAGCTTTCGGTATTGAGAGACGAACTGGCACGTTTCGGTGCCGATAACGACGCACGCGAAACCGAGCGCGGCCGTCGCATGCTCAACATCACGCCGCAGACCGGCGAGTTCCTGTTGGTGCTGGTGCGTTTCGGTGCAGCACGGCGCGTGCTGGAGATCGGCACCTCCAACGGCTACTCCACGCTCTGGCTGGCCGAAGCCGCCGCCGCCATCAACGGCCACGTGACCACGCTGGAGTACGCCGAAGACAAGGTGGCGATGGCGCGAGCGACGTTCGCGCGCAGTGGCCTGGCTGAGCGCATCACGCTGGTCCACGCCGATGCCGGGCAATGGCTTGCGCAGGCCGCCGAGGCCAGCCTCGATCTGCTGTTCCTCGATTCGGACCGCGAACAGTACGCCGGCTGGTGGCCGCAGTTGCGGCGCGTGCTGCGGCCCGGTGGCCTGCTGGTGGTGGACAACGCGATCTCGCACGCCGCGCAGATGGAACCGCTGCGCGCCCTGTTGGCTGCCGACGAGGCGTTCAGCACCAGCCTGGTGCCGGTGGGCAATGGCGAGTTGCTGGCGGTGCGCAACGCCTGACTGCCGTGCCGCCCCGCTTGATCCGGTAGTGCCGGCCGCTGGCCGGCAACCGCAGCCATCCGATTGCCCGGAGGCAGCCGGCCAGCGGCCGGCTCTACCCCATTCAATGCCCAGCCCCGATAATCCTGCCGTGAGCACCGAACCTGACACCCTCGCTGCGGTCGAGACCGAAACCGCACCCCTGCAGCTGCTGCATCTGGATGAGCGCCTGGCCGTGGTCAACAAGCCGGCCGGGCTGATGGTCCACGACAGCAAGCTGGCCCGTGGCGAAGACGATTTCCTGGCCGACCGCCTGCGTGAGCAGCTGGGCCGCCCGATCTTCCTGGTCCATCGCCTGGACCGGGCGACCAGTGGCTGCCTGCTGCTGGCCTTCGACCGCGATACCGCCAGCGCGCTGGGCAAGGCGCTGATGGGCGGCGAAGTGCTGAAGGACTACCTGACCGTGTGCCGTGGCTGGCCGGCCGAACTCGCCTGGCAGGTCGACCATGATCTGGACGGCGGCCCGGGCAAGCCGGTGAAGAAGCCGGCGATCACCGATTTCCAGCGCCTGGCGACCGGCGAGCTGTCGGTGCCTGTCGGTGAATTCACCCGCTCACGCTACGCGCTGCTGCGCTGCCAGCCACAGACCGGGCGCTTCCGGCAGATCCGCCGCCACCTCAAGCACCTGTCGCACCACATGATCGGCGACACCAGCCACGGTGATGGCCGCCACAACCGCATCTTCCGCATGCAGGGCGTGCACCGCATGCTGCTGCACGCCGAGCGCCTGCGTTTCCCGCATCCCGACGGTGGCGTTGTGGACGTACGCGCGCCGCTGGACACTGGGTTCCAGAAGGCGCTGGACCTGTTCGGCTGGCAGGTGGATACCGCTTGACGGTCGTGCCGGCCGCTGGCCGGCAGCTACGCGATTCCAGATGTACTGGGGGAGCCGGCCAGCGGCCGGCCCTACCTCACTTCTTTTCCGGCTCGTTGACGATCGCTTCCAAGTCCTTCTGCAGGTCCGCGAACAGCGGCTGCATGCGCGCCTGGATGGCCACCATCACGTTCTGCATCAGCGCCGGGGTCTTGTCCAGCAGGCTCTGGCCGGCCGCACTCTCGTAGAACTCGGCCATCGCCAGCACGTCTTCCTTGCTGAAGGTCTTCTTGTACAGGTCCACGTACATCGGCCGCAGCTGCTGCCATGACAGGGCCTGGCGCAGGGTCTGGCTGGTCCGTGCCTGGATCCGCTTCAGCTGCTCCTGCTGCTGGGCGTTGAGCTGGCGCTGCGCGGCCACCTGCTGGAACTGCTGCTGCTGCATCGCCTCGATCTGCGGCAGCATGGTGTCGATCATGCTCTGCGCGCGCGAGGCCGAGAGCAGGCGGTTGATGTCGCCATCGGTCGGCGGCGCGGCCAGGGCCGGCACGCTGGCCACGGCCAGCGCCAGCAGCAGGGCGGCGCGGCGCAGCAGAGACGGCAGGGCGGGTGCGGTGCGGGTCATGCGGGCTTCCTGCGGTACATGGGACGGCCAGCATACCCGCAGCCAAGGCGAAGGCGGCGTGTTCGGTACCTGATCGGCGGCATACGGTGCGCGATGCCGCACTGCGGGGCGTGGCTGCCGCTACAATGCGCGGATGGGCAGTGGACCGGTCACCATCAGCGCGCAGCTTGAAATCCCCGACGGCGAGATCGTCGAGCGGTTCGTGCGTGCCAGTGGCGCCGGCGGGCAGAACGTCAACAAGGTCTCCACTGCGGTGGAACTGCGTTTCGACGTGGCCAACTCGCCCTCGTTGCCCGAGCCGTTGCGCACGCGCCTGCTGGCGCGGCGTGACCGGCGCATGACCGGCGAAGGCGTGCTGGTCATCGATGCGCAACGGTTCCGGACCCAGGATCGCAATCGCGAGGATGCGCGCGATCGGCTGGCGGCCTTCATCCAGGCCGGGCTGAGCGTGCCCAAACCGCGCAAGGCCACCAAGCCGACCCTCGGGTCGAAACTGCGTCGTCTGGACGCCAAACGCGGGCGCGCGCAGATCAAGCGCGGGCGCTCATCACGTGACTGGGAGTGATTGCTTGAACAACCCGACTCCGTTGCTGCCGGCCGTGCCGCCGCAGATGCCACAGGTCAAACCCAACGCCTTCCTGCGCTGGCTGGCGCGCTGCACCCTGCGCATGGGCGGCTGGAAGGTGACCGGCACCCTGCCCGACATCCCCCGGCTGGTGTTCATCATCGCGCCGCATTCGTCCAACTGGGACGGGCTGTGGGGCATGGCGGCCAAGATCGCGCTGGGCATGAAAGTGAAGGTGCTGGGCAAGGCATCGCTGTTCTGGTGGCCGCTGGGCCCGCTGCTGCACAAGCTGGGCGTGATCCCGCTGGACCGCAGCTCGCCGCAGGGCACCGTTGGCCAGGCGGTGGACCTGCTGCGCAACAACGAGAAGATGTGGTTCGCGATCACCCCCGAAGGTACCCGCAAGGCGGTGAAGGACTGGAAGGCCGGTTTCCTGAAGATCGCGCGGATGGCCGACGTGCCGATCCTGGCCGCGTACTTCCACTATCCGGAAAAGACCATCGGCATCGGTCCGTTGTTCACGCCCAGTGGCGATGACGCCGCCGACATGGCCGCCATCCGTGAGTTCTACCGGCCCTGGATCGGCAAGACCCGCGGCACGGTCTGAGCCGGCCGGCAGGCCCCGCATAGACGCCACGTCCGGCACATGCCGGGCGAGCGCGACAGGAGTAGGGTGGAGGGCTGGTATTCCATACCGTCTGCCCAAGGAGCGTTTTACATGTCGCGTACCGTAGTCCTGGCCGCCGCCATCAGCCTGGCGCTGGCGGCCTGTTCCGGCAAGGAGTCCACCCCCGTGTCCGAAGCCCAGAAGACCCCGGCCCAGCAGCCGGCCGAAGCCTCCACCAACCCGCTGCTGAGCGCCAGCACGCTGCCGTTCCAGGCGCCGCAGTTCGACAAGATCAAGGACAGCGACTACCTGCCGGCCTTCGAGGAAGGCATGCGCCAGCACCTGGCCGAGGTGCGCAAGATCGCCGACAGCAGCGAACCGGCCACCTTCGACAACACCATCGTGGCGATGGAGCGCAGCGGCGAGACCCTGACCCGCGTGTCGCGCATCTTCTTCGGCCTGGTCCAGGCCGATACCAACGACGCGCGCCAGAAGATCCAGGAAGAAGTGGCGCCGAAGCTGGCCGCGCACCAGGACGAGATCAACCTCGATCCGAAGCTGTTCGCGCGCGTGAAGTCGATCTATGACCAGCGCGACACGCTGGAGCTGGACCCGGTGCAGAAGCGCCTGGTCGAGCACTACTACGACGGCCTGGTACGTGCCGGTGCGCAGCTGTCCGACGCCGACAAGGCATCGCTGCGCAAGCTCAACGTGGAAGAGACCACGCTCTCCACCCAGTTCCACACCCGCCTGGTGGCCGCCACCGCCGCTGCCGCCGTTGTCGTCGACGACAAGGCCAAGCTGGCCGGCCTCGACGAGGATGCGATCAACAACGCGGCCGCCGCCGCCAAGGATCGCAAGCTGGACGGCAAGTTCGTGCTGCCGCTGCAGAACACCACCCAGCAGCCGGTGCTCGGCTCGCTCAGCGACCGCGACCAGCGCGCGGCCGTGCTGAAGGCTTCGGAAACCCGCGCCGAGCGTGGCGATGCCAACGACACCCGGCAGACCGTGCAGCGCCTGGCCCAGCTGCGTGCGCAGAAGGCCAAGCTGCTCGGCTTTGATACCTTCGCCGACTACCAGCTGGGCGACCAGATGGCCAAGACTCCGGCCGCCGCGCTGAAGCTGCTGACCGACACCGTGCCGGCCGCCACCGCCAAGGCCCGCGCCGAAGCCGGCGAGATCCAGAAGGTGATCGACGCGCAGAAGGGTGGGTTCCAGGTCGCTGCCTCGGACTGGGACTTCTACGCCGAGCAGGTGCGCAAGGCCAAGTACGATCTGGACGAGTCGCAGATCAAGCCGTACTTCGAACTGGACAACGTGCTGCAGAACGGCGTCTTCTACGCCGCCACCCAGCTGTACGGCATCACCTTCAAGCCACGTACCGACATTCCGACGTACAACCCGGACATGAAGGTGTACGAAGTGTTCGACAAGGACGGCACCTCGCTGGCCCTGTTCTACACCGACTACTTCAAGCGTGACAGCAAGTCCGGCGGCGCCTGGATGGACGTGTTCGTCGAACAGGACGGCCTGACCGGTGCCAAGCCGGTGGTCTACAACGTCTGCAACTTCACCAAGCCGGCCGCCGGCCAGCCTGCGCTGATCAGCTTCGACGACGTCACCACCATGTTCCATGAGTTCGGCCATGCGCTGCACGGCATGTTCTCGAACGTGAAGTACCCGTCGATCGCCGGCACCGCCACCTCGCGCGACTTCGTCGAGTTCCCGTCGCAGTTCAACGAGCACTGGGCGCTGGACCCGAAGGTGTTCGCCAACTACGCCAAGCACTACAAGACCGGCGAGGCGATGCCGCAGGAACTGGTCGACAAGATCCTCAAGGCACGCAGCTTCAACCAGGGCTATGCGACCACCGAGTACCTGTCGGCCGCGCTGCTGGACCTGGCCTGGCACACGCAGAAGGCCGACGCGCCGCTGCAGGATGTGGGCGCCTTTGAAGCCAGCGCGCTGAAGAAGTTCAAGGTCGACCTGCCGCAGGTGCCGCCGCGTTACCGCACCACCTACTTCGACCACATCTGGGGCGGTGGCTACTCGGCCGGCTACTACGCCTACTTCTGGGCCGAAGTGCTCGACCATGACGCCTACCAGTGGTTCACCGAGCACGGTGGCCTGACCGCCGCCAACGGCCAGGAGTTCCGCGACAAGATCCTCTCGCGTGGCAACAGCGTGGAGCTGTCGACCCTGTACCGCGATTTCCGCGGCAAGGACCCGTCGGTGGAGCCGCTGCTGAAGTTCCGCGGCCTGAAGTAAGTAAGAAAGCGAAAACGGCGGGGGCAGCCCCGCCGTTTTTCTTTTGCGTCGATGTCATCGATGAATTCTGCAGTTACCGCTCATCCACGCATGGCGTGGATCTACTGCAGATCGCAGGAATATGTCGAAGGTGGGGTGGGTCCGGTTGCGGGGGTATCCGCGCCATGGATGGCGCGGCTAAGCCTCCATGGACGGATTCACGGCGTCCCCCGCAAGCGGACCCACCCCGCCATCCCACGGAAATCCAGCCTTTGCTGTCGCTGTTGAGGTTGCCGGCCAGCGGCCGGCACTACCAGTGCCGGCCGCTGGCCGGCCATCACGTGCCTACGTGCACACGATTGGCCTGTTCGGCCAACCCCAGGTGATCCAGCGCGATGTCCAGCGCCAGCACGTAGCTCTGCGCGCCATATCCCGCGGCGATACCCAGTCGCTGGCCAACCCCGGCCGGCAGGCACGGTTCGGCCACCGCACCGTCGTCATGCACTTCCACGTAGGCATTGTGCAGGTACGGCAGCAGCCGCTGCAGGCGCAGGCTGTTGGCACACGCACCCGGATCGAGCAGGGTCACCTCGCCACGGCTGTGGTCGGCCACGCGCAGCGCGTCCAGCAGTTCCTGCTCCGAACCACAGGCGCGGATCGCCACGCTGGTGCCGGCGTCGATGGCGCGATGCACCAGCGACTTCAGGACCGGCGCCGGCAGCGGCATCGCGGTACGGATCAGCGCACCGGCCGCTTCCGGGCCACGGATGATGAAGATCGACATGGCTCAGCCCTCCTGCGCCAGGCGGCGGTCAACGATGGCCAGCGACAACGGGTAACCGGCCTGCTGGCTGCGCTGGTCGACCACCACTGCGGCCGGACCGTGCTGCAGGCGCAGGCGTGCATCCAGCCCCGGCTCGCTGCGGGCCTGCAGCTCGATGTACTGCGCCGGCAGCCGTTCCAGCGCCGCCTGCAGCGCGCCACCTTCGGCCTGCCACTGCGCCTCGTCGGCGGTGCCGACATCCAGCAGTACCCAGTCAGCCGAGCGCGCCTGCGGCTGGCACAGGCACTGGCGCACTTCGGACAGGCTGGCGCAGTCGCTGCACAGCACGCGATGGCCGCTCAACTGCGCCGGCAGCTGCGGGCGCGGCGCCGACGGAGACGCGTGGCGGATCACCAGGAGGGTCATACAACACCTTGCGGAATGCGCCCTGTGGCGCGGTGGGCACACGATGCGCGCGCTGGCCGTAAAGGTGCGATGCCCGCCGCCGGGCCGGGGCGTAAAACCTGCGTAACCCATGTCCCGCGCTGCCGGGAACCTGCGACGCCTGCGTGTGGTCTGATACCGCTACCGACCACCCGGAGCCTGCCATGGATGCTGTTGCCCGCCCTCCCTTTTCCGAACGTGCGCTTACCTGGCTGAAGAAGGAAGCATTGCCGCTGCTGGTGTTGCTCGGCCTGCTGGCCGCCGCGCGCGATACCCTGGCCAACCACTACGTGGTGCCCAGTGGCTCGATGCAGCCGACCCTGCAGCCCGGCGACCGGGTGGTGGTGGACATGCGTGCCTATGGCCTGCGCCTGCCGTTCACCGGCAAGGAACTGATGGCGACCGGCAGCCCGCAGCGCGGCGAAGTGGCGGTGTTCGACTCGCCGGCCGATGGCACCCGCCTCATCAAGCGCGTGGTGGCAGTGGCCGGCGACCACGTGCAGCTGCATGAGGGCCATCTGAGCATCAACGGCCAGCCGCTGCAGATCGCCGACCTGCAGGACGTGGAAGCCTTCGGCCCGCGCCGCGCCCGCCTCGATCTGGACATGGGCGGCGGCCCGGACATCGCCGATCTGGTGGTGCCGGCCGGCAAGGTGCTGGTGCTGGGTGACCACCGCGGCAACAGCTTTGATGGTCGCTTCTTCGGTTTCGTCGATGCCGACAAGGTCTACGGACGCGCCGTGGCGGTGTACTACCGCCGTGGCGAGGGTTTCGAGTGGCAGCGCCTGTAAGCTGAATTGATACTTCCTGCGTATCAATCCTGACTCATCAGGTTATGGATCGACTGGATCAACGGGCCTAGTCTGGGGCCCGTTCCCTCCCGCGCCCGGCCGTCCCCACCGGCCCATCGATCCCATGACTGGCGAAACCGCGGCGGCCGTCGAACGCCGCCCCCACACTGTCGACCCCGCTGCCGAGACCCGTATCCAGCAGGGCACGCCGGCCTTCCGGCGTACCGCGCTGGCGCTGTTCCTGGCTGGCTTCTCCACCTTCGGCCTGCTGTATACGGTGCAGCCGCTGCTGCCCGAGTTCAGCCGTCATTTCGGTGTGTCCGCTGCCGGCAGCGCGATGTCGCTGTCGCTGACCACCGGCACGCTGGCGGTGGCGATGCTGCTGGCCGGGCTGCTGTCCGATGCGATCGGCCGCCGCCCGCTGATGATCGCCGCGCTGCTCGCGTCGGCCACCCTGTCGCTGTGCACCGCACTGGTGGACGACTGGACCACGCTGCTGGTGCTGCGCACCTTGCTTGGCCTGGCGCTGAGCGGCGTACCGGCGGTGGCGATGACCTACCTGGTGGAGGAAATGGACAGCCGCGCGCTGGGCCTGGCGATGGGCCTGTACATCGGCGGCAACGCCATCGGTGGCATGAGCGGGCGCCTGCTGGCCGGCATCATCGCCGACCACTGGGGCTGGCGCTGGGGCATCGGCGTGGTCTCGATCATTGCCATCGCCAGCACCGTGCTGCTGTGGCTGCAGCTGCCGCCGTCGAGGCATTTCCAGGCCCGTCGCGGCGGCCTGCGCCAGTTGCCGTCGCGCTGGCGCGCGCTGTTCGCCGACCCCGGCCTGCCGTGGCTGTTCGCCACCTCGTTCGTGCTGATGGGTGTGTTCGTCACCCTCTACAACTACCTGGGCTACCACCTGCTGGCACCGCCGTACCACCTCAGCCAGACCGTGGTCGGGCTGATCTTCAGTGTGTATCTGGTCGGCACCTTCAGTTCGGCATGGATGGGCCAGCAGGCCACGCGCTACGGGCGCGGCCGCATCCTGTCGATCTCGTTCGCACTGATCGGCGCCGGCATCGCACTGCTGGCGATGCCGTGGCTGAGCACGATGGCTCTGGGCATCGCACTGGTCACGTTCGGCTTCTTCGGTGGCCACTCGGTGGCCAGCAGCTGGGTTGGCAGCCGCGCCGGCACGATGCGCGCCGAAGCCTCGGCGCTGTACCTGTTTGCCTACTACCTTGGCTCGAGCGTGCTGGGCGGGGTGGGTGGGCTGGCCTACACGGCCTGGGACTGGCGGGGGGTGTGCGCCTTCGCTGCCGTGCTGACCCTGATCGGCGGCGGTATCGTCTGGGCGCTGCAGCAACGCGCCCCGCAGCCGGTGACGGCGTGATCCAACGCGTACGGTAGTGCCGGCCGCTGGCCGGCATGCGGACCCATGTGGAATTGCCGGCCAGCGGCCGGCACTACCGGTGGGCTGCACGCTTACCCTTCCGCGAACGCTTCACGCAGCAGCGTGGCGAAGTTGCGGATCAACGGCGTCACCCCTTCGCGGCGCCATGCCAGCTGCACTTCCGAATGCGCACCGGCATCGGCGAGCGCCACGAAGCGCGCGCCTTCCACGCGGATGTGATCGCACGACGACGGCAGGATCGCCGCGCCCAGCCCGGCCGCGGCCAGGCTGATCAGGGTTGAGGCTTCACCGGCCTCCTGCACGATGCGCGGCGTGAAGCCCGCCGCCGCGCACAGCGCGATCATGTGGTCGTGGATACCTGCACCGGCGCTGCGCCGGAACGCCACGAACGGCTCCTGTGCGAAGTCGCGCAGTGACAGCGTGCCCTGCTTCGAGAGCCGGCGCAGGGCCGGGTGGCCGGCATGCACGATCAACGCCAGCGGATCGACGAACAGGCTGTGCGCCACCAGCTCGGGTGGCAACGTGCGCTTGCGGATGATGCCCACGTCCAGGCTGCCATCGAGCAGCGCATCGATCTGCTGCAGGGTGTTCATCTCGCTCAGCTGCAACCGCACCTGCGGATACTGCTGCCGGTAGTGCAGGATCGAACGCGGAATCTGCGGTGACAGCGGCGTGGCCCGGGTCAGCCCGATATGCAGCTCGCCCTGCTCGCCGCGCTGCGCGCGCTGCACCTCGTCCACCGCCGCTTCCACCTGCTGCACGATGGCCCGTGCCCGTTCCTGCAGCAGCTGCCCGGCGGGAGTCAGCTGCACGCGGCGATGGCTGCGCACGAACAGGCGCGCCCCGATCAGTTCCTCCAGCTGGCGGATCTGCTGGCTGAGCGGCGGCTGCGACATACCCAACCGCTCCGCCGCCTGGCCGAAGTGCAGCGTATCGGCAACGGCGAGGAAGTAGCGCAGGTGGCGCAGTTCGATGGACATGGGCCCAGTGTATTCATCGTCAGCCGGAAATGAATCAGAGATGGGATCCGATCCCGTGCCGACCAACGGTCGGCACCCACCGACAGCAGCGACCAACTGTCAGAGGCGGGGCGGAGTGGGTGGGCAGGACCGTTGGCGCCATGGATGGCGCCATCGAGCCCCCATGGATGGGTTTACGGCGTGTCCTGCCCACCCACTCCGCCCCGCCATCCCACGGAATGCCCGCTGTTGCTGTTGAGGTTGCCGGCCAGCGGCCGGCACTACCCAAATACCCCTACCGCTCGGAATGCCCGCTCTGGTCGTAATCGCGCGGACTGAACAACTCCGGCTGGATCATCTCGATGAACGCCCGCGCCTGCGCCGACAACGCCTTGCCGCGGCGCACGATCACCCCGTAGCTGCGCTCGGGGAACCAGCGCTTCATCGACCGCGCCGCCAGCCGCTCGTGGTCGGCTTCGTTCAGGCACAGCGCCGGCACGATGGAAATGCCCATGCCCATCGCCACGTACTGCTTGATCACCTCCCAGCCACCGACCTCCAGCGCCACGGTGTAGGCGATGCGGTGGCGCTGGAACACCTGGTCGACCAGGCGGTAGGTGATCTGCCGCTTCGGCGGCAGCACCAGCGGATGGCGCGCGATGTCGGCCAGCTCCAGCTCGCCGCCACTGGCCAGCGGATGGTCGTGCGGCGCGATCAGCACCTGTTCGAAGCGGTAAGCCGGGGCATAGCTGAGGTCGGCCGGCACATCGGTCATCGAACCGATCGCCAGGTCGGCGGCATCCTCGCGCAGCAGGTCGGTGCCATCGGCACTGATCGCGTTGTGCAGGGTCAGGCGCACGTCCGGATGATGCATCCGGAAGCGCTCGACGATCTTCGGCAGCAGGTACAGGATGGTCGAACTGTTGGCGGCAATGTTCAGCTCGCCCGCATCCAGCCCGCGCACCTTGTCGCGGAAGCGCGCCTCCAGCCCGTCCAGGTTCTCCACCAGCGGCTGCGCCATTTCATACAGCAGCTGGCCCTCGCGGCTGGGCACCAGGCGCCGCCCGCTGCGCTCGAACAGCGGCACCCCCAGCTCCCGTTCCAAGGCCTGCAGCTGCAGGCTGATCGCCGGCTGGCTGACGAAAAGTGCCTCAGCCGCTCGTGAGACCGAACCCAGCCGCACCGTCTGGCAGAACGCGCGCAGCGGTTTCAACCGGTCAGATTTGTAGGAAAAACGCGGACTTGGCGAGGGGCGTGTGGTCATCGCGTCACAAGTATTAGCACAGTTTATGTAGAACATTGCAAAAACTGTTTTGCCAAATACTCGGCCCCGGCGGCACCGTGGAGACGTTCCCCCACTGCTGGAGTCGCCTCATGTCCGCCGTCGCTTCCGCTGTTCCCACCCCCGCTGCCAAGGCCACCCCCGGCATCGCCCTGGCGACCCGCGTGGCCGGCCAGGACACCGTGCTGCCGGCGCCGCTGCTGGCCCTGCTGGTGTCGCTGCACCGCGCGGTGGAACCGGGCCGGCAGGCACGACTGCAGGCGCGCCGCGAACGCCAGGCGTTCTTCGACCAGGGCGGCCTGCCGGATTTCCGCGAAGACACCGCCGCGATCCGCAGCGGCGACTGGACCGTCGCGCCGCTGCCGGACGCATTGCAGGACCGCCGCGTCGAGATCACCGGCCCGACCGATCCGAAGATGGTCATCAACGCGCTGAACTCCGGCGCCAAGGTGTTCATGGCCGACTTCGAGGATTCGACCTCGCCGACCTGGCGCAACCTGCTGGCCGGGCAGCAGTCGCTGGCCGCCGCCGTGCGTGGTGACCTGGAATACACCGCACCCAATGGAAAGCACTACCGCCTGCGCCCGTACGACGAACAGGCGGTGCTGATCGTGCGCCCGCGTGGCTGGCACCTGGACGAGAAGCACGTGCGCATCGATGGCCAGTTCATCGCCGGCGGCCTGTTCGATGCGGCGGTGTTCGCGTTCCACAATGCGCGCGCGCTGCAGGCCAAGGACCGCGGCCCGTACTTCTACCTGCCCAAGCTGCAGAGCATGGAAGAGGCCGCGCTGTGGGAGACCGCGCTGTCGCACATCGAGGGCATGCTCGGCCTGCCGCACGGCCAGATCAAGGTGACCGTGCTGATCGAAACGCTGCCGGCGGTGTTCGAGATGGACGAGATCCTGCACGCGCTGCGCGACCGTATCGTCGGCCTGAACTGCGGGCGCTGGGACTACATCTTCTCCTACCTGAAGACCTTCCGCCGCCACGCCGACCGCGTGCTGCCCGAGCGCGGCCAGGTGACCATGACCCAGCCGTTCCTGAAGGCGTATTCGGAACTGCTGATCCAGACCTGCCACCGCCGCGGTGCGCATGCGATGGGCGGCATGGCCGCGCAGATCCCGATCAACAACGATGCGGCCGCCAACGAACAGGCGATGGCCCGCGTGCGCGCCGACAAGCTGCGCGAAGTAACCGCCGGCCACGACGGTACCTGGGTCGCGCATCCGGCGCTGATTGCGGTGGCGATGGCGATCTTCGACGAGCACATGCCTACCCCGAACCAGCACAGCGTGCTGCGCCAGGATGTGCGTGTCGGCCGCGACGAACTGATCGCGCGGCCGCCTGGCACCATCACCCGCGCCGGCTTCGAAGGCAACGTGGAAGTCTGCGTGCGTTACCTGGCCGCATGGCTGGATGGCAACGGCTGCGTGCCGATCCATCACCTGATGGAGGACGCGGCCACCGCCGAGATCAGCCGCAGCCAGCTGTGGCAGTGGCTGCACACGCCGGGCCAGCAACTGGACGACGGCACCGCGATCGACCTGGCCCTGCTCGATGCCACGCTGGCGCAGCTGCCGGCGCGGCTGGGCGATACCGCCGCGCTGCCCGGTGGCGCACGCATCGGCGAGGCCATCGCCCTGCTGGGCGAACTGAGCCGCAGCGACGAACTGACCGATTTCCTGACCCTGCCGGCCTACGCACGCATCGACTGATCGAGCGCCCGCGTTCCACCGCCGCTTCCCTCCCCGCTGCACGCACCAACCGAACTGGAGAAAGACATGAGCAAGCTGCCCACTGCCGAACAGATCCAGCACGACTGGGATACCAACCCGCGCTGGGAAGGCATCCAGCGCAACTACAGCGCCGCCGACGTGGTGCGCCTGCGCGGCACCGTGCACATCGAGCATTCGCTGGCCCGCCTGGGCGCGGAAAAGCTGTGGGCATCGCTGCATGAGCGCGAGTTCGTCAACGCGCTGGGTGCGCTGACCGGCAACCAGGCCATGCAGCAGGTCAAGGCCGGCCTGAAGGCGATCTACCTGTCCGGCTGGCAGGTGGCGGCCGACGCCAACCTGGCGGGGCAGATGTACCCGGACCAGTCGCTGTACCCGGCCGATTCGGTGCCGGCGGTGGTCAAGCGCATCAACAACACCCTGCTGCGCGCCGACCAGCTGCACCATGCCGAAGGCAAGGACGACATCGATTTCCTGCAGCCGATCGTGGCCGACGCCGAAGCCGGTTTCGGCGGCGTGCTCAACGCCTTCGAACTGATGAAGGCGATGATCGAGGCCGGTGCTGCAGGCGTGCACTTCGAAGACCAGCTGGCCTCGGTGAAGAAGTGCGGTCACATGGGCGGCAAGGTGCTGGTGCCGACCCGCGAGGCGATTGAAAAGCTCAACGCCGCGCGCCTGGCCGCCGACGTGCTGGGCGTGCCGACCCTGCTGGTGGCGCGCACCGATGCCGAAGCTGCCGATCTGCTGACCAGCGACATCGACGGCAACGACAAACCGTTCGCCACCGGCGAGCGCACCGTGGAAGGCTTCTACAAGACCCGCAATGGCCTGGACCAGGCGATCAGCCGCGGCCTGGCCTACGCACCCTACGCCGACCTAGTGTGGTGCGAGACCGGCAAGCCGGACCTGGAGTTCGCGCGCAAGTTCGCCGAGGCGATCCATGCGAAGTTCCCGGGCAAGCTGCTGGCCTACAACTGCTCGCCCAGCTTCAACTGGAAGAAGAACCTGGACGACGCGACCATTGCGAAGTTCCAGCGTGAACTGGGCAGCTACGGCTACAAGTTCCAGTTCATCACCCTGGCCGGTTTCCACGCGCTGAACTACGGCATGTTCAACCTGGCCCACGGCTATGCGCGTCGCCAGATGAGCGCCTTCGTCGAGCTGCAGGAAGCCGAGTTCGAAGCGGCCGAGCGTGGCTTCACCGCGGTCAAGCACCAGCGCGAGGTCGGCACCGGCTACTTCGACGCGGTGACCCAGGCGATCCAGCAGGGCCAGTCGTCGACCACCGCGCTGACCGGCTCGACCGAGGAAGAGCAGTTCCACGGCGGCCGCAGCGAGCGCGCGGCGTAATCGGTAGTGCCGGCCGCTGGCCGGCAACCACGTACCACAGGGAAGCCGGCCAGCGGCCGGCGCTACTGAAGCTTCGAAATCCGATCAGGGTGGCCAGGGAAGGGCCAGACAACGCCGGCCGGTCGGGGGACCTGCCGGCGTTGTTGTATCGGTGGAACAGCGGTGAACGCGGACAGCGTCAATCCGGCGCACCCCCTGCGCGGCAACTTGGCCGAAACCCTGTGAAGACGGCCATCGGATTGATCCGGCAGGACTTTTGGGCAGGTGACGGTGGCCAGAACGGGCCACCGCGCATCTTCACATCGGAGCAGCGCGCCGGAAGGTTCAAAATGAGATAGGGCGCACACTTTAAAGCGATGCTATGCTCCGCGGCTCACCAGGGGACGCTGGCGGCGGGTGCAGGGAATGACCGGCAGGGGTGCGGCCGAGAACAGTGATGTGACGTCAGGTATCGCCCGCGTGGCGATGGCCGAGATCGTGCACGCGCTGCTGTCCGATGCCGAGGTGACATTGTTCGCCAGATTCGCCCGCCCATGCAAGCTTCATGCCGGACAGTGGCTGTTCCAGCGGGGCCACCGTGGCGAACGCATGTATGTGATCCTCGAAGGCCAGATCGAACTGGACTTCGGCGAAGACCTGGTGATCAAGACCCTCGGCCAGCATGAGTTCTTCGGCGAACTGGGCCTGCTGGTGGGCGACCACCTGCGCAGTGCCAGCGCCCGCGCCCTGGCCGACTGTGAAGTGCTGGAACTGGGCCCGGCCGATTTCCATCGCCTGGTCGAATCCGATCCCGGCCTGGTCGCCTACTTCCTGCGCCGCACGATCATGCGCGTGCTGACCAACGAACAGGCCCTGATCAGCCAGCTGCGCCGGCGCAACCATGATCTGGAAACCGCGCTGGACAACCTGTACATCACCACCCATCAGTTGACCCATACGCGCGAGCTGGTGCGTACCGATGAACTGACCGGGCTGCACAACCGCCGCGGCCTGACCCTGTACCTGCAGGAATGCCGCACCGAGCAGGAAGGGCTGCCGCAGGCCTTGCTGCTGATCGACTGCGACCGCTTCAAGCAGATCAATGACCGCCATGGCCACCAGGCCGGCGACCGCGTGCTGCAGAGCATGGGCAACATCCTGCGCTCGATGGCCGGCGAGCAGGACCTGGCCTGCCGGCTCGGCGGCGACGAGTTCTGCCTGATCCTGCGCCGTGGCAACCACGAAATCGTCCAGCACGCGGCCGAGTTCATTCTGAGTGCGGTGCATGGCCTGCTGGAACGCAGCCATGGCACGCCGCACGTGAGCCTGGTCAGCATCGGCGCCAGCCTGCTGCCGCCGGATGCCGGCTGGAGCGAATGGTATGCCAGCGCCGATCGCGCGCTGTACCAGGCCAAGCGCGATGGCGGCAACTGCCTGCGCTGGGTGGATGATCTGGACGGCCCATAGGGAGAGGCAGGCAATGAATGGCGACAACGGAACGTCAGCCCCGCATAGCCCCCAGCTACGCGCCCTGTTGTTCACCGATCTGTGTGATTCGCTGCAGCTGGTCGAGCGGATCGGCGATGTGGCGGCCGCGAGCCTGTTCCAGGAACACGATCGGTTGGTGCTGGTGCTGCAGCACCGCTGGAACGGCCAGCTGATCGATCGCTCCGACGGATTGTTCATGCTGTTCGAGCGCGCCATCGATGCGCTGGGCTTCGCATTGGACTACCAGCGCGAACTGCATGGGCTGGGCCAGCAGCGCTCGATTGAACTGCGTGCGCGTGCCGGCCTGCACGTGGGCGACGTGCTGACCTGGGACAACAGCCCCGAAGCGGTCCGCGCCGGCGCCAAGTCGATGGAAGTGGAAGGCCTGGCCAAGCCGATGGCGGCGCGCCTGATGATGCTGGCACGCCCGGGCCAGATCCTGTTGTCGGCTGTGGCCGAATCGCTGACCCACCGCGCCACCGATTCGCTCGGCGAGCGTGGCACGCGCCTGCTGTGGAAGTCGCACGGACGCTGGCGCTTCAAGGGTGTGCCGGTGGTGCAGGAAGTGATCGAAGTGGGCGAGATCGGGTCGGCGCCACTGCGCATGCCGCGCTCCAATGCCAAGGCACGCCGCGATCTTCCACTGTGGCGGCAGCCGGTGGTGCTGGCCGCCGAAGGCCTGGTGCTGGCGGTGCTGTTGCTGGGCGGCTGGCTGCTGCTGCGGCCGGAACCGGCGATCGCCTTCGCCGAGCGCGACTGGGTGGTGCTGGCCGATGTCGACAACCTGACCGGTGACCCGATCTTCGACGAGTCGATGCGGCACGCGATCCGGATCGCGCTGGAGCAGTCGCGGTACGTGAACGTGCTGTCCGAGGGCAAGGTCCGCGAGAGCCTGGAGATGGCCCGGCTTTCGGGCGATACCCGGCTGAGCCGGGATACCGCAGTCGACGTGGCAGTGCGCGAAGGCGCGCGGGCCGTGCTGTTGCCGACCGTGCGGCAGAAGATCGGCGGCTACGAGCTGGCCATCGACGTCGCCGCACCGGGTAGCGGCCAGGTGATACAGACGTTTACCGCCACTGCGGATCGATCCGATCAGATGGTGTTCGCGGTGGACGACGTGGTCGGGCGCCTGCGCCGTGGCCTGGGCGAGTCTGTGGCGAGCCTGGAACAGTCGTTGCCGCTGCCGCGGGCTTCGACCCAGGACCTGCGCGCCCTGCGTGCGTTCGCGCTGGCCGAGAACGCACTGGGCCAGCGTCGCTTCGAGGAAGCACGCAACCTCTACCAGGCGGCGATCGATATCGATCCTGGCTTTGCCCTGGCCTACATGGGCGTGGCCAAGCTGCTGGCCCGCACAGCGCAGGTCCAGCAGGCGCGTGACGCGCTGGAGCACGCGCTGGCCCAGCAGCAGCGCCTGCCCGCGCGCGAGCGGCTGTACCTGAAGGGCTGGCAGGCCGAACTGGAACCCGGTGGCTGGCCGCTGGAGCAGTGGCGCGCACTGGCCAAGATCTATCCGGATTCGTTTGCGGGACTGTCCAATACCTCCTGGGCGCTGCTGCAGGACAATCGCTTCACCGAGGCCGAGCCTTATGCGCGCGCGGCGACGGTGCCTCAGGACCCGTTGCGGCTGTACCCGATGATCCATCTGGCGCGGGCACAGTTGGGCGTTGGCCAGCCGCAGCAGGCAATGCGCACCTTGCATCAGGCACAGATACTGCGCGGCAATGATGAGGCCGACGACCTGGAGGTGGACGTACTGGTTGCGCAGGGCCTGGACGCACAGGCGCAGCAGGTGTTGATGCGGTTGCCGCGGGGGGATGACCTGCAGCAGCGCATGCGGCTGCGGGCGCACCTGCTGGTATCTGCGGAGCAGCGTGATTGCAGCAGCCTGCATGCCGCGGTTGCTGCGGATGGTCCAGCACCGGAGCTGATCGACTACCAGATCCATCAACGCCTGCAGCACGCTACGGTGACCACGCTGTGCACGCCCGGCGACGTGAAGGAGCTTGAATCCATCGCCGCCGTACTGCGGCCGCTGCTGCGCAGGAACGACGATTCCGCCGTGGGCAGCCGCAGCCTGCAGCTGCTGGCCCTGACCTATCTGGCCCAGCGCCAGGGCCAGCATGCGCTGGCCGCAGAGTGGCTGCGCGACCATGGCGAACTGCTGGAGCGGCAGCGCAGCCCGGTGGTGGGCAAGTGGCGCCGCGTGGTGCTGGCGATGGCCGAGCTTGCACAACAACGGCCGCAGGCGGCGCGCCATCTGCTCGAGCCCAGCTTTGATGGCAGTGAGCCGGTGCAGGCCCATGTCGTGCTGCTGCAGGCACTGCGTGCCGAGCAGGATGCTGCCGGCGTGCGCCGCGAACAGGCCTGGCTGGCCCGGCACCACGGCCAGGCCATTGCCGAGGTGGCGTCCATGCAGGTCTGGCAGCCCCTGAACGTGCACGACATCGCCACGGAGGCGACGTCGGTGCGGCTGCCGCGCTGATGCAGGCTCAGGCGTTGACGCGCTCGTCGATGCGGTCGGCTTCGAAACAGAACACCACCGTCATCGAGGCGGTCGAGGTGCTCAGGTACGCGTGCAGCGAATCGCGTGTGCGGCACAGCTCCTCGACCGACGCCAGGGTGCCGATCTTCATGCAGTCGTTTTCGCCGACAGCGCCGTCCAGGCCGATCGAGGCCAGCGCCTTGGCCGGCGAAGCGGTGAAGCGGTTGCGGAAGTCGTCGTTGCCGATCAGGTGGTCCAGCAGGGTGCTGGCGTCTTCGGCGGAAAGGCGGGGATGGGTGCTCATGGGGATCTTCCGTAGGTGGAATGTCTCGTATCGGCCGCGACAGCCTGCCATTGAGGGCCATGGCGCGTTCATCGCTAAAGTTGGCCGCGCTGCGGTCGCTGCTGCTATGCCGGTTGTGCGGCAGAAGGAAGGAAACCCATGCGCCTGCGCCGCTGCGCCAGCCTGATGTTCGAACCCCGCGAGTCGGTCACCCTGGACCTGCGCGCGATGCTGGCCGGCCACGCCGAGATGGACAGCCAGATCAGCTGGGTGGCCCTGGCCGCCCATCTGGACCAGCCACTGCCGGTGGATGCCGAGGAGCGCCAGCTGCTGGGCGAACTCAGCGCGCACCGCTGGAGCGAGCCACCGGCCGATGCCTCCCCGGCGATGCTGGCGCGCCTGGTTGAACAGGGCCTGCTGCTGACCGACCCGCCCAGCGAGGTGGGGCACCAGATGCGTGATGAGGCGCTGCGGCGCAGCCAGTGGTGGCCGCTGGCCGCACTGGCCCATCGCCACGCGCGTTGGCAGGCCGTGGACAGCGTGGAGGACATGCGCCGGCAGGGGCTGGACACGGCCGCCGGCCTGCGCCAGCGCCTGGGGCCGCCGCCGCCGGTGGTGCAGCCGATGCAGGGCGATTACCAGCCGCTGCCGCGCAGCGACGAAGCCGCGTTCGACGCACTGCTGGCGCGGCGCACCACCTGCCGCAACTTCGACCCGCAGCGCGCGTTGCCGCTGCCGCTGCTGGCCCAGGTGCTGCAGCGCACGCTGATGGCGCACGCGGTGCAGAAGGTCGAGCGCGATACCGAGTTCCTGAAGAAGAACGTACCCTCCGGCGGTGGCCTGCATCCCACCGAGGGCTTCCTGCTGGTGCAGAACGTGGAGGGGCTGGCACCGGGCCTGTACCACTACCATCCCGTGCAGCACGCCGTGCTGCCCCTGCCTTCACCGCCGCCGCCGTCGCTGCCTGCGCTGGCGCGACGGATGCTGTCCGGGCAGGAGTGGTTTGCCGATGCACCGGCGCTGCTGGTGCTGGCACCGCGCTATGACCGCTGCTTCTGGAAGTACCGCAACCATGCCAAGGCGCACCGTGCGGTGACGCTGGATGTCGGCCATATCTCGCAGCTGCTGTACCTGTGCGCGACCGAGCGCGGGCTGGCCGCGTTCGTGACTGCGGCCATCAACGATGCCGATGTCGATCGCGCGTTCGGCTTCGATGGCATCGGCCAGAGCGCGATGGCCATCTGTGGCCTGGGCTGGCGCAGCGCCACGCTGGACACGGCGGAATTCGATCCCGCCGGACGCGTGTTGGCGGGCGACGACCGCTGAGCGGTCGCCGCCCCGGCGATCACGCCGCTTCGAAGTCCACCAGCACCGCGCCGTCGCCGACCTGGTCGCCGGCCTTGGCGCGGTAGCCCTTCACCGTGCCATCGGCCGGGGCCTGCAGGGTGTGTTCCATCTTCATCGCTTCCAGCACCACCAGCGGCGTTCCGCGCTTGACCTGGGTGCCGGCCGCGACCAGCGTGGCCACGATCCTGCCCGGCATCGGCGCCAGCAGGCTGCCGGCATCGGCCGCAGCGTGGTCCGATTCGCCCACCGGGTCATGCAGGGTGAAGCGGTGCTGGCCATCGGCACCGAACAGATACAGTTGGTCACCTTCGCGCAGCGCCTGCAACGACCAGCGTCGGCCCTCCAGCTGCACGGTCATGCCCCGCGCATCGGCGGTGCCGGTCACCTGCACCGGCGCCGCGTCATCGCACTGCACGCGCCAGCCATCGGCCTGCGCCCACACCTTCAGCGTGTGCCGGCGCTCACCCTGCTGCAGCGGCAGTACGCGTGGCGCCGAAGCACCCAGGCGCCAGCCGTCCTGCGCCTGCCACGGCGAATGCGGGTCGCGCGCATCGCAGCTGGCGCCTGCGGTGCAGGTCACGGCGGCCACCGCCGCCAGCATCCACAGCGCATCGCCGGTATCGCCCACGTGACCCAGCGCCGCCTGTTCGCGTTCGATCAGCGCGGTATCCAGCCTGGCGTTCGCGAACGAATCGGTGTTCACCAGCCGGCGCAGGAAGCCGGCATTGGTGGTCACGCCCACCACCTGGCAGTCGGCCAGGGCCTGGCTCATGCGGCGCAGCGCGGCATCGCGGTCCACGTCCCAGACGATCAGCTTGGCGATCATCGGGTCGTAGAACGGGGTGATGCTGTCGCCTTCCTCCACGCCGGTATCCACACGCACGTTCGCCGAGGGTGTCGGCAGGCGCAGGCGGCGCAGAGTGCCGGTGGACGGCAGGAAGCCCCGGTCCGCATCTTCGGCATACAGGCGCGCTTCGATGGCATGGCCGTGGATCGCCAGCTGTTCCTGGCGCAGCGGCAGCGGCTGGCCAGCGGCCACGCGCAGCTGCCATTCCACCAGGTCGGTGCCGGTGATGTACTCGGTCACCGGGTGTTCCACCTGCAGGCGGGTGTTCATTTCCATGAAGTAGAAGTCGCCGTCCGGGCCGGCAATGAACTCCACGGTGCCGGCACCGACGTAGCCCACCGCACGCGCGGCATCCACCGCCGCCTGGCCCATCGCCGCGCGGCGTTCGGCGCTCATGCCCGGCGCCGGGGCTTCTTCCAGCACCTTCTGGTGGCGGCGCTGCACCGAGCAGTCGCGCTCGAACAGGTACACCGCCTCACCGTGGCTGTCGCCGAACACCTGGATCTCGATATGGCGCGGGCGCTCGACGTACTTCTCGACCAGCACGTGATCGTTGCCGAACGCCGAGGCCGCCTCGCGCTGGCAGCTGGCCAGCGCATCGACGAAGTCCTCGCTGCGTTCGACCTTGCGCATGCCCTTGCCACCACCACCGGCGCTGGCCTTGATCAGCACCGGGTAGCCGATGGCATCGGCCTGCGCGCGCAGGAAGGCCGGGTCCTGCTGGTCGCCGTGGTAGCCCGGGGTGAGTGGCACACCGGCCTTGGCCATCAGCGCCTTGGCCGCGCTCTTGTCGCCCATCGCGCGGATCGCGCTGGCCGGCGGGCCGATGAAGGTGACGCCGGCGGCGGCGCAGGCATCGGCGAAGTCGGCGTTCTCGGACAGGAAGCCGTAGCCGGGGTGGATCGCCTGTGCGCCAGTGAGGCGTGCGGCGTCGAGAAGGGCATCGCTGCGCAGGTAGCTTTCGCGTGCGGCGGCCGGGCCGATGTGGATGGCTTCGTCGGCCAGGCGCACGTGGCGCGCGTTGCGGTCGGCATCGGAATACACCGCCACGGTGGCGATGCCGAGGCGGCGGCAGGTCGCGATGACGCGGCAGGCGATCTCGCCACGGTTGGCGATCAGGACTTTGGTGAACATGGCAACGGGCTTCATGGGAGCTTGCTCGGTCATGGCACGGGTTACATGCGGAAAACGCCGAAGCGCGTCTGCTGCGGGGCGGCGTTGAGGCTGGCCGATAGGGCCAGGGCGAGCACGCGACGGGTGTCGACGGGATCGATCACGCCGTCATCCCACAGGCGCGCGCTGGCGTAGTACGGGTGGCCCTGCTGTTCGAACTGGTCGCGGATCGGCGCCTTGAAGGCATCTTCTTCCGCCGCCGGCCACTGCCCGCCCTTGGCTTCGATGCCATCGCGCTTGACCGTGGCCAGCACGCTGGCCGCCTGCTCGCCGCCCATCACGCCGATGCGTGCATTCGGCCACATCCACAGGAAGTTGGGCGAATAGGCGCGGCCGCACATGCCGTAGTTGCCGGCACCGAACGAGCCGCCGATGACCACGGTGAACTTGGGCACCTTGGCGCAGGCCACGGCCATCACCAGCTTGGCCCCGTCCTTGGCGATGCCGCCCTGTTCGTACTTGCGGCCGACCATGAAGCCGGTGATGTTCTGCAGGAACACCAGCGGGATGTTGCGCTGGGTGCACAGCTCGATGAAGTGCGCGCCCTTCAGCGCGGACTCGGAGAACAGGATGCCGTTGTTGGCGATGATGCCGATCGGGTAGCCGTTCAGATGCGCGAAGCCGGTCACCAGCGTGGCGCCGTAGCGCGGCTTGAACTCGTCGAAGCGCGAGCCATCGACCAGCCGCGCGATCACTTCGCGCACATCGTAGGGCTTGCGCGTATCGGCCGGGATCACGCCGTACAGGTCGTGCGCCGGCAGCAGCGGTTCTTCACTGGCCTGCACCGCCATCGCCGGTTCCGGCTTGCGCCAGTTCAACTGCGCGATGATCGCGCGCACCCGGGCCAGTGCCTGCAGATCGTTGTCGGCCATGTGGTCGGCCACGCCGGAAATGCGCGTATGCACGTCGGCACCACCCAGCTCCTCGGCGGTCACCACTTCGCCAGTGGCCGCCTTCACCAGCGGCGGGCCGCCCAGGAAGATCGTGCCCTGTTCGCGCACGATCACCGTCTCATCGCTCATCGCCGGCACATAGGCGCCACCGGCGGTGCAGCTGCCCATCACGCAGGCGATCTGCGGGATGCCCTGCGCCGACAGGTTGGCCTGGTTGTAGAAGATGCGGCCGAAATGGTCGCGGTCGGGGAACACCTCGTCCTGCAGCGGCAGGAAGGCGCCACCGGAATCGACCAGGTAGATGCACGGCAGGTGGTTCTGCTCGGCGATCTCCTGCGCGCGCAGGTGCTTCTTCACCGTCATCGGGTAGTAGGTGCCGCCCTTGACCGTGGCGTCGTTGGCCACGATCACGCATTCCACGCCACTGACCCGGCCGATGCCGGCCACTACGCCCGCGGCGGGCACGGCGTCTTCGTACATGCCATGCGCGGCCAGCGGCGCGATTTCCAGGAAGGCACTGCCCGGGTCGAGCAGGGCATCGATGCGGTCGCGCACCAGCAGCTTGCCGCGGGCGGTGTGCTTGGCACGCGCGGCCTCGTTGCCACCCAGCGCGGTGCGGGCGAGGGTGGCATGCAGGTCATCGACCACGGCCTGCATGGCCGTGCGGTTGGCTTCAAACGTTTCGCTGCCTGGTTGCAGCTGGCTGTTCAGGACGGTCATCGCGGTGGCCTTACAGGGTGCGCTGGAACAGTTCGCGGCCGATCAGCATGCGGCGGATCTCCGAGGTGCCGGCGCCGATTTCATACAGCTTGGCGTCGCGCCACAAGCGGCCGGTCGGGTACTCGTTGATGTAGCCGTTGCCGCCCAGGATCTGGATCGCCTGGCCGGTCAGCCAGGTAGCCTTCTCGGCGGCGTACAGGATGGCACCGGCCGCGTCCTGGCGGGTGGTACGGCCCTGGTCGCAGGCGCGCGCCACGGCATAGACATAGGCGCGGCAGGCGCCCAGGCCCACGTACATGTCGGCGATCTTGGCCTGGATCAGCTGGAAGCTGCCGATCGGCTCGCCGAACTGGTGGCGCTCGTGCACGTACGGCATCACCACGTCCATGGCCGCGGCCATCAGGCCCAGCGGGCCACCGGAAAGGACCACGCGCTCGTAGTCCAGGCCGGACATCAGCACGCGCACGCCGCCACCGACCTGGCCCAGCACGTTCTCTTCGGGAATCTCGCAGTCCTGGAACACCAGCTCGCAGGTGGGCGAGGAGCGCATGCCCAGCTTGTCCAGCTTCTGCGCGGTGGAGAAGCCCTTCATGCCCTTCTCGACCAGGAACGCGGTGATGCCCTTGGCACCGGCCTCGATGTCGGTCTTGGCATAGACCACCAGCACGTCGGCGTCCGGGCCGTTGGTGATCCACATCTTGTTGCCGTTGAGCACGTAGCGGTCGCCACGCTTGTCGGCGCGCAGCTTCATCGACACCACGTCCGAACCGGCACCCGGCTCGCTCATCGCCAGCGCGCCGACCAGGCTGCCGTTGCACAGGCCGGGCAGGAAGCGCTGCTTCTGTTCTTCGCTGCCGTTCTTGCGCAGCTGGTTCACGCACAGGTTGGAGTGCGCGCCGTAGGACAGGCCGATGCCGCCAGAGGCGCGCGAGATTTCTTCCATCGCCACCACGTGGGCCAGGTAGCCCATGCCGGTGCCGCCGTATTCTTCTTCCACGGTCAGGCCCAGCAGGCCCTGTTCGCCCAGCTTCGGCCATAGTGCCAACGGGAACTGGTTGGTTGCATCGGCCTCGGCGGCCAGCGGCGCGACCTCGGCGGCGGCAAAATGGGCCACGCTCTGGCGCAGCAGGTCGATATCTTCGCCAAGATCGAAGTTCAGGGATGGCACGTGCATTGCGGTGGCTCCACGGCGGGACTGCAGGGAATGGACGCACCCGGCGGGGGAGCGGGCGACGGCCGGCAGGGCCGTCACCCGCACGGGCGATGGACCCCAGCGTAACGGGGTTCGGGAAAGAAGTGAACACAAATTCAAAAATTGAAACTAGAATCAAAACATGGCCTACAAACGCTCTGCACTGATGGAAGAACGCCTGGCCGGGGCCCGTGAACGGATCCTGCTGGCCACCCGCGAGCTGGTCGCCGCAGGCGGCTGGCGCAACGCCCCGGTAACCGCCGTGGCGACCCAGGCGGGGGTGTCCACCGGGTTGATCTACCGGCACTTCCCGTCCAAGGCCGACCTGTTCGTGGAGGTGCTCAACGCCGCCGTGGCCCACGAGGTGGCGATCATGGAGCGCATTGCCAGCGGCCCGGAGGTAGCCAGCGAGCGCCTGCGCCTGGCGATCACCGCCTTCGTCCGCCGCGCCCTGGCCGGGCCGGGGCTGGCCCATGCCTTCATCGTCGAGCCGGTCGACCCGGACGTGGAAGCCGAGCGCATGCGCGGCCGCCGCGCCTTTGGTGACGTGTTCCTGCGCCTGGTGGAAGAGGGCGTGGCAGCCGGTGAGCTGCCGGTGCAGGACGCGCACGTGGCCGCCGCCTGCCTGGTCGGCGCCTTCACCGAGGCGATGGTCGGCCCGACCGCACCCAGCCGCGAAGCGCACCGCGACGAGGATGCACTGGTGGATGCGATCTGCAGCTTCTGCCTGCGCGCGATCGGCGCCCGGTAATCCGGTAGAGCCGGCCGCTGGCCGGCTTCCGCACGATGTCTCCGGTGAGATGGCGATGCCGGCCACGCATGTTGCGCCGCACCAGCTCTGAAGCCTGTTGTCGCACGCGAAGCGCGTTCTATACTCGGTCCATCACGCAGTCGCTCAGCCGTGGTCCAACGACTATCAGCCAGGGGTAACGAAGAGTGCGGAATTACGATCTGGAGTTCCTGAAACGCTTCTCCATGGTGATCGCGCTGCTGGCGACCATCACCCTCGGCCTCATCCTCCTTGCTGCCTATATCCACACCCGGATCCCGCCGGAGGTGTCGCCGACTGCGGCCAAGCGCACCGAGCAGCGCATTTCGCCCACCGGCGCGGTCTATGCCGGCAGCACCGGCGCCGCCGCGCAGGCAGCGGCCAAGGCTGCCGCGCTGGCCAAGGCCGCCTCGCAGGTCGCCTACGGCGGCACCAAGGACGGCAAGGTCATCTTCGACAACCTCTGCACCGCCTGCCACACCACCGGCGTGGGCATGGCACCGACGCTGGACCACTCGCACTGGGACAAGCGCATCGCGCAGGGCAAGGACACCCTCTACAAGCACGCCATCGAGGGCTACACCGGCCCGGACGGCGGCATCATGCCGCCCAAGGGCGGCAACCCGGCGCTGACCGAGGAACAGATCCACGCCACCGTGGACTGGATGCTGGGTAACCTGAAGTAACCGGTAGTGCCGGCCGCTGGCCGGCAACCGCGCATCGCACGAAGGTCATGGGGTTGCCGGCCAGCGGCCGGCACTACCCAGGCTTTGCCCACCGAGGTCGAAACCCCGCCTGCAAGCGGGGTTTCGCATTTCAGGGTTAGTCTGTGCGCCCTCTTCCCTGGAATCGCCCGTCGATGCGCCGCCGCTCCCTTGCCCTTGCACTGACCCTGCTGCTGCCGGCCAGCGCCTTCGCCCAGGCCCTGCCGCAGGCTGCACCGGCCCCGGCGACGCCTGCCGCGCGCAGCAGCGCCACCGTGGTGCTGACTGCGGCCCCGGCCGACTGGCGTGCGCTGGAGGGACAGCGCGTGCGCATCGCCGCGCCGTTGACCCTGGCCGGCACCGACGGCGTGGAGCGCTTCGGCCAGCTCACCGTGGCCTTCGATGGCCGCCTCTGGCAGCCGACCGAAGTGGCCGCGCCGGGTACCGCCGGCTACGAGCAGGTGATGGCCGACAACCAGCGTCGCCGCCTGCTGTTGGACGATGGCAGCGACGCCCGTGACCCGGCCGCTGTGGCCTACCTGCCCGGCAACCCGGTGCTGCGTACCGGCATGCAGCTGCGCAACGTCGAAGGCATCGTGCGGGTGGATGCGCAGGGTCGACCCAGCCTGCAGGTCGAAGGCGTGCTGAAGCTGCCGGAACTGAAGCGCCCGGCGGTGCCGACGGTGCCGGGCAGCCTGCACGTGGCCGCCTTCAACCTGGAGAACTTCTTCAACGGTGACGGCAAGGGCGGCGGCTTCCCGACCCTGCGCGGTGCGCGCACGCTGGACGAGCACAAGGCGCAGGTGGCCAAGCTGGTGACCACGGTCAACGCGCTCGGTGCCGATGTTGCCGCGTTGATGGAGCTGGAGAACGACGGTTACGGCCCGCAGTCGGCCATCGCCGAACTGGTCGATGCGCTCAACCGCGACCGCGGCGCGCAAGGCGACTGGCGTTTCGTGGATGCCGGCAACGGCCCCGGCGACAACCCGATCCGGGTCGGCATCATCTACCGCGGCACGCGCCTGCAGCCGGTCGGAAAGCCGGCCACGCTGACCGGCGGCCCGTTCGTCGAACACAGCCGCGTGCCGCTGGCGCAGGCGTTCCAGGGCAAGCACGGCGCGCCGTTCGTGGTGGTCGCCAACCACTTCAAGTCGAAGGGCTGCCGCGATGCCGCCGGCGCCGACGCCGACCACAACGACAACCAGGGGTGCTGGAATGCTACCCGCGTGACTTCGGCGCAGCAGCTGCACGCCTGGCTGCAGACCGACCCGACCGGTACCGGTGCCAGGGACGCGGTGCTGCTCGGCGATTTCAATGCCTACGCCATGGAAGACCCGATCCGCACCCTGCATGACCTGGGCTGGCAGGACGCGTTCAAGGTCGCCAGGGTCGAGCACCCCTACAGCTACGTCTACAACGGCTACACCGGCCGCCTCGACCACGCGCTGCTGAACCCGGGCATGGCCAAGCGCCTGCGTGGCGCCGCGGAATGGCACAGCAACGCCGACGAGCAGGACGCCAGCGGCTACCAGGGCCGCAACGTGCAGGGCCCGTGGCGCAGCTCCGACCACGACCCGCTGCTGCTGGGCTTCGACAAATAAGGTTCGCCGGGGTACGCCCGGCGGCTTTCTGTAGAGTCGAGCCATGCTCGACTGCTTCTCCAAGGACAGTCGAGCATGGCTCGACTCTACCGAAGGCAAGGCCGCCCGCGCTCAGCCCCAGGCAATCAACCCGATCGCCAGCACCGCCAGCGCCAGCCCGGCGCGGTTCCACTTCGTGGTGGCCTCGCCGAAGGCGAACACGCCCACCAGCGCACCCAGCACCACCACGCCGATGTTCATGCCGGCGAACACGGTGGCCGGGCTCTGCGGCATCGCCTGGTGCGCATGCACGTAGAA
The DNA here is from genome assembly GCF_029839665.1 of Stenotrophomonas sp. GD03930. Lineage (NCBI taxonomy): Bacteria > Pseudomonadati > Pseudomonadota > Gammaproteobacteria > Lysobacterales > Lysobacteraceae > Stenotrophomonas > Stenotrophomonas sp. GD03930. The sequence goes on along the minus strand of NZ_JAOCAV010000001.1, from coordinate 940,935 downwards.
CAGGATGTTGCCGCCGTTGAGCAGCCCCAGCAGCGCGCCCGCACCGAGGTTGCGCCAGGCCAGCCGGCTGCGGCCACTGGCATGCCGCCACAGCTGCAGCGCCAGCATCAGCACGAAAGCCACGCTGAAGCTGGCCAGCACTGCCGCCATCGACGGCGTACCCGACAACGCAACCTGCTTGAGCAGCACGTCCACCACCGCGAACCCGGCCCATACGCCCAGCAGCCAGCCCCAGCTACCGGGCGAAGACGCCACCGCCGGGCCGCGTGGACGCAGGCTGATCGCCACCATCGCCAGCAGGCCCAGGCCGAGACCGGCCAGCTTCCACGGCGTGGCGGTCTGGCCGAAGAACAGGAACGCGGCGGCCAATGACAGCAGCAGCGACAAGCGCTGCGCCACATCGCTGCGGACGATGCCGGCCACCGCCACCGCGCGGCCCAGCACCAGGAAGATCGACGGCAGCACCACCGCCAGCGCCAGCAGCGAGAGCCACGGCGCATGCGGCGCGCGCAGTGCATCCAGCGGCGGCTGCAGCACCACGGCGGTGAGCGTTGCCGCCACCAGGTAGTTCCAGGTGACCATCTGCGCGACATCCAGCTGGCGGCGTCCGGCCACCTTCAACAACACCGAAACCAGCACACTGCAGATCACGGCCAGGGACAGGTAGAGCATGGGGCGGGCACAGGGCAGGGGCGAGGGACGGTATCATGTTGCCATGCACAAGCCCTCGTTCCCCGTCGCCCCCGGCGAAACCGCCTGCCTCGAACTGGACGGCCCGGCCGGCCCGCTGGAAGTGGTCGTCGACCTGCCCAAGGCCGACGTGCCGGTGCAGCCGATCGTCGCCATCGTCTGCCATCCGCTGTCCACCGAGGGCGGCACGCTGCACAACAAGGTGGTCACCATGACCGCCAACACCCTGCGCGAGCTGGGCATTACCACGGTGCGCTTCAACTTCCGCAGCGTCGGCGCGTCGGCTGGCGAGTTCGACCACGGCGTGGGCGAGCAGGACGACCTGAAGGCGGTCGCCGCCTGGGTGCGCAGCCAGCGCCCTGATGACCGCCTGTGGTTGGCTGGTTTCAGCTTCGGCGCGTTCGTGTCGCTGAAGGCGACCGCCGAGCTGCAGCCCGAAGCGCTGATCTCGATCGCGCCGCCGGCCGGTCGCTGGGACTTCGGTGGCATCGCACCGCCGGCGCGCTGGCTGGTGATCCAGGGCGAACAGGACGAGATCGTCGACCCGCAGGCGGTCTACCAGTGGCTGGCGTCGCTGGATCTCCCGCACGAACTGGTGCGCATGCCCGAGACCAGCCATTTCTTCCACCGCAAGCTGATCGACCTGCGCGGCGCGCTGACCCACGGCGTCAAGCACTGGTTGGGCGCGGCGGCATGAGCGCAACCGAGCTGACCCCGTCGCAGCGGTACGCCGAAGGGGTCGCCCGTGGTGACTGGCAGAACGACCCGGCCCAGCACGCCGCGCTGGCCGAGCTGGACCGCATCCACCTGGGCCTGGTCGACAGCGCCGAAGACGGCTGGCTGGACCGCCTGTCCTCGTTCTGGAAAAAGCCCGAGCCGGTCAAGGGCCTGTACTTCTGGGGTGGCGTCGGCCGCGGCAAGACCTTCCTGGTCGACCTGTTCTACGACGGGCTGCCGATCAAGCAGAAGTACCGTACCCACTTCCACCGTTTCATGCGCAGCGTGCACGAGCGCCTGCGCGAGCACCAGGGGCAGAGCGATCCGCTGGCGAAGATCGCCCAGGAATGGCGCAGCAACCTGCGCGTGCTGGTGCTGGACGAGTTCTTCGTCACCGACATCGGCGATGCCATGCTGCTGGCGCGGTTGCTGGAACGCCTGTTCGCCGAGGGCGTGACCCTGGTCACCACCTCCAACACGGCGGTGGAGAACCTGTACCTCAACGGCCTGCAGCGCGAGAGCTTCCTGCCGGCCATCGGCCTGCTGCAGCGCTTCTGCGTGGAGCTGTACGCCGAAGGCACCGAGGATTACCGGATGCGCGCGCTGACCCGTTCGCCGGTGTACCGCGCGCCGCTGGCGGCCGACAGCGATGACTGGCTGGCCACGCGCTGGAACGAACTGAGCGGCGGGCAGCCGGCCAAGCCCGGCAACATCGAGATCGAGGGCCGCAAGATCCCGGTGCGCGGCCGCGGCAAGAGCATCGCCTGGTTCGATTTCGCCGCCCTCTGCGAAGGCCCGCGTGGTCCGTCGGACTACATCGAGATCGCGCACGAGTTCAACACCGTGCTGCTGGGCGGCATTCCCGCCTTCGATCGCCTGAACGAAGATGCGGCGCGGCGCTTCGTCAACCTGATCGACGAGCTGTACGACCGCCACGTCAACCTGGTCTGCACCGCCAGCACCTCGCCGATCGAGCTGTACACCGGCCAGCGCCTGCAGGGCGCGTTCGAGCGCACCGCCTCGCGTTTGATTGAAATGCAGAGCGCCGAGTACCTGGGCACCCCGCACCGGGCGTGAAGGGGCCGCTGGTTGTAGAGCCGAGCCCATGCTCGGCTGCTTCAAATATTCCGGTAGAGGTGATTCATGAGCCAGGAAATCGACAAGCACGTTGCGCGAGCCCTCGTTGACCTCGCCATATTTCTCGAGTTTTCGGCGGATGATGTAGTGGATCCCGATGCTGCAATCCAGCGGCTCGAACAACTGGCTTCGACACTGCAGATGATGGACTTGGAGTCCCGATCATCGTTGTGCTCGCAGTTCAGAAGCATCGCAGTGGACTATTCAGATGAGCAGGCAGGCTTTGTGGAAAGCCTGGGCGAAGCGCTGGGGCTGATCGAGAAGTAATCTACTCGTCTCTACAGGCTCAGGATTGTTCGGGTATCCGGGCTGTCTGCCGGCCAGCGGCCGGCACTACCCCGCAGCGCCCCCGGTAGTGCCGGCCGCTGGCCGGCATCCACAGCGCAGCTATCTGCTTGGCACCACCGCATCATCCTGCGGCTGCTCGCGCACGCTGGCCGCCACCTGCACGCCCTCACTGCGCTGGATCAGCCGCAGCGGCTGCCCTTGGTAGCGGACCTCCAGCGCGTCGTGGGCCTCGGCCACGGCGGCCACCAGCGGGCACAGCGCCTGCGCGCGGGCCTCGATGCGCTCGGCGCGGCCTTCCAGCTGCTGTTCCATCTGCGCGTCCAGGCGGTCGGCGCGTTCCTCCATCGCATCGCTGCGACCGGTGAACACCTGCCACAGCACGCTGCGGGCGATGGACGCGGACAGCGACTCGGCCATGTCCTGCACCTTGGCCTCGAAGCCCGGCCCGAACACTGCCTGTTCCCAGTAACCCTTGCCCAGCGTGCCGCCGATCCAGTCATCGGCCTGCCGGCGCAGGCGCCGGACCTTGCGGCTGTTGGCGGTGCCGGTGAGGCTCTCATAGACCCCGTCGAGCACGTCGAAGCTCAGCCCACTCACTTCATGGGCCAGCGCGGTGGCCGCCGGCATCAGCTGCCGCGCCCCGGCCTCCATCTGCCGCAGGCGGGCGGCGTCGGCCTCGCTGACCGGCACGATCGTGTCGTCCAGGCTCAGCACGCCATCGTGGAACACCACCTCGTGCGGCGCCTGCGGGCCATGCCGCAGCCAGATGCCGCCGCTGTCCACCAGCACGTCGTAGTCGGTGCGCATGCCGCACTGGTCCGAGCGCAGCTTCGGGGCGTCGCCGGCCAGCACCGGGGCGCTGGCCAGGCAGGCCAGCAGGGCCAGGGCGGGCAGGGGCAGGCGCATGGTGGAATCCTTTCCGGTCAGTGCAGGGCCCCAGCATCCCGCGCCCGCACGGCACTGTCACCGGCCGGAAGTCACTGCCCGATGGTCATCCAACCGGCCATACCGGCTTTCCCACCGGCTGCCCACCAGCTATCCACAGGGTTGTCCCTAGCCAGTTTCATCACTGTCATGTGAAGCTGTCATTGTTCCGTTTCCGCGCGGCGTTGTACCACCGCGATGACGCGTTTCGGGCTTGACTGCGCAGCCCGATCCGGCAGGTCTGAAGCGTCCCGATGAGGCGCTGATGGCACGATCCTTGCGGCGCAAGGGATTGCCGAATTTCACTACATTTGGCGTTGACGGCCCCCATTACCCCCACTATCTTGTGGCCGTCGGTCGCAGCAACCCCAATTCCAGGGGGTGGCAGCAGCACCCATCCGCGATCGTCAACGGCAGTGGCAGGCGCAGGGTCTCATCCCCTGCGACGCCGTCCTGCCATCCTGGGCTGTCATGTCCCGGGCCGCGTCACCCGATGCATCGAGCACCCCCAATCACGCCAAGAGGACACACGCCGTGAGCACCGAATCCAGCGCCACCATCGAGAAGGAAAGCGAATTCCTGTTGACGTCGCCGCCGACGGCCAACGCGATGAGTGTGACCAAGCGCAACGGGACCACCGAACTGGTGGATCTGAACAAGATCGTGCGCGCGGTGCAGCGTTCCTCCGAAGGCCTGCACGCCGTCGATCCGATGCGCGTGGCCACCCGCACCATTTCCGGCCTGTACAACGGCGCCACCACCCGCGAGCTGGACGAACTGTCCATCCGCACCGCCGCCCTGCTGATCGGTGAAGAGCCCGAGTACGGCCGCCTGGCCGCGCGCCTGCTGGCCAACTACATCGCCAAGGAAGTCTCGGGCCAGGAAATCTACGCCTTCTCGCAGTCGGTCAGCCGTGGCCATGAAGTCGGCCTGATCAACGACCGCCTGCTGAACTTCGTGCAGACCAACGCGCGCAAGCTCAACGATGCCATCGATGGTGCGCTGGACCTGAACTTTGATTACTTCGGCCTGCGCACCCTGTACGACCGCTACCTGCTGCGCCACCCGCACACCCGCAAGGTGATCGAGACCCCGCAGCAGTTCTTCCTGCGCATCGCCAGCGCGCTGAGCGAGGACGTGTCCGAGACCCTGGCGCTGTACAAGCGCATGGGCAACCTGGACTACCTGCCGTCCAGCCCGACCCTGTTCAACTCCGGCACCACCCACGAGCAGCTGTCCTCGTGCTTCCTGCTGGACTCGCCGCAGGACTCGCTGGAGTCGATCTATTCCAAGTACGGCGACATCGCCCAGCTGTCGAAGTTCTCCGGCGGCATCGGCGTCAGCTACACCCGCGTGCGTTCGCGTGGTTCGCTGATCAAGTCGACCAACGGCCACTCCAACGGCATCGTGCCGTGGCTGAAGACCATGGATTCGTCGGTGGCCGCGGTGAACCAGGGCGGCAAGCGCAAGGGTGCGGCCTGCGTCTACCTGGAAACCTGGCACGCCGACGTCGAGGACTTCCTCGAGCTGCGTGACAACACCGGTGACGAAGCCCGCCGTGCGCACAACCTGAACCTGGCCAACTGGGTGCCGGACCTGTTCATGAAGCGCGTCGAGGCCGACCAGGAATGGTCGCTGTTCGATCCGCGCGTGGTGCCGGAGTTCACCGACCTGTTCGGCGAAGCCTTCGAGCAGGCCTACCTGCAGGCCGAAGCGCAGGGCAAGGCCAACCGCACCATCTCCGCGCGCAAGCTCTACGCCCGCATGATGCGTACGCTGGCCGAGACCGGTAACGGCTGGATGACCTTCAAGGACAAGTGCAACCGCGCCAGCAACCAGACCCTGCGTCCGGGCAACGTGATCCACCTGTCCAACCTGTGCACCGAAATCCTGGAAGTCACTTCCAACGATGAGACCGCCGTGTGCAACCTGGGTTCGATCAACCTGGGCAACCACTTCGACGAGCACAACGAGTTCGACTTCGAGAAGCTGGCCGAGACCGTGCGCCTGGCCGTGCGCCAGCTCGACCGCGTCATCGACCTGAACTTCTACCCGATCGAAACCGCCCGCCGCGCCAACCTGCGCTGGCGTCCGGTCGGCCTGGGCTGCATGGGCCTGCAGGACGTGTTCTTCCGCAAGCGCCTGCCGTTCGACAGCGCCGAAGCCCGCGCCCTGTCGAAGAAGATCGCCGAAGCGATCTACTTCCACGCGCTGGAAACCTCCTGCGAGCTGGCCCAGGAACGTGGCAAGCACCCGTCGTTCAACGACACCCGTGCCGCCAGCGGCGAACTGCAGTTCGACGCCTGGAACGTGGTGCCGGAAGACACCGCGCGCTGGGATGCCCTGCGTGAGCGCATCAAGGAACACGGCCTGCGCAACTCGCTGATGATCGCGATCGCACCGACCGCGACCATCGCCTCGATCGCCGGCTGCTACGAGTGCGTCGAGCCGCAGGTGTCCAACCTGTTCAAGCGCGAAACCCTGTCCGGTGACTTCCTGCAGGTCAACCGCTACCTGGTGAACGAGCTGAAGAAGCTGGGCCTGTGGACCGCCGACATGCGCGATGCGATCAAGCTGGCCGAAGGCTCCATCGCCGGCGTGGCGCAGATTCCGGAGACGCTGCGCGAGGTCTACCGCACCGCGTGGGAACTGCCGATGCGTTCGCTGATCGACATGGCCGCCGAGCGTGGCGCCTTCATCGACCAGTCGGCCTCGCTCAACCTGTTCATGGAAAGCCCGAACATCGGCGCGATGTCCTCCATGTACATGTACGCCTGGAAGCAGGGCATCAAGACCACCTACTACCTGCGTTCGCGCCCGGCCACCAAGATCGCCAAGACCACGGTGAGCAGCGCGGCCCCGGCCAAGGTGTTCAGCCCGGACGAAGCCATCGCCTGCTCGCTGGAAAACCCGGAAGCCTGCGAGGCCTGCCAGTAAGAGCGGCACCGCCGCGCGGTAGTGCCGGCCGCTGGCCGGCAACCCCGGCCAATGATCATCACCCACGGTAGCGCCGGGCCATGCCCGGCGGCTCACCCAGGAATTCAAGGAAACACCCATGGCCGACAAGCCCAAGCAGATGCTGCTCGATCCCGGTTTTGAACTGACCCTGCGCCCGATGCGCTACCCGCAGTTCTATGACATGTACCGGAACGCGATCAAGAACACCTGGACGGTGGAAGAGATCAACTTCCAGATCGACATCACCGACCTGCACAGCAAGATGTCGCCGGGTGAGCGCCACCTGATCCACCGCCTGGTCGCGTTCTTCGCCACCGGCGATTCGATCGTGTCCAACAACCTGGTGCTGAACCTGTACCAGCACCTCAATGCGCCGGAAGCGCGCATGTACCTGTCGCGCCAGCTGTATGAAGAAGCGCTGCACGTGCAGTTCTACCTGACCCTGCTCGACAACTACCTGCCGGACCCGGAAGAGCGCGTCAAAGCCTTCGCCGCGGTGGAGAACATCGACTCGATCAAGAAGAAGGCCGATTTCTGCTTCAAGTGGATCGATTCGATCCAGGACCTGACGCGCATCGAGACCCGCGCCGAGCGCCGCCAGTTCCTGCTCAACCAGATCTGCTTCGCTGCGTGCATCGAAGGCCTGTTCTTCTTCGCCGCCTTCGCCTACGTGTACTACTTCCGTTCGCGCGGCCTGCTGCCGGGCCTGGCGTCGGGCACCAACTGGGTGTTCCGCGACGAGAGCGCGCACATGGAATTCGCGTTCGAGTCGGTGCGCGTGGTGCGCGAGGAGGAGCCGGACCTGTTCGACGATGAAATGAAGCAGCAGGTCTATGACATGCTGGCCGAAGCCATCGAGTGCGAAGTGCAGTTCGCCGAGGACGTGCTGTCCGGCGGCGTGGCCGGCATTTCGACCCGCGACATGCGCCAGTACCTGCAGCACTGCGCCGACCAGCACTTCGCCAAGCTGGGCATGGAAAAGAAGTACAACGTGCGCAACCCGCTGCCGTTCATGGAACTGCAGGACGTGCAGGAGCTGACCAACTTCTTCGAACGCCGCGTCTCGGCCTACCAGGTCGGCGTGCAGGGTGAAGTCGCCTTCGACATGAACTTCTGATCGAACCGGTCAGGCCTGTCGTAACGGAAACCCCGGCCAACGCCGGGGTTTTTTGTGGTTGCCACGCTCGCCGCTCTTCGTGGAGTCGAGCTTGCTCGACTGCCGTGCTCTTGTAGAGTCGAGCCATGCTCGACTGCTGTTCGCGAGGATCAGTCGAGCAAGCTCGACTCTACATTCAGCGCCGCCCCTCCACCGCCATACGCACCGCCAGCCCCGCCAGCACCGTGCCCATCAGCCAGCGCTGCACCGCCTGCCAGGTCGGGCGCGCGGCCAGGAAGCCGGCGATGCTGCCGGCCATCACCGCGATCACCGCGTTGACGCTCACGCTGACCGCAATCTGGGTGAAGCCCAGCACCAGCGACTGCACCAGCACGCTGCCGTGGCCTTCCGGGTGCAGGAACTGCGGCAGCAGGGACAGGTACATCACCGCGATCTTCGGGTTCAACAGGTTGGTCAGAAAGCCCATCGCGAACAGCCTTCGTGGACCGTCCGGCGGCAGGTCGCGCACCGCGAACGGCGAGCGGCCGCCAGGCTTGAGCGCCTGCCAGGCCAGGTACAGCAGGTAGAGCGCGCCCCCGATGCGCAGCGCGTCATAGGCCAGCGGCACGGTCATCAGCAGGGCGGTGATGCCCAGCGCTGCGCACAGCATGTAGAACACGAAGCCCAGCGCCACCCCGCCCAGCGAGATCAGGCCGGCGCGTCGACCCTGGCAGATCGATCGCGAGACCAGGTAGATCATGTTCGGCCCGGGCGTGAGCACCATGCCCAGCGAGATGAGGGCGAAGGCCAGCAGATCGGAGGTCGCAGGCATGGGCGGTCCTGGCAGGGGGCGTGGCGCAGTGTAGCGCCGCCTGCACGGGGCCTGGCTTAAAATCGCGGCACCCCACAGCGAAGCACCGCCATGACCCCGATCCCCGAGACCGTGCCGCCCACCGAAGTGCGCATGGCCGAAATCGTCTTCCCCAACCACACCAACCATCTGGGCACCCTGTTCGGTGGCCAGGCGCTGGCGTGGATGGACAAGGCCGCCTTCCTGGCCGCCGCCCGCTACTCGCGCCGCACCGTGGTGACCGCGCGCAGCGACCAGGTCGACTTCAAGCTGCCGATCCGCATCGGCCAGATGGTGGAGACCATCGGCCGCATCGTCGAAGTCGGCCGCAGCTCGATGAAGGTCGAGGTCGAACTGGTGGCCGAAGACCTGCACAGCGGCGAGCGCAAGCTGTGCACGCGCGGCCACTTCGTGATGATCGCGCTGGACGAGGAAGGCCACCCGATCGCGGTGCCGCCGCTGCCGGTGGCCTGAGCCCGCCGGCTGAATCGGCGCTTGCGGGGGCGCATGCGCACCCCCATCTGGCAGCCATGACCCTGCCGCTGACCGACTTCATCGACCGCGCCCAGCGCCTGTTCGTGCTGACCGGCGCCGGTTGCAGCACCGCCTCGGGCATTCCCGATTACCGCGATAGCGACGGCCAGTGGAAACGCACGCCGCCGGTGACCTACCAGGCCTTCATGGGCGAGGCAGCCACCCGCCAGCGCTACTGGGCACGCAGCCTGCTGGGCTGGCCGCGCTTCGGCCTGGCCCGGCCCAATGGCACCCACCAGGCACTGGCCGCGCTGGAAAGCCGCGGCAAGCTGCAGGTGCTGCTGACCCAGAACGTGGATGGCCTGCACCAGCGCGCCGGCAGCCAGAATGTGATCGACCTGCACGGCCGGCTGGATCTGGTGCGCTGCATGGGCTGCGAGCGCCGCAGCGGGCGCGAGGCTTTCCAGCAGCGCCTGCTGGATGCCAATCCGGGCTGGGACGCGCTGGAGGCCGGCATCGCGCCCGATGGCGACGCCGACCTGGAAACGGATTTCTCCGCCTTCGTGGTGCCGGACTGCCCGCACTGTGGCGGCCTGCTGAAGCCGGACGTGGTGTTCTTCGGCGAAAACGTGCCGCGCGAGCGCGTGGCCGCCGTGCACGAGCACCTGCAGCAGGCCGATGCGGTGCTGGTGGTCGGCTCGTCGCTGATGGTCTATTCCGGCTTCCGCTTCGTGCAGGCTGCGGCCAGGGCGGGGTTGCCGGTGGCGGCGCTGAACCGTGGCCGCACCCGCGCCGACGACCTGCTGCAGTTCAAGGACGGGCGCGACTGCGCCGAGGCGCTGGCCGCGTGGGCTTCGCCCTGAGCCGAGCCCACGCTCGGCTGCGCGCCCACCGCGAAACAGCGATCCATCCAGACGGTTGATTCGCAGGCCGTGCGGCGGTGCAATACGTCCCCCCCATCCGCCTGTCCCCCGCACCCCCGTGACCCAGCTGTTTTCGCCGATCTCGTTCGGCCCCCTGACCCTGTCCAACCGCATCGTGATCGCGCCGATGTGCCAGTACTCCGCCGAAGATGGCCGCGCCAGCGACTGGCACGCCATGCACCTGGGCAACCTGGCGCAGTCCGGCGCCGGCCTGCTGATCCTGGAAGCCACCGCGGTCGAGCCGCGCGGTCGCATCAGCTGGGCCGACCTGGGCCTGTGGGATGACGGCACCGAGGCGGCGCTGGCGCAGGTGCTGACCAGCGTCCGCCGCTGGTCGCCGATGCCGCTGGGCATCCAGCTGGGCCATGCCGGCCGCAAGGCCTCGGTGAGGCGACCGTGGGACGGCGGTGGCCAGCTGCCGGCCGACGATGCGCGTGGCTGGGCCACGGTGGCGCCGTCGCCGCTGCCGTTCCATGCCGCCGATCCGGCGCCGCAGGAACTGGACGAGGCCGGCATCGCCGAGGTCATCGCCGCCTTTGCTGCCAGCGCGGTGCGCGCCGAGCGCCTCGGTTTCGAGCTGATCGAACTGCACGCCGCACACGGCTACCTGCTGCACCAGTTCCTGTCGCCGCTGAGCAACCGCCGCACCGATGGCTACGGCGGCTCGCTGCCGAACCGCCTGCGGCTGCTGGTGGAAGTATTCGACGCGGTGCGTGCGGCGGTCTCCGACAAGGTCGCCGTAGGCGTGCGCATCTCCGCCAGCGACTGGGTCGACGGCGGCTGGGACCTGGTGCAGAGCGAGGCGCTGGCGCAGGTGATGGACGCGCGTGGCTGCAACTTCCTGCACGTCTCCAGCGGCGGCCTCGACGAACGCCAGAAGATCACCGTCGGCCCGGGTTACCAGGTGCCGTTCGCAGCGGCGATCAAGGCCAAGGTGCGCATGCCGGTCATCGCGGTAGGCATGATCACCGAACCGGAGCAGGCCGAATCGATCCTGCGTCATCGCCACGCCGATGCGGTGGCGCTGGCACGCGGCATTCTCTACGACCCGCGTTGGCCGTGGCATGCCGCCGCCGCGCTGCGCGACAGCGTGGAACCGGCGCCGCAGTACCTGCGCTGCGAGCCGCGTGATGCGCGCGGCGTATTCAAGGCACGCTGAGTTCACACCTGCCAGGCCGGCGCCATGCCGGCCTGCAGGTGCTCGAACAGCGCGCGGATCTTGGCGGTGAAGTCGCGGCGGTCGCTGACGCAGAAATAGACCTCCATCGGTTCCGGCCGCCACGCGGTGTCGGCGCCGAACACTGCCTGCAGGCGGCCGTCGCGCAGGTATGGCTCAGCCACGAACGCCGCCAGCCGGGTGATGCCTGCACCCGCGGCAGCCAGCTCGGCCAGCGCATCGATGTCATCGCAGACCATGCTCGGCGGCAACGCCGCGTCCACGCGCTGGCCGTCTTTCAGCAGGCACCAGCGCAGCGGCCGGCCGTCGGTGGGGAAGCGGTGCAGCAGGCCGCGATGACTGCCCAGTTCCGAGGGTTGCTGCGGCGTGCCGTGCGCTTTCAGGTAGGCCGGCGCGGCGCAGAACACGAACGGAATGCGTGCCAGCTGACGCGCGACCACGCCATCTTCCAGCTGCGCACCGATGCGGATGCTGGCATCCACCGCTTCCGGCCCATGCTGCACGGCGCGATCACTCAGGCGCAGCTCCAGCTGCAGCTGCGGGTAGCGTTGCTGCAGCGAGGGCAGCAACGGCGCAAGCACGTGGCGGCCGAAGGCGCTGCTGCTGGCGATGCGCAGGGGCCCAGCCGGTTCGATGTCACCGGCAGTGACCATCGCCTGCGCGCGCGCCAGGTCGGCTTCGATGTGGCGTACCTGCGCCAGGTACAGCGCACCGGCCTCGCTGAGTGCCAGCTGGCGCGTGCTCCGGTTCAGCAGCCGTACGCCCAGGTGCGCCTCCAGCCGGTTGATGTTCTGGCCGACGGCGGTGGCGCTGATGCCAAGCGTGCGGGCCGCAGCGGCAATGCTGCCGGTCTCTGCGGTGCGGGTGAAGCTGCGGATCAGTTGCAACAGGTTCATGACCGACCAGCTTGCCATGTGGAAGCCCAAGTATCGCTTGGGACTGAACAAATCCGTTCGGTTGCAACGGTGACCATCGATCCGCGCGGCCGGGCGCTGCCCTACACTCGGGCGATGCGCCCCGATTCCATCCTCACCCTGTCCTGCCCCGACCGTACCGGCATCGTCTACCGCGTGTCCGGCCTGCTGTTCGACCACGGCTGCAACATCCTCGATGCCCAGCAGTTCGGCGATGAGGAAAGCGGCCGCTTCTTCCTGCGCGTGCACTTCGACCGCGACGCCAGCCTGCCGCTGGACACGGTGCATGCCGCGATGGCCGCGCTGGCCGCCGATTACGGCATGGACTGGCAGCTGCATGATGGCCGTCGCCGCGCGCGCCTGCTGGTGCTGGTCAGCAAGCAGGGCCATTGCCTCAACGATCTGCTGTTCCGCGCCCACAGCGGGCAGTTGAAAGTGGACATCGCCGCGGTGGCGTCCAACCACGCCGACTTCGCGCCGCTGGCCGCGTCCTACCAGGTGCCGTTCCACCACCTGCCGGTGAACGCGGACACGCGTGCAGTGCAGGAACAGCAGATCATCGATCTGGTCGAGCGCGAACGCATCGACCTGGTGGTGCTGGCGCGCTACATGCAGATTCTCTCGCCCACGCTGTGCCGCGCCCTGGCCGGCCGCGCGATCAACATCCACCACAGCTTCCTGCCCAGCTTCAAGGGTGCGCAGCCGTATCACCAGGCGCACGCGCGCGGGGTCAAGATCATCGGCGCCACCGCGCACTACGTCACCGAGGATCTGGACGAAGGCCCGATCATCGAACAGGACGTCGCGCGCGTGGACCATGCCATGGCACCGCGTGAGCTGGTGCGGCTGGGCAGTGACACCGAATCGCTGGTGTTGGCGCGTGCCGTGCGCCGGCATGTCGAGCACCGCATCCTGCTCAACGGGCATCGCACGGTCGTGTTCCGGTAACCAACCATCCCGCGTCCACCGGGCATGGCCCGGCACTACCATTGTGGGTCAGGCGACCGCGATCCCGGCCTTGCCCAGCGCCTCGCGCACCATCGCGTCGTTGGCCTCGGTCACCGGCTTGGTCAACTCCCACAGGAACTTCACCTTGAAGCCGGACTTCACCGCATCCTGCGCGCTCCACAGCACGCAGTAGTCGCGGGCCAGGCCGCACACGTGCACTTCGCGGATGCGGCGCTCGTGCAGCCAGCCGGCCAGGCCGGTCGGCGGGCGCTCGCCGTCAGGGCCATGGTTCTCGCGGAAGGCGCTGTACGAATCCACCTGTTGGCGGGTGCCCTTGCGCAGGATCAGGTCGGCCACCGTCCAGTCCACGCCCGGGTGCAGGGCGGCGCCGGCGCTGCCCTGCACGCAGTGGTCAGGCCACAGGGTCTGCGGCTGTGCATGCAGCAGGATGGTCTCGAACGGACGCTTGCCGGGGTGCTGGCTGGCGAACGAGGCGTGGTCGGCCGGATGCCAGTCCTGGGTGGCCACCACCGTACGGTAGTGGCGCTGCGCCAGCAGCGCGGCAATCGGTGCCACCAGCGCATCGCCCTGGTCGCAGGCCAGCGCGCCACCCGGCATGAAGTCCGGCTGCAGGTCGATCACCAGCAGGGCGACATCGGCGGGCAGGGCGGTCATGGCAGGTCCGGCACAACGGAAGGGGCGACCAGCGTGGCCGCCCCATGCCCACACGTCAATCGCCCTGCGGCGTCTCAGCGTCCTGCCCGTAGTACAGCAGGCCGATCCTGATCCGCTCGCGGCCGTTCTCGCGGCGGTGGCGGTTGGCATCGCGCAGCGAGTACACGCAGCCGCAGTATTCCTGCTGGTAGAACTGCTCGCGCTTACTGATCTTGATCATGCGGCTGGCACCGCCGCCCTTGCGCCAGTTGTAGTCCCAGTACTGCAGGCCTTCATAGCGCGAGGCGGCGCGGATGCCGCAGTCGTTGATCTGCGCCATGTTCTTCCAGCGCGAGATGCCCAGCGACGAACTGATGGTGTCGTAGCCATGTTCATGCGCGTACAGCGCGGTGCGCTCGAAACGCATGTCGAAGCACATCGTGCAGCGGATGCCGCGCTCGGGCTCGTTCTCCATGCCGCGCGCGCGGCTGAACCAGTTGTCGGTGTCGTAGTCGCAGTCGATGAAGGGGATGTCGTGCTGCTCGGCGAAGCGGATGTTCTCCTGCTTGCGCAGCTCGTATTCCTTCACCGGATGGATGTTGGGGTTGTAGAAGAAGATCGCGTAGTCGATCCCGGAGGCGGTGATCGCCTCCATCACTTCGCCGGAGCAGGGCGCGCAGCACGAGTGCAGCAGCAGGCGCTTGCCGTCGGCCGGCAGGGTCAGGGTGGGGCGTTGGAGCTCGGTCATCGTCAGGTACCGCATGGACCGCCGGCAACGGCGGTGGCCCATGCATCAGCGCGTGGGAAGCAGATCTGGGCAGCTACCGGGGAAAGGACGCGCGCGGCCGCGCCGCCTGCACGCGCAGGACAACGACGGCCCCGGCACCCTCCCCGCGGAGAGTCCAGGTCGAGTCAGGGGACGGTCGTGTCCCCCGGCCGGGGCCGGTATTCGGGCTGATGGACACGGGCCGCAGCCCACCTACTACCCGCCGCTTCCCAGGCGCGAGCCCAGTGCTGTTGGCAGGATTCGTTTCCATTCACCGCTGCGGGGCAGCTCCGGAATGGGCGCGCCAGGCGCCTTCACCGGATTCCCGTTTAAACCCCTGCCGCCATACAGGCCACGGCAGGGGTACCTTCGGCGTGTGCACGGTGGACCCGTTGGCCGCGATGGTCAAGGGCCCAGGACCGTGCAGTGCTGTGGCCCACTTCTCAGGCTGTGAGAGCGCCTCTTGCCATACTGGACACCGGCAGACGGGAGGTGGTTCGTGGCGGACAAGTACTGCGATCTGGTCATGAAGGGCGGCATCACCAGCGGCATCGTGTACCCCAATGCGGTACTGGCGCTGGCCCGGGAGTATCGGTTCAAGAGCATTGGCGGCACCTCGGCCGGCGCCATCGCCGCCGCGGTGGCGGCCGCGGCGGCGTGTGGCGACCGCCGCCAGCAGGCCGGCGAACACCTGCCCGGCGACGCCGGTTATGGCGGGCTGTCGGCAGTGTCGGCCCAGCTGTCGCGGCGCGGCTTCATCTACAGCCTGTTCCAGCCAGCACGCGGGGCACGCGCGGCCTACCGGCTGCTGGTGGTGCTGACCGGCAGCGCCCGCCTGCCGCACAAGCTGCTGTGCCTGGCGGTGGCCGTATTCGAGATCGCGCCGCTGGAGGTGCTGGTGTCGCTGGCGCTGCTGCTCGGCCTGGGCTGGTGGGGCGGCGGCTGGAGCGGGGTGGCGGCCACCCTGCTGCCGTCGCTGCTGTGTGCCTACGGGGCCGGCGTGGCCGGTGCCGCGCTGCGGGTGGCGCGGGTGGCGCGGCGCAACCTGCTGGGCCTGTGCAGTGGGCTCGGCCGCGATGCGCGCAAGCCCGCCCTCACCGAATGGCTGCACGCGTGCCTGCAGCAGCTGGCCGGCAAGCCGCTGGATGCTCCGTTGACCTTCGCCGACCTGCACGACGCGCCGCGCTATGCCGGCGAGCCGGCCAGCCCGCATGCGATCAGCCTGCAGATGATCACCACCTGCGTGTCGCACAACGAGCCACGCACGCTGCCGCTGGGCGGCGCGCAGTTCTGGTTCCTGCGCGAGGAGTTCGAGCAGCTGTTCCCGGCCAGCGTGGTGCAGTGGCTGGTACAGCAGGCCGGCCCGCCGTTGGAGGTGGAGGGGCGCCAGTACTACCACCTGCCGCAGGGCCCGCAGCTGCCGGTGCTGGTGGCCACGCGGATGAGCCTGAGTTTCCCGCTGCTGATCAGCGCGGTACCGCTGCATGAGCCCTCGCGCCGCGAACGCCGCTGCGAACCGACCGCACCGGCGGCCGATGCGGAGCACAACGTGGCCGACAGCATGGAAGGGCTCACCAGCGCCGGGCAGACCTGCGGTCCGGTCATCACCGCTTTCCGCATCTGCTGGTTCTCCGATGGCGGCATCAGCAGCAACTTCCCGATCCACCTGTTCGATGCGGCGTTGCCACGCTGGCCGACCTTCGCCATCAACCTGGTCTATCCGCAGCATGCCGAGGATGTGAGCCATTGCAGCAGCGGCCGCCAGGCGCTGGAGCATGCGGTGTTCCTGCCCACCGAGAATCGCCACGGCTGGCAGCGCACCTACCAGTCGATCGCCACGCCGCTGGCGGCGGCCGAACTGGGCCGCTTCCTGTTCGCGGTGGTGGCAACCATGCAGAACTGGCGCGACCTGCTGCAGGCGCGCGCACCGGGCTACCGCGATCGCATCGTGCACGTCAGCCTGCAGGGCGACGAGGGTGGCATGAACCTGGACATGCCGCAGGAGGTGCTCACCCGCATCGCCGACAAGGGCAGCCTGGCCGGTGCACGCTTCTGTTCGTTCTCGTTCGACAACCACTACTGGATCCGCTGGCGCAACCTGGCCTCGGCCTACCAGCGCTACACGCTGGAAGTGGCGCGCACCGATGACCCGGCGCAGCAGGTGCTGGCCTACCGCGCGGCCTATTCGATGGTCGCCAGTGGCCAGCCGGCACCGCCGTCGTACAAGCTGGGCTCGGAAGACAAGCGGCAGGCTTCGCAGCAGCTGTGGGGCTTGATGGTGGAACAGGGCCGCAGCTGGGACGACCTCGGCCCCGACCTTACCGACGGCGCACCGCGCCCGCTGCCACAGATGAAGGTGACGCCGATCTATTGATCTCCGCCGCAGCCGATTGAACGGTTCTGGTGGGTGCCGACCTTGGTCGGCACGATCTGGCCCCTGCGGTGCCTCAACGCCACGCCTCCACCACCGCATCACCCTGCAACGGCGCATACAACGGCAGCGCCAGTTCCTGTTTCACCCATCCAGGATTGAGCGTACGCAGGCCAGCCAGGTATTCGCGGGCGAGCGCGGTGTCGCCCTGGCGCATGGCCAGCCGTGCGGCACGCGCCCAGGTGCGGTCCCAGCCGTGCGCCAGTGACAACGCGGTGGCCAGTGCTGCACGCGCAGCGGCCACATCGCCCTTTTCCCAGCGTTGCTCGGCACGGATGATCGCGTCGTTGGACAGGCGCATGTCGTACAGCTCGCGGAGCCTTGCCACGGCGCGCGGATCGGCATCCACGCGCAGATCGGTGTCCTGCCAGTCACCGCCGGGCGTGCGTACCAGCAGCGCCGCCGACCACTGCCCGCTGCGCTGGCCACCGGCGGCCTGGCCGGCTTCCAGCGCCGCCAGCAGGCGCGCCGCCAGTGCACCGCGTGATTCTTCGAAGCTGCGTTGCATGGCCGCCAGCACCTCGGGCCCGGCCAGGCCGTTGCCCTGAACACTCAGCATGCCCTCACCCTGCGCGCCAGCCCACGCTGCCTGCTGCGCGGTGGCGCCGGTGTACTGCGCATTGCCGCCGCGCGCGCTGACCAGTCCCACCTGGCGCTCGGCAAGCGTGGTGCCATCGAAATCGCCGTCTTCATTCAGCAGCTGCTTGAGCACCTGCGCAGGCGTGCGGCCCTTGCCCAGCAGCGTCAGGCCCTTTGAGCCGTAGGTTGGATTGGTCTCGAACTGGCTGGCAACGGCCCCCACCCTGGCCTGCGCCCACGGCACGCCCACGCCACCGACTGCCAGATTGTGCGTAGCCACCGCCACGCCGCAGTCACCGGCCTCGTTGCAGGCCACGATGGAAAAGGTCGCCCATGCCGGCGCAGCAAAGGCAGCGAGCAGCAGAGCCACACAGGAACGCAACAGGGGCATGGTCATCTCCAGGGATGGGCATCCCGATTGGGATGCAGCCTACGCACGAATGGTTTAGTAGATCCACGCCATGCGTGGATCTACCGTGTCGACCAAGGTCGACACCCACCAGGAGCAGGTCATGCCATCCAGACAGATCGCAGAGAACTGTCGAAGGCGGGGTGGGTCCGGTGGCGGGGGACGCCGTAAACCCCCCTCCGGGGTCCGGCCCAGCCGCTGGCGGCTGTGCGTTCGGGCGCTTGCGAAGCAGTGCTTCGCAAGCAAAGCGCCCTCACCCTTGGGCCGGACCCCGGAGGGGGGTTTACGGCGTCCCCCGCCACCGGACCCACCCCGCCATCCCACGGAATGCAAGCTTTTGCCGTTGCCGTTGCCGTTGCCGTTGCCGTTGCTTCGGCCTCGGCCTCGGCAGGTGCAGGGCGCAGCCCTGCCGACCCCCCCTACCTTCCCGGCAACTGCGCGAACGCGCGCTGCATGCAGTCCTCGCGCGGGCACACCCGGCACCCCGGGCCGATCGACACCGAGTTGCCCGGGCTCTGCACATCCAGCCCCAGCGAATACACCAGCCGCTCGGCATGCTGCAGGTCGCAGCCCAGCGCCACCGCGAACGTCTTGCGCGGTTGGCCATGGCCCACCGGCCCGCTGCTGACCTGCCGTGCCAGCCAGAAATGTCGGCGGCCATCGGGCATGCGTGCGGTCTGGGTGAGGATGCGCCCTGGCTGGTTGAACGCCTCGTAGACGATCCACAGCGGGCACGAGCCACCCACCTGCGAGAAGTGGAAATCAGTGGCCGAATGCCGCTTGGACACATTGCCCGCACGGTCCACCCGGATGAAGAAGAACGGCAAGCCGGGCGCACTGCGCCGCGCCAGCGTGCTCAAGCGATGGCACACCGCCTCGAAGCCGACGCCGAACTGATGCGCCAGCAGTTCGATGTCGTAGCTGCTGGCCTCGGCCGCACGCAGGAAGCGCATGTACGGCATCACCAGCGCACCGGCGAAATAGTTGGAAAGCCCGATCCGTGCCTGCGCGATGCGCGCTTCGTCGTGGAAGCCCGCGCGCGCGATCACCGCATCGATCTGCGGCAGGTAACCGTGCAGTGCCAGCTCGGCGGCCATCTGGAACGCCTGCTGCCCCGGCTCCAGGTAATCCGGCAGCCACAACCGGCGCGCCACGGCATCGAACTGGCGCTTCTCGCGCCCGGCCTGCAACGCGGCCACTTCCACCAGCACGCCGTGGCGATCGGCCAGCAGCTGGCGCAGGCGCGGCGCCACGTGCCCGGGTGACAGCCCCCACTCGGCGAACAGCCGCTCGGCCAGTTCGTCCAGCTCGGGGATGTGGTTGTGCATGCGGTTGAAGAACTCGCGCACCTGGTCGCCGGCGGGCAGGGTGCTGCCGGCCTCGGGCTCGCCCAGCTGGAACTCCAGCGCGGCGGCATGCTCGCGCAGGGCCAGGTGGCGGCGGTGCAGGTCCAGCAGCGCGCGGCTGACCTGCGGCAGGTTGCCGGCCAGGGCCCGCAGCTCGGTCGCGCTCACCTCGGCCAGGCCCAGGTCGCGCAGGGTTTCGCCCAGCGCTTCCTGCAGCGCGGCGGGCTCATCGTCGTCGAACAGCGCGGAAACGTCGCCCAGTACCTCGCCCAGCTTCTTCTGCACGGCCGGGGTCAGCGGGCGCTTGTTGCGCTCGATCTGGTTCAGGTAGCTGGCCGACAGCCCCAATGCCCGTGCCAGGTCTACCTGGCTGTAGCCGTGCTGTTCGCGCAGGCGCAGCAGACGCAGGCCAAGTTGTCGCTGAGGGGCTGAATAATTCACAGAATTAACATGAATCGTCTGGCGTGTTGGCCAGATTAAGCGGATTCAGCCCGGAAATCGAGGTGGGTGCTGTGAATAATGCCAAGCATCTTTCGCACCCCGTGGGATTGTCGTCATGACTGTTGCAGCGCCCCGTATCCGCATGCTGATCGATGGCCAGTTCGTTGAATCGGCCACCTCCCACTGGCAGGACGTGATCAATCCGGCCACCCAGGACGTGCTGGCCCAGGTGCCGTTCGCCACCACCGGCGAAGTGAACGCCGCCGTCGCCGCCGCCAAGGAAGCCTTCAAGACCTGGCGCAAGACCCCG
Source organism: Stenotrophomonas sp. GD03930 (assembly GCF_029839665.1). Classification (NCBI taxonomy): domain Bacteria; kingdom Pseudomonadati; phylum Pseudomonadota; class Gammaproteobacteria; order Lysobacterales; family Lysobacteraceae; genus Stenotrophomonas; species Stenotrophomonas sp. GD03930. The sequence goes on along the minus strand of NZ_JAOCAV010000001.1, from coordinate 920,903 downwards.
ATCGGCACCCGCGCGCGCATCTTCCTGAAGTACCAGCAGCTGATCCGCGAGAACATGAGCGAGCTGGCCCACATCCTCACCGCCGAACAGGGCAAGACCCTGCCCGACGCCGAAGGCGATGTGTTCCGCGGCCTGGAAGTGGTCGAGCACGCGGCCGCCATCGGCAACCTGCAGCTGGGCGAGCTGGCCAACAACGTGGCCAATGGCGTGGACACCTACACGATCATGCAGCCGCTGGGCGTGTGCGCCGGCATCACCCCGTTCAACTTCCCGGCGATGATCCCGCTGTGGATGTTCCCGATGGCGATCGCCACCGGTAACACCTTCATCCTCAAGCCGTCCGAGCAGGACCCAATGGTTACCATGCGCCTGGTCGAGCTTGCGCTGGAAGCGGGCATTCCGAAGGGCGTGCTGAACGTCGTCCACGGCGGCGAGGAAGTGGTCAACGCGATCTGCGACCACCCGGACATCAAGGCCGTGTCGTTCGTCGGTTCCACCCGCGTCGGTACCCACGTGTACAACCGCGCCTCGCTGGCCGGCAAGCGCGTGCAGTGCATGATGGGCGCCAAGAACCACGCCGTGGTGCTGCCGGACGCCAACAAGGAACAGACCCTCAATGCGATGGTCGGCGCCGCCTTCGGTGCCGCCGGCCAGCGTTGCATGGCCGCCTCCACCCTGGTGCTGGTCGGTGAGGCCCGCGGCTGGGTGCAGGACCTGGTGACCAAGGCCAAGACCCTGAAGGTCAGCGGCGGCACCGTGTCCGGCACCGATGTCGGCCCGGTCATTTCCTGCAGCGCCCGCGAGCGCGTGGAAGGCCTGATCGCCTCGGGCGTGGAGCAGGGCGCCAAGCTGGTGCTCGATGGCCGCAAGCCGCAGGTGGATGGCTTCGAGAAGGGCAACTTCGTCGGCCCGACCATCTTTGCCGGTGTCACCACCGACATGCGCATCTACCAGGAAGAAATCTTCGGGCCGGTGCTGGTCATCCTCGAAGCGGAGACGCTGGACGAGGCCATCGCGATGGTCAACAGCAACCCGAACGGCAACGGCACCGCCCTGTTCACCCAGTCCGGCGCGGCCGCGCGCAAATTCCAGGAAGACATCGACGTCGGCCAGGTCGGCATCAACGTGCCGATCCCGGTGCCGGTGCCGCTGTTCTCGTTCACCGGTTCGCGTGCTTCCAAGCTGGGCGACCTGGGCCCGTACGGCAAGCAGGTGGTGCTGTTCTACACCCAGACCAAGACGGTCACCGCGCGCTGGTTCGATGACGAAACGCTGAGCCATGGCGTCAACACCACGATCAGCCTGAAGTAACCGCAGGAGCAGCCATGAGCCACTCGATGACGACGGAACTGGAAGAAGCGCAGCAGGCGTACCGCGAGGCGGCGCGCGACTTCGCACAGGCCGAACTGGCGCCGCACGCCGCGCGATGGGATGCGGAGGGCATCTTTCCGCGCGAGGCGATCGCCAAGGCCGGTGAACTGGGCTTCTGCGGTCTGTACATGGACCCGGAAGTGGGCGGCAGCGGCCTGAGCCGCCTGGACGCCGCCGTCGTCATCGAGGAGCTCGCCAACGTCGATCCGTCGACCGCGGCCTACATCAGCATCCACAACATGGCCTCGTGGATGGTGTCCAAGTGGGGCCAGCCGGCACTGCGCGATGCGTGGGGCCAGGATCTGGCCGCCGGCCTCAAGCTGGCCTCCTACTGCCTGACCGAACCGGGTGCCGGTTCCGATGCGGCCTCGCTGAAGACCACCGCCGTGCGCGATGGCGACCACTTCGTGCTGAACGGCTCCAAGGCCTTCATCTCCGGCGCCGGTGCCACCGAGCTGCTGGTGGTGATGGCGCGCACCGGCGGTGCCGGTGCCGGCGGTGTCAGCGCAATCGCGGTCCCGGCCGACCTGCCGGGCATCAGCTTCGGCCGCAAGGAAGAGAAGATGGGCTGGAACAGCCAGCCGACCCGTGGCATCACCTTCGAAAACGTCCGCGTGCCGGTCAGTCACCTTCTGGGAGAGGAAGGCGGCGGCTTCAAGCTGGCGATGAAGGGGCTTGATGGCGGCCGCATCAACATCGCCGCCTGCTCGCTGGGCGCGGCGCAGGGCGCACTGGATGCCGCACGCCGCTACATGGGCGAGCGCCGCCAGTTCGGCAAGGCGCTGGCCGAGTTCCAGGCGCTGCAGTTCAAGCTGGCCGACATGGCCATCGAACTGGTTGCCGCACGGCAGATGGTGCACACCGCCGCGCGCAAGCTCGATGCCGGTGCCGGCGATGCCAACGTGTGGTGCGCGATGGCCAAGCGTTTCGCCACCGATGCCGGTTTCAACGTCTGCAACGAAGCGCTGCAGATCCACGGTGGCTACGGCTACATCCGCGAATACCCGATCGAGCGCCTGCTGCGTGACTGCCGCGTGCACCAGATCCTGGAAGGCACCAACGAGATCATGCGGGTGATCGTTGCCCGTCACCTGCTCAACACCGAAGAGGAACTGCGATGAAGGATTGGCGTACCCAGGAGCATGTGGGCCTGAAGGTCGAGGTGGATGGCCACACCGCCGTGGTCACCCTGCACAACCCGCCCGCGCATACCTGGACCGTACACAGCCTGTCGGCGCTGCGCGACCTGGTGGGCGCGCTCAACGCGGACCGCGAGATCTACGCTCTGGTGATCACCGGTGACGGCGAGAAGTTCTTCTCCGCCGGCGCCGACCTCAACCAGTTCGCTTCGGGCGACAAGGCCGCTGCACGTGAAGCCGCACGCCGTTTCGGTGAAGCCTTCGAAGCGCTGTCCGGGTTCCGTGGCGTGTCGATCGCCGCCATCAACGGCTACGCCATGGGCGGCGGCCTGGAGTGCGCGCTGGCCTGCGACCTGCGCATCATCGAAGAGCACGCCCAGGTCGCGCTGCCGGAGGCCACCGTCGGCCTGCTGCCGTGCGCCGGTGGCACCCAGAACCTGCCGCGCCTGGTCGGCGAGGGTTGGGCCAAGCGCATGATCCTGCTGGGCGAGCGCATCAACGCCGAGACCGCACTGCGCATTGGCCTGGCCGAAGAAAAGGTCGGCAAGGGCGAGGCCAAGGCGCTGGCACTGGAGTGGGCGAACAAGGCCGGCAAGCAGAGCCCGACCAGCATCGCCGCCTGCAAGACCCTGGTGCAGTCCACCCGCAGCGGCACCCATGCCTCGGCACTGGTGGCCGAGCGCGAAGCCTTCGTCGACCTGTTCGACACCGCCGACCAGGTCGAGGGCGTGACCGCGTTCCTGGAAAAGCGCGCCGCGCAGTGGAAGAACGCATGAGCACCGACACCGTTGCCGATGAAGCACCGGTGCTGTTCGAAGAGCGCGTGGCCGGCAACGGCACGCGCATCGGCATCGCCACGCTCAATGCGCCGCGTACGCTCAACGGTTTCTCGCTGCCGATGGCGCACCTGCTGCTGAAGCAGCTCAATGCCTGGGCCGACGACGACGGCATCGCCGTGGTGGTGCTGCAGGGCGCTGGCGAAAAGGCGTTCTGTGCCGGCGGTGACCTGCACAGCCTGTACAAGAGCATGGTCGCCTTCCGCGACGCTGGCCGCCGCGACATCCGCGAGAACGACTACGCCGCCGAGTTCTTCGACGTCGAGTACCGCGTCGACTACCTCATCCACACCTACGCCAAGCCGATCCTGTGCTGGGGCCATGGCATCGTGATGGGCGGCGGCATCGGCCTGATGTCCGGCGCCAGCCACCGCGTGGTCAGCGAGCGCTCCAAGCTGGCGTTCCCGGAAATCACCGTGGGCCTGTTCCCCGATGTGGGTGGCAGCTGGCTGCTGCCGCGCGTACCGGGCAAGGGTGGCCTGTTCCTGGCCCTGACCGGCGCGCTGCTGAATCCGGGCGATGCCATCTACGCCGGCCTGGCCGACGTGCACGTGGCCGAAGAACGCCGCAGCGCGGTGTTCGATGCGCTGCTGCAGGTGGCCTGGTCGGGCGATGCCGCGCACAACCACGAGCGCCTGAGCCAGCTGCTGCAATCGCATGCCAGCGACGCCGTTACCGGCCCGCTGCTGGCCCACGCGGCGCAGGTCGACGCGCTGTGCGAAGGCGATGACCTGTCCGCCATCATTGACCGGATCAGCAGCCTGCAGACCGACGATGCGTGGTTGCAGGCGGCACAGAAGACCCTCGCCGCCGGTGCACCCGGTTCGGCGCGGTTGGCGTTCGAACTGCAGCGGCGCAGCGCCGGCCAGGACCTGGCCAGCGTCTACCGGCTGGAATACATCACCGCGCTGCATTGCGCCGCCCACGGCGATTTTGCCGAAGGCATCCGCGCCCTGCTGATCGACAAGGACCGCAACCCGCAGTGGAAACCGGCCGCGCTGGCCGAAGCCACCACCACGTGGGCCGACACTTTCTTCGCTTCCCCCTGGGCCGATGCCGCGCATCCGCTGGCCGACCTGGGTACTCCCCTTGCTGAAAGGAGCCTTGCATGAGCCGCATTGCATTCATCGGGTTGGGCAACATGGGTGGCCCGATGGCCGCCAATCTGGTCAAGAACGGCCACAGCGTGCGCGTGTTCGATCTGGTCCCGGCCGCGGTGCAGGCCGCTGTCGATGCCGGCGCCAGCGCCGCGTCCACCGCGCGTGACACCCTGGCCGATGCCGAGGTGGTGATCTCGATGCTGCCCGCCAGCCGTCACGTCGAAGGCGTGTACCTGGGCGACGACGGCATCCTCGCCGCCATCCCGGCCGGTGCGCTGGTCATCGACTGCAGCACCATTGCGCCGGCCAGTGCCCGCAAGGTGTCTGAAGCCGCCGCCGCGCGTGGCCTGCAGATGATCGACGCGCCGGTATCCGGCGGTACCGCCGGCGCCCAGGCTGGCACCCTGACCTTCATCGTCGGCGGCGAAGAGGACGCGCTTGAATGCGCGCGCCCGGTGCTGCAGGCGATGGGCAAGAACATCTTCCACGTTGGCGCCAGCGGTGCCGGCCAGGTCGCCAAGCTGTGCAACAACATGGCGCTGGGCGTGATCATGGCGGTCACCGGCGAAGCCATCGCACTGGGCGTGGCACACGGGCTGGACCCGAAGGTGCTGTCGCAGATGATGGCGGTCAGCACCGGCCGCAGCTGGGCCACCGAAGTGTGCAACCCGTGGCCGGGCGTGCTGGAAAATGCGCCGGCCTCGCGTGGCTACAGCGGCGGTTTCGGCAGCGATCTGATGCTGAAGGACATGGGCCTGGCGGTGGAAGCGGCGATGAGTGTCGGCGCCTCGATCCCGCTGGGCGAAGTGGCCCGCAACCTGTACTCGATGAATCACCAGGCCGGCCGCGGCAAGCTGGATTTCTCCAGCGTCGTGCAGCTCATTACGAGCGAGAAGTGACCTGGTAGTGCCGGCCGCTGGCCGGCAACCTCATGCCCCCGTGCGGGACAACGAAGGTGGGATGGGCGGATGCCCGGTTTCGACCGGCATCCGCCCATTTTTTTTCCTTGGCGTGGCTGGTGCCGGCCGCTGGCCGGCATCACCACATCAGGCAACGACCAGCGTCACGTCGATGTTGCCGCGGGTGGCGTTGGAGTACGGGCAGACGATGTGCGCCTTCTGCACCAGTTCTTCCACCTGCTCGCGCGGTACGCCCGGCACGTTGATGGTCAGCTCGGCCTCGATGCCGAAACCGGTCGGGATCTGGCCGATGCCCACCTTGCCGGTGACGGTGGTGTCGGCCGGCAGCGCGACCTTGGCCTGGCCGGCCACGAACTTCAGCGCGCCCAGGAAGCAGGCCGAATAGCCGGCCGCGAACAGCTGCTCCGGGTTGGTGCCCGGGCCGCCGGCGCCGCCCAGCTCGCGCGGGGTCGACAGCTGGATGTCCAGCACGTTGTCGGACGAGACGGAACGGCCTTCGCGGCCGCCGGTGGAGGTGGCCTGGGCGGTGTACAGAACCTTTTCGATGGACATCGGGATGCTCCTGTTCGGTGGGTGGTGTTGCGTTGGAGCCTACTTTGCCCGGTTTCCAAGGACGCTGGGTGACAGCTCGTCCGCAAAATTTGATCGATCGTCCGGCCGGCCTAGAGCGTCCACTCGCGGTCGGTGGTGAACATGATGGTCAGCCAGCGGTCCGGCGAGGCCTCGCCCAGCGCGTCGCCGATCTCGTCGCGAAGCCGGTCCCATTCCACCAGCGGCCGTGGCGGGTCGTTTTCCGGCACCACGAAGAACAGCTCGATCTGCTCGCCACGGCCCACCTGCGCCACGTAGCTGCGATGTTCGACGAAGCCATGCTTTGCCACGATCGCGCGGGCCACCGCATCCACGTGCGCCTGCAGTTCCGGTGGGGTGACCAGCAGGATGCCGGCCAGCGCCCGGCGCACGGTGCCCAGTGGCGCGATCATCACCAGTACGCAGACGAAGGCCAGGATGGCGGGGTCGATATATGGCCCGACCCAGGCCCACGTCGTGCCCTGTACCAGCACGCCACCGAGGAAGGCCACCATGTAGCAGGCCGACATGCTCGCCGCCACCACCCAGTTCTTTGCATCCAGCGCGATGAACTCCGACCCGATGCGGCGGTTGGCGCGCAGCACGAACCAGCCCAATGCACTCTCGGCCACCAGTGACAGGCCGGCAAAGATGATCGCCGGCCCCAGCGCGATGTGGCGGCCACCGGACATCAGCGCATCCACCGCATTGACCAGCGCATACAGCGCCGCGCCGATCATCAGCGTGCCGCTGACCCCCAGCACGATCGGCTCCAGGTGCCAGAAGCCCATGGTGAAGCGCTGGTTGAGCCGCGACTGCAGCGCATCGGTATTGGTGGACAGCGCAATCAGCCGCGCGACCAGCAGCGACAGCCAGGTCATGACCACGTCGATCAGGCCATAGATGCCGTCGAAGATGATCAGCGAGGAATTGGCCAACAGGCCGAACACCACCGCGGCCAATGCCAGCAGCAGTGCGCCGGCAATCGACAGGCGCAGCACGCCCTGTTCGGTGGCGGGGTCGAAGAAATGCGGTCGGTCGGCGGCCATGCCTGGATTGTAGAGCGGAGCCATGCTGCGCTGCCGTCGAAGGCGACGATGCTGTCCCCGATGGTCCCAGTGGCGTAGACTGCGCCCCTCCCACGCATCGACCCCGCCCTGCAGTGATCACGCCACCCTGACCCTTGCCGCACATCGGCAGCCGGCCCGCCCGGCTCAGGAACCCGTGTCTTTCCACTGCAGCGCCACGTGGCCATGCCCGCGTGTGCGCGGAGTTTTCCCATGCAAACGTCCTACCCCCTGCGCCAGCAATGGCTCGGCAACATCCGTGGCGACCTGCTGTCCGGCATCGTCGTCGCCCTGGCCCTGATTCCCGAGGCCATCGCCTTCTCGCTCATCGCCGGCGTCGACCCCAAGGTCGGCCTGTACGCCGCGTTCTCGATCGCGGTGATCACCGCCATCGCCGGTGGCCGCCCGGGCATGATCTCCGCTGCCACCGGCGCGATGGCACTGGTGATGGTCGACCTGGTCAAGGACCACGGCCTGCAATACCTGTTCGCGGCCAGCATCCTGGCCGGCCTGCTGCAGGTGCTGGCCGGCGTGTTCAAGCTCGGCTCGCTGATGCGCTTCGTCTCGCGCTCGGTCATCACCGGCTTCGTCAACGCGCTGGCCATCCTGATTTTCTTGGCACAGATGCCCGAGCTGATCGGCCGCGGCCCCACCGTATACGTGCTGTGCGCCGCCGCACTGGCGATCATCTACCTGCTGCCGCGCATCACCCGCGCGGTGCCATCACCGCTGGTGGCCATCGTCGTGCTCACCGCCGTGGTGATCGGCTTCGGCGTGGACGTGCGCAGCGTGGGCGACATGGGCCAGCTGCCTGACAGCCTGCCGCACTTCCTGCTTCCGGATGTTCCGCTTACCTGGGAAACGTTGCGCATCCTGCTGCCGGTATCAGCCACGCTGGCGGTGGTCGGCCTGCTCGAATCGATGATGACCCTGCAGATCGTCGAAGACATCACCGAAACGCCCAGCGAGCGCAACCGCGAATGCGTCGGCCAGGGCGTGGCCAACACGGTCACCGGCTTCCTCGGCGGCATGGCCGGCTGCGCGATGATCGGCCAGTCGGTCATCAACGTGACCTCCGGCGGCCGCGGGCGCCTGTCCTGCCTGGTGGCCGGCGTGGTGTTGCTGGTGCTGGTGGTGTACGGCAGCGAGCTGGTGCGGCAGATCCCGATGGCCGCGCTGGTGGCGGTGATGATCATGGTCAGCATCGGCACCTTCAGCTGGCGCTCGCTGCGCGACCTGCGCACGCATCCGCGCAGTTCCTCCGCTGTCATGCTGCTGACCGTGGTGGTCACCGTGGCCACCCACGACCTGGCAAAGGGGGTGCTCAGCGGCGTGCTGCTGTCGGCGCTGTTCTTCGCCCGCAAGGTGGGCCACATGCTGGACGTGCAGCGTGAGGACGCGGCGGATACCCAGGTCTACCGCGTACGCGGGCAGGTGTTTTTTGCGTCGGCGGGGCAGTTGGGTGCGGCGTTCGACTACCAGCACGTTGCGCCGAAGGTGCAGATTGACCTGCGTGACGCCCACCTGTGGGACCTGACCGCCGTGGCCGCATTGGAGCGCGCACAGGAAAAGCTGGCCGCGCATGGGGCGCAGGTGACGGTGGTGGGCCTCAATGCCGCCAGCCAGACCCTCATCGAGCAGGTGGGTGGCGCGCGCGGCGGGCATTGATCGGGCAGGGTGGTGCAGGTCTTCGCTTGTTGCAGGAGCTCGAACTGCTTCATTGCGGTGTTGGAGCGGGGATTGAACTGGATCCACCAATGGGTGGATCCAGTTCATGCCGGGCGATCAGGCGATCAGGCGTGAAGTCGTCACTGGAACGTGCTGCGATCCAGTCACTGCGATGCCTTCGGATTCGAAAAAATCAGTTCACGGTGGTACTTCAAGTAGCTGGCTAGAGCTTCGGTCGGGCGTTTACGAAGTCCATTTGGAAGATTCAGCAGCTGCCTTTCTTCGACAGACAGTTGATCGGCGACCAGCATGCGGCCTTCGTCATCAAAAGAGACAAGTCCAGCGTCGAAGAGGGCATCGAGATTCGCGCTGAGCAGCAGGCCATTCTCTGCGTTCAATCGTTCTTCATCGTCCGAGAGCCGCCAGGGTTTGCAATGTGATGCGCGCAGTACCGCCCGGACGCTGCATCCAGTCACCGCACATGCGCTGTCCCACAGACTTTCAAGTCGGGCGCGATACTGCCCTTGCCCGACGCGTGCTTGGATCAGTGCGGTCCGCGTTGTCGAGTCCTCGACATTCCGCTCAACCTGAGTGACATCCTCCGCAATCTCTTCGGGCGTAGGACTTGTGTATCTGAATGACTGGACAGGCACAGTGTCCATAACGTCTGCGTACCTGCACTCGTCGCGATCATGAATGGTGCCCAGGCGGATCAGCTGGGAGCTGTCATACGCAGCGATTCCTTCGCCACCCTCCTGGCTCCTGCAGATCACGCCATAGCCGGCGTATCCCCTTTCCATCAGTGCAACGTGACGCTGCCGCTCCTGCCATCCAAGCCGGTGAGTATCCTTATCATCCAGCACAAAGATCTGGATTCTTCCGTCGTGTGACTGCAGGTCCTCCTCCCACAAGCGCAGGAAGACGCGCCTGCTGACGTCGTCAACTGAACCCCAGGACCAGCGAACGTTGGCCAGTGGGGCGCGCAGGTCTTCGGCGAAGAAGGCAGATGTTCCCTTGGATTCGGCTTTTGCGGATAGCCCAAGCCTTTCAGCGATGGATATTGAGGACTCTGTCGGGAGAGGTTCTGCTTCTGTTGAAGTGAACGGCTGGAATTTGTAGCCCACTGACGTAAGAAGTGCCTCAGACCGTTGGAGCAGATCTTCATCGAAGAACGGCCGCCAGTGGGACTCGACAATGATGGCCTCGCAGGTCAGGTCTACACGGCCGTACCCGAGCAATTTAATGAACCCATCTGATGGCTTGCCGGTCATCAGAATGCGTTTGACGGTATCGAAGCCGCCGTATGTATTCAGCATCTGCTTGAAGCGCGTCGGGGGATATCCCAGACGGACCGCTTGCTCTGCCGCCTTGAGCAAGTGGTGTGTGAACTGCTCATTCTCATTGCTGTTCAATTTGAGTTCCCCCTGTGACTCAACAACGTTGGATGTAGAGACGGTTCTCGACGATGCAGCCCTATTTGTCGCCCCCGCAGGATCCCCCTTGCTGAGTTTCGATGCCCCGGTAGGGGAGGATCGTCGGCAGCAGGTGCTGTGGTCAACGCATTCATGGCTCAGCGGCAGTGCCCCTCAGACCTTCGGGTCGAGATGCTTCGGGAGCCAGGCGATGAGCAGGTTGAGGAAGCGTTTCCCCGCCCCCGCTGGACAAGTGGGCAATACCCTTGGATAACTCGAGCCTCCAGCCTGCCAAGGCCGGCTGCGCCCCGCCCCGCCAGCGCGGGCAGATTCAGCCACCCGGTGTAAACTATTGATCTCACTGGCAATGCCAGTCTCCACGATCAACGCCCCGATGACGTCCGCCACCGCCCGTTACGCCGATTCCCTGCGCCTGTCCGTTGCCCCGATGATGGACTGGACCGATCGCCATTGCCGCGTGTTCCATCGCGTGCTGGCGCCGGGCGCGCGCCTGTACACGGAGATGGTGCACGCCAACGCGGTCATCCACGGCGACCGCGAGCGCCTGCTCGGCTTCGACCGCAGCGAACAGCCGCTGGCGCTGCAGCTGGGCGGCAGTGATCCGGCGCTGCTGGCGCAGGCCGCGCGCATTGCCGCCGATTGGGGCTACGACGAGGTCAACCTCAACTGCGGCTGCCCGTCCGACCGCGTGCAGGCCGGGCGCTTCGGCGCCTGCCTGATGCGCGAGCCGGTGCTGGTGGCCGAGTGCGTGGCGGCGATGGTCGATGCGGTGGATATCCCGGTAACGGTGAAATGCCGTCTGGGCGTGGACGAAGACAACGACTACGACGTGTTCGCCGCCTTCGTCGACCGCCAGGTCGCCGCCGGTGCGGCGATGGTGGTGGTGCACGCCCGCAACGCATGGCTGAAGGGCCTGTCGCCGAAGGAGAACCGCGAGGTTCCGCCGCTGAAGTACGACTGGGCCTACCGCCTGAAGCAGGAGCGCCCGGCGCTGCCGGTGGTGCTCAACGGTGGCCTGGCCAGCCTCGAGGCGGTGCAGGCGCAGGCCGCGCACGTCGACGGCGTGATGCTGGGCCGCGCGGCCTACCACGACCCCTATCTGCTGCATCAGCTGGAGGCGCTGCACACCGGCGCACCGCTGCAGGCCCGTGGCGACCTGCTGCGCGCGCTGCGCCCCTATGTGGAAGCGCGCCTGGGCGAAGGCCTGGCGCTGAAGCACATCACCCGCCACCTGCTCGGCCTGTTCCACGGCCAGCCCGGTGGCCGCGCATTCCGCCAGGTGCTGAGCGAGGGCGCACACCGCCCGGGCGCCGACTGGAGCCTGATCGAGCAGGCGCTGGCGGTCACCGAACGCGATGCGGATCGCGTCGCAGCGTGACCAAAGTCACATTCCTGACTTGACAAGGGACGAGGATTCGTCCCGAATGTTCACTTAGCTGAACGACGCGACGGTGGGGCCGGAAAAGTTCAGACCGGATTCACTGCCCCAAACCAAGAATTTGCAAAGGATTTGTAAAGCGCCGGGTCCCGAACCCGGCACCCGGATTTACGACTTTTGAACGAATCGCCGAGCTCGGCTAGGATCGCATCGATGTCTTCCGCTCCCTTCCACCGCCGCATTGCCCTGGCCACCTGCGTGCTGCTGGCGGCTGCGCCGTTGTCTTCGGCGCTGGCGCAACAGCCGCCGCGCGGCGACCAGGGGCGGGCGGAGATGATGGAGCGGGGCGAGCGCGGCAACCGTGGCGACGAGCGTTCGCTGTCCGATGCCGTGCGCCGCGTGCAGCGCACCACCGGCGGCCACATCCTCGGTGCCGAGCGCGTGCCGTTCGATGGTCGTGACATCAACCGGGTGAAATACATGGACGACCGGGGCCGGGTCCGCTACATGGACGACCCCGCCCCGTCGCGTTCACAGCCGCGCACGCCGCGGTCGGATATGTCATCACTACGCGGCGATAACCCCTGAACAGGGATAGTTGTCGCTATCAACCCGTACCCCACAGGCCTCCGGGCCACACCCAGGACACTAGGGAGAGTTCATGCGTATCCTTCTGGTCGAAGACGAAGCCCCGCTGCGTGAGACCCTGGCAGCCCGGCTCAAGCGCGAAGGCTTTGCCGTCGATGCTGCGCAGGACGGCGAGGAAGGCCTCTACATGGGGCGCGAAGTCCCGTTCGATGTCGGCATCATCGACCTCGGCCTGCCCAAGATGTCGGGCATGGAGCTGATCAAGGCCCTGCGTGACGAAGGCAAGAAGTTCCCGGTGCTGATCCTGACCGCGCGTTCGAGCTGGCAGGACAAGGTCGAGGGCCTGAAGCAGGGCGCCGACGATTACCTGGTCAAGCCGTTCCACGTCGAAGAGCTGCTGGCCCGCGTCAACGCGCTGCTGCGCCGCGCCGCCGGCTGGAGCAAGCCGACCCTGGAATGCGGCCCGGTCGCCCTGGACCTGGCTGCCCAGACCGTCAGCGTCGCCGGCAGCAATGTCGACCTGACCAGCTACGAGTACAAGGTGCTGGAGTACCTGATGATGCATGCCGGTGAACTGGTCTCCAAGGCCGACCTCACCGAGCACATCTACCAGCAGGACTTCGACCGCGACTCGAACGTGCTGGAAGTGTTCATCGGCCGCCTGCGCAAGAAGCTGGACCCGGACGGCGAACTGAAGCCGATCGAGACCGTGCGCGGTCGCGGCTACCGTTTCGCGATCCCGCGCAACGAGGGCTGAGCCGGCTCACCCTGGCGATAACACGATGTCCGGCCGTCTGTGGTTCTTCCGACGCTGGCGGCCGCGCTCACTGCAGGCGCGCCAGATGTTCGCCGCGTCCGTGGGCCTGGTCGCGTTCCTGGCGCTGGCCGGTTACGCGCTCGACGCCGCCTTCGCCGACACGGCGAAGGCGAACCTGCGTGAGCGCCTGAAGAACTACGCCACCGCCTACGCGGCCGGCATCGACTTCACCCGCGACCGCTCGCTGTACATCCGCGAGCAGCCGCCTGATTCTCGCTTCGACGTTCCGGGCAGCGGCCTGTACCTGCAGGTGGTGATGCCGCACGGCAAGGGCAATTCGATGTCCGCCGAAGGCCCGATGCTGCCCACCGTGGGCGGTGGCCTGCTGGCGCCGCGCCAGGAAGTGTTCGAAGGCCCGCTGCCGATGATCCAGATCGACGGCAGCCAGGGCTCGGTGTACCGCTATGGCCTGGGCCTGGTGTGGGATGCCGATGCCGACCCCGCCACCGAATTCCCGTACACCATCTACGTGATGGAAGACTCGCGCGCGCTGGGTGCACAGCTGCGCGTGTTCCGCAGCCGGGTCTGGTTCTACCTCGGTGGCATCGGCCTGATCCTGCTGCTGCTGCAGACCGTCATCCTGCAGTGGAGCCTGCGCCCGCTGCGGCGGGTCATTACCGAGCTGACCAAGGTGCAGCGCGGCGAGACCGCGCGCATGAGCGAGCGCCACCCGCGCGAGCTGGAGCCGCTGACCGACAGCATCAATGCCTTCATCGAGAGTGAGCGCGAGAACCTGGAACGCCAGCGCAACACCCTGGCCGACCTGGCGCACAGCCTGAAGACGCCGATCGCGGTGCTGCGCACGCAGATGGACAGCGGTGCCGGTGACGGCGCGCTGCGCGAGGAACTGGACGTGCAGCTGCAGCGCATGAACAACCTGGTCTCGTACCAGCTGGCGCGCGCGGCGTCGTCGGGCCACAAGCTGTTCTCCGCCCCGCTGCCGATCGAATCCAACGCCGAGGAAATCGTGCGCGGCCTGGAGAAGGTCTACGCCTCCAAGGGCGTGCTGTGCGAGTTCGACATCGACCCGGCCGCGCGCTTCCACGGCGAACCGGGCGACCTGCAGGAGCTGCTCGGCAACCTGCTGGAAAACGCCTTCAAGTGGGCCAACCGCCGCGTGCTGCTGACCGCGCAGCCGCTGCCGGCACCGAACGCGCGTCGCGCCGGCCTGCTGCTGGCGGTGGACGACGATGGCCCGGGCATCGCCCCGGACGACATCGGCAAGGTGCTGCAGCGTGGCGTGCGTGGCGACGAGCGCGTGCAGGGCCATGGCATCGGCCTGTCGATCGTGCAGGACCTGATCAAGGATTACCGCGGTGAACTGGCCGTCGGCCGTTCCGGTGAACTCGGCGGCGCCCGCTTCGAAGTGCGCCTGCCGCCGGGGCCGTAAACCGCGCGTTCCCGTCCGCCGGGCATCGCCTGGCGCAACAACGCGTGGTGTTCCGGTAGTGCCGGCCGCTGGCCGGCAACCTGGCAATGCCACCGAAGATCATGAGCTTGCCGGCCAGCGGCCGGCACTACCGTTGTTCGAACGCCGGCGGCTCGCCATAGAACCGCCGCAGCTGCGCGGCCACCTCCGGCAACGCCTGCTGCAGCAGATCCGGTGCCGAGAAGTGGTACTCGCTGGCCACCGCGAAGAACTCTTCCGGCGCTTCGGCCGCATACGGATCGATCAGCGTTTCCTCACCCGCATCCACCTGCGCACAGAACGCATCGTAGGCGCGCTGGAAAATGCCGGCCCACTCGCGCTGCCATTGGCGTGGCAGCGGCGGCGTGCCGTCCATCGCACCATCCAGCGCATCCAACTTGTGCACCATCTCGTGCACCGCCACGCAGTAGCCCTCGTGCGGCGCGGCCAGATCGGCCTGCACATCGGCCCAGGACAGGATCAACGGACCGCTGTCCCACGACTCGCCAATCAGCTCGTCATCCCATTCGTGCAGCACGCCGGCCGCATCCATGTGGCTGCGGTGCACGCGGAAGGCATCGGGGTAGACGATCAGCTGCGACCAGCCTTCCAGCCCCACCTCGCCGAACTCCAGCAGCGGCAGGCAGCACAGCGCGGCCAGCAGCACGCCATCGCCGGGCTGCAGCTGCAGCTCGCCGATCGGGGTGATGGTCTTCTCGTGCAGGAAGCGCGTGGCCAGCACGCGCAGGCGCGCGCGACGCGCGTCGTCCAGGCCGTGCAACCAGGCCGCGCGGCGGCAGGCGTCATCCCAAAGCGCATCGTCAATCGGCCGCGGCGCAGGCCGCAGCCACTGCAGCAACGACTTGATCAGCGGAACATTCCCGGCAGGTAGCTGTGCCACTTCGGGGCGCGGATGCGCTGCAGCACGTCGTCATCGCTGCCGCCGCCACCGGTGCTGGTGTTGGCCGCCGGGCGTACCGGTGCCGGCTTGGTCGTGGCGGCCGCGGCGCTGGCGGCCGGTGCACGCTGCGAAGCGGCATCCCCATTGGAGGACACGCAGGCCCCACGGCTGTCGTCCAGCGCTGCCGTTGCAGACGCCGCGAAGGGCATCATCAGCAGGATCAGGCAATGGGCATAACGGCGCATTGACGACATCCACGTTAAGGGAAGGTGAGTTCCCGATTCTAGCCCGAACCCGGCGCCCCGTTGGAAGCCCCTGCGGAACCCAGCGTGGCGGGCGTCGCTGGCGGCTTTCCCGCATAATTCCGTCCTGACTTCGTGGAAGCTGCCGTGGACGATCGCCAATTGCTGGCCAAACTCGCTGCCGGTCGCCTGTCCGGCGACGCCCTGGCCCGTGAGCTGGGCCAGACCCGGGCGGCCATTTGGAAGCGTATTCAAGGACTTAGGGCCGCCGGCGTGGACGTCGAGGGGCGTGCTGGCGAGGGCTACGGCCTGACCCGACCGGTCGACCTGCTGGACCCGGACGCGATCCGCGCCGGCCTGCCTGCCGCGGTTCTGCCGCTGCTGCACGACCTGCAGGTGGCCTGGACGGTGGACTCCACCAACGCCGAATTGCTGCGTTGCAGCGCGCCCCAGCGCGGGGTGAGCGTCCTTTTGGCCGAACGCCAGACCGGTGGCCGCGGCCGTCGTGGCCGTACCTGGGCCTCGCCGCTGGCCGCGCACGTCTACCTGTCGGTGCTGCGCCTGTACTCCGGTGGCCTCGGCCGCCTGGCCGGGCTGAGCCTGGTGGCCGGCATCGGCGTGGCCGAAGCGCTGCATGACCTCGGTTTCACCCAGGCGCAGTTGAAGTGGCCGAACGACCTGATTGTCGATGGCAAGCGCAAGCTGGTCGGCCTGCTGGCCGAAGGCGGTGGCGAATACGCCGGCCCGGCGCGCGCAGTGATCGGCATCGGCATCAACACGCACATGCCGCCCGCGTTCGCCGAACAGATCACCCAGCCGTGGGTGGACCTGGACACGCTTGCCGGCAAACCGGTGGACCGCAACGTGGTGGTCGCCGCAGTGCTGACACGCCTGCTGCCGGCGCTGGAGGAATTCGATCGCGAAGGCCTCGCCCCGTTCCTGCCGCGCTATGCCGCGTTCGACATGCTGGCCGGCCGCGAAGTGCGCGTGGAGCTGGAAGGGCAGTGGCAGCACGGCACCGCACTGGGCCTGGCCGATGACGGCGCGCTGCGCGTGCGCATTGATGGCCAGGAACGCCTGCTGCACGCCGGCGAAGTCAGCGTGAGGGCGGCATGAGCGATTGGTTGTTCGACCTCGGCAACTCGCGCTTCAAGTTCGCGCCGTTGCAGGGTGACCGTGCCGGCGACGTGCAGGCCTGGGCGCATGGCGCCGAAGGCATGGCCGGGCAGCCACCGCACAGCCTGCCCAGCGGCACCACCGCGTTCGTGGCCAGCGTGGCCGCACCGTCGCTGACCAGCGCCATGCTGGACCAGCTGCAGCGCCGCTTCGAACACGTGCACGTGGTACGCACCAGCGCCGAATGTGCCGGCGTGCGCATCGCCTATGCCAAGCCGGAAAAGTTCGGTGTTGACCGCTTCCTGGCCCTGCTGGCTGCGGCCAAGGCGCAGCGCCCGGTGCTGGTTGTCGGCGTGGGCACTGCGTTGACGATCGATCTGCTCGACGCCGACGGCCAGCACCACGGTGGGCGCATTTCCGCATCGCCCACCACCATGCGCGAAGCACTGCACGCGCGTGCGGTGCAGCTGCCGGCCACCGGCGGCGACTACAGCGAGTTCGCCAACGACACCGCCGACGCGCTGGCCTCCGGCTGCGATGGCGCCGCGGTGGCACTGGTCGAACGCAGCGCACAGCAGGCGCACGCACTGCTGGGCGTGGCACCGTCGCTGCTGGTGCACGGGGGTGGCGCACCGGCGCTGATGCCGCTGCTGCCCGGCGCCGACTACCACCCGTCGCTGGTGCTGGATGGCCTCGCCCGCTGGGCGGTGCACCAGCCCGCAGGCTAGTATCCGCGCATGCTGACCCGTGCCCTGATCGTCGTACTGGCCATCCTCAATCTTGGCGTCGCCTGCTGGTGGCTGCTGCGCGATGCGCCGCAAGCGCCTGCGCCCGCACCGCAACCGGCCGGCGTGGCCGAGCTGCGCTGGGTGCCCGGTGGGGCTGATGCGACGGCCGCTGCCGAAGCCACCGCTGCCGCCCCGACCGCACCGCTGGTGGAGCGCGAACCGGCCGAGAAGACCGCCGTGGCGGCGACGCCTGCGCCTGCGGTGCCGGCCAAGCCCGAGCTGGCCAAGCCGCAGGTGGCCGAGGCGGCGCCTGCACCTGCACCCGTGGCCGTTGCTGCAGCCGCCAAACCCGCGCCCGCACCGGTTGCGGAAAAGCCCGCGACGCCGCCAGCCGCCCCGGAGCCGCCGCGCTGTGTCGCACTGGGCCCATTTGCCGACCGCGCCGCCGCGACCGCCGCGCAGGGCAAGGCCGGCAATGCCATCAGCCAGGTGCGCCTGCGCGAACAGCCCGCCGCCAGCGGCAGTGCCCGCTACCGCGTGCTGCTGCCGGCCGCCGCCAACCGGGAAGAAGCGCAGGCAACGGTGAAGCGCATCGTCGCCGCTGGCCTGAGCGACTACTACATCATCAGCCAGGGCGAGGACATCAACGCCGTGGCACTGGGCCAGTACCGCAACCGCGAAGGTGCCGAGCGCCGCGTGGCGGCGGTGCAGGCCGCCGGCTTCCAGCCGCGCCTGGTGGCCAGCGGCGACGCCGGCCAGTGGTGGTTGGAAGGCCAGCTGGCGGCAGGCACGCAGCCGGCCCAGGCCCAGCAGCGCAGCGGCGCGGCCCAGAGCCGGTCGCTGGAATGCACGCGGTTGCGCTAGAATCCCCCGGACCGCGGCGCTGCCGCCGGTGCACCACCCATGCCGCTTTAGCTCAGTTGGTAGAGCAACTGTCTTGTAAACAGTAGGTCATCCGTTCGATTCGGATAAGCGGCACCATTTCTCGTAGTCAGCGCCGCTTCGCGCTGCTCTTTCTGGACTTCGGCTGCAGCATGGCAGCGCGCTGCTCTAGGTACTCGCCCAGCAGCCCGAGCGGCTTGACGCCGAGCGCTTCGGCGAACTCCACCAATTCCACGGCATCGATGCGCCGCTCCCCGCGTTCGCACTTGGACACGAAGGTCTGTGTGTTCCCCAGCCGTTCGGCCAGATCAACCTGCGACACGCCAGCCCGCTTGCGGGCCGCCTTCAGGATGGTCAGCAGTAGCTGGTAGTCGGAGTTGTGGGTCGATTGGGTCATCGTGCGGTGACAGGCAAGTCACCGCACGCTAGAGTCCGTATTGGATTAGTCCAAAATAGACTATTTGCAAGGGCAGTTTGGAGGAATGCATGAAGCGGATAGGGATTCTTCTGGTCGTCCTAGTGGTCCTGGCTTGGATCGGGTCGAAGCTGGTGCCACGCAGCGCGCCCGTGCCTGCCACTGCACCGACAACTGTTGTTGCGGCGCTGCCTAAGCAGGCGCAGGAGCCTGCGGCACCGCAGTCCGAGCTGGAGCGCCCCATGTCGGTGGCTGAGAAGAAGGCACAGCAGGAGAAGTGGTTCGGCACTGAGACCATTATCGCGGCCGAGCGCGCCGTCAGACGCGAACTGAAGGACCCGGACTCCGCAGAGTTCAAGGACGTGCGCGCCAACTACACCGAAGAGTTCGGCGTGGTCGCCTGCGGCAGGGTCAATGCCAAGAATGAGTTGGGCGGGTACACCGGCTTCCGACGCTTCGTGTTCGGCGACGGAAGGGTCATTCTTGAAAGGCGGGATAACGTCTCCGACGCATGGTCCGGCGCATGTTTGTAGGCATTTTTCCTACGTGAAGCGCAAGAGTAAGGGCGCCACTTGGCGCCCTTACTTCAATCACCTGACTGCACGCTCCTGCTGATCTTTCGTAGCTGAAGCTCCATCCAGTCTTTCAGATCCTCAAAGCTGGTCTTGCTCAACTGAGTGGGCCATTGAAGAACCACCAAGCCCTCGTCAAGCGAGAATGTGTCTTGGCGCACGTTTGCCGCCGGAGTAGGAACTGCGGGAGGCGGTGAGGTCGCGGGCGCGCTTGGTTGCGACCCTGCTGGGCGTACCGTACTACCAGTTGTCACAGCTCCAGTCTGAGGTGATTCCTCTGGCTCTATTTCCTCTTGCCTCTCCTCAAGAGAATCGGACTCGGGGGATGAGGCCACATATATGCCTGCAAAGTCCGCGGTTGAACGAAGCTCCTTGATGAAGTCCTCGACGCTATTCTCATTGAACTTCTTGTCGATGAGCAGGTAGTGACGTAGGTTGGGATCCGACGGAAGAGACTCGCTCCACTTCGTGAACAGCTCAGAGTGGATCTTGGGCATGAAGGCGGCGCGCTGAAGGGCTTCGCGGCGCTCCAAGGACCCTGGGCGCTCATCGAGAAGAATCCGCAGCGCCAAATCGGTCAGCTTTACCTGACGCTGATCGCCGCTTCCTTTGTCTTCCATCAGGCCAAACGAGAGCAAGGCGGCCAAAACCAGCTTGCCTCCGCTACTCTGAGGTGAATAGCCCCAGTGCTTGGCAGCGACCGCCACGTTGGCGGGGAGGCGTTTTTCGTGTTGGTAGAAGGTGCGTGCTCGTTCGATCGCAGCTTTCAGGTCAATGGAAGGAAATGACGGGCTGCGGTGGACCGGGCCGCGCCTCCCCTTGCTACTCGCATCGGTGTCGTTCATGGCCGATCTCCTTATGTGGGGCTGAGCCAGTCTAGCATCGGTTCCTTCATTTGTCAGACTTGCAGTCTCCATAAGTCTTGCGCGACCGGAGAACCGGTGGTATCTTGCGCCCCAAGTTGGGTGACAAAGCTTTCTTGGGCGCGAGAGCGGCCAAAGAAAAACCCCGGCGCCATCCCTCCTGCCAGAGGGGTGACCCGGGGTTCATATGGCGAAGGTGAACGAGGGCGACCCCGCCACCTGCGACTGTCTTGTGAGGACAACTCGACATTCTACCGTCGAGGGTCGTGGGCAACAACTGCCCTCCAATTCTCAAATTGGAGGTGCGCCTATGGGCAGGCTTTCCGAGGTGGGGTCCGTCTTCGTGCGGGCATACACGCGATTCCGGTTCGGCCGGACTGAGCACGTGTGCCAGCACTGGCGGTCGCATCCCGGTCAGTTGAACTTGTTCGACTGATGCGGGGCAGGGCGTGGGGCACTCGAGCCCCACGCCATCTCCGGCCAGCCCAGTGAAGCAGCGTTTCAGATGTGCAGATTGACCATTTAGCCCATAACTCACGAGGTAACCCTCAATGAGCAAGAACTAAAAGTCCTCCAAGGAACTGTCCAGCTTGGCTGGCAAGGTTCTCCAGCAGAAGTCCTCCACCACTGCGGCGAAGAAGTTGGCAGGGTCTGTTCTGACGCAGACGCCCGACCGCAAGCACGCTGGTGGCGGCAAGAAGAAGTAGTAGCAACGCCTTTGGTGGATGCGCCTCAAGTCCGGGGTGCATCCACAACTCCCGGACTGGCCCGTATCGCGTCCGGCGCATCGGCCTTGGCGTTAAGCCGCTCGGACCCGACCGAGCCTCCAGGGTACCCTGGTTGCCATCCGCGCTTGGTACGCGGGCAGGTCGAACCCGCTCGGCTCGGTGCAGCTCGCCATGCGAGAGCAAGAGATCGACCACGACCTGATCAGGGGCGAAGGCGATGACTGACCGACGCGCTCACTACCCACCGTGCCACCCGGCGATGCTGGCACTCGCCGCCTTGGTCGCGGCGATCCAGCACAGGTGCGACCCCTTCCCCGAGCTTGAGTCCGCCGCCGCCCGCAACGGCGTGGCCGTCGGCTCCGAGCAGTTCGACGAGGCCGCGGCGCTGGCCGGGCAGCCGTACTGCCGCGCGGTGGACTTGTACGTGGACTGCGAGACCAAGCGCAGGGCGGACGCCCTGGGGTCGGGGATGGCGCACTTGGCTTTCCTCCCGGTCTGACCAGAGCAAACCCGGCCGGGTTGGTTAGGTGCGCAGAGGGCAACGGGTGGCTCGGCCGTGTTTCGGAGGGGATGTCCGAGGGACATCCCCTCCGTTCTATTTCTGACTTCAGTCCACCTGTTCGACCTCGATAGCTTGGCTAGCGCTAGCCAAGAGCTCCTCTGCCGCCTTGGCCGCAGAATCTTCAATAAGCCGATGCTCCGCGGCAATATCAACTTTGCCGGTAAGAAGTGCACGAGTGCACTTCACCAGCCCCCGAACATCTCGCTGATTAATATCCGGGAACTTGCGCTGGAATGCCTTCGTAGTGACTGAAATCGCCGTTTGTTCGTCGTACTCGGATTCAAGCTTGTCGTACTCACTTACTTCGTGGAGCACACGTGCTGTGCCCAAACATTCATCGTTGTCGCGCATTGCCGTCTCCTGGTTCGGTGGCATCTACTCCTTGGGGATGGCGTTGGGCAGAAGCAAGGGGGGGGGCTCCCGGATTGAGGGGAGCGCGACCTAATGCCCAGCCGCGGCACGGATGTTGGTCGAGCACTGCTCCCTGTCGCGTCTCCTTCTTTCTTTCGCTGCTGATCCGCTATCCGGCGCGTGAGCTATCGCTGTGCATGTCCCCGAGCGCGTTCCGCAGGGTTGAGAATATGTAGCCGGTAGGCTACAGTCCTCCATGAAGATCCAGCGTACCCGTCAGTTCGCGACATGGATTGACGCTCTCAAGGACGTCACCGGGCGCGCTCGCATCCTGGCCCGCATCGGTCGGCTCAGCGAAGGCCATCTGGGCGATCACCGCTATCTGGCCGATGGCGTTTCCGAACTGCGCATCGATGTGGGACCGGGTTACCGCGTGTACTACACCCAGCGCGGCAGGCAGTGGGTGATTCTGCTGGCTGGCGGCGACAAGGGTACACAGCAACGCGATATCGAGAAGGCCAAAGAGATTGCGCGTGCCCTGTAAGCGTCGAACGGGCTGTAGGTGAAACGACTCACTACCGAAGTACTGGAGCTGTCCCATCATGGCCATCAAGAAGAAAGTCGAACTCAAAGCATTTGACGTGGCCGAGCACCTTCGCACACCGCAGGAGATGGCGGCCTATCTCGATGCCTGCATCGCAGAAAGCGATGGCGATTCTGCGTTCATTGCCAAGGCGCTCGGCGATATCGCGCGCGCCCAGGGCATGAGCAAGGTCGCGCGTGCGGCAGGCCTGTCGCGTGAGAGTCTGTATCGCGCACTGTCGGGCGAGCGCAGCCCTGATTTCGCGACCATCCTCAAAGTGACCCGCGCCCTGGGTGTACGCCTGCATGCCAGCGCAGCATAAGCACACGCGCCGATCTTGATGCGTCGGCGCGCCGCCGGTCGCAAAGGCGGTGGAACGAACATGAAAAAACCGCCTTTCGGCGGTTTCTTCGTCCCAAGCCGGTGAGTCAGCTCAATGCATGACGTGGGCAGATCCTTCGATCAACGCCGCTGACACTGCCAACGCAGCCTCAGCTACGTACCTGCAACGCCACGTACTCCGCCAACCCCCGGCACGCCAGCATCAACCCTTCGCGCGTGCCATCGCCGATATCGTCTTTTTCTTCCCCATCCACGCGAACGCGCTCGGCGGCGTGGTACAGCTCCAGCACCGACACCAGACCGGCGGCGGCGCGATCCCTGCGCGCGGCGGCGACCGCTTGGCCGGGCGTGCTGGCCGGCCCCTGCCACGGCTGTCCGTCGGCGGCATCGCCGGCCTGGATCTGCCGCAGGCAGACGGGAAGGTTGATGGGCGTGGGTGCGTCGTTCGCAGCGGCGAAGGCGGCTTCCAGGGGCTGCGCCAGTTCAAGCGGCAGATGCAGGGCGGCGTCGCCCAGCGTGGCGGTCAGGTACGGGTAGAGGGTCTTGGACATGCGGGCATCCTCGGCAGGAACAGAGGTGCCACCTGAAGAGGGTGGCAGGCGATGCGTGGCTTCCAAGACCGGTAATCGATGAGCCGGTGGGCACGGGGCCCCCACGCACCGCCCGCCGTCGATCGGCGAACGGATTGCCAGCCGACGCCGCTCTTGGGAAGACGGCGCCGGCTGGCAAGCGTATACAGCTTCGATTAAACGGGCTTGGAAGTCCCGGCCACCTTTACAGGGGGCGATTCATCATGCGCATGCGAAATCCCCGCCTGCCAGTCGTTTGTTTCGATGGCATCGGGTGATCTGAAAGGAAAAATGAATTATCGCGATTGGCCTGTTTCGCGCATTTCCATGTCAAAAACGACAGATCGCGCACCGCGCGAATTCGCTTGGAAATGGCGCGCGGATTCGCTGGCACCTGCGCGCAGGGCGAAACGGCGTGTAAAGCCAGCTTAACTTCCGGCCTGAAACTTCTAATTCATCATCATAAGCGGCCAGGGCGCAAAAAGTGGCCCGCTGCAGGCGATGGCACTAAGCTGCCGGGCCTGTGCACTTCCATGGAAGACCCCATGTCCCACCTGCTGGCCAAGGCGGCCGAACAACAGGATCTCGACCGCATCGACGCGCTGCTGGATGCCGGCGCGGACATCGCGTGGCGGCACAAGGGCACCGGCCGCACGCCGCTGCTGTCGGCGGTGATTGCCGGAAAGGCGGCGTCGGTGGCGCGGCTGCTGGACCGCGGTGCCAACATCGAGCACGCCTGCACGGCGCTGGGCTTCACCGCACTGGGGTGGGCGGCCGAGCGCAACGATGCGGACATCGGGCGCCTGCTGATCTCACGTGGCGCCTTGCTGGACGTCGCCTCGCCGGAACTGCTGCGCACGCCGCTGATGGTGGCAGCGCAGGGCGGTCATCTGCCGATGGTCGAGCTGCTGCTGGACAGCGGCGCCGATGTTGCACGCGTGGATTTCGAAGGTCGCACTGCGCTGGCGCTGGCTGAAGCGCGCGGGCATGCGGCCGTCGTGCAGCGTCTGCAGGCCGCGGGCGCGCAGAGGCCGCCGGCATTGGAAGAGACGCCGCCGCTGGCTTGGCCCGAACCTGCGGCAGACGGTGAACCGGCTGCAGTGGTGCGCGGCTATATGCTGGCCTGCCACGCCTGGGAAACGCGTGGCTACCGTGATGCCAAGGCCGGTGGAAACCTGCTGGGCAGTGCGGCGTTCCAACAGGAGCGCGCGGATATCCTCGCGGCCTGGTGCACTGATCGTAAGCGGGTGTATTCCACCGGCATGGCGGTGGGCAACCCGCCGGTGCACGTGCCGGAGGATCTGCTGGCCGCCACCAGCCAGCCGACCGCGTCGAAGGCCGACGTGCTGGTGCGCGATCATGCGCAGAAATCCCGTGCGCTGCGTTACGAGCGCCTGTTCGTGCTCAAGCGCGTGGCGGGGCAGTGGCGGATCGACGTGCTGAAGAAGCGCCTGTTCCGCACCGAGGCGTGGTCGTCGGCGATTCTCTGAGCGCTGAAACGGCTGCAGCAGGGAATCTGCCTGCTGCACCGCCGCGAGTGGTGTCACACAGCTCTGGCTAGACTGTGCTTCTTTTTCCCCCGCAGGAGGCACCCATGGCCCATCCCATCTCCGTATCCCTGATTGGCGTTCCCACCGACGTGGGTGCGGGCCATCGCGGTGCCCGGCTGGGGCCGGAAGCGCTGCGCGTGGCGGGCCTGCCGGAAGCGCTGGAGGCGCGCGGCGTGGACGTGCGCGACCTGGGCAACCTGGACGGCCCGCGCAACCCGTGGACCGCGCCGGTGGAAGGCTACCGCCACCTGGATGAGGTGGTGGCGTGGAACCACGCCTTGATGGAAGCCAGCTATGCCGAACTGCAGGCCGGCCGCATGCCCATCATGCTCGGCGGCGACCACTGCCTGGGCATCGGTTCGATCACCGCCGTGGCGCGCTGGTGCCGCGAGCAGGGCAAGACCCTGCGCGTGCTGTGGCTGGATGCGCATTCGGATTTCAACACCAGCGATGTGACGCCGTCGGGCAACATCCACGGCATGCCGGTGGCCTGCCTGTGCGGCCTTGGCCCCGATGCGCTGACCCGGCTGGGCGGCACGTCGCCGGCGATCACCCCGGCGCAGATGCACCAGATCGGCATCCGCTCGGTGGACCCGGAAGAAAAGCGCCTGATCAAGACCCACAAGGTCGATGTCTATGACATGCGCTACATCGACGAGAACGGCATGAAGCGTGCGGTGGAAGCGGCGCTGGCCGGGATCGACGAGAACACCCACCTGCATGTCAGCTTCGATGTGGACTTCCTCGACCCCAGCATCGCGCCGGGCGTGGGCACCACCGTGCCGGGCGGGGTGAACTACCGCGAGGCGCAGCTGGTGATGGAGATGATCGCCGACACCGGGCGCATGGGCTCGCTGGACATCGTCGAGCTTA
Source organism: Stenotrophomonas sp. GD03930 (assembly GCF_029839665.1). Classification (NCBI taxonomy): domain Bacteria; kingdom Pseudomonadati; phylum Pseudomonadota; class Gammaproteobacteria; order Lysobacterales; family Lysobacteraceae; genus Stenotrophomonas; species Stenotrophomonas sp. GD03930. Next base: position 895,331 of record NZ_JAOCAV010000001.1, on the reverse strand, counting down.
ACCCCTTGTTGGACAAGCAGAATGCCACCGCGGAACTGGCCGTGGATCTGGTTGAAAGCCTGTTCGGCAAGTCCACCCTGATGCGCGATTGAGCCTTTGGCCTGAACGGATCTGTGATCCGTTCACACGCGCTCCACGCGTCTGCCGCCAGATTGCACTTCACGCGGCGGCAGTGGGCATTGGCCTTCTTCCGCCGAGCGAAAGAATCCCATCCGCGAATTGAGCGGTGTAGCGGCAAACCCAAGGAGAAGCCCATGAAGCGCGTAGTTGCCCTGATGCTGTTGTCGATGTTCTCGGTGGCCCTGCTGGCCGGTTGCAACACCATTGCCGGTGCCGGCAAGGACGTGCAGAAGGCGGGCGAGAAGGTCGAGGACACCGCGAAGGGCCGTTGAGCCCTGCGCGGAACGGAAAGAGAAAAAGGCCGGGGGTTTCCCCGGCTTTTTTTTGGTTCTTCTCCCATCTGAGGGGAGAGGCTCACGGCCGACCCGCTAGATTGTGGTTGTCGAGACTACAAACTGGGGCCGGCCGTGGCCAAGCTGGATTGTATGCCGTTGTTGGGGGCCTGGGCGGGGTATCGCCTGGATGATTGGCGACGCGAAGTCCGTGATGGAGTCTCGTGGCTGGTGCTTTCGCTGTTCCCCGATGGACGCCGTAGGCGCCGCTGCAGCGGCTGCTCCAAGTGGGTCACCTCCATCCACGACCAGGTGATCCGGCGTGTCCGTGATCTGCCTGTGTTCGATGAGCCGGTCGAGCTGGAGGTGCAGCGGCAGCGCGTGGCCTGCCCTCGTTGTGGGCCGAGGCTGGAGCATCTGGACTGGCTGGATCGGCACAGCCGGGTCACGCAACGACTGGCAAAGAGCGTTGCACGGATGTGTGCTACTACCTCGATCCATGCCACGGCAAAGTGGCATGGTCTGAACTGGAAAACCGTCAAGGCGCTTGATTTCAGGCACTTGCAGCAGACGCTGGGACCGGTGGACCTTTCCGGAGTCCGTATTCTTGCAATGGACGAATTTGCGATCCAGAAGGGCCATCGCTACGCCACGGTGATAGTAGAGCCGTCCCGCAAACGCGTGCTGTGGGTTGGGCGAGGTCGTAGCCGGGCTGATATCCGCCCCTTTTTCGAGTTGCTGGGCCAGGAGGGCTGCGAGCGCATCCAAGCGGTCGCCATGGACATGAACTCGGCATTCGATCTGGAAGTGAAGGCCCAATGCCCGAACGCCGAAGTGGTCTATGACCTGTTCCATGTGGTGGCCAAATACGGGCGGGAGGTCATTGACCGGATCCGCGTGAATGAGGCCAACAGGCTGCGCCACGACAAGCCTGCCCGGCGCGTGGTGAAGACCTCGCGCTGGCTCCTGCTACGTAACCGACAGAATGTCCCGGGCGATCAGCGCATCAAGCTCAAGGAATTGCTGGAGGCAAACAAAGCCCTGCTGACGACCTATCTGCTCAAAGACGACTTGAAGCAGCTCTGGCGCTACCGCAGCCAAGCGTGGGCAGAAAAAGCATGGAAGAGCTGGCGACAGCGCGCTCTGCGCAGTCGCCTTGAGCCCCTGAGGGCCTTTGTCCATCGCCTGCAGCCCTATCTGCCAGGCATTATGGCCCACTGCCGATGGCCGCTGGGGACGAACCTGGTCGAGGGGGTCAACAACAAGATCAAGGTCATCAAGCGCGTAGCCTACGGATACCGGGACGATGCCTACTTCTTCCTCAAGATCCGCGCAGCCTTCCCCGGAGTTGGGTGAAGAACCAAAAAAAAAGACCACGCCAATCACTGGCGTGGCCCTGCTGCATGCGTGGGAGGCTGATCCTGCCTCCATCCATCGTCCCTGCTATGGCCTTCCATTCTCCGGTAGCTGAATGACATCTGCGTGACATTCACTGGGGACAAACAGCGCATTGCTAGCCTGTGCCACCCCCGCACCGGAAGCACTGCATGACCATCCCGCGCTGGCGCCTGATCCTCAACGGAAAATCCGCGGGCAACGACGCGCTGCGCGACGCCGTCGGCCATTGGCGCAGACAGGGCGTGCAGCTGGACGTGCGGGTGACCTGGGAAGAGGGGGATGCCGAACGCTACGTGGCCGAAGCGATCGACCACGGCGTGGACGTGATCGTTGCCGCCGGTGGCGACGGTACGCTCAGCGCGGTGGCGGAAACGCTGGCGCATCGTGAGGAACCTGCCGATGCGCTGCCCTCGCTGGCGCTGATCCCGATGGGGACGGCCAACGATTTCGCCACCTCGGCCGGAATCCCGACCGAACCGAAGGACGCCTTCGCGCTGATCGGGCAGGCGCGGCCGCACGCCATCGATCTGCTGCGCGTGGACGCCGATGGCAAGCCCTGGTGGTGCGCCAATCTCGCCAGCGGGGGCTTCGGTACGCAGGTCACCGTGGAGACCGATGCTGGCCTGAAGAAGATGCTGGGTGGGCTGGCCTATGTGATCACCGGCATCGCCAAGCTCGGGCGGATCGAGCCGATCAGTGCGCGCCTGTCGGGCCCCGATTTCGCCTGGGAAGGCGATTTCATCGCACTGGGCATCGGCAACGGTCGCCAGGCCGGTGGCGGCCAGCAGCTGTGCCCGCAGGCGTTGATCGACGACGGGTTGCTGGATGTGACGGTACTGCCGGAGCTGGAAGGCGAGGTGACCGCCACGCTGGGCCAGATGCTGAAGTCGGGCACCCAGGCCGCGCTGGAACAGCTGGCCACGCGCGCGCGGCTGCCGTGGCTGCAGATCGCATCCGAGCGTCCGCTGACGCTCAACCTGGACGGTGAACCGGTGCAGGCCCGCCAGTTCCGCATCGAGTGCGTGCCGGGCAGGGTGCGGATGCATCTGCCGGCCGGCTGCCCGTTGCTGGCTGGCGTCGCCGGCCTCAACGGCGGGCCGTAGCGCCGGTCTCCCTGGCCGCCCCGGACTCGCCGTGATTCAGTTTCACAGGGTTCCCCTCCCGCCTTTGCTGCGATACAGTCAGGGGGTGTCCAGCCTGACGACCCCGCATACCCTTTCTTCCGCACGCCGTTGGTGGCGATGGTGGCCCGTTGCCGTCGTCCGCCCCCATAACGCTGTGTCCCGGAAGGAAAGTCGTCTTGAACTCGCACGCCCAGTTTCAGCTGCAGGCCGCTGAAGGCCACACCCACATCCCCGTTGTCCGCGAAGTGCTGTCCGACCTGGACACGCCGCTTTCGGTTTATCTGAAGCTCGCCGACGGCCCCAATACCTACCTGTTTGAATCCGTCGAAGGCGGCGAGCGCTTTGGTCGTTACTCGATCATCGGCCTGCCGGCGCGCCGCGTGTACGCCTTCCACGGCCACACGCTGACCGTGCGCGAGGACGGCCAGGTGGTGGAAACCCGCGAAGTGGCCGACCCGTTCGCCGAGGTCGAGGCGCTGCGCAGCGCCCACTCGGTGCCCAAGCTGGACGGCCTGCCGGGCTTCACCGGTGGCCTGGTCGGCTGGTTCGGCTTCGAGTGCATCGGCTACATCGAACCGCGCCTGGCACCGCCGGCCGGCCGCGATGAACTGGGTACCCCGGACATCCTGCTGCTCGATTCCAATGAGCTGGCGGTGTTCGACAACCTCAAGGGCCGCCTGTACCTGATCGTGCATGCCGACCCGCGTGTCGACGGCGCCTTCGAGCAGGCCCGGGCCCGTTTGGATGCACTGACCGCCAAGCTGCGCGCGCCGGGAGCGGGCTATCCGGCGCCGCTCAACAGCGACGTGCTGGACGAATCCGATTTCGTCTCCGGGTTCACCCGCGAAGGCTTCGTCGATGCGGTCCAGCGCAGCAAGGAATACATCCGCGCCGGCGACATCTTCCAGGTAGTGCTCAGCCAGCGCCTGAGCGTGCCGTTCAAGGCGCGCCCGGTGGATGTGTACCGCGCGCTGCGTGCACTGAATCCTTCGCCGTACATGTACTTCCTGGATGTCGGCGACCTGCAGGTGGTCGGTTCCTCGCCGGAAATCCTGGTACGCCTGCAACATACTGATGACGGCGTGGGCGAAGTCACCGTGCGTCCGATCGCCGGTACCCGTCCGCGCGGCGCCACCGTCGAGCAGGACCTGGCGCTGGAAGCCGAGCTGCTGGCCGATCCGAAGGAGCGCGCCGAGCACCTGATGCTGATCGACCTCGGCCGCAACGACGCCGGCCGCGTCTCCAAGGCCGGTACCGTGGAAGTGGGCGAGCAGTTCGTGATCGAACGCTACAGCCACGTCATGCACATCGTCAGCGAAGTGACCGGGCAGCTGCAGCCGGGCCTGAGCTATGCCGACGTGCTGCGCGCCACCTTCCCGGCCGGTACGGTCAGCGGCGCGCCGAAGATCCGTGCGCTGGAAGTGATCCGCGAGCTGGAACCGATCAAGCGCAATGTCTACGCCGGCAGCATCGGCTACATCGGCTGGCATGGCGATGCCGATACCGCGATTGCGATCCGCACCGCGGTGATCAAGGACGGCCGCCTGTACGTGCAGGCCGGCGCCGGCATCGTCTACGACTCGGACCCGGACAAGGAATGGGACGAGACGATGAACAAGGGCCGCGCGCTGTTCCGCGCCGTCGCCCAGGCTGCCAAGGGCCTGTAAGCCCTCCCGTGCCGTGGCCTGCGCCGCGGCACTCTTCGCTGTTCCCCGTCAAGACAAGGAGTACCGCATGAAGCTGCTGAGCGCATTGCTGTGGTCGTCACTGCTGGCCACGATGGCCCCGTCTGCGTGGGCGCAGGCCAACACCATTCCCTCGCAGCCGCACCTGCTGGTGAAGGGCGAGGCGCGCCGCGTGGTGATGCCGGACCGGTTCGGCCTGCAGCTGAACATCGAAGAGACCGACATGGATGCCGATGCCGCGCGGCGCCGCGTGCAGGACAACGTCGCCCGCGTGCTGGGGCTGTTCAAGCAGTACAAAGCGGTGGACGGCAGCGTGCGTGCGGACAACCTGCGCATTGGTCCTGCGACGCGCTATGAACAGAGCCGGCAGGTGTTCATGGGCACGCGCGTGTCGCGCCAGCTGCGTGCCAGCTTCGCCAGCGTGAAGGCGATGCAGGACGTGCTGGGTGCGCTGAAGGCCAATGAGAACGTGCAGGTCAGCAGCGTGGCTCCAACCTATTCGGGCGAAGTGGCGCTGCGACGCGAACTCAAGGGCGAGGCGGCGGCACAGACGCGCGAGTCCGCGCAGGGCCTGGCCAAGGCTTACGGCACGAAGCTGCGCGGCCTGTACAGCATCTCCGATGTGGCGCCGAACTTTGCCTATGGCGTGCAGGCGGGGAACTGGCCTCGCGTCGACGACACGTTCGCGCCGCCCGTGCCGCCCGCGCCGCAGAACAGCATCGAGGCCACCGGTTCGAACATACGCGAGTCGATCGAAGCCGGCCCCATCACCTACACCGAAAACGTGTACGCCATTTTCCTGATAAGCGACGGAACCTGACCATGTTGTGGATGATCGACAACTACGACAGCTTCACCTACAACCTCGTGCAGTACCTGCAGACGCTGGGCGCCGAAGTGAAGGTGGTGCGCAACGATGCGATGAGCGTGGATGAGATTGCCGCGCAGAAACCCGAGCGCATCGTCATCTCGCCCGGCCCGTGCACGCCCAACGAAGCGGGCGTGTCGCTGGAACTGATCGAGCGCCTGGGCCCGACCACGCCGATCCTCGGCGTGTGCCTGGGCCACCAGGGCATCGGCCAGGTCTACGGCGGCACGGTCATCCGCGCCGGCAACATCATGCACGGCAAGACCTCGCCGATCCGCCACCAAGGCAAGGGCGTGTTCGCCGGCCTGCCGGACCGCTACCAGGCCACCCGCTACCACTCGCTGGTGGTGGACAAGAACCGCCTGCCGGACTGCCTGGAAGTGACCGCCTGGACCGAGAACGACGACGGCTCGATCGAAGAGATCATGGGCCTGCGCCACCGCCAGTTCCCGGTGGAAGGCGTGCAGTTCCATCCCGAATCCATCCTCACCGAACACGGCCACGCCCTGCTGCGCAATTTCCTGCAGCGCCCGGCGGCCTGATCCAAGGAGCATTCCCATGAGCTTCTCCCCCCAGGAAGCCCTGCAACGCACCATCGAACACCGCGAAATCTTCTTCGACGAAATGGTCGACCTGATGCGGCAGATCATGCGCGGCGATGTCTCGCCGATGATGACCGCCGCCATCCTCACCGGCCTGCGGGTGAAGAAGGAAACCATCGACGAGATCGCTGCAGCGGCCACCGTGATGCGCGAGTTCGCGCTGGCGGTGCCGGTGGCCGATCCCACCCACCTGGTCGACATCGTCGGCACCGGTGGCGACGGTTCGCACACCTTCAATATCTCCACCTGCGCGATGTTCGTCGCCGCCGCCGCCGGTGCGCGCGTGGCCAAGCACGGCAACCGCAGCGTGTCGTCCAAATCCGGCAGCGCCGATGCGGTGGAAGCGCTGGGCGCGGCCATCGAGCTGCAGCCGGCGCAGGTGGCCGCCGCGATCGAGCAGACCGGCATCGGCTTCATGTTCGCGCCGATCCATCATCCGTCGATGAAGGTGGTCGCGCCGGTACGCCGCGAGATGGGCGTGCGCACCATCTTCAACATCCTCGGCCCGCTGACCAACCCGGCCAGCGCACCGTCGGTGCTGATGGGCGTGTTCCATCCTGACCTGGTCGGCATCCAGGCGCGCGTGCTGCGCGAACTGGGCACCGAGCGCGCGATGGTGGTCTGGGGCCGCGACAACATGGACGAGATCTCGCTGGGTGCCGGCACCCTGGTCGGCGAGCTGCGCGACGGCAAGGTGCGTGAGTACGAGATCCACCCGGAGGACTTCGGCATCGCCATGTCGGCCAGCCGCAACCTGCGCGTGGACAGCCCGGAGCAGTCCATCGCGATGCTGCGCGCGGTACTGGACAACACCCCGGGCCCGGCGCTGGACATCGTCGCCCTGAACGCCGGTGCCGCCCTGTACGTGGCCGGCGTGGCCAGCGACATCGGCGACGGCCTGGCCCGCGCCCGTGCCGCCATCGCCAATGGCAGCGCCCGCCAGCGCCTGCAGCATTACGTTGACACCACCCGCGCGCTGGTTGCCTGAGCGCGCGGTTCAGCCTGATCCCCTCGATGGCCGATAATGGCCGTCCTCACCGCCCCCGCATTGAACCGACGACGATGAGCGACATCCTGCAGACGATCCTGGCCCGCAAGGCCGAAGAAGTGGCCCAGCGCCGCGCCCAGCGCCCCCTCGAGGAGCTGCAGGCCGCCCTGGCCAGCGCCCCGCCGGTACGTGGCTTCGTGCGCGCGCTGCAGGCCGCGGTGGCCAATGGCGACCCGGCGGTGATAGCCGAGGTGAAGAAGGCCAGCCCGTCCAAGGGCGTGATCCGCCCGGACTTCCGCCCGGCCGACATCGCCGTCAGTTACGAGTTCGGCGGTGCCAGCTGCCTGTCGGTGCTGACCGACGTCGATTTCTTCCAGGGCGCCGACGGCTACCTGCAGCAGGCCCGCGAGGCCTGCACGCTGCCGGTGCTGCGCAAGGACTTCGTGATCGACGCCTACCAGGTGTACGAGGCACGCGTGCTGGGCGCCGACTGCATCCTGCTGATCGTTGCCGCGCTGGACGACACCCAGCTGGCCACCCTGTCCGAACTGGCGCTGTCGCTGGGCATGGACGTGCTGGTGGAAGTGCACGACATCGACGAACTGGAGCGCGCGCTGCAGGTGCCGGCGCCGATGATCGGCATCAACAACCGCAACCTGCGCACCTTCGAGGTCTCGCTGCAGACCACGCTGGACATGCAGAACGCCGTGCCGCGCGACCGCCTGCTGGTGACCGAGAGCGGCATCCTCGGCCCGCAGGACGTGGCGCTGATGCGTGACGCCGGCATCCACGCGTTCCTGGTCGGCGAGGCCTTCATGCGCGTGGAAGAGCCGGGCGAGGGCCTGCGTCAGCTATTCTTCGCGGCATGACAACGCACTATCCAACGCCGCGCGGGGATGCGCCGCTGGTGGTCTTCGACTTCGACCACACCCTCTACGACGGCGATTCGGGCACCCACCTGTTCGCCTCGCTGATCAAGCGCAATCCGCTGCGCATGCTGGCCGCGCTGCTGGTCACGCCGATCGCCGGGCCGATGGTGGCGATGCTGCCGACCCGTCGTGCCGGCATTTCGGTCTATGTATGGATCGGCAGCTTCGGCCTGCACCGGGCGCGCGACTTCAACAAGGTGATTGACGCCTACGTGCTGCGCAATGAGGCGCAGATGCGCGCCAAGCTGTTGCCGCAGGCGCTGGAGGTATTCGCCGCGCACCGCGCCAAGGGCGACCGCGTGGTGGTTGCCACCGGCGCGCCCCCCGAGCTGGCGCGCGCGATCCTGGCCTTTGTCGCCCACCAGGACGTGCCGGTGATCGGCACCGAGGTCGGTCCGCGCCTGGGCGGGGTCGGCCCGACCCGGCACTGCCACAACGAAGAGAAGATGCGCATGCTGCGCGAGCGCGGCTACGGCGACATCGACATTGCCTATTCCGACAGCACTGCCGACCTGCCGCTGTTGCTGGCCGCCAGGGCGCCGGTGGTGGTGAACCCGAAGCCGGGCAAGGTGGACTTCTTCCGCCGCGTGCTGCCGGCCGGCACCCGCATCCTCAACTGGGGTTGCGTCGACCGCGGCGGCGACAAGGCGTAATGCGCGGTAGTGCCGGCCGCTGGCCGGCAACTCGGCACGCCCCTCCGCAGATCATGAGCTTGCCGGCCAGCGGCCGGCACTACCGAACGCCGTGCATGCATCGCAGGGCCATGCCCGGCGAGCGCTCAGCGCGCCAGGTACCCGCTCAGCGCGTGGCCGATCTGGAACAGGCTGATGCCCAGCACCAGCACGCCGACGGCCACCAGCACCCAGCGCTCCTTCAGGCGCTTGACCAGCAGCGCGGCCACCGGGGCGGCCATCATGCCGCCGATCAGCAGGCCGGCCACGATCTGCAGGTGATGCAGCCCCATCGACAGCAGGAACGTTGCTGAAACCGTCAGGGTGACCACGAACTCGGCGGCGTTTACGGTGCCGATGGTGGTACGCGCCTGGCCGCCGCGGGCGAGCAGGGTGGAGGTGGCCACCGGCCCCCAGCCGCCACCGCCGCTGGCATCCAGGAAGCCGGCCACGAAGCCTAGCACGGGTACCCGCTTGACCTCGCCCTTGGGCATCAGGCGGCCGGCGGCACGGGCCAGGATGATGATGGCCAGCACCAGCAGGTAGAGATAGATGAGCGGGCGGATCACCTCGCCGGGCAGCTGGGTCAGCCCGTAGGCGCCTACTGCGCCGCCTACCGCGCCGGGCAGGGCGAGGCGCAGGAACAAGCGCTTATCGACATTGCCGGCGACCAGATGCGACACGCCGGAGGCGCCAGTGGTGAACACCTCGGCGGTGTGGATGGCGGCGCTGGCCTGCGCGGGCGGGATGCCCATGGCCAGCATCACCGACGACGACACCAGGCCGAATGCCATGCCCAGCGCGCCGTCGACCAGCTGGGCGCCGAGGCCGATGAGGATGAACCACCAGAATGCGCTGCTCAGTTCCATGCACCGAGCCTAACGCGCGAAGGAGTGCGGACCAAGGTCCGCACCCACCGGGTGCTCAACGGTCAACGGGTGCCGTACAGCACCACGGTCTTGCCGCGGGCGTGCAGCAGGCCGTCGGTCTGCAGCTTCTTCAGCACGCGGCCGGCCATCTCGCGCGAGCAGCCGACCAGGCGCGCCAGTTCCTGGCGCGAGACGCGCAGCTGGCTGCCCTGCGGATGGCTCATCGCCTCCGGCTCCTGCGCCAGGTCGTGCAGGGTGCGCACGATCCGGTCGGTAACGTCCAGGAACGCCAGGCGGCTGGCCTTGCGGCTGGTGTCGAGCAGGCGCTTGGAGATCTGCTGGCCCAGCGCATACAGCAGGCGCGGGGCGTCGGCCGACAGCGGGCCGAGGAACAGCTGGTGCAGGCGTTCGTAGCTGATCTCGGCCAGTTCGCAGGCGGTACGGGTCCGCAGGATCACCTCGCGGCGGTCCGATTCGACGAACAGGCCCATCTCGCCCACGAACTCGCCGGCACCGAAGTAGCCCAGCACAAGCTCGCGATCGTCATCTTCCTCGGCCATGATCGAAACCGAGCCGCTGATGACGTAATACAGGGTTCCCGCCGGGTCACCGGGTCGGAAGACGTCGGTACGGGTGGGATATCGCCGCCTGTGGCTGTGCGCCAGGAAACGATCGATGGTGGCGATATCCAGGGCCAGTGGACTGCTAGCTAGGCGCACGGTTGACACGATAGGGGCGCTCCCTCTGCGCATGAACGGATTCACGGGGTCGATAGCGGAGCTTAACCAGCGCAATTGTTAAGGGCAAACAGTGTGCCAGAACTCTTGCGTCTTCACGTTCCCCCCGGGGGCAGTTTGCCCCATAATTCCCCCTTTCCCTTCTTACACAGGAATCGACCGCCGTGGTCAAGCCGTTGCCTCGCCTGAGGCTGCAGGGTTTCAACAACCTCACCAAGGCGCTGAGCTTCAACATCTATGACGTGTGTTACGCGCGCACCGAAGAGGAGCGTCAGCGTTACATTGAATACATCGATGAAGAGTACAACGCCGACAGGCTGACTCAAATCTTGACCGATGTCGCCGAGATCATCGGCGCCAACATCCTGAACGTGGCCCGCCAGGACTACGACCCGCAGGGTGCCTCGGTGACCATCCTGATCTCTGAAGAGCCGGTGATCGACAAGAAGCAGGCCGGCAAGGAGCTGATCTCCGACGCTGTGGTCGCGCACATGGACAAGAGCCACATCACCGTCCATACCTACCCGGAAACCCATCCGCAGGAAGGTATCGCGACGTTCCGCGCGGACATCGACGTGGCCACCTGTGGCGTCATTTCCCCGCTGAAGGCCCTGAACTACCTGATCGAAAGCCTTGAGTCGGACATCGTGATCATGGACTACCGCGTCCGTGGCTTCACCCGCGATGTGAAGGGCAAGAAGCACTACATCGACCACAAGATCAACTCGATCCAGAACTTCCTGGCCAAGAACATCAAGTCGCGCTACGAGATGTTCGACGTCAACGTCTACCAGGAAAACATCTTCCACACCAAGATGCACCTGAAGGACTTCGACCTGGACCAGTACCTGTTCGAGGAAAAGGCCAAGAACCTGTCGTTCAAGGAACGCATGAAGATCGAAGCGCTGCTCAAGCGCGAGATCGAAGAGCTGTTCCACGGCCGCAACCTGTCCGAGTAAGCCCCACGCGCGATGCCCGCAGGCATCGCCACCCAGGCGGGACGACCCGCCCTGTGGAACCCCTGTACCGCGCAAGCGTCATGGCTCCACGGTGATGTACCGACCCACGGCCCGGTGTGAAAACACCGGGCCGTTTCGTTTTTTCAAAAAAGGTAAGGAGCCCCCACCCATGCCCTGGATCTACCTGCTGCTGGCCGGCCTGTTCGAGATTGGTTTCGCCCTTGGAATGAAGTACTCCGAAGGCTTCAGCAAACCCCTGCCCACCGCTGCCACGGTGGTGTCCGCCCTGATCAGCCTGTACCTGATGAGCCAGGCGATGAAGAGCATCCCGGTTGGCACGGCCTACGCGATCTGGACCGGTATCGGCGCCATGGGCGTGGCGGTGCTGGGCATCTACCTGTTCAACGACAGCGCATCGCCGGCCCGCCTGGCCTGCGTCGGCCTGATCGTGGCCGGGGTGATCGGCCTGAAGCTGGTTTCGCCCAATTGATCGGTAGTGCCGGCCGCTGGCCGGCAACCCCATAGGCACCGCCGAAGATCAGGAGGTTGCCGGCCAGCGGCCGGCACTACCTGGGGCTTACAGCCGGTAGGCGATGGTCTTCATCACCCTGGAAGCCAGCGCCATTGCCCCCGGAATCGGGAACGGCAGGCGGCGGGCGCCGGCCTGTTCGGCGTGTTCCGCATGGCGGGCCTCGTCGTCCTTCATCACCTGGATGACCGCACGGCTGCGCAGGTCACCGGCCGGCAGATCGACCAGATGCTCGTCCAGATGGGCCTCCACCTGGCGCTCGGTTTCGACCACGAAGCCCAGGTTCCAGCCGTCGCCGCGCAGCCCGGCCAGGGTGCCGATGGTGTAGCTGCCGGCGTACCACAGCGGGTTGAACAGGCTCGGGCGGCTGTCCAGCTCGCCCAGCCGGGTGGCGCACCAGGCCAGGTGGTCGGTCTCTTCCTGGGCGGCTTCCAGCAGGTGTTCACGCGTGGCCAGGTCGCGGGCCACCGCCGCCTGGCCGAAATACAGGCCCTGCGCGCAGACCTCGCCGACGTGGTTGATCCGCATCAGGCCCGCCGCGTGGCGGCGCTCGGTGCTGTCCATGCCCGGCTCGTCGGTATCCGCGGCCGGGTAGGGGCGGGCCGCCGGCGGGTTGCCGAACACCGTGTCCAGGGCGCGCTGCGCCTCGGTCAGCAGGTGGTCCAGCGGGGTGGTCTGGCGGAGTGCGGTCATGGCGGTACGGGTGGGGCGGGGAGGGCCCGATTCTCGCCCGGCCCTGCCGCCCTGCCAACCCGGGGGCAGGGGCGACTTGCGCCCGGCGGCCAGGGTGCGTACAATCCCGCCTCTTACGCTTCACCTTTTCACAACGCGTGGCAGAGTTCCGGCGAGCCTTTCGCCGCAATGAGCCCGACCTAACCTAGAGTTCTTCATGAGCACTTTCACTGCCAAGAACGAGACCGTCCAGCGCGACTGGTACCTCGTCGACGCCGAGGGCAAGACCCTGGGCCGTCTCGCCACCGAGCTGGCCCGCCGTCTGCGTGGCAAGCACAAGCCGGTCTACACCCCGCACGTTGATACCGGCGACTACCTGGTCGTCATCAATGCAGAAAAGATTGCCGTCACCGGCAAGAAGCTGCAGGACAAGATGTATCACCGTTTCACCGGTTACATCGGCAACCTGAAGACCGAATCCCTGGCCCAGGCGCTGGAGCGCCACCCGGAGCGCGTGATCGAGATCGCCGTGAAGGGCATGCTGCCGAAGGGCCCGCTGGGTCGCCAGATGTACCGCAAGCTCAAGGTCTACGCCGGCACTGAGCATCCGCACGCCGCACAGCAGCCGCAGGTTCTGGATATCTAATCATGGCTATCACTCAAAACTACGGCACTGGCCGCCGCAAGTCCTCCACCGCTCGCGTGTTCCTGCGCAAGGGTTCGGGCAACATCACCGTCAATGGCCGTCCGCTGGACGAGTTCTTCGGTCGTGAGACCGCGCGCATGATCGTGCGCCAGCCGCTCGAGCTGACCAAGAACACCGAAAGCTTCGACATCCTGGTCACCGCCGCTGGCGGCGGCACCACCGGCCAGGCCGGTGCGATCCGTCTGGGCATCGCCCGTGCTCTGGTCGAGTACGACGAAACCCTGAAGTCCGAGCTGCGCAAGGCCGGCTTCATGACCCGTGACGCCCGTGAAGTCGAGCGTAAGAAGGTCGGTCTGCACAAGGCCCGCCGCGCCACCCAGTTCTCCAAGCGCTGATTTACCGCGCCTGGTTGGGCTCCCTCGGGAGCCCGCTGGTTGGAAAGCAAAAGCCCGGCTTCGGCCGGGCTTTTGTCGTTCTGGGGTCATGCATTTCGAGGTTGCCGGCCAGCGGCCGGCACTACCCGTGGTCTGCATACCTGGCTCCGGTCTCTGTCTGGGGGAGAGCCTGATGTTCAAGGGGGCGCGCCGACGGGCGCGGGGATAAGGTGGGATGCGTGACCAAATTAAAAGCAAAAGGCCAGATCTTTCGATCTGGCCTTTTGCTTTTAATTTGGCTGCCCCGGATGGATTCGAACCACCGAATGCCTGAGTCAGAGTCAGGTGCCTTACCGCTTGGCGACGGGGCAAAACGTGCAACTATTTTCTCACTTTTCACACTGGAAAACAACTTGATTTTCAGTGTGGTGGCTATGGGTGGACTCGAACCACCGACCCCAGCATTATGAGTGCTGTGCTCTAACCGGCTGAGCTACATAGCCTTGGTGAGCCCGCTATTCTGCGGATGTGTATCGCCCCTGTCAACACTTTTGTATCGTGCTTGTGGGGCGGCAGAGGGCATGGGATAGTCCCGACCAGTAGATTTTTTAGGAGTCCGCATCGTGATCGATCCGGACGGCTATCGACCGAACGTCGGCATCGTGCTGATGCGGCAGGATGGTCAGGTGTTCTGGGCACGACGTGTGCGCCGGGACGGCTGGCAGTTCCCGCAGGGTGGCATGAATACCGACGAGACGCCTGTCGAGGCCATGTATCGTGAACTGCAGGAAGAGACCGGCCTGCTGCCTGAGCATGTGGAAGTGCTCGGCGCGACACCCGGCTGGCTGCGCTACAAGCTGCCGGCGCGGGCCATCCGCCGCAACGAGCGGCAGGTCTGCATCGGCCAGAAGCAGGTCTGGTTCCTGCTGCGCCTGACCGGCGACGAATCCCATGTGAAGCTGGACCACACCGACTCGCCCGAGTTCGACCATTGGCGCTGGGTGGACTTCTGGTACCCGGTGGAGCATGTGGTGATGTTCAAGCGCGGCGTCTATGCGCGTGCCCTGCGACACCTGGCGCCACTGGCGCGTGGCGTGGCCGGGCAGGGCGTCACCGCCATGCCCAAGAGCGCCGCCGAGGCCTGGATGCCAGGCCATACGGCCGGGCACGAGCGACCCCGCAAGCGCCCGCGGACCCGGGGCTATTGGCCCAAGAAGGCACAGGGCGACGGCCCGGCCAGCTGACGGGCTGAACGGTATCGAGAATGGTTCAGGTCTCTGATTGACAACCATTCTCGTTTCCATTGGAATAGCCAACAGGCCGCTTCTGGCCTGTCAGCCCGGTTCCCGCCTGTGTACGTCTGCATCTGCAACGGAGTCACCGACCACCAGATCCGCGAAGCCGCCGGCAATGGCGTCAGCACGGTGGCCGAACTGACCATGCGTACCGGCTGTGGTGCCACCTGCGGTTCCTGCCTGGACATGGCCGGCGAGCTGCTGGCCAAGGCACGCGCCACCCACGATCTGCCGCTGCCGGTGTTGGGCCTGGCCCAGGTCGCCTGACCGTTTCTTTCGCGGCGCGTTGACGCCGCGCTTTCGCATCCTTCACTGCTGGCCGCACAGGCCAATGCGCACGATTCGCGTTCCTTCACGAGGCTGCGCAAGGCGCTAAAGTGCCTGCGTTTTCAGCGTGCAGGAGCATCCCCATGAAGGGCGACACCAAGGTCATCGAATTCCTCAACAAGGTCCTCTACAACGAGCTGACCGCGATCAACCAGTACTTCCTGCACGCCAAGATGCTGAAGAACTGGGGCATCAAGGAACTGGCCGAACACGAGTACAAGGAATCGATCGACGAGATGAAGCATGCCGACATGCTCGCCGACCGCATCCTGTTCCTCGAAGGCCTGCCGAATTTCCAGGCGCTGGGCAAGCTGCGCATCGGCGAGAACCCGACCGAGATCCTGCAGTGCGATCTGTCGCTGGAACGCGACGGCGTGGTCACCCTGCGCGAGGCCGTGGCCTATTCCGATTCGGTTGGCGACTACGTCAGCCGCCAGCTGTTCGTGAAGATCCTCGACTCGGAAGAAGAGCACATCGACTGGCTGGAAACCCAGCTGGACCTGATCGAGCGCATCGGCGAGCCGAAGTACCTGCTGAGCAAGCTGGAAGAGTGACGTAGCGTCGAGCTTGCTCGACGCTAGCGATGCTGTGCCAGGTAACCCGTCAGCGCGACGCGCGCGCGGGCGAATTCGGCCACCAGCAGCGCCACTGCCACGGCAGGGCGCTGCAGGCTGTCACTGCGGGCTTCATGCTCGATGCGCTGCGCCACCGCAGACAGCGACAACGCGCCGACGTTCGCACTCGATGACTTGAGGCTGTGTGCGATTGCCTGCATGCGCGGCGCGTCGCCATTCTGCGCGGCCTGCTGCAGTTGCTGCACCATTGCCGGAGCATCGTCCAGGAACACCGAGACGATCTGGATGGCGCTCTCGCCGATCACCGCCTGCAGTTCGTCCAGTACATCGCGATCCAGCACCGGTTGCGGCGCCGCCTGGCTCTTCGTACCCGGCAGGGCCGCGCCATGCTCGGCAGTCAGGACCGGGCCGGTGGCGGGCGCATCGCCGCCGAGCGGGTTCGACGCTGCCGCATTGCCCGATCGCTGTCCCCAGCGCTTCAGCAGCGCATGCAGCGTGGCGCGTGCGATCGGTTTGGACAGGTAGTCGTCCATGCCGGCCTGCAGGCAGCGTTCGCGGTCACCGGCCATCGCATTGGCGGTCATCGCGATGATTGGCAGTCGCTGCCGCCCGGATGCCGTTTCCTCGGCGCGCCAATGACGGGTGGCGGCGTAGCCATCCAGCACCGGCATCTGGCAGTCCATCAACACCACGTCCACGCCGCCTTCGCGCAGGGCGAGCAATGCCTGCTCGCCATCGGCGGCATTGCGCACCTCGCACTGGAATACGCGCAGCAGCTGCTCGGCCACCATCCGGTTGACCGTGTTGTCTTCCACCAGCAGCACGCGCAGGTGCAACGGCGGCAACGTCGGCGCGGGCAGTCCGTCTTCAGCATTGGCCAGCAATGCGGCGGGCCGCGCGTGCGCGACCGGCACCGCCAGCAGCGCATGCAGGGCGGCATCATCGAAACGTGCGGGCAGCCGCTGCTGCCGCGGGCGCGCCGCAACGGCGTCGTCCTGCAGCCATAGCACCTGCAGCATGTCTTCCTCGCCCCGTTCGGCCAGGGCCTGCTGCAGCGTGGCTTCACCTGCGCGGCGTGCATGCGCGTCGACCAGCAGCCAGGCCGGCGCCGGCTGCCCGGGGCGTGGCGGCGCGCGCAGGCGCTCGACCACCGCGCCAGGCTGTGCCAGCACCTGCACCTGCAGCCCATGGTGGGCAGCGATGCGTTCGACGCGCGCCTGCAGGATCGCATCGGCGCTGCACAGCAGCAGTGCAGCGGGCGGACGTGCCATGGCCGGCAGGTCGCCGGGCACTCTCAGCAGCGGAATCTCGAACCAGAACGTGGCGCCCTGGCCGGGCGTGGACTGCACGCCGATGCGGCCCTGCATCAGGTCGATGATGCGCTTGCAGATGGCCAGGCCCAGGCCGGTACCCCCGTAGATGCGGGTGGTGGAGGCGTCGGCCTGGCTGAAGGACTGGAACAACCGCGCCTGCAGCACCTCGTCGATGCCGATGCCGGTGTCGATGATCTCGAAGCGCAGCTGGTGCTGCGCTGCGCCTTCGCCCAACCGCTGTACCCGCAGCAGCACCTGGCCGCGTGCCGTGAACTTGATCGCGTTGGCCAGCAGGTTGCTCAACACCTGGCGCAGGCGTACCGGGTCGCCGCGTACCGGCAGGCGCACCGCTGGGTCCAGCTGCAACGCCAGCGACAGGCCCTTGGCGTCGGCGGCGCGCTGCATCAGCTGCACCACGCCATCGAGCAGGTCACGCAGGTTGAAGCTGGTGATCTCCAGTTCCAGCGCCTGTGCTTCCAGCCGTGAATAGTCGAGGATGTCGTCGACGATGCGCAGCAGCTGCTGCGAACTGGCCGAGGCGGTGGCCAGCATCTGTCGCTGGTCCTCGCCCAGGGGGCCGCGCGCGATCAGCTCCAGCATCGGCAGGATGCCGTTGAGCGGGGTGCGGATCTCATGGCTCATCGTGGCCAGGAACTCGCCCTTGGCCAGCACCGCGGCCTCGGCGGCCTGCTTGGCCTGCAGCAGCTGCTGCTCCAGTTGGCCCTGGCGTTCGGTGGTACGGCGCAGCTGGTCGCGTTCGGCGGCCAGTACGCTGCGTTCGCGCTGCAGCTGGGCCAACGCAAGGTTGCGCGCGCGCAGCCGCAGGCCAAACAGCAGCAGCGCGATGGCGGCCACGGCGAGGGCAACCAGCAGCACGCCCCACAGCGGCACGTCAGAGCACCGCGTTGTGGAAGTCGAAGTTCAGGTCGCTGCCGGCCGACTGCACCATGTTGCCCTGGATGTAGTCGACGCCGCCCACCCACATCGCGGCCGCCGCCTGCGGATCTTCGATCTGCTGGCCGATGATCTGCAGCCCGGCTGCATGGGCCTGCTCGATCGCCCTGCGCAGTTCCTCGCGGGTGGCAGGGTTGGCGTGGCTGCTGGAGAAGCGCGCTGCCATGCGCACGAACGACAGCGGGAGGTGGGTCAGCAACGCATCGGCTTCTCCACCCGGTTCGAACTGGCTGAGGCAGAAGCGCACGCCGGCACCGGCCATGCGCTGGCAGAACTGCAGCAGCGGCACGGTGTGGATCAGTGCGTCGGGCAGGCGCACATCGATGACCAGCGCGCTGCCGGGCAGGTCGCGCTGGTGCAGCGACTCCAGCAGCCAGTCGGCGAAGGCATCGCGCTGCAGGGTACGCAGCGACTGCGAGACGAACAGGTTCAGCGGCTGGGTCGCGTGCCGGTACAGGTCCAGCAGGCCCAGCGCATGGTCCATCACCTGCTGGTCGAGGTCGGCGATGCGCCCGGCGGCTTCCGCGGCAGGAATCACCTGGCCGGCCGCCAGCACCGTGCCATCGGCCTGGCGCAGTCGCAGCAGCAGCTGGTACTGCGCGGTGTTGCCGCCGGCGACGGCGACGATCGGCTGATAGGCCAGCTCCAGCTGGCCTTCCAGCAACGCCAGATGCTCCTGTTCGCTGGTCGCCTCGCGGTACACGTGGCCGGCCACGCCGGCGCTCAGCAGGCGCGCCTGCAGGGTGGTGCGTTCGACGGCTTCCAGGGCACTGTTGGCATCGTCGAATCCGGAAGACAGCGGGGCATAGCCGACCACGCCGCGCAGATGCACGGATTCGTCGTCGCGGATCACGAACGCGCGCGCCGACAGCTGTTCACGCAGGGCCGCGGCGATGCCTTCCAGGCTGTCCTCATCGGCGGTGCGCGCCAGCAGCAGGAAGCTGTTGTCGTTCAGGCGTGCCAGCAGGTGCGGGTGGCCCGCCTCGGCCAGGCGCTGGCCGGCCTGCACCATCAGGCGTTCGAAGGCGGCATACCCATAGCGCTCGCGCAGGCCCAGCGCGCTGGAGACTTCGACGAACAACACGCCACCCGGGTCGCGGTGGGCAAGCGCGGCGTTGAGCTGCTGCAATACGTGGTGGCGTGTCGGCAGGCCGGTTTCCGGATTGCTGGTGGCCGGCGCACCGGAGGCTCCTGGCAGGGTCGCGGCCTGCGCACGCGCACGCCGGATGCGGTTGGCCACGGCGGCGATCAGGTGGCGCGGGCGGATCGGCTTGCTCAGGTAGTCATCGGCGCCACTGTCGAGCACCTCGAACTGGCGCTCCGGGTCCGGGTCACCGCTGAGGAATACGATCGGCAGCAGCTGCAGGCCGGGTTGCTGGCGGATCAGCGCGGTCAGGCGCATGCCGTCCAGCCCGGGCAGGTGCAGGTCCATCAGGATCAGGTCCGGGCGGTGGTCCTTGATCGCCTGCAGCGCACCGTCGGCATCGCTGTGCACGATCGCCTGCATGCCGGCACCGTGCAGCACGCTCTGCGCGAACAGTGCCTGGGCGCGATCGTCCTCGACGATCAGCACGCGATAGGGCGAATCGGATGCGGGCGGCGCCTGGTCGTTGTTGCCGGCTTCTGCCAGCGCTGAAGGGCCGGGAAGCGGTGGCGGCGCGCTGTTGATCGACGGTGCATCGGCCGTGCCGCCCTGTGCCGTGACCGCTGCCGGTGCGGCGGGAGCGTGGGTGACCGCCTCGACGGCCCAGCGTTGCCAATGATCGGCCGGAGGGGTTTCAGCGCGTCCCGGGCGGGCGCCCGCGGGGGATTCGATTGCGGCCATCGGTGCTCCTGGTGTTCGCCTTCATTATGCGGCAAGCCCGGCGATCAACCGGTGCCGGGTTGCCGCGGGCTGTCCGTCGCTGCGCCGCGCGCCAGCCAACGCACGCCTTTCCACAAGGTGCGCCAGACCAGCCAGACCAGCAGCGCGCCAGCGAGGCTGCAGGCCAGCACCACCACCAGCGCGATCCAGGGATGGGCCAGGGCCAGCGCCAGACCGCCGATCACCACGGTGTCTTCGGCGGCCGACGCCACCCAGTTGCTGGCCGGTTCCGGTGAGGTATTGAGCAGGGCGCGGGTGCCGGCCTTCAGGCCATGGCTGGCCAGCGCGACACCGGCACCGGCGGCGAGTGCGCCGGTCCCCAGCTGGCCGTCCGGCGACAACGTGGCGGCGGCAAGGAAGGCACCGGCGGGCACGCGTGCCAGGGTCTGCACCAGATCCCACACCGAGTCCACGCCGGGGATCTTGTCGGCGAAGAATTCGGTCACTGCCAGCGCCGCCGAGGTACCCAGCACCCACCACGATTCGGTGGCCTGCAGGGCCGGTGGCAGGTCGACCCAGCCGAGCAGGCCGGCCAGGCCGACGCCGAACACGGTGAGGTAGACGCGGATGCCGGCCAGCCAGGCCAGCAGGATGCCGATCACGAACAGGTGGGCTTCGGTCATGGCGATGCTCCGGCGACGGAACTGTGCGGGGGGCCTCACTATCGGCGATGGCGTGCCTGAACGCCACAGACCGTGGCCGGCCACTGCGCAGGAAACCCACCCGTCCTGTCATACACTAGCCCGTCGTTTGCCACAGGGGCCGTACCGGTGTCGCTCTTGCGATGCCCCGGAAACCACCCATGAACAACCGCCCTCCCATGCGCGTGCAGGTGCGCCTGCCCGGCGCGCCGCAATCGCCGGTCGATCGTCGCCGCCTTCTGGTGATCGGCGGTATCTGGCTGCTCAGCCTGGTGCTGGCGGTGCTTGGCGGCTGCTGGATGGCGACCCCGCGCGATGCGCAGGGCCAACGCCTGCAGGCCGCCGAGAAGCACGCCGAGACGCTGCAGGCGCAGCTGACCGAGCTGCGCCAGAAGCAGGCCACGCTGGAAGCCTCCGACCGCATCAGCCGCGCCGCCAACACCGAGGTACAGTCCTCGCTAGCCGAGCGCGATGAGGAGATCGCCGGCCTGCGCGCCGACGTCGCCTTCTATGAGCGCCTGGTCGGTTCAACCAGCCAGCGCAAGGGCCTGAACACCCATTCGATCGAGTTCAGCCCGGAAGCGGCCGGCACCTGGCAGTACACCGCCGTGCTGACCCAGAACCTCAACCGCGGTGCCATCAGCCAGGGGCAGATGCGTTTCACCGTGGAAGGCGTGAAGAACGGCAAGCTGGCCACGATCAGCTGGGATGATCTGCACCAGCGCAGCAAGGTGCCGGGACAGGATTACTCGTTCCGGTACTTCCAGCAGATCACCGGCAGCGTGATGCTGCCGGCTGACTTCACCCCGCAACGCGTACGGGTGACATTGGGGAGTGGTACGGGGGGTACCACCCAGGTATTCGACTGGAAACAGGCCGGCGCGCCGGCCAGCAAAGGGGAGTAGGCAGATGTTCGGAAACAGCAAATCCAACCGTGATGGCCAGCTGGTGGTGGATGCCCTGATCGGCAACCAGGTGGTGATCCGCGGTGATGTGGAATTCAGTGGTGGCCTGTACGTGGAAGGCCGCATCCACGGCAAGGTGATTGCCGCCGAAGGCGCCAGTGGTGCCACCTTGACGGTCGCCGAGCATGGCGTGATCGAGGGTGAGATCCGTGCCCAGGTGGTGGTCATCAGCGGCCGCCTGGACGGCGACGTGCACGCCACCGAGAAGGTCGAACTGACCCCGAGCGCGCGGGTCAACGGCAATGTCCATTACCAGGTGGTGGAGATGAATGCGGGCGCCCAGCTGAACGGCCGCCTGATCCATGCCAGCGCCCCGATGGCGGCCCTGCCGGCCCCGGAGGTCGACGACGCCGATGCCGGCAAGGGCGACACCGCCGCACGCCGCAAGCTGGCCGAGGCGATGGCTTGAAAGCCCTCCTCGGCACCCCCATGCTGACGGCATGAGCACGCTAGTCTCCCTGCCCGGCGCCACCCCGGCCGCCGCGCCCGATTACCAGTCGCTGGAGCGACCGCTGAACTTCACCGAGTCGGCGGCCGCCAAGGTCAGATCCCTGATCCAGGAAGAGGGCAACCCCGACCTGGCCCTGCGCGTGTACATCGAAGGTGGCGGCTGTTCGGGCTTCCAGTATGGCTTCGAGTTCGACGAGAACCGTGCCGAGGACGATCTGGCGGTACAGACCAGCGGGGTGACCCTGCTGGTCGACCCGCTGAGCCTGCAGTACCTGATGGGTGCCGAGGTGGACTACACCGAAAGCCTGACCGGTGCCCAGTTCGTGATCCGCAATCCGAACGCGAAGACCACCTGCGGCTGCGGCAGCAGTTTCAGCATGTAGTAGATCCGCGCCATGCGTGGATGCGCGGGGCCCGTCCCGTGCGCGACAAGGTGTGTGGAGCAGGCTCCACACCCACCGCTGGTTTCCGCAAAGCCTGCGGCTTGCCACCTGCATCGATTGGCGGCACGCTTGCCGGATGCCCAATACTTCTTCGCCGCTTTCCGGTTTCGCCTTCGTGGGCGAACCGCTGGAGCGCGCCGATGCCCTGCGCGACGATGCCGATGCACTGGCGCGCCTGTGGCCGGGCGCGCGCATCCTCGTGCTTGATCAGGACGGCAGCGCCTTTACCGGCGATGACGATCAGCCACTGGCGCTGACCGGCGCCGACATCGGCGGGGGCCCCGGTGCCGCGATCTTCCTCGGCCTGCGTGGCGACCAGGCGTGGTTTTCAGTTGAAGCCGGCAGCGTGACCATTACCGCACCACGCCGCCTCGACCTGCGCCAGGCCGCGCTGCTATGGTCGATGGCCGATGCGACCGCCTTCAGCTATGCCCGCAGCATGTCCTACTGGCACTCGCGTACCCGCTTCTGTGGCGTGTGCGGCGGTGCCGTGGCGTTCGCCCGTGGCGGCTTCGTCGGTCGCTGCGCGCAGTGCTCCACCGAGCATTACCCGCGGGTGGATCCGGCGGTGATCGTGGCGGTGGAGAACCAGGGCCGGCTGCTGCTGGGCCGGCAGTCGAACTGGGCGCCGCGCCGCTACTCGGTGCTGGCCGGCTTCGTCGAGCCCGGCGAGACCTTCGAGCAGACCGTGGTGCGCGAGGTGCACGAGGAGAGCAAGGTGCGGGTGACCGCCTGCCAGTACCTCGGCTCGCAGCCCTGGCCGTTCCCGGGGGCGCTGATGATCGGTTTCCGTGCGCAGGCGCAGGATGATCTGCCGAGCGTGGACGGTGAGCTGGAAGATGCGCGCTGGTTCAGTGCCGACGAGGTGGGCGCGGCGCTGGCACGCGATGTCGAGGACGATGGCCAGGGCATCCGCGTGTCGCCGCCGATCTCGATTTCGCGTGGCCTGATCGAGCACTGGTACCGCCAGCAGAAGGGTTGAAGCGGGCCAGGCGCGGCGGCTGTATTGCCGCCACCTGAACACGGCCCGGGTTAGAGTCCGGTTCACCGCTGAGGGCGCCGCTGCGACAGGTAAGGTAGCGGCGCGAGCGTTCTGTTTCGTAGGGAGACCCGCCATGTTCACCACTCTGGCTGCCGTGCTGGTGGCGCTGGCCCTGGGCCATGTCGCCCCGGCCGCTGCTGCCTCGCTGCGCCGTTTCGACGGCTTCCGGCGCTGGCTGGGTTGGCTGGATGCCAGGGGTGGCAAGGCCTGGCAGAGCCCCGCAGGCGTGGCCCTGGCCCTGCTGCCGCCGCTGCTGCTGATGGCCCTGCTGGCCTGGCTGCTGCGCGGGGTGCTGTTCGGCCTGCCGTCGCTGCTGCTGGGCGTGGTGGTGCTGGCATGGTGCTGGGGGCCGCGCGACCTGGACCGCGATATCGAAGCGATCATCGACGCCGACGATGCCGCGACGCGGCAGGCGGCGGTGCGCAATCTGCAGGCGGCCGGTGGCAGCCTGCGCGAGGACGTGCCGTCACTGGTCGAAGCAACGGTGCTCAATGCGCTGCGGCGCTGGTTCGCGGTGCTGTTCTGGTTCCTGCTGCTGGGCCCGGCCGGTGCGCTGGGTTACAGGCTGCTGGCGCTGATGGCCGAAAGCCCGATGCGCGCCCGCGTGCCGGTGGAACCGCTGGCGCTGGCGCAGCGCCTGCTGGGTTGGATCGAATGGCCGGTGGCGCAGCTGATGGCGTTCTCGATGGCGCTGGTGGGCAACTTCGATACGGCGTGGAAGGCCTGGCGCCAGGCCCATGGCGAGCGCCTGGCCGGGAACATCGGTTTCCTCGGAGCGGTGGCGCGTGCCAGCGTCAATGCCGAGCTGCGCGAGGATGCGCACGACTACACCGAGGCGGGGCTGCTGCCGGTGTGGCAACGGCTGCCGGACCTGCGTGATGCGATGAGCCTGGTGTGGCGGATGCTGCTGCTGTGGCTGGCGATCCTGGCCCTGCTGGTGATTGCAGGCTGGGTGACGTAGTTGTATTGCAGGGCTTGCAGCCCTGCACCTGCAGAGGCAACAGCAACGGCAACAGCAGGATTGCTGCGGGTTGGCGGGGTGGGTCGGATGGCGGGGGACGCCGTGAATCCATCCATGGAGGCTTGGTCGCCGCATCCATGCGGCTCACTGATCTGGCTCCCTGAAAACGGACGCCATGAAGCCGTGTCAGGCGGCAGCCCGGAGCTGCCGGGCGTAGTTGTTAGGAGAGTGGTAGCCCAGCGCCGAGTGTAGCCGGGCTGGATTGTAGAAGCCGTGGATGTAAGCAGCGATGGACTGGCTGGCTTGTTCCTTACTGGCGTAAGGCTCGGCAGCCTCTTCTGTCTTGAGCGTCGCAAAGAAGCTCTCGGCCAAGGCGTTGTCCCAGCAATTGCCAGGCCGGCTCATGCTTTGGACCACGTCATGGGACTGCAGCAGCTGGCGAAACTCGTTCCCCCAGTACTGCCCGCCACGATCGGAATGGAAGATCAGGCCAGGTCGTTGTGGATGCAGAGCCCAGGCATTGGCAAATGCTTTCACTACCAGTTCTTCAGTCAAGCGCTTGGAAACGCTGTAGCCCAGCACCTGCCGGGTCTGGACGCTGATGACCACGGCCAGATGCAGCCATCCCTGGCGGGTGGGGACATACGTGATATCCCCGACCCACGCCGTCGGTCCGGTTCCGGGGGCAAATTGCCGATCCAGCAGGTTGGGGGCGAGCTGAGATGAGCCGCCGGAGGATTTGGGCCGGAATCGGCCTTTGGTCTTGCCCTGGATTCGCTCCTCGGCCATTAACCGTGCCACGCGCTTGTGGCCGACTAGATGATTCCTGGCTCGTAAGGCCCTGACCAGCCG
Source organism: Stenotrophomonas sp. GD03930 (assembly GCF_029839665.1). Classification (NCBI taxonomy): domain Bacteria; kingdom Pseudomonadati; phylum Pseudomonadota; class Gammaproteobacteria; order Lysobacterales; family Lysobacteraceae; genus Stenotrophomonas; species Stenotrophomonas sp. GD03930. The sequence continues at coordinate 870,206 of NZ_JAOCAV010000001.1, read as the reverse complement.
ACGCCGCCCATAACTGCGTTTGCTGGCCACATGGATGGCCCGAAGCTCGGTACGAAGGGCCGAATCGACATCGCACGTTTGGGCACACTGGCGGCGCAGGTAGTCATGGAATCCAGAGACAGAAACCCCGAGAAGCCGACACAGCAACCTGGTCGGGTAGCGAGTCCTTTGACTGGCGACGAAGGCGTACCTCACTTGGACTCTCTGGCAAAGAACGCCGCCGCTTTTTTTAGGATTTCCCGCTCCATCTTCAGATTGGCGTTCTCGGCCCGAAGGCGGCTGATCTCGCTTTCCAGATCAGTGGCCGGCCTGCGGGCCTCAGAGGTCAACGACCGGCCAGCACGGACCGCGTCAATCCAATTTGCCAGCGTTTTGACGGACATTTCCAATTGGCGGGCCGCTGCGGCTGGGCCGAGCGACTCGGCCAGCTCCACGGCTTGGTGCTTGAACTCATCGGTGTAGCTACGACGGGTGATACGGGACATAAGGGACCTCCCAGTGCGATCAAAGTATCGCTTCTTGGCGTCCGCCCACGGGGAGCCAGATCACACACCCCCGCCATCCGACCCACCCCGCCTTCGACAGTTTTCCGCGCACTGACGTTCTGTAGAGCCGAGCCATGCTCGGCTCCGAGCGAGCGCAGCGAAGCGATCCGCTTCCGCTTTTGATCTTCTCTTTCTTTTCCGTGGTGGACGCACACGGAAACTGTCCGCGGCCGGGTGGGTGGGCTGCGCAGGGGCGTGAGCCGCATGGATGCGGCGACCGAGCTTACATGGACGTACTTGCAGCGACCCCTGCGCAGCCCACCCATCCGGCCAACCCCATGATCGACAAACGCCGCCCACCACGAGGGGCTGCGCCGTTGGCTGGAAACCTAGATCGGTGCCAGCGCGGTGAACGGCGGCCACGGCAGGTTGCGCAGCAGCGCATACCCGGGCAGCACCCAGAGCCAGAACACGGGATTGGCCAGCACCCGCATCAGCGGGTCGAGCACGCGCGGGCGGATGCCGGCGATGTTCAGCAGCATCAGCAGCAGGAACGGCAGGCTGATGACCAGCAGCGGGTTCATCGCCATCGCGCCCGGAAGGTCGAAATGGACCAGCGAATACAGGCAGCGCGTGCTGCCACAGCCCGGGCAGTACAGGCCGGTCAGCGCGTACAGCGGGCAGCTCGGCAAGGGATTGCCGGCGACATACGGATTGACGTTGCGCAGCACCACCGTGGCACCCACGGCCAGGCCGGCGGAGACCAGCAGCGGCGCCCAGCGGGCGAGTCGGGAACGGGCGGGTAGCGCGGACATGCAACAACGGATCCGGCGCAGGCGCCGGATCCGTCCAGGCGTATCAGTAGCCGCTGTTGCTCATCGCGCCCATGCCGCCGAGCACAACGAAGAACAGCACGTACAGCACGACCACCACGACCCAGGCAATGGCCGACCAGATGGCCCACTTCTTGGCCTTGGCGGCCGAATCCTGGGCGCCGGCGATGTCGCCCGCAGCCAGCTTGCCGTTGACCTGTGCGGCGTAGACGATCGAGACGATGCCGGCCGGCAGGCAGCAGAACAGGGTGGTCAGGATGGCCCAGACCAGGTTGTTCGGGACCTGCGGAGTAGCGGTGTTCATGGGTTCAAGCTCCTTGATGGGTGGTGGTTGTGAATCATTGGTCGGAAAGAGCGCCCAGTACGGCCAAGCCGCCGAACAGCCCGAACCACAACAGCAACAGGACCGGCAGGGTCACGGCCGAAGCCACCGCCCACCAGCCCGCCTTGCGCGACGCGCTATACGCCCCCGGCAGGTCGCCGGCCGCGCGGCGGCCATCGACCTGGGAAGCGTAGACGATCGACACCACGCCCAACGGCAGGCAGCAGAACAGCGTCGTCAGGATCGCCCAGACCAGATGGTTGGGGATGTAGACCGGACGGCTGAGCGGTGGTGGTTGATTCAAAGCGAGACTCCATTCCTTGGTGGCCGGCCATGATGCATCGGCCGGACCTCCCCCCTGTGGGTGCGTAATCTACCGCAACCGGCGTTGCATGTATGCGTTTACATGCACGGCATGACGTGCTCCCCACTGGACGGTGGCGTATGCGGGGAGGTCGCCGGGCCCGCCTGGCGGGCCGTTCCGGTCAGGCGTGATCCCCACGCAGGGCGCGCACCCGGGCTTCCAGCGCAGGGGCATCGGTGCCGTGGCCGTCCACGGCCGGAGCCGCCACCACCTCGACGGTGGCGCGGAAGCGGCGCGGCACGCGCATGCGCCCGAGGCGGCTGTCGCGGCGGCTCCACATGCTCGACCACATGCCACGCAGCGCCATCGGCACCACCGGCACCGGCCGCCGTTCGAGGATCTTCTCGACGCCGGACTTGAACGGCGCCATCGTGCCGTCCCTGGTCAGTGCGCCTTCCGGGAAGATGCAGACCAGCTCGCCCTCAGCCAGCGCGGCATCGATCTCGTCGAACGCGCGCTGCATCAATGCCGGGTCTTCGCGCGCACCGGCGATCGGGATCGCCTTGGCGGTGCGGAAGATCCAGCGCATCACCGGGATGTTGAAGATCTTGTAATACATGACGAAGCGCACCGGGCGCGGGATCGTCGCCGACAGGATCAGCGCGTCCATGTAGCTGACATGGTTGCAGACCAGCAGCGCGGCGCCTTCGTCGGGCACATTGGCCTCGATGCCGTGCGGGCGCAACCGGTACAGGGTGCGCACCATCACCCAGCTGAGGAAGCGCATCAGGAATTCGGGGACGATGGTGAAGATGTAGATCGCCACCAGCGCGTTGGCAATGGCCAGTGCCAGGAACTGCTGCGGAATGGTCCAGTGCAGCAGCTTGTGCGCGGCCAGCGACAGCAGGGCCGCGCCGACGATGAACCCGGAATTCTGGATGTTCAGCGCCGCGAACACGCGTGACATCTGCGCCTTCGGCGTGCGGCTCTGGATCAGCGCGAACAGCGGCACCACGAAGATGCCGGTGAACAGGCCGATGCCGATCAGGTCGATGACGATGCGGAGGCTGCCGGGCTGCTGCAGGAAGGTGCCGACGGTCAGCCCGTGCACGGCGGCCTCGCCGCTGCGGGCGAAGTACAGATCAAGCAGGAACGCGGTCATGCCGAACGCACCCAGCGGCACCAGGCCGATTTCCACCGTGCGTGCCGACAGCTTTTCGCACAGCAGTGAGCCGACGCCGGTGCCGACCGAGAACAGGGCGAGGGCGAAGATGTACAGGGTCGGCTCGCCGCCGAGATTGGTCACCGCGTAGGCCGGCAGCTGCGAGGTCAGCACGGTACCGACGAACCAGAACCAGGACACGCCCAGGATCGCGTTGCGCACCGCCTTCTGCTGGCGCGCCATGCGCAGCACCGCCAGCGATTCCGGCAGCGGGTTCCAGTTGATCTTCAGGTTCGGGTCGCCGGCGTCGACCTTGGGAATCAGCCGCGCGGCGATGTTGCCACAGATGGCCAGGCCGATGATCGCGCACGCCGCCACCACCGTGCCGTGGCTGCCGGCCACGGTGAATACCAGTCCGCCGACGATCATGCCGGACAGGATCGACATCGACGTGCCCATCTCGACCAGGCCGTTGCCACCGGTCAATTCCTCGGGCTTGAGCACCGACGGCAGTACCGAGTACTTCACCGGGCCGAACAGGGTCGACTGCATGCCGGTGCAGAACAGCGCGATCAGCAGCACCGGCAGGCTCTGGGTCAGGAAGCCGGTGGCGGCCAGCGACATGATCACGATCTCCATGGTGGTGGTGATCACGATCAGCCGCGATTTTTCCAGCTTGTCGGCGATCTGCCCGGCCAGTGCCGAGAACAGGAAGTACGGCAGGATGAAGATGGCTGGCGCCAGCGTGGCGTACAGCCCCAGTTCTTCCTCCGGCACGGCCATGAACAGCAACATGCTGATGATCGCCTGCCGGTAGACGTTGTCATTGAACGCACCGAGCGCCTGGACCACGAAGAACGGCAGGAAACGGCGCTGGCGCAGCAGGGCGAACTGGTTGTGACCGGACATGGAGCCTCCTTGACCGGCGCAGCCTAGCATTCCTGCCCATCCGCCGGGACCATGGCCGGATGCATCCACGCATGGCGTGGATCTACTGAAGCCCGACGACGGTGGGTGCGGACCTGTGGGTGCGGACCGTTGGTCCGCACACCTCCAGCGGTCTCAGACGATGTCGTCGACCACGCCGCCATCCACGCGAAGCGCCGCGCCGGAGGTGGCCGAGGCCTGCGGCGAGGCCAGGTACACCACCATGTTGGCCACTTCCTCGACCGTTGCGGCACGCTGGATCACCGAGGACGGGCGATGCTCCATCACGAACTCGCGGCCGATCTGCTCCAGCGGCTTGCCGCTGCGCTGGCGTTCATCTTCAAACATCGCGGCGAAACCGTCAGAGAGCGTCGGCCCTGGAAGCACGGCATTGACGGTGATGCCACTGCCGGCCACGCGTTTGGCCAGGCCGCGTGACAGCGACAGCTGCGCGGTCTTGCTGACCCCGTAGTGGATCATGTCGGCCGGAATGTTGCGCGCCGATTCGGAGGAAATGAACAGCACGCGGCCCCAGCCGGCATCGACCATGGCCGGCAGCAGCGCACGCGACAGGCGCACGCCGGACATCACGTTGGTCTGCCAGTAGCGTTCCCAGGTGGCGTCGTCGGTCTCGAAGAAGTCCTGAGGGCCGAAGATGCCGGCGTTGTTGACCAGGATGTCGACCTTGGGCAGGCCGGCCAGCAGCGTTTCGGCACCGGCCGCATCCGAGAGGTCAGCCGCGACACCAAGCACATGGGCACCCGGTACCGTGGAGAGCAGGTGCTGGCGTGCGCGTTCAATGCTGTCGGCACTGCGGCCGTTGAGGACCACCGTGGCCCCGGCCGCGGCCAGGCCTTGCGCGATCGCCAGGCCGATGCCGGCGGTGGAGGCGGTGACCAGTGCGGCGCGGCCGCCGAGTTCGATCTTCATGGGGACATCCAGGGCAGGGGGATGCCCCAGTATCGATCCGGCGGCGTGATCGGGATGCAGCGCAGGGCGCAACGCGTTGTTGCACGCGGCGCGGTGGATCCACGCCATGCGGGGAGGGCATGCCCGATTCAGCGGTGAGGGATCAGGTCAGGCTGGTCACCGCTTCATTGGCCGCCGCCCGTACCTTCGGCAGCAGGCGCAGCACCAGCGCCATCTGTGTGCGGATCAGCTGCAGCTTCGGTGGCATCGCCTCGTCGATCTGCTCCAGCTCGGCGGCGACCGCGCGATCCGCATCGTTGTCGTCCTCCGCGACCGGCTGCCGTGCGGTCAGCGCCGTCGCCAGCTGCTGCAGTGCCTTGCGCACGCGATCACCGGCGGCCAATGCCAGCGGATCGCCGGCATAGCTGTCCACCTGGTCGCGATGTGCGCCCAGGGCCGACAGGTGGCCGAGCAGGGTGTTGGACAGGGCCAGGAAATGGAAGCCGGCGTCCAGGTTGCGGCGCACGTGGCCGGGCTCACGCAGCATGTTCGACAGCGCGGTGGACAGCGCCGCGTCGGCGTTGTGCATGTCGCGGCGGGCGATGCGGTAGGCCAGGTCGTCGCGCATGCCGCTGCGGTACTGGCCCAGCACCGAGTCCAGGTAACGTGCGGCGGTGTCCAGCACGCGCGCCAGCACCAGGTGCAGCTGGCGGCCCTGCCAGTCGGGCAGGATCAGGAACGCCGCCGCCGCTGCGATCGCACAGCCCAGCACGGTGTCGACCATGCGCGGCACGATCAGCACGAAGCCATCGCCGATCAGGTTGAAGCAGGTCAGTGCCATCACCGTGATGGCTGCCGACGCCACCAGGTAGCGGTCGGTGCGGGTGAAGAAGAACAGCAGTGCCGACAACAATGCGATCAGCAGCTGCACGTGCAACTGCGGGAACAGCTGCAGCAGTGCCCAGGTCAGTACCAGCCCGGCGAGCGTGCCGACGATGCGCTGGGCCAGGCGTTGGCGGGTGGCGCCGAAGTTGGGCCGGCACACGAACACGATGGTCAGCAGCACCCATGAACCGTTCTGCGCATTGAACAGGCGGATCGCCGCGAAGCCGGCGATCAGTGCCAGTGCCATGCGCAGGCCATGGCGGAACAGCACCGAGCCGGGCGTGAGCTGCTGGCGCAGGCGCACGCCCATCTCGCGCAGCGTGTGCGGGTTGCTGTCACGCAGGCGGGTATCGACGTTGTCGAGGCTGGCCTCGGAGCGTTCGGCGTCGAGCAGGCGGCGCTCGATGCTGCGCAGGTTGTGCACCAGCAGGTCCAGCGAACCGAGCAGGCGCTGCCACTGTGGCCGCTGCTGGTCACGCAGGTAGGCCAGTGCATCGGCCAGGTCGCGCCCGGCCTGCTGGTTGTTCTCGCCATACACGAACGGGCGGCGCAGGCGGATCGCCTCGCCCAGCCGCGCGCACGCCTGGCCCTGCAGATCGAGCAGGCGCTGGCAGCGGTACAGCACGTCGCTGTGGAAGAAGGCATCGACCAGCGCGCCATACGGGTAATGCGAAGAACTGGCGCGTTCGTGGAAATCCTGCGCCATGTAGTACAGGCGCAGGTACAGGCCGGAGTTCACGCCGGGCCGGCCGGAACGGCCGAAGCGCGCCAGGATCGCCGTCTTCGCCTCGTTCAGCGCGCCGACTACGCGCCGGTTCTGCTCGGCCAGGTCGAGCTGGCGTCGCTGCAGGTCGGCCTCGCGCACCGGTTCGAACAGGGCGGCTTTCAACTGCAGGTAGCGGCCCAGTTCCTGGTATAGCCGTGCCACGCGCTCGCGCACCGGCCGGTTGGCGAACAGCGCGGTCCACAGGATCGACAGCAGGCCGTACCAGACCGCACCGGCCAGCAGGTGGCTGACGGCGTCCAGTGCGCTGTGCAGGTCGCTGGCACCATGCTGCTCCAGGCCGATCATGGTGTAGATCGCCAGCGTCACCGTGGCCTGGGCAATGGACGCATAGCGCTCGCCGAGCGCACCGAGCAGGGTCAGGCCGAAGGTGGACAGCGCCAGCGCGCCGATGAAGACCCACGGCCACGGGAACAGCCAGATCACCGACGCCGCGGCGATGCAGAAGCACAGCAGTGACAGCAGCACGGCCTTGGTCCGGCCCCACCAGTTGTCATCGGTCTCGGCGATAGCGCTGGCGATGATGCCCAGGAAAACGCCGGGCAGGGCGGTCAGCGCATCCAGCTGCCAGCACGCGGCCACCGCTGCCGTGAGGGCGATGAACACCCGCAGGCCGTAACTGGCCTTCTCGTGGGCCCACAGGCGGCTGAGACGGGATTGTCGGGCGGACATGCAGGCTCGGTGGAAGGATCTGCCACCATTATTGCGGGCTGCGCGTGAAATATGGGGCCGGAGTGCGGACCAACGGTCCGCACCCACTCTTCGCAGCCATGGTAGTGCCGGCCGCTGGCCGGCAGATGCGCCGGGGAAGCCGGCCAGCGGCCGGCTCTACCGGGCTACGCCCGCTGCGCGCGCTTGAGCAGCTTCGCCTCGCGCTTGCGTGCGCGACGTGCGCGCCAGCGTTCGGCCAGGCACGAGAAGATCACATACAGCGCCGGCGTGCTGAGCAGGGTCAGGCTCTGCGAGAACAGCAGGCCGCCGATCATCGCGATGCCCAGCGGACGGCGCAGTTCGGAGCCTTCGCCGAGGCCGATCGCCAGCGGCACGGCGGCCAGGATCGCCACCATGGTGGTCATCATGATCGGGCGGAAGCGCACGATGCTGGCCTCGCGGGCGGCGTCGCGGGGCGCCAGCCCGTGCTCGCGCTGTGCTACCAGCGCGAAGTCGATCATCATGATCGCGTTCTTCTTGACGATGCCGATCAGCAGCACCAGCGCGATCATCGAGATCACCGACAGCTCGGTGTTGGTGCCGAACAAGGCCAGCAGCGCACCCACGCCCGCCGCCGGCAGCGTGGACAGGATGGTGACCGGGTGGATCAGGCTCTCGTAGAGCATGCCCAGCACCAGGTACACGGTCAGGATCGCCGCCAGCACCAGGATCAGCATGTCGCTGGGGTCGGAGTTGAAGCCGAAGCCTGCATCATCGGCCAGGCGGATGTCGCCCGGCATGCGCATGCCGGCCACGGTCGCATCGATGATCGCCTTGGCCTCGCCCATGCTCACGTCCGGAGCCAGGTTGTAGCTGAGGTCCATCGTCGTGTACTGGTTTTCATGGGTGATCTGCGACGGTGCCAGCCCCGGAATCTGGGTGGCGACCGCGGTGATCGGCACCATGTCGCCGTTGCGCGCCCGCACGTACACCTCATCCAGCGCCGCCGGCGTGGCGGTCTGCGAGGGCAGGGCGTTGACCACCACGCTGTACTGGTTGATGTCCGAGTAGATGGTCGAGATCTGGCGCTGGCCGAAGGCTCCGTACAGCGCGCCATCGATGGCGCCGACGGTGATGCCCAGGCGCGCGGCCTTGGCGCGGTCGATCTGGATGTTCTGGCGCAGCCCGGCGTTGTCGACATCGGTGCCGACGTCACGCAGTTTCGGGTTCTTCTTCAATTCCGCCTGAAGCTTGGGCAGCCATTCCTGCAGTGCAGCCAGGTCGTTGCCCTGCAGCGAAATGCGGTACTGCGCGCCCTGGCTGGAGCCACCGCCATCGTTGCTGGGCAGGTCCTGGATCGCGCGCAGGCGCAGCTGCAGGTCCGGGTAGCGGTCGGCCTTGGCACTCAACCGCGCCAGTGCATGCGCGGTGGTTTCGCGGCGGCCGTCGCTGCGCGATTTCAGCTCGATGTTGAACTGCGCGCTGGAGCCCTGGCGGCCGCTGCCCAGGCGAACGCCCACGGTCTTCACCGCCGGGTCGGCCATCAGCATGTCGGTGATGCGGCGCTGGCGGGCGACCATGTCCTCGAAGGAGACGGTGGCGCTGGAGTTGGCGCGGCCCCAGATCAGGCCGGTGTCCTGCGGCGGGAACGCACCCTTTTTCACTGCACCGAACAGGAACACGGTGACGCCGATCAGGATCAACGGGGTCAACGACATCAGCAGCGCGTGGCGCAGCGAGAAGTCGAGGAACACAGTGTAGACGCGCAGCATGCGCTCGTGGCCGGCATCGAGCCAGCGGCCGAAGCGCGACGGCGGCGCCGCGTGGTCGTGCGCGCTGAGGAAGCGGCTGCACAGCGCCGGGGTCAGCGTCAGCGAGACGATCATCGAGACCACGATGGCCGCCACCAGGGTGACGGTGAATTCGCGGAAGAACGCGCCCATCATGCCGCTGGCGAACAGCAGCGGGATGAACACCGCCACCAGCGAGGCGGTGATCGAGACGATGGTGAAGCCGATCTCGCGGGCCCCGGTCAGCGCCGCCTGCATGCGCGGCATGCCCTCGTCGAGGTGGCGCATGATGTTCTCGATCACCACGATCGCATCGTCGACCACGAAGCCGATCGCGATCACCAGCGCCAGCAGGCTCAGGTTGTTCAGGGTGAAGCCCATCACGTACATCACCAGCGCGGCACCCGCCAGCGACAGCGGCACGGTCACCGCGGCGATCAGCGTCGGTGCCAGCCGGCGCAGGAACAGCGCCATGGTCAGCACCACCATCGCCAGGCTGATCAGCAGGGTGATCTGCACTTCATGCAGCGAGGAACGGATGGTCGGCGTACGGTCGAAGTACGGCGTCATCGTGGTGCCCGGCTGCAGGTAGTCGCGCAGGGTCGGGATCTGTGCCTTGACCCGGTCCACGGTCTCCACGATGTTGGCGCCGGCACGGGTGAACACGTACATCACCACCGCCGGCTTGTGGTCGAACCAGGCCGCCTGGTAAGCGTCCTGCTGGCCGTCGTAGACGTTGGCGATGTCCTTCAGGCGGATCACCCGGCCATCGCCCTGGGTCTTCACCACCAGGTCGGCGAAGTCGGCCGCACGCGCCACCGAATCGTTGGCGATGATCGCGGTGGTGGTGTTGCCATCGCTGAGGAAGCCGGTGGGCGAGGTCACGTTGGCCGCGCGCACGGCGTTGCGCAGGTCGTCGGCGGTCAGGCCGAGGGCGTTCATCAGGCGCAGGTTGACGTCCACGCGCACGGCCGGCGTCGAGGCACCGGCAATGTCGACCGAGGCGACGCCGCTGATCTGGCGGATGCGCTGCGCCAGCAGTGAGTCAGCGACGTTGTACAGCTCGTCGGCCGACTGCGTCTGCGAAGTCAGCGCGATGGCGATCACCGGGTCATCGTTCGGATTCGCCTTCTGGTACATCGGCGAGCCCATGCCCGAGGGCAGGTCGGCCTGCGCCGAGTTGATCGCGGTCTGTACGTCCAGCGCCGCCGAATCGATGTTGTGACCGCTCTGGAAGATCATGAACACCAGCGAGCTGCCTTCCGAGCTCGACGAGCGCATGCGGTCGATGCCCGGCAGCTGGCCCAAGTGGCGCTCCAGCGGTGCGGTGACCGTGGTCGCCATGGTGGCTGCATCGGCGCCGGACTGGCTGGCGTGCACGAAGATCACCGGGATCTCGATGTTCGGCAGTGCCGACACGCCCAGGCGCAGGTAGCAGATCAGGCCGACCATGAACAGGCCGATGGCCAGCAGCGCGGTGCCGATCGGGCGGCGGATGAAGGGGCCGGACAGGTTCATCGTGCGGCCCCCCGCGGCAGCGGGGCGTGGATCATGCCTGCGGCTCCTGCAGCGAACCGTTGCGCAGCGCACGCTGTTCGCGGCGGCGGGCCAGCCACTCGGAGAAGCGCTCCATGTACAGGTAGATCACCGGCGTGGTGTAAAGCGTGACCAGCTGCGACAGCAGTAGGCCGCCGACGATGGCGATGCCGAGCGGGCGGCGCAGCTCCGAGCCGATGCCGGTGCCCAATGCCAGTGGCAGCGCGCCGAGCATGGCGGCGGCGGTGGTCATCATGATCGGGCGGAAACGCAGCAGGCAGGCACGGCGGATCGCTTCGTGCGCATTGGCACCGGCACGACGTGCCTCGATCGCGAAGTCGACCATCATGATGCCGTTCTTCTTGACGATGCCGATCAGCAGCACGATGCCGACGATACCGTCCACCGACAGGCTCAGGCCGCACAGCATCAACGCCAGCAGTGCGCCGACGCCGGCCGGCGGCAGCGTGGAGATGATCGTGATCGGGTGGATGTAGCTCTCATAGAGCACGCCCAGCACGATGTAGATCACCACCAGCGAGGCCAGCAGCAGCCACACCACATCAGTCTGGCTGCCGGTGAACTCGGCGGCCTTGCCGATGAACTCGGCATGCAGGTGGGTGGGCATGTCCAGGCTGTCCTTGGTCTCCTGGATTGCACGCACCGCTTCGGACAGCGAATAGCCCGGCGCCACGTTGAACGAGACCGTCACCGCCGGCAGCTGCTGCTGGTGGCTGACCACCAGCGGTGCGCTGCTCACCTTGCCCTCGGCCAAGGCCGACAGCGGAATGATGTTGCCGGCGCCGACAGTGATGCCGGTGTTCTGCGCGCCGATGCCGGTGGCGGTGGACGAGTTGGACGAGGTGACTTGGCCGAAGCTGGTGGCATTGGTGCCGGTCAGCGCGCCGGCGCCGTTGGAGGCCACGGCCAGCTGTTCCATCAGCGCAGTGCTGGTACGGAACTCCGGTGCCACTTCCAGTACCACGCGGTACTGGTTGAGCTCGGTGAAGATGGTCGAGATCTGGCGCTGGCCGAACGCATCGTAGAGCGTGTCATCGATGGTCTGCATCGGCACGCCCAGCACGCTGGCCTTGTCGCGGTCGATGTTCAGCTCAAGCGCGCGGCCCTGGTTGGACAGGTTGTTGTCGACGTCGGCCAGTTCCGGGCGCTGGCGCAGCGCTTCGGTCAGGCGCGTGGCCTGGGTGGCCACCGTCGCCGAATCCACGTCCGACAGCGAATACTGGTACTCGGTGGCGGCCACGCGGGTATCCAGGGTCACGTCCTGCACCGGCTTCAGGTACAGCGCTACGCCCGGAATGCCGGCCACCGCCTTCTGCAGGCGCGGCAGGATCTCGTCCAGGCCATCACGCTGGCTGCGTTCCTTCAGCACGATCGACAGCTGGCCCTGGTTGAGCGTGGGGTTCATGCTGCCGGCACCGATGAACGCAGAAACGCCGGTGACGTCCGGGTCCTGGCGCAGCGCTTCTGCGACCTGCTTGGTGCGCTGCTCCATCTGCGGGAAGGCGATGTTCTGGTCGGCCTGCACCACGCCGGTGATCAGGCCGGTGTCCTGCTCGGGCAGCAGGCCCTTGGGAATCAGCACGTACAGCAGCACGGTCAGCACCAGCGCGCCGCCGGCCACGGCCAGGGTCAGACGCTGGTGGCCCAGCACCCAGTCCAGGCTGTGCTCGTACAGGCCGACGGTGCGTGTCCACAGGTTCTGCTTGCCGGCCGCCGCGGCGCGCTCATGCGCGTCCTCGCCCTCGGGCAGGGCATCGGGCTTGAGCAGGTAGGCGCACATCATCGGGGTGAGCGTCAGCGAGATCAGCATCGACAGCACCACGGCGATGCTCAGCACCCACGCGAACTCATGGAACAGGCGGCCGGTGACGCCGGGCATCAGCAGCAGCGGCAGGAACACCGCCACCAGCGAGACGGTCAGCGACAGCACGGTGAAGCCGATCTGGCGCGCACCGATTTCGGCCGCCTCCTTGCCACTCTTGCCCTGCTCGATGTAGCGCACGATGTTCTCGATCATCACGATCGCATCGTCGACCACGAAGCCGGTAGCCACCACCAGCGCCATCAGCGAAAGGTTGTCCAGCGACATGCCGGCGAAGGCCATCACCGCGAAAGTGCCGGCCAGCGACAACGGTACTGCCACCGACGGAATGATCGTGGCCCACAACCGGCGCAGGAACACGAAGATCACCGCCACCACCAGGCCGATGGTGAGGATCAGGGTGAACTGCACTTCATGCACCGAGGCGCGGATGGTCTCGGTGCGGTCGTTGAAGATCTCCAGGTGCACGTCGGCCGGCAGCACGCCCTGCAACTGCGGCAGGATCGCACGGATGCGCTCGACGGTCTGCACGATGTTGGCGCCGGGCTGGCGGCGCACTTCCAGCAGTACCGCCGGCTTGCCATCGGCCCACGCGGCCAGCTGGTCGTTCTCCACGCCATCGACCACGTCGGCCACGTCCGACAGCCGCACCGGGCGGCCGTTCTTGTAGCTGATGATGGTGTCGCGGTACTCGGCGGCACTGGCCAGCTGGTCGTTGGTGCCGATGCTGTAGGACTGGGTCTTGCCGTTCAACGAACCCTTGGGCGCATTGACGTTGGCCTGGGTCAGCGCGCTGCGCAGCTGTTCCAGGGTCAGGCCCATGTTCGACAGCTGCGCCGGGTTGACCTGGATGCGTACTGCTGGGCGCACGTTGCCGGCGATCGAAACCAGGCCCACGCCCTGCACCTGCGACAGGCGCTGGGCCAGGATCGAGTCGGCGTAGTTGTTGACGTCGCGCAGCGGGCGCGTGTCAGAGGTCAGCTTCAGGGTGACGATGGCCGCGTCGGCCGGGTTCACCCGGTTGTAGACCGGCTGGTAGGGCAGCGACGAGGGCAGGGTGGCCTGGCGGATCGCCGCCTGCACGTCCTGCGCGGCGATGTCGATGTCGCGGTCCATCGAGAACTGCAGGATGATCGTCGACAACCCGGCCGAGGAGTCGGAGGTCATCAGCTCCAGCCCGGAGATCTGCCCGAACTGGCGCTCCAGTGGCGTGGTGACCAGCGAGGCCATGGTGGTGGCGTTGGCGCCGGGGTACTGGGTGGTGACCACCAGGCTGGGTGCATCGATTTCCGGCAGCGCCGACACCGGCAGCTTGCGGTAACCGAGGATGCCCAGCAGCAACAGCCCCGCCATCAACAGCGAGGTGGCGATGGGGCGGCGGATGAAGATCGTCGAAAAGCCCACGGACTGATCCTTGCTGGCACTTCATTGGCAGCGCCGGCGGGGATGCCGGCGCGGGAGAGGTCAGTGGCCTGCGCTCAGCGCGGGCCACCACCACGACGGCCACCGCCGCCACCGTTCTTCTGCTCGGCGGCCTTCAGTTCGGCCTCGGTCGGCGCGGCCGGCGTTTCGCCCGGCTTCAACGCGGTGACCTTGCTGCCCGGCTTGAGGCGGAACTGGCCTTCACTGACCACGCGCTCGCCACCCTTCAGGCCTTCGGCGATCTGCACCTGGCTGTCGCCCACTTCCACGCCGCTGCGCACGGTCTGCATCTTTACCGTGTTGTCGCCCTGCACGATGTAGACGTACTCGCCATCCGGGCCACGCAGCACCGCCTGGGTCGGGATGACCACGCCGCCACCGATGGTACGCAGCTGCATGCGCACGTTGACGAACTGGCCCGGCCACAGCCCGTTGTCGGTGTTGTCGAAGATCGCGCGGGCCTTGAACGTGCCGCTGTCGGCGCTGATCAGGTTGTCGACCACGTCCAGCTTGCCGTCGCCGGAAAGCACGTGCGAATCGGCGCGGTCCAGCGCGGCCACCGGCACCGTGCCGGCCGCCTGCGCCTGGCGCACGTCGCCGAGCTGGCGCTCGGGCAGGTTGAACAGCACGTGGATCGGATGGATCTGGGTCAGCGTGACCAGCGCGGTACCCGCGTTGACCACGTTGCCGGCGTCGACCGCGCGGATGCCGGCAATGCCGGAGATCGGTGCGGTGACCTTGGTGTACTGCAGCTGCACCTGTGCCGAGCGCATGCTGGCCTCGTTCGCTGCGACCGCGCTTTCGTACTGTGCCACTTGGTTTCGCTGTGTATCCAGATCGGTCTTGGCAACGTACTGGCGATACTCGGGTGCGTTCGAGCGCTGGAAGTTGGAGCGTGCGGTGGCCAGCAGGGCTTCGTTCTGGCGCTTGGCCGCCGCCGCCTGGTCATAGCTGGCCTGCGCGGTGCGCGGATCGATCACCGCCAGCACGTCACCCTGCTTCACTTCCTGGCCTTCGCGGAAATTGAGGCTCATCAGCTGGCCGCCCACCTGCGGGCTGACGGTGACAGTATTCATCGCCGTCACCGTGCCCAGCGCGCTGGCGTACACCGGCACGTCCTGGCGCGTGGCGTCGACCACGGTCACTGGCACCGGGCCGGCATCCGGGTCTTCGCCGCCCTGGCGCGCGCCCGCAGCGGGTTTTCCAGCCTTGTCCTTGCCTCCGCCGACGACGCGCAGGCCGACCACGGCCAGCACCAGTACCGCCACGACCAGCAGCACGATCTTCCAAACACGTGACATTACGAGGACTCCAAGAGGGCTGGACCGGGCGGGACCCCGGGGGCAATGCGCAAAGCATACCTGTGCCACATCACGTTTCCTGCATGACGGATGGGACGGGCGCTAAGACCGGATCCAGCCGCGGAGGTTCCCGTGGCGGCAGTGTTGCCCTACATTCAGCTGGAACCCCTTGCCGTGGAGATTGCGATGCGCCGTTCGCTGCTGTTGTCCGCCCTGTTGCTGGCCCTGCCGGCGCTTGCCCATGCCCAGGACGGGCAGCGCCCGGAAGTGACCGCCGCCGCACAGCGGCTGCAGGCCCGGGTGGTTGAATGGCGCCGCGATTTCCACCAGCATCCGGAGCTGTCCAACCGCGAGGCGCGCACCTCGGCCGAGGTCGCCAAGCGCCTGCGTGCGATGGGCCTGAAGCCGAAGACCGGCATCGCCCATCACGGCGTGGTGGCGATCATCGAAGGCGGCAAGCCGGGCCCGAAGATCGCGCTGCGCGCGGACATGGATGCGTTGCCGGTGACCGAGCAGACCGGCCTGCCGTTCGCCTCCAAGGCCACAGACCAGTACCGCGGCCAGACCGTGGGCGTGATGCATGCCTGCGGCCATGATGCGCACACCGCCACCCTGCTCGGCGTGGCCGAAGCGCTGGTGTCGATGAAGAAGGACCTGCCGGGCCAGGTGATGCTGATCTTCCAGCCGGCCGAGGAAGGCGCACCGCCACCGGAAGAGGGCGGTGCGGCACTGATGTTGAAGGAAGGACTGTTCGCCGACTTCAAGCCGGAGGCGGTGTTCGGCCTGCATGTGTTCTCCAGCGTGCAGGCAGGGCAGATCGCAGTGCGTGGTGGCCCGCTGATGGCCGCCTCGGACCGCTTCGGGATCAAGGTGATCGGCCGCCAGACGCACGGTTCGGCACCGTGGAATGGAGTGGACCCGATCGTGGCCACCGCCGATCTGGTCGGCACCGCGCAGACCATCGTCAGCCGCCGCGCCAACCTGTCCAAGCAGCCGGCGGTGCTGACCTTCGGCGCGATCAACGGCGGCATCCGCTACAACATCATTCCGGATGAAGTGGAAATGGTCGGCACCATCCGTACCTTCGACGAAGGCATGCGCCAGCAGATCTTCGCCGACCTGCGCAACGTGGCCGAGCATACTGCTGCCGCGCACGGCGCGAAGGCAGTGACCGACATCTACGAGTCGGAAGGCAACCCGGCGACGGTGAACGACCCGGCGCTGACCGCGAAGATGCTGCCGAGCCTGCAGGCGGTGGTCGGCAAGGACAACGTGTACGAGCCGCCGCTGCAGATGGGCGCGGAAGACTTCTCGCTGTACGCGAAGGAAGTACCGGGCATGTTCTTCTTCGTGGGTTCGACCAGCGTGGGCATCGACCCGGCGACGGCGCCGGCCAACCATTCGCCGAAGTTCCTGCTGGATGAGAAGGCGCTGGATGTCGGGCTGCGGGCGTTGCTGCAGGTGAGCCTGGATTACCTGCACGGTGCCGGCACTCCTGCGGGCTGAGGGTTTCCGGCAGGGCTTGCAGCCCTGCACCCGCCTAAATCAACGTCAACGTCAAAAGCGGGTATTCCGTGGGATGGCGGGGTGGGTCCGGTGGCAGGGGACGCTGCAAGTACGTCCATGTAAGCTCGGTCGCCGCATCCATGCGGCTCACGCCCCTGCCACCGGACCCACCCCGCCTTCGACGGTTTCCCGCGAACTGTCGGAACGACATTCTGCTTCTGGTGGGTGTCGACCTTGGTCGACACGGCAGACGTCATGAATGTCTGAAGGATCGGCTTTTGATTTTGATTTTCCTGATCTTTCCCGTGGTGGTGGCCGCGCGTAGGGAACTGTCAGGGGCCGGGTGGGCAGGCGGGGCGGGGGTGTCCGCGGCATGGATGCCGCGGCCAAGCCCCCAGGGATGGGTTTACGGCGTCCCCCGACCCGCCTGCCCACCCGGCCAAGCCGAGAGACCGCCTTCCGCGACCAACCAACACACCCACCACGGAGGGGCTCCGCCGTTGGCCGGCCCGGCCGAAGGCCCGCTTCTGGCGCGATACAATGACGCCCATGAACACCCCACAGGATTCCAGCCTCGGTCGCGAGGTCAGTTACCCGTCGCAGTACGATCCCGGCCTGCTGTTCCCCATCCCCCGCAGCGGCGCGCGCGCCGAGATCGGCCTCGATGATGCGGCGCTGCCGTTCGTCGGCCATGACCGCTGGCATGCCTTCGAACTGAGCTGGCTCGACCCGCGCGGCAAGCCGCAGGTCGCCGTCGCCACCGTGCAGGTGCCGTGCACCTCGCCGCGGCTGATCGAATCGAAGTCGTTCAAGCTGTACCTCAACTCCCTCAACAGCACCCGCATCGACACCGCCGAAGCGCTGCGCGCACGCATCGTCGCCGACCTGTCGGCCTGTGCCGGTGCGCCGGTCCATGTGGAGTTCGGCCTGCCGGGCCTGCGCGAGACGCCGCTCGGCGAGTCGATCGACGGGCTGGAGGTGGAGATCGACTGCTATGGCCCCCCGCAGGCGGACTTCCTCGCCGCTGATGCCGGCCAGGTGGTGGAAGAGACCCTGGTCTCGGCGCTGCTGAAGTCCAACTGCCCGGTCACCGGCCAGCCGGACTGGGCCACGGTCAGCCTGCGCTACCGCGGGCCGAAGATCGACCGCGCCGGCCTGCTGCGCTATCTGGTCAGCTACCGCGAGCACGCCGAGTTCCACGAGCAGTGCGTTGAGCGGATCTTCAGCGAGGTGTCCACGCGCTGCCAGCCGGAGTGGCTGGAAGTGGAAGCGCGCTATACCCGCCGTGGAGGCCTGGACATCAATCCCTGGCGGGCCAGCCCCGGCATCGCCGCCCCGGCTGCGACCTACCGCGAACTGCGCCAGTAACCGGTAGTGCCGGCCGCTGGCCGGCAACCGCGCGCAACCCGCATCCAGGGCAGGCCGGCCAGCGGCCGGCACGACCAGGCACCCGCTCTCCCGATTGTTCAGCCGCCCCGGGGGGCGGCTTCACATCTGCACCATCCCCATTTAACAACCTCCATGGCAACGTGCGAACCACGTAGTCATGCAGACGGGAGTTGTGGATGAGTACCGAGAAGAAAGCCGATTTCTCCGGCGTCAGTGCCAGCGTCGACAGTACCGCCGAGCAGGTGCCGAAGGCGGACTTCTCCGGCGTCAGCGCTTCGGTGGACAGCACCGCCGAGGTTGTCAGCGGCGGCACCTACACCGTGCAGAAGGGAGATTCGCTGTCGAAGATCGCCAAGCAGCACCTGGGCGACGCTAATGCCTGGAAGAAGATCTTCGAAGCCAACCGCGATGTGCTCGATGACCCGGACAAGATCTTCCCGGGCCAGACCCTGAAGCTGCCGCCGAAGTAAGCCGGCAATCGAACGCCGTCCGACAATCCCCTGGGAGGAACCCCGAATGATCAAGACCACCCCGCTCCAGACCGCCCTGATCGCCGCCCTGCTGGGCAGCGTTGCCCTGGTCGGTTGCAAGAAGAAGGAAGAGTCGACCGACAGCAACGCCGCACCGGCAGCAACCGCGCCGGCTGAACCGGCAGCGCCGGCGCCGATGACCGGCGCACCGCCGCCGATGGCCGAAGCCGCTGCGGTCAGCGTCTCCACCGTTACCGTGGGCAAGACGGCCGCCGCCGACAAGTCGGTTGCACCGGCTGCCCTGTTCGCACCGAAGGATGACGTCATCGTCTCGATCAAGACCGACGGCGCCGCCAACAATGTCAATGTCGGCGCCAAGCTGACCTACCAGGACGGCCAGGTGGCCGGCGAACAGACCGCGACCCTGAACGCCAGCGGCGCGGAAACCACCAACGTCACGTTCAAGAATGCAAAGGGCTGGCCGGCCGGCAAGTACCGCGCCGAGGTCATGGTCGATGGCAAGGCGGCCGGAACGCCGCAGGAGTTCGAGGTCAAGTAAGTCCTGCCGACTCTCTCCCGGCAGGACTCACGATGGGCGCAGCCGCGAGGCTGCGTCCTTTTTTATTGGGCGATGCTCGCTCGACATGGATCTCGGGTACCCTCAGCCGCATACGGACAGGTCGGGGGACAGGATGCTCAGCTGGATGGCACTCACCCTCGCAATCGCACCCGCTGATCTGTGGAGCTACAGCTGCGACCACTTTCTATACGGTGCCTGTCTGCGCGTGCCTACGGGCATGTCCGTGACCTACGAGGCACCTGTCGACTTTGGTCTGCACCGCGTCAGGCGTGGCGATAGGGAAGTCGCCTTGATCTACGAGGGCGATGCACCTGAAAAGCCTGCGCCCGGAAGCACGCCGGATCTGCGCTTCACGGACAGCGGATATGCCGTGTCGGGGTACGCAAGCGCGGACGGAGGTTCCACCCGGTACGACGTCTACGTTCGACCCAGCGTGTCTGGCGCCGGTTCGCTGCACATCCGAGGTGCTGCTGCGACGGCAGATGAAGTCGCCAGCCTGGCCGCCGTCGTTGGAGGATTCCGCGTCTGCAGCTTCCGGCGAAGCAAACGCGCACAGACGTTGACCTGTCCGATGGGCGCCGAGTGGGGGCAGCGATTGTCGGAGTGGGTCGTGCGTGCCTCCACGAGCGAGAAGTCGAACTAGCCGACCAAGCCTCAGGTTCCAGGCGGGAAGCTAACCAGCCGCGCAACACAGTGGTGCAGTACCGCCGCGTATGGCGCGGCTTTGCCCCGCGCGGCTGAAAACGCGACAATGCAGGGGTTTCCCCACCGCGCGCCCACCCTGACGGCGGCAGGGAAAAGCGACACGGTTGCACGTGGCCCGGCGCTGGCGCCGGCCTTCCCCTGAGCACTGCTACAGAGTCCAAGTCCCCCATGTCCAAGATCCTCTACACGCTGACCGACGAAGCCCCGTTCCTGGCCACCCAGTCGCTGCTGCCGATCGTCGATGCCTACACCGCCACTGCCGGCATCGTGGTCGAAACCCGTGACATCTCGCTGTCCGGCCGCATCCTGTCGCAGTTCCCGGAACTGCTGGCCGACGCGCAGAAGGTCAGCGACGACCTGGCCGAGCTGGGCCAGCTGGCGACCACCCCGGACGCCAACATCATCAAGCTGCCGAACATTTCGGCGTCGGTGCCGCAGCTGAAGGCGGCCATCAAGGAATTGCAGGATCAGGGCTATCCACTGCCGGATTACCCGGAAACCCCGGCCGACGACCAGCAGCGCGACTACAAGGCGCGCTATGACAAGGTCAAGGGCAGCGCGGTGAACCCGGTGCTGCGCGAAGGCAACTCCGACCGCCGCGCACCGCTGTCGGTGAAGAACTACGCGCGCAAGCACCCGCATCGCATGGGTGCCTGGGCCGCCGATTCGAAGTCGCACGTCGCGCACATGGCCGCCGGTGACTTCTACGGCAGCGAGAAGTCGGCCACCCTGGCCAACGCCGGTTCGCTGAAGATCACCTTCCACGGCAAGGACGGCAGCGCCGTCGTGCTGAAGGAAAAGACCGCGGTCAAGGCCGGCGAGATCGTCGATGCCGCGGTGATGAGCCGCAAGGCGCTGGCCGCGTTCATCGGCGAGCAGATCGCCGATGCCAAGGCCCAGGGCGTGCTGTTCTCGCTGCACCTGAAGGCGACCATGATGAAGGTCTCCGACCCGATCATGTTCGGCGTGGCGGTCAACGAGTTCTACAAGGACGTGCTGGCCAAGCATGCCGACGTGCTCAAGCAGGCCGGTTTCGATGCCAACAACGGCATCGGTGACCTGGCCGCGCGCCTGCCGTCGCTGCCCGAAGCCACCCGTGCCGCCATCGAAGCCGACCTGGCCGCCGAGTACGCACAGCGTCCGGGCGTGGCCATGGTCAACTCGGACAAGGGCATCACCAACCTGCACGTGCCGAGCGACGTGATCGTCGACGCCTCGATGCCGGCGATGATCCGCGACTCCGGCAAGATGTGGAATGCCGAAGGCAAGCTGCAGGACACCAAGGCGCTCATTCCGGACCGCTGCTACGCCGGCGTGTACCAGGCCGTCATCGACGACTGCAAGGCGCACGGTGCCTTCGACCCGGCCACCATGGGCTCGGTGCCGAACGTCGGCCTGATGGCACAGAAGGCCGAAGAGTACGGCTCGCACGACAAGACCTTCCAGATCGCCGCCGATGGCGTGGTCAAGGTCACCGACGACGCCGGCAACGTGGTGTTCGAGCACGCCGTGGAAGCCGGTGACATCTGGCGCATGTGCCAGACCAAGGATGCGCCGATCCAGGACTGGGTGAAGCTGGCCGTCGAACGTGCCCGCCTGAGCAGCACCCCGGCCGTGTTCTGGCTGGACGCCGCCCGTGCCCACGACGCACAGGTCATCGCCAAGGTCGAAACCTATCTGAAGAACCACGACACCGCCGGCCTGGACATCCGCATCCTGCCGCCGGTGGAAGCCACCGCGTTCTCGCTGGACCGCATCCGCAAGGGTGAGGACACCATCTCGGTGACCGGCAACGTGCTGCGCGACTACCTGACCGACCTGTTCCCGATCATGGAGCTGGGCACCAGCGCCAAGATGCTGTCGATCGTGCCGCTGATGGCCGGTGGCGGCCTGTTCGAGACCGGCGCCGGCGGCTCGGCGCCGAAGCACGTGCAGCAGTTCGTCGAAGAGGACTACCTGCGCTGGGATTCGCTGGGTGAATTCCTGGCGCTGGCCGCGTCGCTGGAACACCTGGGCAACCGTTACGACAACGCCGCCGCCCGCGTGCTGGCCAAGGCCCTGGACGAAGCCAACGGCCAGTTCCTGGACAACGACAAGTCGCCGTCGCGCAAGCTGGGTGGCATCGACAATCGCGGCAGCCACTTCTACATCGCGCTGTACTGGGCCCAGGCCCTGGCCGCGCAGAATGAAGATGCCGCGCTGAAGGCACGCTTCGCCCCGCTGGCCAAGGCGCTGACCGACAACGAGCAGAAGATCGTCGACGAGCTGATCGCCGTGCAGGGCAAGGCCGTGGATATCGGCGGCTACTACCGCCCGGACGTGGCCAAGGCCAGCAAGGCGATGCGCCCGAGCGCGACCTTCAATGCCGCACTGGAGCAGCTGCGCGGCTGATCCATCGCCGTCCCGTTGCGACCCCGGAACCCGCGCTTCGGCGCGGGTTTCTTTTTGCGTGGCCGGCCGCGTCCGATCTGCGGCCAGAACCGTGAAATCCGTCGGCTGTCGTAACGCCGTCAAGAGGGCATGAAACTTGCCCACGATGGTTGTCGCAGAACGGAACGGGCTGCGTTCGCGATCACTTCCAATCTGAGCAATCGATCACGACGGTCGCCGCAGGCGATGCCCTAGCCTTGGCGACGCGAGGCCACCGGGGAGGTGGTCGCACGGGGAACACCGATGGCACGCGTGCTGGTAGTGGGAACCGACATCCAGGGCGAGCAGGCCCTGCTGCAACGGCTGCGCCTGGCCTCTGCACTGCCCGATGGGCAAGTGCGGCGCAGCCAGGACCTGGACGACTGCGACCTGCTGGTGATCCGAGATACCCCGGCGCTGCGCAATGCGGCCCAGCGCATGCGCCAGCAACGCCCGCGACTGCAGTGCTGGATCGAGGACCTGGGAGGCCAGCTGCGAGACGGCGATGGCCATCAGGACGTACTGGACGACGGTGCCATCGGCCGCGCCTTGCGTGGCATGCAGGTGGCAGGGGAGCCCCTGGCCATGCACGCACCCGCTCCGATCCGCCTGGCCGATGGTGCGCACGCCATCACCCGACTGCTGCGCGAGCGGCTGCCGCTGCGCCAGGGCCAGGCCCTGTTGAGTGATGCGGGCGAGCCGTTGCTGCTGATGGATCTGGAGCATGACCAGGCGGTGCTGCTGCAGGAGCCTTCCGCCGCACTGGTAGAGCGCCTGGCCGACGCCTTCGAGCGACTGCAGCTGGATGCGCTGACACCGGCACGACTGCAGGCGTTGGCCGGCGACCGTGCACGCCAGCCACTGCGGCCGTTGCTGTGGCAGTGGGCGCAGCGCAGTCGTCACTGGCAGGCGCTGGACGAGCGCCTGCGCGGTGCTTCGGTGAAGCTGCTGCGCTGGCCCGATTTCCGCGTGCTGGGCCACGATCACGATGGCTTCCGCCTGTGCTCGCTGCTGCTCAAGCGGGCCTGCACGGTGGACGAGTGCGCGATGCTGCTGGAACTGCCGGCGGCGGCGGTGCGCGACTTCATCCATGCCGCCTATCTGTGTGGCTATGCGCAGCTGCAGGCTGCACCGACGTCGTCGGTAGCGACGGCGCGCAGCGTGGGTGCCGATCACGGCCTGCTCGCCCGCCTGTGGCGGCACCTGCGCGGGAGCGAGCGCAATGCGTGAGCACAAGGTGGTGGTGCTGGGCGGGATGGGCAGTGGCAAGTCGACCCTGGTGCGCAGCATCGCGGCCGGCGCGGTGATCGATACGGATGTGGCCAACAGTGATCGCCTTGGCGCCGACAAGGCCTCCACCACCGTCGCGCTGGACTACGCCGACATCGACCTGCCCAACGGCGAACGGCTGCGCCTGTACGGCACCCCAGGCCAGCAGCGCTTCGACTTCCTGTGGCCGATCCTGCTGCAGGGTGCGCGCGGTGCGGTGTTGCTGCTGGATGCGCGTCGCGCCGGCATGGCCGCCGAGCTGCAGGACTACCTGCAGGTGCTGCGGCCGTTTGCACCGGCGCTGGCGCTGGTGGTGGCGGTCACCCATCTCGACCAGGCGCCCCATGCCGCGCTGGACGACTGGGCCACGCGCGCCTGCCTCGACGACCAGCCACTGCCGCTGCTGGCGGTCGATGCCCGCGACCGCGAGCAGGGACTGCTGCTGATGGATGTGTTGATGGGCGAAATGGAAGCGCATGCACTGGTGGCCGCGCATGGCTGACGGGCAGGTGGCGGTCCTGCCCGATGCCGGTCAGCGCGAGCGCCTGCAGCCCCTGCTGCACGACCTGCAGCAGCGGGTCGAAGGTGTGCGCACGGTCGTGCTGGCCAGCGTGGATGGTTTCGCGCTGGTCAGCGCCGGTGCTGACGGTCGCGGCGAACGGTTGGCGGCGATGACCAGCGCGATGCTGGCGCTGGCCGCTGCGGTGGGGCGCGAGCTGGTGCTGGGCGATCTGCAGACGCTGATGCTGGAAGCCGCGGGGGGCAAGGTGCTGATGCTGGCGATCCAGGCCGAACGGCGCGCGCCGCTGCTGCTGATGGCAGCCTGCGACCAGCGCAGCGTGATCGGCCAGGTGCTGTGGCAGAGCAGGGAATGTGGCCAGGCGATCCTGGCCGAACTCAGCGGATCGTGAGCCCGGCCGCAGGGGAACAAGGGGCTCGAACCAACACTGACAAGGGGATACGACGTGGCTGGATTGACTGAATCGTTGAACGCACTGATGGGCATCGATGGCGCACAGGCGGTGGCGCTGGTCGATTATGAAAGCGGCATGCTGCTGGGCGAAGCCGGTGCCGGCATGGACATGGAAGTGGCCGCGGCCGGCAACACCGAAGTGATCCGTGCCAAGATGAAGACTGCCGCGTCGCTGAACCTCAACGACACCATCGAGGACATCCTGATCTCGCTGGGCAAGGCGTACCACATCATGCGTCCGGTGGCGAAGAAGAAGGGGCTGTTCTTCTACATCGTGCTGGACCGCACCAAGTCCAACCTGGCCCTGGCGCGGCGCAAGGTGCAGGACGTGGAGGCCGAACTGGCGATCTGAGCCGGTAGTGCCGGCCGCTGGCCGGCATCTGCATGGATCCACCGGCGGTCCAGGGGCTGCCGGCCAGCGGCCGGCACTACCTGCGCGCTCGACGGCGCCACACACGCCAGCGTATGGTGAAGCCGGTCCTCTCCGGTGAGCCCTGCATGTCCGAGCCTGACATCGCCGCCGAGCTGGCGTCGCGCATCGCGGGCGCCATCCGTGATGGTTTCGAGCAGTATCACGCCCGCTTCGCGGCGATCACCGCGCGTGCGCGGCAGCGCTTCGAGCAGCGCGACTGGGCCGGCGCCCGCCAGGATGCCGTCGAGCGCATCGCCCTGTACGACCTGTGCATCGCCGAGCAGATGGATGCCCTGCGTCGCCTCGCCGGTGAGGCGATCGGCGCGCGCGCGCTGTGGCTGCAGGTGCACGCGCGCTACAGCGCCCTGCTGCAGGAGCTGATCGATGCCGAGCTGTACAAGACCTTCTACAACACCTTGTCGCGGCGCCTGTTCGCCACCCGTGGCGTGGACCCGGCGCTGGAGTTCATCGCCTTCGACGTTGAACCTTCCGATGCCATCACCCATCCGGTCGCACGGCATACCTACGCGGTCTCGCCCACGCGGCCGGTGGAGGCGCTGCAGCGGGTGCTGGCCGACTACCGCTTCGACATTCCCTATGCCCACCAGCTGCGCTGCGCGGCGGCGATCGCGGTGCGCCTGCAGGACGATCTGGCCCATTGGGGTGACACGCCGGTACGCAGCATCGAGCTGCTCGACACCGTGTTCTATCGCGAGCGCCGCGCCTATCTGGTCGGCCGCGTGTTCGGCGAGCATCGCTTCTCGCCGTGCGTGATCGCCCTGGTCAACGATGAGCGCGGGCTGCGCGCCGATGCCGTGCTGACCCGGCGCCGCGATGTCGCCCACCTGTTCGGCGTGTCGCGCAGCTACTTCCAGGCCGACCTTGCCACGGTGGGGGATGCGGTGGTGTTCCTGCGCAGCCTGCTGCCGGGCAAGCCGATCGATGAGATCTACACCGTGCTGGGCCGCGCCAAGCAGGGCAAGACCGAGCGCTACCGCACCTTCTTCCGCCACTTCAACGAGCATCCGCAGGAACGGCTGGTGCCTGCCGAAGGCACGCCGGGCATGGTCATGGCGGTGTTCACCCTGCCCAGCTATCCGCTGGTGTTCAAGCTGATCCGCGACCGCTTTGCCTGGCCCAAGGCAATGTCGCGGCAGCAGGTGGAAGAGAAGTACGCGCTGGTGTTCAACCTCGACCGTGTCGGCCGCCTGCTCGACGCACAGCCGTATCGCCATCTGCGCTTCCCGCGTGACCGCTTCGCGCCGGCGCTGCTGGACGAGCTGCTGCAGCAGTGCGCGCAGAGCGTTCGCGTCGATGGCGACCAGGTGGAAGTCGCGCTGTGCTATGTGCAGCGTCGCTTCCGTCCGTTGAATCTGTACCTGCGCGAGCAGGGTGGGGAGGCGGTGCGGGCGGCGGTGCTCGACTATGCGCAGGCCATCACCGACATGGCGCGCAACAACATTTTTCCCGGTGACATGCTGCCGAAGAATTTCGGTGTGTCGCGGCATGGGCGTGCCGTGTTCTACGACTATGACGAGCTGTGCCTGGTCAGCGACTGCGTGTTCCGCGCCTGGCCGCAACCGCGCAGCCCGGAAGAGGCAATGGCCGATGAGCCGTGGTTCCATGTAGGCCCGCGCGATGTCTTCCCTGAGCGCTTCGGCCCGTTCATGGGCCTGCCAGCCGCTGAACTGGCCGCGGTGCGCGAGCATTTCCGGCACTTGTTCGATCCGCAGTGGTGGCAGCAGCTGCAGGAGCGGTTCGCGCGTGGTGACTACCCCGACACCCCGCCGTACGCGGGCGCCCACCGGCTGGCGTGAACGGGCTGCCGTGGCGGCGCCGATTGGGGTACGCTCGGTATTCATCACCAAGGACCCGGCAATGATGCGTTCCCCCCTGTTTCTCGCCCTCGCGCTGGCCGTAGGCTGCGGCGCCCCCTTGCTGGCCGGCGATGCCAGTGCACAGACCGCACGCGCCGTGCGCGCCACGGCGGAAATGAGCATGGTGCTTTCCGGCCATATCGAGATCACTGCCGATGGTTCGGTCAGCACGCTGGTACTGGACCAGAAGTCGATGCTGTCTCCGAGCATCGCATCCTTCGTCGAGGGCACCATTGCAGGTTGGCGCTTCGAGCCGACGCTGCGTGATGGCAAGGCGGTGGCGACGCGTGCTCCGCTGCACGTGCGCCTGCGCGGCAAGTCGATGGCAGATGGCGGTTACGAAGTCAGCATGACCAGCGTCAACTTCAGCGAATACGATCCGAAGGCGACCGACTCGGTGACTGACCGGCGCATGACGCCGCCGCGTTACCCGGAAGAGGTCTATCGAAACGGTGGCCAGGGCGAGGTGGTGCTGATGGTCAAGGTGGCCCGCGACGGTACGGTGGCCGATGTCGTTGCCGAGCAGGTCAACATGGCCGTGATCGGGCCCGAGCGAACCCTGGCCAAGATGCGCGACAGCCTGGCCAAGGCCAGCGTCAGCAGCGCCCGCAAATGGACCTTCACCCCGCCGACCACCGGCGAGGACAGCACCCGGGACAGCTGGACGGTACGCGTGCCGGTGAACTTCGCCCTGAACAATGATCGCAATGCCGGGCCGGAGCGTCTGGGGCGCTGGCGCGTCTTCATTCCGGGGCCGCGGCAGGCCGTGCCGTGGCGCAGGGCGGACCCGATCGAGCAGGCCGGCACTGACCTGCTGCAGGAGGGCGGCGTCTACATGGTGGATGGCGCCAGGCGCGGCGTGCGCCTGCTGACCCCGCTGGAACAGGGCTGAGGGTGGTGGCGGGGCCGGCCGGGCCGGCTCCGCATCAGTCGGCGTAGGGGTAGACCACGACCCGGTTGCGGCCCTGTTCCTTGGCCATGTACAGCGCCTTGTCGGCCAGCCGCAACGCCTGCTCGGCATCGACATGGAAGCTCGGGAAATGGGCCACGCCCAGTGACACGGTGATGGTGCCCACCGGCTCGAACGGGTGGTCGGCGATATGCTGGCGCAGGCGTTCGCCGGCCTGGCGTGCCGGCTCGGCGTTGATGCCCGGCAACAGCAGCAGGAATTCCTCGCCGCCGGCGCGGCAGAGGATGTCGCTGTCGCGCGAATAGCGGCGCATCTGATCGGCGATATGGACGATGGCGGCGTCGCCGACGTCGTGGCCGTGGGCATCGTTGATCGATTTGAAGCGATCGATGTCCAGCGCCAGGATCGCGAACGGGATGCCCTGCACCTGCAGTGCATCCAGGGCCTGTTGCAGGCCACGACGGTTGAGCAGGCCGGTCAGCGGGTCGGTGCGGCTGGCCCGGTTGAGCGTGCCGATCCGGTCCTGCAGTGCGTTGAAGCTGTGCAGCACCGCGTGTTTCAGCTGCGCGACCTCGAAGTACCACGCACGGATGCCGCTGACATGGTTGATCGCATTGCCGGTATCTTCGCCGCCCTGCACGTTGCGCGCCAGCTGCCACAGCGGCATCGAAATGCGGCGGGCGAACCACCAGGTGACCAGCAGCGACAGCAGGCCGAGCGGAATCGCGTTCCAGATCACTGCGGTCATCAACCGCGACAGCGGTTGCAGGGTGGCCTCGGTCGGACGCTGGGCGATGATGCCCCAGCCGGTCGCCGGAACCGGTGCATACCCGGCCAGCATCGACACGCCCAGGTTGTTGCGCACCTGCTGGGCGCCGCGCTCGCCACGCACCACCGCCTTTACCGCCGGATTGCCGACCACGTAGTCACCGACCCGCTTGCCATCGGCGTGATAGAGCAGGCGACCATGACGGTCGACCACGTACAGGTAGGAACCGTCGCGGTAGTAGTGCTTGCCCAGCAGCGTATGCAGTGCGCTGCGCTGGCGCAGGTACAGGGTCCCGCTGACGTAGCCGCGGTAGTGGCCCTGGCGGTTGAAGATCGGGTGCGACAGCGACACCAGCAGCTTGCCGGTGGCCGATTGGTACGGATCGCTGATCATCGGCTGGCGTGCCGCCAGTGCCGCGTTGTTGCCGACGCTGTGCAGCACCTCACCCTGCAGTTGCAGGGTCTGCGGCGAAGTGGCGATCACCAGGCCATCGGCATCCACCACCAGCGAGGAGTTGAAGCTGTTGGTCTGCAGCTGCAGGCGGCTGGCCTCATCCTGCGCCCGCTGCGGATCCAGATCGTCCTGGCCGAGCCGGGTGGCCGCATAGGCAAGCTCCTGCTGTGCGGCCAGCAGGAAGTTCTGGGTGGTCTCGGCCAGCTTGGTGGCATAGACGCGGTTGGCTTCCAGGGTATTGCCGACCAGCTGGTCGCGCTGCACCCGGTAGCTGGCCAGCAGGGTATTGGCCAGCGCGATGATGGCGCTGAGCAGGGCCAGGGCGAGGATCAGCTTGCCCAGGTTGAGGCGGGGCGAAATCAGGCGCATGCGGGGCAAACGAGGGCAGAGGGCGCTCGGCGCGGTCAGGTACCGGCGGAGGCGGGGCTGCATTATCGCCACAAAAGGGCCGGGCGCGGGTGAAGCACGCGCCCGCCACGGGATTCACCGTTGCAGTCGCTGGCGCAGGATCTGCCGTATCTGCGCGGCGCCATCGGCGTGCAGCGGGGCCAGCACGCCACGCGCATGCGCAGGAATTTGTGCGCTGGTCGCCGTATCGGCGTCGAACACGTAGTGATCGAACATCGCGCGCCAGTGCGCGCGCTGGGGTTCGGGCAGGTCGCGCACCGCCAGGATCGCCAGCATCAGTGCGTTCATCGGCGAATCCATCCAGGCCGGCACCGGGCGCCACCAGCTGTTGATCAGCACATTGAACGCGTCCAGTCCTTCCATGTGGTGCCACCAGAGCGAAGGAATGAAGACGGCATCGCCCGGCGCCAGTTCTGCCACCTGCGCCTGCGCCAGCGCCTCGCGGAAGCGTGGGAAGCGCTCGAAATCCGGTGCGTGGAAGTCAACCAGGCTGATCGCCTGGCCGGCCGGGGTCAGATCCAGCGGGCCGACATAAAGATTGCGTACCTGGTCGGGGGCGAACAGGGTGACCCGGCGACGCCCCGCAGCCACGCAGGCAAGGTTGTCCGGTACATCCTGGTGGGCGGCGATGCGCGAGCGATTGCCGATCCAGATGCTGGTCAGCGGGTCGGCCACGCCCAGCTGCAGCGGATTCGCTTCGGCCAGGCCGGGCAGGAAGCTGTCCAGCGTGGTCGAGGCGACGTAGATCGACGGCGGCGACGGGTCGCGTGCGTACTTCAGCAGCGTGGCCAGCACGACCTTCAGCGGCACCTGTTCGCGGCGGAAGTTGAAGCCGCTCATGTCCTCGTTGTAGAACAACCGCCCCTGTGCTTCGGGCGCTGCGGTGGTGGCGGTCACCGGCATCCGGCCGGGATCGAAGCTGACCAGATGGGCGACTGCAGCGGCATCGGAGGTGCGTGCGGCGGCCACCAGCGGCCAATGCGAGACCAGCCCGCGGATCACCTTCGGCGTGGTCCATCCCGGCAGCTGCTGGTGCAGCTGTGCCGGGTCCAGGCCATGTATTTCATCGATGGGGCGGAGAGGCTGCAGCATGCGCGGATGTCCGGTGGGGTGTGTGGAGCCGGGCCTGCGCCCGGCTCCACGATACCGTGGCCGGTCAGAACTTGTAGCGCACGCCGAACATGTAGCGTGGCCCGGTCTGGGTGGCGTAGCGCAGCATGTTGGTATGGCGCGAGTACGTGCGCATGGTCTCGTCGGTGAGGTTGATCGCCTCCAGGCTCAGGGTCAGCTGTTCGCTCACCGCGTAGCTGATGTTCAGGTCGAGCTGGCCGTAGGCAGCGGTGTAGTTCGGATTGGGACCCTGGCCGCCGATGCCGTTGAGGAACTTGTCGCGCCAGTTGTACGCCGCACGGATCTGCCAGGCGTGCTTGTCATAGAAAGCGACAACGTTGGCCGAGTCGCTCAGGCCGATCATCGGGTACTGGTCACCCAGGCTCAGGTTGTTGAAGGTCAGCCCCGACTTCACCTTGGTGTAGTTGGCCGCGACGCCGAAGCCGGACTGGCCGAACAGGTGCTGTACCGCCACTTCCCAGCCATCGAGATGGTCCGAGTGCTGGTTGGCGGGCACGGTGACGTCGAAGCCGGCGATCGGATCTCCCGGTAGGCCGGTGATGGTGCCGGTCTTCTGCCCGGCCGAATTGGTGCCGGTGTAGGTCACGCCCGGATCGCCGGCATGGTTGGTGAAGATGTAGTCGCGGATGCAGGGCATGTCGGTGGTGCCGCAGCCGGAGGCCAGTGCCTCGTTCCAGTACGCACCTCCCACCGGGGTGTGCAGCGTGCCGGTGTTCTCGCGCACGATGGTGTCGCTGATGAAGTTCTTGATGTTCTTGCGGAAGAAGCCGACCGAGGCATAGCTGGCCTCGCCGTAGTACCACTCCAGCGACAGGTCGAAGTTGTCCGAGATCAGCGGCTCCAGCCCCGGGTTGCCACGACTGGCGGTGCCGCCCTGGGTGCGCACGATGTCGGCCAGCGACTGGCCGCTCTGGATCTGGGTCCAGCTGGGGCGGCCCAGCGTGCGGCTGTAGCTGCCGCGCAGCGCCAGCGATTCGCTCAGGTCCAGCTTCAGGTCGACGTTGGGCAGCATGTAGTCGTACTTGCCACGGCCACCGATGAAGCTGCTGTCGGCCGCGTAGACGATGTTCAGCTCGTTGGCCGAGCCCCAGCTGATGCCGGTGGGTACGCGCACCATCGCGTTGGATTCTACTTCGGTGCGCTCGTAGCGCACGCCGGCGGCCACGTGCAGCGGCATCGACCAGTCGAAGCTGGTGCGGTACTGCAGGTAGGCGCTGCGGGTCTTCTCGGTGGTGCGGATGTCCTCTGAATACTGGCTGGGCGCGTAGTAGCAGCTGGGGCAGGCCGGATCGGAGGCGCTGCCGACCTGTGCGGCGCGATCGATCAGGCGGTCGAAGTCGAAGACCAGGAACTGGCCGGTCAGGCGCGGATCGCTGTGGCCGGAGAACGCCTTGAAGTACTTGGCCATGTTGTCCGCATACCAGATGTCATCGGCGTAGTCGGACGGTGTTCCCAGGCCACCCCAGGTATTGCGCTGCATGATCGCCGACGCCGAACGGTTCTCCACCTGGGCGTGGCCGATGCCGAAGTCCAGCGCCGAATAGTCGGCAAAGCGGAACGTACCGCGACCCTGGTATTGCTGCACTTTCGACTTGTTGTAGCTGTTCTGGAACACCGAACCGGTCACCAGCGCATCGGACGCCTGCACGCCGCCGGGCGGCAGCGCGATGTTGATGATCGGCAGGTCACCGCTGTAGTCCACCGTGGTCTTGCCACGCACGAAGGCGGCCACGCCCAGCACGCCGGCGGAGCCATACGGACTGTCCGGCTTCGATTCGGCGGTGGAGTTGTGGGCATCGAACGAGAGGTCCAGCGCGTCGTTCACTTCCCAGTCCACGTTGAAGCCCAGCGAGTGCATGCCGGTCCTGGTGGCCAGCTTGGCACCGCCCATCGACACGTCCGAATTGGTCATGTCCTCGCTGTAGATGATCGGCGCGGCCACCGGCCCGTTGGTCCAGGTGCTGTCGCCGGGTCCGTAGTTGAACCACACGGACAGTTCACTGCGTTGCTGCTGCACCTTGTTCTCGACATAGGTGTAGTCCAGCGTGGTCGTCACGTTGTCGGCCGGCTTCCACTGGAACGTGGCCTGCGCATTGGTGCGCTGGCGCTGCACGCCGTTGACGTTGTACGCGGTGTTCTGCGGGCGTGCGTACACATCGTTCGGCCCGGGCCGGTTGGTGATGCGGTCGGCATAGCCCTGGCCCGGCTGCGGCAGCGCGCGCCAGTCGGTGGTGTTGTTGCCGTACAGCGTCGCCCAGCCTTCGGCCACCGTGGCCTGGTTGAAGCCCGAATCGCGTTCCTGATGGCTGGCACTGAGGGTCACGCCGAAGCGGTCATCGGCGTAGCGCTGGCTGAAGATGCCCGACAGCTCGCCGGTGATGTTCGAGCCCTGCAGCGTGCGCGGCAGGTTGTCGTTGGACGAATCATTGACCGCCTTCAGGCCCAGGCTGATCACCGGCTCCGACTCCAGCGGGCGCATCGTCCTGATGTTGATGGTGGCGCCGATACCGCCAGCCGGGTTGTCGGCACGGCTGGTCTTGTACACCTCCACCGCCGAAACCGATTCGGAGGCAAGGTTGGCGAAATCGAACGAGCGCGAGCCATTCAGGCCGCCACCACCGTTGCCAAGGTTGGAGGCGGGCATCTGGCGACCGTTCAACAACACCAGGTTGTAGTCCGGGCCGATGCCGCGCACGGTCACCTTGGAGCCTTCGCCGCTGGAGGTACGGTCGATCGACACGCCGCTGATGCGCTGCAGCGATTCGGCCAGGTTGGTGTCCGGGAATTTGCCGATGTCCTCGGCGACGATGCCATCGACCACGCCCTGGCTGTCGCGCTTGAGGTTCATTGAAGACTGCAGGCTGCCCCGGATACCGGTGACCTGCACGGTATCCAGCGTGGCCGGATCGGCCGGGCCGGCGGCGGGTGCGTCCTGTGCCCAGGCCGGTGCAGCCAGCGCTGCCAGCAGCGCGGAAGTGAGCATCGTCTTGCGAGGTACTGCCCTGTACGTCTTCATGCAAGCTCCCTCCCCAGGGAATCCGGTTGTGTTGTTGCGTTGTTCTGATCGCGGTTACTGCACGTGGCCGGATTGGAGCGACGGTTGACAGCGTTGTCAACAAACTGCCATCAAGTGCGCCTGACCAGCGGCCGTGCAGGTCGGGATGTAACCGTTGCCAGGAAGCCGCTCGCATCTGCGAATTGCCTTTATTGAAGGCGTTTGCAGCGGTTTTTCAGGCATGACAGCGCTGCCAATCCGGATGCGGAAAAGCGTTGTGCGGTGCAGAACGAAACTGCGCGGATGACGGTGCGGGGGCGTGCCGGGGAGGCTGTGCGGCGTGTTGACAGCGCCGGACAATCCAGTTGGCCTTCGTGTGCCGCGCATGACCGATGGATGGCTTGAATCACTGACCGGGAGGACAGGCATTGGACACAGCAACGACCGTCAGCGGACAACACGTGCAGGGCAATACCCGCGCGTTGGCCGTGGTGACCGCGATCTTCTTCATGTGGGGCTTTCTCACCTGCCTCAACGACATCCTCATTCCCCACCTGAAGGCCGCCTTCGCGCTCACCTGGGTGCAGGCGATGCTGATCCAGTTCACCTTCTTCGGCGCGTACTTCCTGATGTCACTGCCGGCCGGAAGGCTGGTCGCGGCGCTCGGCTACAAGCGCGGCATCGTCGCCGGCCTGGCCATCGCCTGCGTGGGTGCGCTGATGTTCTGGCCGGCCGCTGCCGCGCACGTGTACGGCCTGTTCCTGGCGGCGCTGTTCGTGCTGGCCACCGGCATCACCGTGCTGCAGGTGGCGGCCAATCCCTATGTCGCGCTGCTCGGTGACGAGCGCACCAGCTCCAGCCGGCTGACCCTGGCGCAGGCGATGAACTCGCTGGGCACCACGCTGGCGCCGCTGTTCGGCGGCCTGCTGATCCTCTCGGCGAAGCCACGCAGCGAGGATGAGCTGGCCCTGCTGCCGCAGGCCGAAGCACTGGCCTACCGCGCGGCCGAAGCGCAGTCGGTGCAGCTGCCGTACTTCGGCCTGGCAGTGGCGCTGTTCCTGCTGGCCGTCGCGATCTGGATGTTCCGCCTGCCCACCATTCCGGGCGTGGAGGGGCGCGCCAGCAGCGAAGGCCGCGTGTGGGACGTGCTGCGCCATCGCCACGTGCGCCTGGGCGTGCTGGCCATCTTCTGCTACGTCGGGGCCGAGGTGTCCATCGGCAGCGTGCTGGTCAATTTCCTGTCCTCGCCGGGCATCGGCCAGGGCCTGACCGAGCAGGAAGCCACCGGCTATGTTTCGCTGTACTGGGGCGGCGCGCTGGCCGGCCGCCTGGTGGGGGCGGCGCTGCTGGCACGGCTGGACGCGCGCCATCTGCTGGGCCTGTTCGCGGTGGCGGTGATGATCCTGCTGGGCATCACGGTCACCGCAAGCGGCGGCCTGGCCAAGTGGGCCGTAGTCAGCATCGGCCTGTTCAACTCCATCATGTTCCCGACCATCTTCGCCCTGGCCATCGCCCGCCTTGGTGCACTCACCGGAAAGGCGTCGAGCCTGCTGGTGATGGCCATCGTCGGTGGCGCGGTGATTCCGCTGGCAATGGGCTGGCTGGCCGACCGCCATGGCCTGCAGCTGTCCTTCCTGCTGCCGGTGCTGTGCTACGTCTACATCGCCTTCTATGCGTGGAAGGGCTCACGGCTGCCGGCGCCATGAGCCCGGTTCTGCCGTCGTCAGCGCCGCCGGGGCGCGGCGGTCGACTCGCGATCCAGCACCGCATGCTCGACCGTGATCATGCGTCCTGCGGTCTCGGTGCGGATGTGCTCGATCAACTGCTCGGTCGCCAGCCGGCCCATGTGCGCGGTCGGCTGGCGCACCGTGGTCAGCGCCGGATAGATGTGCCCGGCGATCGGGGTATCGTCGAAGCCGCACACCGACAGATCGCGCGGGACACGCAGGCCACGCTCGCCGGCCACGCGGTATACCGCCGCGGCCATGTCATCGTTGGCCGCGAAGATTGCCGTTGGCGGATCGTCCAGGTCCAGCAGGATGTTGGCGGCATCCACGCCCGACTCGAACGAGAACTGGCCGTTGACCACCAGCTGTGGGTCGTAGGCGATACCGGCGCCGCGCAGCGCCTGGCGATATCCGGCGTGGCGCCACTGGCAGGCACCGTGTGCGCGGGGCCCCTTGATGTGGCCGATGCGGCGATGGCCCTGCGCGACCAGGTGGCCGATCAGTTCGACCACCGCGGTGGTCTCGTCCATGCGCACGCCGATGCGGCCTTCCGGGTGGCGTGGCGCGATGCAGGCGAAGGGAATGTCCTGCTCTTCCAGGTAGGACAGCACCACCTCATCGTCGGTCAGTGGTGGAATCAGCACGACGCCGTCCGGGCGCGAGTTCTCGAACAGCGCGGCCAGGTCGGGCAGGGTGCGGCGGCCGGTGCCGACCGGCCCCAGGATCAGGTTGTAGTGCTGCGCATGGCAGGCTTCCAGCATGCCGCTCTGGATTTCCATCAGGTAGTTGCGCGAAGGATTGTTGTAGACCAGCGCCAGTGCATACGAGCGCTGGCCGGCCAGGCTGCGCGCCGACAGGTTGGGCTTGTAGCCCAGCCGCGCCACTGCC
Source organism: Stenotrophomonas sp. GD03930 (assembly GCF_029839665.1). NCBI lineage: Bacteria > Pseudomonadati > Pseudomonadota > Gammaproteobacteria > Lysobacterales > Lysobacteraceae > Stenotrophomonas > Stenotrophomonas sp. GD03930. The sequence goes on along the minus strand of NZ_JAOCAV010000001.1, from coordinate 834,181 downwards.
GCCAGCACGCGTTCGCGCGTCTGCTCGCGCACGTTCGGCTCGTGGTTGAGTACGCGGGACACGGTCTTGATCGAAACCCCGGCGACGGCGGCGACATCCTCGATTCGACTGCGCATGGTGCGATGGATCCTCCTGGAAGGCGGCGGGCACGCGGCGATGGTAGAGCGTGCTGGCCCGGTCGATGTTGCCGAAGCAGGCGGATGTTGCCACGACAGGAGGCCCGCTGGCACGTCCGGATTCCTTGTCGCGATGCAGCACCCGGGCGTGACCGCGGTGGGCCACCCATGCGCCGGAGCCCGTCGTTGCGCGGCCACCACCGCATTGCGCACGAACAACGATTGACAGTACGTGAGCGGACTTATATGACAGCGCTGTCAGGAGCGGTGCGCAGGCACCCATGCCGGCGTGCCATCGCCGCCGCGCACGCCAGGAACTTCATCCACGGAGGTAGAGCCCAGTGAATCGCCCCACCCAGACCCTTCTTGCCAGCTGCCTGCTGGCCGCGCTTGCCGCACCGGTCGGTGCCGCACAGGCCGAGGGCGAACGCCTGCAGGACTGGCCACGCGTGCACAGCGCGATCGCCACCGACGCCGGCATCGAACGCCGCGTGCAGCAGATCCTTTCGCAGATGACGCTGGCGCAGAAGATCGGGCAGATGACCCAGGCCGAGATCAAGACAATCACGCCGGAGCAGGTGCGCCAGTACTACATCGGCTCGGTGCTCAACGGCGGCGGCTCCTGGCCGGGCATGGACAAGCACGCCAGCGTGCAGGCCTGGCTGAAGCTGGCCGATGCCTACCACGCGGCGTCGCTGGCAACGGATGCGAAGACGCCGGTGCCGGTGATCTGGGGTACCGATGCCGTGCATGGCCACAACAATGTGCTGGGCGCCACGCTGTTCCCGCACAACATCGGCCTGGGCGCGGCCGGTGATGCCGAACTGATCGAGCGCATCGGCGAGGCGACCGCACGCTCGGTGCGTGCCACCGGCATCGGCTGGGTGTTCGCGCCCACCCTGGCTGTGGCCCACGACCCGCGCTGGGGCCGCACCTACGAAAGCTATTCGTCCGACCCGGCGGTGATCCGCAGCTTCGCCCACGCCTACGTCAAGGGCGCGCAGGGGGCGTTCAAGGATGACGGCAACGTGGTCACCACCGCCAAGCACTACCTGGGCGACGGTGCCACCGACAACGGCCGGGATCAGGGTGAGGCGCTGGTCGACAAGGCCACCATGATCAACGTCCACGCGCAGGGCTATTACGGCGCGCTGGCCGAAGGTGCGCAGACCGTGATGGCCTCGTTCAACAGCTGGAACGACCGCGCCGCCGGAATCGACTACGGCAAGATGCACGGCAGCAGGGCACTGCTGACCGATGCGCTGAAAGACAGGATGGGCTTCGACGGCTTCGTCGTCTCCGACTGGAACGGCATCGCCCAAGTGCCGGGCTGCCGCAACGACAGCTGCGCGCAGGCCATCAACGCCGGCATCGACATGGTAATGGTGCCCGACGACTGGAAGGCCTTCATCGACAACACCACCGCGCAGGTGCAGAAGGGCGAGATCCCGATGGCGCGCATCGACGATGCGGTGACGCGCATCCTGCGGGTGAAGCTGCGTGCCGGGCTGTTCGAACACAAGCCGTCCGACAGCCGTTATGCGGGTGATGCCACGGCCGTGCAGCACCGCGAGCTGGCGCGCCGCGCGGTGCGTGAATCGCTGGTGCTGCTGAAGAACGAAGGCCATGCGCTGCCGTTGCGCAGAGATGCGCGCGTGCTGGTGGTCGGCAAGGGCGCCGACAACATCGGCGACCAGTCCGGCGGCTGGTCGCTGACCTGGCAGGGCACCGAGAACAGCAACGCCGACTTCCCCAACGCCGATTCGGTGCTGGGCGCGCTGCGCGCCGAACTGGGCGCGGACAAGGTCAGCTTCAGCGCAGATGGCCAGGGCATCGACCCGAACACCTTCGATGTGGTGCTGGCGGTGATCGGGGAAACGCCGTATGCGGAGACCAACGGCGACATCCTTGCCTCGGACACGGTCAGCCACAGCCGCGCCTACCCGCAGGACCTGGCCGTGCTGAAGGCCGCCACAGCGAGCGGCAAGCCGGTGGTGACGGTCTACCTGTCCGGTCGGCCGATGTACACCAACGACCTGCTCAATCTGTCCAGCGCGTTCGTTGCGGCGTGGCTGCCGGGCACCGAAGGCAAGGGCGTCACCGATGTGCTGGTGGCCGGCAAGGGTGGCAAGCCCGCGCACGACTTCCGCGGCCGCCTCAGCTTCCCGTGGCCGGGCGTGCCATGCCCGGCGCCGATCGACCAGCCCGATGCGAAGAAGCCGGCCCTGTTCGCGCGGGGTTATGGCCTGAGCTACGCCAAGGGTGGCAAGGTCGCGCGTCTGGACGAAGCCAATCCGGACAGCTGCGGCGAAGTGACGGTGCTGCCGATCTTCAACCGCGCCGACACGCCGCCGTTCGCCCTGCACGTGGCCGCCGCTGGCGCAACGCAACCGCTGGGCAATGATCTGAATGCCACGCTGCGCTGGCCGGCTGCCAAGCCGGTGGTGCAGGTGCGCACCGTGCAGGTGAACACCCAGCAGGACGCCAAGGAGGTGACCTGGCTGGCCCCCGCGCAGCTGATCGCGCGCAGCACCTCGCGCCGCAACCTGGGCGCACTGGCGCGCAGCAACGGCGCGCTGCAGTTCGATGTGCAGCTGGTGAAGCGCCCGGCCTCGCCGGTAAAGGTGACGATGCAGTGCGGCAGTGGCTGCGAGGGTGGGGTGGATATCGCCCCGCTGCTGGGCAAGCTCTCGCCAGGCCAGAAGCAGACGGTGACCGTGCCGCTGGCGTGCTTTGCCAAGCAAGGCGTGGCCCTGGGTGCGGTGGAAGCTCCGTTCGTGGTGACTGCCGACACGCCGTTCGCCGCGGCCTTCACCCAGGTCAAGCTGACCGCCAACACGGCCAATGCCGAGGGAGCGGTGGCCTGCCCGTAGGCCGGTAGATCCACACCATGCGTGGATGCCGCCTTTCCCGACGGCAAAAAAAAAGCCCCGCAGTGCGGGGCTTTTTTCTCAACGCTTCATGGAACCGAAGAACTCGTCGTTGGACTTGGTGTTCTTCATCTTGTCCAGCAGGAATTCCATCGCGGCCATTTCATCCATCGGATGCAGCAGCTTGCGCAGGATCCAGATCTTCTGCAGCAGTTCCGGTTCGATCAGCAGGTCTTCGCGGCGGGTGCCCGAACGGTTGATGTCGATGGCCGGGAACACGCGCTTTTCAGCAATGCGACGGCTCAGGTGCACTTCGCTGTTGCCGGTGCCCTTGAACTCTTCGTAGATCACCTCGTCCATCTTCGAGCCGGTGTCGACCAGCGCGGTGGCGATGATGGTCAGGCTGCCGCCTTCTTCCACATTGCGCGCGGCACCGAAGAAGCGCTTCGGGCGGTGCAGGGCGTTGGCGTCGACACCACCGGTCAGCACCTTGCCCGAGCTCGGCACCACGTTGTTGTAGGCGCGGGCCAGGCGGGTGATCGAGTCGAGCAGGATCACCACGTCCTTCTTGTGCTCGACCAGGCGCTTGGCGCGCTCGATGACCATCTCGGCCACCTGCACGTGGCGCGCGGCCGGCTCGTCGAAGGTCGAACTGATGACTTCGCCGCGCACGGTGCGCTGCATTTCGGTCACTTCTTCCGGGCGCTCGTCGATCAGCAGCACGATCAGGTGCACGTCCGGGTGGTTGGTGGTGATCGCGGTGGCGATCTGCTGCATCATCATTGTCTTGCCCGCCTTCGGCTGGGAGACGATGAGCGAGCGCTGGCCCTTGCCCTGCGGTGCCATCAGGTCGAGGATGCGGCCGGTGATGTCTTCCGACGAACCGTTGCCGCGCTCCAGGGTGAAGCGACGGCGCGGGAACAGCGCGGTCAGGTTCTCGAACAGCACCTTGTTCTTCGATGCTTCGATCGGCTCACCGTTGATGGTGTCGACGATGTTCAGCGCGAAGTAGCGTTCGCCATCCTTCGGGAAGCGGATGCGGCCGGAGATGTGGTCGCCGGTACGCAGGTTGAAGCGGCGGATCTGGCTGGGCGAGATGTAGGTGTCGTCCGGGCCGGCCAGGTAGCTGGCTTCGGCCGCGCGCAGGAAGCCAAAGCCGTCAGGCAGGATTTCCAGCACGCCGTCGGCGGCGACGCCGTCACCGTGGCGGGTCAGCACCTTCAGCAGGGCAAAGATGACGTCCTGCTTGCGGGCGCGGGCGACGCCTTCGGAGATCTGCAGCTGCTCGGCGATTTCCAGCAGCTTCTGCGCCGGCATGCGCTTGAGGTCGCTCAGCGAGTAGACCGGGAAGCCCTCGGGCACGTTGGCATGCGGGCGCGGCACGAAGGGCTGCTGCTCGCCGCCGTCGTTGGGCATGCCATCGTCGCGGAAGCGGTTGTTGCGGTCACGGTCGCGGCGGTTGCGGAAACGGTCGCGGCGGTTGCCCTGACCCTGTCCCTGGCCCTGCTGGCCGTTCTGGTTGTACGGGTTCTGGCCCTGGTTCTGGCCACCCCCCTGGTGATTCTGCTGGCGCGGCTGGCCGGATTCGCGGCCCTCACCACCTTCGCCGCCGCCACTGCTGGCAGGGGCCTCGGCGGCGGGCGCGCTCGGCGCAGGGGCTGCCGGCGCCGGTGCTTCCGGCGCGGCGGCCAGCGGCAGGGTCGGCTGCGCCGGCGCGGCGCTGGTTTCGGCGGCGGCCGGAGCGGCAGCCTTGGCTACGCGGGGCTTGCGCACGCGCTTTTCGGCGGGCGCATCGGCGCTGCCGGTTTCGGAAGTGTTATCGGACAAGAGCGTTATTCCTCGCTTGAAGGTGCGAGCGCCCGGCTGGGGCGGCGAACGTTGGGAATGGGTCTGGAAGACACTGCGTCCAGAAGGTGCGGCACGCGAACGCGGCCGGATGTGCCGACACTATCATCGGCCAGCGGCGCCGTGCAAGGGTCGCCGGGAACAGCATTCATCATGGGCGCGTGGCGCCCGCCGGCAGCCGCGGGCGGCGGCTGCCGGGGAACCACAGGATCAGGCCAGGGCCTTGTCCAGCAGGCCGGCCAGCTGGGCCTTGCCGACCGCACCGATCTGCTCGCCGACCTTTTCGCCGTCCTTGAACACGACCAGGTACGGAATCGAACGCACGTGGTACTTGGCGGCCAGCGCACGATTGTGGTCGACGTTGACCTTGGCGATCTTGGCGCGGCCCTGGTAGGCATCGGCCAGTTCGTCCAGCGCCGGGGCGATCATCTTGCACGGGCCACACCACTCGGCCCAGAAATCGACCAGCACCGGTTCCTTGGAATTCAGCACTGCGCTATCAAAGTCGGCGTCGCCGACATGTACAACCTTGTCGCTCATCTTGGTTTCTCGTCTTGGATTGCACCCGGCCATGCCGGAGGTGGGTGAACTGGGCCATGCCCGGTGGCGCGACCCTCGTCGTTGCCTCGCGGCGCACTGCCGCGGTGCGTTCGGCGGAATGCCTGGACGCTCACGGCCGGCAGTGTACCCCTATCGCAGGGCAGGGACAGGCGCCGGCTGGAACCCAGCGTATCGTGATCGGTTCGATGCCTGGTATGTGTCGGATTTCACTGTCTTCCTGTACATGGGGCTGGCAGTGGGCGACACCAGCGACCCTGGCCAGGCCGTTCAAGTCCGGTGTGGCTGGGTGAAGGCCGGCCGTCTCTCAGTCTATTGAGACTGCCCATTCCGGTTTGCCCGCCCGAGTGCGTTAAACTGGGGCATTGTGCGGCGCGCGGATCGGGTGGTCCCAGCCTGCCAACCCGCCGCAGGGGCCGCAGTTTGCGACGGTGCCCCTAGACGCTGAAGTGCCAGCCGCCCCACGGGCCGGCGGCCATACCAAGACGGACACATGAGCGACAAACCGCTGACCGATTTGACCTTCTCCTCCTTCGAGCTGCATCCGGCCCTGCAGGCTGGTCTTGAAGGAGCCGGATTCACCCGCTGCACGCCGATCCAGGCGCTGACCCTGCCCGTCGCGCTTCCCGGTGGTGATGTCGCCGGCCAGGCGCAGACCGGCACCGGCAAGACCCTGGCCTTCCTGGTCGCTGTCGTGAACCGCCTGCTGACCCGCCCGGCCCTGGCCGACCGCAAGCCGGAAGATCCGCGCGCGCTGATCCTCGCCCCGACCCGTGAACTGGCCATCCAGATCCACAAGGATGCGGTGAAGTTCGGTTCCGACCTGGGCCTGCGCTTCGCGCTGGTCTACGGCGGCGTGGATTACGACAAGCAGCGCGAACTGCTGCAGCAGGGCGTGGACGTGATCATCGCCACCCCGGGCCGCCTGATCGACTACGTCAAGCAGCACAAGGTGGTTTCGCTGCACGCCTGCGAGATCTGCGTGCTGGACGAAGCCGACCGCATGTTCGACCTGGGCTTCATCAAGGACATCCGCTTCCTGCTGCGCCGCATGCCTGAGCGCACCATCCGGCAGACCCTGCTGTTCAGCGCCACCCTCAGCCACCGCGTGCTGGAGCTGGCCTACGAGCACATGAACGAGCCGCAGAAGCTGGTGGTCGAAGCCGAGACCATCACCGCCGCGCGCGTGCGCCAGCGCATCTACTTCCCGGCCGACGACGAAAAGATCCCGCTGCTGCTGGGCCTGTTGTCGCGCAGCGAAGGCGCGCGCACCATGGTGTTCGTCAATACCAAGGTGTTCGTCGAGCGCGTCGCCCGTTCGCTGGAAAAGGCCGGCTACCGTGTCGGCGTGCTGTCTGGCGACGTGCCGCAGAAGAAGCGTGAGAGCCTGCTCAACCGCTTCCAGAAGGGCCAGCTGGAAATCCTGGTGGCCACTGACGTGGCCGCCCGCGGCCTGCATATCGACGGCATCAAGTACGTCTACAACTACGACCTGCCGTTCGATGCCGAAGACTACGTGCACCGCATCGGCCGTACCGCGCGCCTGGGCGAAGAGGGTGATGCGATCAGCTTCGCCTGTGAGCGCTACGCCATGGGCCTGCCGGACATCGAGGCCTACATCGAGCAGAAGATTCCGTCCGAGCCGGTGACCAAGGAACTGTTGACCCCGCTGCCGCGCCCGGAACGCCCGGCCCCGGCCGCTGGCGAGGAAGGCGAGGAGAACGAGAGCGTCGGCCAGATCTTCCGTGAAGCGCGCGAAGCCCGCGCCGCCGAGGAAGAGCGTCGTGGTGGTGGCCGCAGTGGCGGCCGCTCCGGCGGTGGTCGTGGCGAGCGTCGCGACGGTGAGCGCAGCGGCGAGCGCCGTTCGCGTGGCCCGCGCAAGCCGCGCGTGGAAGGCGAGCAGGCGTCCGCCGCGCCGGCTGAAGGTGCCGAGGCCGCCGTGGCACAGGCCCCGCGTCCGCCGCGCCCGCCGCGTGCCGAAGGCGCACCGGAAGGGGCGGTGGAGGGCGAGCGCAAGCCGCGCAAGCGCCGTCGTCGTCGCCACGGCCGTCCGGTCGAAGGCGCCGAGGGCGTGCAGAACACCGCCGGCAACGGCGCCAGCCCGGTCACCCCGGTGCAGGTGGTGGCCAAGCCGGTGCGAACCGCCGCCGATACCGGCGATTCGTTCCTGACCCGCATCGGCCGCAAGATCCGCCGGATGCTGTCGGGCAGCTGATCGGCGCTGCCGACCAGCGGGTAGCACCCGACCGTTGGTCGGGTGGCCTTAAAGGTAGTGCCGGCCAGCGGCCGGCACGACCGATCATGTGGCCATCTCCACGTCGTCGCGCCGCTCCTGCATAATCGGGGCATGAGTGTCCTGCGCTTCGACAATGTCAGCAAACAGTACGCCGGTGGCCACGAGGCGCTGATCGATGTCAGCTTCGAGGTCGCGCCGGGCGAGATGCTGTTCGTCACCGGCCATTCCGGTGCGGGCAAGAGCACCCTGCTCAAGTTGATCCACCTCGACGAGCGGCCCAGCCGTGGCGCGGTGGTGTTCGACGAGCGCAACCTGCTGAAGGTGCGTGGCGGCGATGTGCCGCGCCACCGACGCGCGGTGGGGGCGGTCTACCAGGACCATCGCCTGCTGATGGACCGCTCGATCGCCGAGAACGTGGCGCTGCCGCTGATCCTGCGCGGTACCCGCCGCGGCGACATCAGCAAGCGCGTGCGCTCGGTGCTCGAACGGATGGGCCTGGGCCATCGCGAGAAGGCGCTGCCCTCGCAGCTGTCGGCCGGCGAGCAGCAGCGCGTCGGCATCGCCCGCGCCATCGTCGGCGAGCCCAAACTGCTGGTGGCTGATGAGCCGACCGGCAACCTCGACCCGACCCTGGCGGCGGAGATTATGGCCCTGTTCGCCGAGCTGCCCTCGCGCGGCACCAGCGTGCTGGTGGTCAGCCATGACCTGCCGCTGCTGCGTCGCATGCGCAAGCGTGTGCTGATCCTCGACCACGGCCGGCTGGCGGACGACATCTCGCCGCAGGACCTGGCGGAGTAACGCATGGCGAAGAACGAAAACAGCGAAGCCGCCGCCCCCTCGCGGGTGGGCGTCTGGTTCCAGCACCACGTGCACAGCGTGGTGTTCAGCCTGGGCCGCGCCTGCCGCAAGCCGTGGGCGACGCTGCTGACGGTGATGGTCATGGCGCTGGCGCTGGCCCTGCCGCTGGGGTTGTCGATCGCGCTGGACAACCTCAAGCAGTTCGCCGGCAGCGTGCAGCAGTCGCGCGATATCAATGTGTTCCTGAAAGGCAATGTAGATGGCCCCGGCGCGCTGCGCCTGGCCGGCCAGCTGCGCGACCGCGACGATGTCGCCGAAGTGAATGTGCGCACGCCCGAACAGGGCCTGCAGGAACTGCGCGATGCCGGCCTGGGCGAGGCGATCGACGCGCTCAACGACAACCCGTTGCCGTCGCTGCTGGTGATCACCCCGGGCCAGGGCAAGGACGATGCGCGCCTGGCGCGCGCGCTGGAAAGCCTGCCCGAGGCCGATCTGGTGCAGCACGACGCGCTGTGGCGCCAGCGCCTGGATGCCTGGCTGGCGTTCGGGGCACGGCTGGTACAGGTGCTGTCGGTGCTGCTCGGCGCCGGCGCCGCGCTGGTGGTCGGCAACACCGTGCGCCTGGATATCCAGGCCCGCCGCGAAGAGATCGGCGTGCTGCAGTTGCTCGGTGCCAGTGATGGCTTCATCCGCCGCCCGTTCCTGTACCTGGGCGCCTGGTACGGCCTCGGTGCCGGAGCGGTGGCGCTGGCGTTGATCGCCGCCGCCGGTGCCGCGCTGCGCGTGCCGCTGGCCGAACTCTCGCGCAGCTACGGCAGCCCGTTCGTGCTGCATGGCCTGGACCTGCTGCATGGGGGCCTGGTCCTGCTCGGCACGCTGCTGCTGGGGTGGCTGGGCGCCTGGCTGGTGACCGGCCACTTCCTCCGCCAGACCCGTCCGACCGACACCTGAGACCGGCATGCAACCGCAAGCGCTGAAGCACCTTGATGGGCCCGCGACGCGGGTGATGGTGGTCGATGGTTCAAAGCTGGTGCGCAAGCTGATTGCCGACGTCCTGACCCGTGAGCTGCCGGGCGTGGAGGTGATCGGCTGCGACAGCATTGAGGATGCACAGCAGGCGCTGGCGCAGGGCCCGGTGGACCTGGTGACCACGTCGCTGACCCTGCGCGACGGGGATGGCCTGGCGCTGGCGCGGATGGTCCGCGACGCCGTGGGCCAGGCCTACGTGCCGGTGATCGTGGTGTCCGGTGATGCCCAGCAGCACCTGGAGCAGCGCCGCTTCACCGAATACGTCACCGACTATTTCGACAAGGCGCTGGGCCACGAGGCGCTGGCGACCTTCATCCGCGGCTACGTGCAGCCGCAGACCATTCCCGGCGCGACCATCCTCTACATCGAGGACAGCCGCGTGGTGGCCGAGGCCACCAAGCGCATGCTCGAACGCCAGCAGTTGAACGTGCTGCACGTGGTCAGCGCCGAAGAGGCGTTCACCCTGCTCACCGCCGAGTCGCTGGGCCGCAGCCGCCACCGCATCGACCTGGTGCTGACCGACGTCACCCTGAAGGGTGAACTGAGCGGCCGCGACGTGGTGCAGCGTGTGCGCGTGGACTTCGGCTACGGCAAGCGCCGCCTGCCGGTGCTGGTGATGACCGGCGACGGCAATCCCCACAACCAGACCGGGCTGCTGCAGTCCGGCGCCAACGACCTGGTGCTCAAGCCGATCGAAGAACGGCTGCTGGTTACCAAGGTGCTGTTCCAGCTGCGGCTGGCCCGATTGAACGATGGACCCCTGATTCGATGATGGATGAAGTAGCCGACACCCCGACGATCCAGCTGGAACCGAGCTGGAAGCAGCACGTCGGTGATTACCTGCTGCAACCGCAGATGCGCGAGCTGTCCAGCTTCCTGCGCCAGCGCAAGGCGAGTGGTGCCGCGGTATTCCCGCCCGGCCCGCAGATCTTCGCTGCGTTCGACGCCACGCCGTTCGAGCAGGTGAAGGTGGTCATCCTCGGCCAGGACCCGTATCACGGCCGTGGCCAGGCCCATGGCCTGAGCTTCTCGGTGCCGCCGGGCGTGCCGGTGCCGCCGTCGCTGCTGAACATCTACAAGGAGATCGAGAGCGATCTCGGTATCCCGCGTCCGGACCACGGCTGCCTGATCCCGTGGGCGCAGCGCGGCGTGTTGCTGCTCAATGCGGTGCTGACCGTGGAAGAGGGCAAGGCCGGCGCGCACCAGGGGCGGGGCTGGGAGGGCTTCACCGACCACGTGGTGGACGTGCTCAACCGCGAACGCGAAGGCCTGGTGTTCATGCTCTGGGGCGCCTATGCGCAGCAGAAGGGCAAGGTCATCGACACCCGCCGCCATCGCGTGCTGAAGTCGCCGCATCCGTCGCCGTTGTCGGCCCACCGCGGCTTCCTCGGCTGCCGGCATTTTTCGATGGCCAACGAGTACCTGCAGCGCCGCGGCCAGGCCCCGATCGACTGGTCGCTTCCGCCTCGTTCGGCGCTTTGAGCGCCCGCGGGCGGCTGGGCCTGAACATCGGGCAACGTCCCCGGCCCTGAATGGGCCTTCGAGGCAGCCCGTTCAGCTCCGCTTGACCGGAATCGGCCGGTTTCTGGTGGGTAATTGCTTGAATTCCAAGGGATTGTGAATCCCGAAAAGCGTGCTCGCCACTGTCATCAAATCGCGCTACGGTAGGGCTCTGTTTGGGACCAGTGTTGCATCAATAGGATGCTGGAACTTTTTCCTCCTTTAGCAGTCCAAATCCCGGACTGCTAAGATGGGTGCCTATGAGCCAGAACACCTCTACTGCCCTTGTGGCAAACAATCTCCCGATTCCCAGTGCGCTCGGTTCGCTGGACGCCTACATCGGTGCCGTGCACCAGATCCCGGTGCTGTCGGTCGATGACGAACAGGACCTGGCCCGTCGCTTCCGCGACGGCAACGATCTGGACGCCGCCCGCGAGCTGGTGCATTCGCACCTGCGCTTCGTGGTGCACGTGGCCCGCGGTTACAACGGTTACGGCCTTGCGCTGGGCGACCTGATCCAGGAAGGCAACATCGGCCTGATGAAGGCGGTCAAGCGCTTCGACCCGGACATGGGCGTGCGCCTGGTGTCCTTCGCCGTGCACTGGATCCGTGCCGAGATGCACGAGTTCATCCTGAAGAACTGGCGCATCGTGAAGGTCGCCACCACCAAGGCGCAGCGCAAGCTGTTCTTCAACCTGCGCAAGTCGAAGACGCGCCTGGGCTGGATGAACGCGGCCGAAGTCAGCGCGGTGGCCAAGGACCTGAACGTGTCCGAGCGTGAGGTCATGGAAATGGAATCGCGCCTGTCCGGTCGCGATATCGGTTTCGATGCGCCGACCGACGAGGACAACGAACACGCGCCGCCGTCGCCGGCCGCGTTCCTGGTTGCCAACGACGAAGACCCGTCGATGGCCTACGAGCGTGCCGACAGCGAAGACAACCAGATGCAGCTGCTGCGCGAAGGCCTGGCCGAGCTGGATGCCCGTTCGCGCGACATCATCCGCCGCCGCTGGCTGGATGCCGACAGCAAGGTGACGCTGCAGGAGCTGGCCGACGAGTACGGCGTGTCGGCCGAGCGCATCCGCCAGGTCGAGGCGAACGCGCTGAAGAAGATGAAGGCGCTGTTCACCGCGTAAGGCGGGGTGGCGTTGGAATGGAGAAAGGCCCGGCAATGCCGGGCCTTTCACGTTTGTGGGGCGCATCCACGCCATGCGTGGATGCCCTGACGCCAGGACGGTGATTGCGCCGACCGGGTCCTGCGCTGGATCCTGATGTTCACGCCGTACCACTGGGTGGCACGGTATGATCATGCCACGCGTTTTCCGCACCCGAAGTTTCAACCGCAGCATGCGCAGGACCGTGCTGTCTGACGCTGCCTTGTGCCAGTCGGTAAGGAAAATGGAAGCGGGTCTGGTGGATGCAGATCTTGGCGGAGGCCTCTTCAAGAAGCGCGTCGCGTTGCCGGGACGAGGAAAGCGCGGAAGCGCTCGAACCATCGTCGCAACACAGCGAGGCGGGCATTGGTTCTTTCTTTTCGGATATGAAAAGAACGAACGCGCCGCGATCACGAATGCGGAACGAGATGCACTGCAGTTGTATGCATCGGAGTTCCTGAAAATGAGTCCGGCACAGCTGAAGCGTGCCGTGGAGTACGGGGATCTACAGGAGATCTGCCATGGCAAAGGCCCCTGAGCGAAGGCGCGCAAAAAGTTTGCTGCTTGAGGCGGTGCACGATGCGGCCGTGAGTCTGCATGCGCACGGCTTCATCGACAAACGTCGGTTGAGCAGCTACGAGGCGCTGTGCCTTGAGCCTGTTCCCGAATACAGCAGTGCCCAGATCCGCGCGCTGCGTACGTCGTTGCAGCTCAGCCAGCCAGTGTTTGCCGGGGTGCTGAACACCAGCGTCTCCACGGTGCGCAGTTGGGAGCAAGGCGAGAAGAAGCCCAGCGGGCCCTCACTGAAACTGCTGAACCTGATTGATCGGAAGGGACTCGAAGCAGTCCTGTAAAGCAAGGGCCCGGCGTCGCCGGGCCCGTTCATTTCGGCGCTATTCAATCCACGCCATGCGTGGATGTCCCGATGCCGTGACTGCCTCAGCCCTCGCGTGCGATCGCGCGCCAGCCGATGTCGTTGCGGTGGAACTCATTGGCCCAGGTCACCTTGGCCACGCCCGCATACGCATTCGCCTGTGCGTCGCGCACGCTGTCGCCCAGCGCCGCCACGCACAGCACGCGACCGCCGGCACTGAGCACCTGGCCCTGCGCGTCCAGCGTGGTGCCGGCATGGAACACCTTGGCACTGGCCGGCACGTCACCGAGGCCGGAAATGACGTCACCGGTAACCGGCGATTCCGGGTACGGCCTGGCGGCCATCACAACGCCCAGCGACGGCCGTGCATCCCACTGTGCTTCGATCTGGTCCAGGCGGCCGTCGATGGCCGCTTCCACCAGCTCCACCAGGTCCGACTGCAGGCGCAGCATCACCGGCTGGGTTTCCGGGTCGCCAAAGCGCACGTTGAATTCGATCACCTTCGGCGCGCCGCTGGCGTCGATCATCAGGCCGGCATAGAGGAAGCCGGTGAACGGGATGCCGTCGGCGATCATGCCCTGCACGGTCGGGTTCACCACCTCGCGCATCACCCGTGCGTGTACCTCCGGCGTGACCACCGGGGCCGGCGAGTACGCGCCCATGCCGCCGGTGTTCGGGCCGGTGTCGCCGTCGCCGACGCGCTTGTGGTCCTGCGAGGTGGCCATCGGCAGCGCATGCACGCCGTCCACCATCGAAATGAAGCTGGCTTCCTCGCCGTCGAGGAATTCCTCGATGACCACGCGTGCACCGGCATCACCGAACGCGTTGCCCGAGAGCATGTCACGCACCGCGTCCTCGGCTTCGGCCAGCGTCATTGCCACGATCACGCCCTTGCCGGCGGCCAGGCCATCGGCCTTGACCACGATCGGTGCGCCCTTCTCGCGGATGTAGGCCAGCGCGGCATCCACCTCGGTGTGCACGGCATAGAACGCGGTGGGAATGTTGTGGCGGGCCAGGAAGTCCTTGGCGTAGGCCTTGCTGCCTTCCAGCTGCGCGGCGGCGGCGGTCGGCCCGAAGATGCGCAGGCCGGCGGCGCGGAAGCGGTCAACCACGCCGGCTACCAGCGGCACTTCTGGGCCGACCACGGTCAGCGCCACGCCTTCGGCCTGGGCCAGCGCGAGCAGGCCATCAATGTCGGTGACCTTCACCGCCACGTTGCGGCACTTGTCTTCGTTGGCGGTGCCGGCGTTGCCGGGCGCCACGATCACTTCGGTGACACGGGAGGACTGGGCCAGCTTCCATGCCAGGGCGTGTTCGCGGCCGCCAGAGCCGATGACAAGTACGTTCATCACGAGATTCCAGATTGCGTGGGAAGGGAAGATCGGTATCCCCGGCGGCGCGCGTGGCTCACTCGCAGCCTTCGCGTCGCAGCGCTTCGGGGAAGGAATAGGTCCAGGTCTTGCTGTCCAGGGTGAAGCGGTGCTGCTGGCGGACTGGTTTGCCGCCACAGGTGGTGCCGGTCTCCTCGATCAGCAGCGGCCAGGTGCGCGCGCTGCGGTCACTGTCGTCGAAACGCAGTGCGAAATCGATGCTGAAGCGGCGGCTGCGGCAGTCTTCCGACGTTTCAGGATCGGCATTGGCGTCGACGTCGTCGCACTCGTACTGGGCGTCATTGTCGATATGGCTGCGCACGCTGCCACTGGCGACCAGGCCGTTCGGGCCGGGCAGGATCAGCGATTGCGAGAGCAGCGAGAAGCCCTGGCCGAACCAGCCGTCCTCGACACGGAAGCCATAGAAGTCGCTACCGGCGCGGATGATGCTGGCGGTGCCGGGTTGGCCGCCGCTGCCGAAACGCTCGCCGGTCAGTTCGCTGCTCACTTCGAAGCCCTCGCCTTTGGGGCGCAGCACGAAGAACTCGATGGTGCCCGGGTCGATGTGTGCGCCATCGACCAGCGCACCGCACACGGCCAGCAGCTGTTGCCAGCTGTCACCGCTCACTACCGGTTGTTCCGCGCAGACCTGCCAGTCCATCGCATGGGTGTCGCCATCGTCGGTCCAGCTGCCGCGCCATTCACCGGAGAGCTTGGCGTTGCTGCCGTAACGCTGGACCAGGAAAGCCTGCAGTCGTGCGGTGCGGCTGACATGCTGTGCCGGTGAGGCGGGGGCGACCGAAGGCGCATCCACCTTCGGCGCCACGCTGGGCTCGCCCGCAGGCTTGCAGCCCGCCAGTACGGCCGCACCCGCGAGGGCGAGGGCGGCCAGCGATTTCATCGAAACTGCGGACATCCGTGTCGCTCCAGTATCAATGACGGAAGTGGCGCACGCCGGTGAACACCATGGCCAGGCCATGTTCGTCGGCGGCGGCGATCACTTCGGCATCGCGCATCGAACCGCCCGGCTGGATCACCGCCTTGATGCCAGCGGCAGCGGCGGCGTCGATGCCGTCGCGGAACGGGAAGAACGCGTCGGAGGCCATCACCGAGCCCTCGACCACCAGGTTCGCATCGGCGGCCTTGATGCCGGCGATGCGCGCCGAGTACACACGGCTCATCTGGCCGGCACCCACGCCGATCGTGCGGTTGTCCCTGGCATAGACGATCGCGTTGGACTTCACGAACTTGGCCACCTTCCAGGCGAACAGCAGGTCGGTGAACTGCTTGTCGGTCGGCGCCAGTTTGCTGACCACCTTCAGTTCGTCACGGGTCATGCCGCGGTTGTCCGAGGACTGCAGCAGCAGGCCCGAGCCGACGCGCTTGCTGTCGAAGTTGTTCAGGCCATCGCCGTGCGGGATGCGCAGCACGCGCACGTTGGCCTTCTTCTGCGCGTATTCCAGCGCGGCCGGCTCGTAGTCCGGGGCAATCAGCACTTCGACGAACTGGCGGTCCAGGATCACCTTGGCGGTGGCGGCGTCCAGCGGTTTGTTGAAGGCGATGATGCCGCCGAAGGCGCTGGTCGGGTCGGTGGCGTAGGCCAGCTCGTAGGCATCGCCGTTGCCGGCACCGACGGCCACGCCGCACGGGTTGGCGTGCTTGACGATGACGCAGGCCGGCGCGTCGAACTGGCGCACGCATTCCCACGCTGCATCGGCATCGGCCAGGTTGTTGTAGCTCAGTTCCTTGCCCTGCAGCTGCTGGAACGTGGCCAGCGTGCCCGGCACCGGGTACAGGTCGCGGTAGAACGCGCCGCTCTGGTGCGGGTTTTCGCCGTAGCGCAGGTCCATCACCTTCACGAAGGTGGAGTTCATCTGCGCCGGGTACTCGGCACGCGCCGGTACCGCGGCGTCGGTGGCGGTGACCGCCGACAGGTAGTTGCTGATTGCCGCGTCGTACTGGGCGACGCGGTTGAACGCGGCCACCGAGAACGCGAAGCGGGTGGCGGCGCTCAGCTGGCCGTCGTTGGCGTCCAGCGAGGCCAGCAGTTCGGCGTACTGCGACGGATCGGTGGCCACCGCCACGCGGGCGAAGTTCTTGGCTGCCGAACGCAGCATCGCCGGGCCGCCGATGTCGATGTTCTCGACCGCGTCGGCCAGGGTGCAGTCGGCCTTGGCGGTGACCGACTCGAACGGGTACAGGTTCAGCACCAGCAGGTCGATGGCGCCGATGCCGTGCTCGGCCATCACCGCATCATCCAGGCCGGATCGGCCGAGCAGGCCGCCGTGCACCATCGGGTGCAGGGTCTTGACCCGGCCGTCCATCATCTCCGGGAAGCCAGTAACGTCGGCCACGTCCTTCACGGCCAAGCCCATGTCGCGAATGGCCTTGGCGGTGCCGCCGGTGGACAGCAGTTCCACGCCGCGTGCAGCCAGCGCAGTGGCCAACTCGGCCAGGCCGGTCTTGTCGGAAACGGAGAGGAGGGCCCGACGGACGGGCAACAGATCAGCAGTCATGGGACAGAATCGGCAGCGGAGCGGGGCCGATATTGTAGGCGGTGGGGGCCGGTGGCGGGCGCTGGCGGGCAAAATCGGCTGGCGCCGACGGCCCTGCGGCCGCCTTCAGCACACCCTGGGCCGGGGCGGCCTGCAAGCAATTGGATGGGGCGCACTGCCGCAATCGGGTAGGCTGTGCCCGAACTGCCAAGGATCAGCGGCTTCGGATCATGTCGATCTATGCATTGAAGGGACGTTTCCAGGACCTGTTGCGTCCAGCCGTACGCGGCCTGTACCGCATGGGGGTCACCGCCAACGCGGTGACCGTGGCCGCTGCCGTGGTCTCGCTGCTGGTGGCCGCTGCGGTGTGGTGCTGCGCCCCGGCCCAGCCGCTGCTGTACCTGCTGCTGCCGTTGTGGATGCTGCTGCGCATGGCACTCAACGCGGTGGACGGCATGCTGGCCCGCGAGTTCGGCCAGCAGTCGCGGCTGGGTGCCTATCTGAACGAACTGTGCGATGTGATCGCCGATGCCGCGCTGTACCTGAGCCTGCTCAGCGTGCCGGGCGTGCGCCCGGAAGCGCTGTGGCTGCTGGCCTGGACGGCGGCGCTGAGCGAGTACGCCGGCGTGCTGGGGCTGATGGTTGGTGCCAGCCGCCGCTACGACGGCCCGATGGGCAAGAGCGACCGCGCGTTCGTGATCGGTGCGCTGGGCCTGCTTCTGGCGTTTGAGTGGGTTGGCGCGATGGCGGTCACTGGCGTGGCTGCGGCCATGGCGGCGCTGTGCATGCTGACCATGATCAACCGCGTCCGTCGCGGACTGCGGGAAGCGGCGATTTCGCCTAATTAATCAAGCAGATACAAAAAGACAATCAGGAGATTGCATGCGTCAGGCGCAGGAACGGGAATTCCACAGCTTCGACCAGGTAGCGCTGTTCTACCGGTACTGGGCGGGCACCACCGCAACGCCGGCCAGCAAGGCCATCGTGCTGCTGCACCGCGGCCACGAGCACTCCGGCCGCGTCACCCACCTGGTCGATGAGCTGGACCTGCCCGACACCGCCTTCTTCGCCTGGGATGCGCGCGGTAACGGCCGTTCGCCGGGTGCGCGTGGCGATGCACCGGGCTTCCCGGCGCTGGTGCGCGATCTGGACAGCTTCATCGCCCATATCGGTGCCGAGCACGGCATCGCGGTGGAAGACATCGTGGTGATCGCGCAGAGCGTGGGCGCCGTGGTCGCTGCCACCTGGGTGCATGACTATGCGCCGCGCCTGCGCGCGCTGGTGATGGCCTCGCCGGCGTTCAAGGTGAAGCTGTACGTGCCGTTCGCTCGCCCGGGCCTGGCGTTGATGCAGAAGCTGCGCGGCAACTTCTTCGTCAACAGCTACGTCAAGCCGCAGTGGCTGACCCACGACCCGGCGCGGGTGGAGAGCTACCGCACCGATCCGCTGATCACCCGGCCGATCTCGGTGCGCGTGCTGCTGGGCCTGTACGAGGCCGCCGACCGCGTCGTGGCCGACGCACAGGCGATCAGCGTGCCGGTGCAGCTGCTGGTGTCCGGTTCGGATTTCGTCGTGCATCGCGGCCCGCAGGACCGCTTCTACGAGCGGCTGTCCAGCACGGTCAAGGAGCGCGTGCACCTGCCGGGCTTCTTCCACGACACGCTGGGCGAGCGCGACCGCGCGCCTGCGCTGGCACGCATCCGCAGCTTCATCCAGGCGCGTTTCGCCGAACCGCTGCGCGAGCTGTCGCGACGCAATGCGCACCGCCATGGGCCGACCTTCGAGGAATCGGAAATCCTGGCGTGGCCGCCAGAGCGCAACAGCCTGGCCGACCTGCGCTGGCGCGTGGTGCGCGGTGGCCTGCGCTTCGGCGGCACGTTGTCCGAAGGCATCGCGCTGGGGCTGCAGACCGGTTTCGATTCGGGCAGCACGCTGGACTACATCTACCGCGACGAAGCCCGTGGCAAGGGCCCGCTGGGGCGCATGGTCGATCGCAACTATCTGGATGCGATCGGCTGGCGCGGCATCCGCGTGCGTGGCCAGCACCTGCAGGAACTGCTGCGCGATGCTGCCCAGCGCCTGCGCGGGCAGGGCACGCCGGTGCGCGTGCTGGACGTGGCTGCCGGCCATGGCCGCTACGTGCTGGAAGCGCTGGGCCAGGGCGAACAGCGCGCCGATCGCATCGTGCTGCGTGATTTCAGCGACCTGAATGTCACCCAGGGCCAGGCGCTGATCGAGCGGCTCGGGGCGGCCGACATCGCCCGCTTCGAGCAGGGCGATGCGTTCGATCCGGCGCAGCTGGCCAGGGTGGACCCGGCGCCGACGCTGGCCGTGGTCTCGGGCCTGTACGAACTGTTCCCCGACAACGATGCGGTATTGCGCTCGCTGCAGGGCATCGCCGCGACGGTGCCGGTCGGCGGTTATCTGGCCTACACCGGCCAGCCCTGGCACCCGCAGCTGGAGTTCATCGCCCGCGCGCTGACCAGCCACCGCGGTGGCGCGGCGTGGGTGATGCGGCGTCGTACCCAGCAGGAGATGGACGAGCTGGTACGCCTGGCCGGGTTCGAGAAGGTGGCGCAGCGCATTGATGACTTCGGCATCTTCACCGTGTCGCTGGCACGCCGGACCGCGTGATGGCGACGCTCGCCGCCGCCCCGCGGGCCGCAGAGGGGCGCCCCTGGCGGCGCGCCCTGTTGTGGCTGGCCCTGTTGGGCCCGTTCTTCTTCGCCAGCTACGGCTTCGCCAACTGGATGGCCAGCCGCCATGCTGCGCTGCCGGTGATGGCGTTCGCCTGGGAGACACGCATTCCGTTCGTGCCGTGGACGATCGTGCCGTACTGGTCGATCGATCTGTTCTATGCGATCTCGTTCTTCCTGTGCCGGCAACGGCTGGAACTGGACCGGCACGCGCTGCGGCTGTTCAGCGCGCAGGTTATCGCGGTGGCGTGTTTCCTGCTGTGGCCGTTGCGTTTCAGCTTCGAACGGCCGGAGATCGGCGGTGTGTTCGGCTGGCTGTTCGATGTGCTGCTGGGCTTCGACAAGCCGTTCAACCAGGCGCCGTCGCTGCACATCGTGCTGCTGATCGTGCTGTGGGTGAAGTTCGCGCAGTACCTGCACGGCGCCTGGCGCTGGGTGCTGCATGGGTGGGCGCTGCTGATCGGCGTTTCGGTACTGACCACGTTCCAGCACCATTTCATCGACATCCCGACCGGCCTGCTGGCGGGATGGCTATGCGTCTGGCTGTGGCCGGAGCAGGGCACGCCGCCGCTGCGCGCCTGGCGCACCGCACGCGACCCCAGGCGCTGGCGCATGGCGCTGTTCTATCTGCTGGGGGCGGCGGCCCTGCTGGTGCCGGTGGTGCTGCTGCGCGGTGCAGCGCTGTGGCTGCTGTGGCCGGTGGTGTCGCTGCTGCTGGTGGCACTGGCCTACGCCGGGCTGGGCACGGCGGTGTTCCAGAAGCGCGCCGATGGACGCCTGACGATGGCGGCACGCTGGCTGCTGGCGCCGTATCTGGGTGCGGCCTGGATCAACTCACGAGTGTGGACACGCCGTGCGCCACAGCCGGTGCCGGTGATGGACGGCGTGTGGTTGGGGCGCATTCCCAGCACCGCGTTGCTGCCGCCGCTGCGGGGCGTGGTGGACGTCTGTGCCGAATTGTCCTGCCGTGCGCCGGGCGCGGCGTATGCCCGCGTGCCGATGCTGGACCTGGTGGTACCCACGCCGGCGCAGCTGCGCGAGGCGGCCGAGGCGATCGAGCGGCTGCGTGCGCAGGGGCCGCTGCTCGTGTGCTGTGCGCTGGGCTATTCGCGTAGTGCCGCCAGCGTCGCGACCTGGCTGCTGTGCAGTGGTCGTGCCACCGATGCCGACGCTGCGGTGGCGATCGTGCGCAGCGCACGGCGGTCGATCGTCCTGCATGACAGTCATCTACAGGCCATCGCGGCCGCCGTAGCACCGGAGAGTACAGCATGAGCAACGCTGCCGATCTGCCGATGATGCACCTGCTGCTGCGCCAGGGCCGCCTGCCAGCCGTACTGTCACTGGGTCTGCTGCTGGTGGCGCTGTTGTTGCTGGGGATTGAGCCGGGGCTGGCGATGATCGCCGCCGGCCTGCTGTTGCTGAGCGTGGCGATGGGCGTGGTGCAGGCGTACTACGCGGTGCGCGTGCAGCTTGATGCCAGCCTGCTGCAGCTGCTGCTGCGCGAGCACCTGCAGGGGGATGCGGCCGCTGCACGGGTGGATGCCGCCCTCCACACCGCCGGCCTGCGTCGCCGCGATGCGCAGGCGCCGATGCGTGGCTGGGACGCGCGCTGGATCGGCATGCGGCGCCTGCTGGTGTGCCAGTACGTGGCCACCCTGCTGCAGTTCTCGGTGCTGCTGCTGGCGGTGCTGTGGCCGCAGACGTGAACGGGAGGAACCGATGTTCGCCAGACTGATTGCCCGCGCCTGCAGTGGCGCGATCCATGTGGTGACCGGCGCACGTGCGCTGTGGATCGGCTGTGCACCATCCAGTGAGCACCGCGTCTATTACGGCAACCATGCCAGCCACGGTGACTTCGTGCTGATCTGGTCGTCGATGCCACCGGCGCTGCGCCGCCAGGTGCGCCCGGTGGCGGCGGCCGAGTACTGGCAGGGCGATGCCCTGCGCCGCTACCTGATCGATGCGGTGTTCAACGGCGTGCTGGTCGAGCGCGAGGCCGGGCATCGCCAGCAGGATCCGTTGCAGGTACTGCGCGAAGCGGTCGATGAAGGGTGTTCGCTGATCCTGTTCCCGGAGGGCACGCGCAATGTCGGTGACGAGCCGCTGCTGCCGTTCAAGAGCGGCATCTACCACCTGGCGCGGCAGCGCCCGGAGCTGGAGTTCGTACCGGTGTGGATCGACAACCTGAAACGGGTGATGCCCAAGGGCCGGTTCCTGCCGTTGCCGCTGCTGTGCACGGCCACCTTCGGTACGCCGCTGCGGCTGCAGGCCGATGAGGACAAGACCGCCTTCCTGGCGCGCAGCCGGCAGGCGCTGCTGGACCTGGCACCGAATGGAGGCCGCGCATGAGTTTCGTGCTGGATGTCTCCGGCGATCTGGCAACGCAGAGCGTAGGCCAGCAGACCGGCCTGCTGTTTGCCGGTGTCGGCGCGGTGCTGGTGCTGGCCACACTGGTGGCCGAGACCCTGCGCTGGCGCCGGCGCGGGCAGCCCAGCGCGGTGATCGCCAACCTGGTCTCGCGCATCCGCGCGTGGTGGGTGATGGCGATCGTGGTCGGGCTGGCGTTGTTCTTCGGCCGTGCCGGGGTGATCGTGCTGTTCGCGATCATCTCGCTGTTCGCGCTGCGCGAGTTCATCACCCTGGCGCCGACCCGCTCGGGCGACTACTACGCGCTGCTGGCCGCGTTCTACATCGTGCTGCCGTGGCAGTACTACCTGGTGTGGATCGACTGGTACGGCATGTACACGCTGCTGATTCCGGTCTACGCGTTCCTGTTCCTGCCGATCCTGTCGACCATCGGCGGTGATACCACCCACTACCTGGAGCGCACGGCGAAGGTGCAGTGGGGGTTGATGATCTGCGTGTTCTGCATCTCGCACGTCCCGCTGCTGCTGAACCTGCACGTGCCGGGACATGACCCGTCGCGCAACGTGCTGTTGTTTGCCTTCCTGGTGATCGTGGTGCAGTCCTCGGACGTGCTGCAGTACATCTGGGGCAAGCTGCTGGGCAGGCACCTGATCGCACCGAAGCTGTCGCCGTCGAAGACGGTGGAGGGCTTCGTGGGGGGCGTGCTGAGTGCCAGCGCGCTGGGCGCGGCGCTGTGGTGGATCACGCCATTCACGCCACTGCAGGCCTTCGGCCTGTCGCTGCTGATCAACCTGATGGGGTTCTGGGGCGGCCTGGTGATGTCGGCGATCAAGCGCGACCGCGGCATCAAGGACTGGGGCCACATGATCGAGGGCCACGGGGGCATGCTCGACCGGCTGGATTCGGTGTGCTTCGCCGCGCCGGTGTTCTTCCATGTGGTGCGCTACTACTGGAAGGCGGGCGGCGGCGGTTGATTCCGGGACGCGCCATCCACGCATGGCATGGATATACCGGTAGTGCCGGCCGCTGGCCGGCAACCGCAACATCCTGCCATCGTTCATGGGGTTGCCGGCCAGCGGCCGGCACTACCCCTGTGGCGCTTACGCGCTGATGCCGTATTCCTTCAGCTTCTTGCGCAGGGTGGCACGGTGGATGCCCAGCATCGCTGCGGCGCGGCTCTGGTTGCCTTCGCAGTGGTTGAGCACTTCCACGAACAACGGGATCTCCATCTCGCGCAGCACGATCTCGTAGACATCGTCCGCGTCGCAGCCATCGAGATCACGCAGGTAGCGGCGCACGGACTGGGCGACGTGTTCACGCAGCGGTGGCCGGGGAGCGCCACGACTGTTGTCAGGACGAGAAAGGACAGCGTTCAAGGGGGTTCCCGATTCGGTTGGCCCGTGCGCGCGGAGCGCGCGGCCGGACGAGGTGGTGGCGGTCAGTCTAGCGCGAGCGTGCTCGACCTGCCACGGCTGGGCGCCTTCAGCCTGGTCAGAGGAAGTCGAAGGTGAATGCGACGGTGGATGCGGCGGGCTCCTGTACGCGGAACGCAATGCGTGCGCTCTGGCCCGGTTCCAGCTGCGCGGTGCCGGGAGGCTCGCCCAGGTACTGCGCAGGGGTGAACACGCCGCTGCCGATCACCCGGCCATCGGCATCGGACAGCGACAGGCGAAGGTCCGGCCAGGCCTGCGCCCAGCGCGCATCGTTGCGGATGCTGGCCTGTACCTGCAGTACGCCGGCCTGCCTGGGCAATGGGCGGATCTCGCGGCTGGTCATGGTGAACGCGGCGGGTTCATGCCAGGGCGGCAGGCTGCAGCGGAGAACGCCGCACAGGGGGGCCAGCCATGCACGGTTGCCGGCGTCGGCGGCCAGGCGCGCGCGGTCGGCCAGCACGCTCTGCAGTACCAGCAGCAGCGCCAGACCTGCCACCAGCAGCCAGTGCCAGCGCGGTGCCGGCAGCGTGCGCGCTCGCGCGCTGCCGAGGAAACTGGGAGCATCACTGGCAGCAGCCACCGCTGCCGACATCGCGACCGGCGCCGGTTCGAGGGGCGCGACGTCCTCCACGATGAAAGTGTCATCATCGTGTCGTCTTTCTGCCGCCGGCGGTTGCATTGGCTCGATGGGATCGGCCGCAGGTTCCACCGTGGGCGCTGCGGGTGCGGCGTCGTCCTGCATGCGCGCATCGGTCGCGGGTGCGGCTTCACCCGCCGGCGCAGTGCGCAGGAAGGTAGCCAGGGGGCGGCGCGGCGGGTTCGGCTCGGACATGCTCAGGGCGCGGGCTCGGATCCAGCAGTCATTCAACCACGATCAGGCGCGGCGCACGCCGGTGATGCGCATCCAGTCGCCGTCCTGCATGGCCTGCAGTTCGTCGAACCACGCAGCGTAGCGCTGCAGCAGCTCGCCTTCCTGCCCATGCAGGATGCCGGACAGCGCGATCCGGCCGCCGGCGGCGACGCGCGTGGCCAGCAGTTCGGCCAGTGCATCCAGTGCCGAGGCGAGGATGTTGGCGACTACGATCGGATAGGTCGCAACCGGCTCGTCCTGCGGCAGGTACACCTGCATCCGCGCCTGCTCGCCGTTGCGCTCGGCATTGTCGGCGGTGGCAACCAGTGCCTGCGGATCGTTGTCCACGCCGATGGCCTCAGCGGCGCCCAGCTTCAGCGCGGCCAGGGCGAGGATGCCCGAGCCGCAACCGAAGTCGAGTACGCGCTGGCCCTGCAGCTGGCCATCCACGGCCAGCTGGTCCAGCCAGCGCAGGCACAGCGCGGTGGTCGGGTGGGTGCCCGAGCCGAACGCCAGGCCTGGGTCCAGCCGCACCACGGCGGCGTCGGCGGCCTGTGCGGCGTCCGGCAGCTCATGGTTCCACGGCACGATCCAGGTACGGCTGCCGAAATCCATCGGCTGGAACTGGTCCAGCCAGGCGCGTTCCCAGTCCTGATCCTCGACCGCGCGGAAGCTGCCACTGCTCCAGTCCAGCTCCGGATCGAAGGCCTCCAGCGCAGCCAGCAGCAACAGCGCGTTGCTGTCGGCGGGGAACAGCGCGCTCAGTACCAGCGTGTCCCACAGCGGGGTCTCGCCCACGCCCGGCTCAAGGATGGCCTGCTCGTTGCTGGTATCGGCCTCGGCATCGAGCAGGGTGACAGCCAGTGCGCCCACATCTTCAAGCGCGTTTTCATAGCGGGGCTGTGTGGCTTCGGTGCAACGCAGGGTCAGTTCCAGGAACGGCATGGCGGTGGGGGCAATCGCGGGAAAGGGGGCCATGCTAGACCATCAAGGCGTCTCCGTATGCCTTGAGATGAACGAAGGCCGTTCAGACAGGGCTGCCGGGCCTTGCTAAACTGCACGCTTTCCTGTGCGCCTTGACGCCTGACTGCCGCCGATGGCCTTCGCTCCGACCCTGAAAACCTGGTTGCTCGTGCTGCCGGCGGTGGCCGTGCTGGGCGTGGTCGGGTATCGGGCCAGCGGCCATGTTTCCGCGGTGCCGATGCCGCCGGAGCTGCCATCGGCGCTGTCGGCGGACACCCCCAGCACGCCGATGCCGGTGGTGCCCGAAGCATTGGCGCGCCGCCTGTCGGCTGTCGAGCGAGGCAACGCGTTGCCCTCGGGGCTGCCGTTGGACCTGCGCGCCGACTTCGAGGAAGCCACTGATCTGTATGCCTATGCGCAGCGCCTGCGCGTGCAGGCCGATGACGGCAATCATGAAGCGCGCTGGATGCTGAGCCGGGTCTACGACTACTGCGCGCAGTACGCGCTTGATCCGGGTGGTTATCGCCTGGACAACAACGTGCTGGCCGGACTGGGCCTGACCGCTGCGCCGGCCATGGTGCAGGCACGCGAACGCGTGGCGCAGCGCTGTGGTGGTTTCGTGCCGGGCGACAAGCTGGGCGCCGCGCGGGTGCTGGCCGAACGGCGCAAGGCGGCTGCACAGGGCAACCTGGCGGCAGAGGCATCGTTGTTCGCCGAAGGGGAGCCGCTGCATGACAGCCCCGAGTACCGTCGTGACCTGGTCGAGCGGGTGCGTGCGTCGCGCGATCCGGAGGCCTTCATGGCCATTGCGCCGGGGATGGGCACACGGGCGGCGGGGGATCGCGCGATTGCCGACCAGGTGGCCGGTGAGCCGCTCAGTGAACTTGCATGGCGGGTTGCGGCCTGTGAACTCGGTCTACCGTGTGGTGCAGACAGCGTACTGGTGAACAGTTTTTGTGCGAACGGAGGGATCTGTTCGCAGGATGGAGCGCAGGATTTCCGGGATTTCGTGTATGACGCTGCGGTTTCGCGGCAAGGTTCGGGGAAGATGAAGCAGTGGATCAAGCGATTGGTTGGGAAGAAGGGAGGCGGGCAATGAACTATCGTCGACTCCTGCATGGGGCCAAATTCTGGTTCTGGGTGGCATTGTTCGTGGCTTACTCGGCGGGTGCGGTCGGTCTGTTGATGATCGATACCTACGAGGATCGCTACCGGCATCTGTCAAAAGTGGAACTGACCACGGTAAAGGCGCAGGAAGATGTCCGCCGCGCCGGTGCCAGCCAGGTTGCGGCGGTCTATCGCGCGCAGAGCGGCATGCCGTTCGCCTCACTGCCTGCCGGCAGCACCTTCCAGGTGGTCTGGCCCGATGGTTCCACCGAAACCATGGTGATCGTCGATCCGAGTTCGCCCAATGGCGTTCGCCCACTGACGAATTCGCAGATTCCGGCCGAAGTGGCGGACAAGCGCTGAACCTGTTTGCGTAGCACCGGGCCCATGCTCGGCGCTACAGACAACGAAAAAGGGCGGGGAAATCCCCGCCCTTTCCGTATCCAGCCTGTGGCACCGATCAGGTCAACGCGATCGGCTTGTTCTTGCGTTCGGCCAGGCGCTTTTCCAGGTAGTGGATGTTCTGGCCACCGGCCTGGAAGCCCTTGTCACGCATGATCCGCTGCTGCAGGGCGATGTTGGTCTTGATGCCGTCGACCACCATCTCGCTCAGCGCCACCCGCATGCGGGCGATGGCGGTTTCGCGGTCCGGGCCGTGCACGATCAGCTTGCCGATCATCGAGTCGTAGTTCGACGGCACGCGGTAGCCACTGTAGATGTGGGTGTCCACGCGCACGCCCGGGCCGCCCGGCGGATGGAAGCCGGTGATGGTGCCCGGGCTCGGCACGAAGGTTTCGGCGTCTTCGGCGTTGATGCGGCACTCGATGGCGTGGCCGGTGAGCACCACGTCGCTCTGCTTGATCGACAGCTTCTGGCCGGCGGCGATCTTCAGCTGCTCGGCCACCAGGTCGATGCCGGTGACCATTTCGGTGACCGGATGCTCCACCTGGATGCGGGTGTTCATTTCGATGAAGTAGAAGCGGCCGTCCTCGTACAGGAACTCGAACGTGCCGGCGCCGCGGTAGCCGATGCGCACGCAGGCTTCGGTGCACACCTTGCCGATCTGCTCGCGCTGCTCGGCGCTGATGCCCGGTGCCGGTGCTTCTTCCACCACCTTCTGGTGGCGGCGCTGCATCGAGCAGTCGCGCTCACCCAGATGGATGGCGTTGCCCTGGCCGTCGGCCAGCACCTGGATCTCCACGTGGCGCGGATTCTCCAGGAACTTCTCCATGTAGACCTCGCCATTGCCGAACGCGGCCTTGGCCTCGCTCTTGGTGGTTTCGATCGAGGTCTTCAGCGACGCTTCGGCGTGCACCACGCGCATGCCACGGCCACCGCCGCCGCCAGCCGCCTTGATGATGACCGGATAGCCGATCTCACGGGCGATCTTGGTGTTGGCGACGATGTCTTCGCCCAGCGGACCGCCCGAACCCGGCACGCAGGGCACGCCGGCCGACTTCATCGCGCGGATGGCTTCGACCTTGTCACCCATCATGCGGATGGTGTCGGCCTTGGGGCCGATGAAGATGAAGCCGGACTCCTCCACGCGCTCGGCGAAGTCGGCGTTCTCCGACAGGAAGCCGTAGCCCGGGTGGATGGCCTGGGCGTCGGTGACTTCAGCGGCGGCGATCAGCGCCGGGATGTTGAGGTAGCTCTGCGGCGACGGCGCCGGGCCGATGCAGACCGACTCGTCGGCCATGGCCACGTGCTTGAGGTTGCGGTCGACCGTGGAATGCACGGCCACCGTGCGGATGCCCAGGGTATGGCACGCGCGCAGGATGCGCAGCGCGATCTCCCCTCGGTTGGCAATGACGACTTTGTCGAGCATGGCGTGCCCCTCAGCCGATCACGAACAGCGGCTGGTCGAACTCCACCGGCTGGCCGTTCTCGCCGAGGATGGCGACGATGGTGCCGGACTTGTCGGCTTCGATCGGGTTGAACATCTTCATCGCTTCGATGATCGCCAGGGTCTCGCCTTCCTTGACCTGCTGGCCAACGCTGACGAAGGCCGGCTTGTCCGGGGCGGACGAGGCGTAGAAGGTGCCGACCATCGGCGAGCGCAGCACGTGGCCTTCCGGCAGCGCCGGGCCCGGCTTGGCAGTGCCGCCGGTGGAGGCTTCGGTCGGCGACTGCATCGGCATCGCCTGCGCAGCCGGGGCGGCCGGCGCGGCATACACCGGTGCCGGCATCGGGGCGGCATAGCCGGCCACCGGGGCACGCGACAGGCGCACCGACTCTTCGCCTTCCTTGATTTCGATTTCAGCCAGGTTCGACTCTTCCAGCAGGTCGATCAGCTTCTTGATTTTGCGCAGATCCATGAGGGCCTCTTTGGTTTCTATCTAGGTGAGGAGAGCGCCGGTGGCGCCCGGGTCGACAATCAGGTGGCGGATACGCGCAGCAGCGCCGCGTCCATCGCGTAGCGGTAGCTGTCGGCACCGAAGCCGCACACCACGCCCACCGCCTTGTCACTGAAGTAGCTGTGCTGGCGGAACGGCTCGCGGGTATGCGGGTTGGACAGGTGGATCTCGATGAACGGCACGGCCACCGCCGCCAGCGCATCGCGCAGGGCGACCGAGGTGTGGGTGAAGGCGGCCGGGTTGATCAGGATGAAAGCGGTTCCGTCGTTGCGCGCGGCCTGCACGCGGTCCACCAGTACATGCTCGGCATTGGACTGAAGGCTTTCCACGGCGTGCCCGGCGGCGGACGCCTGCGCGGCCAGCGCCTGGTCGATGTCGGCCAGCGTGGTGTGGCCGTAGACCTCCGGCTCGCGGGTGCCGAGCAGGTTGAGGTTGGGGCCGTGCAGGACCAGCAGCTTCGCCATGGGATCCGGAAGACGGGAAAGGGCGGCAGTCTGGCGGAAGCGGCGGATGCTGTCCAGTTCGGCGAAGTTTGCCGTGTTTCAATCGATTGTTTGAAATTCGCCGGAGTGCTTGCGGCTGTACGGCGGGAGCCGGATCAAGGCGCGCTGAACGTGGTGCTGGCCGGGGATGCTGGCACGTAGGCCGACGATGCCGGCAAGGCCGGGCGATGACCGACGCCGCAACGGGCCGTGATGCGGTAGATCCACGCCATGCGTGGATGAAGGAAGTTCGGTGCGCAGCAAGCTACGCACCCACCGAGGGGCAGCCCAAGGTGCGCTGCACGCCACCCACCGCCCCCGCCACGCACCCGCTCAGGTCTCCAGCGGCACCACCGGCACCACGTTCGGGAAGACTTCCTCCAGCGGCTCCCGTTCGCCGGGCTTCGGTGCCGGCCAGTTGTAGGCATTCACCGGCTGCGCGCGGTTCACCCACAGTGCGTAATGCAGATGGTCGGCGCGGCCGTCGCCGGTATTGGGGTGGATCAGGATGGTCAGGCCCAGGCTGTTGAGCTGCAGCCAGGGCACCAGCACCGGCAGCAGGTCGTTGGTGAAGCCGAAATAGAACGAAGGCGTGACGTGCGGCCCGCGCGGTTCCAGGTTCCAGTTGCCCAGCTCCACCGGGAAGCGTTCGGCGGCCCAGCGGCGCAGCAGGGCCGCCTTGGCGAAGCTGTCCTCATCGAAGTAGATGTGCGCGTGATAGCTCTTGATGTCGGTGTACGCGCGTGGGGTGGCGGGCAGCGTGGCCTCGCCGGGACGCACGCTGGCCGGTCGCGGGGTGGGCTCGCTGGCCGTCGCCTGGCCCCACGGGCTGCTGCCCTTCGCCGCCGGCGGGACGATGGCGCGAAAGCCGGGCTGCCCGGGCTCGGTGGTGTTCACGGCACGGTCGTCGCGCGTGGCTGCCGCTGCCGTCGATGCGCTGGCCAGGCCGCCGGCGGCCAGCCCGGCCGAAGCGATCAGGCGCCGGCGGGTGGGTGAGAGCAGATCGGCCCACTGCGCGTCATCGTCGCCTGCGTCGATGTGGGTGTCAGCGGGGGAATCCAGGTCGGGGTGCATGAACGGCTCCGTGGCAGCATGAGGGCAGGCAAGCACGCTCCGGCACTGCCCTCGGCCGCGTCCAATAAGCAGGCGGCATCACCTCATGCGCCTGCGCATGCCGCCATTGAGCGCAGGCGATGGCCGGGCTAGGGTGCCGCTGTACCGTACCGGAGCCCGCCATGACCTCGATCGACGCCGACATCCCGCGCAGGCGCGCGGCCTTCCGCCAACTGCATGCGCAGGGCTGCTTCGTGCTGCCCAATCCGTGGGACGTGGGCAGTGCGCGCTACCTGCAGCGGCAGGGATTCCTGGCCCTGGCGACCACCAGTGCCGGCTGTGCCTGGAGCGAGGGGCGGCCGGATGGTGCGGTTTCGCTGCAGGCCACGCTGGAGCATCTGCGCCTGATGGTGGGGGCGACGCCACTGCCGGTGAACGCCGACTTCGGTGATGGCTTCGGTGCCACGCCAACGGAGGTGGGAGAGGCGGTGGCAGCGGCGATCGATACCGGCGTCGCGGCATTGTCGATCGAGGATGCCAGCGGTGTGGCCGATGCACCGCTGCGCCCGATCGAACAGGCGGTCGAGCGCCTGCGTGCGGCCCGTGTGGCGATCGACCATGCGGGCGGCGATGTGCTGCTGGTAGGCCGTGCAGAGAACTTCTTCGTGGGGGTGCCGGACCTGCAGGACACTCTGCAGCGCCTGCGCGCCTATGCCGAGGCCGGTGCCGACGTGCTGTACGCGCCGGGCATCAGCACGCGTGAGCAGATCAGCGCGGTGGTGGCCGCGGCAGGATCGAAGCCGGTGAACCTGCTGGTGGGTGGACCGACGCCCATGCGCCTGCGGGACATCGCCGCACTCGGCGTGCGCCGGGTCAGCCTCGGTGGCGCACTGGCCCGCGCGGCGTGGGGCGGCTTGATGCAGGCGCCCCAACCGATCGTGCAGGACGGCTGCTTCGATGGCCTGCAGCAGGCGGCCTCGGGCGCGGCGTTGAACGCGCTGTTCCGTTGACGGAAATCCGGAGTGGGCCCGGTTCTGCAGGGCGGTCCGTGGATCCACACCGTGCCTGGAGGGATGCGCCAGCGACTACAGCGCTTCCATCCCGCCCTTCGGCACTACCACCCCCGGTTCCAGCGCCGGCAGCAGCTGCCGCAGCAGCGCGGGGTTGTCCAGCAGCGCGGCACCGTCCAGATAGCTCCACTGCGTCGTGCCCACCCGGCGTACGGCGACCATGAACGAGGTGCTGCGCATCGGCGCGTCGCGCACGCGCAGCAGTGATTGGCGTGGCACGAAGCAGACTTCCTCGTCGCCGGCGGCGTAGGTGCGCCCAGGCACGCCCGCCTCGTCGCTGACGATGGTGACGCCCGCCTTGTGCAGTTGCTTTACGGTGTCGCGCGTCATCCGCGCATAGGCCTCATCGCCACCGGCAGCCAGCTTCAGGCTGGGATGTGTACGCGCGATGATCAGGTCGGTATCGCCGCGGGCGAAGGCGTCCATCATCGCCTGCACCTCCCTGCGCAGGGCGGCGGAATCTTCCGGACCGAGTTCACCGGCCACGGCGGATGGAACGGCCATCGTCATCAGCAGGGCCAGCAGCGGGGCAAGCAGGTGTCGGTGCATCGGCGGGCATCTCACGGGCGAGCGCCGCACTATACGGTGGATGCGGAAACAGCGTCCCATCAATGGGGCTGGTGCGAGGCCATTCATTACTTACCATTGGTAGGTAGTGAATTCCAGAGATCGCCCCATGCACAGCCTCATTGTCATCGCCCATCCTGATCCTTCCTCGTTGACCCACGCCATCGCCGGGCGCATCGGCGAGGCCATCGGCGCAGCCGATGCCGGCAACAGCGTGGCCCACGCCGATCTGATGGCCGAGGGCTTCGATCCGCGCTTCAGCCTGCAGGACCAGGCGCTGTTCCGCGGCACCGGCGCTGCGCCGGCCGATGTCGCCGCCGAGCAGGCGCGGCTGGATGCGGCCGACACGCTGGTACTGGTCTACCCGCTGTACTGGTGGTCTTTCCCCGCGCTGCTGAAGGGTTGGATCGACCGTGTGTTCACCCAGGGCTGGGCCTACCAGGAGGGCGCCGACGGCAAGGTGCAGAAGAAGCTGCAGCGGTTGCGCGTGCACCTGGTCGGGGTGGGCGGCGCCGGCGCGGAGATGATCGAGCGGCGCGGCTATGGGGCGGCGATGAAAACCCAGATCGACATGGGCATCTTCGACTACTGCGGTGCGCGCGTGCTGTCATCCGAACTGCTGCTGGATGCCGATTCCGGCGCAGCCGGGGCGCATCTGCAGTCGGCAGCGGAGATCGGCCGTAAAATCGGTACTCCGATGCGCTGATTGCCGTGCCCTGCCGATGCCTGCCACGCCCGCTCCCACACGCCGCCGACTGACCCGCGGGCAACGCGCCCGCCAGTTGCTGGACGTGGCCTGGGCGCTGGTCGGCGAGGAAGGCACCGATGCACTGACGCTGGGACGCCTGGCCGAGGCGGCGGGCGTGACCAAGCCGGTGGCCTACGATCACTTCGTGACCCGCAATGGACTGCTGGCGGCGCTCTACGACGACTATGACGGGCGGCAGACCGTGGTCTTCCACGAGCGCATCGGCCGCGCCAGGGCGCAGCTGGCCGATCGTGCGGCGGCCATCGCCTCCGGCTACATCGACTGCATCCTCAGCCAGGGCAGTGAAGTGCAGGGCATCCTCGCCGCGCTGGTCGGCGCGCCGGAGCTGCACGAGGTGCGCCGGCGCTACCAGCAGGATTTCATCGACAACTGCCAGGTCTGGCTGGGCCCGTTCGCCGCTGAGGGGGCCGTGCCCCTGGCGGGGCGATGGGCCATCCTCGGCGCGGCTGAGGCCCTTTCAGAGGGCGTGGTTGCCGGCGCGCTGGACAAGGCCGGGGCCGAGGCAGAACTGCAGCGGCTGATCGTGGCGACCGTCAAGCGGCGCTGAGCCGTGCGGCAGCTCAGGCGTCGGCCTTGGTGCCGGCCAGCGCGGCGAACCCTGCGTCCAGCTGTGCGCGCACCAGCGCGTCGCGCGCGTCGCGGCTTTCAGAACCCAGTACCACGGTAATCAGCCGCACCGGCTGCGCCCGCCCGGGCACCGTGCGGCATGCGGTGGCGGCCAGGCAGAAGCCTGCGGCCCGGGTGTAGCCGGTCTTCAATCCATCCACGCCGTGCTCGCCAAGCAGGGCGTTCTGGTTGTTGCGGCTGAAGCGGCCATGCGCGAACGCGCGCTGTGCGGTGATTGCCAGAATCTGCGGATGATCGTTCAGCAGGCAGGCGGCCAGCACTGCCATGTCGCGCGCGCTGGAGGCATGGTGCGGGGTGGTGATGCCGGAGACGCTGGCAAACCAGGTGCTGCGCAGGCCAAGCTGGCGCGCATGCCGGTTCATGCGATCGAGGAATGCGGCCTGCGATCCGTCCAGATGGCGCGCGATCGCCAATGCAGCGTCGTTGCCGGAGACGATCATCAAGCCTTCCAGCAGGCGTGCCAGAGCAATTTTTTCGCCAGGCACCAGGCCCATGCGCGTTTCGTCATCGGCCACCGCATGCACATCGTCGCTGGCAATAGTGACCGCTTCGTCCCATGCGCGCCCGCCTTCTTCGACGCATGCATACGCGGCGTAGGCGGTCATCAGCTTGGTCAGTGATGCCGGTTGCCGCGCGGTTTCAGCGTTGTGCTGGTGGATCACCGCGAAGGTGGCCGCATCCAGGGTGATCGAGGACAGCGGCGCGCGCTCTGGAACGGGGAGGGACATGGATGATGCGGTGGCAATGGAGAGCCGCAGGATAGTGCGCGGCGGCTGCATGAAGCTGCAACATTGAAACGATATAACGTATCGTCATTGTGGGCCGCCGCTGGCCCGACGGGATATCCGATGACTGCACACGCGCCACGCCGCTGGCTCCATTCCTCGTTGCTGATCGCGCTGGCAGCGCTGGCGGGCTGCCAGCCCAACCTGCGCGCCGAGGCTGTGCCTTCCGCTGAAGCGCGCCCGCACAACGTGATCGTGATGATCAACGACGGCGCCGGTTGGGGTACCTGGGATGGCGCCGCCTACTGGCAGTACGGCAGCCGTGAAGGTGCCCCCTATGCGGATTTCCCGCAGCGCCTGGCGGTGACCACGTTCCCGTTGAATTCCAGCAGCCAGCCGACCGGCGACAACGCACAGACCCTCGGCTACGACGCGGGCAAGGCCTGGGATACCGAACCGGTGCCAGCGCCGGACCTGCCGTTCGTGGGCTACCAGTACCTGGCGGCGGTGGCGACCGACAGTGCGGCCGCGGGCACCGCGTTGTCCTCGGGCATCAAGACCTACAACAACGCCATCAACTACAACAACGATGGCAATCCGGTCGAGTTCAATACGCTGCGCGCCAAGCGCCTGGGCATGGCGACCGGTGTGGTGACCTCGGTGCCGTTCGCGCACGCCACGCCGGCAGCGTTCGCGGCGCAGAACGCATCGCGCAACGACTACCACGCCATCGCCCACCAGATGCTGGCACAGGGCCACATGGACCTGGTGATGGGCACCGGTGGCCCCGGCTACAGCGTTGATGGCCTGGCCTGTGGGCCGAACACGGATGCAGCGCAGGCCGAAGGCTGCGCGACTCCGTGGGAGTGGGTGTCGCAGCAGGATTGGCAGCAGCTGGAAGAGGGTCGAACCATTGGCGGCAACCCGTCGGGGCCGTGGCGCCTGATCCGCGGCAAGGAGGAATTCGCCGCGCTGGCGCAGGGCCAGCTGCAGGCCGACCGGCCGCTGATCGGCGTGCCACGCGTGGCCAACACGCTGCAGCAGGCTCGCCAGCTGCAGGTGCTGGGCAAGGATGCGTCCATGCCCTCGGGCGTAAGGAAGATCGACAGCGTGCCGGATCTTGCGACCATGACCCGCGGTGCACTGCGGTTCCTGCAGCAGCGCTCTTCGGAGGGCCTGTTCCTGATGGTGGAAGGCGGCGCCACCGACTGGGCCGCGCACACCAGTGCCTGCGGCACCGAATGGCACTACGGCCAATGCAGCGACCAGCCGCAGTACGGCCGCCTGATCGAGGAAACCGCGGAGTTCAACGATGCGGTGGCGGCGGTGGTGGACTGGATTGAACGCAACGGTGGTTGGGAGCGCAACCTGCTGATCGTCACCACCGATCACGACAACAGCATGCCGATGGGCCCCGATGCACAGGACGTCGCCTTCCAGCCGGTGCGCAACAACGGCCGCGGTCGCATGCCGGGGATGAGCTTCCGCCCCACCGGCAACCACTCCAATGCGCTGGTGCCGCTGTGGGCCAAGGGCGCGGGCGCGGAGCTGCTTGCAAAACGCGTGCGTGGCGTCGATGACGGCTATCGCCAGCATGTGCGCTGGAACGACGGCCGCTACATCGACAACACCGATGTGGCGGCCGCGGTGCAGGAGGCGCTGCAGCGTTAGGGGCGTGCCGGGCAGCGGCCGGCAGCTGCGGGCTGCCCGGTTGGCGAGGTTGCCGGCCAGCGGCCGGCAACAGCGGGAGTGCTGCTGGGCGGCGGGACCGGGCTGGCCAGCCGCCGGGCCAGCTCGGCGTTGGCCACGTGACCGTGCAGGAACAACAGGCTGCTGAAGATGTTCATGAGCGTGCCTCCACTTGAGTGGATTGCACGATACGGGCAGCATGGACGTGCAAAAAGCGACATTTCCGCAAGCGCGCCTTGAGAGGAATTCAAGCCTGATGTCCCGACCGCCCCTCCATGCACTGCAGGGTTTCGTGGCTGCCGCCCGGCTCGGCAACCTGTCGCGTGCGGCGGCATCGATGAACCTGACGGTCAGCGCACTCAGCCATCAGATGCGCCAGCTGGAAGAGCGCCTCGGCCAGCCGCTGCTGATCCGCCAGGCACGAGGTGTCACCCTTACGCTGGAAGGGCAGCGCCTGCTGGAGCAGGTCGGCCCGCATCTGGACGCGATCAACGAGGCCTTCCAGCCCTATGCGGCGCGCGCCGAGCACGTGCTGACGATCAGCGCGGTGCCATCGATGGCCTCGGCCTGGCTGGTGCCACGCCTGGGCCACTTCGTGGCTGCGCACCCGCAGATCGAGATCAACCTGCAGTCGAGTGAACGGCTGGTCGACTTCGAGCGGCAGCGGCAGTTCGACGCCGCGCTGCGGCTGGGCACCGGGCACTGGCCGGGGCTGGTGGTGGAACCGCTGTTCGACGAGTGGCTGCTGCCGATGGCCAGCCCTGCGCTGATCGAGCGCATGGGCGGAATCGACCGCGTGCCGCTGACCCAGTGGCCGCTGCTCGGTGATCCCGATGGCGCGTGGGGCGCGTGGTTCGCGTTGAGCGGGCAAAGCCCGCCGCCGCGCTTCGTGGCGGTACTGGATGATTCGGAGGCCCACCACCGTGCGGCGCTGGACGGGGTGGGCGTGGCGCTGGGACGGGTGACGCGGGCGCGCCTGTTGCTGGAATCCGGCCAGCTGGTGGCGCTGTCCAGCCAGCGCCTGAAGACGGCGTGGCCGCATTGGCTGGTGTACCCGCAACGCTCGGCCAGCCATCGCGGCTTCCTCGCCTTCCGCGACTGGCTGCACGCGCAGGCCGCCGAACACGTGCGGCACATGGCAGACGCACATCTGTAACGTCGAGCTCGCTCGACCACCGCATCTGTGGCGTCGAGCCGTGCTTGAACCCGCAGCTGTAGAGTCGAGCTTGCTCGACTGTCTTCGCGCACAGGCAGTCGAGCAAGCTCGACTCTACAATCACCGCACCAGCGTGACCGCATGCCCGGCGCGCGCCAACGCTTCAACCAGCAGCGGCCCGGCTTTGATCACTTCCACCTCGTTGAGGAGCGCCTGCAACGCATCGGCCGGGCGCGAGGCTGGCGCCGCCACCGCCTGCTGGAT
Source organism: Stenotrophomonas sp. GD03930 (assembly GCF_029839665.1). Classification (NCBI taxonomy): domain Bacteria; kingdom Pseudomonadati; phylum Pseudomonadota; class Gammaproteobacteria; order Lysobacterales; family Lysobacteraceae; genus Stenotrophomonas; species Stenotrophomonas sp. GD03930. The sequence goes on along the minus strand of NZ_JAOCAV010000001.1, from coordinate 797,161 downwards.
CACGGTGAAGCGATCGGCCAGCACGCGGTGGCCGGGATGCGACCGCGCCCAGGTTTCCAGTGGCTGGCGCACGCCGGCGGCAGCATCCAGGTGCTGCTGGTCGAACAGGTCAATGGCGGCCGCAGACGTGCCGGCGCGTTCGATCGTGGCGTGGCGCAGCTCGCGACTGAGGAACAGGTCGTAGGCAGCGCCGCGGCCCACCGCGATGCGCAGGCCATCGTGGTCCAGGTCGGCCACCCGATGCGCCGGGCTGTCCGCACGCACCAGGTAGGTGCCTTCGATCTCCACATACGGCGCGCTGAAGGCGATGCGGTCCGCCCGCGCCGGATCAATCGCCAGGAAGGCCAGGTCCCATTCGTCCTGGTTGGCCGCAGCAACCACCGAGGCTGCTGCGTCGTGACAGGTGAAGCGGGCCTGCACCCCCATCCGTTGCGCCAATGCGGTGGCCAGTTCCAGCGTGGGGCCACGCGGCGAACGCGCGTCTCCCTGTGCCAGCACCGGATTGCCCAGGTTGATCGCCACGCGCAGGAATCCCTGCGGTGCCAGCGCGCTTCGATGGTCTGCCAGGGACATGCCGGGCTCCGTAGGAAGGGGAACCCCAGCATGCCTGCGCCGGTGTCCGCGCGGCGTGCACTCAGCCGCGCGCGGCGAACGTGCCGTGGAAGCCCAGCGGCACCGCGTAGGGCAGCCAGGCCTGTGCAATCGGGCCATCGTCCAGGTGACGCGCATCGAGTACGGCCAGGCCACTGCGCGTGTTCACCGGATCGAGCAGGGTGCCGATCAGCCAGCCGTCGTCGGCGTTGCGGCTGCCCGGGCGCGGAACGAATACGTGTTCCTCGGCCATGATGTCCGGCCCGTAGTGCCACAACTGGCGGCGGCCCCGCTCGATGTCGAATGCAGCCACGGCGTTGAAGTAGGGCGCGTTGGCCGGACCATCGATGGTGGGCGCGTAAAGCCGCGCACCACGGGTGTTGGCCGAGCGCGGATCGAACAGCGGAAACTCCACCGCGCTGATGCCCAGCGACTCCCAGCGCGCCTGGCCACGGCGCAGGTCCAGGTGCAGCTCGACCAGGCTGGCACCACTATTGGCCGCATGTGCCCCATCGCCGGCCATTGCTTCCTTCATCGGTGAGCGCGCTTCGTTGATGTCGTCGTGGCGCACGGCGCGCAGCACGATGCCGCCGTCGCGGGTGAACGCATCGCCGAAGTGGTAGATCGCCGCGAACGGCGCCTCGAACCATTGCGCCTTGTCCGGTGCATCCTTGGCGACTACCGCGATGCGCGCCGCGCGCTGCGGTGCGAACTGCATGCGTTCGAAGAAGCTGCCGCCGGTGCCGGTGAAGTCGAACGGCATCAGCACGAAAACGAGATGCTGTTCGGTCATGGCGAAGGCATGCAGGTAGCCGTGCTCCGGCGTTTCGATCACGTTGGCGCTGCGCAGCTGACCGTCCTTGCCGATGTGCCAGACCAACAGGCCGTGGCCGCCCATCAGGCTGATCGAGCCGAAGTTCCACACGCTGCCGTCGCGGTCGGGCAGGGGATGGGCGGAGAATGGCAGCGCGGCCAGGTCCGGGCGCCAGGTGACGGGCCCAAGGGTCTGCAGTGAATCGGGGTCCACCTCGAACGCCGAGCCGGATTCGCACAGCGCGAACAGGCGGCCGTTGATCATCGTCACCGAGGTGTTGGCGACGTTGGCATCGTCGTTGTTGCGCACCGCCAGTGCACCGGGGACGCTGGTGCCCGCCGCCGGGTACTGGAAGCGGCCGGCCTTCTGTTCACGGCTGAACTTCGGTGTGGCCACCATGCGCCCGTGGTGGGTCAGGCTGCCATCGCCGTTGAAGCGCCAGCCATGCACCATGCCGTCGCCGTCGAACCAGTGGTCATAGCGGAAGCCATCGCGCTCGGTCCAGGCCGGGCCGTTGCGGTACAGCGTACCGGCCAGCCCGGCCGGCAGCCGGCCCTGCAGCTGCACGGTGGCCGGGCCGAGGCTTTCGCTGCTGACGCTGCGCCAGCCGAGCAGCCACGGGTGCTCCTGCAGGCCCTGCGCGAAGTGCGCGGGGTCGCCGGCGAAGGCGGGGGCGCTGCGCAGGGCGGTGGCGCCAAGCGCCAGGCAGGCACTGCTGCTGAGCAGGGTACGAAGGAAGCGGCGACGGTCCATGATGGCCTCGGGTCTGGATGCAGGAATCAGCGCAGGGTGATGTCGATGGCGGCACCGGCGGCCGGCACGTCGACGCGCGCTTCGTCGAAGGTCGGCTTGCGCATCACCTGCGGGTTGTTGCTGAAGCCATAGCCTTCCACCGGCATGCCGACCAGGTTGGTGTCGAGTTTGCCGTTGTCGTTCTCGTCGTGGGTGAGCAGCACCGCGTAGCTGCCTGCGGGCACGTTCTTGAATACGAAGTGGGCACTGTCGCCACTGGGCCTGGCCTGCTGCGCCTGCATGGGCGCAGCCTTGCCGTCCCAGGCGGTGGCGTTGTCGACCAGGGCAACGCGCAGCGTACCGGTCTGCACGCGGACATCGTGTACGGTCACGGCCAGATCGGCGGCGTGGGCGCCGCCGGCCAGGGCCAGGGCGGTCAGGACGGTGCTGAGCAGGGCGGTACGGATCATGGCAGTGGCTCCGGAAGTGGGCGGTGTGTTGTGGAGTGGGGCCAGTCTGCGCGGGGCGTGGGGCTGGTTTCAGGGCCAGTGGTCATCGATTCGACGTGCCAGAAGTCACTTTCTGCGCTGGACCCATTGCCGACGGCAGGCGCGGCCGTCAGCATCTGGCCATGCCCAGCCTGCTCCGCCACCTGTTGCGTCCGCTCAGCCTTGCCGGTCTGGTGACCGTGCTGGCGGTCGGCCTGTCATTCGCGGTGCAGCGCGGCGAGGCCGCCCCCAGCCTGCTGTTGCTTGCTGGGTTCCTGTTGCTGTTCGTGCTGCACGGCTGGGCGTCGATGCCGTCGCGTGTGCGCGCGGTCGCTGCCGTGTTGCAGGCGCTGCTGGCGGTCGCCTTGGTCGCGTTGCAGCCGCGCACCGGCACCGCCCCCGTGCTGCTGGTGGTGCTGGTCGCGCAGTTGGCCGAGCACTGGCCGCCGCGCTTCGTGCTGGGTGTCGCGCTGCTGGCCAACCTGGCGATGTATGCGGTGCTGCGCCACAGTGGCTTCAGCCAGCCGCTGCTGGTGGTGCTGCTGTACGGCGGCTTCCAGGCGTTCGCCGCACTGACCGCACACTACGCACGCAGCACGGCCCTGGCCCGCGATGACCTGGCCCGGGTCAACGCGGATCTTCTGGCCACGCGCGCATTGCTGGCCGACAGCGCCCGCGATGCCGAGCGCCTGCGCCTGGCGCGCGAACTGCATGATGTGGCGGGCCACAAGCTCACCGCGATGCGGTTGAACCTGCGCGCGCTGGCGGCTGATCCTGCGCTGGCCGGGCGCGACGGCCTGGTGCTGGCCGAGCAGTTGTCGGGCGAACTGCTGGCTGACATCCGCCAGGTGGTGCAATCGATGCGCGATGATCGCGGCCTCGACCTGGCCACCGCACTGCACGCGCTGGCCGCACCCTTCCCACGGCCGAAGCTGCAACTGCGGATCGGCGAGGGCGTGCGCGTGACCGATCCGCTGATGGCCGAGACTGTGCTGCGGCTGGTGCAGGAAGCGCTGACCAATGCCGCCCGGCATGGCAACGCAGGCACCGTATGGCTGACGATCAACGAAGAGGATTCCCGGTTGCGTATTGATATCCATGATGACGGCCAGCGTGCCGAACGCATCCGCGAAGGCAACGGCATTGCCGGCATGCGTGAGCGCCTGGCCACGGTGCATGGCCGGCTGGAACTCGCGCGCACCGCGCAGGGCGGCATGCTGCTGACCGCATGGGTGCCGGCATGAGTGGCGCCGCGATCCGTGTTGCCCTGGCCGACGACCAGGCGCTGGTCCGCGCCGGCCTGCGTGCGCTGCTGCAGGGTCTGGGGGTGGAGGTGGTGCTGGAGGCCGAGGACGGCCAGGCACTACTCGATGCGCTGCTCACGCAGCCGGTGGACGTGGTGCTCAGTGACATCCGCATGCCCGGTCTGGATGGGATCGAGGCGCTGCGTCAGCTGCGCGCACGTGGCGATGCCACGCCGCTGCTGCTGCTGACCACCTTCGATGAGAGTGACCTGTTGCTGCGTGCCAGCGAGGCTGGTGCACAGGGCTTCCTGCTGAAGGACGCCGCGCCGGCCGACCTGCGTGAGGCGATCGAGCGCGTCGCCGCCGGCGAGACCCTGCTGATGCCGGTCAGCACCGAGCCGGTGCGCGCGCGCTACCGCTTTCACGACGAAGCGCCCCCCAGCGATACCTTCGGCGAACGCGAAGTGGCGATTCTGCGCTTGCTGGCCGGCGGCTACAGCAACAAGGAGATCGCGCGCAGCCTGTTCCTGGCCGAAGGCACGGTGAAGAACTATGTTTCCGCCATTCTCGACAAGCTTGGCACCCGCGATCGTACCCGTGCGGTACTGAAGGCGATTACCCTGCGCATCATCTGACTGCGCCGCGCGAGGAAAACCCGTGAACCCGATCCTGCATGTCGAGATCCCCGCCAGTGACCTGGCCCGTGCCATCGCCTTCTATCAGCAATGGCTGCAGGTGGTGGTGGACGAGCCGATCCTGCTGCATGACTGCCACATGGCCTACCTGCCGTTCTCGGATGACGCGACGGGTGCCAGCATGTCGCTGGTGCAGGGGGCGGACTACCAGCCCTCCGAACAGGGCGCGCGCCTCTATATCGGTGTCGATGATCTAGAGGCCAGCCTCGACCGTGCGCTGCAGGCCGGCGCCGAACTGCGCTTCGGCCCGGCCGACGCCGGCGACTGGCGCGTGGCCGAGATCCGCGACAGCGAAGGCAACCGCATCGCGTTGCAGGCCCGGGCCGTTCTGTAGCGTCGAGCTTGCTCGACTGCTGTTGACGGCGCTAGCAACGCCTCCGTCGAGCAAGCTCGACGCTACACGCGCACATACCGTCGGCATCGCTCCGGCCAACACCGTCGCTCTCGCTTCTGTAGAGTCGAGCTTGCTCGACTGCTGTTGACGGCGTTACCGACGCCTCCGTCGAGCAAGCTCGACGCTACGGTGTTGCGGCGCGCGAGCGCTGCAGCCAGTCATTGATCGCCGGGTCCAGCCGTGGGTCGTCCGGCAGCTGCAGGCCGAAGCGCTGCTGCAGTACCTCGCGCACGTCACCGACATCGTGCAGCGGGCGTTTGTCCGGCGCTTGCCCCGGGCGGTACTCGGTGTAGTTGCCACTGCCGATGGTGCGGCGCCAGTCCGGCCCAGTCAGCGACGCGCGCAGCTGGCCCGGGAAACTGGAGTCGGGATGGGTGCACACGTACCAGTTGCCCACCACGTTGTCGATCGGCGCAGGCGCCTGCAGGTCGAAGCGGTACATCGCGCGCCAGCCATCGCTGGATTCGGCTGACAGCACGAAATCGCCGTCATCGCCCAGCCGCTGCAGCAGGTAGCGCTCGTGTGGCGTGGCCTGCGGTGCGGTGTCGTGCAGGCGCAGTGGCACGGTCGGGGTCAGGCTGCCGAAACCGGCATCGACCAGCCAGTCCTCGTCCTCTACATGCACGCGCAGCAGCAGATGGGTCCGTGCGGTCAGCTCGCCATCCTGTGCCGCCAACAGCACGCGCGCGCTCAGCGGCTGGGCATCGAAGCCCAGCGCCTGCAGCAATGCCAGCAGGCCGCCATTGAGTTCGAAGCAGTAACCGCCCCGGCGCTCGTCGAGCAACTTGCGCTGCACGCTGTCCAGGTCGATCAGTACCGCGTCACGCAGCAGGCAGCTGAGGGTCTCGAACGGCAGCAGCGCGTTGTGGCGTTGCTGCAGAAGGGTCAGGCCGGCCAGGGTCAGCGGGGGTGGTGCATCCAGCTGCAGGCGCTGCAGGTAGCGGGGGATATCGAGCGTCGTCATGCGGACACCGGGCAGGGGAGGGACGTCCACTGTGCGCCCCCAACCGGGGTTGAGGTCAAGCGCAGCGCCGGTGTCATGCCCCCGTCGCCTGTGCCCGGTACAAAGGCCGCGTCCGCCAGCGAGCAGCCGGGCGGCACGAAAACAATCCTAAAGTTGTCGGGAACCATGCCGATACAGGTGCGTCCTTCCGCCTGGAGTCTGTCATGTCGGCCGTCGTTCCCCACCTCCGGTCCCTGCGCACGCATCTGGCCCGCCTGCGCGCGGCGTCACCCGGTGCGCTGTCGTCGAACCTGCTGCTGTGGCTGCAGCCGCACCGGCTCAGCGTAGCCAACAAGCTCAAGGCAACCCTCTGGGTCTGTGGTCTGGGCCTGGTGGCGATCGCCGCGGTCTACGCCTGGACCGGCCACGCCAGCGCACAGGCCGCACGCAACCAGGCCAGCTACCAGCGCGGCAGCGACCTGGCCGCCAGCCTGGCCACGCGCGTGGCTGAAGCCCGGCGCCTGCAGACCCAGTATGCGCGCAGTTTCGATGATGCTGACCGCAACCAGTTGCTGGCCACGCAGAAGGCACTGCAGGCCGACCTGCAGGCGCTGCGCGCGATACCGATGGATGCCGGCCGGCGCAAGGCGCTGCAGGTGCTGACCGAAGCCGCGGACGCGTTCTCCCAAGGCGTCGCGGCCCTGTTCGAACGGGTCGACGAGATGGGCCGGGGTGATGCCGGCCTTGCCGCGCAGCTGCAGCAGGCCGCCGACACACTGCAGGCGCAGGTCGATGCGCTGCAGCGCCCCTTGCTGGCGCTGTCCCTGCAGAAGATGCGCCGGCAGGAAGCATTGCTGCTGCTCGACGGTGACTCTGCCCATGCTGACCGTGCCAGCGATGAGAAGCTGCCGTTCGACCTCGCGCTGGCCGGCCTGTCCACCGATGTGCAGGATGCTCTGCGCAGCGGCATGGAGGCCTATCAGGTCGCCTTGCTGGGTTACACCGCCGCCCGCGTCGGCTTGGATGTGGAGGCACAGTCGCTGCTGGATACCGCCGCCGGCGTGGCGCCGGCGCTGGCCGCCTTCCAGCAGGCCCAGGTGGCGGCGCTGGCCGAGGCGCAGGCGCGCCAGCAGGCCGGCACGCGCACCATGAGCGTGCTGTTCGCGCTGACCCTGCTGCTGGTCGCCGGCGTGCTGATCACCAGCCTGGTGCTGGTCCTGCGCGCGGTGCGCCAGCCGATCCAGGACACCCTGCGCTTCGCCAGCGATATCGCCGACGACCGCCTGGACACCACCCTGCGCGTATACAACGCCAATGATGAGATCGGCCAACTCGCCCAGCGCCTGGTCGACATGCAGCAGCGCCTGCGTGCGCGCATCGAGACCGAGCGCGCGGTGGCGCGTGGCAATACCCGCGTGCGCCAGGCGCTGGACAGCGCACAGACCGGCCTGATGGTGATCGATGCCGAAGGGCTGGTGGCCTACGCCAACCCGGCGTTGCTGCAGCAGCTGGACCTGCAGGTTGACGCGCTCGTGGGCAGCGATGCGGTGCGCCTGCATCCGGCGCTGGCCAGCCTGGCCGGCGTACGCCAGCGCGAAGAACGCGAGATCGGCCACGACGGTGTTCGCTACCAGCTGATCGCCAACCCCATCACCGACGAGGGACAGTTCCTCGGTGTGGCGGTGGAATGGCGCAGCCGCGCACTGGAAACCCTGCTCGAAACCGAAGTGGCCGCACTGGTCGACGCCGCCGCACACGGTGACCTGCACGGTCGCATCGTACTGGACGGCAAGCAGGGCTTCGTGCGCACGCTGTCGACCAGCATCAACCGCCTGCTGGCGACCTTTGAAACCAATCTCGGCGACCTGCAGGCGCTGTTGGCCGCGCTGGCACGCGGCGACCTCAGCGTGCGCATGGACGGCGACCTGCAGGGCGTGTTCGCGCGCATGCGCGACGATGCCAACGCCACCGTCGCGCAGCTGGGCGGCATCGTCACCCGCATCCAGCAGGCCACCTCCAGCCTGGATACCGGCGTTGGCGAGATCGTCGCTGGCCACCACGACCTGTCGCAGCGTACCGAGCAGCAGGCGGCCAACCTGGAAGAAACCGCAGCGTCGATGCATGAGCTGACCGACACCGTGGGCCGCAATGCCGACGCAGCCGGTCGCGCCGATGCGCTGGTCAAGGGTGCGGCAGCGGTGGCCCAGCGCGGCGGCGACGCCGTGGGCCAGGTGGTGGCGACCATGCACGGCATCAGCGAAGCCTCGCGGCGGATCGGTGACATCACCCAGCTGATCGATGGCATCGCCTTCCAGACCAACATCCTTGCACTGAACGCAGCGGTGGAAGCGGCACGTGCCGGCGAACAGGGCCGCAGCTTCGCGGTGGTGGCTGCGGAAGTGCGCCTGCTGGCCCAGCGCAGTGCCGAGGCGGCCAAGCAGATCAAGGGATTGATCGAGGATTCGGTGGCGCGTGTCGGGCAGGGCAACCAGCAGGCCGAGCAGGCCGGCACCACGATGGGCGAGATCGTCGGCAGCGTGCAGCAGCTGGCGGACCTGCTGGCCGGCATCCGCAGCGCATCGCAGGAGCAGCATGCCGGCATCGCACAGGTGAACCAGACCATCGTGCAGATGGAAGCCAGTACCCAGCGCAATGCCAGCCTGGTGGAAGAGGCCGGTGCCTCGACTGCACAGATGCAGGCGCAGGTGCATGCCCTGGCCGAAGCGGTGGGCGCCTTCCGCCTGAAGCCGGCGCGGCAGGCCCGCGCCGCGGCCTGATCCTGCCCCGGTAGTGCCGGCCGCTGGCCGGCACGTCCATGATCCTGCCGGCCAGCGGCCGGCACTCCTCCTGTGACTCAGTACACGTCGCGGCGGTAGCGCCCGTTCTCCAGCAGCGTTTCCACCGCGTCATCGCCCAGTGCAGCGCGCAGCACCTGGTCCACGCCTTCGGCCATGCCCTGCAGCGAGCCGCAGACGTGGATCACCGCGCCACGCTGCATCCAGTCGCGCAGCACATCGGCGGCTGCATGCAGGCGATCCTGCACATAGCCACCTCCGCCATCACGCGAGAACGCCAGGTCCACCCGCGCCAGATGGCCCTGCGCCTGCCAGGCCTCGATCTCGTCGGCAAACAGCAGGTCGTGCGCGCGCTGGCGCTCGCCAAACAGCAGCCAGTGCCCGTGCTCGCCTGCATGCGCGGACTCGCGCAGCAGGCTGCGCAGGCCGGCGATGCCGGTGCCGTTGCCGACCAGCACCATCGGCGCGGCAGGCACCCGATGGAAACCGGGATTGCGATGCACGCGGGCCACGACGCTGGCGCCGATCGGCGCATGCAGCGACAACCAGCCCGAGCCCAGCCCGACGCGACCGGCGGCGTCATGCACCAGCCTGACCACCAGCTCCACCTCGCCGTCGTTCGCGGCGGAGGCGATCGAGTACTCGCGGCCGGGCAGCATCGGCAGCCCGGACAGCCACAGGCAGGCATCCTGCACGGGCAACGCGGCATCGGCCTCCGGCAGCTCGCGTTCGCTGGCCAGCGCCAGCAGCGTGCGTGGCGCGCCGTCAACCAGCAGCGGCTGCAGCGGATCCAGTCCATGCGCCTTCAGCACGGCACCCGCATGCCGCGCGCTGTGGCGGGGCGCGATATGCAGGATGTCACCGGCCTGCCACTGCACATCGGCCGGTGCGGCAAGACGGATACGCCAGATCGCGCCGCCGATGCTGCCCGGGTTGAGGCGGTCGCGGCCGAGCAGGCGCCAATCGTGCATCCGCGTCGCCGGAGGCAGCACACTGTCATCGGTGGCGATGCCGGTCAGTGCACCCAGTTGCAGCTGCCACTGGCGCAGGGCCGGCACCGAGGCGGCATCGACATCGATGCGCGCGAACAGCGCACGTGCACCGTTGCCGGTCAGCCAGCCATCGACCTGGCGGCCGAAGCCGCAGTAGTGCGGATACTGGCGATCCCCCAGCGCGAGCAGGCCGAACTGCAGCCCCGACAGGTCCGGTGCCTGCGCGAGCAACAGGCGTGCCGCGCGTCGGGCCGCATCCGGCGGTTCACCGTCGCCGAAGGTGCTCAACACGAGCAGCGCCTGCGATGTGGCCTGCAGCTTCGCGGCATCGATGCGCGACAACGGCAGCACCTGCACCGCGCTACCGGCCGCCTGCAGCTGCGCGGCCGCACGCCATGCGAGCTGTTCGGCCAGGCCGCTCTGGCTGGCATGCACCACCAGCCACGGCGCGCCATGGCCATCGGTGGCGGCTGGCATCGGCAGCGACTGGCGCAGCCCGCGTGCCGCGCGTTGGCTGCGGCGGCGATCCAGGTACAGCATCCAGCCGGTGATGAAGAACAGGCTCATGCCCAGGCTGCTGAGCATCACCACCACGCGCCCGGGCAGGCCGAAGTAGCTGCCCGAGTGCAGCGCGAACACGCTGGTGGCCAGCTGGCCGCCCGCGCCCTGGCGATCGTAGGGGCGGGAATCGAGCACCGCGCCGCTGGCCGGGTCCAGCTGCAGCAGATCATGCGCGCGATCGTGGTGACCACCACGCTGCGCTGGATCACCGGCCATCACCCGCACGTTGAGCGCCTGGCCCGGTTTTTCCGGCAAGCGCAGGTCGATGAAGCCGGTGCGCACGCCGGGCAAGGCATACAGCGTGGCTTCGACGCGTTTCAGGTCCAGCGGGGCATCGATGGCCACCGTATGCTTGGCCGCCGGCGCGACGCCCAACACGCTGTTGGCCGCGCTGCGGTACCAGTCGAATGACCACCACAGGCCAGTCAGCGCGCTCATCAGGTAGATCAGAAGCACCCAGGTGCCGACCACCGAATGCAGGCTCCACAGAAAACCGCGGCCGCTGCGTTTCCACTCCACCGCCAGCCAGCTGCGCCAGTGCCACCAGCGCCGTGGCCAGCGCAGGTAGAGCCCGGACAGGGTGAAGAACAGCAGCGCGATCGCACAGCTGCCGGTGATCCACTTGCCGCGTTCGCCGGCCGCGAGATGGCGATGCAGGTCTTCGACGAAATCGAAGAACGCCTGGCCGCGCAGTGCACTGAAGCGCTCGCCGCTGTACGGGTCGAAATACACCCAGTGTTGCTTGCCGCCGGCAAAGCGCGCAACCGACGGTCGTTGCCCGGTGGCGTCGACGCGCAGGCGTTGCAGCGGGCGTTCACTGCCGGCCTGCAGCCGCGGCACCAGTTCGCTGAGCGCGAGCGGAAGCTGGCTGTCGGCGTGGTGTTCGGCGATGGCCGCAAAGCCGGGGTTGGCCGCACGCAGCAGTTCGTCCTCGAAGGACAGCACGGCACCACTGAGGCCCATCACGGCCAGGATGGCACCGGCGGTGATGCCCAGCAGCCAGTGCACTTGGAACAGGATGTTCTTGAACATCGAAGGAGGAGGGCCTGGAAGGCTGCCGCCCGCATCCTGCGCAACAGCAAATGAGAATTAGTCGCGGAATTCTCCGTGGCGGCCCGGTTGCGGTCAAGCAGGGGTTATCGGCCGGGCGGCGCCCGGCACCCGCGGTAGTGCCGGCCGCTGGCCGGCAACCTCAGAAGCAAAAGCGGGCTATCCGTGGGTTGGCGGGGTGGGTCCGGGTGAGGGGGTCGCCGTAAACCTCCCTCCGGGGTCCGGCCCAGCCGTTGGCGGCTGTGCGTTCGGGCGCTTGCGAAGCAGTGCTTCGCAAGCAAAGCGCCCTCACCCTTGGGGGCTTGGCCGCGGCATCCATGCCGCGGACACCCCCTCAACCGGACCCACCCCGCCTTCGACAGATTCTCGCGACCTGCCGTAGATCCACGCCATGCGTGGATGCTTTTCGTTCAATTGTCGAAATATTCGATTTCGATGGAGATTCATCCCCAACGCAGCAGGAATCTGTCGGAGGTGGGGCGGTGTGGCTGTGCAGGACCGTTGGCGCCATGGATGGCGCCATCGAGCCCCCATGGACGGGTTTACGGCGTGTCCTGCACAGCCACACCGCCCCGCCATCCCACGAAAAGCCCGCTTTTGCTGTTGAGGTTGCCGGCCAGCGGCCGGCACTACCGCGGGTGCAGGGTGCAACCCTGCCGAACCCTCACTTCACCCAGCCGTCGATCTCGCCGTGGGCGAACGGCCCCAGCTTCGCCTTGACCATCCGCCCCTGCGCATCGAACAGCACGCTGTAGGGCAGCAGGCCCTGCGCATTGCCCAGCTGTACGCTGGCATCGCGCGGGCCCGGGGTCTCGACCACGATCGGGTAGTCCACCGGAACCCGCTGCAGGAAACCACGCACGTCGTCCGGGGTGTCCAGCGCCAGGCCCAGCACCTGCACGCCGTCGCTGCCCTGGAGGTGGGCGAAACGAGCCAGTTCGGGCATTTCTTCCACGCAGGGCGCGCACCAGCTGGCCCACACGTTGATCAGCAGCGGGCGGCCGGCGAAGTGCCGGCGCAGATCCAGTGCGCGTCCTTCAAGGTCGGGCAGCGACAGCGCGGGCATCGGATCGCCCGCCTGCAGCGAAAGCTTGGCGGGAGCGGCCGGTGATGTAGCCGATGCCACCGGCGCCGGCGTCAGTCGATGCCCGGCCCACAGGCCCAGGCCGGCGGCCAGCACCGCTGTCCACAGCAGCGCTGGCCGTTGCCACTTCATCGTGCGGTGCGCAGCAGCGCTTCCTCGACCACCGCCTGGGTCAGCAGGGTCGGCAGCACGGTCGGCGGTGCGCCGGGGCCGTACACCACGTACAGCGGCACGCCCACCGCCTTGTGCTCTTCCAGGAACGAGGTGATCTGCGGGTCCACGTTGGTGTAGTCGCCGCGCATGTACACCGCGTTGGTGCGCTTGAGCAGATCCTTGAACTCCGGTCGCGACAGCACCGCGCGCTCATTGGCCTTGCAGCTCACGCACCAGTCGGCGGTCATGTTGACGAATACCACGCGGTTGTCGGCGCGCAGGCGGTCCAGCAGCTGCGGCGAATACTCGACCACGTTCTCGCTGGCCGCCTGTGCGGCACGCGTCGGCGCTGCCAGCTGGGTCACGCCCCAGGCAGGCACCAGTGCGCCGATGGCCAGCAGCACGCCCAGCAGCGTCACCGCGCGCGAGCCGGTCCAGCGGTTGCGCTCGAACAGCCACAGGCCGAAGGCGAGCAGCAGCAGGCCACCCAGCACCAGCGCCATGCCGTCCACGCCACGCTGCTTGCCCAGCACCCACAGCAACCACAGCGCGGTGGCATACATCGGGAAGGCCAGCACGTGCTTGAGCGTTTCCATCCATGGGCCCGGCTTGGGCAGGCGGCGCGCCAGTGCCGGCACGAAGCCGATCAGCAGGAACGGCAGGGCCAGGCCCAGGCCGAGGAACAGGAACACGGTCATCGCCTTCAACGGCGGGGCAATGAAGGCGTAGGCAATGGCACCGCCCATGAACGGGCCGACGCAGGCGCTGCCGACCACGCAGGCCAGCGCACCGGTGAAGAAATCACCGGCCGGACCGCTGCGGCTGGCCAGCGACTGGCCGAGGTTGCCGATGCCGCCGCCCAGGGTGAACACGCCGGACAGGCTCAGGCCCACCGCGAACATGATGTAGGCCAGCGCCGCCACCACGCCCGGATGCTGCAGCTGGAAGCCGATGCCGACCGCGTTGCCGATCGCGCGCAGGCCCACCATCAGCGCGCCGATCACCGCGAACGCGACCAGCACGCCCAGCGTGTACCAGAGCGCATGGCTGCGCGCGCGCTGCGGGCTTTCGCCACTCTGCGCCAGGCTCAGCACCTTCAGCGACAGGATCGGCAGCACGCACGGCATCAGGTTCAGCACCAGGCCGCCGGCCAGCGCCAGCAACAGTACCCAGACGAATGAACGGTCCGGGTTCGGGGTGGTCGCCGGCGGGCGCGTGCGCAGCGCGTTGTCACCCTGCGCATCGGTGGCGAATTCATTGCCTGCGCCCTCAGCGCCTGCGGCGGCCGGGCGGGCAGCTCCGTCGTTGGGCACGGTCGGCAGCAGGCGCAGCGGTGCGCCGTTGGCCGCTTCGCGCGGGGCGCCACTGCCAGCGGCCAGCGGGCTGATCACCTCGTTGCGCGGCGGTGCCTGGCCGGCGCTGGCGTTGGCCTTGCCGGCCGGAATCGACAGCTTCACCCGGCGCGTCATCGGCGGGTAGCAGATGCCATCGGTCTGGCAGCCCTGGAAGGTCACCACCAGGGTGCTGTCGACCGCCTCGCTGACAGTGCGGCGCAGCGGCAGCGGCACTTCCACCTGGTTGAAGTACACCGAGACATCGCCGAAATGTTCATCGCGATGCGACTGCGCGGCCGGCCAACGCGGCTTGTCGGCCAGCACGCCGGCGCTGCCTTCCAGCTTCAGCGAAGTGCGGTCGCGATACAGGTAGTAGCCCGGGGCCGGGCTGAAGCGCAGCAGCAGGGTGTTGCCGTCGCTGGCGATGGCATCGAAGCCGAAGGCCTGTTCCGACGGCAGCGGCAGCGCCTGGCTGTTGCTGGCCGCGCCCGGCAGGCGCAGGCCGCCCGTGCTGCCGGCACCGGCCAGCGGATTGTTGAACGGGTTGCCGGCACTGGTACGCGCCGCGGGTGCCGCAGCCTGCGCACCGCCGCCCGGCAGGGTGACCTGCACCACGCGCTTCTGCGGCGGGTAGCAGACGCCGGCATCGGCGCAACCCTGGTAGCGCACTTCCACGCTGATGGTGCCGGCCGCATCGGTGGGTGTGCCGGGCAGGGTGGCCTGCAGGCGCTCGCGATAGGTTTCAACCTCGCCGAAGAAATCGTCGTGGTGCCTGTCGCCCTTGGGCATCTGCAGCGCGCCGGCGTTGAACGCAGGGTCCGCCTTGACGCTGGTGCGGTGGCGATACAGGTAATAGCCCGGCGCGATCTTGAACTGCAGCTGCAGCTGGCCACGTTCGGGGGCGGTGGCGGTCAGCGCGAACGCCTGGTCCACCGGCAGCAGGTCCTTCTCATCCAGCGCGAAGGCCGGCAACGAGAGCCACAACAGGGCGCACAAGGCGGCGCCACGCGCAAACAGAGTCTTCAATCAGTGTCCTCCCGGGTCTGTGCCCGGATCCAGTCCAGATACGCCGGCAGGCCGGCCCGGGTTTCGACCGCGATGCACTCCGGGAGTTCATACGGATGCAGTTCGACGATCCGGGCAATCGCGTCATCGACGCGGCTCGCGGTGGTTTTCACCAGCAGCTGCAGCTCGCTGTCGGTGGTCACCTCGCCCTGCCAGCGGTAGGTCGACTGCGCGCCATCGAGGCGGGTCACGCACGCAGCCAGGCGCTCGCCGACCAGCGCGTGCGCGATGCGCTCGGCACTGGCCCGGTCCGGGCAGGTGGTCAACAGCAACAGGACGGGATCGACGGTCGACATGGCCGTCGAGTATAGGGCCGCCGCCGGGCCAGGGCCCGGCGGCGGCAGTGCACCGCTGCGTTGCGCGGTCAGTTGGCCAGCTGGCAGGTGGCCGGCTTGGCCGAGGTGAACAGGGCCGGGGTGGCCCACTCGGGGTGGTCGATGAACGGATTGCGGTTGCCCTGGAACGAGTAGATCACGTCATTGCGCGAGCGCTCGGCATCATCCGGCGGGTCGGACAGGTGCCAATCGATCAGCGTCGACAGCAGGCCCATGTAGGCCGGCGAGCTGCTGGTCTTGACGATCTTGCTGCGGTCGTCGGTCAGTTCCAGGTCCGGCTCGGACTGGCCGGTGGCCGCATCCTTGCCGCCCTCGTAGCGGATCGCCATGTACATCACCGCACGCGCCATGTCGCCCTTGCGCTTGCCCCACACCTCGAAGGTGCCGGCGTTGCCGTCCGGCGTGCGCACCCAGTTGGAATTGCCCGGGTAGCCGCCGCTGCCGCCGCCCTGGCCGTTGTTGGCTTCGGTGGCGCGCTCGCCGCAGTTGGCGTCGCACTTGGCAAACGGCTTGTTGCCTCGGTCGGCGTTCCACTGCGCATCGGTCAGGTACAGCATGTGGGTGTCGGTGTAGGGCGCATACGGCAGGCCCTTGTCACCGGTCGTGCTGGCAAAGCCCAGCGAGTTCGGCCAGGTGTGCTCGCGGTTGTACTTCAGGCCACTGCCGCTGCCGGCGCGATCGGTCACCTTTGCGTAGCTGCGGTTGCGGTACGCATCCAGGATCCTGCCGCTGTTGTTCGGATCCTCGTCGGCGATCTCCAGGATGGTCCAGGTGCTGGTACCCGAGCCGCTGTACGGGTATGCGGTATGGCCCTTGATGGTGGCATGCAGCGAGCAGCGCAGCTGGCTGGGGCTGGAGGTGTTCACCTTCGAGTAGTAGCCGGCCGGCACGCCCGGGTTGCCCGGGTCGGGATTGCCGCCGGTGCTGGCCACGGTGAAGGCGATGCGGCTGTCGGCGGCCGGGTGCGCGCCCTGCAGGTCGGTGATGCGCGCGGCGCGGATGTCGAAGCGGCAGGCCTCGCCGGCCACCAGCGCGGTGTTGGTGGACAGCTTCACGCTGCGTCCGCTGGCCGGGAAGGTCAGCGGCACGCTGCCGGAGGTGCCACAGCTCAGCGCGAAGGCGCCGCTGGCCAGGTTCACCGTCTCGCTGAACACCACTTCCAGGTCGGCGGCGGCCGGGAAGGTGGTGCTGCCCTGCGCCGGGGTGGTGGTGGACACCGACGGCGGCGTGTTCGGGCCCGGCGTGCCACCGCCGCTGAAGGTCTGGCCGTTGTTGCAGCTGCCGAATGTCTGTCTGGCCGACTCGGCCCAGGTGAAGTGCGCGTACTGGCTGCCGCTGCCGGTCAGCTGCAGCGAGGTGCCCGGCGCCGTGCTGTTGGTCTCGGCCACCGGGATGTTCTGGCTGGTCATCCCGGCAGCGGGGCCACCGGAAGCGGTGATGGCGCCCTCGTAGCTGAGGAACTGGACCACCTTGCCGCTGGCATCGACCAGGGCGATGCCGTCGTTCGGGCCGTTCTGGAGGCCGTTGGTCGGGTAGTTGACCACCGCGATGGTGGCGCTGCCGCAGCCGGCGGCGGTGCCGGCCGGCACCGGGTTGTTGGCGTAGACCACCGCGGCCGAGGCGTTGGCGCCGTTGTACAGGTACAGGCGGTAGCCGGACAGGTCCTCGCCGGCGGTGGCCACGACCTCGATCGCTTCGCCGACGTCACCGGCCGGGGTGCTGTCGTCGTAGTGCAGTTCGTTGATGAAGACCTCGGCCTGGGCCGGCGCGGCGGCCAGCGCCAGCAGGCAGGCGGCGGCAAGCGGGGACAGCAATCGCATCGACTACTCCTTGTGATTGGGAATGCGCGGCCGAGCCTAAGGCCGATCCAGTGACACTTTGTCGTAAATGAACGTCAGATATCTGACAGTGCGACGCGGATCACCAAATGTCGAGGATTCCCCTGTGGCGATGCCGCAGCGCACGCGACGCGCAGTCTTCACGCGGACGTGGGTGTCCGGCTCCGGGATGATGAAATTTTTTCCGGCGGCGGCCTTGAAAGGCCCTGGGGCAGCTCCATCTCTGTCCTGCTCCCGATTCGTCGGGCTTTTTCGCGAGCAATGCTGGCAGTCACCTGGGGTGAGTGCTAACATCGCCAGACTTTTTCAGACCAATCAATAACTTAAGAGGTCTCTCATGAGCATCAAGCCGCTGCACGACCGCGTTGTGGTCAAGCCGATCGAAGCCGACGAAATCTCCGCCGGTGGCATCGTCATTCCGGATTCGGCCAAGGAAAAGTCCACCAAGGGTGAAGTCGTGGCCGTCGGCCCGGGCAAGCCGCTGGACAACGGCAGCGTGCGCGCGCCGTCGCTGAAGGTTGGCGACAAGGTCATCTACGGCCAGTACGCCGGCAGCTCGTACAAGAGCGAAGGCGTCGAGTACAAGGTCCTGCGCGAAGACGACGTGCTCGCCGTCATCGGCTGAGCCTCGGCGCGACCTGCTTTCCTGTAAGACATCCCCTTTCGTCGCCGGGCCCGGCCCGGCGCAAACATCGAGGTAATCGCAATGGCTGCCAAGGATATTCGTTTCGGTGAAGACGCCCGTTCGCGCATGGTGCGCGGCGTCAACGTTCTCGCCAATGCCGTCAAGGCCACCCTGGGCCCGAAGGGCCGCAACGTCGTGCTGGAAAAGAGCTTCGGCGCTCCGACCATCACCAAGGACGGCGTCTCCGTCGCCAAGGAAATCGAACTGGCTGACAAGTTCGAGAACATGGGCGCGCAGATGGTGAAGGAAGTTGCTTCGCGCACCAACGACGACGCCGGCGACGGCACCACCACCGCCACCGTGCTGGCCCAGGCCCTGATCCGCGAAGGTGCCAAGGCTGTTGCCGCCGGCATGAACCCGATGGACCTCAAGCGTGGTATCGACAAGGCCGTCGTGGCCGCCGTTGCCGAGCTGAAGAACATCTCCAAGCCGACCGCCGACGACAAGGCGATCGCCCAGGTCGGTACCATCTCGGCCAACTCGGACGAGTCGATCGGCCAGATCATCGCTGACGCGATGAAGGAAGTCGGCAAGGAAGGCGTGATCACCGTTGAAGAAGGCTCGGGCCTGGACAACGAGCTGGACGTGGTCAAGGGCATGCAGTTCGACCGCGGCTACCTGTCCCCGTACTTCATCAACAACCAGCAGTCGCAGACCGCTGACCTGGATGACCCGTTCATCCTGCTGCACGACAAGAAGATCTCCAACGTCCGTGACCTGCTGCCGGTGCTGGAAGGCGTCGCCAAGGCCGGCAAGCCGCTGCTGATCGTTGCCGAAGAAGTCGAAGGCGAAGCGCTGGCGACCCTGGTGGTCAACACCATCCGTGGCATCGTCAAGGTCGTGGCCGTCAAGGCACCGGGCTTCGGCGACCGTCGCAAGGCGATGCTGGAAGACATGGCCGTGCTGACCGGCGGTACCGTGATCTCCGAAGAAGTGGGCCTGTCGCTGGAAAAGGCCACCATCAAGGACCTCGGCCGCGCCAAGAAGGTGCAGGTTTCCAAGGAAAACACCACCATCATCGATGGCGTGGGTGACAAGGCTGCCGTCGACGCACGCGTCGGCCAGATCAAGACCCAGATCCAGGACACCTCCTCCGATTACGATCGCGAGAAGCTGCAGGAACGCGTTGCCAAGCTGGCCGGCGGCGTTGCCGTGATCAAGGTCGGTGCCTCGACCGAAATCGAAATGAAGGAAAAGAAGGATCGCGTCGACGACGCCCTGCACGCTACCCGTGCAGCCGTTGAAGAAGGCGTGGTCCCGGGCGGCGGCGTTGCCCTGGTGCGTGCGGTCACCTCGCTGGCTGGCCTGAAGGGCGCCAACGAAGACCAGAACCACGGCATCCAGATCGCCCTGCGTGCGATGGAAGCCCCGCTGCGCGAAATCGTCGCCAACGCCGGTGAAGAACCGTCGGTCATCATCAACAAGGTCAAGGAAGGCACCGGCAGCTTCGGCTACAACGCCGCTACCGGCGAGTTCGGCGACATGCTGCAGTTCGGCATCCTGGACCCGACCAAGGTGACCCGTTCGGCGCTGCAGAACGCTGCCTCGATCGCGGGCCTGATGATCACCACCGAAGCCATGGTTGCCGAAGCTCCGAAGAAGGACGAGCCGGCCATGGGTGGCGCCGGTGGCATGGGCGGCATGGGTGGCATGGGCGGCATGGACTTCTAAGTCCACGGGTTCCCGAAGCAATGAAGAACCCCGCCGCAAGGCGGGGTTTTTTTGTGGGCGTGGTGGGCGATGCAGTCAACGCACGAACGGCTTCTTCGCCCCGTACTCCCATTCCCAGGGCGCGCCGGTTTCACCCAGCACGAAGCGCACCAACGCCGGGAACGCCGCCTCGGCACGTACATCGTTGCCCAGGATCACCACGCAGCGCTGGCCCTGTTCGATGCACACCAGCGTATTACCCACCGCATCATCGTGGCCGCCCTTGTAGAAGCCGGCACCCTGCGGGCCCTGGAAGGTCACCACGCCCAGCCCCGCCGCCAGGTCCCGGTGCCGTTGTGCAGGCGGCAGCTCCGGCTGCAGGGTGGGGAACTGGCTGGCAGTGGTGATCGGCAGCTGCGGCCGCACCAGCTCCCTGCGCATCGATGCAGACAGCCCGTCGCCACGCACATAGCCGGCGGCGAAGCGGGCCATGTCGCCGATGGTGGTATCCATCGAGCCGGCCGCGCGCACGCGGCTGCGCTCATCGTGCGGCTCGGCGGCGCCCTGCGCGGTCCAGCCATCGGCCAGATTGCCGGCGAAATCCTCGCGCCACATCATGCTGGTGCGGGTCATGCCGAAGCGGTCGAACACCCGCTGCTGCATCAACGCGCCCACATCCTCGCCCAGCCGCCCGCGTTCGATCACGAACTGCAGCAGGATCAACCCTTCGCCGGAATAGCCATAGCGGCTGCCCGGATCGAAGTGGAACTTCAGCCGGCCGTCCGGTTCGAGGAACCCGAAGTTGGCAAAGCCACTGGCGTGGTTGAGCAGCAGGCGCGGGGTGAGCTGGCGCCAGCGCGGGTCATCGGCCAGCACGCTGTAGTCGGCGTACTTCTTCGGCTCGGGCGGGTAGTCCGGCAGCGGCTTGTCCAGAGCTGTGGCGATGCTGGCATCCAGCCCGATCCGCGCATCCTGTGCCAGCTGTGCGACCAGATGACCGAACGCCATCTTGGTCAGCGAGGCGGCGTACATCACGGTGTCGGTGCGCAGCGGCTCGCCTGCGGCATTGCGTTCGCCATAGGCGGCCACGTGCACCACCTTGCCGCCATCGATCACCGCCAGCGCCATGCCACGCGCCTGTGCGGCCCGCATCAGCCGCTGCGCTTCGGCATCGATGCGGGCCGGCGAGGGTACCGGGGGTGGTGCGGCCAGCACGGCCAGCGGGAACAGCGTCAGCAACAACAGGGCAGCACGGCGCATGCGTGGACCTCCTGGCAGGACGTGGCGCGATGCTACGCCAGCCCGTCGCCGGCGTCATGGCCTGGCCTCAGCTGGCGGTCGGGCGGCGCAGGCAGATCCGCGCCGCGCCTGTGCTGATGTCGACCTGGCCACCGCGCATGGCATCGGCGCCCAGGATCAGCGCGGGGCGCTTGTCCAATCCGATGGCCTTGAACACCGGCAGCTCGCTGATCCTGACCTCCATGGCCGGGTGCTGCCAACCGGCGCTACGCAGGCCGGGCAGGGTATACAGCCAGGTCGGGTGCGGCTTTCCGCCCAGGCCTTCGGTGCCCTTGCTGCGTACGCGCACGCGCGGATCGCTGCCATCGGTGCGCAATCCCAGGGCGCGCGCGGCGGCATCGTTGAGTACGGTCTGCGCAGCGCCGGTATCGACCACGGCAACGGCAGCGATGTTCGTTCCGCCGAAGGTGAGGGTGATGAATCCGAAATCGCGCAGGCCCTCGGCGCGGTCCGGCAGTGCATTGGCCTGGCAGCTGTCATCGTCGAAGTGGAGGGTGCCGGCTCTCGACAGCGACAGCTCACCTCGAACGAAGTCCCAACGGGTGTCCCAGCGTGCGGTCAGGTCATTGCCGACCAAGCCGTCGATGGCGGGGTCGTCGCCCGTGGTCAGCGACGCCAGATCGGCCTGCAATGCGCTGGCCTGCAGCTGCCAGCTGCCGAGCTGCCAGGTGGTGGTGCGCGTGCGCCGCAGCTGCGCGCCCGAGGTACTGGCACCCTGGGCGATCGAAACCTCGGCCTTGCCATCGACCAGGCCGTAACGGCGTACCACACGCCCATCGACCAGCGTGGCGCCGGCCGCACTGTCGACCACGAAGCGCAGCGGTTCGGCCCGGCCGTCCAGCGAAAGCGCCACCGTCGGGTGCCCGCCCTGCATCCACATCGGCAGCACATGTTCGGGGGTGTCGGCGGCCAGCGTGGGGAAGGCGGCGGCAAGCAGGGGCAACAGGGTGAGGCGCACGGGAAGTCTCCGGAGTTGAACGGGGAGGCCCATTGGCGCGCATCGGCGTATCGCCTGAACATCGGCGTTGATACCGTGCTGATACACACCTGCACGATACTGGCCGCATGAACACTCCCGCCCGGGTCATCGTTGTCGATGACGATGCCAGCATCCGTGATGCCATTGCCGACTGCCTGATGCTGCACGGCTACCAGGTGCGTGTGGCCGCCGACGCCGCGGCGTTGGATGTGCTGCTGCAGAGCGAGCGGCCGGACGCGATCATCCTGGACTGGATGATGCCGGGCGAGGATGGCCTGTCGGTGTGCCGCCGGCTGCAGGCACGCGCCATCCCGATCCTGATGCTGTCGGCGATGGGCACCGCACCGGATCGCGTGATCGGTCTGGAAATGGGGGCCGATGACTATCTGGCCAAACCCTTCGATCCGCGCGAACTGCTGGCGCGGGTGCGGGCACTGCTGCGCCGGCAGGACAAGCTGCGCACCCAGGTGGCCAGCGAGCTGCGTTTCTGCGGCTGGCGATTGTTTCCCGAACAACGCCGCCTGCTTGCACCCGATGGCAACGAGCTGGCGCTCAGCCGCGGCGAATTTGCCCTGTTGCTGGCGCTCGCCGAGCGCGCAGGGCGGGTGCTGGGACGCGAGCAGTTGCTGTCGTTGACCCGGGGCGAGGACAGCGAGAGCGTCGACCGTGCTGTCGACCTGGCGATCAGCCGCCTGCGCCGCAGGCTGGGCCAGGCGGCACCCGGCGCAGAGGCACTGGTGCAGACGCTGCGCGGCGAAGGCTATCGCTTCGACGCCGAGGTGGAGGTGCTGTGAGGGCGCGCTGGTCCACCGCGCGCTGGGTCGCGACGCTGGCCCTGGCCAGCCTGCTGCTGGCCACCCTGGTCAGCGTGGCGGTGGTGGGCTGGATGCCGCGACCGCCGCCGCCGCCGATGCGGCTGGACCAGGCCATGCAGGTGCTACGGGGTGAACGCTCCGCCGCGGCGTTGGGCCTGCACCTGGAAACCCGCGTGTCTCCACCCGAGGGCCTCAGCAATGACTGGCTCACCCAGCTGGTGGCCGCGCAGCTGGGCCAGCCGCTGGAGCACGTAAAGCTGGTCTGGAGCAGCCGCGGCAAGGCTCCGGAGGTGCAGGTCATCGAAGGCGGCGCTGTGCTCGACGCCAAAGCGCGTGCGGATGCATTGCAGGCGCAGGTCGCGGTGCTGACCGCAATGCAGTGGACGCCGTTCGAACTGGCCGTGCGCCGGGCTGATGGTCGATGGCAGGTAGTGGGCAGCGACCACAGCGATCTGGCAGCGTGGCGCCGGCAGGTCGTGCTGGCGCTGGTGGCGGGAACCGTGCTGCTGGCACCGTTGGCTGCATGGGCCGCGATCCGCCTTGGCCGACCCCTGCGGCGGCTGGCCGAGGCCAGCGCCAACGTGGACCTGCAGGCCAGCACACCGCTTCCGGACGACGGCCCACGCGAGGTGCAGGTACTGGCCCGCGCGATCAGCGCCGGGCGCGAGCGGTTGCAGGAACAGGCGCAGGAGATGACCCGCATGCTCGCCGCCGTCGCGCACGATCTGCGCACACCGTTGACCGGCCTGCGCCTGCGTGCGGAGTTCGCGCCACCGCAACAGGCAGCGCGGATGGTGGCCGACATCGAGCGCATGGACACGATGATCGAGCAGGTCCTCGACTATGCGCGTGGCGAGCTGCAGCCATTGCAGATGCGCCCACTCGACCTGGCCGGGCTACTGGAGGAATGCGTGCAGAGCGCGCTGCTGCGCGGCGTCGATATCTCCTTCGACGGACCGGACGCGCTGCCGTGGCAGGGGGACGCGCTGTTGCTGCGGCGGGCGATCGACAATCTCATCGACAACGCCGATCGCTACGCGGGGGCGGTACAGCTGCAGGCCGCCCTGTCCGGCAACGTGGTGCAGCTGGACGTGATGGATCGCGGCCCCGGCGTCGACCAGGCCGACCGCGCGCGCCTGCTGCTGCCCTTCCAGCGCAGCGAGGGCTCACGCAGCCGCACTACCGGTGGGACCGGGCTGGGCCTGGCGGTCGCTGCCAACGTCGCGCGACGGCATGGTGGCGAGCTGCTGCTGCTGCCCCGCGAAGGCGGCGGACTGATCGCCCGGCTGATGCTGGCAAAGCACTCCTGACATCAACACTTGATCGACCCTGGCCTTGTTTTCATATTATAATTAGCCACCTAATCATAATCATGCGACCGATGATCGAAGCCAGGCACCATGCCCTGCTGGAGGAAGCACAGCGACGTGGCCACAGCAATGTCGCCCTGCTGCGGCTGTGCTTCCAGTTGCTGTCGTTGTCCTCGGCGATCGATCACGACTGCGCCAGCCGGCTGGCGCCACATGGGCTCAGCGAAGGCCGCTTCATCGTGCTGTTCCTGCTGCACGGTGCCGGTGGCACGCTGCCGCCGCATGCGCTGGCAGAGCGCGCAGGCGTCACGCGCGCCACCATCAGCGGCCTGCTCGATGGCCTGCAGCGCGAAGGCCTGCTGCAGCGTCGCGGTGATGCGGAAGATGGCCGCCGCCTGCAGATCGTCTTGACCGCACCGGGAAAGCGCTTGGCCGAGACGTTGTTCGACCAGCACACGCAGTGGATCGGTGGCCTGTTCAATGGTCTGGACACCGATGAACAGCAGCAGCTGTCGCGGTTGTTGCACAAGGTCTGGCAGTGCACCGATGCTGGACGGGAGCCTGCAACATGAGCCCGGCGATTCCGGCGCAACGCCTGCATGCACTGAACACCGGCCGTGTCCCCGCCACCCATCTGGCCGAATGCCTGGCAGTGGATTTCGTTGCGCTGCTGCAGGTGGTGGCGCCTGTGCTTGCACCGGAAGTGCTGCAACGGATGCGGGACGCCTCAGGCAAGGGCATCACGCTGCGCATGGCCCTGGCCGCGCAACTGCTGCGTGAAGCGGGGCAGGGCGCGCCTGCGCTCTGGCAGCATCACAACTCCGATACCGTGCGCGGCTGGGCCTGCTACCTGATCGGCAGTGATTCCCGCGCAACCCTGGCAGAGAAGCTGCAGCAGATGCGCACGCTGGCCGATGACCCGCACTTCGGTGTGCGCGAATGGGCGTGGCTTGCGCTGCGCGCGGACATTGTTACCGCGCCGCTGCAGGCGCTTGAGCACCTGCAACCGTGGACACAGGAAACATCACCCTACCTGCGCCGGTTCGCCTGCGAAGCACTGCGTCCGCGCGGCGTGTGGGCCACGCACATCGCGCCGTTCAAGCAGCATCCGCAACAGGCATTGCCGTTGCTGGAAGCATTGGCCGACGACCCTGAACGCTATGTGCAGGACTCGGTCGGCAATTGGCTCAACGATGCCGGCAAGACGCAGCCGCAGTGGCTGCGTGACCTGTGCGTGCGCTGGCAGCACGAGCACCCCGGTGCCGCCAACGCCTATATCCGCAAACGCGCATCGCGTTCGCTGCGGTAGTGCCGGCCACTGGCCGGCAACCCCGGGCCATTCAAACAGGCATGGCACATGCGCCTGTCACCCAGACACGGTAAACAGTGCATTGCCCATGTCCGTCCGCAGGGAAGTTGATCATGCAGAGCACGCTCCAGGTCACGCTGTTCGGCCCTCTGGGTAAAACCCCGGCGTTGCAGTTGCCGGAACAGGAGGGGCCGTCGGTGGCCATTCCCGAAGCGGTCCTGCGGCGGCTGGTCTCCGATCTCTACACCGCGCGCTCGTTGCTCAACCCCGAGCAGCTGGACGAGGCCCGGCAGGAGCTGGGCCGCGTGCTGGAGCGCTGGGCCGACATCCATGAAGGCCTGCTGCTGGATGTGGAAGTGCATGGCAGATGAGCGACTTCGCGTGGTTGCCGCCGCATGGGCCGCGCCGGCGCGCACCTCGCTGAACCGCGTCCCCAGTTGCGGATGAAACATTTTGCACTGCGCAGAAGCTGTGCTATCAATACATCCCATGAACGCAGCCGCCACCCGCTTTTACTGGTATTACTTTCCGAAGCCTCTGGCGGAGGAAGGACTGCGCTCACCCTGAAGAAAGCTTCAGACGCATTCCCGAAAGCCGCCAGCGAACCTGGCGGCTTTTTTCATGCCGCCACGCTGGGGACCCCCAACGTTCCGGAGAACCCCCGCAATGCCCCCGCACACCGACGACCTGCGTATCCGCACCATCGAACCGCTGACACCGCCTGCCCAGCTGCTGGCGATGCTGCCGTGTGACGATGAAGCCTCCGACACCGTCAGCGCCTCGCGCGCGGCCCTGCACCAGATCCTGCACGGCCGTGATGACCGCCTGGCGGTGGTGGTGGGCCCGTGCTCGATCCACGATCCGCATGCGGCCATCGAGTACGCCCAGCGCCTGAAGCCACTGCGCGATGCGCTGGCCGGCGAACTGGAAATCGTCATGCGCGTGTACTTCGAGAAGCCGCGCACCACGGTGGGCTGGAAGGGCCTGATCAACGACCCCGACCTGGACGGCAGCTTCAGGATCGACAAGGGCCTGCGCATCGCCCGTGGCCTGCTGCGCGACATCAACAAGCTTGGCCTGCCGGCCGGTGTCGAATTCCTCGATGTGATCTCGCCGCAGTACATCGCCGACCTGGTGGCCTGGGGCGCGATTGGTGCGCGCACCACCGAAAGCCAGGTGCACCGCGAACTGGCCTCGGGGCTGTCGTGCCCGGTCGGCTTCAAGAACGGCACCGATGGCAACGTCAAGATCGCTGCTGACGCGGTGGGGGCTGCCTCCAATCCGCATCATTTCCTGTCGGTCACCAAGCAGGGCGGCACCGCCATCGTCTCGACCACCGGCAATCCGGACTGCCATGTGATCCTGCGCGGCGGCAAGCAGCCGAACTACGACGCAGGCAGCGTTGCCGAGGCCTGCCAAGCGCTGGCCAAGGCCAAGCTGCCGACCCGCCTGATGATCGATGCCAGCCACGCCAACAGCCTGAAGAACCCGGACAACCAGCCGAAGGTGATCGAGGACATCGCCGTTCAGTTGGAAGACGGCGAACAGCGCATCGTCGGTGTGATGATCGAGAGCCATCTGGTCGGTGGCCGTCAGGAACTGGTGGAGGGCCAGCCGCTGGTCTACGGGCAGAGCATCACCGATGGCTGCATCGACTGGGACACCACTGTGACGGTGCTGGAGCGACTGGCTGCGGCCGTGCGCGCCCGTCGTGAAGTGAAGGTGTCCGAAGCCGCCTGATGGAAGCCGCTTGAGTGCGGCACGTGTGTGGATGGCGGCCAGCGCCTGCGGGGGTGCGGCCGCGATCAGGGCCGGTCGGAGTTGGAGACCGGCCCATCTGCACCGGCGATGCGCCTGGCGCTGCGCATGAGCGACAGCGCCAGGTACATCGCCGGGGTGGCAGGATATCTACGCCCTGCGTGGATATCGCCCTTTGTAGAGTCGAGCCATGCTCGACCATCGCGCGAAGCGCGGGCTCCAAATGCTTGGAACCCCGCGCTCGCCGAACGCAGACCTCAATGCACCTCGTCGTGGTACACGAACTTCGGCATTTCCCAGCGGTAGTGGATCGCCAGCAGGCGCAGCGCGAAGCCGCCGCCGAGGCAGCACAGGATCGCGGTCGCGTCGGCCACGCCCCAGTGCAGCAGCAACAGGTACACCGCACCGGTCAGCAGCGAAATGATCGCGTACAGCTCCTTCTGGAAGATCAGCGGCACCTCGTTGCAGAGGATGTCGCGCAGCACACCGCCGAAGGCACCGGTCAGCATGCCCGCGATCAGCACGATGGGCGTGGCATGGCCGGCCTCGCGCGCGATCGAACAGCCGATCAGGGTGAAGGCGATCAGGCCCAGCCCGTCGAGCACCAGGAAGGTGCGGCGGAAGTGATGCATCCAGCGCGCCACCCAGGTGGCGATCAGCGCCGCGCACACGGTGAAAGCAAGGTACTCGGGATGCTTCACCCAGCCCAGCGGATAGTGGCCGAGCAGGATGTCGCGCAGTGAACCACCGCCGAGGGCGGTGACGCAGGCGATCATGACCACGCCGAACAGGTCCATGCGGCGGCGGCCGGCGGACAGCGCGCCGGTCATGGCTTCGGCGGAAATGGCGATCAGGTAGATGATGGACAGCAGCATGGGGCGGGCTCCGGGCGCGGTGGGGCCGGCCATGCGCGACCACCGCCACTGCCTGCGCAATGACGGGATGACGATGACCGGTGCCGCTCCCGCTGTCCTTTTGCCTGAGAGTTCAGCGGCGTTGGCCGCGTGCCCCTTCGGCGGATCGTCCCGGGCGTGCCCGGTGACCTCTCTCCAGCTCGGCGAGTCGAATGCATGGTTGGTGGGATTCCAGCCCACCGGCCTGAGCGATCATGGGAGCCTGCGCCTTCGGCGGGCGCCAGCGCGGCGCCTCTCTCCTGCATTCGGGCGCCAGTATATCCGCTGCAGTGCAGCACGGCATAATCCGGCCATGGCCCCGTCCCTCCGCCCGTGGTTCCTCTACCTGCTCGAATGCCGCGATGGCAGCTATTACGCCGGCATCAGCACCGACGTGGAGGCACGTTTCGCCGCCCACCAGGCCGGCAAGGGCGCCCGCTACACCCGGGCCCGCCCGCCGCTGCGCGTGCTGGCCGTGCGCGAGTACCCGGACCGGGCCGCCGCTTCGCGCGCCGAATGGCAGCTCAAGCAGCAGCCGCGCGAACGCAAGCTGGCCTGGCTGCAGGCACCCGCCGGAACGCTGCTGTAGATCCACGCCCACGCTCGGCTCCGGCCTGCCGGCTCGCCGGCCCCGGTAGATCCACGCCATGCGTGGATGGGCTGCCCGGCCCATGCGATGATCGCCCCGCGCCCAGAGCTGGAGACCCGGATGTCCGCGATTGCCCTGCTGTTCGCTCTTTCCGCATCAACGAGTCCCGCCGCCGACCCGACCACGATCGCGGCCATCGAAGCCACCTGCCACGACTACGTCGACGGCCAGTTGGAAGCCGATCCACAGCGCGTCGCCCGTTCCCTGCATCCGGACCTGGCCAAGCGCGCGGTGCTCGGCGATACCCCCGACGAACGCCTGGGCCTGCGCCGCATGTCGAAGGAAGAGCTGGTCTCGCTGACGAAGCAGGGCGCGCTGAAGACCCCGAAGGACCAATGGGACCGCCGCTGCACGGTGCTGGACGTGACCGGCAACGTGGCCTCGGTGCGACTGGAAACCCCGTGGTTCGTCGATTACTTCCACATGGGGCGCTTCGACCAGCGCTGGGTCATCGTCAACGCGTTGTGGTACCCGAAGCCGAAGGCGCAGTAGAGCCGAGCCTACGCTCGGCTTCTGCAATCCGCGCGAAGCGCAGCCGAGCATGGCTCGGCTCTACAGGAACATGCACGCGGCCCTACCGCCTTGGCCGTCGGTCTTCCTGGTCATCACCGAAGATGATGCGTGCGCTGCGCTGGTAGCTCCAGTACGCCACCGCCCAGTTCAGCAGCACCACGACGCGGTTGCGGAAGCCGATCAGGAAGAACACGTGCGCAGCCAGCCAGAACCACCAGGCCAGGATGCCCGACAGCTGCAGCCGGCCCAGATGCACGATGGCTGCCATGCGGCCGATGGTGGCGAGGTTGCCGTAGTCGGCGTACTTGAACGGACCGGGCGCGGGCTTGCCGTGCAGGCGCGCGCGGATCACCTCGGCCACGTACTTGCCCATCTGCTTGGCGGCAGGCGCCACGCCGGGCACCGGCTTGCCATTGGCCTGGTTCAGTGCGGCCAGGTCACCGGCCACGAACAGTTCCGGATGATCGGGCAGGGTCAGGTCCGGCTGCACCTGCACGCGCCCGGCGCGGTCCAGCGGCACGTCCAGCGTGCGCGCCAGCGGCGAGGCGGCCACGCCCGCAGCCCATACCACGGTGCGGGCTGGCACGAACTGCTCGCCCAGCATGAAGCCCTGGCTGTCGATGCTGCTCACCGGGGTGCCGGTCAGCACTTCCACGCCCAGCTTTTCCAGCTGCCGGCGCGCCTTCAGCGAAAGCACTTCGGGGAACGAGGACAGCACGCGCGGGCCGGCTTCGACCAACCGCACCTTGGCGCTGGCCGGGTCGATGTGGCGGAACTCGTTGCGCAGCGTATGCCGAGCGATCTCGGCCAGCGTGCCGGCCAGTTCGACACCGGTGGGGCCGCCGCCGACGATGGCGAAACTCAGCCAGGCGGCCTTTTTTGCCGGGTCCGGTTCGGCCTCGGCACGCTCGAACGCCAACAGCAGTTTGCGGCGCAGGGCGATGGCATCGTCCAGGGTTTTCAGGCCGGGCGCATCATCGGCCCATTGGTCGTTGCCGAAGTAGGCGTGGGTGGCGCCGGTGGCCAGCAGCAGGCTGTCGTAGTCCAGCATGCTGCCATCGGCCATGCGGATCTGCCGGGCCTGCTTGTCGATGGCCACCACTTCGCCGAGGCGGACTTCCACATTGCGCTGGTGGCCAAGGATATGGCGCAGCGGTGCCGCGATATCCGGCGCGGACAGGCCGGCGGTGGCCACCTGGTACAGCAGCGGCTGGAACAGGTGATGGTTGCGGCGGTCGACCAGGGTGATGCGTATGCGCTCGCGGGCCAGGGCGCGGGTGGCCCAGAGACCGGCAAAACCACCGCCGACAACGACCAGGTGGGGAACGCGCTCACGACTCATCGACTCACTCCAGTGGGGGCATTGGGGGAAGCGCCTGGCATCTTCGCACGGAGGCCGCCTGTCACGTCAGCGCCCGCGTGGATCGGCGATACTCGGGTTCAGGCAACCGCCCGTGAGGAGCCCATGAGCGAACCGGAAAAGCGCATCGCCCTGTTGATCGACGCCGACAATGCGCCGGCTTCGAAGATCGACGAGGTGCTGGCCGAAGTGGCCCGCTACGGCGTGGCCAACGTTCGTCGCGCCTACGGCAACTGGAAGAGCCCGCGGTTGAAGGGCTGGGAAGCGGTGCTGCACGAATATGCGATCCGCCCGATCCAGCAGTTCGCCTACAGCAAGGGCAAGAACGCCTCGGACATGGCGATGGTGATCGACGCCATGGACCTGCTGTACGCGCGCAACCTCGATGGATTCGCCATCGTCTCCAGCGACGCGGATTTCACCCCGATGGTGATGCGGCTGCTGACCGATGGCGTGAAGGTGTATGGCTTCGGCGAGAAGAAGACGCCCGAACCGTTCGTCAACGCGTGCTCGAAATTCACTTATCTGGAGGCGCTGGGCCAGACCCATGCCAGCGTTCCGGATGCCGAGCAGGCCTCCAGCGAACAGCCCTCGAACGAACCGGCGACCAACGACGATGCACGGCCGCGCAAGAGCGGTGCGGAAATGCGCAGTGATACCCGGCTGGTGAAGATGCTGCGCCGTGCGGTGTCGGCGGCCGAGGGCGAGGATGGCTGGTCGCATCTTGGCCCGGTCGGCAGCCAGATCGGCAACCAGGCCTCGTTCGATCCGCGCAACTATGGCTACGGAAAGCTGAGCGATCTGTTGGCGGCGATCGGCCTGTTCGAACTGAAGAAGGACGGCAAATCCTCCTACGTGCGCGCACTGCCCAAAAAGAACCGGTAGTGCCGGCCGCTGGCCGGCAGCGCCCAGAAGCCAGATCCCGCATCCGGCGTGCACACACCCACACCAATCAGGCGTATCGTTGCCGCTCGCATTGCCAGCAGGGAATACCCGCATGTTGAAGATCTGGGGCCGTCGCAATTCAAGCAACGTCCGCAAGGTGCTGTGGTGTGCCGAAGAAATCGGCCTGCCGTATGAATCCATCGAAGTCGGCGGCAGCCACGGTGGCACGCAGACGCCGGAGTACCTGGCGATGAACCCCAACAGCCTGGTGCCGGTGATCGAAGACCATGGCCTGCCGCTGTGGGAATCCAACGCGATCGTGCGCTACCTGAGTGCGCGCTACGCGCTGGGCACGCTGTACGCCGAAGACCCGATGCAGCGCGCCCAGGCCGAGAAGTGGATGGACTGGAGCACCTCGCGGATGGCGCCGATCTACAGTGACCTGATCTGGGGCATCATGCGCACCGCGCCGGCCGACCGTGACGAAGCGCGGATCAACGCGGCCATCGTGCGTGCCGGTGACTACCTGGCGATGGCCGACGCGACCCTGGCCCGGCAGCCGTGGCTGTCCGGCGATACGTTCGCGATGGGCGACATCCCGCTGGGCTCGTTGATCTATGCCTGGTTCGAACTGCCGATCCAGCGCCCGGAACTGCCGCACCTGGCCGACTGGTATGCGCGCCTGCGCGAACGCCCGGCCTACCAGCGCGGCGTGATGTCGCCGCTGACGTAAGCGGTGGCGTTCGGCGTAGCGTCGAGCTTGCTCGACTGCTTCTGGCGCACGGCAGCCGAGCAAGCTCGACGCTACGCAGTACCGGTTGCCAGACCTCAATACAGATCGGTCGGATCCACATCCAGCGACCAGCGCACCTTGCGCGCTTCCGGTAGCGCATACAGCTGCGGCACCAGCTGCGCCAGCACGCTGTGCAGTGGCGGCCGCTGCAGTGCCGACAGCAGCAGCTGCGTGCGCTGGTAACCGGCACGGCGCGGCATCGGTGCCGGCATCGGCCCGTAGGCCTCCACCACGTTCTGCTCGCCCAGCAGCTGCCGCGCCGCCAGCAGGAAGGCGTTGGCGTGCTCGACCTGCTGCGCTTCCGCGCGCATCAACGCCAGGTGCGCGAAGGGCGGGAACCCGGCGGCCTGGCGCTGGTTCAATTCGGCCTGCGCGAACGGGTGGTAGCCACCGTTCACCAGGGTCTCCAGCAACGGATGCCCGGGATGATGGGTCTGCAGCCAGACCTCGCCCGGATCGCGTGCGCGGCCGGCGCGGCCGGCCACCTGGATCAACTGCTGCGCCAGTTTCTCGCTGGCACGGAAGTCGGCCGAGAACAGGCCCTCATCGATGCCCACCACCACCACCAGGGTCAGCTTGGGCAGGTCGTGGCCCTTGGCCAGGATCTGCGTGCCGACCAGGATGCCGGGCCGGTCGCCCAGCTTCGCCAGCTGCTGTTCCAACGCATCGCGGCGCGAGGTGGTGCCACGGTCGATGCGCACCACCGGGAAATCGGCGAAGGCCGCAGTGAGATGTTCTTCCAGGCGTTCGGTGCCGATACCCTGCGGTTGCAGCGCCAGGCTGCCGCAGGCCGGGCATGCCAACGGTGCCGGCTGCCGTGCACCGCAGTGATGGCACTGCAGGCGTCGGCCACCGCCATGCACGGTCATCGGTGCATCGCAGCGGTTGCACGGCGCGGTCCAGCCACAGTCGTGGCACAGCAGCACCGGCGCATAGCCGCGGCGGTTCTTGAACACCAGCACCTGCTGGCCACGCTGCAGGTGCTCGCCGATGCCGGCCAGCACATCGGCCGATAGGCCGTCATGCAGCGGCCGCTTGCGCACATCCAGAATGCGTACGCGCGGTGGCCGTGCATCGCCGGCGCGCTGCTTCAGGCGCAGGTGGGTGTAGCGCCCGGCATAGGCGTTGTGCAGCGTTTCCAGCGAGGGCGTGGCGCTGCCCAGCAAGACCGGAATGCCCAGTGCCTTGGCCCGCACCAGGGCGAAATCGCGCGCGTGGTAGCGGATGCCGTCCTGCTGCTTGTAGCTGCCGTCGTGTTCCTCGTCGACGATCAGCAGGCCGGCCTGCGGCAGCGGTGTGAACACCGCCGAACGCGTGCCGACGATCACCCGTGCCTCGCCGCGCGAAGCGGCGGCCCAGACGCGCGCGCGCTCGTTGTCGTTCAAACCCGAATGCAGTGCGTGCACGGCAATGCCGAGGCGGCCGCGGAACCGCGCCAGGGTCTGCGGGGTCAGGCCGATTTCCGGCACCAGCACCAGCGCCTGCCGGCCCTGTGCCAGGCAATGGATGATCGCCTGCAGGTAGACCTCGGTCTTGCCACTGCCGGTTACGCCATCCAGCAGGAACGGCTGGAAGCCGTCGGCCGCGTTGATCGCGGCCACGGCCTCGGCCTGGTCCGGATTGAGCGTGGGGCCGGGCAGCGGCTGCGCGTGCTGCGGGGCCACGCTCAGCGCAACGCGCTCGGCCAGCTCGCGCTTGGCCAGGCTGCGTGCGGCGGTGCGCCAGTCGTCCATGCGCTCGCCCAGTACGTCTTCATCCACCACGGCCTCGGCCAGCAGCTCGGCCAACTGGCGGGGGCGGCTGCCGGCGCGCAGTTTTTCACGCTGGGCGCGGCCTTCGTGGGTCAGCTGCCAACCCCAGTGATGGGTCTCGGGCAGGGCCTCGCCATGGCGCAGGGGGCCGGGCAGGGCGGTGCTGAGGACCTCGCCCAGCGGTGCGTGGGTGTAACGCGCCAGCCACTGCAGGCTCTGCCACAGCTCGCCCTGCAGCAGCGCTTGCGGGTCACACCAGGCCAGCGCCTGGCGTAGTCCCTGGCCGTCGTCGGCCTGGCCGTGGCCGACCACCACGCCGACCAGCTCGCGGTTGCCGAAGGGCACCTTCACGCGGCAGCCGACCACCACGGCAGGGGCGTCGCCCTCCGGCGACAGGTAGTCGAACAGGCGCGGCAGCGGGACGGGCAGGGCGACCTGCAGGGTCGGAATCGGTGAAAGCATCGGGCCAGTGTAACGGGCCATGCGCGCACGGATGGCGCGGCCCGGGGCGCTGGAGCGACGGCGGTTGAATCATAAATGTCACCTAAATATCGGTGTCCATTGGAGATTCAGTCTTATCCACATGTTCTGTGGATAACGTTGTGCGTTACCGGTCGACGGGCGCGCAGGAGGCCGATGGCGACGGCCTCACGCTTGGGTTGGTCAAAAAATCGCCACATGAGAAAAGAGATATAAATCAACAAGTTGAGTGTGAAACATTGCTGAAACAGAGTGGATTCAGCTGGATGCCCCAGTTTTGCCCGAGGGGGGCGTGGTGCTGTGCACAACCTGCAGCACGAAGTGCCAGCGGGCGCAAGTCCTACGGGCGTCGATGGCCTGCCGCTATCATGCCGGCAGACCTTTGGAGTGACCGATGACGGCTGTGCCCGCCCCTGTTTCCTCGACCGCGGCCGGTGCGCTGTCGGCGTTCCTGCGTGGTGTTGAACGCCGTGCCCTGGTGGTGGCTGAACTGCAGTGCGGCGATGCTGCCCGCGCCGAGCAGACCCTGGTGGCGGTGATGCGCGCGTTTGCCGCGGTGGCCAGCGACCTGCCGATGGCACAGTGGCCGACCCGCTTCTGGACCCTGCTGGGCCAGCGCCAGGCACTGCGCGAGCCGGTGGGCGGCCAGTGGGCGCCGCCGTTGGCCGCATTGGGCGGGATGGACCCGCTGCCGCGCCTGGCCTTGTTGCTGCGGGTGGGCGGCAGCCTGGACGAAGGCATCGCCATGCGCGTGCTCGACCAGGACGAAGCGGGCTACCAGCACCTGCTGGCCAATGCCTGCCCGCGCGATGCGCACGGCCAGCCCGACGCGTCGGCCTGGCGCCAACTGGCCGAACAGGTGCAGCTGCGCATCCGCGACCTGCCGGCCAAGCGCCTGCAGCAGCTGCAGCAGCCGGCCGCACCGGCCGCCGCCAGCGATGCCCCGACCTCCAGCTGGCGCGCACCGCAGCGCGATGAGCGTGCGGCCGCCAATGGCAAGCGCCGCCGCCCGACTGCCAAGCCGCGCTGGCGCGGCCCGCTGATCCTGCTGCTGACCGTAGTGGTGCTGCTGGCGGCGGCGCTGGGCTGGCGCTACCTGCAGGGCCGTTCGTTCGGTGCCGCGGCACCGTTGCCGGAAGGCGTGGTCGGCGAGGCCGGCCCGGTCACGGTGGAGGCGTTGCCGCCGAGCACGGTCAACGCCGCGCCGGATACGACGCCTTCCCAGGCCGCAGACGACGCCACGATGCTGGCCGACCGCGACTACCCGCTGCTGGCCGATGCCGATCTGTATGCGTGGACCGCCGCAGGCGGTCCGTTGCCGGTGGACGAATCGCAATCCAGGCCGAACCGGCCCGAGCCGGCCAGTGCCACGCTGGAAACCACCGCTGCCGATGAATAAGACCCTGTTCGCCAGCGCGCTGCTGGCCCTGCCGCTGTCGCTGTCCGCCGCACCGCAGACCTTGAATGTGCCCCTGCCTGCGCCGGCGCCCGGCGTTGAGGCGACAGCACCGGCCCCGGCCGCTGCGCCGTCGGCCTTCGCGCAGCTGGATGCAGCGCAGCAGCGCCAGCGACGTGCCGACTACGCCGCGTGGCGGGCGCTTCCGGAAGGCGAGCGTGAGCGCATCCGCCAGGCTGCGACGCGATTCAACGCGTTGCCGGCCGACCAGCAGCAGCGCCTGCGCCAGCAGTTCCAGGCGCAGGACCAGGCCTTCCGCGAAGGCTGGCGACTGGGCCCGCAGCTGGGCCTGGTATTCCCCAAGCTGCATGGCCTGTTCGGCTATGTGCCGCCGCAACAGCGCGAGGCCGCGCTGGCCGTGCTGCGCCAGCTCAGCCCGGCCCAGCTGGCACAGCTGGCCCTGGTCGCACAGCGCACGCCGCCGCAGGAACGCGACGCGGTGCGCAGCGCCTTCCTCGCGGTGCCCGCCGCCGAGCGTGACACCTGGCTCAAGCGCCAGGCCGGACAGTAAAAAAGGGACGGAGGGGATTAAGTCGTATTCGGAACAATTGGGTCTGAAACGACTTAATCCCCTCCGTCCCCTTTTTGTGGCTGGAACCCAGCATTCACACCGTGTCATGGGAATGCGCGCGCTGCGCGCGTAAGATGACCGGCCGCAAACCCGGTGCCTGTGCCCTTCGCGCGCAACCGTAGTTCGCGTCAAGCACCTTATGTCTACTGCAACCTCCACGCCGCGCTTCAGCAAGGAAGTCGGCGCCACCGGTCTGCTCGCCCTGCCGCTTGTGCTGGGCCATGTCTCCACCGGCCTGATCTCCTTCGTCGACAACGTGATTGCCGGCCACCACGCCACCGCGACCCTGGCCGCGGTGACCATCGGCACCGCCCTGCTGTGGCTGCCGATGCTGATCCCGATCGGCACGCTGATCTCGCTCACCGCCTCGGTATCGCAGCTGCACGGCGCTGGCCGCGAGCGCGAGATCGGCCCGCTGTTCCGCCAGGCACTGTGGCTGGCACTGGGCCTGGGCCTGATCATGTTCACCTTCCTCACCGTGGTGCCGCCGCTGCTGCCGGCCTTCGGCATCGCCCCGGACATCGTGCCGGGCGCGACCGCGTTCCTGCATGCGGTGCGCTGGGGCGGCCCGGCGCTGACCCTGTACTTCTGCATGCGCTACCTGAGCGAGGGCATGCACTGGACGTTGCCGACCATGTTGCTGGGTTTCGGCGGCCTGCTGGTGCTGGCGCCGATGGGCTATGTGCTGGCCAACGGCAAGCTCGGTTTCCCGGAAATGGGTGCCGAAGGCCTCGGCATCGCCTCGGCGGTGATGATGTGGCTGCAGGCGATCGCCTTCGCTACCTACCTGTGGTTCACCAAGCGCTTCGCCCACCTGCAGCTGTTCTCGCACTTCGAAGGGCCGCGCTGGAAGGCGATCTGGGAACTGCTGCGCACCGGCCTGCCGATCGGTATCACCGTGCTGATGGAAGGTGGCCTGTTCATCGTCACCGCGCTGCTGATAGGCCGCCTGGGCGCCAACGAGGCGGCCGCGCACCAGATCGCGATCAACGTCGCGCAGCTGTGCTTCATGATTCCGATGGGCGTGGCCGAGGCCACTACCGTGCGCGTCGGCCATGCCGTCGGCCGTGGTGATGGCTTCGGTGTGCGGCGTGCGGCGTGGGCCGGTTACGCGATCATCATGGGCACGCAGACGTTGTCGGCGGCGGTGCTGCTGTTCGGCCACGATGCCATCGTCGGGGTGTACACCAACGATCTGGCGGTGGCCGGCCTGGCTTCGACCCTGCTGCTGTACGCGGCCACCTTCCAGTTCCCGGATGGCATCCAGGTGCTGTCGGCCGGCGCGTTGCGCGGCCTGAAGGACACCCGCGTACCGATGTTCATCGCCATGTTCGCGTACTGGGGCCTGGGCATGCCGCTTGGCGCCGGGCTCGGCCTGGGCCTGGGCATGGGCCCGCAGGGCATGTGGATCGGCCTGATCGTGGGCCTGACCGCGGCCGCCATCCTGATGGGCTGGCGCCTGCGCCGCAGCAGCCTGCGCATCGGCCAGTCCACCCTGTCCTGATCCTTCCTGCCCGCCATGCTGACCCATGGCGGGCGATCCCCTGACTTGTGTCCGATGCCGCATCACACGGCACCGGCTATGCTGGTACCACGGCAAGAAGCCATCCGGAGCGTTCCATGAATCAACCCGTGCCCCCGCTGCCCCCGGCGCGTCGCAATCCCGTCGCCAGCTTCTTCATCGGGCTGTGGGACGTCATGAATTTCACCCGCCGGTTGATCCTCAACCTGGTGTTCTTCGGCCTGCTGTTCCTGCTGCTGGTGATGTTCGTCATCGCTGCCGGCATGGGCGCCGGTGCCAGCAAATCGCTGCAGGACCGCACCACCCTGGTGATCGCGCCGGAAGGACGCCTGGTCGAGCAGTTCAGCGCCGATCCGGTCAGCCGCGCGCTGGCCAAGGCGGTGGGCGACAACGGTGCCGAGGAGATCCAGCTGCGCGACCTGCTGCGGGTGATCGAGTCGGCCAAGGAAGACAAGAAGATCGAGCGCGTGGTGCTGGAGCTGGACAAGCTGCAGCCGTCGGGCTTCGCCTCGCTGCGCGAAGTGGCGTCGGCGCTGCAGGACCTGCGCGCGTCCGGCAAGCAGCTGGTGGCCTACAGCGAGAGCATGGGCCAGTCGCAGTACCTGCTGGCCGCACAGGCCGACGAGGTCTACCTGGACCCGATGGGGTCGGTGGTGCTTGAGGGCCTGGGCCGCTACCGCCAGTACTTCCGCACCGGCCTGCAGGACAAGCTGGGCGTGGACGTGCATCTGTTCAAGGTGGGCGAGTACAAGTCCGCCGCCGAGCCGTACGTGCTCGACGCCGCCTCGCCGGCCTCCAAGGAGGCCGACCTGTTCTGGATGAACGACGTGTGGCAGCGCTACCTGGCCGACATCGCCAAGGCCCGCCGCCTGGATCCGGCCCAGCTGGCCGCCGGCATCGACACCTTGCCGGAGGGCATCGCCGCCGCCGGTGGCGACCTGGCCAAGTTCGCCCTGCAGCAGAAGCTGGTAACCGCGCTGAAGACCCGCGAGGAATTCGAGGATCTGATGATCGAGCGTGGCGTGGCCGATGACGATGCCGACGGCGGTTTCCGCAACGTCGACTTCGGGCGCTACCTGGCGCTGCTCGACGCTCGCCGCAACCCGGTGGACTCGCGTCCGCAGGTGGCGGTGGTAGTGGCC
This sequence comes from Stenotrophomonas sp. GD03930, assembly GCF_029839665.1. Taxonomy (NCBI): domain Bacteria; kingdom Pseudomonadati; phylum Pseudomonadota; class Gammaproteobacteria; order Lysobacterales; family Lysobacteraceae; genus Stenotrophomonas; species Stenotrophomonas sp. GD03930. The sequence goes on along the minus strand of NZ_JAOCAV010000001.1, from coordinate 758,233 downwards.
GAAGGCGAGATCAGCGGTGGCGACCTGCCGGCCGGCCGTATCGGCGGCGAGTCGACCTCCGCGCTGCTGCGCGCCGCGCGCGACGATGAGAACGTCAAGGCCGTGGTGCTGCGCGTCGATTCGCCGGGCGGTGAAGTGTTCGCCTCCGAGCAGATCCGCCGCGAAGTGGTGGCCCTGCAGGCGGCCGGCAAGCCGGTAGTGGTGTCGATGGGCGATCTGGCTGCGTCCGGTGGTTACTGGATCAGCATGAATGCCGACCGCATCTACGCTGATCCGTCGACCATCACCGGTTCGATCGGCATCTTCGGCATGGTGCCGAACTTCAGCCGCGCGCTGGACAAGATCGGCGTGCACACCGACGGCGTCGGCACCACCCGCTTTGCCGGTGCCTTCGACGTCACCCGTCCGATGGACCCGGCCGTCGGCCAGGTCATCCAGACGGTGATCAACAAGGGCTATGCCGACTTCACCGGCCGCGTCGCCGATGCGCGCAAGAAGCCGGTCGAGGCCGTCGACGAAGTGGCCCGTGGCCGCGTGTGGAGCGGTGCGCAGGCCAAGGAACGTGGCCTGGTCGATGCCTTCGGTGGCCTGAAGGATGCCGTGGCCGACGCCGCCAGCCGCGCCAAGCTGGGCAAGGCCGATGCCTACCGCGTGCGCTACATCGAGAAGGCGGCGACGCCGTTCGCGCAGTTCGTCAGCGGTTTCGCCGGCAGCCGCGCCGGTGCGTGGATGCTGTCCGACTCGGGCATGGCGCGGATGATGCTGGCCCGCACGATGCCGGAAGTGGACACGCAGTTGCGCTTCGTCGAGAACGCGGCCCGCGAGAAGGGCAACGGTGCGCCGGTGAAGGCGCTGGCGTACTGCTTCTGCGGGTTCTGATCGGAGCGCCCATCCACGCATGGCGTGGATCTACTGGTACGGCCACGCATGGCGTGGATCTACTGGCACGGCCACGCATGGCGTGGATCTACTGGAAACGCCCGGCTTCGGCCGGGCGTTTTCGTTTGCGGGGTTACTGCGTCGCCTCGGCTTCGGCCGTGCGTTCACGCGCAGCGGCATCGTCCACGGTTTTCTGCACGCCCTTGGCGCGGTCCAGCGGCTGGTCGATTGCGCGCGACATCGCCCGGGGTACCGGTGGCTTTTCCGGGTTCGGCGCCGGTGGGCGCTGGCAGCCCGCCAGCAGCACGGTGGCCAGCAGGGGCGAGGACAGGATCAACATGCGCATGGCGGCTCTCCGCGGTGGGCGTGCGGGCAGTGTCGCACCCCCGGCAGGCAGCCGCCGTGAGCGCGTATCCTTGCGGCATCGAAACACAGCGGGCGCGGCCCCGGAGGACACATGACCCAGCAACGGTGGCGCCTGGATGGCCAGACCGCCCTGATCACCGGCGCCAGCGCCGGTATCGGCCTGGCCATCGCGCATGAACTGGCCGGCCTCGGTGCCGACCTGATGATCGTCGGCCGCGATATCGACATGCTGGAGACGGCACGCGACGAACTGCTGGACGTGTATCCGCAGCACCAGGTGCACGCGCTGGCTGCCGATGTCTCCGATGACGAGGACCGCCGCCAGATCCTGGACTGGGTGGAAGATCACAGCGATGGCCTGCATATCCTGGTCAACAATGCCGGTGGCAACGTCACCAAGGCGGCCACGGAATACTCCGAGGACGAATGGCGCCAGATTTTCGAGACCAACCTGTTCTCTGCGTTCGAGCTGTCGCGCTACGCGCATCCGCTGCTGGCCCGGCACGCGTCGTCGTCGATCGTCAATGTCGGCAGCGTGTCCGGCCTGACCCATGTGCGCAGTGGCGTGGTGTACGGCATGAGCAAGGCGGCGATGCACCAGATGACCCGCAACCTGGCCGTCGAGTGGGCCGAGGATGGCATCCGGGTCAATGCGGTGGCGCCGTGGTACATCCGTACGCGGCGCACGTCCGGTCCGCTGTCGGACCCGGATTACTACGAGGAAGTGATCAACCGCACGCCGATGCGCCGCATTGGCGAGCCCGATGAAGTGGCCGCAGCCGTGGGCTTCCTGTGCCTGCCGGCAGCCAGCTATGTCACCGGCGAGTGCATCGCGGTGGATGGCGGTTTCCTGCGCTACGGGTTCTGATCGTTCGAGGGTAGCGCCGGCCGCTGGCCGGCAACCTCAGGATCTTCAGATGATTGCAGTTGCCGGCCAGCGGCCGGCACTACCGGTGGCTGTCACCCCGGCACCGGGCAGTTGCTGGCCTCCAGCACGCCCTGCAGCCGTTCGCGTTCACCGCGCGCGGTATCGCGGTTCTCCGGTGCGGCGAATCGCTCGCGGCCGCGTGCATCGCGGAAGCGTTGCTGCCAGCTGCCGCAGCGTTGCGTCTCGGGCAGCGCCTCGCAGCGGTCACGCACCACTTCGCAGCCTGCTGCATTCACCGGCGTGGCGCCGCCCAGCCCCTGCACGGTCATCAGTTCGCAGCGCCCGGGGGCGGCCTCGTACTCGTGCAGGTAGCCACCGCCCTGGCTGTCGGTGCACTGGAAGATCGGTGGCAACGGCGGTTTCGGTGGCCCGTCGCCGGATGCGGCGCGGGCCTCGGCTTCGCGTTGCAGCGTCGCGCTGTCGAGAATCTGGTCGCCGCCTTCGCGTTCAACCATGCCTGCTTCCATGATCGTGCGCCCCTGGTCCGCGCGCCGTGGCGCCGCGGGCGTTGCAGGCGCTGCAGCGGGTTCGCTGGCCTGGGGAACCGGTGGCGGAACCGGAGCCAGCGCCTGTGGGCGTTCAACCACGGCGGGTTGCGGGCTGGAGGGCGCCGGCACGCGCACGACCTGCTGCGTGCTGCCGGCCGGGCAGGGCGTGCGCTGCAGGATGGGGATGTCACTGCTGCTGGACGTACAGCGGTAGATCACGCCCTCGTCAGCCAATGCAGGGCCGGGCAGCAGGGCCAGGGCCAGCCAGATCAATCTGTTCATGCGTACAGCGTACAGGCTGTGATGGGACGCCGCGCTCAGCGCTGGCAATCACGCGACAGGCGCGCATCGATGCCGCGTTGCTCGTTGCTGATGGCGGTACGTTCGCTCTGCAGCGCGCTGTTGTAGCGCCGGTCCAGTTCCCAGCGGCGGTCGCGCAGGCGCGCGCAGACTTCCTGCGGCGGCAGCGCGTGGCAGCTGTCGCGGACCAGCACGTTGCCGGCTGGGACCTGCACGCCTACCCCCACCGCAGGCGGGCGATACCCCGCGCCTTCGCCAATGGGCGTACCAACCGGCGTGCCGATGGCCGGTCGTGGTCCGGGATAGACCGGGCCGTGATGCCCACGCGGAAGCCAGACACTGGTCCACAGCGGGACCCAGCGCGGATTGCCTTCGTTGTTATCGCTGGTATAGCGCCGGCCATCGTCACTCACGCATTCGTACATCGGCTGCGGTGGCTGGATGTAGACGTGGCGGACTTCGCGCTCGCGGATGGCCGGCGTCTCGCTGGGCAGCGGCGGTGTGGCATCGCTGCGTACCACGCGGGGGGCGGGGTCACGCGGACGCTGCAGGTCGCGCACTTCCTGGCGGCCGCTGTTGCACGGCCGGTCCTGCAGGGCGACGGCGCCGTTGCTGGCCACGCAGCGGTACACGCGCACGTCCTCGGCCTCGGCGGCGCTCGCCGTCCACGGCAGCAGCAGGCTCAGGCTCAGGGCGGCGCGCAGCAGGGTCATGGCGGCAGGGTGCGTGATTGTCCGCGGCAGCGCAATCGTCGGCTCAGGAGCGCAGCACGTTGCCGCTGAGTGCATCGCGGATCGGGGTGGGCTGGGCCAGGCCGCCGGTCTGTCCATCGAGGAGGCCGTCGAGCAGGCGCAGCAGGCGTGGGTCCAGCTCTTCGCGGCTGCGCGCCGGTGGTTCCCCGGCCAGGTTGGCGCTGGTGGAGACGAGCGGGCCTCCCCAGGCACGGCAGAGTGCGGCCACCAGCGGGTGGGCGCTGATGCGCACTGCGATGCCGCTGTGCTCGCCGGTGACCCAGGGCTGCGCACGCGGGCCGGCTGGCAGGATCCAGGTGTTGGCACCGGGCCAGCTGGCCAGCACCGCGCGCTGGCGCGCGTCGGGCAGTGCCTGCAGCCGCACCCAGCCTTCCAGCTGGGCCAGATCGGCAGCGACCAGGATCATGCCTTTCTCGATCGGGCGCTGTTTCAGCCGCAGCACCATGTGCACCGCTGCCTCGTGCGAAGGATCGCAGCCCAGGCCCCAGACCGCTTCGGTCGGATAGGCGATCACGCCGCCCGCGCGGAGCGTGGCGACAGCAGAGTCCAGGGTGAGTTCTTTCATGGCGGCGACCGGCCCGGCGTGGGGCTTCATTATCCCCCTGCTGCGTGCAGAAGGGGTGGAACGGTGCCGCTCGGTGCTGCCGGCCGCTGGCCGGCATCGTTGGTGGGGGCGGACCGTGGTGGGTGCGGACCGTTGGTCCGCACGCCCCTCATCCACGCAGGGCGTGGATCTACTTGGCTGCCTTCTTTACGGCCTTCTTGGCCGGCGCCTTCTTCGCAGCAGCCTTCTTTACCGCTTTCTTGGCCGGGGCCTTCTTGGCGGCGGCCTTCTTCGGCGCCGCCTCCTTCTTCACCGCCGCCTTCTTGGCCGGTGCCTTCTTCGCAGCGGCCTTCTTGGCACCGAAGCCCTTGCGCACCGGCTTGCCGGTTTCTTCCATCAGCTGCTGCACTTCGGCCAGGGTCAGCGAGGCCGGCTCGCGATCCTTGGGGATCTTGCCGTTCATCTTGCCGTCGCTGATGTACGGGCCGAAGCGGCCGTTCAGCACCTGGATGTCGCTGCCCTCGAACTCCTTGATGATCCGGTTGCGCGCGATCTCTTCCTTCTCTTCGATCAGGAACACGGCGCGGGCCAGGTCGATGGTGTACGGGTCGTCTTCCTTCTTCAGTGAGGCATAGGTGCTGCCACGCTTGGCGAACGGACCGAAACGACCGATGCCGACGCTGACCGGTTCGCCGTTGTCCTCACCCAGCGCACGCGGCATCAGGAACAGTTCCAGCGCGTCTTCCAGGGAGATGGTGTGCATCGACTGGCCGGGGCGCAGCGAGGCGAACTTGGGCTTTTCCTCGGCGTCCTCGGCAGTGCTGCCGATAGCCGCGTACGGCCCGAAGCGGCCCAGCCGCACGCTGACCGGCTTGCCGGTCTTCGGGTCGGTGCCGAGCTCGCGGGCGCCACTGGCCTCGGCACGGTCGACCGATTCCTTCTTGTCTTCCACCAGCTCCTTGAACGGCTCCCAGAAGCGGGCCATCAGCGGGATCCACTCCTCCTCGCCACGCGAGACGGCGTCGAGCTCGTCCTCGAGCTTGGCGGTGAAGTCGTAGTCCACGTACCGGGTGAAGTGGCTGGACAGGAACTTGGACACCGCACGGCCGACGTCGGACGGGCGGAAGCTGCGGCCTTCCATTTCCACATACTTGCGGAACAGCAGGGTCTGGATGATCGAGGCGTAGGTCGAGGGACGGCCGATGCCGTACTCTTCCAGCGCCTTCACCAGCGCCGCTTCGGTGTAGCGCGGCGGCGGCTGGGTGAAATGCTGCTCGGCCTGGATGCGCTCCAGCGGCACGCGGTCGCCGGGCTTCATCGCCGGCAGCTTGCGGCCTTCGTCTTCGTCCTCGGCGCTCTTGCTGTCCTTGCCTTCCTCGTACACGGCCAGGAAGCCGGGCACGACCACGGTGGTGCCGCTGGCGCGGAACACGTGCTCGCTGCCGGCCGACAGATCGACGCTGACCGTGTTGAGCGTGGCCGGAATCATCTGGCAGGCCACCGCACGCTTCCAGATCAGCTCGTACAGGCGGCGCTCGTCGTCGGTCAGGAACCGCGCGACCTGGGCCGGGGTACGCAGCGCCGAGGTCGGGCGTACGGCTTCGTGCGCTTCCTGGGCGTTCTTCGACTTGGTCTGGTAGGTGTTCGGCTGGTCTGGCAGCGAGGCGATGCCGTAATCGCGGGCGATCACGTCGCGGATCTCGGCCAACGCATCCTGCGACAGGTTCACCGAGTCGGTACGCATGTACGAGATCAGGCCGACGGTGCCTTCGTCACCGATCGCCACGCCTTCGTACAGCTTCTGCGCGACCTGCATGGTCTTGCGGGTGGTGAAACCAAGCTTGCGCGAGGCTTCCTGCTGCAGGGTGGAGGTGGTGAACGGCGGCGCCGGGCGGCGCTTGCGCTCCTTGCTGGCCACGTCGGTGACATGCAGCGAGCCCTGCGCCGCCTGCTGGATGCGCATGCGGGCGGCTTCGGCGGTGTCGCCGTCGGTGATGGTGAACTGCTCGAACTTCTGCCCGTCCAGCTTGATCAGCTTGGCGTTGAAGTGCTGCGAGGGATGCGCGCACTCGGCGGCGATCGACCAGTATTCGCGGGCGATGAAGGCTTCGATCTCTTCCTCGCGCTCGACGATCATGCGCAGCGCCGGGCTCTGCACGCGGCCGGCGGACAGGCCGCGCTGGACCTTGCGCCACAGGACCGGGGACAGGTTGAAACCGACCAGGTAGTCCAGCGCGCGGCGCGCCTGCTGGGCATCGACCAGGTCACTGGCGATCTCGCGCGGCTGGCTGATCGCCTCCTTGATCGCGCGCGGGGTGATCTCGGTGAACACCACGCGCTGCATCGGCTTGTCCTTGACCAGCCCGCGTTCCTTCAGGATCTCGGCGATGTGCCAGCTGATCGCCTCACCCTCGCGATCCGGGTCGGTCGCCAGCAGGATGTCGTCGGCGCCCTTGGCAGCCTTGGCGATCGCATCGACATGCTTCTCGTTCTTGTCGATCACGTCGTAGTGCATGGCGAACCCATTGTCCGGGTCGACCGCGCCTTCCTTCGGAATCAGGTCTCGCACATGCCCATACGAGGCCAGGACCGTGTAGTCCTTGCCGAGGTATTTGTTGATCGTCTTGGCCTTGGCCGGCGATTCGACGATGAGCAGGTGCTTGGGCATGGCAGCAGGGTCTGTGGGGCGAACCGTGGGGAAGGGGCCGCTAGGGTGGAGCAAACGGCCGCATTAGTGAAGCGGCCACGCGCAAATCCATAAACTGAACGCCCGGTAATGTGCCGGGCGTTCAGGTTTCACCTTATTAGAGGAATCACGCCCGGCCAGCCCATGTCAAGCAGCCAGGCGTGATGATGGCCGTTCAGGAGGCCATCTTGGCGATGAAGCCGACCGCGAAGACCAGCAGGGCCAAGCCCACCAGCGACAGCAGGCCGGTCAGCACCAGCACCAGCACGGTGACCGTGCCCAGCTCGCGGCGCTGCAGCTGCGGCTGGTCGGTGAAGGCCCAGCGGTCGACCACCAGGGTGTCGCAGATCATGTCGTGCAGGCCCTGCTTGCGCTCGGTGAAGGCCGCCATCAGGAAGCCGATGCCGAGGGTGAAGCTGCTCAGCAGCATGGCCCAGTAGCGACCGAACGCGCGCGCCTTGGTCAGGCGTTCGCCATTGCTGCGCACGACCTTGATGCCGACCGCCATCTTGCCCAGCGTGGCGCCGCCCTTGGAGGCATGGAACCAGGTGTAGTACGCCATGCCGATGGCGAAGTTGATCAGTGCGCTGGACAGCTGCGCGACCACCTCGATGGCCGATTCACCACTGCCCACCGCGCCCATGCTGGCGCCGAGCACCACACCGAGGATGGCGCCGATGATGCTGCCGGGGATGAACAGCACGAAGTAGTCGATCATGTAGGCGGCCACGCGCTTCCAGAAGCCCGCGTACACCACTTCGCCGCCCATGACCGGCTGCGCATGGCCAGCGCAGCCTGCGGCGGCAGGCGCACTGTATGGCGAGCTGCCGAGGGCGCCGGTACCGGGCAGCGGCGCGGTGCCGTTGTCGATGGCGGCATAGTCGCCGCGCAGGTCGAAGCCGCCGCTGCCGGCGGCCGCCGTGGCATCGGCCAGCGTCTGCAGTTCAAGCTCGTCGACCACCTGGCGCAGCGCCGCCCACTGCGCCATGCCTTCGCGCCAGACCAGCGTGTCCAGGTTCAGTTGGCCGCGCTGGAAGCGCTGGCGGATCTCCTGGACCGGCAGCGGGCCCTGGCGTTGCTGTCCTTCGGCGTAATACCACTCAGTCATTGCATGTTCCCTGTTGGATCGTCCTTGGAGGTACCGGTACGCGCGCGGCTCAGCCGCGGCACGCCGGCGGCAGGTACTTGTCGTCGCTTGCGCCGCTGCAGTCCCAGCGGCCGCTGTCGCGGTCATATTCCAGCCACAGCAGATCGCCGTCGATGCTCTTGCCCGGCATCGACAGTGTTGCCTCGATACCGCAGTGGCCGTTGTTGAAGCGGCCGATGTTCACCGCCGACAGGCCGGACCGGGTGAAATCGCCAGGGGCGGGGAAGCCGGCATCGTTGGCGCCCGGGCAGCGACCTTCCTCATCGGCGAAATGCTGCACCTGGTCCTGCAGCGGGTGCAGGGCATCGGCCGCAGCGGCGACCTTGGCGCGCACGGTGTAGTCGTTGTAGGCCGGCAGGGCGATGGCGGCAAGGATGGCCACGATCGGCACCAGCACCAGCAGCAGAGCGCCTGCGATGATCGCAGTGAGCGCGCAGCCGGACAGCTGCTTCTTCGGCGCCGGCACGACGCCGGCCGGCGCGCTGGTGGCGTACGGGGTGGAGGGCGGCAGCACGGGTGGCTGCGGCGGCGGCGGTGCCACCGGTTCCGGCTCGGCGTCGACGATCGGCGCAGAAGCGTCCAGTGCCGGAACGATCAGGCCGAGTTCGTCGACGACGCTACGCAACGGCTGCCATTGCGGCAGGCCGTCGCGCCACACCAGGGTGTCCAGGGAGATCTGGTTGTTGCGGAACAACTCAACCAACTGTTCCGCCGGCAGCGGGCCCTGCTGCCGGTTGCCTTCTGCGTGGAACCACTCGCTCACGGGGACGCTCCTGAATGCGCTATGCCCCCAAGTGTACGGTCAGTGCAGGGGTTCTGGCTCGTCCATGAACATCTGCGTTTCCATCCAGGCATAGGCCGCTTCGGAGCCGGGCTGGTTGAACAGCACCATCAGCACGACCCACTTCAGGTCGTCCAGGTCCAGTTCGTCCTGGTCCAGGGCCATCGCCCGGTCCAGCACCAGCTCGCGCTGGTCGGCATCAAGGATGCCGTGCTGTTCCAGATACAGCAGGAAACCGCGGCATTCCACGTCCAGCTTGTCCAGCTCGGGGCCGTGGTAGACGCGCACGGGGCCATCGACCCGGGCCTGGGACATGCTCGGCCGCTGTGCGGCCAGGGCATCGAGCCAGTCGAATGCCTTGTTGATCTCGGTTGGGCTGAAACCGGCCTGGATCAGGCCGTTCTGAAGCGAATCGCGGTCACGGATCAGGTCCGCATCTTCGCTGAAATAGTGTTCAAACAGGTACAGCAGTACGTCCAGGATGCTCTCTTTCATTGCCCCTCGGCCTGCGTCGCGCGACGCTGTGGAGGTGAAGAAACTAGGGAGTTCGACAGTAGCGGCCGTGTACGCACACCACGATTCCCGCCAGTTCCATGGCCAGCAGCATGGAGGACAGCTGGGGCGCCGTCAATCCACAGCGCGTGATCAGTGAATCCATACTGCTTGGGTTGTGGTCCAGGGCCCGCCACAAGCACTGGTAGTCAGGGTCGTCGGCCCAGCGCGCCGGCAGGAGTGCCGGCGGTGCCTGTTCAGTGGGGGTGGCCAGCCGCGATTGCAAGCCCGGCAGCTGTTGGCGCAGCGCAGGGGCCAGCAGCTCCAGCACCTCCTCCGGGCGCTCGACCAACGCGGCGCCTTCACGGATCAGCCGGTGGCAGCCCGCCGCGCGTGGATTGAGCACCGAACCGGGCAGGGCGCAGACCTCGCGACCGGCCTCGGCGGCCAGGCGCGCGGTGATCAGCGCTCCCGAGCGCTGGGCGGCCTCGACCACCACCGTGGCCAGGGCCAGCCCGGCCACCAGCCGGTTGCGGGCCGGGAAGTGCCCGGGGCGGGCCGCGGTGCCTGGAAGGTACTCGCTGAGCACGGCCCCCTCGGTGGCGATGCGGGCCTGCAGCCGGGCATGGCTGTCCGGGTAGGCGCGGTCGGGGCCGGTACCGATCACGGCGACGGTGCAGCCGCCGGCGTCCAGGGTTGCCTGGTGGGCGGCGGCATCGATGCCGGCAGCCAGCCCGCTGGTTACCGCCAACCCGGCCTCGACGAAGCCGCTGGCAAAACGGGCCGCCAGCGCGCGACCACCCGGCGTCGGCGAGCGGCTGCCGACCAGGGCCACGGAGGGGCGCCAGGCCAGGCTGGGGTCACCGGCCACGAACAGCGCCAGCGGTGGGTTGGGTACTTCCAGCAAGGGGGGAGGAAAGGCCGGGTCGGTGAAGGCCAGGAGGTGGTGATGGTCGTCTTCCAGCCAGCGCTGCGTGGCTGTCCACGCCCGCGCATCAGGGCGTTCCAGTGCGGCGCACTGCTCAGGTGTGCAGCCGTGTGCGCGCCAGTTCGCAGTGCCCTGCGCGATGGCTGCGGCCGCGCTGCCCGCGCTCTGCAGCAATGCCCGTCGCGGCGCCAGTGCGCCCCCTGCCATCACCAGGCGCAGCAGCGCCTCATCAGCTTGCTTGGTCATTCCCCACTATCGACCGCACGCAACAAAGGCGCCCTCGGGCGCCTTCGCATGTACGTGTCAGGATTTGCCGGAGGTGTCTGCCGGCCAGCGGCCGGCACTACCTGAGGTGGCCGGGGCAGCCCGGCAACCGTTACTTCGCGTCCGGGTGCAGCGCGTTGTAGCCCACCCGCACCGGCTTCACGCCCTGCATCACCAGCGCGTAGCTGACGTTGTCGAAGGTGCGGAACACCATCGCGTGCGCCGCATATTCCTCCGGCAGCGCAACCCGGCCCACGCTGCCGCTGAGCGCATCGTCCATGCGCGACGACGTCGGGTACTTCAGGCGGTTGGCCACATGGCGGCCCTGCCGCCACAGCGAGAACACGGTGCCATTGTCGACGCCCTGGGCGCGGCCGGCCGAAATCGCGATCACGTCGCGCGGGCCGCCGGCGGTGAACATGTCGGTCACCGCGAGCACGCGCACGTCCACGCCTTCCACGCCTGCGGCCGGCACATGCGGCACGAACTGCAGGTCATAGGGGCGGGCCTCGACCGGCACCAGGCGGTCGCCGACACGGACTTCACGGCCACCCGTGCTCTTGTCCAGCGCCAGCGTGGAGGCCCCGGCCTTGCCGTCGGCAACCCGGGTGATGGTGCCGGTGGCGAGCTGGGCCAGTTCATAGCCCAGCACGCCGCGGCGCGCGTTGGGTGCGTTGTAGGCTTTCCACAGGTTGCCGCTGCCCGGGGTGACGTCGCCGTTGGCGTTCAGGTCTTCGCTCGGCTTGGGCTGGGCGTAGCGCACGGTCGGGCGGACCACGGCCCAGCGCTGTCCCAGCTGGGCATCGGCCAGGTTCACGTAGGCGGCATCGCCACCGGACACGCGCAGTCGGTTGTCCTCCAGGCCGACCACCTGGGGCAGCTGCTCGATGCTGTCGACCACGCTCAGCTGCTTCAGGAACGGCTCTACCTGGGCCAGCGGAATGGCGTCGATCGGGGCCTCCTGGCGCGGGCCCGGCTGGGCCGCCACGGTCACCCGGTCCAGATAGGCCAGGCTGAGCACGTCACCGGGATAGATCAGGTGCGGATTGGCGATCTGCGGATTGGCCTGCCAGATCTCCGGCCACAGCCACGGCTTCTGCAGGAAACGTGCGGCGATATCCCACAACGTATCCCCTTTTCGGACCACATAGGTGTCCGGGTGCCCGCCATTCACTTCCACGGCGGTAGCATAGGCAGCCACGGTCAGCATCGCCGCGGCGACGACCGTACGAAAACGAAGCAACATAGGTGTGAAGCCCTGATTCCCCAACAGGTCCGCGCACTATAGTCCAGAAACCGGGGCGCAAGGCAAGCGTTGGAGCTAGAATCTGCGACGTATGCCGGCGTGCCGGCCCCCTATCCGGAAACAGCCATGGCCCTTCTCCCCATTCTCGAGTTCCCCGATCCGCGCCTGCGTACCAAGGCTGCGTTGATCGAAGCCGCCGAAGTCACCACGCCGGCCTTCCAGGAACTGATCGACAACATGTTCCTGACCATGTACGACGCGCCGGGCATCGGCCTGGCCGCCACCCAGGTTGACGTGCACAAGCGCTTCATGGTCATCGACGTCAGCGAAGAAAAGAATGAACCGCATGTGTTCATCAACCCGGAAATCGTCGCCAAGGACGGGGGCCGGGTGTACCAGGAGGGCTGCCTGTCGGTCCCGGGCATCTTCGCCGACGTGACCCGCGCCGATACCATCACCGTGAAGTACCTGGACCGCAACGGCCAGGAGCAGCAGCTGGAGGCCGGCGAAGTGCTGGCGACCTGCATCCAGCACGAGATGGACCACCTGGACGGCAAGCTGTTCATCGACTATCTGTCGCCGCTCAAGCGCGAGATGGTGCGCAAGAAGCTGGCCAAGCAGCGCAAGCACGTGGCGTGATCGCCGATCCGGGCCACCCTTCGGGTGGCCCCTGCCTGCGCGATGCGCGCGGGCTGTACGGCGCCGGCCGACGGCGCCGTTTTCTTTCCTGCACGAATCCATCCTGCAAGTGGGGTAGCCATGAGGATTGTCTTTGCCGGTACGCCGGAATTTGCGGTGTCGTCGCTGCGCGCGGCTGCGCGCCACCATGAGGTCGTGGCGGTCTACACCCAGCCTGATCGCCCGGCCGGTCGTGGCCGTGGCCTGGCGCCGTCGCCGGTCAAGCTTGAAGCCGTCGCCCGTGGCATCCCGGTCTACCAGCCCGAATCGCTGAAGGACGAAGCGGCCCAGCAGCAGCTGCGCGATCTGCAGCCGGACCTGATGGTGGTGGTGGCCTACGGCCTGATCCTGCCCAAGGCGGTGCTGGCCATTCCGACCCATGGCTGCTGGAACGTGCACGCCTCGCTGCTGCCGCGCTGGCGCGGTGCCGCGCCGATCCAGCGTGCGATCCAGGCCGGCGACGCAACCACCGGCGTGTGCCTGATGCAGATGGAGGCCGGCCTCGATACCGGCCCGGTGCTGCTGCACCAGGAGCTGCCGATTGCCGCCACCGATACCGGTGGGCAGCTGCACGACAAGCTGGCCGAACTGGGCGCGCAGGTGCTGTCCGATGGCCTGGGCCTGCTGCGTGCCGGCATCAAGCCGATCGCACGGCCGCAGCCGGAGCAGGGCGTGACCTATGCGCACAAGCTGGACAAGGCCGAAGCGAAGCTGGACTGGGCGCAGGACGCCGGCGCGCTGGCGCGCACCGTGCGCGCGTTCAATCCGTGGCCGATCGCCGAGGCGACGCTGGCCGGCGAGCGCGTGCGCATCCATGGCGCGGTGGCGCTGGATGAGGCCCACGGCCAGGCGCCGGGCACGGTGCTGGCGGCCAGCCGCGACGGCATCGACATCGCCTGTGGCCAGGGCGTGCTGCGCCTGCGCGTACTGCAGCGCGAAGGCGGCAAGGCGATCACCGCCGCCGACTACCTCAATGCTCGCCGCGACCTGCGCGTGGGGGCATAAGCGGTGTCGAAGCAGAACGATTTCTCCATTGCCAAGGCAGCGCCGGGCGCGGCCACGCGCATGCTGGCCGCACGCGTGCTGGCGCAGGTGTTCACCCGTGGCCGTTCGCTGAAGGCCGAACTGGCCTGGGCGCTGCCGAAGCTGGCCGACAGCCGCGACCGCGCGCTGCTGGAGGCACTGTGCTTTGCCGTGCTGCGTCGCCGCAGCACCTATGACGCGGCATTGCAGGGCTGGATGCAGAAGCCGCTGTCGGCGCGTGATGCCGACCTGCGCACGCTGCTGATGGTCGGTTTTGCGCAGCTGGATGTGCTGGAACTGCCGGCGCATGCCGCACTGTCGGCCACGGTCGATGCTGCCCGTGCACTGGGCCGTGAACGGCAGGCTGGCCTGGTCAACGCGATCCTGCGCCGCGCGCAGCGCGAAGGGTTCCCGGAGCAGCCCGCGCGCGATGCCTTCCCGGAATGGCTGGCCGAGGCGATCGAACGGGATTGGCCGGCGCAGGCCGAAGCGGTGTTCAACGAAAGCCTGCAGCCTGCGCCGCTGTGGCTGCGCGCCAACCGCCAGCACGGCGGCCGCGACAAAGCCCTGGCAGCGCTGGCCGAAGCCGGCATTGCCGCTGAACCCAGTGCGCTCAGTCCCGATGCGTTGCGCCTGGCGGCCCCGGTGGCGGTGAATCAGCTGCCCGGCTTCGCCGACGGCGCGCTGTCGGTGCAGGACCTGTCGGCGCAGTGTGCGGCGGATGCACTGGCCCCCGCTGCCGGCTCGCGCGTACTGGATGCCTGCGCAGCGCCCGGTGGCAAATCGGCGCACCTGCTGGAACGCGACCCGAGCCTGCGACTGCTGGCGCTGGATATCGACGCCCGGCGCCTGGCGCGCGCCCGTGACACCTATGCCCGTACCGGCGTGGGCGAACACACGCAGACCCTGGCCGCTGATGCCAGCGATCCCGGTGCCTGGTGGGATGGCGTGCCGTTCGACGCGATCCTGCTGGATGCACCGTGTTCGGCCACCGGCGTGATCCGCCGCCAGCCGGATGTCATGTTCCACCGCCGCGCCGAGGACATCGATGCGCTGGTGGGAGTGCAGGCGCGCCTGCTGGAAGCCTGCTGGTCGATGCTGCGCCCGGGCGGCGTGCTGCTGTATGCGACCTGCTCGATCCTGCGTGCCGAGAACATCGACCAGGTGCGCGCGTTTCTCAAGTGGCATCCGGATGCCGAGGCGCAGCCGCTGGGCGCCGCATTCGGCGTGGATTGCGAAGGCGTGGCACGCCAGCGCCTGCCAGGTGACGACGATGCTGACGGTTTCTTCTACGCACGTCTGATAAAAGCAGCCTGACCCCCGCTGCCGTTTCGAGTCCCATGCTGAAAACCCACGCCTCGCGACAGACGTGGCTGTTGGTGGTGATGGCCCTGCTGGTGCTGGGGGCCGGTCTCGGCCTTCGTGATCCATGGCCGTCGGACGAGCCACGCTTCGCGCTGGTGGCCAGGCAGATGGTCGACAGCGGCTACTGGTTGTTTCCGCACCGTGGGCTGGAACTCTACTCGGACAAGCCGCCGATGCTGATGTGGTGGCAGGCCACGCTGTACGGCCTGGTCGGCCACTGGCGCGTGGCCTTCCTGCTGCCTTCGCTGCTGGCCGCGCTGGGCACGCTGTGGTGCGTGGTGGATCTTGGCCGGCGCCTGTGGACACGGCGGGTCGGGCTGTATGCCGGCTGGGCGCTGCTGTTCGCGCTGCACTTCACCTTCCAGGCGAAGAAGGCACAGATCGACCCGCTGCTGGTGCTGTTCATCACGCTGGCCAACTACGGCCTGCTGCGCCACCTGCTGCTGGGCCCTGCCTGGCGCTGGTGGTGGCTGGGCTGGTTCTTTGCCGGCATCGGGGTGATCACCAAGGGTGTGGGCATGCTGGCCCTGCTGATGATCGTACCGGCCGCCCTGGCAGCGGCCCTGCACTGGCCACGCGTACGCCTGCATGCAGGTGATGTCCGCTTCTGGCTGGCGCCGCTGTGGTTTCTGCTGGCGGTGTCGCTGTGGCTGGCACCGATGATCATGGCCGCGCTGGCCACCGGCCTGGACCCCTACCGGGCCTATATGGACGACATCCTGTTCCGGCAGACCGCGCGGCGCTACATGCAGTCCTGGGACCATCACCAGCCGTGGTGGTACTTCCTGGCGATCATGCCGTCGATGTGGCTTCCCGCCTTCCTGCTGCTGCCCTGGGCGCTGCCTGCGTGGTGGCGTCGGCTGCGCCGCCGCGACCCGCGTTACCTGTTGCCGCTGGCCTGGTGGCTGCTGGTCGTGCTGTTCTTTTCCATTCCCCACGGCAAGCGCGATGTCTACATCCTGCCGGCCCTGCCGATGTTCTGCCTGGCGCTGGCACCGTTGTTGCCGGGGCTGCTGAAGCGGCGCGACGTGCAGGGCGTGCTGGGCGCCTTCGCCGCGTTGCTGGCCGCAGGATTGACGCTGATCGGGGCATTGGCGCTGCTGGGCGACCCCGGTTTCGAAATACGCCTCACCCATGGTCGCGGCCTGGCGCCTGGCGCTACCGACGCGCTGGCATGGACGGCGCTGGCGATGGGGATCTGGGGCGGCCTGAGCCTGTGGGCAAGCGGGCGCGGTCGCCGCCATCTGGCCGTGATCTCGACACTTGCGGGAATCTGGGTGCTGTATGGCGTGCTCGCCTATCCGCTGCTGAACGATTCCAGTTCGGCCCGTGGCCTGATGCGTGAGGTCGGCGCGCGCATCGGCCCGCAGGCCGAGCTGGGGCTGGTGGCATGGAAGGAGCAGAACCTGCTGATGGCCGATCGGCCTGCGGCAACCTTCGGTTTCGAAGACCGCTGGCACGAGCAGCTGCAGGCGGCCGTACGCTGGCAGCGGCTGTTTCCGCAACGACGCTGGCTGCTGGTGAACGAGGACGCCCTGCAGGCCTGCATCGATCGATCACGCGCGGAAATGGCCGGTGTTTCCAATCGCCGCCGCTGGTGGCTGGTGCCCGCTGATGCGGTGGCCGGCACCTGCAGGCCGACGGCAGCGGAGCTTGAGCACGAACGCCGCCTGCAGGGGCCCGGCGTAGCGGATTGAAGGCCGGCCCTCAGCGGCCGGCCAGTGCTGCCTCATAGCTGGCCAGCGTGGCATCGGCGAATGTCTGCAGGCCGAATTCCCGCTGCGCGTGGCGGCGGGCGGCATGGCCATGTCCGGGCAGTGCATCGCGTTGCGCGTACAGTGCCGCCACCTGTGCGGCGATGGCGTCGATGTCGCGGGTGGCGACCACCCAGCCGTCGACTCCTTGTTCGATGTTCTCGGGCAGGCCGGCGAAGTCGCTGACCAGCATCGGCTTGCCGCTGGCCATCATCTCCCGGCAGGCGAAGGAGATCGTCTCGATGTCGTGGGACAGCACGAAGCCGATATCGCCGGCCGCGATCAGCACGCGGGTATCGGCCAGCAGGCCGGTGAAGTGCACCTGCGCTGCGACGTCTCCCAGCGCCTGCACCTGTTCGCGCTGCTGCGCGCTGGGCAGGTGGCCGGCCACGGCCATGTGAACGCGGGGGCGGATCGCATCGGGCAGCCGTGCGATGGCCCGGGCCAGGTCGATCCAGCCCTTGTAGTCATCGGTGCCGGCATTGCTGACCAGCACCAGTGCTTCTGGGTCCTGGGTCCATTGCTGGCGCAGTGCGTGGCCGGCCCCGGCCGGTAGCGGCGAGTAGCGCTCCAGGTCGACGCCGTTGCGCACCACATCGATCGGGCAGCGCCGGTACGGACCCTGTTCCAGCAGGCGCTTGGTATCGGCCGAGACCGCGATCAGGCGATCGGTGGCCCAACGTGCGCGCAGCGCGTTTCCAAGGGTATCGGTACGTTTGCTGTTGTGCTTGGTCAGCAGGATCGGGGGGCGGCGCAGGCCGAACAGCGCCTGCATCACCACGCGATGGTCGCGTGCGCCGTTGACGTGGACCAGGTCGATGTTCTCTTCGTGGACCAGGCGGCGCAGCGCGCGCTGCTCGGCCAGCTGCTGCGGCAGGGTCGGCAGGCCGCTGCCGAAGTCGACCGGCAACGTGCTGGCAATGCCTTCATCGGCCACGGTACGCAGCAGGCGGCTGTCGGCTGGGGCTGCAACGTGGAGCGCGTGCCGGCCATGCAGGGCCCGCGCAAGGGAAACGATGTACGTCGTATGGCCGCCACCGTCGCCGTAGTGGAAGTTGGTGTACAGGATTTTCATGGGGGGGACCTTCGGGCAACGCGCGGCCAGTGTGACACAGGCCGTTCAGGACCGTTCCGCAGGCGCCGCCGGATCGGCCACCGCCTGGCCGTTGCCCAGCATCCACAGCATGATGGTCTTCTGCCGCACGTAGTTGGCACGCACATAGGCGTAGACCAGGCCGTGCCAGCCGTCGCGGAAGCCACCGCGGAACAGGAAGCCACGCCAGAATCGCCAGGCCGGAGCCAGCACCAGCTTGCCGAGCGTGGCGCGCTTGCCGCGTGCAAACTCGTGCTCGGCCATCATCCGGGCGTACTTCTCGGTCTTCGCCAGCTGCTGCTGCAGCGAGCGGTACGGGTAGTGGATCAGGTCCCCGTGCAGGGTGCCGACGCTGCCGTCAACGCTGGCCGCCTCGTGGATCTCGCGCTTGCCGCGCCAGCCACCGCGGCGGCGGTCGAACAGGCGCATCACCCGATCCGGGTAGGCGTTGCCATGGCGCAGGAACCTGCCGAAGTACTCCGACAGGCGCGCGAAGCGGTACCCAGCGTGGCCGGCGAAGCCGCCGTCGCGGGCCTGTTCGATGGCCGCGCGCAGTTCCGGGCTGATGCGCTCGTCGGCATCCAGGCACAGCACCCAGTCATGGCTGGCCTGCTCGACGCAGAACGCCTTCTGGCTGCGGAACCCCTCGAACCGCCGCTGCAGCACGCGGGCGCCGGCGGCCTCGGCAAGGGCCACGGTGGCATCGGTGGACTGCGAATCCACCACCACGATTTCATCGCAGAAGGCCAGCGAGGCCAGGCAGTCGCCGATGCGCCCGGCCTCGTTGAACGCGATAATGCACGCCGAGATGCGAGGCCGTTCGATGGGAGCGGTCGTGGAGGACATGATGGCCGGGTACCTGTTGTTTGCGACGGAGCGCTATGCGCTGCCTATTCTCGCCCCGTTGGCGCAGGCCTTGCACGCGTCCGGGCAGGACGTGGCCGCCTGGTTCGAGGGCGGCGCGGCCGGCAGCAGCCTGTCCGGGGTCCCCAACATCGGCCTGAAGCAGGCCCTGGCGATGCGCCCGCGCGCGGTGTTCAGCGCCGCCAACTGGGTGCCGACCTTCCTGTCCGGGGCCAAGGTGCAGCTGTTCCATGGCTTCAACGTGGAGAAGCGCGACAGCGCCCGCGGCCACTTCCGGGTGCGCGGCATGTTCGACCTGTACTGCACGCAGGGCCCGGCCACCACGGCCCCGTTCCGGCAGATCGCCGCCCAGCAGGGCCACTTCGCGGTGGCCGAGACCGGTTGGCCGAAGCTGGACCCACTGTTCCGCGATGATGGCGGCGAGAGTGCCGCGCTGCGCGCGCCGGCCGCTGGTCGCCCGGTGATCCTGTTCGGTTCGACCTTCACCGAGCGCTTGAGCGCGGCCCCGCACCTGCACGCGCAGATCGCCGCCGACATCGCCGCCGGCGACCGTTACTGGCTGCTGACGCTGCACCCGAAGTGCGCGCCGGAACTGTTCGAGCGCTACCGCGCGCTGGCCGGTGCCAATGCCCGCTTCATCGAGCCGGAACAGGTGATGGCCGCGCAGCGCGCCGCCGACGTGCTGGTGTCGGACACCTCGTCGATCGTTTCGGAGTTCATCGTCCAGCACAAGCCGGTGGTGACCTTCCGCAACCGCGTGCCCAAGCCGCACATGATCGATTTCTCTGACCCGGCGCAGCTGCCGGCGATGCTGCAACGCGCGCTGCATCCGGACGCCGCGCTGCAGGCGGAGATCGTGCGCTACGCCGATGCCATCCATCCGTACCGCGATGGCCGCTCCAGCGAGCGGGTGATCGCCGCGACCGAGGATTTCCTGTCCGGTGAAATGGGCGCGCTGCGGCGCAAGCCGTTCGGCACCTGGCTGCGCGACCTGCAGATCCGCAAGGACCTGGGCTACTGGGGCCCGTCGCAGCGGTGATGCCTCGCTGACCCCGCTCGCGGTAGTGCTCACCAGCGCAGTTTGCGCCGTGCCAGCGCCGCCGCCAGCTGTTCCATCACCCGTTGTGCCTGTTCGTGTGGCAGGTAATGCAGGGTCAGTGCCACATCACCATGCGCACCAGCGGTATCCAGCTGCAGGCTGCTGGTGCCGAGCAGCTTGTCCAGCGGCGAGCGCTGCAGGCGCAGGCCCTGCACCTTGTCCAGCTCGGCCCAGCGCCACCAGCGCTTCCACCAGCCGCCGCGCACCGCCACGAAGTGATCGTCCAGGTACCAGCCCATGCGTGCCATCTGCCGATGCGCGATCAGCAGTGCGATCGGCATCCAGGCCAGCACCACCAATCCCCATGATCCCCACCGCCAGTACGCGGCGGCCGCCAGCAACGGCGCCAGCAGCAGTGCATCCAGGCACAGCCGCCACCAACCGCGCTGTGGAATCGACTGCCAGTGTGCCGGCGGCCACTGCAGCTGCGGCAGCAGGTGCTGCACCAGCTGCTCGCAACGCGTGCGTGATGCCAGCGGCGCCAGTTCGCGCAGGGCACGGTCCTCATCGCGCGAAGGCCCGCCGGCGGCGCTGTCGATGCGCAGCTGGCGCAGCCCGAACCAGCGATGCAGGGTGCTTTCGCGCAGGGTCCAGGCCTGGATGCGGCGACGCGCCACGCTGCTGCGGGTGCGGCTGAGCAGGCCGGCCGAGACGGTCAGGCGGCGCTCCTGCTCGCTGAGCGTGAAGCCGTGGTAGCGCAGCAGGGTCAGCACCACCGACAGCACGCGCAGCGCCAGCCAGCCCAGCAGGAGCGCAGTGCCCGCCAGAAGGAACGCGCCGGCCACGCCCGGGTGCAGGTGACTGGCGTAGCCGAACGCCTCGCGGCCACCGCGCTGGAGGGCGTCATCCATCACCGGCCGTGGCACGGTCTGGAACAGCACGCCGACGGCGGCGATCGCCAGCGCCCAGCCCCGGTTGGATAGCAGGCCCATGCGCACCACGTCCCAGCTGGACAGGCGCAGCAGCACGTGTTCATTGCCGGTGTCGGCGATGTCGGCCACGGCAACCGCTTCGCTGGCTTGTGGCGCCTGCCCGCGCTGGCGCACCAGCCGCTCCAGGGCCAAGGCCTGGTCCAGCTTCAGCACCCGCATTTCCGCCTCCGGTCGCGTGCCACCGGCCGACTCCAGGCGCAGCTCGGCCACGCCGAACAGGCGGTGCAGCGGGTTCTGCCGCACTTCCACGTTGTGGATGCGCGCAAACGGGATCTCGCGACGGTTGCGCGCAAGCAGGCCGCTACGCACGGTGATCGCATCGCTGCCGATGCGGTAGCGGTAGCTCAGGTACTGCAGCACCGACACCAGCACCAGGGCAGCAATGGCCGACAACGGGATCAGCTGCGCCCACATCGGATCGCGATCGCCGCGCTGGCCGAATACCAGCAGCGCGATCAGCGGCAGGAAGTAGTGGCGCAGCTGCATCAGCAGCACGAACAGCCACGACCACGGATGCAGGCGATGGTCTTCGCCACCGTCGGGCAGCGATGCGGGCAGGGGCGGCGGCAGGCTCACAGGGCGTCGGCGTCCTGGTCGAGCTGGTGCGAAAGGGTGTCGCGCAGGCGTTCGGCGTCAGCCTCGTCCAGGCCGCTGACGGTCACCGCGCTCATGCGCGTGCCGGCAGTGTGCACGATCAGCGTGGCCAGGCCGGCGCGGCGCTCCAGCGGCCCCCGGCGCAGGTCCAGGTGCTGCACGCGCGAAATGGGAATGCGGGTTTCCAGCTGCCACATCAGGTCGCGGCGCAGGCCCAGGCCCTGTGCATCCAGCCGCCAGCGCGTGCGGACCAGGCGACGATGGCCCAGCCACGCACCGAAGGCGATGCCGATCAGCAGCCCAAGGGCCGCAGTCCACAGCCCGCCGGGCAGATCGAAGAACCACGCCGCCGCCGCCAAGGGCAGGCCCGGCACGAACAGGCCGCCGAAGGCGCCTTCCAGTGCGGCCAGGCGGGCCGCGCGTTGCGGTAGTACCTGCCAGTCGGAGGCGGGTGGTGCAGGAATCGAGGCGTCGGTCACGCGGGCTCCGTCAGGCAGCAGGGCGGGCGGTGGCGGCCGTGGCCGCACCGCGCAGACGGTAGCAGGTCGGCCGCGTTACTGGGCAGCCTGGATCAGCGCGTCCACGTCCAGCATGTGACCCGCACGGTCGGCCTTGGTGCGCAGGTAGTGCTCGTTCTCGGCGGTGATCTCGCCGGTGACCGGAATGCAGTCCAGCACCTCGATGCCGGCATTGCGCAGGCGCTGCGCCTTGGTCGGGTTGTTGCTGAGCAGGGCCACGCGCGAGATGCCCAGGCCGCGCAGCATCGCCACTGCGCTGCCGTAGCGGCGTTCGTCGGCGCCGAAGCCCAGCTGCGCATCGGCATCGATGGTGTCCAGGCCGTCGTGCTGGTAGCCATACGCGCGCATCTTGGCCGCGATCCCGGTGCCACGACCTTCCTGGTCCAGGTACAGCAGCACGCCGCCACCCAGTTCCTTCAGCTTGCGCAGGCCGCGCCGCAGCTGGTCGCCGCAGTCGCACTTGAGTGAACCGAACAGGTCGCCGGTCAGGCACGAGGAATGCACGCGCACCGGCACCACTGCCGACAGGTCCGGCTCGCCGACGATGATCGCGACCTGGTCGCGCTGCGCCACGCCGCCGCGGAACACCGCGAAGGTGGTCATGCCAACGTCGCGCAGCGGCACCGGGGAGCGGGCCACCAGTTCGTAATCGTGGGCCGCATGGGCCGCGCCCTCGGCGAGGTCGCACAGGGCGACTTCGGCGGCACCGTCGAAGGTGGCGTCACCCGCGTCCAGGCGCACGGCCACCATTGCCGGCAGCAGCAGGCCGAGGCGGGCCAGTTCAACCGCGCCGGCATCGAAGGCGTCACCGGCGCTCCAGCCCTCCGGCATCGGGCCGGGCTCGCGCAGGTAGCCCAGCGAGGGCAGGGCATCGAAGGCGATGCCGGCCAGTGGCAGGCGTGCGCCTTCCGGAGCGTCCACGCCGAGTACGCGGGCGCGGGTGGCGGTCAGGAACAGGTAGTGGCGCTCGCGCGCGGCGCTGGCGAAGGCGGCAAAGCTGCTGGCGGTGGCACTGTCCAGCGCGATCACGGCCAGGCGTTGGCCCTGGCCATCGTGCAGCAGGACCGGGCGACCGGCGCGCAGTTCGGCCACCGCGCGTTCGCAGCGGATCGCGGCCGGATCGCCGAACAGGGAAGAAGCAGGCATGGCAGGACCGGGGGAGGCGGACATCGCAGTCTCTATGGGGGCGCCGGCGTCGTATTCAACGTGGTGCGGCCGCCGGTCGCAGGGACCGGTCGGACTCAGTGGGCTGGCCGCTAGTGGGGATGCTCTTCGGTAGCGTAGGGATCTTCCTCGCCGCTGCCCGCCGGTCGCAGCGTATAGCGCTTGTACGTCCACTGGTACTGCGCGGGGTCGCGGCGGGCGATGCGTTCGATACCGGCATTGAGCGCGGTGGCGGCCACCTGCGGGTCCGGGTCGGCCACCGCCGGGTCGGTCGGCTCGATGTGCAGGGCGAATTCCATGTCCGGCCCGATGCGCTCGCACCAGCCGTACAGCACGGTGGCACCGGTGCGCTCGGCCAGGCGGTTGACCAGGGTCATGGTCAGCGCCTGCACGCCGAAGAACGGCACGAACACACCGTCGCCGGCCTTGGGCTGCTGGTCGGGCAGGATGCCGGTGGCACCGCCGTCCTTGAGCACCTTGAACAGCTGCCGCACGGCCGGGCCCTCGGCGCGCACCTGCTGCACGTTCTGGCCGCCGCGCACGATCTGCAGGAAAGCGTCGCTGGCCTCGTCCTCCGGCGGCTTGTAGACGATGGCGATCTGCCCGCGCGAGGCCAGCCACTGGTTGAGCAGCTCCCAGTTGCCGAAGTGCGGCGCAGCCACGATCACGCCCTTGCCGCTGGCCAGCGCCGCGTCGTACAGCGCTTCGCCATGGCGTTGCTTCAGGTGCAGGCGCAGGTTGTCGGCCGGCTTCTGGCTCCACAGGCGCAGGGTCTCGATGGCCTGCAGCGCGGTGGAGCGCAGCAGCTCGCGGTGCAGGTGGTCGCGCGCGGCGGCATCCAGTTCGGGGTAGGCCAGTTCCAGGTTGCGCCGGGTGACGCGGCTCTCACGGGCGTTGAGACTGATCCACGCCCACGCCAGGGCGCGCGCGGCACCCCGCAGCAGCGGCCAGGGCAGGCGGGCGAACAGGGTGGTGGCGCGGTAGACCAGCCGGGCTTTGCGTTGCGGATTCATCGGCGCCAGTTTAGCCAAGGGCGCTGCTATCGTGGCCGGCCCTGTTCATTCGGAAGCCCGCGATGCTCGTCCTGATCCAACGTGTCAGCCAGGCCGCCGTGCATGTCGACGACGAAGCGGTCGGGCAGATCGGCCCCGGCCTGCTGGCGCTGGTCGGCATGGAGCCCGGCGATACCGAGGCCCAGCTGCAGCGGATGGCCGAGCGCCTGCTGGGCTACCGGGTGTTCGCCGATGAGGCCGGGAAGATGAACCGGTCGCTGCGTGATACCGGTGGCGGCCTGCTGCTGGTCAGCCAGTTCACCCTGGCCGCCGACACCCGCTCGGGCATGCGGCCGAGCTTCACCAGCGCGGCGCCGCCGGACGAGGCTGAACGCGGGTTCAACCGTTTTGTCGGGATCTGTCGTGAAAATCACGCGCCGGGGGTGGAAACGGGCCGATTTGGTGCCCATATGGTCGTCAGCCTGGTCAATGACGGTCCCGTGACCTTCCTTCTCAGGCCCTGAGCCTGCGGGACCACCGCCCGGCAGGCGGGGCCCCGGGCTGGTATAATGCTACGTTCCCTATTTCTCCCTAGCCGGTGGCGCGAGCACTACATGGCCAACGAACGTCCTGCCCAATCCGAAATCAAGCAACTGATCAGCAAGGGCCTGGAACAGGGCTACCTGACCTACGCCGAAGTCAATGACCATCTGCCGGACGACATGGTCGACCCGGAACAGATTGAAGACATCATCGGCATGATCAACGGCATGGGCATCGATGTCCATGAAGTTGCGCCGGATGTGGAAACCCTGCTTCTCAACGACGGCAACACCGGTAACCGCGAAGTCGATGACACCGCGGCCGAAGAAGCCGCCGCCGCGCTGAGCGCGCTCGACACCGAAGGTGGCCGTACCACCGACCCGGTGCGCATGTACATGCGCGAAATGGGCACCGTCGAGCTGCTGACCCGCGAAGGCGAAATCGCCATTGCCAAGCGCATCGAGGAAGGCCTTTCGCAGGTGCAGGCCGCCCTGGGCCAGTTCCCGGTGTCGGTCGAGTCGCTGCTGAACGACTATGAAGCCCACAAGGAAGGCAAGAAGCGCCTGGCCGAAGTGATCGTCGGCTTCAACGACCTTACGGACGAAGTGCCTGCGCCGGCCGCTGCCGCGTCCGACGACGGCGACGATGCCGACGCCGATGGCGACGAGGACGAGGACGATGATGTCGAGGGTGGCGAGGAAGAAGCCGCACCGACCGGTCCGGACCCTGAGGAAGTCGCCGCGCGCATGCAGGCGCTGAGCGATGCCTTCACTGCCTTCAAGAAGGCGGCGACCAAGGGCGACAAGAAGAACCTGCCGCGCCTGCGCGAAGAGATGTCGGCGGTGTTCGTCACCCTGAAGCTGCCGCTGCCGCTGACCGACGTGCTGACCAAGCAGCTGCGCGACACCATGGCCGACATCAAGTCGCATGAGCGCCGCGTGCTGAACCTGGCCACCGTTACCGCCCGCATGCCGCGCAAGGACTTCATCCGTTCCTGGGAAGGCAACCAGACCAACCTGGAATGGGTGGAAGATGCACTGAAGCGCAAGCAGAAGTGGTCTTCGGCGCTGCGTGAAGTGAAGGACCAGATCATTGCCGAACAGCAGGCGACGATCGACATCGAGAAGCTGACCCAGCTGGACCTGGAAGAGCTGAAGGAAATCAGCCGTGCCATGGCCTACGGTGAAGCCAAGGCGCGCAAGGCCAAGAAGGAAATGGTCGAGGCCAACCTGCGCCTGGTGATCTCGATCGCCAAGAAGTACACCAACCGCGGCCTGCAGTTCCTCGACCTGATCCAGGAAGGCAACATCGGCCTGATGAAGGCCGTGGACAAGTTCGAGTACCGCCGCGGTTACAAGTTCTCGACCTACGCCACCTGGTGGATCCGCCAGGCGATCACCCGCTCGATTGCCGACCAGGCACGCACCATCCGTATCCCGGTGCACATGATCGAGACGATCAACAAGTTGAACCGCATTTCCCGCCAGATGCTCCAGCAGTACGGCCGCGAGGCCACGCCGGAGGAGCTGGCCAAGGAAATGGACATGCCGGAAGACAAGATCCGCAAGGTGATGAAGATCGCCAAGGAGCCGATCTCGATGGAAACCCCGATCGGCGACGACGAGGATTCCCATCTGGGCGACTTCATCGAGGACACCAACGTGGAGTCCCCGATCGAGAACACCACCAACATCAACCTGTCTGAAACCGTGCGCGACGTGCTGGCCGGCCTCACCCCGAGGGAAGCCAAGGTGCTGCGCATGCGCTTCGGCATCGATATGAACACCGATCACACGCTGGAAGAGGTCGGCAAGCAGTTCGACGTGACCCGCGAGCGCATCCGCCAGATCGAAGCGAAGGCCCTGCGCAAGCTGCGTCACCCGAGCCGCTCGGAGCAGCTGCGCAGCTTCCTGGATATCGACTGATAGCCAGGTAGTGCCGAGCCCATGCTCGGCAACTGCTTCAGTCAAGAAGAACCCCGCTTCGGCGGGGTTTTTCTTTGGGTGGGCAGGGCCACGCCCCGCGAAGGTAGCGCAGAGCCATGCCCGGTGGATTTTCTGAAGAATTCGTAATTTTTACGTAACACTATTTCTGATCAATACCGCTGCTGTCCTCTTGAAAACCTTTGAAAAACAGCAAATTTGATAATGACTCCAGCTTGCAGTCCGCTTTTTTTTGCGATAAATACGTAACAATATTCGTCTCCAAGGCCCGTCCATGGCCCGCCGCGCACTCCTGCAGCCCCAGGACCTGATCGCCCAGCTGCCCCCCGGCCAGCCACAACCGGCGGCCGCGCTGGCCGAGCGCCTGGGCGTAAATCGCATGACCCTCAGCCGCCTGGTCGCGGCCAGCGGCGATCAGGTCGTGCGGCTGGGGCAGACGCGTGCCACCGCCTACGCCCTGCGCCAGCCTTCGCGCGTGGGCAGCGAATGGCCGCTGTACCGCCTGCGCGAGGACGCCACGCTGGAAGAGCTGGGCCGGCTGATCGCGCTCAGTGGCGACACCTTCCACCTGGACGCCAGCCGCGCGCGGCCCAACCTGTTGCGCACACCGGAGGGCGACATTGCCGCGTTCTTCCCGGGCCTGCCGTGGTACCTCGATGACCTGCGTCCGCAGGGCTTCCTCGGCCGCAGCTTCGCGCATGGCCGTGCGCGCGGCCTGGGTCTGCCCGCGGACCTGACGCGCTGGCAGCGCGACGACGTGCTGGTGGCGCTGGTGGCGCTGGTGCATGGTGGCGGAACCGAGACCGGCGACCTGCTGCTGGGCGGTGAGGCCGTACAGGCGGCCTTGGCGGCGCTGGATGCACCGCCCGATCGGGTGGCTGCGCGCGACCGCCCGCAGCAGTACCCGCAACGGGCTCGTGCCGCATTGGCCGGCGAGGACGTGGGTTCGTCGCCTGGCGGCGAGCAGCCCAAGTTCACCGCCACCGTGGAAAGCGACGGCGGGCGCCGCGCGGTGATCGTGAAGTTCGCCCAGCCCGATGGCGGGGAGGCCGCACAGCGCTGGGCCGACCTGCTGGTGTGCGAACACCTCGCGCTGGAAATCCTGCGCGCCGCCGGCGTGGACGCAGCGAGCAGCGAGTTGCTGCAGACACCCACGCATACCTTCCTGGAAGTGACGCGCTTCGACCGCAGCGCCGATGTGCTGGGGCGGCGAGGTTTTGTTTCGCTGCTGTCGCTTTCGGCTGCGTTTACGGGTGAGGCGACTGCGGAGTGGCCGCGCGCGGGTGCGCTGCTGCAGGCGGCGGGTTGGCTGTCTGCCGAAACCGTGCAGGTCATGGCGCGGCTGCATGCGTTTGGGCGGTTGATCGGTAACGGCGACATGCATCAGGGCAACATCGGTTTCCACTTCGTGGACCGTGGTCCGCTGCCATTGGCGCCGGCCTACGACATGTTGCCGATGTCGTTGGCGCCTTCGCGGCTGGGCGTGCTGCGGCAGGATGCGCCGTTGGACGCGGTTGCACCGCGTGAGAGCGGCGAGCTTGAACATCTGCGCTGGGCCGCGCCGCTGGCGAGCGAGTTCTGGGAGCGCGTTGCGGGGGATGCGCGGGTGGGGTCGGATGGATTACGCGCGCTGGCGCGGGGGAATGTCGAGGGCGTGAGGGCAATGGGGGCGCGGTTCGGGTGATTTCGCGCTGTGTCGCATCTGCCGTTTGAATTCTCCTCGCGACAGCCTCACGCTGGCCGGGCAGATGCTCAACACATCGCGTAGGCGGGCCGGATCTTCACCGGCACCGATGCAGACAGGCAGCAGGCCATGCACACCACGTGCTGCCTGCTGCACGGATCCCCTATGCATCTGGAGTTACGCCATGAATGTTGTCAAGCACGAAATACCTGATCCCCTGCAAGCCGACTTCCCGCCGCTGCTGGATTGGGAGGAAGTAGAGCAGGACGAGCGCGAGGATCGGCTGGGTTTCGCCCGTCGCACGACGCAGGCGCTTCTGACGCGGTCTGGTGCGCAACTGGTTGAGGGTTTTGGTGGTTGCAACCAGCCCGGGCTGGAAGGGGCCAGAAGGACGGTTGCGTTGTACCAGGCGCATCTTCGGCAGATGCAGCACTTCGCGGAGATTGCGGAAGTGCGGCTGGAGCGGGTGGCCAAGGCGCTGGCGGTTGACGTCTGAGTAGCCGGGCAGGGGCGCGCTCCACTACACTGTGACGCTTCGCAGGGCCTATAGCTCAACGGTTAGAGCAGGGGACTCATAATCCCTTGGTTCCAGGTTCGAATCCTGGTGGGCCCACCACAAGAATGGCACTTGGGTTCCACCCAAGTGCTTTTTTTGTGCCCCGGGCAGAATTCACGTGGGGCAGGGGCGCGTGATTGCCAGCAGTGCAGGTGAGCCTGATCGTCTGTGTCACGGGTGTCCATGGCCGTACCTCATACCCCCACTATCACCCCCGAAACAACGATTGGTCTCCGATGACCGGTCTGTCTCTGAATGCCATGAAGGATGGCTCAACCACGATGGCAACGATTCACCTGGTCGAAGGACCCGTAGGTGCGGGCAAATCCACGTTTGTTGCCGAGTTGCGAAGTCTGCACACGGCTGCAGGATTCATCCTGGACGCTTGGTTCGTGCGGCTGTACAGCCCGGACCGTCCCGCCGCCAACCTGATGGAATGGTATGCGGCAAGGAAGGCGCGCTGCCTGGATCAGATATGGGTCACAGCCAGCGAAGTGCTCGATACGGGGCGCGACGTTGTGCTTGAGCTGGGTCTGGTGGAGAGAGCCAGCCGCGAGAATTTCTACGCGAAGGTCAGGGAGGCAGGCTACGATCTGGCCGTGTATCTGCTGGATGCCCCACGTGAGGTTCGTCGCGATCGCGTCCGCCAGCGCAATCGGGAGAAGGGCGCAACGTTTTCCATGGACGTGCCGGATGCCTTCTTTGAGTTGGCGAGCGATCATTGGGAGCCGATGGACCAAACCGAATGCGAGCTCTACGACGTTCAGGTAATCACCTGGAATCCCGGGTCTGCTTCTGACTGACAAGGGCGATCCAGGCTGCTGGATGCATGAGGTAGCGCGTCATCTGCTTCGCAGCGGTGATTCTGGTTCAAGGGAGGCGACGGCGGCAGCCGCTGTGCGACTGCCGCGCTTAGGGTCGACTCGCCGGTCGTCGTTACTTCGGCATCAACACGCTGTCGATCACGTGGATCACGCCATTGGACTGGCCGACATCGGCAATGCTGATTCCCGCCTTGCCACCCTTGGCATCGATGACCCACAGCTTGCCGTCATGCAACGCGACGGTGAGCGACTCACCTTCAACGGTCTTCAACATGGCCTTGCCGCCGTGCTTCCTGGCATCGGCCATCAGTTGCGCGGAACTGTAATTGCCCGGTACCACGTGGTAGGTCAGGATCTTCGTCAACTGCGCCTTGTTTTCAGGCTTTACCAGCGTATCGACCGTGCCTGCGGGCAACTTGCCGAAGGCTGCATTGGTGGGTGCGAAAACGGTGAAGGGGCCAGCACCATTGAGGGTATCGACCAGCCCGGCTGCCTTGACCGCGGCGACCAGGGTGGTGTGGTCCTTGGAGTTGATGGCGTTCTGGACAATGGTCTTGCTGGGATACATCTCCGCTCCGCCCACCATCACGGTGTTGGCGGCGAAGCTCAGTGAAGTGGCTGAAACGAGTACGGCGAAGCTTACGGTGGCGGCTATCCGCTGAAGAGCTTTCACGGCGCGTTCCTCTATGGGAGGCCCGCAAGGCGCGGGCATCCTACATACGCGGGGGCGCGGTGCTTGGATGCAGGCAGATGCATCTGGGTGCTTCTTCGCCCGAGGTGGCGATGCGTTGTAAAAGCCGGGTGAACGCCTGCGCCTGCCGGCGCGCTACGCAGTCCGAGCCGCGTGCCACTCAGCGGCGCGGATGACGGATGTCGGATGGGCTGCTTGAAAGGCGCGCGTTGCTGATGGCCTGGCGGACGCCACAGTTGCGGCAGGCCAGCACGGTTCCCCCGGCGACATGTTCCATCTCATCTTCGCCCCACACGCTCGTAGCGCCGCAGGCCGTGCACGTCGCTACGATCTGCAGTGCCCGCGCCAGAGTGCCGTGCTCTCCGGCTTTGTACGTCAGGTTGGTGATCTGAAACAGTCCGGTATGACTCATGGGAAGGCCGGCAGATATCGGTTGACTGAAGGCTAGCGCCGAACAGGTATCGGCAGCGTCGGTGCGATGTTGATGGAAGGTCCAAGCGCTGGCTATTCGCCGTTGCGTCGATTGAGCTCTTCGAGCCGTGCCCGGCTGACGGACTGGTGATTGCCGCAGGTCGGGCAACTGAGGGCCGCTGCCCCATCAAGATCGACCAAACCATGATTGGGAATCGCCCTGAACTGCCACGAGCACTTGATGCAGGCGCAATCGATTCGAGTGACCTGCAGGAGTGTGCCGTCCGCGCGCGTCACTCCCTCGACGCTGGTTACGTAGAACTGTCCGATGTCACGCATGGAGATGAACGGAGACCCTGACTCTGTGGGCGCTCATCATGCTGCTTTGCGGCCGGTATGGAACGCAGGCTGCTTGATGGAAATCTGAAGAATTAAGAATGCATGCACCGATGGGGGCTTGCTTCCAATAATGGAGTGTGGGCGAAGTCCCCGTGCTGACCCAGATCCGATCACGACGATGCCCTTTCGGGGCGTCAGCAGAGATGGGTGTGGACACCATCAACCGTTCGGTTGCACTGAGTGGGGAAGGCTCGTGCGTGTAGCAGTCGTCTTGCGTATTGCGCTCACTGATGAGCGCGGGGCCAGCATGCCGCATGCGGGCTTCACGAATCGGTGAATGGTGCGTCGCTGGATCGTGAGGCAGGCCGGAGCATCCTCCGGAAGAGTGGCATGATGCGGCTTCCGCCGATCCGTCCGACCAGGAGCCCGCATGAAGCGCAGTGCCTGCACGTTCGTCGTCCTGACCACCCTCGCCGCTATGCCTGTCGCGGCTGAAGAGCCTTCCGATTCACCCAGGCGCCCTTCGATTGAAACCCTGCAGCGCCTGATCGTCGACAAGGCACCGCAGACACGCGTGGAAACGCCGGACCACGAACGCATCACCGCGCGGCGGATCGATATCGTCGACGACACGGGCGTGATCCGCATGACGTTGTCCGGCAGGACACCGGCGCCGATCATCGACGGCCTGCAGTACAAACGCGCGTTCAACGTGGCCGGGATGGTGCTATACGACGACAAGGGCAGCGAGCGCGGTGGCTTCGGCACCGCCGATGTCGACGGTGGGATGGCGGTGCTGGCGCTGGATCATCCGGCGATGGACGCGATCGGGTGGCGGGTATCACCGGACGGCGCGGTGAGCTTTTCGATCAACCAGGCACCGAAGCTGATCCGTGAACCTGCATTGGGCAACAAGCTGATTCCCGGCGTGCAGGCGCCCACGCGCATCGGCCTGGTGGTTGGCGCTGATGGCACGCCGGCCATTGCCCTGAACGACAGGTCAGACCGCACGCGCCTGCGCCTGACGGTCACCGCCGAAGGCTATGGTGCAATCGAGTTCCTCGACGCGCAGGGCAAGGTGATCCACACGCTGGCGCCCGAGGCGGAGCTCCGCCGCTAGCGCGCAGGCGTCGGATCAGCGCCTACCCGCGCCGCCCGCGCCGCCCGCGCCCATCAATGCTGTAACGCCCGGCCCCGGTGCAGGCCAGCAGCAGGAATCCACCGGCCAGCCCCAGGTTCTTCAGGAACATGATCTGCTGGGTCGGGTCGGCGACGTTGTGGTGGAAGATGAAAGCGGTGACCAGGCTGAAACCCACCAGCACGACCGACACCAGGCGGGTCTGGAAACCGAGCAGGATGCAGAGCCCGCTGCCGATCTCGAAGGCGATGGTCGGCCACAGCAGGATGCCCGGCACGCCCATCGCTTCCATGTAGCCCTGGGTGGCACCGGGGTCGCCGAGCTTGCCGATGCCGGAGACCAGGAACAGCGCCATCAGCAGGAGGCGTGCAAGCAGGTAGGCGAGCGAATGCGATGAGGTGCTCACGTCGATGTCCTCGGAGATGGCGTGCGAAGGCGATCGGAGCCCAGCGGCGGTGAAGCCTGTGTGTATGCCCGGCCATCAGGATGCCTTGACAGCCGCCGCGGCGCGGTAGACCTTTCTCGCATGACGATTGATATTGAATCGCTCAGCCTTCGCGAGCTGGGCGCCCTGGTGGTTGCCGCTGAACAGCGGAAACAGCTGATTTCCAACCGCCGCCCGGCCAGTGCGGTACGCCGCCTGCTGAGGGCCGCAGCGGCCGAAGCGGGCTACACCCTCGAGGAGCTGTTCGGCGCAGACGCCATCGAAGAGGCCGCCCCGCGCCGGAAGCCGGCACGGCGCAGGACCGGCAAAGTGGCGGCCAAGTACCGCGACCCGGAGTACAAGCGGCTCACCTGGTCCGGCCGTGGGCGCATGCCGCGCTGGCTGGCCGCCAAGGTCCAGAAGGGCCACAAGGTGACCGACTTCCTCATTCCGGGCCTGGCCAGGCCGACGGCGCGCAAGAGCAGCCCGATCGGCAAGCGCACGGTCTTCAAGAAGGATTGACCCGGTGGCGCTGTTACCCTGCCCGGGTCTTTGAACGAAGGAGCAGGCAATGGCATACAGCGGCAGCATGACGATCACGCCGAAGTGGCTGTACCTTGCCGCAGGCCTGTCGGTGCTGGTCAGCCTGCTGGCCTGGTCGGTGGAATGGAGCGGGCTGGCCTATGTCTGCCCCTACTGCCGCGTGCAGCGCACGGTGATTGGTGTGCTGGGGCTGTTGATGCTGTTCGCGCGGCCGGGCGGCCTCATCGTGCCCTGGCTTGCGTACAGTTCAGGCGGCTTCGCGTTCGTGGTGGCCGCCATGCAGCACTTCAACGGCTGGAAGCGCATCTCC
This sequence comes from Stenotrophomonas sp. GD03930, assembly GCF_029839665.1. Lineage (NCBI taxonomy): Bacteria > Pseudomonadati > Pseudomonadota > Gammaproteobacteria > Lysobacterales > Lysobacteraceae > Stenotrophomonas > Stenotrophomonas sp. GD03930. The sequence continues at coordinate 724,950 of NZ_JAOCAV010000001.1, read as the reverse complement.
GCCGGAGAGTTCAGCTTCAACGCGCAGTGGTACATCGATCCGTGGCTGTTGTCCGGGTGCGCGATGCTGATCCTGGTGGCACAGCTGATGCTGGTACAGGCCGCTTGCCGGCCCAGGCCGCGCTGAGTGTTTCCACGCCGGGCGCGGATCTACCCGTTCTGGAACACCGCCCGCTGCGCGGCGAACGCGCGCTGGTAGGCGGGTCGCTGCGTTGCCCGGTCCACGTAGCCGCTCACCTGCGGGAATTCATCGAGCAGACCGCTGCTCTTCAGCCGCAGCAGCACCGCCACCATCATCAGGTCGCCCGCGCTGAATCCGCCGTCCAGCCAGGCGGAATCACCCAGCGCTGCGGACAACTGCGCCAGCCGCGTCCGCACCCGCTCATCAAGCATCGGTAGCCGCTGCGCATACCAGGGCTGCTCGCGCTCCAGTACCCAGGCCATCGAGCGCTCAACAATCGGCGGCTCCACCGTGTTCAGCGCGGCGAACATCCACATGATCGCGCGCATGCGCGCATCCGGATCGCGCGGCAACAGGCCCGGGTACTGTTCGGCCAGGTGCAGGACGATGGCGCCGGATTCGAACAGGACCTGTCCGCCGTCCTGCCAGGTCGGAATCTGCCCAAATGGATTCCTTGCGAGGTGGGCGGGCTGCTTCATCTCGGCGAAGGTCAGCAGCTGCACGTCGTAGGCCACGCCCAGTTCTTCCAGCGCCCAGCGCACGCGCATGTCGCGGGCCAGGCCCTGGCCGCGATCGGGGGAGGTGGCGAAGGCAGTGAGGATGGGACACATCGGGAGGCTCCTGCAGGCCGACGGGCCTGGCTTCAAGTGTTCCGACGAACGACAGCGCCTGGAATCGACATACGCTCCAGCGCGTGCACGTCGCATGCACGTGCCCTCTACGCGGGCACTGATTCAGATCCATCACGCTGGCGGGGTCATCCGCAGAAACAGGTGTGCATCCATGAATACCCCAGGAAAACCGAAGCCCAGCTGGCGCCAGCGAAATGTGCTGATGGCAGCGCTCGCTGCGGTGCTCGTCATCGTTCTGGTCATTCTCTTCATCCCTTGGTGAGGCAGGCGCGGACACGTCCGCGTGAACGCAACACCACCGTGGCGTGAAGCGGTCAGTGCGGGTTGGGCGAGGTGATGCATGCATCAATCGATGCTCACCCACGAAGCACATGGGCCTGTCCACAGTGGTCCCGCAGGCAGCACTCACGGCTGCCTCTCTCCCACGGAATCGACTACACAGGAGCAATGACATGAGCACCCAGTCCACCATCGAACATCGCCTCAACGACCTGATCGAGATCGCCCGTGATGGCAAGTCCTTCTATGAAGAAGCCGCGACCAAGGTGAAGGATGCCGAGCTGTCGGCACTGTTCACCCGCATTGCTGGCGTCAAGGGCCGCATCGTCGCTGCACTGAGCGGCTCGGTCGCTGCCAGCGGTGGCAAGCCGGCCGAGCACGGTACGGTCGTCGGCTCGATGCAGCAGTTCTACGGCAAGGTGCGCGCTGCCTTCGGTGATACCAACTACGGCTACGTGGCCGAGCTGGAAGAATCCGAAGATCGCCTGCTCGGCGCGTTCAAGGACGTGCTGAAGGAGAACGATCTGCCGCCGGCCGTGCGCCAGGAAGTGACGCAGCTGCTGCCGGACGTGCAGGAATGCCACAACGTCATGCGGGCGCGCAAGCACGCGATGAAGGCAGCCTGACGCTTGAAGGCGGCCTTCTCCCCGGGGCCGCCGCGGCCGGGGCAGTGTTCTGCCCCGGCCACCTTTGTCCAGGGGAACGCGCATAAAAAAAGGGGCGGCCGCGAGGCCGCCCCAACCCGTCAAGAGAGCACGTGCCTAACCGGGCACGTGATTAGAAGCGGATCGACCAGCGTGCATTGGCACCGTGATCGCGGCTTTCGCTGCCGAACTGGCCGCTGTAGCCCAGCTCCAGCTGCTGCCGCGGGGTCAGCCAGGCCGACAGGCCCAGCTCGGCCACGACGGCATTGTCGGCAATCGGTGCACCCTCGACCGCAAACGTGGTGGTGCTGTTGGCGAAGGCGAGGTTGGCCACCTGGCTGCGGTCACCCGAGGCGCGGCGGTAGCCTACGCCACCGCGCAGGTGCAGCCAGCTGTCCTGCTGGAACGATGCCTTCAGGCCCTTGTCGAAGCGCACGCCGGCGGTGGCGACCGTGGTGCCGGTGTCGTCCACCTTGCCGTGCAGTGCCGCCGCACCGCCGCGCTCGTCGATCTGCTTGAGGTCCACTTCCACACGTGCGACCTGCAGGTACGGCTCCAGGCCACCCTCGGCGCTGCCGAAGCGGTAGCCCGCCTCGATGAAGGCCTGGCGGGTGTGTGCGTTGTAGCGCGCGCTCAGGCTGTCACTGAAACCGGCAAAGGCCACATCGCGGTTGCTCTTCACTTCGTTGCGGCTCCATGCGACGCCACCACGCAGGCCGAAACCGCCCCAGTTGTGGCTGGCGTAAGCACCGAAGTGGGTGTTGTCGATCTTCGACCGGGCGCGACGCTCCTGCTGCTTCACGTCGGTGCGGCCAGTGCCGGCCAATACGCCGATCTGCCAGCCGCCGAACTCGCGGTCGACGCCGACCAGCACGCCGTTGCTGTTGGTATCGGTGCGCGCGGTATTGGAATTGCCATCCAGCTTGCCGTTGCCGCCGATGGCCTGCACCCATGCACCGGTGGCGTCGCCCGGCTCCGCACCTGGTGCCGCCGCGCCGGCGCGGCGCGACAACGCGGCATCACGGACGTGGCGGCTGCCTTCGACCAGGGCCAGCGCGGTGGCAGCGTGCAGTTCGCCACCGATGCCATCGAGCACGCCGCCGACCTGCTGCGGGAACAGCTGGGTGAGCGGCTTGGGCAGGCCCTGGTTGATCACCAGCACGTCGGCGGCCGCGGCGACCGCGCGTTGGTTCGGCGTACTGGCCGCGCTGGCCAGCAGCGCACCGCGTGCGACGTCGATGCGGGCGCCGTTGGCACCGTAGGCCAGGCTGAACTGCAGGAACGGCGAGAAGGCGCTGAAGTCGGTCCTGGCGAACTGGCCGCTGACGCCGCCGTCGGCGCGGATGAAGTTGAACTGCTCGCCCAGGTAGTAGGTGCCCGGTTCCGGCAACGCCACCAGGGTGCCGCCGAGGGTCGCGGTGCCGGTCACGTGCAGCTGGTCGCTGCGCCCACCCGGGGCCAGTTCGGCGGCAAACACGCCGCTGGCGCCCTGCACGTAGTTGCCGTTGATGGTGAGCGTGCCGATGGAGTTGCCGGGGGCGATGGTGCCATCGACGCGGGTGCTGCCCAGCGTGCCGACGCCCTTCAGCAGGCCGTTGGCGCCGACCGTGGTGGTGCCACCGGTCTGCGTGCCGTTGAAGGACACCACGCCGCCGTCGACCGTCAGGTTGCTGTTCTTCAGCACGCCGCTGGCGCTGACCGTGCTGACGCCGCCGTGGGTGGTGAGCGCGGTGGAAACCAGGCTGCCGTTGAGCAGGAACTGGCCACCCTGCACGTCGACCGCTGACGTAAGCGTGTTGCTGCCGTTCAATTCCAGCGTGCCCTCGCGCAGTACAGCACCGTTGAAGGTGTTGTCGCCGCTCAGGCGCAGCCAGCCGATGCCGGATTTGGTCAGCTTGCCGGGGCCGCCGATGGCGTTGGTCCAGTCATCCCATGCATCGCCCTCCCACACCTTCAGGCCACCGGCCCTCTGGTTCATCACTACGTTGGTATCCACCCGCAGCGATCCATAGCCTTCGATGGCCTTGCGCAGGTCGACCATGCCCCAGCCGTAGATGGGGTCGATGCCTGCCGCACCCAGATCGCGCGCGGTGGTCAGCAGCACATCGCGCACCTGGGCGTTGTCCAGGTACGGGAAGCGCTCCATCAACAGGCCGAGGGCGCCGGTGATGTGCGGTGCGGCCATCGACGTGCCGGTCTTGGTGCCGTAGGTGTACTCGGTGTTCTCGCTGTCGATGATCAGCCGCACGTACGCCGAGGTGTTCTCGATGCGGCCCTTGATCTCGCCGGACACGATGGTGCTGAGGATGTCGGTGCCGGGGGCGGAGATGCACCAGTTGGCGGCGACACCGCAGATGCTGGAGCTGCCGTCGATCACGTAGTCGGTTTCGCCGGCGGCGGCATTGGGCCGGCGCACGTTGGCCACCGCCAGCCAGTAGGGTTCGATTTCCGGCTTCCAGCGCGGCATCGACGCGGTGATGCCGGCCACCGCACCACTGCCGTTGCCGGCCGACCAGACCTGGATCAGCGTGGAGCCGGGCTTGTCGCCGCTGCCGGCATAGATGCTGCCGTACACGTCGTAGCCATCACCGATCGCCGCATACTGCGCGTCCAGCGCGGCAGCGGTCATGTTGCGGGTGGAGATGCCCCAGCTGTGGTTGATGGCGCGCACGCCCTGCGCCTGGATCTGCGCATACATGTCCAGCGTGGCGGCATCATCCGGATCGGTGCGGTACAGCGCACGCGGGCGATAGAAATTGTCCGGGTCCAGGCGCCACTCGTAATAGGTATCACCGAAGACGCGGGCAGCGGTCAGGTTCGAACCGAAGGCCACGCCGTGCATGCCCTTGCCATCACGGTTGGCACCGATCGTGCCCAGCACGTGGGTGCCATGGTCGGCGTAGCTGAAGCCATAGGGCTGGCCTGCCGCGATCAGTCGTGCGGCCAGCGCGGCGGGAACACCGGGGCCTAGGCCGTAGTAGTTGTAGCCCGGCTGCTCGCCACGGGTCTGGCCGCATGCGCCGGCACCGGCCACCACGCCGGGCGTGGCGCAGTCCGCACCGATGGTGATGCTGGAGGTGTTGCGCCCGGCAAATTCGGGGTGTGCCAGTGCCGAGCCTGAATCGAACAGGGCCAGGCGCACGCCCTGGCCGGTCAGGCCGCGCGCGTAGGCGTAATCGGCGCCCATCGCACCCAGTCCCCAATCGGCGTTGAATTCATCGCTGCGCCAGCTGGCTGCATCGCCGGGTTTGCCGAGCAGGGCGGTGCTTCCCGTTGCAGGCGCGGTGGCGGTGGGCGCCGTGGAAGCCGACGCCACATCGGCGACGGGCCGTGCCCACGCTGCCTGCAGCTGGCGTTGATGCTGCCAGGCATCGAGTGATTCGCTGGCCATGGCCGGCAAGGTGGTGGCCAGCAGCAGCGAGCTGGCAACAGCAAGTGCCAGCGGGCGATGCGGGAGGGAGCGGGACGAACGGCCGTGCAGCGGGTGATTCATCGGACAACTTCCTTGGTTGACGGACAACAACGCCGTTAACGCCAAGGCAGGCCGATGCCCCCCAGTCGTGTGAAGGAAATTTTATGAACTGGTTAAGGATTCGTGACGCGGGTGTTCACCTCGCCTCCCGGTGTCCCCGCTACGGTGGGCCGGCCTGGGCTCACCAGGCTTATCAAGGAGTGATGACGATGCGTGCATTGAAGAAGATGGTCGCCGGTGCGGTGTTCGCGCTGGCCTGCACCGGTTCGGTGGCAGTGGCAGGGCCGGTCGAGCCCTGCGACAAGCCGTGCTGGCGGGCCTATCAGATGTGCCTGGCCAGCGGTGTGGATGCCGGTGAGTGCCAGCAGGCCTACAACACCTGCGTGGTCGACCTGTGCATGGGCGTGTGAGTCGCGCCTTTTAATTTCTATGCCGCCTGGAGCCCCGTCATCGACGGGGCTCTTCTGTTGCAGGGGGTGACGCTGGCATCGATGCGGTACTCTCGGTGCGTCTTCCGGGAGAGGGAAATGCCATGGCTGTCAGGCGCGTCGTTGCCAACATCGCCACGCCCGATCCGCAACGCGCCGCCGCCTTCTATGGCGACCTGCTCGGCATGCCGGTGGTGATGGACCACGGCTGGATCGTCACTCACGGCGGGCAGGGCAATGCCCTGGCGCAGGTCAGTTTTGCCAGTGAAGGCGGCTCCGGCACCGCAGTGCCGGACCTGTCGATCGAGGTGGACAATCTGCAGGACGTGCTGGAGCGCATGCGCGCGGCCGGCATCGCGCTGGAGTACGGCCCGGCCGATGAACCCTGGGGCGTGCGCCGCTTCTTCGTGCGCGATCCGTTCGGAAGGCTGTTGAACATCCTCGCCCATTGCTGAGCGGAGGGTTGCGGGTCAGCGATGCATCGCGGCCGGCGCTACGCCGACCATGCGCAGGCAGTCGTCCACCACGGCGGCAATGAAGGCGTCGGCGTCCTGCGCGGGTGCGGCGATCAGGTCGTCGGTGGCGCCGTGCACGCCGGCATAGATCAGCGAGGCGGTGACCTGCGGCGACGGCAACTGCCACAGGCCGGCGGTCATTCCCGTTTCAAGAATCGACAGCAGCTGCTGCTGGATCGCGTTGCGCTCGGCATTGCCGCGCTGGTGATGATGGTGATGGGCGAAGACCACATCGTGCACGGCGTGCGTGCGCACGTAGATTTCGATGTTGGCGCGGATCCACGCGCGCAGGCGTGCCACGCCATCCGCGGCCGGGTGCTGCTGCACGGCCTGGTCGACGTCCTCGATGAAGCGCCGGGTATAGCGCTGCGCCAATGCCTGCAGGATCTCGCTGCGCGAGGCGAAATAGGTATAGAAGGTGCCCTTGGCCACGTCGGCTGCGGCCACGATGTCACTGACGGTGGTGGCCTCCACGCCCTGAGACAGGAACAGCGCCTGCGCGGCGTCCATCAGTTCTTCCAGCCGGGTTTCGGCGGGCTTGGTGCGAGGCCTGGCGGCAGCGGGGGTCTGCATCGTGGCTGGGTCCGGGTGTGTCGGCGGCCATTCTAGCCCTGCCACGGGAGTGACTGACCGCCAGTCATTGACCGACGGTCAGTCAGTGGCTAGGATGCGGGCACATCCTAGCCCGGGATCCGAACATGCAACGCTTGCGACGACCGGCCCTGGTGCTGGCGGCCTACCTCGGCACCTTCCTCGCCTCGCTGGACATCAGCATCGTCAACGTCGCCCTGCCGACCCTGCAGCAGGCGCTGGACACCGACATGGCCGGTCTGCAGTGGGTGATCAACGCGTATGCCATCGCGTTGTCGGCCCTGATGCTGTCAGCGGGCCCGCTCGGCGATCGTTATGGGCATCGGCGGATGTGGCTGCTCAGCGTGGCCACCTTCACCCTGGGGTCGTTGCTGTGCGCCTGCGCCGGCAACCTGCAGACGCTGGTGGCCGGGCGCGTGGTGCAGGGCATCGCCGGTGCGCTGCTGATTCCCAGCGCCATGCCGATCCTCAGCCATGCGTTCCCCGATCCGCGCCAGCGTGCGCGCGCGATCGGGGGCTGGTCGGCATTCAGTGCGCTGGCCCTGGTACTCGGCCCGCTGTTGGGCGGCGTGCTGGTGCAGCGAGCCGGCTGGACGAGCATCTTCCTGATCAACCTGCCGCTGGGCCTGCTTGCCCTCATGCTCGGTGCGTGGGGTATCCCGGAGCGGCGGCATCCACACCATGCCGCGCTGGACCCGGTGGGGCAGCTGCTCAGCGTCGTTGCACTGGGTGCGCTGAGCTATGGCCTGATCGCGATCGGCGAGCAGGGCCTGCTGGCGCCGGCAACGCTGTCGGCGCTGGGCATCGCCGGCGCCGGGCTGGTGTTGTTCGGCCTGGTCGAACGCCGGGTGGCACGCCCGCTGCTGCCGCTGGACCTGTTTGCCGATCGCCGTTTCGGCATGCTCAACCTGGCTTCGTTCGTACTGGGATTCACCGCCTATGCGAGCCTGTTTTTCCTGTCCCTGTTCTTCCACGAGGCGCAGGGGCTCAGCGCAGCCTCGGCAGGCTCGCAGCTGGTGCCGCAGTTCCTGTTGATGGGCGTCGTCTCGTTGTTGTTCGGTCGCCTGGTGGTACGCGTGGGGCTGCACACCGCGCTGGTCTGCGGCTATGTGCTGGTCGCCGTGGCGCTGTGCGCGATGGCCACGTTCCAGCCGGCGACGTCGCGCGGGCAGGCCAGTGCCTTGCTGATGCTGCTGGGCATCGGCATGGGCTTGGCAGTACCCGCCACTGGCATGGCGGTGATGGCCCAGGTACCGGCCGAGCGCGCGGGCATCGCGTCAGCCACGATGAATGCATTGCGCCAGGCCGGCATGAGCCTGGGCATCGCGCTGCTGGGCAGCCTGATGGGCCTGCGTGCGGTCCGCCAGTTTGCCGCGTCCGCACTGGCCGCCGGGCAGCCAGGGCTGGCCGCCCATGCACGCGGGCTGATCCTGCACCCGGGCTCGTCGCATTCCACGCCCCAGGTGGTGGCGTGGTACCGAAGTGCGATGGCCAGTGGCTTCGGCTGGGCGATGGCGGTGGCAGGCGTGCTGGCTCTGCTTGCGGCGATCGGCCTGCGCCGACTTCGCCTTGCGCACTGACTGCGTAGCGCTCATCCCTGCTGGCGTTGCGGATCCTTCGCGGTGGGATCGAGCGATGCCTGTTGCTGCTGCTGGCGTGCGTTGGCGTGGCGTGCGTGGCCGCCTTCGCGGCCGATCGCTGCCATGTGCTGCCGATCGCGGCTGATGGCTTCGCCGCCCTTGCGGCCGGCGACGCGGGCCTCGTCCGGGCTGAATTCATGCGCGTTGCCGGAGGCATGCGCGGCGCGTCCGCCCTTGGCGGCGATCGCACGTTGCTTGTCCCCGTCCATCGAGGCGAAACCCCGGGTGGAGCTGCGCGGGTTCTGGCCAGTCATGTGAATCCTCCTGCGGTGTGGGCGTCACCGTCGTCGGCGACAGCGGCCATGCTTGGCCATCGCGCGCTAAGTCCAGGTCGCCATCCTTGCACTTGTCTTCACGCGGCCTGCGCACACGGTTCAAGCGGCCGGCCGCCATCGGCCGCAGTGGGGCCGAACCGTGTCAGTCTTCGCGTGCCTCGCGCAGGCGCTGCGCGAAGGGGCGTTGTTCGAGCGCCTGCAAGGCGCTGCGCAGCACCTGTTCCAGCGACTGGCCGAGGTCGGCCTCCAGGCTGCGTGCTGCACGCGCGGTGGCCTGCCACTGGGCCTGCAGCGCCGGCACGGCCTGCAGCGCATGCGGGCTCAACTGCAGGATGCGTTCGCGGCTGTCTTCACCGATGGCGCTGTGCAGCCAGCCGTCGCGCACCATCGCTGCTACGGTCTGGCTGAGCGCCGAATGGCTGAGTCCGCAGGCCACTGCCAGGTCCTTGATGCGGCACGGCCCCTGCGCCATCAGCGTGCGCAGCACCGGGGTGTAGCGCGGCCGATAGTCCAGCTGCAGATCGCGATAGGCCTGTTCGACGGCCGGGTCGAGCTGATCGAGCAGGGCGCGCAGCAGCGTCCCGAGGGTGGCGTGTTGGAGAACCATGATCGCGATGATATATAAGCCCTTATACATCATCAATGCGGGGTGGGGTCATGGCGGTTTCGTGGATGCTGGGTGCGTTGCTGGCGGCAGCATGCCCGTCCCAGGATGCGGTGCTGCAGGCCGCGGCCACCGCAATACAGGCGCAGTACCTGGACGAGGCCGAAGGTGCCCGCATTGCTGCAGCGGTGCGCGGCTGGTCCAGCCAGCGGCGCTATGCGGACAGCTGCGCGGACCCGCAGGCGTTCAGCGCACGCCTGAACCAGGATCTGGACGTGTTCGATGGCCACTTCCATGTGGAACGCGTGGACGCCGATGCCGGCGAGGACGACTGGCTGATGGCCTGGCGTGCGGACGCGCGCGGCAATGGTGCCGGCGTGCGCGAGGTACGGGTGCTCGAGGGCAACGTTGGCTACCTGCGCCTGAGCACCTTCTATCCGCTCGACCTGGCCCGGCCAAAACTGGTGGCAGCGTTCGGCCTGCTGGCCGATACCGACGGCCTGGTGCTGGACCTGCGCCAGAACGGCGGCGGTGATGATGGCAGCGCGGACCTGCTGGTGCGTACCCTGCTGGAGCCGGGAATCACCGAGGTACAGGCGCTGGAGCAGCGCGGGCGGCGCACCGCGGTCCGGTTGCCGCCGGCCAGCCTGCCGCCCTACCTGAAGCCGCTGGTGGTGTTGATCGACCGCCGCACCGGCTCGGCGGCCGAGTTCGTCGCGTACTCGCTGCAGGCGATGGGGCGCGCGCGCATCGTCGGTAGCCGCAGTGGTGGCGCCGCGCACATGTTCGATGATCCTGTGCAGCTGCCCGATGGTTATCAGATCAGCATTCCGGACCGTCAGCCGATCAACCTGCGTACCGGCAGCAACTGGGAACGAACCGGCATCACTCCGGATGTGCCCGGTGGCGATGATCCGCTGTTCATCGCGCGGCAACTGCTGGCGTCGCCAACGCCGCCACGATGAATGCATTTTTGCAACTCCAGGCTATCGCAGACGACATGCTGCTTGCCTAGAATCGAATCATCCCGGTAGTTCCCGGGCGCTTCGAGCGAATGGACTCAATGAAGATTCTGTTGACCGGCAGTTCCGGACGGATCGGGCGTGCGATCTTCGGCGCGCTTGCGGCCACCCACGAAGTGGTGGGGCTGGATCGCAGCCCGTTCGCCACCACCCGCATCATCGCCGATGTCACCGATCGCCAGGCCGTGCAGCGCGCTGTCCGGGGCGTCGACGCAGTGATCCACACCGCCGCCCTGCACGCACCACATGTGGGACTGGTGCCGGACGCGGTGTTCCAGCAGATCAACGTGGAGGCCACCGCGCACCTGCTGCAGGCCGCGCGCGAGGCCGGTGCGCGGCGGTTCGTGCTGACCAGTACCACCGCGCTGTACGGGCATGCGGTGGTGGCGGGAGGCTGCCGCTGGATCGATGAAGACACCGAGCCCTTGCCGCGCACGATCTATCACCGCAGCAAGCTGCAGGCCGAAGCCCTGGCCATGGCCGCGGCCGCACCGGGCTTCAGCGTGCGCGTGCTGCGCATGGGCCGTTGCTTCCCGGAGCCGCCCGAGCGCATGGCGATGTTCCGCCTGCACCGTGGCATCGACGCGCGTGACGTGGCCAGTGCGCATGCCGCGCTGCTGCTCGATGACGGCGCCGCCTTCGCCCGCTACATCGCCTGTGCGCCGACGCCCTTCCGGCGCGAGGACTGCCTGGAACTGGCCACCCAGCCGCGCAATGTGCTGGCGCGGCGCGTGCCGCAGCTGCTGGCCGAGTTCGAACGCCGTGGCTGGCCGCTGCCGATGAGCATCGACCGCGTCTACGACAGTGCCCGCCTCCGAAGCGAGCTGGGCTGGCAACCGCGATTCGGCCCGTACGATGTGCTGCAGCAGTACGCCGCCGGCAGCATCGAAGTGCTGCCGCGGGCGCAGTGGATCAAGGACCGCGTAGCCGAGTAGCCGGCAGCGGGGCGGGTTGCTGACCCGTCCCTGAGCAGATTCAGGAATGTGCAGGCGGGCCGCCTCAACCTCGTGGGTGGGCGGCCGCTAACCCGGTGCGCTTCCAGCGCCGGGCATGCCCCGGCGGCCGGCGGCCTGCGCGACGGATCGCGCGCCTGCGCGGTGCCCTCGCGGTGCCGGTCATCCTGAACTGCCTAGCGGACCCTTCCATGCCTCCTTCCCGTTCCGCCGCTGCCCGACGCCCGGGCAGCATCGCCCACAAGCTGATGCTGGGCACCGCCGTGATCGCGCTGCTGTGCTTCGGCCTGACCGCGTTCCTGATCTATCGCCAGGCCAGCGCCAGCCTGATCGATGCCTCGCGCCAGACCATGACCAGCGAAGCCAATGCCGAGGCGCGCCAGGTCGCGGCCGATCTGGGCACGGCCTTCGCCAGCAACGACGCGATGGTCGAAGCCGTGCTCGCCCAGCGTGCGCGCGGCGATGTACCCGACCGCGCCAGCCTGGCGGCGGTGCTCGGCGAGCAGCTGCGCACCCATCCGGAATGGCTGGGCAAGAGCACCATGTGGGAAGCCGATGCGTTCGACGGCAAGGACGCCGAGTTCGTCAACACCGAGGCGCACGATGCCACAGGCCGCTACATGAGCTACTGGGCCTGGCAGGACGGCGCACCGCAGCAGTCGCCGATGACGGACTACACCGAAGCCGCCGATGGTTCGGCCGACTGGTACATGGGTCCCAGCCGCGACAAGCTGCCCAAGGTCAGTGAACCCTATGCCTACGACATCGGCGGCCAGCAGGTGCTGATGAGCACACTGAGCACACCGATCATCGAGAAGGGCACCTTCCTCGGCGTGTTCACCGTCGACTTCTCGCTGGCAGCGCTGCAGAAGCACCTGGCCACGCTGACGCCGATGGGCGCCGGCCGTGTCGAGCTGCTTTCGCCCAAGGGCGTGGTGCTGGCCTCGGCCAACGCCGCCGAGATCGGCAAGCCGCGCAGCGACGCGCTGACCCGCAGCATGCTGGCGGACATCGCCGCCGACCGCCGCTTCGAAGCCTTCACCCCGGATGCCGCCGGCAACGTGCGCGTGTATGTGCCGCTGCGCGTGGGCGATGCCCCGCAGCGTTTCGCGCTGGGCGTGGTGATGCCGCATGCGGTGATCGTGGCCGAGGCGCGCCAGCTGCTGTGGCTGACCCTGCTGGTCGGCGTGGTGGCGGCCCTGGCCCTGAGCGCGGGTGTCTACGTGCTGCTGCGCCGGCTGGTGATCCGCCCGCTGGCCGAAGCCGTGCGCGTGGCCGGCGATGTCGCGGCGGGCAAGCTGGACAGCACCCTGCCGGCGCGCAGCAATGACGAAGTGGGACGCCTGCTGGAGGCGATGCAGGGCATGCGCGGCCAGCTGCAGGCGGTGATGGCCGCGCAGGCGGAAATGGCCCGCCGTCATGACGCCGGCGAGCTCAGCTACCGGATGGACGCGTCGGCGTTCCCGGGCGAGTACGGCCGCATGGTGGCCGACAGCAACCAACTGGTGGCCTCCAGCAATGCGGTCACCCAGCGCCTGGTCGAAGTGATGCAGCGCTATGCCGTAGGCGACCTCAGCGTGGACATGGAGGCGCTGCCGGGCGAGAAGGCCGTGTTCAGCGCCGCGATGGCCACTACCAAGAGCAACCTGGCCGCGATCAACGATCAGATCCAGCAGCTGGCTGCGGCCGCCGCTGCCGGTGATTTCGCGGTGCGTGGCGATGCGCTGCGCTTCGACCACGACTTCCGCCGCATGGTGGAAACGCTCAACACCATGATGCAGGTCAGCGACCACAACCTGGCCGCGCTGTCGACGCTGCTGCGTGCGATCGCCGCCGGTGACCTCACTGCCCGCATGCAGGGTGACTTCCACGGGGTGTTCGCGGTGATGCGCGACGATGCCAACAGCACCGTGCAGCAGCTGACCGGGATCGTCGGGCAGATCCAGCAGTCCGCGGCCAGCATCCGTCTGGCAGCCGGCGAGATCGCAGCCGGCAACAGCGACCTGTCGCGGCGTACCGAACAGCAGGCCGCGAACCTGGAAGAGACCGCCGCGTCGATGGAGGAACTGACCTCCACCGTGCGCCAGAACGCCGATCACGCGCTGCAGGCCAACACACTGGCCGGTTCCGCGGCCGGCGTGGCCAGCGAAGGGGGACAGGTGGTCAGCCAGGTGGTGCAGACCATGGAGCAGATCGAGGCCTCGTCGCAGCGCATTGCCGAGATCATCTCGGTGATCGATGGCATCGCGTTCCAGACCAACATCCTGGCGCTGAACGCCGCGGTGGAAGCGGCACGTGCCGGTGAGCAGGGCCGCGGGTTTGCGGTGGTCGCCAGCGAAGTGCGCGCGCTGGCGCAGCGCTCGGCCGGCGCGGCCAAGGAGATCAAGGAGCTGATCGATGCCTCGGTCGCGCAGGTCGGCGCCGGCGCGGAACTGGTGCATGGCGCCGGTCGCACCATGCAGGAGATCGTCGGCCAGGTCGGGCGGGTCAACGAGATCATGGCCGAGATCTCGGCCGCCTCGCGCGAGCAGTCGGCCGGCATCGAGCAGGTCAACCAGACCGTGGTGCAGATGGACGAGACCACCCAGCAGAACGCTGCGCTGGTGGAGGAAGCCAGTGCCGCCGCGCGGGCGATGGAGGAGCAGGCCGAGCAGCTGGCGGTGGCGGTGTCGCGCTTCCGCCTGCAGGCCGGGCCGGTGTCGGTGGCACGCCGCGCGGCGTGAGCCCCCGGGCGGCGGCCGGGGCGGTCATGGCGATGAACCGTGCACACGGCAACGGGTTCAGGAATGCGCCCCGGCACCGCGAGTCCAGTCGTATGGCCGGCGCGGTGCTGCGGCCGGGCGCCGCACCGTCACCCATCCGCCTTGTTTTTAGGATAGGGTGCGCAGTTCCGCTGCCGCTCCAGCTGAATCCGTGCGGCGGCGGGATGTCCATGGAGGTTGCATGACCACACCTGCTACACCGGAAAACGCACCGGGACCGGTGCTCCTGCCGACACCTGAAGTGGTGCAGGCACAACAACTGCTCGCCCGCCAGCAACTGGCGGTGGCGATGGACCGTGCACGCACGGCCGCCACGCGCACTGCGGCACCGGCCGCACTGCAAAGCGAGTAACCCGCAACACCGTCGATCGCGCTGGCTCACCGCCAGCGCGATCGCGGCGCGCCGCCGGTCAGAACCGCGCGGTCATGCTGAGGAAGTAGCTGCGCCCGGCTACGAAGTAGTCGGTGGAGCCTTCGGCATACAGCTTCTTGTCGGCCAGGTTGCTGACACCGCCGCGCAGGGTCAGCACCGGGTTGACGTTCCAGGCGGCGGTCAGGTCATACAGGGTGTAGGCCTTGAGGAAGGTGGTGGCCACGCCGTCCTGCTTGCCGGTGTACTGCGCCGACAGGCTACTGGAGAACGCCGTGTTCGGCGTCCAGTCCAGCGACGAATAGCCGGAGAACTCCGGCGTGTCGATCAGGTTGCGGCCGGTGGTCAGGTTCTTGGCTTCCTTCATCCAGGTCGCCGAAGTGCGCCAGCGCCAGTGCTCGCCGAAGCGGAAATTGAGGTTGCCTTCCATGCCGCTGGTGCGTGCGCGCTGCACGTTGCTCATGCGCGTCCACCAGATACCGTTGAACCTGCCCAGCGGGGCGTACTCGATCTTGTTCCTGAAGTCGGTGTGGAAGTAGGTCAGGCCGGCATCCACCCAGTCGTTGTCGAAACTGACGCCGATCTCGCGGTTGGTGCTGGTTTCCGGGTCCAGGTCCGGGTTGCCGGCCATGTAGCAGCCGCCGCGGGTATAGCCCAGCGGGATCAGCGAGGTGCAGCCACGGCCACCGGACTGGGTGGCGGCAGTCGCCGAATTTTCGGTCAGGCTGGGTGCGCGGAAACCCTTGGAGACGCCGCCACGGATCGTCCACTGCTCGGCCGGGTGCCAGACCAGGTAGGCACGCGGGCTGACGTGGCCCCCGAATTTCTCATGGTGATCCAGGCGTGCGCCCAGCGTCAGCGCCAGGGTGCGATGCAGTTTCAGTTCGTCCTCGACGAACAGCGCCCAGGTGTCCACTTCCAGATCGGAGCCGCTGACCGCGTTGCCGGCATAGTCGATCGGTGCACGGCCGATGGTGTCGGTGTTGGTCAGCTCCTGGCGCTTCCATTGGCCACCCACGGCGAACTGGTGTTCAACGCCGAGGGTGAACGGCGTGGTCAGGCTGCCTTCGATGATGGTGTCGGTGGCCTCGGAGCGGCCGGTGGCGCCGATGTCGTTCTTGTACTCGGTCCAGTACGCGCTGATCTTCGAGTTGCCGAAGCGCCACTTGCCATCGTGGTTGAGCGCCAGCGAGCTGCGCTTGAGTTCGGTGGCCCCCCACGCACCTTCGTCCTGCTTTTCCAGTGCAGCATCGATGAAGGCCTGCTGCACGCCGTGGCCGGCTTCCAGCGACAGTTCCTGCGCGTCGCTGAGTTTCCACTGCAGCAGCGCGTCGACATTGCGGTCCTTCTCGCCGGCATAGGCATTGCCGTAGACGCCGCCATTGGACCGGTCGGAATCACGGCGCATGCTGTTGGCGCCGATGCGCAGGCCGAAGCGCTCGCCGAGCGGGCCGGAGAACGTAGCGCCGATCTGCTGGGTGTCGCCGCGCTTGTCGTCGCCCGGTCGCGTGTAGCTGTGGGTGGCACTGCCGTTCCAGTCATCACCGATGCGTTTGGTGATGATGTTGATCACGCCGCCCATGGCGTCGGAGCCATACAGCGACGACATCGGCCCGCGCACCACTTCGATGCGCTCGATCTGGTCCGGCGAAATCCAGTTCAGGTCCTGGCGTCCGAGGTCGGGGCGGTAGTTGGTCGAGGCCGAGCTGCCCATGCGCTTGCCGTCCACCAGCACCAGCGTGTAGTTGGACGGCATGCCGCGCAGCTTGATCTTGGACTGCTCGCCGGCGGCGCTGAGGCCGCCGGTCACGCCGGGCACCCGGCTGAGCAGGGTGGCCAGGTCGTGTACCGGCTGGCGCTCGATGTCCTCGCGGCTGATCACGCTGATGCTGGCCGGGGCATCCTTGATCCATTGCTGGTTGCCCGAGGCGGTGACCACCACGGTGTCCAGATCCTTGGTGGACGCATCGGCGGCGGCCCCGGCGGCGGCCAGGCCGGGCAGGGCAAGCAGGCAGGTGGTGGCAACGGCGACGGCCAGGCGGCTGCGCGCGGGATGCGCGGAACGGGAACGGAATGACAGGGACATGAGGGCTTCCATGGGAGTAGGAGAGACCCGGTGGAAGCGCAGGCGCAGGCAGACAGCAGGCAGCCCCCTTCCGTGGGTCGTCGGCGCGCGGCGGGGCCGGCGCGGCTGGGTGGGTCTCAACCGTCGGGAAGACGGTGACCTGCCTGGTTAATGAAATGATAACCGTTCGCGTTTGTTACGATCCAGTACCTGTCGTAATAAAGCGACAACCTCGATTGCGGGGCGTCATCGCCTGCTGTTTGCTGAATGGGGATAATTCCCGGCGTAGGCCTTCGCACCCGGCTTACATCCGGCGCCCTAGACTGGGCCGCATTTTCGATTCCGCCCCGTTGGAGATCGTGTGGGTTCCGGTAGTGACAGACATCGACTGTGCGGCCAAGGGCCGGCACAGCCAGGACAAGTGCGGGCGCCGGGAAGGCGCGCCGGGAACCTTCGTGCATGCAGCCTGGCCGGGATGGCCGGCCGTGCCGAACGTGCGGAGTAGGCGGTGATGGGGGGTCAGACCATCCACGCGGAAGCGGATGCGCCCCGGCTGGATGCCGGCTGGGCGCTGCTGCCTGCTGAATCTCCGTTGCAGATGCCCGAGCAGAGCCTGCGCGAAGGCGCCCTCAAGGTCCGCCGGCATCGCACGTCGCCGCGCCTGATCGGCCTGCGGCGTTTCTACATTTTCGGTGGCACGCTGGGCATGACCGCGGTGGCCACGCGGATGATGTGGCGGGTGCTGTCGACCAATGGCATCAGCGTGCTTGAAGCCTGCCTGCTGGTGTTGTTCGTGGGCCTGTTTGCCTGGATCGCGCTGTCCTTCGCCAGCGCACTGGCGGGCTTCCTGACCGCCGTGTTCGACCGTGGCTACCGGCTCGGCATCGACCCGGACAAGCCGCTGCCGACCGTGCACAGCCGCACCGCGCTGCTGATGCCGACCTACAACGAAGATCCGCGCCGCCTGCTGGCGGGCCTGCAGGCCATCTATGAATCGGTGGCCGCCACCGGCCAGCTTGAGCGCTTCGATTTCTTCGTGCTCAGCGATACCCGCCGCGAGGACATCGCGCGTGCCGAAGAGCAGATGTTCGCCGAACTGCGCGACCGTGTGCCGGACGGCCAGACGCGGCTGTTCTATCGCCGCCGTGGCGACAACAGTGGGCGCAAGGCCGGCAACATCGCCGACTGGGTGCGCCGCTTTGGCGGTGCCTATCCGCAGATGCTGATCCTCGACGCCGACAGCCTGATGACCGGCGACAGCATCGTGCGCCTGGTCGCAGGCATGGAGCACAACGCCGATGTCGGCCTGATCCAGACGCTGCCGTCGGTGATCGGTGGCCGCACCCTGTTCGCCCGCATGCAGCAGTTCGGCGGCCGCGTGTACGGCCCGGTGATCGCCCGTGGCGTGGCCTGGTGGCACGGCGCCGAGAGCAACTACTGGGGCCACAACGCGATCATCCGCACCCGCGCCTTCGCCGACCACGCCGGCCTGCCGGCGCTGCCGGGGCGCAAGCCGTTCGGCGGCCACGTGCTCAGCCACGATTTCGTGGAAGCCGCGCTGATGCGCCGTGGCGGCTGGGCCGCGCACATGGTGCCGTACCTGGGCGGCAGCTACGAGGAAGGCCCGCCGACGCTGACCGACCTGCTGGTGCGTGACCGCCGCTGGTGCCAGGGCAACCTGCAGCACGGCAAGGTGGTGGGCAGCCGCGGCCTGCACTGGATCAGCCGCACCCACATGCTGATCGGCATCGGCCATTACTTCACCGCGCCGATGTGGGCGATGCTGATGCTGATCGGCATCGCCATCCCGTTGTTCCAGCAGGGCATCGACTTCAACGCCCTGCTGCACCTGTCGCCCAGCGTGTACTGGCGGGCCCAGGACGAGGAACAGGTGGTGCGCCTGTTCGCCGCCACCATGGCCGTGCTGCTGCTGCCCAAGGTGCTGGGCTACCTGGCGATGCTGCTGGACCCGGTCGACCGGCGCGGCTGCGGGGGGGCGATCCGTGCGTTCGTCTCGATGCTGGTGGAAACCGTGCTGGCCGCGCTGATGGCCCCGGTAGTGATGTACGTGCAGTCGCGCGGCGTGGCCGAAGTGCTGTCCGGCCGCGACTCGGGCTGGGACGCACAGCAGCGCGACGACGGTGGCATCTCGTGGCTGGCGCTGATCCGTGGCTACGGTGGCCTGGGCGTGTTCGGCGCCTTCATGGGCGTGCTGGCCTGGGCGGTATCGCCGTCGCTGGCGGCGTGGATGGCGCCGGTGGTGATCGGCATGGTGCTGGCGGTGCCGGTGGTGGCACTGACCTCCTCGCGCGGCCCGGGCGCTTTCCTGCACCGCCTTGGCCTGCTTGATATTCCCGAGGAGAACATCCCGCCGCCGGTGCTGGTACGCGCCGCACAGCTGCGCCGGGAAGCGGCCGAGCAACCGCCGCTGTACTGATCGCCCCGCGCCAGCGGCATAATGCGGCTCGAACTTGAAGGAGCCGCATCATGCTGCAAACGGTGGAACAGGAAACCGGCGCCTCGCCGCAGTGGTCGGTGATCTGGCTGCACGGCCTCGGCGCCGATGGCCATGACTTCGCGCCGATCGTGCCGGAGCTGGTGCGGCCGCATTGGCCGGCGCTGCGCTTCGTGTTTCCGCACGCGCCGGTGCGGCCGATCACCATCAACAACGGCGTGCCGATGCGTGGCTGGTACGACATCGTCGGCATGGACTTCCGTTCGCGCGCCGACATGGCCGGCGTGCAGGAATCGGTGGTGCAGCTGGATGCGCTGATCGCACGTGAGATCGAGCGTGGCATCGCGCCGGAGAAGATCTTCCTGGCGGGCTTTTCGCAGGGTGGGGCAATCATCCTCACCGCAGCGCTGTCACGTACCGCGCCGCTGGCCGGTCTGATCGCGCTGTCCACCTACCTGCCCGAGGCTGAAAGCGCCAAGCGTGTTGACGGTGCCGTGCAGGTGCCGGTGTTCATGGCCCATGGCAGCAGCGATCCGGTGATTCCGCAGGCGGTGGCCGTGCACAGCGCGCAGGCACTGCAGGCGCTCGGCCTTGAACTGGAATGGCACAGCTATCCGATGGCCCACCAGGTCTGCGCCGAAGAGATCCAGGCGCTGGGTGACTGGCTGCAGGAACGGCTGGGCGCTGCCTGAGCCATGGCCCCGGCCAGCACACCGCCGTGGATGCCGGAGCTGTGCCGCCTGCCGCGGTTGGCGGCGATGCTTGGCCTGGCCGAGCTGGTGGTGGTGGTGCTGGCCCTGGCGCCCGACGGCAGTCGCCACTGGACCTTCGGTGAACTGCTGTCGGCCAGCGGTTTCGCGCTGTGGCTGGCGCTGGCGGTCTCGGCCAGCCTGTGCCTGCTGCGGCAGGCGTTGTCGAGGTTGCCGCAGGTACTGGGGGCGGTCGCGGCGATCGCCCTGGCGACCCTGATCGCGGTGGTCTGCGCCGGCATCGTGCATGCGCTGTACGCGGTGCTGGGGGACAACTTCGCCAGTGGTATCAGCTTCTGGCGCTTCACCCTGGGCAGTGCGGCCACCACTGCACTGATCACGGCGCTGGCGCTGCGCTATTTCTATGTGAGTGATCGCTGGGCCGCGCAGGTGCAGGCCAACGCGCGCGCGCAGGCCGATGCGCTGCAGGCGCGGATCCGCCCGCATTTCCTGTTCAACAGCATGAACCTGATCGCCAGCCTGCTGCATCGCGATCCGGCCGTGGCCGAGCGCGCGGTGCTCGATCTGTCCGATCTGTTCCGCGCCGCGTTGGGCGCAGGCGAGGGCGATTCGACCCTGCGCGACGAATGCGAGCTGGCCGAGCGCTATCTGTCAATTGAATCGCTGCGCCTGGGCGAGCGCCTGCAGGTGCAGTGGCAGCGTGACGAACCACTGCCGTGGGACCTGCCATTGCCGAGGCTGGTATTGCAGCCGCTGGTGGAGAACGCCGTGCTGCACGGCATCTCGCGCCTGCCCGAAGGCGGCACCATCGAGCTGCAGCTGGTGCGCGAGGGCCAGGAGCTGCAGATCCGCGTGCGCAATCCCGCGCCCGATCCGCAGGCCCCGGGGCTGGCGCTGGCGCGCGGTGCCGGGCATGCCCAGCACAGCATCGGTCATCGGCTGGCCTGGCGCTTCGGCAGTGCCGCGCGGATGACGGCCGGCTGGAGCGAGGGCTACTATGCCTGCCAGGTGACGGTGCCGATCCAGTGAGGGGACGATCGTGAGGGTAGTCATCGCCGATGACGAACCGCTGGCGCGCGAGCGCCTGCGCAGCCTGTTGGCGGCGCAGGACGGCGTTGACGTGGTGGCCGAGGCCGGCAACGGCGAGCAGGCCCTGCACGCCTGCGCGGAGCTGCAGCCGGACCTGGTCCTGCTGGATATCGCGATGCCGGGGCTGGATGGCCTGGAAGCGGCCCGACACCTGGCCAGCTTCGAGCCACGGCCGGCGGTGGTGTTCTGCACCGCCTACGACGCGCATGCGCTGTCGGCCTTCGAGGCGGCGGCCATTGATTACCTGATGAAGCCGGTGCGTGCCGAGCGCCTGGCCGCCGCGATCGCACGTGCACGTACCTTCCTGGCCGGGCGTGACGGCCAGCCGCAGGACAACAGCGGGCAGCAGGCACGCAGCATGCTGTGCGCACGCCTGCGCGGCAGCCTGCGGCTGATCCCGCTGGACGACATCCATTACCTGCAGGCCGAAGAGAAGTACGTGGTGGTGCACCACGCGCGTGGCGAAGACCTGATCGAGGAATCGTTGAAGTCGCTGGAGGAGGAGTTCGCCAGCCGCTTCATCCGCATCCATCGCAACTGCCTGGTGGCACGCCACGAGTTGGTGGAACTGCGCCGTGGCTCGGGTGGGCAGGTGCAGGCGATGCTGAGGCATGGCAAGCAGCCGCTGGAAGTCAGCCGCCGCTGCGTGGCGATGCTGAAGCAGGAATTGCGGCACCTGTGAGGGGGCCGCGCGGCCTGTGGCCGCGACTGCTTACAGATCAACATCAAGATCAAGATCAACAGCAGGTTGGTCGGCTCGTTGTTCTTACGTGCTGGGTCGGGCCGGGGTGGGGTGGCGGGACACGCCGTAAACCCCGCTCCGCGGTCCGGCCCAGCCGCTGGCGGCTGTGCGTTCGGGCGCTTGCGAAGCAGTGCTTCGCAAGCAAAGCGCCCTCACCCATGGGGGCTCGATGGCGCCATCCATGGCGCCAACGGTCCCGCCACCCCACCCCGACCCAACCCTCTCGTTCTCCACTGCACCGGACAGCAAAAGCGTTGTTGTTATCGGGTGGGGAGGGAAATGTAGAGTCGAGCCATGCTCGACTCAGAGCGAAGCGACCCGCTGTTGCTCCTGCTCTTCTTTTGATCTTCCGTGGCTGGACGCGCACGGAAACTGTCAGAGGCCGGGCGGGGTGGGTTCGCGGGGGACGCCGTGAATCCGTCCGTGGAGGCTTGGCCGCGGCATCCATGCCGCGGACACCCCCGCGAACCCACCCCGCCCCACCTCTGACAGTTTCCTGCCTCGTCCAACCACGGAAAAGAAGAAAGAAAAGCAAAAGCGGGTCGCTTGCCGCCGTTGGCCGTATCCGCGCCGAAGGCGCGATAATGCCCGGATGGAAACCGTCCGCATCGCCACCCGCAAGAGCCCGCTCGCCCTCTGGCAGAGCGAACACGTCGCCGACCGCCTGCGCCAGGCCCACCCCGGCCTGCACGTGGAACTGGTGCCGATGAGCACCCGCGGCGATGAGGTGCTGGACCGCTCGCTGGCCGCCATCGGTGGCAAGGGCCTGTTCCTGAAGGAACTGGAGCTGGCCATGCTGCGCGGTGAGGCCGACTGTGCCGTGCATTCGCTGAAGGACGTGCCGATGGAGCTGGACGCGCCGTTTGCGTTGCCGGCGATGCTGACCCGGCACGACCCTGCTGATGGCTTCGTCTCCAACCTGTACGCCTCGCTGGAGGCGCTGCCGATCGGTGCGCGTGTCGGCACGTCCTCGCTGCGCCGCCAGGCCCAGTTGCGCGCGCTGCGCCCGGACCTGGAACTGCTGGACCTGCGCGGCAACGTCAACACCCGCCTGGCCAAGCTCGACAATGGTGGCTACGACGCCATCGTGCTGGCGGTGGCCGGGCTGGAGCGGCTGGGCCTGGGCCAGCGCATCGTCGCGCGCCTGCAGCCGCCGCAGTGGCTGCCGGCGCCGGCACAGGGCGCGGTGGCGGTGGAGTGCGATGGCGGCAACGCACGCCTGATGGCCCTGTTCGCAGGACTTGACGACGCTTCCACCCGCGCCTGTGTGGAGGCCGAGCGGGCGATGAACCGTGCGCTGCATGGTAGCTGCCACGTGCCGGTGGCGGCCATCGCGCAGTGGCAGGGCAATGACCTGCACCTGCAGGGCCTGGTCGGCAGCGCCAGTGACGGCCGCGCGGTACGCGCCGAAGCGGTGGGGCCGGCCAGCGACCCGGATGCGCTGGGCCAGCGCGTGGCGACGATGCTGCTGGACGCCGGTGCCGGCGAGCTGCTGAACGTCTGAGCCACCGCAGGTAGTGCCGGCCGCTGGCCGGCAACCTGGTGCCCCCAGTTGGATGCAGTTGCCGGCCAGCGGCCGGCACTACCGAAAGAAGAACGGGCGCCTTTGGCGCCCGTTGCTTATTTGAACTTGTAGACCACGTTCATCGTGGTCAGCGTGTCGGTCTTGCGCTTGTCCTCGGCCACGTCACTGTTGTAACGCGCCTGCCAGCCGGCTTTCAGCGCCAGGTGCTCGTTCATGCTCACCGAGACACCGAAGTCATTCTGGCCGAAGGTGTTGTACGAACCGGATTCGACCAGCAGGGTGTTGACCAGGTCGGTGTTGTCGGTCAGCGAGTACTTCAGGTCGAACAGGCCGCGACCGATCATGCCGGTACGGGTGCGGTCGTCCTCGGTGCTGTGGGTGCGGCGCACACCGGGGCCGATCTGCGCGTCGAAGGAGAAGCGCTCGGTGTTCCACAGGCGGGTGCCGTAGCCCAGGCCGAACGAACTCTGGCGGTCGTAGGTGGCGAAGTCGTCGCGCTCGGTACGCACCGTCGCGGTCAGCTGGCGGTGCTCGCCCAGCTGCAGCGCGCTGCCGGCGCTGCCGGTGTAGCGGTTGGCGGTGGTGTTGTTGCGACGGGTGGTGGTGCCGTCGTCGGCGGTCTCGGTCACCTTCGAGCTCGAGCGCAGGCCGAACAGGTCCATGCTGTGCACCCAGTCGCCATCGGTGTAGCGCAGGCGCAGGCGGCCATTGAAGCTTTCGGTGCTGCTGTTGCCGCGTGCCGATGCGAAGCCGAGCTCGCCGCCGCTGCCGCTCCACGGCGAGGACATCGCCGCCAGTTCGGAGGCATCCTGTGCATACGCGAGCGGCGCGCACAGCAGCAGGGGAATCAGCAGGGACACGCGCAGGGACATCGAGGCTTCTCCGAAGCGGTTAACAGCCGGTGATGATACTGGAAGCGTGATGGCGGTCCGAATCGATCCAATGCGCGCTTCAGCGAACGTTGCCGCGATCGCCTATTCAGGGCAGATCGACGCGCAATGCCGGATCGTTGAAGCGCGAGTAGCGCAGGCGCAGCTGGAAGCTGCGGCCATTGCTGCTGCCGCTGCGCACCAGCTGCCGCGGCAGGCCCTGGGCATCGATCCAGTACTCCAGGCGCTCACCGGGCTGGCTGCCCCGCAGTCGGTAGTGGCGGGTCTCGACCCCGTCCAGGGTCTGGTTGCCCAGGTCCTCGGCCTGCAGGTTGGCGGGCAGGGCATCGGCCGGCAACGGGTTGCGCCACTGTTCGAGCAGGCCCGGCGGGGCCGGCACCTGGCGGATCGCGCCTTCGGCCTGCAGGAACAGCGTGTCACCGATGATCGTCTGCGGTCCGGCCGGGGTCTGCACGCGGAAACGGTCGGGGGCGACGAAGTCCATGGCGCTGCGCACCGGCTGGGGGGCGCCCAGCACCTCCAGCTCGGCGTGGAAGCTGCGCAGCGCGGCGAAGCGCTGGCTGGCGCCCAGCACGGCCTGCGCCGGATCGGCGGCCGGTACCGGGGCTTCGGTGCTGGCCGGCGCTGGTGCGCGATCGCAGGCGGCCAGCAGCAGGCAGGCCAGCAGGGACAGGGCAGGCAACCGGCGCATCGGGCGTTCCATGGGGGTGGGGGCGACCACGATAGCCCAAACGTCCCACACAAGACCCGCGACTCGGACATAATCGGGGGTATGGACCGATACGAACGCATCACCGCCCTGCATCGTCTGCTCAAGTCCGCGCGCTATCCGGTGACGGTGGCGACCCTGCAGGACAAGCTCGGTTGTTCCCGTGCCACCGTCTACCGCGACCTGGCCTTCCTGCGCGACGCGCTGATGGCGCCGATCGAGGGCGACGGAGAAGCCGGCTTCCGCTACCACGCCGACGAGAGCGACCGCTTCGAGCTGCCCGGCCTGTGGCTGAGCTCGGAGGAACTGCACGCCCTGCTGGCCTCGCAGCACCTGCTGGCGCGCACCGGCGGCGGCGTGCTGTCCTCGGTGCTGGCACCGCTGCAGCAGCGCATCGAAAGCCTGCTGGCGGCCCAGGCAGGTGTCTCCAGCTGGCCGGTGGACCGCGTGCGGGTGATCCCGCACCGTGGGCGCAAGTTCGATGAAGGCAGCTTCCGCAGCGTCGCCTCGGCGGTGCTGGAGCGCCGCCAGCTGGCGTTCGAGTACCGCGCCCGTTCCACCGACGAGCCGACCAAGCGCACGGTCTCGCCGCAGCGCCTGACCCACTACCGCGACAACTGGTACCTGGATGCCTGGGACCACGACCGCGACGCGCTGCGCAGCTTTGCCGTGGACCGCATCCACAAGGCGCGGGTGGTCGACAGCACCGCGCGCGATGTTGCCGACAGCGAACTGGACGAGCAGCTGGGCGCCAGCTACGGGATCTTCTCCGGCGCGCCGAAGGGCTGGGCGACCATCCTGTTCAGCGCCAAGGCCGCGCGCTGGGTGGCCGACGAGCACTGGCACTCCAAGCAGCAGGGCCGCTTCCTGGCCGATGGCCGCTATGAACTGAAGGTGCCGTACAGCGTCTCGCGCGAGCTGTTGATGGACGTGCTGCACTATGGCTCGGATGCCGAGATCGTGGAGCCTGTGATGCTGCGCGAGCAGGCCAAGGCCCTGCTCGAGCTGGCCCTGAGCAACTACGACAACGCCTGACCCTCCCCACGAGAACCCCACCGCCCATGAAGAAGACCCTGTTGCTGCCCCTGCTTGCCGCTGCGCTGGCCCTGACCGCCTGCGGAAAATCCGGCGAACCCTCGCAGAAGCTGGTGGTGGCCGCCACGGCCGTGCCGCACGCCGAGATCCTCGAGGTGGTCAAGCCGATCCTCAAGCAGGAAGGCGTGGACCTGGACGTGCGCGTGTTCAACGACTACGTGCAGCCCAACGACCAGCTGGTGCAGAAGCAGGTGGACGCCAACTACTTCCAGACCGAGCCGTACCTGGATGCCTACAACCGCGACCGCAAGACCGACCTGGTGAAGGTGATCGGCGTGCACATCGAGCCGTTCGGTGCGTACTCGCGCAAGATCAAGTCGCTGGCCGAGCTGCGTGAGGGCGCCGACGTGGTGATCCCGAACGACCCGAGCAACAACAGCCGTGCGCTGATCCTGCTGCACAAGGCCGGCGTGATCGAACTGAAGGACCCGACCAACGCGTTGTCGACCCAGCGCGACATCATCGCCAACCCGAAGAACCTGAAGTTCCGCGAGCTGGACTCGGCGATGCTGCCGCGCGTGCTGGACCAGGTCGATCTGGCCCTGATCAACACCAACTATGCGCTGGATGCCGGCCTCAACCCGACCCAGGACGCGCTGGCGATCGAAAGCAAGGATTCGCCGTACGTGAACTTCCTGGTCGCGCGCCCGGACAACAAGGACGATGCCCGCGTTCAGAAGCTGGCCAAGGCGCTGACCAGCCCGCAGGTGAAGGCCTTCATCGAAACCAAGTACAAGGGCGCGGTGCTGCCGGCGTTCTGACCGGCGCTACGCACGCTCTGGCCATGCGGTAGTGCCGGCCGCTGGCCGGCGCAATCTGCAAACGCCGCCAAGGATCATGGGGTTGCCGGCCAGCGGCCGGCACTACCCTCAGTCGACGTGGAAGGCGAGCGTGGCGGCCACCGCCTGCTGCCACCCGGCGTACAGCTTCTCGCGCCGCGCCACCTCCATCTGTGGCTCGAAGCGCCGGTCCAGGCCCCATTGCGCGGTGATCTGCTCGCGGCTGGTCCAGAACCCCACCGCCAGCCCGGCCAGGTAGGCCGCACCCAGCGCGGTGGTCTCGGTCAGTCGCGGCCGCAGCAGCGGCACGCCGAGGATGTCGGCCTGGAAGCCGGCCAGGAAGTCGTTGCCGATCGCACCGCCATCAGCGCGCAGCTCGGTCAGCGCGATGCCTGCATCGGACTGCATCGCATCCAGCACATCGCGGGTCTGGTAGGCCATCGCTTCCAGTGCGGCGCGCACGAAGTGCGCCTTGCGCGTGCCCCGGGTCAACCCGAACATCGCGCCGCGCACGTCACTGCGCCAATAGGGCGCGCCGAGGCCGACGAACGCTGGCACCAGGTAGGCACCTCCACTGTCGGGCACCTGTGCGGCCAACGCCTGGCTGTCGCCGGCGCGCTCGATCATGCGCAGGCCGTCGCGCAGCCACTGCACCACCGAGCCGGCCACGAAGATCGAGCCCTCCAGCGCGTACTCCACGCGCCCGTCCAGGCCCCAGGCGATGGTAGTCAGCAGTCCGTTGCGCGAACGCACCGCCTGGGTGCCGGTATGCATCAGCATGAAGCAGCCGGTGCCATAGGTGTTCTTGACCATGCCCGGCTGGAAGCAGGCCTGGCCGAACAGCGCCGCCTGCTGGTCACCGGCGATGCCGGCGATCGGGATCGGATGGTCAAAGAAGAACTGCGGCCGGGTGTGCGCGTATACCGAACTGGAGTCGCGCACCTGCGGCAGCATCGCGCGCGGGATGTCCAGCAGCGCCAGCAGGTCGTCATCCCAGTCCAGCGTGTGGATGTTGAACAGCAGCGTGCGCGCGGCGTTGCTGTAATCGGTCACGTGCGCCTGGCCACCGCTGAGGTTCCACACCAGCCAGCTGTCGATGGTGCCGAACAGCAGTTCGCCGCGCTCGGCCCGCTGTTGCGCGCCCTCCACGTGGTCGAGGATCCAGCGCACTTTGGTTGCGGAAAAATACGCATCGATCAGCAGGCCGGTACGCTCGCGCACCAGCGCCTCGTGGCCATCGGACTTCAGCCGCTCGCAGAGGGCGTGGCTCTGCCGCGACTGCCAGACGATGGCGTTGTGGATCGGCTGGCCGGTGGCGCGGTCCCAGACCACGGTGGTCTCGCGCTGGTTGGTGATGCCCAGCGCGGCGATATGGCGCGGGTCGATCTGCCCGCGGCTGAGCAGTTCGGTCAGCGTGGCATAGACGCTGGTGAGGATCTCGCGCGGGTCATGCTCGACCCAGCCGGGGTGCGGGAAGATCTGCGCGAACTCGCGCTGCGCGCTGCCGACGATGTTGCCGGCACGGTCGAACAGGATCGCGCGCGAACTGGTGGTGCCCTGGTCGATGGCCAGCACGTAGCGGGGCGTCATGCAGCGTCTCCGGTAGCGATGGTATTGGTAGAGTCGAGCTTGCTCGACTGCTCTTCATGCCAGTCGAGCAAGCTCGACTCTACCGTCTATCCATCCAGGCCTGCAGCCGTGCCATCTGCGCGGCATCCAGCCGCAACCCCAGCTTGCTCCGCCGCCACAGCACATCATCGGCGTCGTGCGCCCACTCATGCTCCCGCAGGAAATCCACTTCGCGCGCATGCAGGCCCGCACCGAAGTGCTCGC
This sequence comes from Stenotrophomonas sp. GD03930, assembly GCF_029839665.1. NCBI lineage: Bacteria > Pseudomonadati > Pseudomonadota > Gammaproteobacteria > Lysobacterales > Lysobacteraceae > Stenotrophomonas > Stenotrophomonas sp. GD03930. The sequence goes on along the minus strand of NZ_JAOCAV010000001.1, from coordinate 696,691 downwards.
CAAGATCGTCCATGGATTGCGCCGCGCCCAGCAACGACGCGCTGCGGCTGCCGTAGGCCCCGGCCCAGCGTCGCGCGATGTCCGCGGGCAACCAGGGAGCCCGCGCGCTCAGCTGCGAGCGGGCCTGTGCGGCGTCCCCCCAGTCGCTGCCCGGCAGTGCGGCTCCGGTTGCGGTCCAGGCGGGCCCCATCTGCGGCAGGGCAGGGCGCAGCAGGTCCAGTGCCTCTTCGGCCAGTACCCGATAGGTGGTCAGTTTGCCGCCGAGCACATGCAGTGCCGGCGCCGGATCGGACTGTACCTGCAGGCGGTAGTCGCGGCTAAGCTTCGCCGCACGCGGGTCCGGGTCGGCCAGCAGCGGGCGCACACCGGCGAACTGCCAGGCCACGTCTGCGGCGGTGATCGGTTCACGCAGGTAGCGGTTGGCGGCATCGCACAGGTAGGCCACCTCGGACGGCAGCACGCTGCAGCGCGCCGGATCGCCACGGTAATCGGTGTCGGTGGTGCCGACCAGCAGGTGGTCGTGGGCGAAGGGCAGCAGGAACACCACCCGGCCATCGGGTTGCTGCAGCAGGCAGGCGCTGTCTTCGGGCCAGGGGCGGCGCAGCACGATGTGGCTGCCCTGCACCAGGCGCAGTGCGGGGCCGCCGCTGCGCGCCTGCATCCGTTCCAGCAGACCGCCCGCCCACGGGCCCGCGGCATTGGCCACTGCGCGTGCGATCACGTGCCGTTGCTGACCATCGTGGGTTTCCAGCACGGCCTGCCAACGGCCCTGCAGCGCACGCAGTTCGGTGCAGCGGCTGCGCACCTGCACCTGCGCGCCGCGCTGCGCGGCATCCAGTGCGTTCAGCAGTACCAGCCGCGCATCATCGACCTGTGCATCGGCATAGCTGAAGGCCCGCCGCAGCATCGGGGAGAGCCAGGCGCCGAGCGAATCCTGCTGCAGGTCCAGCGCCTGCGAGGCGGGGAAGGCAGGGCTGCGCCGGCCCAGGTGGTCGTACAGCCACAGCCCCACGCGCAGCATCCAGCGCGGGCGCAGGTGCGGTTCCCAGGGCAGCACGAAGCGCAACGGATGGACCAGGTGCGGTGCCTGCCGGCGCACCACCTCGCGCTCGCCCAGTGCCTTGCGCACCAGGCCCAGTTCACCCTGTTCCAGGTAACGCAGGCCGCCGTGGATCAGTTTGCTGCTGGCACTGGAGGTGTGCGCGGCCAGGTCATGCTGTTCACACAGCAGCACCCGCAGGCCGCGACCGGCCGCGTCACGGGCGATGCCGGCACCGTTGATGCCGCCACCGATCACCAGCAGGTCAACCTCCTCCATCGCGCCTCCGTGTCCTGTGTCTGTAGAGTCGAGCCTGCTCGACTGCGTTGACGATAGTCGAGCAAGCTCGACTCTACGAAAGGCAGTCGAGCAGGCTCGACTCTACAGACCGCAGGTGACGGAAACGACGACGGGCCCCGAAGGGCCCGTCGCGTTGCATCAATGGAGCGGTGCTGCCTGGATCAGAAGCGGGCGCCGATGCCGAAGCCGACGGTCCACGGATCCATCTTGGCTTCGCCGATCTTCTCGCCGCCAACCTTCACGTCCGGGCGGGCGCGCATGTAGCGGGCGTCAGCACGGGCGAACCAGGTGGAATTGATGTTCATGTCCACGCCGACGGTGCCGATCACGCCCTTGGCGTCCTTCAGGCGGATGTCGGAGCTGCTGCCGTCGGCCAGCTTTTCGCTGCTGAAGCTCGACTGGTAGTAGCCCACGCCCACGAACGGACGGAACACGTTGTCGGCCTGGCCGAAGTGGTACTGGCCGCTCAGCGCGACCGGCTGCTGCTCGACCGAACCCACGCGAACGTTGTTCGGGCCCTTGAACTTGTTGTCGAACTTGTCGGCGGCGCCCCACAGTTCAACGGCCCAGTTGTCGTTGACGTAGTAGCTGAAGCTGACGGTCGGCGCCGGGCCGCCATCGGTCTTCTTGATGCCGTCGATCGGATCATTCTTCGGCTGCAGCAGCGAGATGCCGCCAACAACGGCAAAATGCTTGCCCGAAGCGGTATCGGTGCTGCTGCTGTCCTGGGCGAAAGCGGCCGGCGCGAACGCGGCGGAGGTCAGCAGGGCGAGACTCAGGATACGGATGGAGCGCATGGGGGTATCTCCTAATGTTTCTTGTTTTGGGCCCCCGGTTGCGGGGCGAGCACACCGTAGTCGCCCCAACATGAATCGAATCCGACGCGCGTTAAAAATTGGTTTGGCTTGTTCAGCGAGCAGCGCGAAAAGCCTGTATTCATGGGGTTTTTGGCCATCCGTGACATTCATTCAGTTGGAGAAGATGTGAGCGCTGCGACGATGTGCATCGGCCTGCAAGCGCAGGTGAACGTGGATTGCAGAGTGCTGCTGCTCGGTTCGATGCCGGGTGTGGCGTCGCTGCAGGAGCAGCGCTACTACGCGCACCCGCGCAATCGCTTCTGGCCGCTTTTGGCGGAAATCTGCGGGTTTGATGCGGGCCTGCCGTATGCACAGCGATTGCAGGCATTGAACGCCGCGGGCATCGGCCTGTGGGATGTGATCGGCCAGTGCGAGCGGCGCGGCAGCCTGGACGCGGACATCGTGCGCGGCACGGAAGTGCCCAATGCGCTGCCGTCACTGATCGCCTCGCTTCCTGAGCTGGAGCTGATCGCCTGCAATGGCGCGGCGTCGATGCAGGCGTTCCAGCGCTGGGTGCTGCCCCGGCTGGAGGCGCCGCCGAGGCTGCTGGCGCTGCCCTCCACCAGCCCGGCCAACGCGGCGTGGTCGCTGCCGCGCCTGCGCCTGGCCTGGCAGCCGGTGGCCGACGTACTGGCGACATCAAGCGGACATCGTCCGGACAATACGCTACCGACTGGTCAAGGCGGCAACCCATGAGCAACAGCGTGTCCCGGCTGCGTGCGTACTGAAAACACCTGTAACGGTTGGCGCTGGACCCCGCTGGCCGCACAATAGACGTTTCCCTACACCAGATTGCCGGAGTTATCCCCATGGCCGAAATCAAGGAAGCACTTGTCCCCGATATCGGTGACTACAGCGATATCCCGGTAATCGAGGTGCTTGTCGCCGTCGGCGACACGGTCAAGAAGGACCAGGGCCTGGTGACGCTGGAAAGCGACAAGGCGACCATGGAAGTGCCGTCCTCGGTGGCGGGCGTGGTCAAGGAACTCAAGGTCAAGGTCGGCGACAACCTGTCCGAAGGCAAGGTCGTGGCGCTGATCGAAGTGGCCGAAGGCGAAGCTGCCAAGCCGGCCGCCGGCGCACCGGCACCGGCCAAGGCTGCTGCCCCGGCAGCCGCCACCCAGAGCGCGCCGGCCCCGGCCGCTGCTGCCCCGGCCGCCAGCGGCGGTGCCGTTGAAGCGCTGGTGCCGGACATCGGCGATTACACCGACATCCCGGTCATCGAAGTGCTGGTCGCCGTCGGCGATACGGTCAAGAAGGACCAGGGCCTGGTCACGCTGGAAAGCGACAAGGCCACCATGGAAGTGCCGTCGTCGGTTGCTGGCGTGGTCAAGGAGCTGAAGGTCAAGGTCGGCGACAATCTGTCGCAGGGTGCCGTGGTCGCCATCATCGAGGCCGAGGGCGCTGCCGCGCCGGCCCCGGCCAAGGCGGCGGCTGCCGCTGCCCCGGCCGCCGCCGAAACCGCCACCAAGGTCGAGCCGGTCGCCGTTCCGGCCCAGCCGGACAAGCTGGCCGCCCGCGAGATCGCCTCGGCCGGTACCCCGTCCAGCCCGCCGGTGCAGTTCAACGCCGATGGCGTGCTGCCGGCCAAGGTGCCGTACGCCACCCCGGCGGTGCGCGTGTTCGCCCGCGAGCTGGGCGTGGACCTGCTGCAGATCAACGGCACCGAAAAGGGCGGCCGCATCACCAAGGGTGACGTGCAGAAGTTCGTCAAGGCCGCGCTCAGCGGTGGCGTGCCGGCCGCTGCCGGTGCTGCCGTTGCCGCCGGCGGTGGCCTGAACCTGCTGCCGTGGCCGAAGGTCGACTTCAGCAAGTTCGGCGAGACCGAAGTGCAGCCGCTGTCGCGCATCAAGAAGATCTCCGGCGCGAACCTGGCCCGCAACTGGGCGATGATCCCGCACGTCACCCAGTTCGAGCAGGCCGACATCACCGACCTGGAAGGCCTGCGCGTGGCGCTGAACAAGGAGAACGAGAAGGCCGGCATCAAGCTGACCATGCTCGCCTTCCTGATCAAGGCCAGCGCCGCGGCGCTGAAGAAGTTCCCGGAATTCAACGCCTCGCTCGATGCCAGTGGTGAAAACCTGACCTTGAAGAAGTACTTCCACATCGGTTTCGCCGCCGACACGCCGAACGGCCTGGTCGTGCCGGTCATCCGCGACGTGGACAAGAAGGGCGTGGTGCAGATCGCGCAGGAAACCGGCGAACTGGCCAAGAAGGCGCGCGACGGCAAGCTGGGCCCGGCCGACATGAGCGGCGGCTGCTTCTCGATCAGCTCGCTGGGCGGCATCGGCGGCACCTCGTTCACCCCGATCGTCAATGCACCGGAAGTGGCCATCCTCGGCGTCTCCAAGTCCTCCATCCAGCCGGTCTGGAATGGCAAGGAATTCGCGCCGAAGCTGATGCTGCCGCTGTCGCTGAGCTACGACCACCGCGTCATCGATGGCGCCCTGGCCGCACGCTTCACCACCTACCTGTCGCAGGTACTGGCCGACATGCGCCGCGTGCTGCTGTAAGGCACCGCTTCGCCCCCACCGTGTGGCCGCTGCCCCCTGGCGCGGCCGCCTGAACAGATGCAGTGACAGCCCGCCGGCCACGCCGGCCGGGCACGAGGAAAACCACCATGGCCACGATTGAAGTCAAGGTTCCCGACATCGGCGATTACAGCGATGTGCCGGTGATCGAAGTGTTGGTCGCCGTCGGCGACACGGTGAAGAAGGATCAGGGTCTGGTGACCCTGGAATCGGACAAGGCCACCCTGGAAGTGCCGTCCTCGGCCGCCGGTGTGGTCAAGGAACTGAAGGTCAAGCTGGGCGACAGCCTGTCCGAAGGCGCCGTGGTCGTGGTGCTGGAAACCGAAGGCGCCACAGAAGCCCCGGCCAAGGCCGCGGCACCGGCTCCGGCCGCAGCTGCGCCGGCCAGCAAGCCGCCGGTGACCCCGTCGCACCGCGCCCCGGCTGAACCGGCCGCACCGAAGCCGGCGCTGTCCAGCGGCAAGCCGGCCGATATCGAATGCGAAATGGTCGTGCTGGGCTCGGGCCCGGGCGGCTACACCGCCGCCTTCCGCGCCGCCGACGTTGGCCTGGATACCGTGCTGGTCGAGCGCTACGCCAGCCTCGGTGGCGTCTGCCTCAACGTCGGCTGCATTCCGTCCAAGGCGCTGCTGCACGCCGCAGCGGTGATCGACGAAGTGGCCCATGCCGGTGATTTCGGCGTCGAGTTCGGCAAGCCGACCATCACCCTGGACAAGCTGCGCCAGTACAAGGAAAAGGTCGTCAACCAGCTGACCAAGGGCCTGGCCGGCATGGCCAAGCAGCGCAAGGTCCGCAGCGTGCAGGGCGTCGGTAAGTTTGTTTCGGCCAACGAGCTGGAAATCACTGCCGCCGACGGCAGCACCCAGCTGCTGCGCTTCCAGAAGTGCATCATCGCCGCCGGTTCGCAGGCGGTGAAGCTGCCGAACTTCCCGTGGGACGACACGCGCGTGATGGATTCCACCGACGCGCTGGAACTGGCCGAAGTGCCGGGCTCGCTGCTGGTTGTCGGTGGCGGCATCATCGGCCTGGAAATGGCCACCGTGTATGGTGCGCTGGGCAGCAAGGTCACCGTGGTCGAGTTCATGGACCAGCTGATGCCGGGTGCCGACAAGGACCTGGTCAAGCCGCTGGCCGACCGCCTGAAGAAGCAGGGCATCGAAGTTCACCTGAAGACCAAGGCCTCCGGCGTCACCGCCGATGCCAAGGGCATCACCGTCACCTTCGAAGCTGCCGAGGAAGGCCAGGCGCCCGCGCTGGCGCAGAGCACCTTCGACCGCGTGCTGGTGGCCGTGGGGCGCTCGCCGAACGGCAGGAAGATCGATGCCGAGAAGGCGGGCGTGCAGGTCACCGAGCGTGGCTTCATTCCGGTCGATCGCCAGATGCGCACCAACGTGCCGCACATCTTTGCCATCGGCGACATCGTCGGCAACCCGATGCTGGCCCACAAGGCCACGCACGAAGGCAAGCTGGCCGCCGAAGTGGCTGCCGGCCACAAGAAGGAATGGGTCGCCCGCGTGATTCCGTCGGTGGCCTACACCAACCCGGAAATCGCCTGGGTTGGCGTCACCGAGACCGAAGCCAAGGCCAAGGGCCTGAAGGTCGGCGTGGCCAAGTTCCCGTGGGCGGCCAGCGGTCGCGCGATCGGCATCGGTCGTACCGAGGGCTTCACCAAGCTGATCTTCGACGAAGAGACCCACCGCATCATCGGTGGTGCCATCGTCGGCGTGCATGCCGGTGACCTGCTGGCCGAGATCGGCCTGGCCATCGAGATGGGTGCCGAAGCCGAAGACATCGGCCACACCATCCACGCGCACCCGACGCTGAGCGAGTCGGTGGCGATGGCCTCGGAAATCTACGACGGCACGATCACCGATCTGTACATGCCGAAGAAGAAGTAAGGCGCCCGCGCCGTTCCGAACGAAAAGCCCTGGCTTCTGCCGGGGCTTTTTCGTTGGCTGCAGGAATGTCTTCGGCTGTTGTCATCGCGAGGGTTGGGGCCGCTGCGCGGGAGGCGGGCATTTCGACAAATGTCCCCCGTCGCCCGCCTGCGGCGGTCGCCTCCTCCTTTACTTTGTCGAAACGCCCACCACCCGCGCAGCGGCTCGGCTTGCGGACAGTCGAGAGCAGCTGCCAAAGCCACCCGGGTGCCTGACACGCGGAGGGAGCGGGGGCTGTGTGCGAAGTAAAGGAGGAGGTGCCGGCCGCAGACCGGCGCCGGGGGACATTCGCACGCAGCCCCCGCTCCCTCCAGCGCTCGACCAACCCGCTTCTGCTGTCCTGTCAGGAGTCCACAAAAAAGCGCGGCCCCGATAATCCGGAGGCCGCGCCAGGAGAGAGAGTGCGGTGGAAGGGGCGGGGGATCAGAACACGAAGCTAACGCCTGCGACCGGGCCCTTGAATTCCTGCTTCAGGCCGACGGTGCCGTCGCTGCCCTTCTTGTCCACGTCCAGCTTGAACCAGTCGTAGCCGGCGAACACGCCGAAGTTCTTGGTGAAGCGGTAATCGACGATGGCGTTGGCGCGGCTCAGGTCGCCCTTGTAGTCATCGAAGCTGCCCCAGCGCGTGTTCAGGTACTGGCCCTGCAGCGTGATCATCCAGCGCTCGGACGGGGTGAAGGTCATGCGCGCACCCACCACCGGCGCGATGCCATCGGCCTTCTCGTCGAGGAACTGGCCTTCGTACACGGTGCCCAAGTCGGCATAGCCCTTGGTGCTGACCTTGGCGTACTCGCCACCGATCTGCAGGCCGAGGTCGAAGGTGTCGGTATCGACGACCGAGTAGTCATAGACCAGGCTGGCCACCTGGTACTTCAGTTCACCCTTCACGAAGCTGCCGGCCGGCACGTTCTCGCCGCCGAAGGAAATGCCCTGGTCCAGTGTCTCGCGGCGATCCTTGTCGTACTTGAAGTAGTTGAACAGCAGGCGCTGGCGGTTGCTGATGCGGAACATGCCGTCGATGCGCGGCTCCCATTCCTTGCCACCCAGCTTGAAGTCCTGGTCCAGGGCGATGTCCTGGCCAGCCACGTTGGTCCTGCCGCGGAGCGTGTTGTCCGAATCGATGTTCATCGCACCCAGGCGGATGGCGAAACGGTCGTCGCCTTCCGCGGCGTGGGCGGCATTGGCGAACGAAGCGCCGGCGGCGAGCAGGGAGAGGGCGAGCAGGGTGGGAACGGAGCGCATCGAAGAGTCCTTGCAGTGGTTCATCAGAATGAAGACCACTGTGCCGGACGGCGGCGTCCACCATCCGTGAACGTATGGTCCACGGGATGTGCACGGTTCAGCGCTGTCGCGACGATGCAAAAAGATGGCCCCGGAGCCGGGCTTCGGGGCCATCGTGGGACCTGCGGGGCGAAGCGTCGACGAGGTTGCTGCAGGCAGGTCGAAAGATCGGACCGGCGCATTCGGCGAAAGTTCCGCAGCCTGCGACCAAAGTTCAATACTGCGCTGCAGCATCATGCGGACGTCATTGTCCCTTGGGTGGCACGCAAAAATGTAACCGTTACCGCAACTTGCGGCCTCCCGGGATGAACAGGCAGCGGTTGTCTCGCAAATTGTCCCATTGCTATAATTTGGCGGCTCGATGAGGCCCCCTCTGCTGTAGCCGCCTCAGCCCTCCACTTGCAACCACGCGGGACGTCCTGTGCTGAACTCCGTTGATGCGGGTCGGCGACTGATGCTGCGCGCCGCGGTCTACCCGCTGGCCGCGGTCGCTGTCCTGGCCCTGGCCTTCCTGCTGGTGGGTCCGAAGTATGCCCTCGGCGCGCTGGCGTCCGGTGTGGCCATTTCGGCCGGTGGCTGGGTGGCGGCGCGGATGGCACTGAGCGGGGGAGCGGTGGCCGCAGGTTCGGCGATGGCTCGCCTGATCATTGCGATCGTGGCCAAGTGGGTGGTGGTTTTCGGCGTCCTGCTGGTGGGGTTCCTGGTCTTCAAGCTGCCTGCATTGGCGCTGTTGGCCGGTATCGCCGTCGGCTTGATGTTCCAGGTCCTGGCCATGGCCAGGCGTTGACAGAATTCAATTAACTGAAGGTTCCGGACACATGGCGGGCGAGGCTCTAACCCCTACCAGCTACATCCAGCATCACCTGCACAACCTGACCGCGCCGGTCGGCAAGGGTGAGGGTATGTTCTGGCATATCCACGTCGATACCTTCCTCACCGCGGTCCTGATGGGCCTGGTGATCGTGGTCGCGTTCTGGCTGGGCACCCGCAAGGCCACCGCCGGCGTGCCGGGCAAGTGGCAGGCCTTCGTCGAGATCTGCCTGGAGTTCGTCGACCGCCAGGCCAAGGACACCTACCACGGCAAGAGCAAGCTGGTCACGCCGATCGCCATCACGATCTTCTTCTGGATCCTGATGATGAACCTGATCAAGATGATCCCGGCCGACTTCATCGCCAAGCCGCTGGAATGGGCGGGCATCCACTACTGGAAGCCGGTGCCGACCGCCGACGTCAATGCCACCCTGGGCATGGCCATCAGCGTGTTCTTCCTGATGCTGTTCTTCGCACTGAAGTCGAAGGGCCTGCTGGGCTTCATCAAGGAATTCCTGACGGCGCCGTTCGGCAAGTGGATGATGCCGTTCAACCTGATCCTCAACATCGTCGAGTGGCTGAGCAAGCCGATCTCGCTGGCGATGCGACTGTTCGGCAACATGTTCGGCGGCGAAATCGTGTTCCTGCTGATCTGGGTGCTGGGTGGTGCCGGTTTCTTCGGTGCCATTGCCGGTGGTGCGTTCGGCCTCGGCTGGATGCTGTTCCATCTGCTGGTGATCCCGCTGCAGGCCTTCATCTTCATGATGCTGTCGATCGTGTACCTGAGCCTGTCGGAAGACGCTCACTGAGTTTCAAGCTTCAACGCGTTTCAACCTTCATCCGTTTCATCACCCTTAGCAACTTAAGTTCCTGGAGATAACCATGTACTTCGCCGTCCTGACCAACTTCGCGCAGATTCAGAGCTCCACCGCCCTTGCCGTCGGCATCATGATCGGCCTGGCCGCGCTGGGCGCCGGTCTGGGTCTGGCCATCATGGCTGGTAAGTTCCTGGAGTCGGCCGCCCGCCAGCCGGAACTGATCCCGGTCCTGCAGGTCCGCATGTTCATCACCGCCGGCCTGATCGACGCCGCGTTCATCATCTCGGTCGCCGTCGGCCTGCTGCTGGCCTTCGCCAACCCGCTGTCGGCTGCCTTCGCTGGCGCCGTCACCAAGGCTCTGGCCGGCTGATACAGCGGTTTGAGACGACCGGGTGCTGATGCACCCGGTTTCGGATGAAGGCCGGATGCGCCGCTACGGCGGCGCGTCCACCCCGAAACCAGCGATCGAGCTAACCATGAATATCAATTTCACCCTTCTTGCGCAGGCGCTCGCCTTCGCTGGTCTGATCTGGATCATCGCGACCAAGATCTGGCCGCCGCTGATGAACGCGATCGAAGAGCGCCAGCAGAAGATTGCTGAAGGCCTCGCTGCTGCCGACCGCAGCCAGAAAGATCTGGCCCAGGCGCAGGAGAAGGTCAACGAAGCGCTGAAAGAAGCACGCACCAAGGCCAACGAGATCATCGACCAGGCCCACTCGCGCGCCAACCAGATCGTTGATGCTGCCCGTAACGAAGCGATCACCGAAGCCACCCGTCAGAAGGAACTGGCCCAGGCTGAAATCGACGCCGCCGCCAACCGTGCCCGTGAAGATCTGCGCAAGCAGGTGTCCGCGCTGGCCGTGACCGGTGCCGAAAAGCTGCTCAAGCGCGAAATCGACGCCAACGCCCACAAGGCGCTGCTCGACGAGCTGGCCTCGGAGATCTAAGGATGAGCCAGGCCCTCACGCTTGCCCGCCCGTACGCCCGCGCCGCGTTCGCGACCGCGCGCGACGAAGGCGCGTTCGCGCCGTGGTCGGACGCCCTGGCGTTCTCCGCCCACGTCGCCGCCGACCCGCGCGTGGCGGCCCTGCTCGCCAACCCGGAGCTGGGCCGTGACGACGCCGTCGCCCTGCTGGCGCCGGTGACCCACGGCGAGACCTACTCGCGCTTCCTGGCCATCCTGGCCGACTCGCATCGTCTGCCGCTGCTGCCGGAAATTTCCGGCATGTTCGATGCCCTGCGCGCCGAAGCCGAGCACGTGGTCAAGGCCACCGTGACCTCGGCGGCCGAGCTGTCGGCCGGTGAGCTGGATGCGATCAAGGTCGCGCTGCGCAAGCGCTTCAACCGCGAGGTCGACGTGACCACCGCGGTCGATGCCTCGCTGATCGGCGGCGCCGTGATCGACGCCGGCGACGTGGTCATCGATGGTTCGCTGAAGGGCAAGCTGGCCCGTCTGCAGACCGCGCTCGCTAACTGAATTCATTTAACGTCCGGCCCCGCTGCCGGCACTAGGACTTGACGATGGCAACCACGCTCAACCCCTCCGAAATCAGCGAACTGATCAAGAACCGCATCGAGAAGGTCAAGCTGGCCGCGGAATCGCGCAACGAAGGCACCGTGACCAGCGTGTCCGACGGCATCGTGCGCATCTTCGGTCTGGCCGACGTGATGCAGGGCGAAATGATCGAACTGCCGAACAACACCTTCGCCCTGGCCCTGAACCTGGAGCGCGACTCGGTCGGCGCCGTGGTCCTGGGTGACTACGAGCACCTGCGCGAAGGCGACGTCGCCAAGACCACCGGCCGCATCCTGGAAGTGCCGGTCGGTCCGGAACTGCTGGGCCGCGTCGTGAACGCGCTGGGCGAGCCGATCGACGGCAAGGGCCCGCTGGGCACCGACCTGACCGCTCCGGTGGAGCGCGTTGCTCCGGGCGTGATCTGGCGCAAGTCGGTCGACCAGCCGGTGCAGACCGGTTACAAGTCGGTCGACGCCATGATCCCGATCGGCCGTGGCCAGCGCGAGCTGATCATCGGTGACCGCCAGACCGGCAAGACCGCCATGGCGATCGACGCGGTGATCAACCAGAAGGGCACCGGCATCAAGTGCGTGTACGTTGCGATCGGCCAGAAGGCTTCGACCATCGCCAACATCGTGCGCAAGCTGGAAGAGAACGGCGCGCTGGCCCACACCATCGTGGTGGCCGCGACCGCTTCCGAATCGGCTGCCATGCAGTACATCAGCGCCTACTCGGGCTGCACCATGGGTGAGTACTTCATGGACCGCGGCGAAGACGCGCTGATCGTGTACGACGATCTGTCCAAGCAGGCCGTGGCCTACCGCCAGATCTCGCTGCTGCTGAAGCGCCCGCCGGGCCGTGAAGCCTACCCGGGTGACGTGTTCTACCTGCACTCCCGCCTGCTCGAGCGCGCTGCCCGTGTGTCCGAGGAATACGTCGAGAAGTTCACCGAAGGCAAGGTCACCGGCAAGACCGGTTCGCTGACCGCGCTGCCGATCATCGAAACCCAGGCCGGCGACGTGTCCGCCTTCGTTCCGACCAACGTGATCTCGATCACCGACGGCCAGATCTTCCTGGAAACCGACCTGTTCAACGCCGGCATCCGCCCGGCCGTGAACGCCGGTATCTCGGTGTCGCGCGTCGGTGGCTCGGCCCAGACCAAGATCATCAAGAAGCTGTCGGGCGGCATCCGTATCTCGCTGGCCCAGTACCGTGAGCTGGCTGCGTTCGCGCAGTTCGCCTCGGACCTGGACGAAGCGACCCGCAAGCAGCTGGAGCGTGGCCAGCGCGTCACCGAGCTGATGAAGCAGAAGCAGTACGCGCCGATGTCGATCGCCAACCAGGCGCTGTCGATCTACGCCGTCAACGAGGGTTACCTCGACGACGTGCCGGTCAACAAGCTGCTGGCGTTCGAAGAAGGCCTGCACGCCCACTTCGCCAACACCCAGGGCGAGCTGGTCAGCAAGGTCAACGCCACCGGCGGTTGGGACAACGACATCGAAGGTGCCTTCAAGAAGGGCATCGCCGAGTTCAAGACCACCGGCAGCTGGTAATCGCGGTCCTGTAGAGCGGAGCCACCGGCTCCGCTGGACCAGATGACAAACGGTTGAACAACGCGGGGCATCAGCCCCGCGCCACGGGAAACAAGAGATGGCAAGCGGACGCGAAATCAAAACCAAGATCAAGAGCGTGCAGAACACCCGCAAGGTGACGCGCGCCCTGGAAATGGTCTCGGCCTCCAAGATCCGCAAGGCGCAGGATCGGATGAAGACCTCGCGTCCGTACGCGCAGGCGATGAAGCAGGTGATCGGCCACCTGGCCCAGGCCAGCACCGACTACCAGCATCCTTTCCTGGTCGAGCGCGAGCAGGTCAAGCGGGTCGGGTTCATCGTGATCTCCTCCGATCGCGGCCTGGCCGGCGGCCTGAACAACAACCTGTTCCGCAAGATGCTGGGCGAAGCCAAGGCATGGCAGGACAAGGGTGCCGAAGTGGATCTGGTGACCATCGGCCAGAAGGCATCGACCTTCTTCCGCCGCGTGAAGGTCAACATGGTCGGCAGCGTGACCCACATCGGCGACGTGCCGAAGCTGGAATCGCTGATCGGTGTGATCAAGGTCATGCTCGACGCCTTCACCGAAGGCAAGGTCGACCGCGTGTATCTGGTCTACAACCGCTTCGTGAACACCATGACGCAGAAGGCCAGCTTCGATCAGCTGCTGCCGCTGCCGCCGGCTGAGAAGCAGGTCGCTCACCACGACTGGGATTACCTGTACGAACCCGATGCCGCGACCGTGCTGGAGCACGTGATGACGCGTTACATCGAGTCGCTGGTGTACCAGGCACTGCTGGAAAACGTCGCCTCCGAGCATGCCGCACGCATGGTTGCGATGAAGGCGGCGAGCGACAACGCCAACAAGCTGATCGGCACCCTGCAGCTCGTCTACAACAAGGCGCGCCAGGCAGCGATCACCCAGGAAATCTCCGAAATCGTCGGCGGCGCGGCAGCAGTCTGACCGCGTTCGTTCAAAGCACACATTAGAGGATGCAGCAATGAGTCAGGGCAAGATCGTTCAGATCATCGGCGCGGTCGTCGACGTCGAATTCCCGCGTGAGTCGGTGCCGAAGGTGTACGACGCACTGAAGGTCGACAACACCGAAATCACCCTTGAAGTCCAGCAGCAGCTGGGCGACGGCGTGGTGCGCACCATCGCCCTCGGTTCCACCGATGGCCTGAAGCGCAACCTGATCGCCACCAACACCAACCGCGGCATCTCCGTGCCGGTCGGTGCTGGCACCCTGGGCCGCATCATGGACGTGCTCGGCCGTCCGATCGACGAAGCCGGCCCGGTGGCCGCCAGCGACAGCTGGGAAATCCACCGTGCGGCCCCGTCGTACGAAGACCAGTCCCCGGCCACCGAACTGCTGGAAACCGGCATCAAGGTCATCGACCTGATGTGCCCGTTCGCCAAGGGCGGCAAGGTCGGCCTGTTCGGCGGCGCCGGCGTCGGCAAGACCGTCAACATGATGGAGCTGATCAACAACATCGCCAAGGCGCACAGCGGTCTGTCCGTGTTCGCCGGCGTGGGTGAGCGTACCCGTGAGGGCAACGACTTCTACCACGAAATGAAGGACTCCAACGTCCTCGACAAGGTGGCGATGGTGTACGGCCAGATGAACGAGCCGCCGGGCAACCGTCTGCGCGTCGCCCTGACCGGCCTGACCATGGCCGAGTACTTCCGCGACGAGAAGGACGAAAACGGCAAGGGCAAGGACGTCCTGCTGTTCGTCGACAACATCTACCGCTACACCCTGGCCGGTACCGAAGTGTCGGCACTGCTGGGCCGTATGCCGTCGGCCGTGGGTTACCAGCCGACCCTGGCCGAGGAAATGGGCGTCCTGCAGGAACGCATCACCTCGACCAAGAACGGTTCGATCACCTCGATCCAGGCCGTCTACGTTCCCGCGGACGACCTGACCGACCCGTCGCCGGCGACCACCTTCGCCCACCTGGACTCGACCGTCACCCTGTCGCGTTCGATCGCCTCGCTGGGTATCTACCCGGCCGTCGATCCGCTGGACTCCACCAGCCGCCAGATGGACCCGCTGGTCATCGGCCACGAGCACTACGACACCGCCCAGCGCGTCCAGCAGACCCTGCAGAAGTACAAGGAACTGAAGGACATCATCGCCATCCTGGGCATGGACGAACTGTCCGAAGAAGACAAGCAGGCCGTGTCGCGCGCCCGCAAGATCGAGCGCTTCTTCAGCCAGCCGTTCCACGTGGCCGAAGTGTTCACCGGTTCGCCGGGCAAGTACGTGCCGCTGAAGGACACCATCCGTGGCTTCAAGGCCATCGTCGATGGCGAGTACGACCACCTGCCGGAGCAGGCGTTCTACATGGTCGGCGGCATCGAAGAAGCGGTCGAGAAGGCCAAGAAGATGGCCGAGAAGGCCTGATCCGGGACGGGCGGGAGCGATCCTGCCCGACCTGACGCCGGTGCCGGGCAACCGCCTGCACCGGTGGACTCCCACGGTGGCATTGCGCCGCCGCGAACAGCGAAGAGATTTGCATGAGCACGATCCGTTGCGACATCGTCAGCGCCGAGCAGGAAATCTTCCGTGGCGAAGCGACCCTGGTCGTGGCCACCGGTGAGCTGGGCGAACTGGGCATCGCGCCCAAGCACGCGCCGCTGATCACCCGCCTGAATCCGGGCAAGGTGGTGGTGACCACGCCGAATGGCGAGCAGCTGGATTTCGCCATTTCCGGCGGCATCCTGGAAGTGCAGCCGCAGGTGGTGACCGTGCTGGCCGACACCGCGATCCGCGCACAGGACATCGACGAAGCCTCGGTCCGCAAGGCCAAGGAAGAAGCCGAGCGCATCCTGGCCAACCGTGGTGAAGCCATGGAAATTGCCGAAGCCCAGCAGAAGCTGGCCGAGGCCGTGGTGCAGCTGCAGGCGCTGGAGCGCCTGCGCAAGACCCTCAAGCACTGAGGTTCGCGCTGCACCCACGAGAACGCCGGCCCTGCGCCGGCGTTTTTGTTGGTGCCGACCGCACTGGGTAGAGTCGACCATTGGTCGACTATCGCGCGCAGCGCGGGGCTTTCGCGGCCTGATCGAAAGGCAGTCGACTGACAGTCGACTCTACAGATCCGGATCCCCACCTCGTATCAGCGATACACCACGTAGCGCATCAGCAGGAACGAGACTGCGGCCAGCCCGCCTTCCACCAGCGGCTTGGCCAGCCAGGCGTACTGCAGGCCCAGCGCATGGTCCGCGGCCGCTACCAGCAGCGTGCTGGCGGCGGTGAGCAGCAGCCACAGTGGCAGGAAGCGCGCGAAGCGGTGCCAGCCCAGCCGTTGCTGGCCGTCGGCCGTGGCGAAGGTGATCCGCCCGTTCAACCAGAAACCCAGCAGCATGCCGGCCACGCGCCCGGCCAGGTTGCCAGGTACCACCGGCAGGCCCGCCGCCGTGGCCAGCACGAACACCGCCCAGTCGAGCAGCAGCTGCAGTGCGCCGATGACGAGGTAGGCGCTTCCCTGGCGGAGCAGGCTCATGGTTGGGGTGAGGACGGGCAGGCCCCCATGTTAGCGGCCCACGCACTAGAATCATCGGCAACGAACCACAGATTGCCGTTGCCATGACCCAACCCCTGCACGTCATCATCCTCGCCGCCGGCGCGGGCAAGCGCATGAAATCGGTGCTGCCGAAAGTGCTGCAGCCGATCGCCGGCGAGCCGATGCTGGCACATGTGATTGCCGCGGCACGCGAGCTGCAGCCTGCCGCCATCCACGTGGTCTACGGTCATGGTGGTGAAGCGGTGCGGCAGCACTTTGCGGGCCAGCCTGACCTGCAGTGGGCCGAGCAGGCCCAGCAGCTCGGCACGGGCCATGCGGTGGCGCAGGCAATGCCGCAGGTGCCCGATGCCGCACAGGTGCTGGTGCTGTACGGCGACGTGCCGCTGATCCGCGCGCAGACCCTGCGCGACCTGCTGGCGCAGCCGGGCCGCCTGGCGGTGCTGGTCGCCGAGGTCGACGATCCCACCGGCTACGGCCGCGTGCTGCGCGATGCCGAGGGCAAGGTCGGCTCGATCGTCGAGCAGAAGGATGCCACTGACGATCAACTGCGCGTGCGCACGATCAATACCGGCATCATCACGGCCGAGTCGACCGCACTGCGCCGCTGGCTGTCGCAGCTTTCCAACAGCAATGCACAGGGTGAGTACTACCTGACGGATGTCTTCGCCTTTGCTGCCCACGAGTACACACCGGCCGAGATGGCGCTGGTCGCCGACGCGCAGGAGGCAGAAGGCGCGAACGATCCCTGGCAGCTGTCGCAGCTGGAACGGGCCTGGCAGCGGCGCGCGGTGCGTGCGCTGTGCGCGCAGGGGGCGCGCGTGCGTGATCCGGCGCGGCTGGATATCCGCGGCACCGTTACCGTCGGCAGCGATGTGCTGATCGACGTCGATGTCGTGCTGGAAGGCAACATCGTGCTCGGCGATGGCGTCACCGTTGGCCCGTTCAACCGTCTGAAGGACGTCAATCTCGGGCCGGGCACGGAAGTGCGCGCACACTGCGATCTGGAAGGCGTGGTCACCGAGGGCGCTGCGCTGGTCGGCCCGTTCGCGCGCCTGCGCCCAGGTACCGTGCTGGCCGATGGCGTGCACGTCGGCAACTTCGTCGAAACCAAGAAGGTCACCCTCGGCGTCGGCAGCAAGGCCAACCATTTGACCTATCTGGGCGACGCGGTCATCGGCAGCAAGGTGAACATCGGTGCCGGCACCATCACCTGCAACTACGACGGCGTGAACAAGTCGACCACCACCATCGGCGACAACGCGTTCATCGGTTCCAACAGCTCGCTGGTGGCACCGGTGACCATCGGCGAAAGTGCAACCATCGCCGCCGGTTCGGTCATCACCCGCAACGCGCCGGATGGCAAGCTGACCCTGGCACGCGCACGGCAGGAAACCATCGATGGCTGGAAGCGCCCGCTCAGGAAGTCCTGAGCCCCGCGTTCCGCACGCCGATGAACTCGGCGTGCTGCCGGGCATCGAGCAGCGCGCTGGCGAGGTGTTGAAGGGCCACGAGGCCTATCCCGTGTTCGCGGGTCATGGGCTGGATCTGTCGACACTGCGCGAGGGCCTTCAGCGTGGTCAGCTATGGGTCGTGGATGCCGCCGGGGGCGGCATTGCCGGTTACCTGCTGGCGGGCGAGCTGTGCGGTGAATTCCATGTGCTGCAGATGGACGTCGACCCGGTGCATGCGCGTCGCGGCCATGGCCGTGCGTTGCTGCGGCATGCATTGGCGCAGGCCAGGGCCTCCGGCTTTGCTGCAGCGGTGCTGACCACCTTGAGCGACGTGCCGTGGAATGCAGCTTTCTATGCCAGCGAAGGGTTCGACGTAGTGCCTGAGGCGCAGTGGAACGACGGCCTGCGCACCGTCATGGCCGAAGAGGCTGCGCTCGGGTTTCCGATGCACCTGCGGGTGGCGATGCGACGGGTCTGGTAGGGGCAGACCTCGGTCGGCACATCCACGCATGGCGTGGATCCACCCCATCGATCCACTCAACCCGCCGGCAGCAGGATCGACACGCACAACCCGCCATCGCCGCGATTCTGCAGCGACACCCGCCCGCCGTGCGCCTCCACGATCTCGCGGGTCAGCGCCAGCCCCAATCCGGTGCCATTGCGCTTGGTCGAATAGAACGGCATCAGCGCGTTCTGCAGTACCTGCTCGTTCATGCCCTTGCCGCGGTCCAGCACGTCCAGGCGCAGCCATTGCGGCAGCCGTGTCAGCTGCACCTGCACGTCATCGTTGGGCGGATCGGCTTCCGCGCAGGCTTCGTGCGCGTTCTTGAGCAGGTTCAACAGTGCCTGCCCGAACTGCGCGATGTCGATGCGGCTGCTCAGCGCCTCGTCCGGCTCGCGCTCCATGGTGAACGGAATCTGCTGGCGCAGGCTGGACAGGAACGGCGCCCAGTGCACGGTCTGCAGCTGTGGCTGGGGCAGCTTGGCAAAGCGCGCATAGCCACGGATGAAGCCCTCCAGGTGGCGCGCACGGTCTTCGATGGTGGTGAAGATTTCCGGCAGCCGGTCGAAGCGTTCGCGCTGCACCAGCACGCCGCCGGAATGGGCCAGCGAAGCGATCGGCGCCAGCGAATTGTTGAGCTCGTGGCTGATCACCCGGATCACCTTCTTCCAGGTCTGCACCTCCTGGCGGCGCAGTTCGGCGGTCAGCAGGCGTACCAGCAGCAGGTCGTGCGGGCGGCCGTTGAGCTGGAACGCGCGGCGTGAGAGGTGGTAGACCTGCTCGTCTTCCTCGTCGCCGTCCTCGCCTTCGGCATGCACCGCGAACAGGCTGTCGCCGCCGCGGGCGATCGCGTCGCGCAGCTCCACCGGCACCTGCTCCAGCACATCCTCCAGGCGCTGGCCTTCCAGCTTCCAGCCGCCGTGCAGCAGCTTGCGCGCGGCCAGGTTGGAGAACACCACGCGGGCGATGCCATCGCCGCCGGACGCGATCAGCAGCATCGCCACCGGCGTGTTCTGCACCATGGTGTCGAGCAGCAGTTCGCGCTGCACCAGCCCTTGCCGCTGCGCACGCAGCACATCGCCCAGCTCGCGGTGCGCCTGCACCAGGTCGCCCAGCTCATCATTGCCCGGCCAGTGCACGCCGAAGTTGTACTCACCATCGCGGTAGCTGCTGGTGGTGCCGGAGAGCGCGCGCATCAGCGAGCGCACCGGTGCGGTCGCGCGGCGCAGGGTCCACCACATCAGCGACAGCAGGACCAGCGTCGATACCGTGGTGATCACCCAGCCGTGATCCATCCAGTACGCCAGCAGCCACGGCAACGCGGCAGCCAGCGCCAGCACCGGCAGCAGGCGCAGGAACAGGCGGAAGGTGAACGAGCGCCGCTTCATTCGCGCGGAATGCCGTGGCGGTCCATGCGCCGGTACAGCGCCTGGCGGCTGAGCCCGAGCTCGGCCGCGGCCTGCGCGATCACGCCATGGTTGCGTGCCAGCACATCCTCGATGCGCGCGCGATCAGGATCATTGCCGGCACCCGGTGCCGGGCGCGGTGCCGCCGCGGTGCGCGGCAGGTTGAGGTCAGCCACTTCGATGCGGCTGCCGGTGGCCAGCAGCTGGGCGCGCTGGATCACATTGCGCAGTTCACGCACATTGCCGGGCCACGGATGCCGCTGCAGCGCCGTGGCCGCGGCACTGGACAGTGACTTGTCGGAGGCCAGGAAGCGCTCGGCCAGGGGCACGATGTCGCCCGGGCGTTCGGCCAGTGGCGGCAGCACCAGTTCCACCGTGTTGAGGCGGTAATAGAGATCTTCGCGGAAGGTGCCGTCGCGGATCATGGCCGGAAGGTCGGCATTGGTCGCACTGACCACGCGCACCTTGACCTGGCGCTCGCGGTTGGAGCCCAGGCGCTCGAAACGGCCGGTTTCCAGCACGCGCAGCAGCTTCATCTGCCCGCCCAGCGACAGGTTGCCGATCTCGTCGAGGAACAGGGTGCCGCCGTCGGCCGCTTCGAACTTGCCCTCGCGTGCCTTGTTGGCGCCGGTGTAGGCACCGGCCTCGGCGCCGAACAGTTCGGCTTCGATCAGTTCCGATGGCAACGCACCGCAGTTGACGGTGATGAACGGGCCCTTGGCCGCCAGCGAATTGGCCTGGATGATCTGCGCGATCTTCTCCTTGCCGGCGCCGTTGGGACCGGTGATCAGCACCGGCAGCTCCGAGCGCGCGACCTGGCAGGCCAGGGCGATGACACGCTCGCTGGCCGGGTCGGCGAACACGGCGCCGCACAGGTCGTACTTCTCTTCCAGTGCGTTGCGCTGGCGCAGTTCACGGCTGCGACGCCGGTCCAGTTCGCGACGCGCCTCGGACAACTCCAGCAGGTTGTTGACCGTGGTCAGCAGCTTGCGGTCGTCCCACGGCTTGGCCAGGTAGTCGGCGGCACCGGCCTTGACCAGGTCCACCGCGCTGCTCAGATGGGTCCAGGCCGTGAGCAGGATCACCGGCAGGTCCGGGTGGCGTTCGCGGATCTGCGCGAACAGAGCCTCGCCTTCCTCTCCGGACGTGGTGTCCTCGCTGAAATTCATGTCCTGGATCACCAGGTCGACCGGCTGCGACTCGAGCAGTGCCAGGCCCTCGGTCGGGCTCTGTGCCTGCAGGGTGTCGATGTCGTGCAGGGAGAACAGCACGTCCAGCGCGGTACCCACGCTGGCGTTGTCGTCGATGATCAGGATCGAAGGCATCAAGCGGTTCTGCAGAAAGGGATGGGCGGCGCCGTTGGAGCCGTTCGTGTCCACACGCCGGGAGAGCCCGGCGCCACCCATCAAGCATAGCCAAACCCGTGGCCGCAGGCGCGGTCCAGGCTTACCGCGGCGGAGGAGGCGGTGGCGGCGGCACCGGAGCAACCAGTGCCAGGCGCCAGGCAGCCGCATTCACCGGCACGGTCAGTTCGCGCCTGTCGCGGCGCAGCAACAGGTAGGCGGTGGGGGCGGTGGAGTGGCGCAGGGCTTCGGTCAGATGCTCGATCCTGCGCACGGCGGTGTCATCCACGCGCAGGATGCGGTCACCGCTGCGCACGCCGAAACGGGCGTCGGGGGCAGCGGCTTCCACCCGCACCTGGCCTTCGGTAGAGCGCAGCGCCAGCCGTGCATCCTGCTGGCGCCACTCCAGCGTCTGCGCGCTGCTGCTGCCGGCCAGGGCCGGCAGGGATGGAAGCAGCATCAGCAGCAGCCAGCAGGCGCGCATCTCAGGCGCCCCGGGTGGCAACCGCCGGCGGCACCGCTGCGGCACGCCGCGCCGGCCCGAACACCGCGATCTGGCCCAGTGCCCACAGCAGCAGCGCACCCAGTGGCAGGTAATACAGCGGCATGCGCGGCAGCTCGTACATGTTCATCAGGGCGAGGTTGATGGCGTAGGCCGCCAGCATGCCCAGCACGATGCCCAGTGTGGCCAGCAGGAAGTTCTCGGTCTGGAAGTAGCGCAGGATCTGCCCGCGGGTAGCGCCGAGCGCGCGGCGGATGCCGATCTGCTTGCTGCGCTGCTGCACCCAGAAGCTGGCCAGGCCGATGATGCCCAGCGCGGTGACCACCAGCAGCGAGATGCTGACGGTGATCAGCAGGCCGACCATTGCCCGGTCGTTCTTGAAGAAGTCCTTGCGCTGGTCCTCATAGGTCAGCTTGTCGCGCATCAGCCGGTTGGGGTCGATGCGTTCCAGCGCCGCGGCCGCAGCATCGAGTACTTCCTGGCGCCGTGCCGGATCGGTCCGCAGCACGTACGTGCCGCCTTCATCGAAGGACCGCTGCAGCGGCAGCAGCATCGAATTGGTCCAGTTGTCGTTCCAGCCATTGGGCGTGCTGAGCGTGTCGACGATACCGACCACGTTCAAGGGTTGCTTGCCCATGTAGTAGGTCTTGCCCAGCGCGCTGCCGTTGGGCTCCATCTTCGCGGCGGTGCTCTGGGTGAGGATCACCGGGACGGCCTTCTGCTTGGCACCGCCCTTGGAGGCTTCCTTGAACTCGATGTACTCGCCGGGAAGGAAGTCGCGGCCTGCGATGAGGTTGATTCCCATCGTGCCCAGGCCGCCTTCGGACAGGGTGTACATCGACGCATTCGTGGTCGGGCGCTCCTGGTCGACCTCGCGGGAGATGCTGCTGCTGGACGAGCCGTTGCGGAACGGCACCTGGTTGATGATGGTGGCACTGGTGACGCCGGGAATCGCGCGCAGTGCCGCCAGGTCTTCGCGGGTGCGTGCCATGGCATTGGTCTGCTCGCCGATGCCGCTGACCCGCAGCATCACCAGTTCGTTCTCGGCGATGCCGCTGGGCATGCTGATCTTGTCGACGCGCTGGCTGACCAGGAACAGTGCGTTGCAGACGATGGCGCAGGTCAGTGCGACTTCCAGCACGATCAGGGCGGCAGCGGTCTTGTGCCGGCGCAGGGTGCTGAGGATGGGGCGGATGTCCATGGGAGTCCTCGTTCTCGTGCTTACTGCGACTTGAGCTGGATGGCCGGGGTGACCTGCATCGCACGCCAGGCCGGCAGGAAGCCGGCGGCAAGGCTGGCGAACAGGGTCAGGCCCAGTGCGAGCAGCAGCATGCTGCCGTCCAGATGAGCGAGCTGGGCGTAGTCCACCGGTTGCTGGCGCACCGCGTACAGGCCGAGCAGGGCCAGCCCGATGCCGAGCACGCCGCCGACCACGCCGACCGCACCGGCTTCGACCAGGCACTGCAGGAAGATCTGCCCACGGCTGGCGCCCAGGGCGCGGCGCACGCCGATCTCACCGCTGCGGCGCAGGAACTTGGCCAGCAGCAGGCCCACCGTGTTGACTAGGCAGACGCCGAGGAAGCCCAGCGCCAGCCACAGCTGCAGGCGCACGTCGCTGGGCACCGCGCCGTTGAAGTCCAGCCATTCCATCACGGTGCGCAGGCGCACGTTCGGCGGGTGCTTGAAGCGGCCGGCCTCACGCTGCTGGGTCGAGTAGTTTTCCAGGTAGCGGCGGTAGTCGGCGGCCTTGGACGGGTCCAGTTCCACCCAGTACTGCAGCCAGGCGCACGGTGCATTGAGCGAGTAGCTGTTGCCGTCGGGGTTCTCGCCGAAGCAGTTCATGTTGCCGTTGTTGCCGAGCTTCAGGTCGAACGAGGTGGAGATCGGCAGCAGCAGATCTTCGTCCTTGCCGTAGCTGCCGGTGGTCAGATCGTAGAAGTGCGGCTCCGGGCTCCACTCCTTCATCACGCCGACCACGCGATAGCTCTGGCCTTCCATGCGCACGTCGCGCCCCACGCTGTTGGCACCCTGGAACAGCTTGTCGTTGAGCGCCTTGGAGATGACCACCACGCGGGCGCGGGCGTTGTCATCCTCGCGCGTCCAGGGGCGACCGTACTGCATGGGTACCTCGAACATCGGGAAGAAGTCGGCCGAGGTCCAACGGGTGTCGATGCTGAAGGGCTTGAGCGTGCTGTTGTCCGGCTCGATGGTGCCGCCGCCGCCGCTCATCAGCGCCTGGCGCTCACCCCTGGCTTCGCGCAGCAGCGCTTCACCGTCGAAGCGGGTCAACTGGGTTTCCGGCTCCTCGCCGGCGACATAGGCGCCGGTCGCGGCGTCGAGCTGCACGTAGAACAGCCGGTCGCTCTTGCCGGGAATCGGGTCGCCGGACAGTACGTGGAAGACGGTCAGCGTGGTCATCGAGGCGCCGATGCCGAGTGCGATGGCAACCACCATCAGCGCGGTCAGGACCTTGTTGCGGCGGAAGCTGCGCGCCGCCAATCGGGCGTAGTAAGCGAACATGGTCGGGCCCTCACTCGTTGACGGCGACGATGTGGCGCGGCGGGGTGGCCAGCACCGGCTCGCGTACCAGGTCGGTCACCTGGCCGTCGACGATGTGCACGTTGCGCTGCGCGCGCGCGGCCAGTTCCGGATCGTGGGTGACCATCACGATGGTGGTGCCGGCGGCGTTGATTTCCTCCAGCAGCTCCATCACGCCACGGGCCATCTGCGTGTCCAGGTTGCCGGTCGGTTCGTCGGCCAGCAGCAGGCGTGGGCTGCCGGCCAGGGCGCGTGCGATGGCCGCACGCTGCTGCTGGCCGCCGGACAGTTCATTCGGGTAGTGCTTCATGCGCGAGCCGAGGCCGACCTGGGTCAGTGCCTTCTCGATGCGTTCGCGGCGCTCGTTGGCGCTCATCTTTCGGTAACGCAGCGGCACGTCGACGTTGTCGAACAGGTTCAGGTCGGGGATCAGGTTGAAGCCCTGGAAGATGAAGCCGATCTTCTGGTTGCGCAGGCGGCTGCGGGCATCGTCGCCCAGCGTGCTCACGTCCTGCCCGTCCAGCATGTAGGTGCCGCTGGTGAAGGTTTCCAGCAGGCCGGCGATGTTGAGGAAGGTGGTCTTGCCGGAGCCGGACGGGCCGGTGACGGCGACGAACTCGCCTTCCTTGACCTGCAGTTCCAGCGAGCGCAGTGCGTGGGTTTCCACCTGTTCGGTACGGAAGACCTTGGCGACCGAACGCATTTCGAGCATGTACATGGGGTGTCCTCTCTCCAGGATTCAGGTATCAGGTATCAGTTGACGGAGACGCGTTCGGCGTCCTTGAACAGGTCGCTGCCGGAGACCACGATGCGGTCGCCCGGCTGCACACCCGACTTGATTTCCACTTCGCCCAGGCTGCTGACGCCCAGTTCCACCGGACGGCGCACGGCGGTGCGGCCATCCATCACGTAGGCCATGCCGTTGCCCTGTTCGACGAACGGGCCACGCTCCACCTTCAGCACGTTCCTGCGGGTATCGAGCAGCACGCGCACCGACATCCGCTGGCTCTGGCGCAGGCCTTCCGGCTGCGCGCTGGCGAAGCGCACGCGGGCGTTGACCTCGCCGTTGACCACCTCCGGCGACACCGCGCTGATCTCGCCCGGGAACGGCTGGCCGTTGCCGCCGGTCAGCTGTGCGGGCATGCCGATCGCCAGGTCACGGGCGAAGCTCTCCGGAACCTTGATCTCGACTTCGAACTTGGACAGGTCGACCACGCCCAGCACCGGCGCGTTGGCGGCGAGGTTGGTGGACTGGATCGCCTGCACCTGGCCGACCTGGCCATCGAACGGCGCGCGCAGGGTCAGTGCATCGACCTGGCGCTGGACTTCGGCCACCACGGCCTTCTGGCGATCGGCCAGCAGCCGCTTGTTGCGCGCGTCCAGGTCGGCGCCCTGACTCTGCAGGCGTGCATCAGTGGTGGCGTTGGCCAGAGTGATGTCGGCCTTCTTCAACGAGTCCTTGGCCTTGGCCAGGTCAATCTGCGGCACCGCGCCGCCGTCGTAGCCACGCTGGTAGCGCTGCAGGTCGCGGTCGGCGGCCTGCCGCTCGATGGTGGCCTGGTCGGTTTCCTTGCGCGACTTGGCGCGAGCCAGGGTCGCATCCAGCGCGGCGCGGCTGGCCTCGGCTTCCAGGCCGGCCAGGGTGGCCTGTTCCTGGGCCAGTTTGCTGCGCAGTTCCGGGCTGTCGATGATGGCCAGTTCCTGGCCCTTCTTGACCACGTCGCCGGCGACCACCTTCAGGTCCACGGTACCGGCCGAAATGGCGTACAGGATCGGGCTGTTGGCGGCGATCACCCGGCCGTCGGCGGCGATGTCGCGGACCAGGTCACCCCGCTTCACTTCGGCGATGCGCACGCGGCTGCTGTCGAAGGAGCGGCTGGCGTTGGACCAGGCGTGCACGGCCCAGCCGATGCCGGCCAGCAGCACGAGGGCACCCGCCGCCGGCCAACGGTAGCGGTGCCAGTTGGCGCGGGTGGCGCTGGCCGGTGCGGAGGAAACGATCTGGTCCTGGGCGGAAGTGTCGCGGATCATCGGATGCGTGCCTTGCGGTGGTAGCCAGTACCAAGCACGTAGCGTGCCAACTTTATTCTGTTTCAGATCAACGGCTTGGCGGACTCGCCGCGGTGTCCGGGTGTCCGCGGACACCTTTCCGGACACTTTCATTAAGCGGACAGGAGGGGGACGCCGGACACGCAGGCTAGAATGCGCCGATCGTCTTCAAGGAAACGCGTGACATGTGTGGAATCGTGGGTGCGATCGCCGATCGCGATGTGGTGCCGGTGCTGATCGAGGGCCTGAAGCGACTTGAGTACCGCGGCTACGATTCCTCGGGCATCGCCGTGATCGACCAGGGCGAACGGCCCGAGGTGCGTCGCGTGCGCCGTACCGGTCGTGTGTCGGAAATGGCCACGGCAGCCGAGGCTGAAGGCTTCAATGCGGTGCTGGGCATCGGCCACACCCGCTGGGCTACCCATGGTGGCGTCACCGAGGCCAACGCGCACCCGCATATCAGCCAGGGCGTGGCGCTGGTGCACAACGGCATCATCGAGAACCACGAAGAGCAGCGCGAAAGGCTGCGCGCGCTCGGCTACACCTTCGAATCCCAGACCGACACCGAAGTCATCGCACACCTGATCCATCATCACCTCAAGGAGGGCGATGACCTGCTGCTGGCGCTGCAGCACACGGTGAAGGAACTGACCGGTGCCTACGCACTGGCCGTGGTCAGCCGTGCCGAGCCGGAGCGCTTCGTCTGCGCGCGCATGGGCTGCCCGCTGCTGATCGGCCTGGGTGAAGGCGAGAACTTCGTTGCCTCCGATGTCTCGGCGGTGATCTCGGCCACCCGCAAGGTGATTTTCCTGGAAGAGGGTGACACGGCCGAGATCCGCCGCGACGGGGTGCGCGTCTTCGACGAGCATGACCAGCCGGTCGAGCGCGACGTGCATCTGTCCGATGTGTCGCTGGCCTCGCTGGAGCTGGGCCCGTATCGCCACTTCATGCAGAAGGAAATCCACGAACAGCCACGTGCGCTGGGCGACACCATCGAGGCGGCGATCGACGCCGGTGGCTTCCCGGCCGAGCTGTTCGGCAAGACCGCCGAAGCGGTGCTGTCGGGCATCGAAGGCGTGCAGATCATCGCCTGCGGCACCAGCTATTACGCCGGCCTGACCGCGCGCTACTGGATCGAAGCCATCGCCGGCCTGCCGTGCAGCGTGGAGATTGCCAGCGAGTACCGTTACCGCGCCGCCTATGCGAATCCGAAGCACCTGATCGTCACCATCTCCCAGTCCGGCGAAACGCTGGATACGATGGAAGCGCTGAAGTACGCCAAGTCGCTGGGCCACAAGCACACGCTGTCGATCTGCAACGTGCCGGAAAGTGCGATCCCGCGCGCCAGCGAGCTGGTCTGTTACACGCGCGCCGGTGCCGAGATCGGCGTGGCCTCGACCAAGGCCTTCACCACCCAGTTGGCCGCGCTGTTCCAGCTGACCGTGGTGCTGGGCAAGCTGCGTGGCCGCATCGACGCGGCGCAGGAAGCGGACTACCTGGAGCAGCTGCGCTTCCTGCCGGGCAGCGTGCAGCACGCACTGAACATGGAGCCGCAGATCGCGGCATGGGCCGAGCGTTTCGCGCGCAAGAGCAGCGCGCTGTTCCTGGGCCGCGGCCTGCACTACCCGATCGCGCTGGAAGGCTCGCTCAAGCTCAAGGAAATCTCCTACATCCACGCCGAAGCCTATCCGGCGGGCGAGCTGAAGCACGGCCCGCTGGCGCTGGTGGACGAGGACATGCCGGTGGTGGTGATCGCCCCCAACGACAGCCTGCTGGAAAAGGTGAAGTCGAACATGCAGGAAGTGCGCGCCCGGGGTGGCGAGCTGTTCGTGTTCGCCGACCAGGACAGCAATTTCAACGAGTCCGAAGGCGTGCACGTGATCCGCACGCCGCGCCACGCCGGCGTGCTCAGCCCGATCGTGCACACCATTCCGGTGCAGCTGCTGGCGTACCACACCGCACTGGCGCGTGGCACCGACGTGGACAAGCCGCGCAACCTGGCCAAGAGCGTGACGGTGGAGTAACGCCGGCTGCTCGACCTGGATGCGGTACACGAAGGGGGCCCATGCGGCCCCCTTTCGTTTGCGCCGGTAACCGCATCAAGTGGGACAGCCGCCGGTCGTTCTGTCCGCCTGCGGCAGGGCGCGATCAATCTTTAATGCGCAATGCCGCCTGTATTCAGCGGCGGTTTCAGCCGCGGTGCCATTCTCTGGATCGTCGCTTGGTTCCCACGACGAACTGTCCTATCGATGCCGGTAGTGACCGATGGTCGCAGTCGTAGAATCGATCTGACCGAGGCATGGGTTGAGCGGTTGAGCCCACCTCGTTCGCGTTGCAGTACGTCGCCTGCCGATGCATCTCCCAGGGCAGGCACGTGCGCCAGACGTGCGCTGAAAGGTCTGTTCCCGGGGAGGGGGCGTATCGGAAGAGCACACTTTTTTGACTTCAGTGACCTGCACCAGGAAACAAGAATGAACGTCCGCGAACTCCTGCAATCCAAGAAAGAAGCTGTCATCACCATCGACGCCGAAGACACCATCGGTGCCGCCGCCCACAAGATGAGCGCGAACAGGATCGCTGCGCTGGTGGTGATGAAGGACGATGCCCCGGTCGGCATCATTTCCGAAAAGGACATCGTGCGTACCCTGGCCGATGACGGCCCGCAGGCCGGCCGCCGGGTGATTTCCAGCGTGCCGACCACCGGCCTGGAAGGCATTGCGCCGGAAGCGACCCTGAAGCAGGCCATGTCGTTGATGACGTACTCGCGGCGCCGTCATCTGATGGTCACCGAGGGCACCCGCCTGGTCGGCATCCTCAGCCTGGGCGACATCGTGAAGAACCTGCTGGGCGAGCTCGAGCTGGAAAAGGCCGTGCTTCAGGACATCTACATGGCCGCCCACTGAGGGCTGCAGTGCTGGAAGCAGAGAAGCCGGGCATTGCCCGGCTTCTTCGTTCATGGCATCGGTGAAATCAGAAAGTGACCTTCACCGAGTCGGCGCTGTAGCGGGCCGGACCGTGATAGACCACTTCGATGTTGTTGCCGTCCGGATCGAGCACAAAGGCGCCGTAGTAGCCCGGGTGGTAGGGGCGTTCGCCGGGCGCGCCGTTGTCGGTGCCGCCGGCGGCGATCGCGGCGCTGTGGAAGGCATCGACGGTGGCGCTGTCGCGGGCCTGGAAGGCCA
The DNA here is from genome assembly GCF_029839665.1 of Stenotrophomonas sp. GD03930. Classification (NCBI taxonomy): domain Bacteria; kingdom Pseudomonadati; phylum Pseudomonadota; class Gammaproteobacteria; order Lysobacterales; family Lysobacteraceae; genus Stenotrophomonas; species Stenotrophomonas sp. GD03930. The sequence continues at coordinate 667,551 of NZ_JAOCAV010000001.1, read as the reverse complement.
GGTGGTGGCGGCCGGTCAGCTGGCCGGCGGCGGCCTCGCTGCTGGCGCTGGAAACGAACAGCTCATCGGCCCAGAAGTAATCTCCGCCTTCGCCGGCGATCGGCACGCCGATCGTATCGAACACCGCCTGGTAGAAGCGCCGGCTGGCGGCCAGGTCGCGTACGACCAGCTGGATGTGGTCGATCAGTCGCCCGCGGTGCAGTTCCATCGTTTCCATACCAACCTCGCAAAAAAGGGGACGGAGGGAATTAAGTCGCTTCCGGCCAATAGTGCCAGAAACGGCTTAATCCCCTCCGTCCCCTTTCTGGTCAGTTGGCGATGATTTCGACCCAGTAGCCGTCCGGGTCCTTGATGAAGGCCAGGTTCTTCATGCGGCCGTCGGTCAGGCGCTTCTGGAAGGTCACGCCGAGGTCCTCGAAGCGCTGGCAGGCGGCTTCGATGTCCGGCACCGACACGCAGATGTGGCCGAAGCCGCGCGGGTCGCTGTTGCCATCGTGGTAGACCGGGCCGTCCTGGGCCTCGGTGCCATGGTTGTGGGTCAGTTCCAGCACGCCCGGCAGGCCGGCCATCCACAGGCGGCGCTGGGCGTCGTCTTCCGGTACCACCGCGCCGGCCGGCACGTAGGCCAGGAAGTACAGGCTGAACTGGGCCTCCGGGAAGTCGCGCTTGTCGATCAGCTGGTAGCCGAGCACGCGGGTGTAGAAGTCCAGCGAGGCGGTGATGTCCTTCACCCGCAGCATGGTGTGGTTGAACACGAAGCCGCGGGTTTCGGCCGGGGCCTGGGCGGCGACGCCGGGGACATCGCGCAGGGCGGGAATGGTCATGGGGGAGATCCTTCAGACAGGGCCGTTGCCGGCCGGATGTCCCCATTCTAGCGAGCAGCACCTGACCGCACCGCGACGTACAATGACCGGATCGCACCGTTCAGTCCTGACACCGATGGCCCGCCATGTCGCAGCGTGAATGGGTGGCTGCCGCCATCCGCAAGATCGAAGCCGATTTCAACCGTTCCGCCGATACCCACCTGATCCCGCTGGCGCTGCCCGGGTTCGAGGGCATCGAGCTGTACCTGAAGGATGAATCGAGCCATCCCACCGGAAGCCTCAAGCACCGGTTGGCCCGTTCGCTGTTCCTGTATGCGCTGGCCAATGGCTGGCTGCGCGAGGGCCGGCCGGTGATCGAGGCCTCCAGCGGCTCGACCGCGGTGTCCGAAGCCTATTTCGCGCGCCTGCTCGGACTGCCGTTCATCGCGGTGATTCCGGCCACCACCTCGCCGGAGAAGATTGCGGCGATCGAATTCCATGGCGGCCGTTGCCACCTGGTCGAGCGTGCCTGCGACCTCAACTGTGATTCGGAAAAGCTGGCCCGCGAAACCGGTGGCCACTTCATGGACCAGTTCACCTACGCCGAGCGCGCCACCGACTGGCGTGCCAACAACAACATTGCCGAATCCATCTTCAAGCAGATGGCCGAGGAACCCAGCCCGATCCCGGAGTGGATCGTGTGCAGCCCCGGTACCGGTGGCACCGCAGCGACGCTAGGCCGCTATGTCAGCTATCGCCGGCATGACACCCGCATCCTGTGCGCGGACCCGGAAGTGTCGGTGTTCTTCGATGGCTACAAGGCTGCCGTGGCCGGTGAGCCGGACTGGCGAGGCCTGACCTGCAGCGGTGGTTCGCGCGTGGAAGGCATTGGCCGGCCGCGGGTGGAGCCGAGCTTCATCCCGACCAGTGTCGATGCGATGGTGAAGGTGCCCGACGCGCTGAGCCTGGCCGCGATGCGCCATGTCAGCCGCCAGCTCGGCCGCCGCGTCGGTGGTTCCACCGGCACCAACTTCATCGGCGTACTGCAGGCCGCGCAGTGGATGCGCGAGGCCGGTCACCACGGCAGCATCGTCAGCATCCTGTGCGACAGCGGCGAGCGTTACGCGCAAAGCTATTACGACCCGGCGTGGTACGTGCGGCAGGGCATTGATGTCGAGCGCGCCGATGCGCAGCTGGCGGCAGCGGTGGCCGGGCAGGGCTTGCCGGAACTGCCGTGGAGCAGCCTGGAAGCGCTGTAGCGTCCTTGTAGAGTCGAGCCATGCTCGACTCCGGTAAAGAGCCGTCGAGCATGGCTCGACGCTACATATTCAGTACCCCGCCGCGGTGAACGCATCCAGCACCGCATCACGCAAGGCATCGGGCAGCGCCTCGATGTCCATCGCGCGATCATCCAGGTGCAGGCTGGGGTCCAGCGTGCTGGCGCGGCCCTGGGCCAGGGCCTGCAGCCACAGCAGCACGCAGATCACGAACTCGCGTTCATGGCCCAGCTGCAGCTGGCTGGCGCCGCGCTCGATCACCTCGAACGGGTACCACTCCTGGGCGTCATTGAACGTGCCGCCCTGCTGCAGCACCGCCTGCAGCTGCTGCAGGTGGCGCGGGGCGTCGTCGCCAGCATCGCACAGCGCGGCGATCCAGGTCAGTTCGGCCGGGCTGGCAGACAACGCCAGTGACCGCGCCGCTGGGGCGGATGCAACTGCAGCCAGACCTTCCATGTAGGGCCTCGTTCGGTACGTACCGCTGCGGACTCCCCCGCAGCCAAAGCTTCGAACCGCGACCGTAAGGCCGACGTGAATGCCAGGCGTCACCCCCTTGTCAGCCACGCCCGCCAGCGCCATATGTACCAGGCTGCCCGCCTGCCGGGCCCGTTCCCTGGAGATCTGCCGTGACCGCTGCCAACCCCCTGCTCGATTTTTCCGGCCTGCCGCGCTTCGAGGCGATCCGCCCCGAGCACGTGGCGCCGGCGCTGGATGTGCTGCTGGCCGAGGCCGAAGCGGCCGTCAGCGCCGCCGAGCAGGTGCAGCCGGTGCGCTGGGAGAGCTTCGTCGCCCCGCTGGACGATGCCACCGAGCGCCTGTGGCGCGCCTGGGGCCTGGTCGGCCACCTGCAGGGCGTGGTCAACACCCCGGAACTGCGTGAGGCGTACAACAGCAACCTGCCGCGGGTGACCCGCTTCGCCAGCGCGCTGGGCCAGAACCTGGCGCTGTACCGCCAGTACCAGGCGCTGGCCGCCAGCCCGGAGGCCGCAGGTTTCGACGAGGCCCGGCGCAAGGTGCTGGACAACACCCTGCGTGATTTCCGCCTGGGTGGTGCCGAGCTGGCGCCCGAGGCGCAGCAGCGCTTTGCTGCGATCAAGGAAGAGCTGTCGGCGCTGTCGGCGAAGTTCTCGCAGAATGTGCTCGACGCCACCGATGCGTGGTCGCTGATCATCGAGGATGAAGCGCGCCTGGCCGGCCTGCCGGAGGACGTGAAGGCCGCCGCGCACGCTGCGGCGGAAAAGGACGGAAAGCAGGGCTGGAAGCTGACCCTGCAGATGCCGTGCTACCTGCCGGTGCAGACCTGGGCCGAAGACCGTGACCTGCGCGAGATCCTGTACCGGGCCAGTGCGCAGCGCGCGTCCGAATTCGGCGACGACGCGCTGGACAACAGCGGCAACATCGACCGCATCCTGGCCCTGCGTACGGAGCTGGCCGCGCTGCTCGGCTTCGGTTCGTATGGCGATTATTCGGTGGCGACCAAGATGGCGCAGGACCCGGCCGAAGTGCTGGGTTTCCTGCGTGACCTGGCCGCGCGTGCCAAGCCGTTCGCGGCCAAGGATCGCGCCGAGCTGGAGCAGTTCGCGCGAGAACAGCTGGGCATCGACAGCCTGCAGGCCTGGGACCTGGCGTTCGCCGCCGATCGCCTGAAGCAGGCGCGCTACAGCTATTCCGAGCAGGACGTGAAGCAGTACTTCACCGAACCGAAGGTACTGGGCGGCCTGTTCTCGGTGATCGAGCAGCTGTATGGCCTGCGCGTGCAGGAAGACAGCGCGCCGGTGTGGCATGAGGATGTGCGCTTCTTCCGCCTGGTCGATGCGCAGGGCGCGCTGGTCGGCCAGTTCTACCTGGACCTGTATGCGCGCGAGGGCAAGCGTGGCGGTGCGTGGATGGATGATTGCCGCAACCGCCGCGAGCGCGCCGATGGCAGCGTGCAGACGCCGCTGGTCTATCTGGTATGCAACTTCGGCCGTGGTGCCAACGGCAAGCCGGCCACCTTCAGCCACAACGAAGTGACCACGCTGTTCCATGAGATGGGCCACGGACTGCACCAGCTGCTGACCCGCATCGGTGAACTGGGCGTGGCCGGCATCAATGGCGTGGAGTGGGATGCGGTGGAACTGCCGAGCCAGTTCATGGAGAACTTCTGCTGGGAATGGGACCACCTGCAGGGCATGACCGCGCACGTCGATAGCGGCGAACCGCTGCCGCGCGCGCTGTACGAGCGCATGCTGGCCGCCCGCAATTTCCACAGCGGCATGGCCACCGTGCGCCAGCTGGAATTCGGCCTGTTCGACATGCTGCTGCACAGCCAGTTCGAGCCGGCGCAGGACAGCGTTCTCGCGCTGCTCGATCGCGTGCGTGCGGACGTGGCGGTGAACCATCCGCCGGTCTGGAACCGCTTCCCGCACCAGTTCAGCCACATTTTCGCCGGTGGCTACGCGGCGGGTTACTACAGCTACAAGTGGGCCGAGGTGCTCAGCGCCGATGCCTACGCCGCGTTCGAGGAAGCACCGCAGGCACTGGCTGAAACCGGTGCGCGCTTCCGCGATGAAATCCTGTCGCGCGGCGGCAGCCGTCCGGCTGCGGAGAACTTCAAGGCCTTCCGTGGCCGCGCGCCGCAGATCGACGCGCTGCTGCGCCATTCGGGCATGGCGTAAACCGTTGTGGTGGGTGCCAACCTTGGTTGGCACGTTACCGCTATCCACGCATGGCGTGGATCTACCGGAATGCCGGCCAGCGGCCGGCACTACCGGAGGCCGGTCATTCGGCGTAGATCATCTTCCGGGTCATGCCGCCGTCGGCGATGAAGTCCTGGCCGGTGGTGAAGCTGGACAGCGACGACAGCAGGTACACCGCCAGCGCGCCGATGTCCTCGGGGCGGCCGACACGGCCGACCGGGTGCTGGGCGTGATCGGTGGCCGAGTAGTCGGGTTGGTGGCGCCGCGAGGGCGCCTGCCAGGCCGAGGTGCCGATCCAGCCGGGGCTGATGCTGTTGACCCGCACCGCCGGGCCGCTGCTGATCGCCAGCGCGTGGGTGAAGGCGACCAGCCCGCCCTTGGCCGCCGCATAGGCCTCGCTGTGCGCTTCGGACTGCCAGGCGCGGGTCGAGGCGATGTTGATGATCGCGCCCTCAGTGCGGGTCGAGAGTGCCGGCATCGCGTGCTTGCTGCACAGGAAGGCACCGTGCAGTGACGACAGGCGGCGCTGCCATTCCTCCCACGCCATGTCCTGCAGCAATGTGCCATGCGGGCCGGCGATGCCGGCGTTGTTGACCAGTCCGTCGATACGGCCGAACCGCTGCAGGGCCACCGCGACGAAGTCGCGCACGCTGGCTTCGTCGGTGATGTCCAGGCGCTGGAACGCGGCATCATCACCGCGCTGCCATTCGTCCAGGCAGGCCTGGCCCGCTTCCACGTCCAGATCGCCGATCAGCACGCGTCCGCCGGCGCCGAGCACGGCCTGGGCGATGCCACGGCCGATGCCGTTGGCGCCGCCGGTGACCAGCACCGCCTTGCCCGACAGCGGCGCGGCCGGCCATGCGGCAATCGGCGGCACCATGCTCACGTCAGGTCTTCGCCGCGCAGGCGGCGATGCCAGCCGTCCACGCCGATGCGGTCCAGGGTCTGGATGTTGCGCTCGACGATCACGTCCGGGTCCGGATAGACATCCACCGCGCGCGCCACGCTATCTTCGCGCAGCAGGTGCAGGGTGGGGAAGGGCGCCCGGTTGGTGTAGTTGCTGGCGTCGTCCGCGGCCACGCCGTCGAACTGATAGTCCGGGTGGAAGCTGGCCACCTGCAGGATGCCCTGCAGGTCCAGCGCCTCGATCGCGGCGTCGGCGTTGTCGAGGAAGTCGTTGTAGTCGAGGAAATCGGTCAGCACCTGCGGGTGCACGATCAGCGTGGTGTCGATCTGCTCGGCCGGGGTGTCGCGCAGCAGCACCAGCTCTTCGGCCAGTTGTTCGACCAGCGCCTCGGGCGTAGTCGCATCGCTCAGCACGATGCGGACCTGGTCCTTCACGTACACCGCCTTGGCGAACGGGCACAGGTTCAGGCCGATCACGATGCGCTCCAGCCACAGGCGGGTGGCGGCGATCGGGTCATCGGTGGGCAGGTGGGAATCGGTCATGGCGGGCACGTCGGCTGGCGGGGCCGCCATTGTAGGCGCGTCGCCGGCAACGCGCCGTCGTACCTGCCGGTGGCAGCGCCGGGTCACGCCCGGCGCAGGCCTCAGTCGCGGAAGTTGTTGAACTGCAGCGGCAGCTCGAACTTGCCGGCCTTGAGCACGGCAATGGCGTCCTGCAGGTCGTCGCGCTTCTTGCCCTGCACGCGCAGCTTGTCGCCGTTGATCTGGCTTTCCACCTTCAGCTTGGCGTCCTTCAGTGCAGCGGCGATCTTCTTGGCGATCTTCTGCTCGATGCCCTGCTTGACGGTGATCTTCTGCCGGGCCTGGGCCAGGTTGGTCTCGATGTCGCCGAATTCCAGGCTGAGCACGTCGATGCCGCGCGCGGCCAGGCGGGCGCGCAGGATGTCGTTCATCTGCTTGAGCTGGAACTCGGTCGGCGCGGTCTGGTTGATGACATCGCCATCGCGTTCGAACTTCGCGTCCACGCCCTTGAAGTCGAAGCGGGTGGCCAGCTCGCGGTTGGCCTGGTCGATGGCGTTGGTCAGTTCGTGGGTGTCGACTTCGGACACGACGTCGAAGGAAGGCATGGGCGCAGCTCCGCAGGATTCAGTGAGGGCCATTCTATCGTGCCGGCCTGCCAGCTTTTTGTAGAGTCGAGCTTGCTCGACTGCTTTGTGAAGAGCAGTCGAGCAAGCTCGACTCTACAGAAGGGCGGCAGTCGAGCAAGCTCGACTCTACAGAAGGGCGGCAGCCGGGCATGGCTCGGCTCTACAATCCGGCGCGGTCGGCGATAATGGGCCATGAACGTGCAACGCTCCCCCTCGCGCGCGGTGGCCTGGATGGTCGCGGCAGTCGCCTGTTTCTCGCTGATGGACGCTGGCATGAAGCAGCTGTCGGCCAGCTATCCGACCCTGGAAGTGACCTTCCTGCGCGGCGCGGCCTCATTGCCATTCGTGCTGGTCTGGGTGCTGGTCAGCGCCGGCCCGCGGTCGCTGGTACCGCGACGCTGGGGCCTGCACCTGCTGCGTGGCGCGCTGGGCATGGCGATGATCGGCTGCTTCGTGTTCGCCCTGCGCGACCTGCCGCTGTCCACCGCCTACACCATCTATTTCGTCGCCCCGCTGCTGATCGCCGCACTGTCGGTGCCGCTGCTGGGCGAACGGGTCGGGCCGCGGCGCTGGGTCGCCATCGGCATCGGCCTGGTCGGCGTGCTGGTGGTGCTGCGGCCGGGCGTGGACGGCTTCATTTCGGTGCCGGGGTTGATGGTGCTGGCCGCGGCCACCGCCTACGCCGTGGCGGCGATCACGGTCAGCCTGCTGACCCGCACCGACACCTCGCAGTCGATGGTGGTCTGGTTCCTGGTGATCATGGCCGTTGGCGCCGGCCTGCTGGCCCTGCCCGGCTGGGTGCCGCTGCAATTGGCGCACGCGCCGTTGATCGCCGGCATGGGCCTGGCCGGGGCGTTGGGCCAGATCGCCCTGACCAAGGCCTTCCAGCTGGGCGAAGCCTCGATGATCGCGCCGCTGGAGTACAGCGGGCTGGTCTGGGTGATCGGCTGGGATCTGGCCTTCTGGGGCCAGCTGCCGGACGGCTACACCTGGGTGGGCGCGGCGATTATTGTCGCTTCCGGCCTGTACCTGCTGCACCGTGAGCGGGTGAACCGGCAGGAGCCGCCAAAGCCGCTGGATCATCCCTGATCCCGGGGGGGGTAGTGCCGGCCGCTGGCCGGCAACTCCTCACGCTGGAGGGATCCGCTGCGGTTGCCGGCCAGCGGCCGGCACTACCGGGTGCGAGGCTTCACGGGCGGCTTAGAACCAAAAGGAATAACATTCCGGCTTATGGCGTGGGCGCGTGAGCGCCGGCGCTGGTAGGCTGCACGCCCCCTTCCGTCACCCAGCCGGTGAGCCACGCCCGTGATCGAGTTCCAGCGCCTGCACAAATCCTATGCCGTTGCCGGCCGCGAAGTCAGCGCGCTGCAACCGCTGGACCTGACCATCGAGGCCGGTGAGGTCTTCGGCATCATCGGCCATTCCGGCGCGGGCAAGTCGACCCTGATCCGCATGATCAACCGCCTGGAAGAACCCAGCGGCGGCCGCTTGCTGATCGGTGGCGAGGACGTCACCGCACTGGACGCGGACGGCCTGCGCGCGCTGCGCCGGCGCATCGGCATGATCTTCCAGCACTTCAACCTGCTGTCGTCGCGCACGGTGGCCGGCAACGTCGCCTTCCCGCTGGAACTGGCCGGCACGCCGAAGGCGGAGATCGACGCGCGCGTGGCCGAGCTGTTGCAGACCGTGGGCCTGGAGGCACATGCGCAGAAGTACCCGGCGCAGCTGTCCGGTGGCCAGAAGCAGCGCGTCGGCATTGCCCGCGCGCTGGCCACGCGCCCGCAGATCCTGCTGTGCGACGAAGCCACCAGTGCGCTCGATCCGCAGACCACCGCCTCGGTGCTGTCGCTGCTGTCGAAGATCAACCGCGAGCTGGGCCTGACCATCGTGCTGATCACCCACGAGATGGACGTGATCCGTCGCGTCTGCGATCGCGTTGCCGTGCTCGATGCCGGGCAGATGGTCGAGACCGGAGCGGTTACCCGGGTGTTCCTGCACCCGCAGCACCCGACCACGCGCCGATTCGTCAGTGAATCGGAGCATGTCGACGAAGGCGCGTTGCACCGTGATTTCGACGCCGTCGGTGGCCGCATCGTGCGCTTGACCTTCCTCGGCGGCGACACCTACGAGCCCTTGCTGGGCAGCGTCGCGCGCGAGACCGGCGTCGATTACAACATCCTGTCCGGCCGCATCGACCGGATCAAGGACACCCCGTATGGCCAGCTGGTGGTCGCCCTGGTGGGCGGTGACCAGTCCGCCGCGCAGGCCGCGTTCGTGGCCGCCGGCGTGCACGTTGAGGAACTGCGTCGATGATCATCGCCACTGCCGGCGGCTTCTTCCGCCACCTGGATGCGGGCAAGTGGGCCGATATCGGCCAGGCCACCCTTGATACCCTGCTGATGCTGCTCGGTTCGCTGCCGCTGACCCTGGCCATCGGCCTGCCGCTGGGCGTGCTGCTGTACCTGTTCGGTGCGCCGCAGATGAAGCGCCGGCCGCTGGCCTATGGGGTGCTGGCGCTGGTGGTGAACCTGTTGCGTTCGGTGCCCTTCATCATCCTGATGATCGTGCTGATCCCGGTCACCCTGTTCCTGATGGGCACCTCGCTGGGCGTGCGCGGCGCGATCGTGCCGCTGGTCATTGGTGCTGCGCCGTTCTATGCGCGCCTGGTCGAGACCGCGCTGCGCGAGGTTGACCGCGGCGTGATCGAAGCGACCCAGGCGATGGGCGCCACCACCTGGCAGCTGGTCACCCGCGTGCTGCTGCCGGAGGCGCGCCCTGGCCTGATCGCCGGTGCCACGGTCACCACCGTGGCCCTGATCGGTTTCACCGCGATGGGCGGTGCGATCGGTTCCGGTGGCCTGGGCGACCTGGCGTTCCGCGACGGCTACCAGCGTTCGCACACCGACGTGGCCCTGGTCACCGTGGTCCTGCTGCTGGTGCTGGTGCAGCTGCTGCAGATGCTCGGCGACCGCCTGGTCGCGCATTACAGCCGCAAGTAACGGGGCGCCGGGCGGCGCCCGGCATAGCTCGGGTAGTGCCGGCCGCTGGCCGGCAACCTCATGAATTTCTGAAGCGTCGTGCATTAGCCGGCCAGCGGCCGGCTCTACCTCATCGCCTGGAAACGGTAGTGCCGGCCGCTGGCCGGCAATGCCACGATCCGATCAGCGCGCGTTCGGTACTTCGTAGCCCAGCTTGCCGACCTGTTCCGGATGCTGCGGCACGCGCTTGAGCTTGTCGGTGTTCACGCCGTACTCGTCGCGCAGGCGCTCGGCCAGCTCCTTGTACAGGGCCTTGTCCATGTCCGGCTTGCGCGCGAAGATCCAGGCCATCTCGCGGCCCGGGTAACCGATCAGCGCCCAGGAATAGTCCGGGGCCACTTCCAGCACGCGCGAATGGGTCGGCACGACACGGTAGAACCAGGTACGCCAGCCGTGGTTGCCGCTGTCCGGATCGACACTGGCGCGTGCGCGTACCTCCTGCACCGGTTCACCGAAGCCGTCGCGGTAGCGGTAGGTGATGCCGACCTTGTGCGTATCGCGAAGCTCGTATTCGTTGACGCTGGCGACATGCCCGCGTTCGATGAAGTTCGGCACGCGGCCGATCACGTACCAGGTGCCCATGAAGCGCTTCAGGTCGATCGGCGCGTCCAGAGCGGCCGCGTCGGTGGCGCGGGGCGATGGCGGCTCGCTGGCGGCCATGGCGGGGCCCGCCAGCGACAGGGCCAGCAGCACGGCGCAGAACGGGCGGATCGAAATCATGCGGGAGCGGGCTCCAGTGGGCTTGCACGCGCATGGTCGACTGTGTGCACGCGATCCGTCAATGGTGTCGCAGTCCGTGAGAAGGCCCTTGCCCACGCTGTGTTGCATTGTCCACCGGAGAAGCCCCATGAACGTACGTACCGTCCGTCGCCCTGCAACTGAACGCGTCATCTTCGAGCGCGCCGATCCACGCCTGCTGCGCGGCGTGCAGCAGGTGGCGCTGGCCGGCGTGGCACTGGTGCTGGTCTGGCCGGCCGCACGCGGCAGCAGCGCCTGGCTGGGCTGGCTGCCGATGTGGCTGGTGGGCATGCCGCTGGTGGCGTGGTGGGCACTGCTGCGTTTCCCGCTGCCGCGCCTGTCATGGCTGCGGCTGGCACGTCGTACCGGTGGACAGGCGCGGCGCCGTCCGGCTTCGGCTGCGCGCGGTCGACGCCGCCCGGCGGCCACGGCCTGACCTTCGACACGGGGGCGACCGCGACATTCCGTGCTAGCGTTCCACGGCTTATGACTGCCTGGAGCTGCAATGTCACGACTCGCTTCCGCCTGCCTGCTGGCCGGCATGATGACCGCTGCCTCGGTGGGGACCGCCGTGGCCGCTGAAGACACCGATCGCTACGCCTGGCTGGAGGACGTCACCGGCGACAAGCCGCTGTCCTGGGTCAAGGAACAGAACGCCAAGTCCGAGGCGCGCCTGGCGCAGACCCCGGCCTTCAAGCAGATGGAGACCAGCATCCGCGAGGTGCTCGACTCCGATGCCAAGATCCCCGGCGTGCAGAAGATCGGCGACTACTACTACAACTTCTGGAAGGACCAGCAGCACGAGCGCGGCCTGTGGCGCCGCACCACCCTGGCCGAGTACCGCAAGGCCTCGCCGCAGTGGGAAACCGTGCTCGACCTGGACGCGCTGAACAAGGCCGAGGGCGAGAACTGGGTCTGGCACGGTGCCGACTGCCTGCGTCCGGATTACAGCCGCTGCCTGATCGCGCTGTCGCGCGGCGGCGCCGATGCCGATGTCACCCGCGAATTCGACCTGGCCAACAAGACCTGGATCAAGGACGGCTTCTTCCGCCCTGAATCCAAGGGCGGCCTGGGCTGGATCGACCGCGACTCGGTGTTCGTCTACACCGATTTCGGCGCCGGTTCGATGACCACCTCCGGCTACCCGCGCGTTGCCAAGCTGTGGAAGCGCGGCACGCCGCTGGCGTCGGCCAGCGTGGTCTACGAAGGCAAGCCGGAAGACATGTACATCGCGGCGATGCACGATGACACCCCGGGCTTCGAGCGCAACCTGGTCAGCCGCACGCTGGCGTTCTACAACAACGAGATCTACCTGCGTGGCGACGACGGCACGCTGACCAAGATCGACGCGCCGAACTCGGCCGAGAAGGGCCTGCACAAGCAGTGGCTGACCCTGGAGCTGCGCGATCCGTGGACCGTGGGTGGCAAGACCTATGCGTCCGGTTCGCTGCTGGCGACCCGGCTGGACGACTTCCTGGCCGGCAAGCGTGACTTCGAGGTGCTGTTCACCCCGACCGCGACCACCTCGCTGGCCAGTGCCACCTGGACCAAGAGCCACCTGGTGCTGAACGTGCTGGACGACGTCAAGAACCGCCTGTCGGTGCTGACTCCGGGCGCCGATGGCTGGCAGACCAGCCGCTTCGTTGGTGCGCCGGCCTTCGGCACGCTGGGCGTGTCCGCCGTGGACAGCAACGACAGTGACGCGGTGTGGCTGACCGCCACCGACTACCTGACCCCGACCACGCTGGCCCTGGCCGAGATCGGCCAGCCGCCGGAAACGTTGAAGACCATGCCGGCCTTCTTCGATGCCAAGGGCAAGGTGATCGAGCAGCACTTCGCCACCAGCAAGGACGGCACCCGCGTGCCGTACTTCGTGGTGCACGACAAGGCGATGAAGCTGGATGGCTCCAATCCGACCCTGCTGTACGGCTACGGTGGCTTCGAGATCTCGCTGACCCCGAGCTACTCCGGTGGCATGGGCCGCGCCTGGCTGGAGAAGGGCGGCGTATACGTGGTCGCCAACATCCGTGGCGGTGGCGAGTACGGCCCGCGCTGGCACCAGGCGGCGCTGAAGCAGAACCGCCACAAGGCCTATGAAGACATGGCCGCGGTGGCGCGTGACCTGGTCAAGCGCAAGATCACCACCGCCAGGCACCTGGGCGTGCAGGGCGGCAGCAACGGCGGCCTGCTGACCGGCAACATGCTGACCCAGTACCCGGAACTGTTCGGTGCGGTGGTGGTGCAGGTGCCGCTGCTGGACATGAAGCGCTACAGCCACCTGTTGGCCGGTGCTTCGTGGATGGCCGAGTACGGCAACCCGGACACCAGCGACTGGGAGTTCATCAAGACCTTCTCGCCGTACCACCTGTTCGACGCGAAGAAGAACTACCCGCCGGTGCTGTTCACCACCTCCACCCGCGATGACCGCGTGCACCCGGGCCATGCCCGCAAGATGGCGGCGAAGATGATCGACGCCGGCAAGGACGTGACCTACTACGAGAACATCGAAGGCGGTCACGGCGGCGCAGCCAACAACGCGCAGGCCGCGCATATGTCGGCGCTGGCCTACAGCTTCCTGTGGGAGCGGTTGGGCGGTAAGTGATGAAATGAAAAACGCCGCCCCAGGGCGGCGTTTTTCTTTACCGGTAGTGCCGGCCGCTGGCCGGCAAACCGCGGATGTATGGGTGATGCCGTTGCCGGCCAGCGGCCGGCACTACCGTCAACGTGATCCTTGCCAACGCTTCAACCCGCGCGCAATCCGCGCCACCGCTTCCTGCAATCGTGGCACTTCCTGCGTGTACGCCAGGCGCACGTGCTGGTTGGCGCGATGGAAGCCGAAATCCAGGCCCGGGGTGAACGCCACGTGCTCGGTTTCCAGGAAGTGGGCACAGAACGCCTGCGCGTCGTCGGTGAACGCGCTGACATCGGCATACAGGTAGAACGCGCCCTGCGGCTCGACTTCGATGCGGAAGCCCAGTTCGCGCAACGCGGGCAGCAGGAAGTCACGGCGCTGGCGGAAGGCTTCGCGGCGCTGCTCGAAGATCGCCATCGATGCTTCGCTGAAGCAGGCCAGCGCTGCATGCTGGGCAATGCTCGACGCGCTGATGTACAGGTTCTGGGCGAGCTTCTCCAGATCGGGTACCGCTGCCGGCGGCGCCACCAGCCACCCGAGTCGCCAGCCGGTCATGCCGAAGTACTTGGAGAAGCTGTTCAGCACGAACGCGCTGTCGTCCACCTGCAGCACGCTGGGCGCGTCCAGGCCGTAGGTCAGGCCGTGGTAGATCTCGTCCACCACCAGGTGGCCACCGCGCGCGTGCAGGCTCTGCGACAGTGCCGCCAGTTCATCAGCGGACAGCACGGTGCCGGTCGGATTGGCCGGTGAGGCGACCAGCGCGCCGACGCTGTCGGCATTCCAGTGCTGTTCCACCAGCGAAGGGGTCAGTTGATAGGCGGTATCCGGCCCGACCGGCACCAGCTGTGCGCCACCTTCGACCAGGCGCAGGAAATGGCGGTTGCAGGGATAGCCCGGGTCGGCCAGCAGCCAGTGGCGGCCGGGATCGACCAGCAGGTTGCTGGCCAGCAGCAGCGCGCCGGAACCACCCGGGGTGACCAGGATGCGTTCGGGGTCGATATCCAGCGCGTAGTGGCTGCGATAGAAGCCGCTGATCGCCTGGCGCAGGGCCGGCAGGCCGCGTGCGGCGGTGTAGCGGGTATGGCCGGCCGCCAACGCGGCCTGCCCGGCGCGCACTACGGGTTCGGCGGTGGTGAAGTCCGGTTCGCCGATCTCCAGATGGATCACATCATGGCCGGCCTGTTCCAGCGCCTGCGCGCGGGCCAGCAGGGACATCACGTGGAACGGGGCGATTTCATGGCTGCGCCGGCTGTAGCCCGGCGTGTGGGGCAGGGTACTCATGCGCCCATGGTACGCCGCGCGCCGGGGTCGCGCGCTCTGGTAGTGCCGGCCGCTGGCCGGCTGAGGCTGCCGGCCAGCGGCCGGCACTACCCGTGACGATCCGCAGGGTTGCCCACCGTCCTCCCGCAACCCAGACTCAGGCACAAGGACGCCATTGCATTGCCCCTCAAGGAGCCCTATCTCATGAAATCCACCCTCTGCCTGTTGCTTGCCAGCCTGATGACCACCACCGCTACTGCTGCCACTCCGCCCGTTCCGCCGGATGCCGCCAAGCATCCGCACGTGGTCAAGGCGCCGTTCGGCGCGACCCGCAACGACGACTACTACTGGCTGCGCGACGACAAGCGCGAGAACAAGGACATGCTGGCCTACCTGCAGGCCGAGAATGCCTACGCCGACCAGCTGCTGGCACCGCTGAAGCCGCTGGAAGACACCCTGTACAAGGAGATCGTCGGCCGCATCAAGCAGGACGATTCCAGCGTGCCGGCGCGCGAGCGCGGCTACTGGTACTACAGCCGCTTCGAGACCGGCCAGGACTACCCGATCCACGCGCGCCGCAAGGGCAGCATGGAGGCGGCCGAGGAAGTCCTGCTGGACGTCAACGCGATGGCGGCCGGCAAGGGCTACTTCAGCGTCGGTTCGATGGAAGTGAGCCAGGACAACCAGCTGCTGGCCTGGGCCGACGATGACGTCGGCCGTCGCCAGTACACGATCCGCTTCAAGGACCTGGCCACCGGCAAGGTGCTGCCCGATGTGATCACCGGCAGCTCCGGCGACCTGGTCTGGGCCGACGACAACCGCACCGTGCTGTACGTCGAGAACGATCCGGAAACCCTGCTGACCGTGCGCGTCAAGAAGCACGTGCTGGGCACCCCGGCCAGCGCCGACAGCGTTGTCTACGAAGAGAAGGACGACAGCTTCTATATGGGCATCGGCCGCACCCGCGACGATCGCTTCATCACCATCGGCGTGCACAGCACCGTGTCCTCGGAAGAGCGCTATGCGCCGGCCAGCGACCCGACCACCTTCACCGTGCTGGCGCCGCGCCAGCGTGACGTCGAGTACGACGCCGATCACTACGACGGCCGCTGGGTGATCCGCACCAACGATGGCGCGAAGAACTTCAAGCTGGTCACCGCGCCGACCGACGCCACCTCGCGCGCGCAGTGGAAGGATTGGATCGCGCATGACGATGCGGTGTTCATCGAAGGCTTCGAGCTGTTCGACAGCTATACCGCCATCGCCGAACGTTCCGAAGGCCTGGAGCGCATCCGCCTGCTGTTCAAGGACGGCCGCAGCGATTACGTGAAGGCCGACGAGCCGGCGTATTCGATGGGCCTGGGCGACAACACCGAGGCCGATACGCCGTGGCTGCGCTACGTCTACACCTCGATGACCACCCCGACCACCGTGTTCGAGCTGAATACCGCTACCGGCGAGCGCCGCCAGCTGAAGGTGCAGCCGGTGATCGGCTATGACGCCTCGAAATACGAAACCGACCGCGTCTGGATCACCGCGCGCGATGGCGTGAAGGTGCCGGTGTCGCTGGTCTACCGCAAGGGCTACCAGAAGGACGGCAAGGGCGCGTTGTTCCAGTACGCCTATGGCAGCTACGGCATGTCGATGGACCCGTACTTCAACCAGACCGCGGTGAGCCTGCTCGACCGTGGCGTGGTGTATGCCATCGCCCACATCCGCGGCGGCCAGGAGATGGGCCGCGACTGGTACGAGAACGGCAAGCTGCTGCACAAGCAGAACACCTTCAACGATTTCATCGACGTCACCCGGGGCCTGGTGGCGCAGGGCTGGGCGGCGAAGGATCGCGTCGCCGCCTCCGGTGGCAGTGCCGGTGGCCTGCTGATGGGTGCGGTGGCCAACCAGGCGCCGCAGGATTACCGGGTGATGGTGGCGCAGGTGCCGTTCGTCGACGTGGTCACCACCATGCTCGACCCGACCATCCCGCTGACCACCAACGAGTACGACGAGTGGGGCAACCCGGAGCAGAAGCCGTTCTACGACTACATGCTGTCCTACTCGCCCTACGACAACGTCAAGCGGCAAGCCTACCCGGCGCTGTTCGTCGGTACCGGCCTGTGGGATTCGCAGGTGCAGTACTGGGAACCGGCCAAGTGGGTGGCCAAGCTGCGTGACGACAACACCGGCCAGTACCCGATCCTGTTCCGCACCAACATGGAAGCCGGCCACGGTGGCAAGTCGGGGCGCTTCCAGCGCTACCGCGAGCTGTCCGAGTCGTATGCGTTCGTGCTGCAGCAGCTGGGCATCGTCCAGCCGTGATCGCAACGGGATGCCGGGCGTTGCCTGGCACCCTGAACCGGTATCCTTCGGCCATGAGCGCGCCTGATCCTTCCGCCCCCGGCGACGTCACCACGCCACCGCGCGTGGTGCGTTTCCGCTGGGCGTGGTGGCTGCTGGCGTACGTCAGCCTGGCTACCGGCATCGTCGGCATCTTCGTGCCGGGGCTGCCGACCACCGTATTCATCCTGATCTCGGCCTGGGCCGCATCGCGCGGTTCCGAACGCCTGCACACGTGGCTGATTCAGCATCCGCGCTTCGGCCCGGCCATCGCCAACTGGCAGGCGCATGGTGCGGTCAGCCGCTACGGCAAGTGGATGGCCACGATCACCATGGCGGTGTGTGCCGCCATCATGCTGTGGTGCGTGCCGATCGCCTGGGTGAAGTGGTTCTCGATCGGCAGCATGACCGTGGTGGCGATCTGGCTGTGGACGCGGCCGTTGCCGCCACCGGAGCGGTAGTGCCGGCCGCTGGCCGGCAACCCGATCCCCTGCACCTACCGCTCAGCCGCCAATGGCTATACTCGGGGCATGAAGATCCCCCATCGAAACGTCATCCTGATTCCGCTGGCAGCGGCCTCGCTGCTGTTCCTTGCCGCCTGCGGCAACAAGGGCCCGCTGGTACTGCCGCAGAAGCCGGTGCCGGTGGAAGAAGCCGTCGAGCCGGCTGCCGAACCGGCCACCGAGGCGACTCCGGCGCAGACCCAGGGCAGCGAAACTCCGGCCACGACCGCGGACCCGGCCGCACCGACCACCCCGCCGGCGTCCGCGCCCGCGAAGAAGGCGGGCGGCGGGAATGGGTAAGGCCGGTTCCAGCGCCCTGCGCTTCAGCAAGATGCATGGCGCGGGCAATGATTTCGTAGTGATCGACCTGCGTGACGGCACCGCGCCGCCCACGCCCGAGCTGGCCGCGCGCCTGGCGGATCGCCATACCGGCGTGGGCTGTGATCAGATCCTGACCATCGAAGCGCCGCGTGCGGACGGTTCGGTGGCCTCGTACCGGATCTGGAATGCCGACGGTTCCAACTCCGAGCAGTGCGGCAACGGCGCGCGCTGCATTGCCGCGTGGCTGGTGCGCGAGGGCAGTGCGCAGGGCGATGCGTTCGTCATCGACAGCCCGCTGGCCAGCCATGAAGTGAAGGTGCTGGGCGATGGCCAGTTCGCGGTGACCATGGGCGTGCCGGCATTCGAACCGACCAACGTGCCGTTGATGGGCTTCGCCCACGCCCGTGAGGAATACCTGCTGCCGCTGCAGGGCGAGAGCGTGCGGTTTGCCGCGGTGTCGATGGGCAACCCGCATGCGGTGATCGAAGTGGGCCTGATCGATGCCGCACCGGTCGAGCGCGTCGGTTCGCTGCTGCAGCAGCATGCGTCGTTCCCGCGTTCGGTGAACGTGGGCTTTGCCCAGGTGATGGGTCCGGCGCACGCACGCCTGCGCGTGTTCGAGCGCGGCGTCGGCGAAACCCTGGCCTGCGGCAGTGGCGCCTGCGCCGCTGCGGTGACCCTGATGCAGCGTGGCCGCCTGCAGCACGATGCCCGCATCAGCCTGCCTGGGGGCGACCTGCGCATCCAGTGGCCGGGCGACGGCCAGCCGGTGGTGATGGCGGGCCCGACCGCATTCGTCTTCGAAGGGGAGTGGATCGCATGACCGAAACCGTCGACAAGCTCGGGGCCCATGAAGTTGCCGCCTGGTTGCGGCGGCATCCGGGCTTCCTCAAGCAGTTCCCGGACCTGGCCCTGACCCTGGTGGTGCCGCGTGACGACGGCCCGACCGCGTCGCTGGCCAGCTATCAGCTGGAAGTGCTGCGCGAGAAGAACCGCGAGCTGGCACGACGGTTGGCCGACCTGGGCGCGACCGCGCAGATCAATGAACGCCTGGCGGTGCGCACGCACCAGCTGACCCTGGCGCTGATGAAGCAGGACAACGCCGCAGACACCCTGCGCGCGATGGCCGCTTCATTGCAGGAAGACTTCGCCGGCGATCTGGTGCGGCTGGTGGTGCATACGCCGGTGGCCGGGCTGGAGCAGGCCGACTGGCTGCAGGTGATCGCCGCCGATGATCCGCAGCTGGGTCCGTTCCGCGATTGCCTGAAGGACGGCGAGCCGATCTGCGGCCGCCTGCAGCCGGAAAAGAATGCTGTGCTGTATGGCGTGCGCAGCGAGGAAGTGCAGACCACCGCACTGCTGCCGCTGCCCGGTGTGGGCCTGATCGCGGTCGGCAGCCATGACCCGAACCGCTTCTACCCGGGCATGGGCACGCTATTCCTGCGCATGATGGGCGACGCCCTGGCCACTGGCCTGAAGCGCTTCGCCGGGTGAGCAGGACACGTCGACGATGAGCGCGGTACAGGCCTTCCTGCAGCACCTGCAGGTGGAGCGGCGGATGTCGGCGCACACGCTCGACGCCTACCGCCGCGACCTGGACGCGCTGTCGGCATGGGCCGAGCACCGTGGCATGACCGTGGAAGCGCTCGATGCCGAAACGCTGCGCCAGTTCGTCGCCGATGAGCATCGTCGTGGGCTGTCGGCCAAGAGCCTGCAGCGCCGCTTGTCTGCCTGCCGCAGTTTCTACGCCTGGCTGCTCAAGCACGGCCGCATCGAGGTCAGCCCGGCGGCGACGCTGAAAGCGCCGCGTGCACCGCGGCGGTTGCCGCAGGTGCTCGATGCCGACGAAGCGGTGCAGCTGGTCGAACTGGAACCGGAAGGTGAACTCGGCCGCCGCGACCGCGCGCTGCTGGAACTGTTCTATTCCTCGGGCCTGCGCCTGAGCGAAGTGTGTGCGCTGACCTGGCGCGACCTGGATTTCGACAGCGGCCTGGTCAACGTGCTGGGCAAGGGCAACCGCCAGCGCCGGGTGCCGTTCGGCCGCCCCGCACGCGAAGCGCTGCTGGCCTGGCGCGCGGAAAGCGGAGGCGGCCCGGCCTCGCCGGTGTTTCCCGGCCGCAACGGGCCGATCAGCCAACGCGCGGTGCAGATCCGCATCCGCCAGCTGGCCCAGCGCCAGGGCCTGTTCAAGCACGTGCATCCGCACATGCTGAGGCACAGTTTCGCCAGCCACATCCTGGAATCATCCGGTGACCTGCGTGGCGTGCAGGAACTGCTCGGCCACGCCGACATCGCCACCACGCAGATCTACACCCACCTCGATTTCCAGCACCTGGCCAAGGTCTACGACGCCGCGCATCCGCGCGCCAAGCGCCGCAGCAAGAGCGACAAGGCTGAATAGCCCCCCCCCTTGATCTGGATCAGGGCAGGTCTGATGCAAACGGCGCATCGTGGCCGCAGGCCACGAGGACACCGCCGCCATGGCGAAGCCGATTCCCCTGCATCCCAAACACCCCGAGCGTATCTGCTGGGGCTGCGACCGCTACTGCGCGGCCGACGCGCTGGCCTGCGGCAATGGCTCCGGCCGCACCCAGCATCCGATCGAGACGCAGGGTGAAGACTGGTACCTCGCCTAGGGGATCGAGCCCAATCCGGAGCGGCCTTCGCAAGCAAAGCGCTGAACGGCAGCCATCCGCGCAGGCTTGATCGCACCCAGCGCTGTCCCCATGTCCCGTGAACAGCTATCGGAGGCCGCATGGACCCCAGTCAGAACCCCAACGTTTTCCACGCCACCACCATCGTCTGCGTCCGTCGCGGCGAGCACGTGGCCATTGCCGGCGACGGCCAGGTCACGCTGGGCCACACCGTGATGAAGGGCAATGCGCGCAAGGTGCGCCGCCTGGGCCGCGACGGCCAGGTGCTGGCCGGCTTCGCCGGTGCCGCCGCCGATGCCTTCACCCTGTTCGAGCTGTTCGAGGCCAAGCTGGAAAAGCACGGCCAGCTGCAGCGCGCGGCGGTCGAGCTGGCCAAGGATTGGCGCACCGAGCGCCGCCTGGGCAAGCTGGAGGCCCTGCTGGCGGTGGCCGACAAGGAAACCTCGCTGATCATCAGCGGCACCGGCGATGTGATCGAGCCGGAGGACGGCATCATCGCCATCGGTTCCGGTGGCTCCTATGCACTGTCGGCTGCCCGCGCGCTGATGGCGCACACCGAACTGGATGCGCGCACGATTGCCAGCGAAGCGATCGGCATCGCCGGCGACATCTGCATCTACACCAACCGCAACGTGGTGGTCGAGGAACTCTGAGGTCGTGCCGGCCGCTGGCCGGCACCCTCATGATCCCCCACGCGCGTGCCTGGTTGCCGGCCAGCGGCCGGCACGACCGACAACGAATCCGTGAGCACATCCATGTCGAAGATCGAAGTTTCCTCCGCCACCATGACCCCGCGCGAGATCGTGCAGGAACTGGACCGGCACATCGTCGGCCAGCACGACGCCAAGCGCGCGGTGGCCATCGCCCTGCGCAACCGCTGGCGCCGCATGCAGCTGGTGCCCGAGCTGCGCAATGAAGTGATGCCGAAGAACATCCTGATGATCGGCCCGACCGGCGTCGGCAAGACCGAGATCGCGCGCCGCCTGGCCACGCTGGCCAACGCGCCGTTCGTCAAGGTCGAAGCGACCCGCTTCACCGAAGTGGGCTACGTCGGCAAGGACGTCGAGCAGATCATCCGTGACCTGGCCGATACCGCAGTGAAGCTGTACCGCGAACAGGCCAAGGTGCGCGTGCGTACGCAGGCCGAAGAACGCGCCGAAGACCGCATCCTCGATGCATTGTTGCCGCGCCGCAGTGGCGGCATCGGTTTCGATCCGGAAGTGGCCCGCAACGAGCCGTCGGCGCAGGACAACGAGACCCGCATCAAGTTCCGCAAGATGCTGCGCAATGGCGAACTGGACGAACGCGAGATCGAACTCGACCTGGCCGCCAATGTCAGCATGGACATCATGACCCCGCCGGGCATGGAGGAAATGGGCCAGCAGCTGAAGTCGATGTTCGCCAACCTCGGTGGCGGCGCCAAGGCGCACAAGCGCACGCTGACCATCAAGGCCGCGCGCCCGCTGCTGATCGAGGAAGAAGCCGGCAAGCTGGTCAACGAGGACGACATCCGCACCGCGGCGATCGAAGCCTGCGAACAGCACGGCATCGTCTTCATCGACGAGATCGACAAGGTCGCCAAGCGTGGCGATAACGTGGGCGGCGGCGATGTGTCGCGCGAAGGCGTGCAGCGTGACCTGCTGCCGCTGGTGGAAGGCTCCAACGTGTCCACCAAGTACGGCACGATCAAGACCGACCACATCCTGTTCATCGCGTCGGGCGCGTTCCACCTGGCCAAGCCCAGCGATCTGATTCCGGAGCTGCAGGGCCGATTCCCGATCCGCGTGGAGCTGGGCGCGCTGAGCAAGAACGATTTCGTGCGCATCCTGACCGAGCCGAAGGCCGCGCTGACCAAGCAGTACGAAGCGCTGCTGGCCACCGAGGGCGTCAAGGTCAGCTTCACCGCCGATGCCATCGAGCGCCTGGCCGAGATCGCCTTCCAGGTGAACGAACGGCAGGAAAACATCGGCGCTCGTCGCCTGCATACCGTGCTGGAGCGCCTGCTGGATTCGCTCAGCTACGAGGCACCGGATCGCGACGGCGAGACGCTGGCCATCGACAGTGCCTACGTCGATGCGCATCTGGGCGAGCTGGTGCAGGACCCGGACCTGAGCCGCTACATCCTGTAATGCACAAGGCCGCCGAAAGGCGGCCTTTTTCTTGCGCGAAGGGCATCCACGCATGACGTGGATTCACTGTCTGGCGCGGTAGGCCCGCAGTACCTGGTCGATCACCGCGTTGGTGCGGGCGGCGCTGAGGCCGGTCGAGGGCGAGCGTCCGTGGCCGCGTAGTTCGTCGACGAGATGGGCGATCAACGGCTGCTGGATCGAAGGCTGGTTCGGGATCTCGAACGCCTGCATGCCCGCGTCGGTTTCCAGCAGCACCGGGGCGTC
Source organism: Stenotrophomonas sp. GD03930 (assembly GCF_029839665.1). Lineage (NCBI taxonomy): Bacteria > Pseudomonadati > Pseudomonadota > Gammaproteobacteria > Lysobacterales > Lysobacteraceae > Stenotrophomonas > Stenotrophomonas sp. GD03930. Next base: position 644,866 of record NZ_JAOCAV010000001.1, on the reverse strand, counting down.
CTCGAAGGTGGCAAAACGCAGCTGCCCACGGTCGCCGGTGATTTCGATTTCATCCTGGCGCCGGAACGCACAGAAGCTCCACTGCGCGATGCCGTGCGCACCGGTTCCGGTGCGGAAGCACATCGAGACGCTGTCCTCGGCCGCATACGCGCCTGCCTGCGAACTGGCCAGGCCGCTGACATCGCTCAGCGGTCCCAGCAGATGGTCGAGCAGGTCCAGGGTGTGCGAGCCGAGATCGACGAACAGGCCGCCGCCGGAGATCGCGGGGTTGGTCCGCCAGAAGTCCGGCGATGTGGCATGCGCCGAGTGTGGCCGGTGCAGGGTCGCGCGCACGCTGCGCGGCGTACCGATCGCGCCGCTGTCCAGCAGTTGCTTGACCTTCGCGAAGCGGGGCAGGGCGCGTCGGTAATAAGCAACGAACACCGGTACGCCACTGCGTGCGCTGGCCTCCAGAATGCGCACGCACTCGCCATGGTCCATGGCCATGGGCTTTTCGATATAGACCGGCTTGCCCGCCGCAATGGCCTGCAACGCGTACTGCATGTGGGTGGAGGGCGGCGTGGCGACGTAGATCGCGTTCACCTCCGGATCGGCGACGAGCGCATCGGCATCGGCATACCAGCGGGGAATCGCATGGCGCCGTGCGTAATCCTCGGCCAGTGCCGCATTGCGCCGCATCACGGCAGCCACCCGTGAACCGGGCGTGCCGGCCAGCGCAGGGCCACTCTTCTTTTCGGTGACGCTGCCGCAACCGATGAAGCCCCATACCACGTTGTCCAGGATCATCGCTGCGTTTCCGGGGAGAAGCAGGGAGGGTGCAGGGCCGCGGCGCCAGGCGCAACCCGGTTCACGCCTCCGGCAACGGCTCGGGCACCGTTCCGGGCACGAATATGCCGTCCTTCACGTAGGCGGCCAGGGTCATGTCCAGCGCGAGCATGCCGTCGCGCTTGAGGTCCATCAGTTCCGGTTCGACCATCGCCCCATGCAGCACGCCCAGCACCGTGGCGTGCAGCATGCGCGCGGCGATCTTCGGGTCGGCGCCGTCGCGCAGCTGGCCCAGGTCCCCGGCGCGACGCAACGCCCGTTCCATGCGGTCCAGCGCATCGCGGAAACCGGCCTGCTGCATTTCGGTCAGCACCCTGGTATCGGCCGAGGCATCGCTGCGCAGCATGATCTCCATGGTCTTGCGCAGGCGCTCGTCCTCGGACAGCTCGATGAACGAGTGGATCATCACCGCGCGCAGGTCTTCCACCGGGGTATCGCGCTGGTCGGTGGAGGTGCGTTCCAGTTCCTGCATGAAGGGCAGGTGCACGCGCTCGACGATCGCGGTCAGCACCTCGCTCTTGTTCTTGAAGTGCCAGTACACCGCGCCACGGGTGTAGCCGGCGCGCGCGCCGATCATCTCCAGCGTGGTACGGGCCACGCCGTGTTCATGGAAGCAGGCTTCGGCGGCGTCAAGGATGCCTTCCCGGGTTGCCTGGGTGTCCTCTTTGGTCTTGCGGGCCATGGGTGTGGGTACGAGTGCGGGTGAAACGTGGCTGAATTGTACCGGTTTACAAACAAACACGCATGTATGTATATTTCGCACCCATCATTCCCGCCGTGTGCGTGGCAGGCCCGTTCTGGCTACCACTCACCGCCGGCATGCGTTGTCTGCTGGCGCTTCTGGCCCGTATCAGCGTTTTTTGAGATTCCTTCCCCTAAGAGCCTTTCCGTCATGTTGCTGAGCCGAATCCGACCCTTCGCGCTGTCGCTGGCCATCGCCGCGACCGTGGCTGCCTGTGGCGGCCAACCCCAGGCCCCCGAACAGGGCCCGGGCGACGTCACCGTGGTCACGCTGAAGTCCGAGACCGTGGGCCTGACCCGCGAACTGCCTGGCCGCACCAATGCCTTCCTGGTGGCCGAAGTGCGCCCGCAGGTCAACGGCATCGTTGCCAAGCGCCTGTTCACCGAGGGCGGCATGGTCAAGGCCGGCGAGCCGCTGTACCAGCTCGATGACGCCAGCTACCGCGCCCAGGCCAACAACGCCCGCGCCCAGCTGGCCCGCGCCGAAGCCACCGCCAACGCCGCCCGCCTGAGCGCCAAGCGCATCACCGAGCTGGCCAAGGTCGACGCGGTCAGCCAGCAGGACCTGGAAAACGCCGTGGCCGCGCAGAAGCAGGCCGAGGCCGATGTCGGTGCCGCCAGGGCCTCGCTGGACGCGGCCAACGTCACCCTCGGCTATGCCCGCATCACCGCGCCGATCAGCGGCCGCATAGGCAAGTCCAGCGTCACCCAGGGTGCGCTGGTCAGCGCCGGCCAGGCCAACGCGCTGGCCACCGTGCAGCAGCTGGACCCGATCTACGTCGACCTGACCCAGTCCTCGGCCGAGCTGCTGCAGCTGCGTCGCGAACTGGCCGCCGGCCGCCTGCAGGACAACCAGACCCTGCCGGTCAGCATCCTGATGGAAGACGGCAGCACTTTCGAGCACAAGGGCACGCTGGAGTTTTCCGAAGTCAGCGTCGATCCGGCCACCGGCAGCTTCGGCCTGCGCGTGAAGGTGGACAACCCCGACGGCCTGCTGATGCCGGGCATGTACGTGCGTGCGGTGATCGGCGGCGGCGTGCGCAGCGATGCGGTGCTGGTGCCGATGCAGGGCATCGCCCGTGATCCGAAGGGCGACACCACGGCGATGGTGGTCGACAAGGACAACAAGGTCGAAGTGCGCCCGGTCAAGGTCAGCCGCACGGTCGGCGACAAGTGGCTGGTCGACGACGGCCTGAAGGCCGGCGACAAGGTCATTGTCGAAGGCCTGCAGAAGATCGGCCCCGGCATGCCGGTCAAGGCCACCGAAAAGGGCGCTGCACCGGCCAAGCCGGCGGCAGCCGCCCAGCCTGCCGCCCCGGCCGGCGACGCGAAGTAAGCGGAGAACCCCATGGCACGCTTTTTCATCGATCGACCCATCTTCGCGTGGGTGATCGCCATCATCATCATGCTCGCCGGCGGCCTGGCCCTGTTCAAGCTGCCGGTCTCGATGTACCCCAACGTCGCACCGCCGGCGGTGGAAATCAGCGCCACCTATCCTGGTGCATCGGCCAAGGTGGTCGAGGACTCGGTGACGCAGATCATCGAGCAGAACATGAAGGGCCTTGATGGCCTGATCTACTTCTCCTCCAACAGCTCGTCCAACGGCCAGGCCACCATCACCCTGACCTTCGAGAGCGGCACCAACCCGGACATCGCCCAGGTGCAGGTGCAGAACAAGCTGCAGCTGGCCATGCCGCTGCTGCCGCAGGAAGTACAGCGGCAGGGCATCAACGTGGCCAAGTCCAGCTCGGGCTTCCTGAACGTCATCGCGTTCGTGTCCGAGAACGGCAGCATGGACGCCAACGACATCGCCGACTACGTCGGTTCCAACGTCGTCGACCGTCTGAGCCGCGTGCCGGGCGTGGGCAACATCCAGGTGTTCGGTGGCAAGTACGCCATGCGCATCTGGCTGGACCCGAACAAGCTGCACACCTACGGCCTGTCGGTTGCCGAAGTGACGGCAGCGGTGAAGGCGCAGAACGCCCAGGTGGCCATCGGCCAGCTCGGCGGTGCGCCGTCGGTCAAGGGCCAGCAGCTCAACGCCACCATCAACGCGCAGTCGCGCCTGCAGACCCCGGAGCAGTTCCGCAACATCATCGTGCGCGGTGCGCAGGACGGTGCCGAACTGCGCCTGGGTGATGTCGCACGCGTCGAACTGGGTGCCGAGTCCTACGACTTCGTCACCCGCTACAACGGCCAGCCGGCCAGCGGCCTGGCGGTCACCCTGGCCACCGGCGCCAACGCGCTGGACACCGCGGCCGGCGTGGATGCCGCGCTGCAGGACATGAAGAGCTTCTTCCCGGCCGGGCTGAAGGCCGAGATCCCGTACGACACCACCCCGTTCGTGCGCGTATCGATCAAGGGCGTGGTGCAGACCCTGATCGAAGCGATCGTGCTGGTGTTCGTGGTGATGTACCTGTTCCTGCAGAACTTCCGCGCCACCCTGATCCCGACCATCGCCGTGCCGGTGGTGCTGCTGGGTACCTTCGGCGTGCTGGCGATGCTGGGCTTCTCGGTGAACATGCTGACCATGTTCGCGATGGTGCTGGCGATCGGCCTGCTGGTGGACGATGCCATCGTGGTGGTGGAGAACGTCGAGCGCATCATGTCCGAGGAAGGACTGTCGCCGCTCGAAGCGACCCGCAAGTCGATGGGCCAGATCACCGGCGCGCTGGTGGGTATCGGCCTGGTGCTGTCGGCGGTGTTCGTGCCGATGGCCTTCATGAGCGGCTCCACCGGCGTTATCTACCGCCAGTTCTCGGCCACGATTGTCTCGGCGATGGCGTTGTCGGTGCTGGTGGCGATCGTGCTGACCCCGGCGCTGTGCGCGACCATGCTCAAGCCGCTGAAGAAGGGCGAGCACCACGTCGCGCACAAGGGTTGGTCCGGTCGTTTCTTCAACGGTTTCAACCGTGGTTTCGACCGCACCAGCGAAAGCTACCAGCGTGGCGTGCGCGGCATCATCCACCGTCCGTGGCGTTTCATGGGCATCGTGGCGGCGCTGTTCGTGCTGATGGGCGTGCTGTTCGTGCGCCTGCCCAGTTCGTTCCTGCCCAACGAGGACCAGGGCGTGCTGATGGCGCTGGTGCAGGCACCGGTCGGTGCCACCCAGGAGCGCACGCTGGAATCGATCACGGCACTGGAAAACCACTTCCTGCAGAACGAGAAGGATGCGGTGGAATCGGTGTTCTCGGTGCAGGGCTTCAGCTTCGCCGGCATGGGACAGAACGCGGGCATGGCCTTCGTCAAGCTGAAGGACTGGAGCGAGCGTGACGCCGACAACGGCGTGATGCCGATCACCGGGCGCGCGATGGCGGCACTGGGCCAGATCAAGGATGCCTTCATCTTCGCCTTCCCGCCGCCGGCCATTCCGGAACTGGGTACCGCCTCGGGCTACACCTTCTTCCTGAAGGACAACAGTGGCCAGGGCCACGAGGCCCTGGTGGCCGCGCGCAACCAGCTGCTGGGCCTTGCCGCAGGCAGCAAGAAGCTGGCCAACGTGCGCCCGAACGGCCAGGAAGACACGCCGCAGTTCCGCATCGACATCGATGCGGCCAAGGCGACCTCGCTGGGGCTGTCGATCGACCAGATCAACGGCACCCTGGCCGCCGCGTGGGGCAGTTCGTACATCGATGACTTCGTCGATCGCGGCCGCGTCAAGCGCGTGTTCGTGCAGGCCGACCAGCCGTTCCGCATGGTGCCGGAGGACTTCGACCTCTGGTCGGTGAAGAACGACAAGGGCGAGATGGTGCCGTTCAGCGCGTTCGCCAGCAAGCACTGGGACTACGGTTCGCCGCGCCTGGAGCGCTACAACGGTGTGTCGGCGATGGAAATCCAGGGCGAACCGGCCCCAGGCGTCGCCTCCGGTGATGCCATGGCCGAGATCGAACAGCTGGCCAAGCAGCTGCCGGCGGGCTTCGGCATCGAATGGACGGCGATGTCCTACCAGGAACGCCAGGCTGGCTCGCAGACGCCGCTGCTGTACACGCTGTCGCTGATGATCGTGTTCCTGTGCCTGGCCGCGATGTATGAAAGCTGGAGCGTGCCGACCGCCGTGCTGCTGGCCGCCCCGCTGGGCATCCTCGGCGCGGTACTGGCCAACACCTTCAAGGGCCTGGAACGCGACATCTACTTCCAGGTGGCGATGTTGACCACGGTGGGCCTGACCAGCAAGAACGCGATCCTGATCGTGGAGTTCGCCAAGGAAAACCTCGAGAAGGGCGCCAGCCTGATCGAGTCGATCATGCATGCCGTGCGCGACCGCCTGCGCCCGATCGTGATGACCTCGCTGGCCTTCGGCATGGGCGTGGTACCGCTGGCGATCTCCACCGGTGCCGGCTCCGGCGCCAAGCAGGCGATCGGCACCGGTGTGCTCGGCGGCATGATCGTCGGCACCGTGCTCGGCGTGTTCTTCGTGCCGCTGTTCTTCGTCGTGGTGCAGCGCGTGTTCAAGCGCAAATCCACGACGTAATCGAAACGGTAGTGCCGGCCGCTGGCCGGCATCACCTCCTGCCTTCCGGCAGTACCGATGGAAGTCATCCCATGAAAAGTGCATCCCTGTTCCTTTCCATTGCCGCCGCGCTTGCGCTGGCCGGCTGCTCCACCCTGGTGCCGAAGAACACCGCCGTCGCGCCGGCCATTCCGGCGCAGTGGCCGGCCGAGGCCACGCAGGGCCAGGTGGCCGATGTTGCCGCCGTCGGCTGGCGCGACTTCTTCACCGACGCGCGCCTGCAGCAGGTGATCGACCAGTCGCTGCAGAACAACCGCGACCTGCGCGTGGCCGTGCTCAACGTGGAACGCGCACGCGGCCAGTACCGCGTGCAGCGCGCCGACCGCGTACCCGGCGTGGCCGTCACCGGCCAGATGCAGCGCCAGGGCACCGACGCCGGCGTCACCGAGCAGTTCACCGCGGGCGTGGGCGTGGCCGAGTTCGAGCTCGACCTGTTCGGCCGCGTGCGCAACCTCAGCGAGGCGGCGCTGCAGCAGTACTTCGCTGTGGCGGCCAATCGCCGCAATGCGCAGCTGAGCCTGGTGGCCGAGACCGCCACGGCGTGGCTGACCTATGGTGCCGACGCACAGCGGCTGAAGATCGCCGATGCCACGCTGAAGACCTACGAGGATTCGCTGCGCCTGGCCGAAGCCCGCCATGAGCGCGGCGGCAGTTCGGCACTGGAACTGACCCAGACCCGTACGCTGGTGGAAACCGCGCGCACCGATGCCGCACGCTTGCGTGGGCAGCTGGCCCAGGACCGCAACGCGCTGGCACTGCTGGCCGGTGGTCAGCTGGATGCATCACTGCTGCCGGACAGCATCGAGCCGCAGCTGCTGGCGCTGGCACCGCCGCCGGCCGGCCTGCCCAGCGACGTGCTGCTGCAGCGCCCGGACATCATGGCCGCCGAACACCAGCTGCTGGCCGCCAACGCCAACATCGGCGCGGCGCGCGCGGCGTTCTTCCCGAGCATCTCGCTGACCGGCAGCATTGGCAGTGGTTCGAGCGAACTGTCCAACCTGTTCGACAGCGGCACCCGCGTGTGGAGCTTCCTGCCGAAGATCACCCTGCCGATCTTCCAGGGCGGCAAGCTGCGCGCCAACCTGGCCATTGCCAACGCCGACCGCGATATCGCGCTGGCGCAGTACGAGAAATCGATCCAGGTCGGCTTCCGCGAAACCGCCGACGCGCTTGCGCTGAATGTCAGCCTGGATGAGCAGGTGAGTGCACAGCAGCGCCTGGTGGATGCGGCCGAACAGGCCAACCGCCTGTCACAGGCGCGCTACGACGCCGGCCTGGACAGCTTCGTCACCCTGCTCGATGCACGGCGTACCGCCTACAACGCGCAGCAGACGCAGCTGCAGGCGCAGCTGGCCCAGCAGGCCAACCGCATCACGTTGTACAAGGTGCTGGGCGGCGGCTGGCACGAGCGCAGCTGAGAGAAGCCGGCCAGCGGCCGGCTCTACCTGGATGATCGGTGGGAGTGCCGGCCGCTGGCCGGCATTGTCATTCCAAGGGCTGCTACACCGCCTCATCGTCGCGGCGGGTGGCATGGCAGGCGCGCACCCGTGCCAGCGCGTCGCCGGCTTCGCGCGCCATGCGCTCGTACTCGCGGCGGATCTCTTCCAGCCGCTCTTCGTCCAGCTCTTCCAGGTCGAGCAGCTCGTTGTTGGCCTCGGCCGTCGCGCGGATCAGCTCGTCGAGCTTGATCTGCATCGCCGCGGTGTCCGAGTTCTGCGTGTGCTGGATCAGGAACACCATCAGGAAGGTGATGATGGTGGTACCGGTGTTGATCACCAGCTGCCAGGTGTCGTTGAAACCGAACAGCGGGCCACTGATGCCCCAGATCACCACGATCGCGACCGCAGCCAGGAAGGTCCACGGCGAGCCGGTGGCGGCCGCGGCCTTCTTGGCGATCGTATTGAACAGGTTTCCTGCTTTCATCGTCGTCGTCCCACTCAGGTGACGAGGATGATCGGCAGTGCCTTGTGCAGGGGCCGTGCAGCTCAGGCGCGCAGGCGCGGAGCGTCCTGCAGGCGCACCCGGCTGGTCTGGTAGACGTGCTGCCAGCAGCGGTCGACGAACTCGCGGGCCTGGGCTTCACTCAGGCGCGGCATGATCTGCAGGGCGTACTGGGTCTGGAACATCTCGTCGCGCTGCGCATTGCTGGCGCGCGGCTGGGTGATCAGCGAATCGCAGGCGAACTTGATCCACGGTACGTACGAGCCGAACGAATTGTGCGGCAGGGCGCCGTCGGCATGCTGGCGACGCCAGTGGTCAAGCTCGGCGTCTACGTTGATGACCGGGGGAATGGTGGGAACTTCAGCGTGCATGTCGATCCAATCGGTTGAAGTGGATGGGAGTGGGGGTTCATCGCAGTGTGGCCTGAGCGGCAGTGGATGCCGCGTCAGGGAGATGTGCAGCCAGCGTTGCGATTGCCGATCAGTTGCGCATGCTCGACCGCGCCCATTTCTTCGGCCATGTCGGCCATTGCGTTGCACAGGCGCTCGTGGTCGAGCGGACGGCCTTGTACCAGTTCCAGCTGCAGGCCCTGGTAGGCCGTCCAGAACAGGGCGCTACGCTGATGCAGCGCGAACTGCTGCTGCAGGCGCGTGCGGATGGCGGCGAGGATCGGGTCGGGCGTGGGGCGTACGGCGTGCGCGCACATGGCTGGCTCCGCCGGGGGAAGTAGGTCCCGGTAGCCCCACCCTAGGCGGTCTGCGCGGGTGGGGTGTTACCGCAGCGTGTGCAGGCAGTCCAGCTGACTGTGCACGGGTTCACAGCAATCGCCGCAAACGCTGCCGGCACTAGGGCGTGCCAGGACTGAAGCGTTCATTAAGCAGGTTCAATCGTACGCTGCGCGGTGCTCATTCGCCGATGTCTTCGTTCCAGATCTCCGGATGCTGCGCAATGAAGCCGCCGAGCAGATCGACGCATTCCTGGCTGTCGAGATCGATCACGTTGACGCCGTTTTCGCGCAGCCAGTCGATGCCGCCCTGGAAGGTACGCGATTCGCCCACCACCACCGTGCCGATGTTGAACTGGCGCACCAGCCCCGAGCAGTACCAGCACGGGGCCAGGGTGGTGACCATGATGGTGTCCTGGTAGCGACGCTGGCGGCCGGCCTTGCGGAACGCGTCGGTCTCGCCGTGCACGGAAGGGTCGCCTTCCTGCACGCGTCGGTTGTGGCCACAGCCGAGCAGGCGGCCGTCGTTGTGGTACAGCGCCGCGCCGATCGGCACGCCGCCTTCGGCCAGGCCCTGGCGGGCTTCGGCGATGGCGGTCTGCAGCAGGGCCTGGTAGTCGGGCGTGGTGATCATGCGGGGCTCCGGTAAGTCGTGGCCCGCCATGATACGGGCAGGGGGTGCCGCTGGCTCCCGGCGGTGCGATAATCGGGGCCATGAGCGAATCCCCCTACAAAGCCGGTACCACCCATTTCGGGTTCCGCGACGTCGCCGCCAAGGACAAGCAGAAGCTGGTCGGCCAGGTGTTCACCTCGGTCGCGCGCAACTACGACCTGATGAACGACCTGATGAGCCTGGGCGTGCACCGGGCGTGGAAGCGCTACTACGTGGCGACCGCGCAGGTGAAGCCGGGCGACCGCGTGCTCGACCTGGCCGGTGGCACCGGCGACATCGCCGCCCTGCTGAAGGAGCGCGTGGGCGCCGAAGGCTCGGTGGTGCTGGGCGACATCAACGCCGGCATGCTGTCGGTCGGCCGTGACCGCCTGACCAACCGCGGCCTGGTGCTCGGCCTGGACTACGTGCAGTGCAACGCCGAGGCCCTGCCGTTCCCGGACAACAGCTTCGATCTGGTCACCATCGCCTTCGGCCTGCGCAACGTGACCGACAAGGACGCCGGCCTGCGCGAGATGTATCGCGTGCTGAAGGTGGGTGGCCAGGCCCGCGTGCTGGAGTTCTCCGAAGTCACCGCCGACTGGTTCAAGCCGATCTACGACTTCCATTCGTTCCGGATCCTGCCCAAGCTGGGCAAGCTGTTCGCCAACGATTCGGACAGCTACCAGTACCTGGCCGAGAGCATCCGCAAGCACCCGCCGCAGGACGAACTGAAGGCGATGATGGGGCAGGCCGGTTTCGAGCGCTGCCACTACAAGAACCTGACCGGCGGCATCGTCTCGATCCATTCCGGCTACAAGCTGTAAGTCGTGCCTTGGTAGGTGCCAACCTTGGTTGGCACGCCCCGGCCGCGGTCATCCGCTCTGGTGGGTGCCGACCTTGGTCGGCACGCCCAGGCTGCGGTCATCCGCTTTGGTGGGTGCCGACCTTGGTCGGCACGGGCCTGCCGCGAGCGATGAAAGATCCGTGCCAACCAAGGTTGGCACCCACCTGTAGATGCCAACCTTGGTTGGCATGCGCCGGAGGCGCAGGATCAGCCCCGCCCGCCATTACCCCGCACCGCGCAACGCCTGCGCGGCCGGAGGGAGGTACCATTGGGGTTTGATCCCCGTAACGGTTCCGATTCATGCGCAATCCGCTGATGCTCCTTCCGCTGGCCGTGGCCCTGGCCGCCGGCTGCTCCCAGGAGGCGGCCGCGCCCGCCGCCGCCCCGACTGCCGCAAAGGCCCCCGCCGCCCCCGTGAACGCCGAGAACCGCAGCCACGACGAAAGCTCGTACGCCGAGCCGGACAAGGTCGTCATCAAGGACATCGCGCTGGATCTGAAGCTGGACTTCGACCAGAAGCAGATCGGCGGCACCGCCACCTACACCCTGGAATGGAAGCACAAGGACGCCAAGCAGCTGGTGCTCGACACCCGCGAGCTGACCGTGTCCAAGGTCGAGGCGGTCGCCGCCGATGGCGCGCGCAGCCCGCTGAAGTTCGAGCTGGCCGCCGCTGACAAGGTGTTCGGCAGCAAGCTGACCATCGAAGCCCCGGAGCAGCCGGCCAAGGTGGAAGTGAGCTACCACACCGCACCGACCGCCTCGGGCCTGCAGTGGCTGGCGCCGTCGATGACCGAGGGCAAGAAGCTGCCCTTCATGTTCAGCCAGTCGCAGGCCATCCACGCCCGTTCCTGGGTGCCGCTGCAGGACACCCCGAGCGTGCGCTTCACCTACAGCGCGCACGTGGTCTCGCGCCCGGACGTGATGGTGCTGATGAGCGCCGACAACGATCCGAAGGCCGCGCGTGACGGTGACTACACCTTCAAGATGCCGCAGCCGATTCCGTCGTACCTGTTGGCCATCGCCGCCGGCGACCTGGTGTTCGAGCCGATCTCCGGCCGCTCCGGCGTCTGGGCCGAGCCGACCATGGTCAACAAGGCCGCCAAGGAATTCGAAGACACCGAGAAGATGATCGGTGCCGCCGAGAAGCTGTACGGCGAATACCGCTGGGGCCGCTACGACATGCTGGTGCTGCCGCCGTCGTTCCCGTTCGGTGGCATGGAAAACCCGCGCCTGACCTTCGCCACCCCGACCGTGATCGTCGGCGACAAGTCGCTGGTGTCGCTGGTCGCCCACGAACTGGCGCACAGCTGGTCGGGCAACCTGGTGACCAACGCCAGCTGGAAGGACATCTGGCTCAATGAAGGCTTCACCACCTACGTCCAGGGCCGCATCACCGAAGCCCTGTACGGCAAGGAGATGGCCGAGATGGAGAAGCAGATCGACCAGACCGACCTGCTGGCCGAAGTGAAGGACATGAGCCCGGCCGACCAGGCGCTGGCGCTGCCGCCGCTGAACGAGCGTGACCCCGATGAAGCCCTCAGCCAGGTCGCCTACGTCAAGGGTTCGTGGTTCCTGGAGTTCCTGGAACAGCGCTTCGGCCGCGAGACCTTTGATCCGTTCCTGCGTGGCTGGTTCGATGACCACGCCTTCCAGAGCGCGAACACCGACCAGTTCGTCGAGTACCTGAAGAAGAACCTGCTGCCGAAGAACCCGTCGGCGGTGACCGAGGCCGAACTGAAGGCCTGGCTGGACGAACCGGGCATCCCGGCGTTCGCAGCCAAGGCGCAGTCGCGCAACTTCAGCAGCGTCGATACCGCGCGCATCGCCTTCGCCAGCGCCGGCACCGTGCCGAGCAGCCAGGTCATCGCCGACTGGAGCACGCAGGAATGGGTGCGCTTCATCGACGGCCTGGGCGCCACCCAGCCGCTGGACAAGCTGGCCACGCTGGACAAGGCCTTCCACTTCACCGGTACCCCGAATGGCGAGATCGCCATGCGCTGGTACCCGCTGGCGATCCGCAGCGGTTACGAGCAGGCCAACGAAGGGGCCGCTGCGTTCATCGAGCGCGTCGGCCGTCGCAAGCTGATCATGCCGATCTACGCTGAACTGGTGAAGACCCCGAAGGGGCTGGAGCTGGCCAAGCAGGCCTTCGAAAAGGCCAAGCCGGGCTACCACCCGATCACCACCGCCTCGGTGCAGGACATGCTGGCCAAGGCCGAAGCCAAGTAAGCAGAAAGCGCCGGGCACCCCCCGGCGCTTTTTTGTAGAGTCGAGCCATGCTCGACTGGCTCTTCAACAGCAGTCGAGCATGGCTCGACTCTACAAGAATGCGAAAACACCAAGGACCTCCGCATGAAACGACTGATCCTGCTCACCGCCTGCACCCTGGCCCTGGCCGCCTGCAGCAACCCCGAGGAAGAGCGCAAGGCCCAGGAAGCCGCTGCGGCCGCTGTGCAGGCGCAGAAGGAAGCCAAAGCCGAGGACGTCGCCAAGCAGTACGACATGGCCGTGGCCGCGCAGGACTGGGAACGCGCGCGCCTGCATGGCGCCTCGCTGCTGGACCAGTACAAGGACACCGCCGCGGCCGAGCGGATCGCCGCCGGCTTCGACGAGGTCAAGGCCAAGGGCGACGCCGCGCGCGACCTGCGCCGCATGCAGGCGCTGTGGCAGTACAACCAGATCCCGGTGGGCAACAAGGGCAACCAGGTCTCGGCCCAGATCTACAGCAAGGAACGGGTGGACGTGGATGGCAGTGGCGCCAAGACGGTGCAGCTGGTGTTCCGCGATCACCCGGAATGGAAGCGGCACGCCTACCTGGTGCTGCAGGCCGGCGATTTCCGCTGCCCGCAGTGCACGGTGAAAGTGACCGTGGACGACGGCAAGCCGGTGTCGATGGCCGCCTGGCGGCCAAAGACCGATGAAGCCATTGCGATGTTCATCACCGACCAGAAGGCGCTGTGGAAGCTGGCGCGCAAGGGCAAGTCGATCAGCATCGAGTTCCCGGTCAAGGCCGGCGGCACGCGCACGGCCGTGTTCGAAACCGGCGGTGTCGACGCCAGCCGCATGCCGCAGTGGTGGCAGTGATGATCGCAACGGGCAGCGCAGTGCACGCGTTGTCCGCGATCCGGCACTGGGTGTTCGACATGGACGGCACGCTGACGGTAGCCGTGCATGACTTCGCGGCGATCCGCCGCACGCTGCAGATCGCCGCCGAGGAAGACATCCTCGACCATATCGCCGCGCTACCGGACGCACCGGCGCAGGCCAAGCGTGCGTGGCTGCTGGATCACGAGCGCGCGCTGGCCGAGGACGCGCTGCCGGCGCCGGGCGCGGTGAAGCTGCTGCGCGCGCTGGCGGCCGGCGGTTGCCGGCTGGGCATCCTGACCCGCAACGACCACGCGCTGGCGAAGCTGACGCTGGAGGCGATCGGGGTCCGGGAACTGTTCGACGATGCCGACATCATCGGCCGCGATGAAGCGGTGCCCAAGCCTTCACCGGATGGCCTGCAGCAACACCTGCGGCGCTGGGGCGTTTCCGCCGGGCAGGCGGTGATGGTCGGGGACCACGCCTACGATCTGGAGTGCGGCCGCGCTGCGGGCACCCACACCGTGCTGGTCAACCTGCCGGAGAACCCATGGCCGGACTGCACCGACTGGCATTTCGCCGATTGCCGCGACCTGTTGGCCGCCTGGCAGCAGAAGGGGTAGTGCCGGCCGCTGGCCGGCAGTGTCGACCCGGGTCGACACCTACCAACAGCATTCCCGGTAGCGCATCGGGTGGAAAGCCCCCTTGTTGTTCAAGGGGGCGCGCCGAAGGCGCGGGGATAAGGTGGAATGCGCGGGCAATTTGGTTACGCGCTAAGCGCGTAGCCAAATTGCTGCTTGAACTGCTCGTTGAACTCATCGAAGGTGAAGCGCTGGTTCTGCGTGCCCGGGTGCTCGACCTTCAGCGCGCCCATCAGGTTGCCCATGCGGCCGATGGTCAGCCAGTCGTAGCCCTTCTGGATGCCGTAGATCAGGCCGGCACGGAAGGCGTCGCCACAGCCGGTCGGGTCGACCACGCGGCGCTCGTGCGCCGGCGGGATGTCGTAGCTCTTTTCCGGGGTGTGGATGACCGCGCCCTTCGGGCCGCGCGTGGTGATGTAGGCCTTGACCCGGCTGACGATCTCCTTTTCGTCCCAGCCGGTGCGTTCCTGCAGCAGGTTCGACTCGTAGTCGTTGACCACCACGTAGTCGGCCTGGTCGATGAAGGCACGCAGCTCCGGGCCGTTGAACAGCGGCATGGCCTGGCCCGGGTCGAAGATGAACGGGATGCCGTCTTCGTGGAATTCCTGCGCGTTCTGGATCATGCCCTCGCGGCCGTCCGGGCCGACCAGGCCCAGGGTCACGCCCGGCACGCCACGCACGTGGTTCTCGTAGGAACGCATCATCGCGCCCGGATGGAAGGCGGTGATCTGGTTGTTGTCGTGGTCGGTGGTGATGAACGCCTGCGGGGTGAACAGCTCATCGATCACGCGCACGCGCGACAGGTCGATGCCCAGGCCTTCGAAGTATTCGCGGTACGGGCCGAAGTCCGAACCCACGGTGCCCATCGGGATCGGCTGGCCGCCCAGCAGGTGCAGGTTGTAGGCGATGTTGCCGGCGCAGCCACCGAACTCGCGGCGCATGCGCGGCACCAGGAAGGACACGTTCAGGATGTGCACCTTGTCCGGCAGGATGTGATTCTTGAACTGGTCCGGGAACACCATGATGGTGTCGAAGGCAAGAGAACCACAGATCAGAGCGGACATCGATGTAAGCCTATGCGGTGAATTTTGGGATGGGCCGGCCCGGTTCAGCGGGCAAGCAAACGGCGCCCTTGGGCGCCCGACGGCGCAAAGGTTACCCGCTGGTGCCGCTCAGGGCCAGAACCGGGTGAGACCGGATCAGGCCGAAAGCCTGTGAAGACGCGGGTTCAGCTAGTTTTTTCCTTGCTCGGCGGCAGGCGGGTTGCTAGGCTTGTCGGCCTCGATTTCTGCCCATTTTTTCGCCATCCCGCGGCGGGCACGACACCCCTCAGGACTCCTTCCTCAGATGTTCAAGAAACTCCGTGGCATGTTCTCCAACGACCTGTCCATCGACCTGGGCACGGCCAACACCCTCATCTACGTGCGCGGGCAGGGGATCGTGCTGAACGAGCCGTCGGTCGTGGCCGTGCGTCAGGACCGTGCCATTGGCGGCACCCGTTCGGTGGCAGCCGTAGGCGCCGAGGCCAAGCAGATGCTGGGCCGTACCCCGGGCCACATCACCACCATCCGCCCGATGAAGGATGGCGTCATTGCCGACTTCACCTATACCGAGGCGATGCTCAAGCACTTCATCAAGAAGGTGCACAAGTCGCGCGTGCTGCGCCCGAGCCCGCGCGTGCTGGTCTGCGTGCCGGCCGGCTCGACCCAGGTCGAGCGCCGCGCGATCAAGGAATCGGCCGAGGAAGCCGGTGCCCGTGACGTGTTCCTGATCGAAGAGCCGATGGCCGCGGCGATCGGCGCCGGCATGCCGGTTACCGAAGCCCGTGGCTCGATGGTCATCGACATCGGCGGCGGCACCACCGAAGTGGCGGTGATCTCGCTCAACGGCATCGTCTATTCGGCGTCGGTCCGCATCGGCGGCGACCGCTTCGACGAGTCCATCACCAACTACGTGCGCCGCAACCACGGCATGCTGATCGGTGAAGCCACCGCCGAGCGCATCAAGGTCGAGCTGGGCTGCGCCTACCCGCAGGCGGAAGTGATCGAGATGGAAATCTCCGGCCGCAACCTCGCCGAGGGCGTGCCGAAGATGATCAAGATCAGTTCCAACGAGGTGCTCGAGGCCCTGCACGAGCCGCTGTCGGGCATCGTCAGCGCGGTCAAGCTGGCGCTGGAGCAGACCCCGCCGGAACTGTGCGCCGACGTCGCCGAGCGCGGCATCGTGCTGACCGGTGGTGGCGCCCTGCTGCGCGACCTGGACCGCCTGATCTCCGAGGAAACCGGCCTGCACGTGCAGGTGGCCGACGACCCGCTGACCTGCGTGGCCCGCGGCGGTGGCCGTGCGCTGGAGCTGGTCGACATGCACGGCAACGAGTTCTTTGCGCCGGAGTAAGCCGTCCCGGCTGCCTGCGCCCGCAGCGCCCCTCCGGGGTGCGGCCCGCCATGAGGGTGGGCCGGCACCGGCGGGGCGCCCGCGTGTTTCCCTTCCGCCTTCTGCCAGTTGAATCGTTGCCGTGCCGCCCTACGCCGGACCTCCCGTCGCTTCCCGATCCGGTGATGCCGCCAGCCCGTTGCGGCTGCTGGCTTATCTCGCACTGGCCATCACCCTGATCGTGCTTGACGACCAGGCCGGCTGGCTCGCGCAGCTGCGCGGGCAGGCCAACAGCCTGGTGCAGCCGGTGTGGGCGCTGGCGGGCCTGCCGGGCAAGCTCGGCAACCAGGTCAAGGATTCGGCGGCCAGCCATGGCCAGCTGGTCAACGAGAATCGTGAACTGCGCAACCAGCTGCTGCTGGCCAACGCGCGCCTGACCCGCCTGCAGACCGCCGCGCTGGACAACGCCCAGCTGCGCGAACTGCTGAACGTGGCCGAGCGCAGTGGCCTGGATGTGCAGCTGGCACCGGTGCTGGACATCGACCTGGACCCGGTGAAGCAGCGGCTGGTGCTCGACGCCGGCAGCCGCGAAGGCGTGCATGTCGGGCAGGCGGTGATCGATGCCGGCGGCCTGATGGGCCAGGTGATCAGCGTCACCGGGGGCACCTCCACCGTGCTGCTGCTGACCGACCCCGACCACGCGGTACCGGTCACCGTGGCCCGCAACGGCGTGCGCCTGATCGTCTACGGCCGCGGCGACAAACTGGAACTGCGCGACATTCCGCTCAGCGCTGGTGTGGAAGTGGGCGATGAGATCGTGACTTCCGGTCTGGGTGGCCGCTTCCCGGCCGGCTTCCCGGTCGGCACCATCACCGCCCTGCGTCCGGACGATACCCATGCCTTCCTGGTCGGCGAACTGAAGCCGGCGGCCCAGCTCGACCGCGGCCGCGACGTGCTGCTGCTGCGCCCGGGCGCGGCGATCCGGATTCCGCCGGAACTGCGCCTGCAGCTGGAAGCCACCGCGCCGGGCGGCCCGGCCACGGGTGCCACCGCGCCTGCGCCAGCCACAACGACGCCGGCTCCGGCCAGTGCTCCGGTAGTGCCGGCCGCTGGCCGGCAACAGCCCTCGTTGCAAACGAGGACTGTTGCCCCCGCATCCCACCTTACCCCCACGCCTTCGGCGCGCCCCCCTCAACAAGAGGGGGGCTTTCCCCCAGCCAGGTCCACGGTAGTGCCGGCCGCTGGCCGGCAACCGATCACGCCGGAGGCGCAGCGATGAGCCGTCTGCGCGACAACCCGTGGGTGCTGCCGGCCAGCCTGGTGGTGGCGCTGCTGCTGGGCCTGCTGCCGCTGCCGGCGCTGCTGCAGCCGCTGCGCCCGTACTGGCTGGCGCTGGTACTGGCGTACTGGGTGATCGAAGCGCCCGAACGCGTCGGCCTGGGCGTCGCCTTCGCCAGTGGCGTGATCGCCGACCTGCTATACGGCGGCGTGCTCGGTGAACAGGCGCTGCGGCTGGTGATGCTGGCCTTCATCCTGCAGCGCTTCCGTGCCCGCATCCGCTTCTTCCCGATGTCGCAGCAGATGCTGGCCATCGGCGGCCTGCTGTTCAACGACCGCATCGTCAGCGCGCTGGTCCACATCCTGGTGGGTGAGCCGACCCTGCCGTGGTCGTACTGGTGGGCGCCGCTGCTGGGCATGGGCCTGTGGCCGCTGGTGTTCGTGCTGCTGGACGCGGTGCGCTTCGGCAAGCGCGGGCGCTGAGCCATGATTCCGCGCCGCCAGGTCAAGAACCCGCACGCCGAAGCCGAACAGTTCCGCCGTCGCGCGGCGCTGGGTTTCCTGGGCGTGCTGGTCTGCCTGCTGGGCCTGGGCGGCTGGTACTTCAAGCTGCAGGTGCTGGACCACGACGTCTACGCCACGCGCTCGGAGGCCAACCGCATCAAGCCGCGGCCGGTGGTGCCCGGGCGCGGCATGATCTACGACCGCAACGGCCGCCTGCTGGCCGAGAACGTACCGGCCTTCCGCCTGGACGTGACCCCGGACAAGGTCAAGGACATGGACGCCACCCTCGAAGGGCTGGCGAAGATCATCAGCATCAGCCCGGAAGAACTGGAAGCGTTCAACAAGTCGCGCAAGGCGCGCCGCAAGTTCCTGCCGGTCACGCTGAAGCTGCGCATGAGCGACGAGGAGATGGCGCGCTTCGCCGTCGACCGCTGGCGCTTCCCCGGCGTCGAGCTGGAGCCCTACCTGACCCGCCGCTACCCCTACGGCGATCTGTTCGCGCACATCATCGGCTACGTCGGCCGCGTCGATGACAAGGATCTGGAGATCCTCGGTGAAGGCAATGCGGCGCTGACCCACATCGGCAAGTCCGGCCTGGAGCGCTATTACGAGCAGCAGCTGCGCGGCAAGGTCGGCTACGAGCAGGTCGAAACCAACGTGCAGGGCCGTGCGATCCGCACCATCGGCCGCGTCGCCGCGCAGTCCGGTGCCGACCTGCGGCTGTCGATCGACGCCGACCTGCAGCGCGCCATGGTCGCCGCCTTCGGCGACCAGGAAGGCTCGGCGGTGGCGATGGACCCGCGTACCGGCGAAGTGCTGGCGATGGTCAGCCTGCCGTCCTACGACCCCAACCTGTTCGTCAACGGCATCTCGCATGCCGACTTCAAGGCGCTGAACGAGAACCCGTCGCGGCCGCAGTTCAACCGCCTGGTGCTCGGTGGCGTCGCCCCCGGTTCCACGTTGAAGCCGCTGATCGGCCTGGCCGGCCTGGATTCGGGCGTGCGCCGCCCGGAAGACAAGGTGCTGTCCACCGGCATGTTCTACCTGCCCGGCACCTCGCGCGGCTGGGGTGACGCCCACCGCGGCGGCCACGGCTGGACCGATCTGCGCAAGTCCATCGCCGAGTCGGTCAATACCTACTACTACAAGCTGGCGCTGGACCTGGGCATCGAGCGCTTCGACCACTACATGGAGTACTACGGCTTTGGCCAGCCGACCGGCATCGACCTGACCGGCGAGATCGGCGGCATCCTGCCGTCGCCGGCCTACAAGCGGAAGACCCGCAAGGAGGCCTGGTACCCCGGCGATACGGTCAACATCAGCATCGGCCAGGGCGACTGGAAGGTCACCCCGCTGCAGCTGGCGCGTGGCGTCAGCGCGCTGGCCGACGGCCAGTTGCGCACCCCGCACCTGGTGATCCAGCAGCGCGACGGCTTCGACAGCGACTGGGCGGCGACGTCGCCCGGCGAGATCAAGCCGGTCAGCCCCAACCCCAGCAACCTGCAGGCCGTGCGCGAGGGCATGATGGCGACCATGCGGCCCGGCGGCAGCGGTTGGCGTGTTGCGGTCGGTGCGCCGTACGTGATGGCCGGCAAGACCGGTACCGCGCAGGTCATCAGCCGCAAGGGCACAGCCGCCGTGAATCCGAAGAGCCTGCCGATGCACCTGCGCCACCGCGCGCTGTTCGTCGGCTTCGCGCCGGTCGACAACCCGGTGATCGCGATCGCGGTGGCGGTGGAGGGCGGCGGCTATGGTGGTTCGGCAGCCGCGCCGATCGCACGCAAGGTGTTCGACGCCTATCTGCTGGGCAAGATGCCTGAAGGCATGCAGCCGCTGGACAGCGAGCGCGGTACCACCGCCATCGGCGCCACCGCGTTCGACAACGAAGATGCCGGCGCGCGCCAGGCGGGTGATCTTGCCGCCGTGCAGCTGGCCGAGCACCCGGTGCTGGTCGGCGTGCCCGCGCCCGAACCGGCACCCGCGCCGGCTCCGGCACCGCCGCCGGGTACACCGGCCGCCGCCGCGCTGCCGGCCACGCCGCGCCCGACCTCTGCGGAGCCCGCACGATGAAGGTGTTCCTGCGCTGGGCCGGCGACATGCTGCGCCGCTTCTTCAGCACGCTGGACTGGGTGTTGTGCCTGGCGCTGGGCGCGTTGATGGTAATCGGCCTGGCCACGTTGAAGAGCGCCGGTGGCGACGGCCTGGTGATGGCCCAGGGGGCGCGTTTCGCGGTGGGCATGGCCGCACTGTGGGGCATCTCGCGGGTGCCGATCCTGCGCATCCGCTCTGCGACCCCGCTCATCTACGCAATCTCGATGATTCCGCTGCTGGCGGTGTTCGTACTCGGCACCGGCAAGTACGGACGGCAGTGGCTGGACCTGAAGTTCTTCTACCTGCAGCCGGCCGAGCTGCTGAAGGTCAGCCTGCCGATGATGGTGGCCTGGTACCTGCACCGGATGCCGCTGCCGCCGCGCTTCAACACCGTGCTGGTGGCGCTGGTGATCATCGGCGTACCGACCGGGCTGGTGATGCTGCAGCCGGACTTCGGCACCGGCGTGCTGATCGCTGCCAGTGGTGTGTTCGTGCTGCTGCTGGCGGGCCTGCCGTGGTGGTGGGTCGGCCTGGGCGTGGGGGGCGTGGCTGCGGTCGCGCCGCTGGCCTGGTTCTGGTTGCTGCGGCCGTACCAGAAGGACCGCATCATGATGTTCCTGGACCCGGAGATGGATGCGCTGGGCGCGGGCTGGAACATCATCCAGTCGAAGATCGCGATCGGTTCCGGCGGCTTCGACGGCAAGGGCTGGGGCGAGGGCTCGCAGTCGCACCTGAACTTCATTCCCGAGCAGACCACCGACTTCGCGTTCTCGGTGCTGAGCGAGGAATTCGGCTGGATCGGCGTTGCCACCGTGCTGGCGCTGTACCTGGTGGTGATCGGGCGCTGCCTGTGGATTGCCAGCCAGTCGCGCGATTCCTATTCGCGGCTGCTGGCCGGTGCCACCGGCCTGGCGTTCTTCGTGTACGTGCTGGTCAACGGCGGGATGATTTCCGGCCTGCTGCCGGTGGTGGGCGTGCCGATGCCACTGATCAGCTACGGCGGCACCTCGGCGGTATCGCTGCTGGCCGGCTTCGGGCTGGTGATGGCAGTGCGCAGCCACAACCCGGTACACGGCGGCTACGGCTGAGCCCGGCTCCGCCGCCTTCGTAGAGTCGAGCTTGCTCGACTGCTTCTGTTGCTGCATGAAAGGCAGTCGAGCACGGCTCGACTCTACAAATGCAGCTGCCGCATGACAGCTTCGCGCAAGCGCGCATTGCTAGCGTACCCGCGTGGAATGGAAACGACTGTTTGGCGGCTGCCGTGAGGCAGTGCGCACGATCGACCTGCCGTTGCTGGTTGCGCTGTTGATCCTGATGGGCGCCGGCCTGGCGGTGCTGCACAGCGTGTCCGGCCCGGTGGCCGGGCAGGCCGCGCGCTTTGCCGGTGGCCTGCTGGCAATGTGGCTGCTGTCGCGGGTTACGCTGCTGCGCCTGCGCGCGTGGACACCGGCGTTGTATGCGCTGTCGATGCTGCCGCTGATGGCGGTGTACGTGATCGGTACCGGCAAGTACGGGCAGCGCTGGCTCAACCTGGGTGTGTTCTACCTGCAGCCGTCCGAGCTGCTCAAGCTCAGCCTGCCGCTGATGATGGCCTGGTACCTGCACCGGCAGCCGCTGCCACCGTCGCCACGCACGGTGCTGACCGCCGCGGTGCTGATCGGAGTTCCCGCGGTACTGATCCTGATGCAGCCCAACCTGGGCACCGCCACGCTGGTCACCGCCAGCGGCGTGTTTGCGTTGTTGCTGGCCGGCCTGCATTGGGGCTGGGTCGCCACTGGCGCGACCGGGCTGGCGCTGGCCGCACCGCTGGCGTGGTTCGGCCTGCTGCGGCAGTACCAGAAGGACCGCGTGCTGACCTTCCTCGACCCGGCGGCGGACCCGCTCGGCACCGGCTGGAACATCCTGCAGTCGCGCATCGCGATCGGTTCCGGTGGATGGCAGGGCCGCGGCTGGGGGCAGGGCACGCAGGCCACGCTGGATTTCCTGCCCGAATACACGACCGACTTCGCGTTTTCAGTGTTGGCCGAAGAGTTCGGCTGGATCGGCGTGGCGACGGTGTTTGCGCTTTACCTGTTCGTGGTCGGGCGCTGCCTGTGGATCGCGGTGCACGCACGCGACACGCACGCACGGTTGCTGGCCGGCAGCCTGGGGCTGGCGTTCTTCGTCTATGTCCTGGTGAACGGTGGAATGATTTCCGGCCTGCTGCCGGTGGTGGGCATACCGATGCCGTTGATCAGCTATGGCGGGACATCGGCGGTTTCGCTGTTGGCCGGTATCGGGTTGGTGATGGCGGTGCGCGGGCACCGGCCGGTGCACGGGGGATAGGGATTCCAGCCAACGGCACAGCCCCTCGTGGGTGGGCGCGTAACGCGGGTCATGTAATTGGGGCGGGCGCGGTGGGTTCGCGGGACACGCCGTAAACCCGTCCCTGGGGGCTCGATGGCGCCATCCATGGCGCCAACGGTCCCGCGGACCCACCGCGCCCGCCCCCTGACAGTTTTCGGGCGCGTCCACCCACGAAAAAGAAAAAGAAGATCAAAAGCAAAAGCGGCCTGGCGGATCGCTTCATTGCCTTGTGTAGAGCCGAGCCATGCTCGGCTCACAAGCAAGCGCAGCGCGCGACCCGCTTTTGATCTTCTTTTCTTCTCCGTGGGTGGCAGGCCACCGAAATCTGTCAGAGGGCGGTCGGGTTGGGTACGCGGGGGTGTGTGATCTGGCTCCCCGTGGGCGGACGCCAAGAAGCGATACTTTGATCGCACTGGGAGGTCCCTTATGTCCCGTATCACCCGTCGTAGCTACACCGATGAGTTCAAGCACCAAGCCGTGGAGCTGGCCGAGTCGCTCGGCCCAGCCGCAGCGGCCCGCCAATTGGAAATGTCCGTCAAAACGCTGGCAAATTGGATTGACGCGGTCCGTGCTGGCCGGTCGTTGACCTCTGAGGCCCGCAGGCCGGCCACTGATCTGGAAAGCGAGATCAGCCGCCTTCGGGCCGAGAACGCCAATCTGAAGATGGAGCGGGAAATCCTAAAAAAAGCGGCGGCGTTCTTTGCCAGAGAGTCCAAGTGAGGTACGCCTTCGTCGCCAGTCAAAGGACTCGCTACCCGACCAGGTTGCTGTGTCGGCTTCTCGGGGTTTCTGTCTCTGGATTCCATGACTACCTGCGCCGCCAGTGTGCCCAAACGTGCGATGTCGATTCGGCCCTTCGTACCGAGCTTCGGGCCATCCATGTGGCCAGCAAACGCAGTTATGGGCGGCGTCGGCTGGTCAGGGCCTTACGAGCCAGGAATCATCTAGTCGGCCACAAGCGCGTGGCACGGTTAATGGCCGAGGAGCGAATCCAGGGCAAGACCAAAGGCCGATTCCGGCCCAAATCCTCCGGCGGCTCATCTCAGCTCGCCCCCAACCTGCTGGATCGGCAATTTGCCCCCGGAACCGGACCGACGGCGTGGGTCGGGGATATCACGTATGTCCCCACCCGCCAGGGATGGCTGCATCTGGCCGTGGTCATCAGCGTCCAGACCCGGCAGGTGCTGGGCTACAGCGTTTCCAAGCGCTTGACTGAAGAACTGGTAGTGAAAGCATTTGCCAATGCCTGGGCTCTGCATCCACAACGACCTGGCCTGATCTTCCATTCCGATCGTGGCGGGCAGTACTGGGGGAACGAGTTTCGCCAGCTGCTGCAGTCCCATGACGTGGTCCAAAGCATGAGCCGGCCTGGCAATTGCTGGGACAACGCCTTGGCCGAGAGCTTCTTTGCGACGCTCAAGACAGAAGAGGCTGCCGAGCCTTACGCCAGTAAGGAACAAGCCAGCCAGTCCATCGCTGCTTACATCCACGGCTTCTACAATCCAGCCCGGCTACACTCGGCGCTGGGCTACCACTCTCCTAACAACTACGCCCGGCAGCTCCGGGCTGCCGCCTGACACGGCTTCATGGCGTCCGTTTTCAGGGAGCCAGATCAGTCAGCCGCATGGATGCGGCTGCCAAGCCTCCAGGGACGGATTCACGGCGTCCCCCGCGTACCCGACCCGACCGACCCACTCGCAGCTTTTGCTTTCAGCGACCAACCCCACCCACGAGGGGCTGAGCCGTTGGCTGGAAATTTCCTGACTCTGCGCAACGTCCCTTGTGGAAGCGTTCTCACAGCAGTCCGCAGCTGCATTGCCACTGACCGAAGTCCATAAAAAATGTTATCCGGTTCACACTTTTACGCTGCGTTGATCCTGATCAATGGACTTGTCGTAATCGGCCTGCACAATGGCGGCCCGTTCGGCACGGCGCGCCGTCAATCGTTGCAGCGCGAGGGGGCGTCGGGCGGGAAGCAGTACTGATCCAACGGGTACAGGGAGCGCGGGGTACTGCCACTGGGGAGCGGCAGCCGCGCAAGGTACCGACCGGATCCGGTCGCCGGTTGCGTCTGCGGGGATGGGGGCGCAACCGGCAACCTCTATCTGAATGGGGTGGGTCGATCACGACGTCTTCACATTTCCCGCTGAACGCGGGCAAATCGTTGTGATTCATGGTGTTAGGGGTTTTAATTCATCCATGACCTGCTAACCTGCGACGATGATTCGACGCACTCTGGCCTGCATGCTCACCCTCGGCCTGGTCGCCTGCGCGACCCAGCCGAAGTCCCCACCGTCTTCGCCCCAGGCCAGCAGTACGCCGCGCCAGCCCGCCAGCAAGGCCCATGGCCCGGCCGAGGCCGCGCCCGAAGCCACTGCGGCCACCGCACCACCGGTCGATCTCACCCCGGTGCCGTTCGAGGTCGCGCGGGCCCGCTTCATTGCCGATACCGCCAAGCGCTATGGCCTGAAGCCGGAGCAGATCAGCAGCGTGCTCGACCAGGCGCAGGTGCGCCAGCCGATCATCGCCGCCATGTCGCGCCCGGCCGAACGGGTCAAGCCGTGGAACGAGTACCGGCCGATGTTCATCAGCAAGGCGCGCATCGATGGTGGCCGCG
The DNA here is from genome assembly GCF_029839665.1 of Stenotrophomonas sp. GD03930. Classification (NCBI taxonomy): domain Bacteria; kingdom Pseudomonadati; phylum Pseudomonadota; class Gammaproteobacteria; order Lysobacterales; family Lysobacteraceae; genus Stenotrophomonas; species Stenotrophomonas sp. GD03930. The sequence goes on along the minus strand of NZ_JAOCAV010000001.1, from coordinate 619,695 downwards.
CGTTCCTGGCGCAGCATCGCGCCGAGCTTGATCGCGTGCAGCAGCGTACTGGCGTGCCGGCCGAAGTGATCGTGGCGATCATCGGCGTGGAAACCAGTTACGGCAAGAATGCCGGCAGCCATCGCGTGCTGGATGCGCTGTACACGCTGGCGTTCTACTACCCGCGTAGCGGCGACCCGGCCAAGCTGGAACGCGAAGTGCGCCGCGAGCTGTTCTTCCGCGACGAACTGGCCAAGCTGTTCGAGCTGGGCCGCGAAGAGAAGCTGGACATCACCACGCTCAAGGGCAGCTATGCCGGTGCGATGGGCATGGGCCAGTTCATGCCGTCCAGCTATCTCGATTACGCGGTGGACGGCAACGGCGATGGCCGCCGTGACCTGTTCAACAGCTATGACGACGTGTTCTCGTCCATCGCCAACTACTTCGTGAAGAAGGGCGGCTGGGTGCGTGGCGGCCAGGTCGCCGTGCCGGCCACGCTGGCGCCGGGGCGCGAGGCGTTCAACCCGACCGAGTGGATGCCCACCTGGTCGCTGGCCGACCTGGCGCAGCGTGGCTACCAGCCGAGCGCGCCGGTGCAGCCCGGTGCCACCGCTACCCCGATCACGCTTGAAGGCAGCACCGGCAAGCAGTACTGGCTGGGCTTCCAGAACTACTACGCGATCACCCGCTACAACCTCTCGAAGATGTACGCGATGGCCGTGTTCCAGTTGTCCCAGGCCATCGCCGGACAGGAGCTGCCCCCGGCATGAACATCAGATGGTTGGCCCCAGGCTTGATCGTCCTCGCGCTGGCGGCCTGCAGCAGCGCGCCGAAGAAGCCGGCCACGGCCGGCCATGGTGGCAAGTCCAGCGGCACGCTGGTGCAGGGCCGCGGATCGCGCCCGGCGCATTGCCCAGACGGTTCCCCGTACGCGGCGGCCAAGGAAGACCTGAGCACCCGCGGCAACTACACCGCCGGTGGCCTGTACAAACCGGGCGTGCGCGACAGCACGCCGGACTACATTCCCAACGTGGCCTGCATTCCCGAGCCGGAAGTGACCGCCGAGGAACGCTCGGCGATCGGCAACAAGTCGCCGTACGTGGTGCTGGGCAAGTCGTACAACGTGCTTGACGACACCCGCAACTACGTCGAGCGCGGCACCGCGTCGTACTACGGCGCCAAGTTCCATGGCCGCCTGACCTCCAACCGTGAGGTCTACGACATGTACCAGTTCACCGCCGCGCACAAGACGCTGCCACTGCCCAGCTTCGCCCGCGTGACCAACCTCGACAACGGCGAGTCGGTGATCGTGCGCGTCAACGACCGTGGCCCGTTCCATGATGGCCGCGTGGTTGACCTGAGCTATGCCGCCGCCGTGCGCCTGGGCATCACCCAGCGCGGCACCGGCAATGTCGAAGTGCGCGCACTGCAGCCGGGCGAGAGCAACCTGCTGGCGCAGAAGCCGTCGCGTCGCGAGCGCCGCGCCGCCGAAGCAGCCGCCGCTACCGCCGTGGCCAGTGCACGACCGGCACCGGCGGCGCGGGTCGCCGCCGACAGCGACATCGATCGCCTGGTCCAGCGTCTGCCGGCCGACGGCATGCCGGCACGCGGCCAGCCGGCCACCACCCAGGGCGTAGCCAGCACCGCGCCGGACGTGGCGGTCAGCAGCCTGCCGCCGAGCGCACTGCCGGTGCGCAGCACCGCACCGGCACCGGTTGCAGTGGCCAGCGCGGCACCGCGTGCGGCTGCGCCGGCCCCGGTACGTCCCGCCCCGACGGTGCCCAGCCTGTCGCAGCAGGTGGTCGGCGCAGTGATGGTGCAGGTCGCCAGCTTCTCCAACCGCGACAACGCCAACCGCGCGATGGGCCAGCTCAATGCCGCAGGCATCGTCGGCGCCACCATCAGCGACATCGCGGCCGGTGGCCGCACCCTGTTCCGCCTGCGCGTACCCGCCAGCGACCATGCCAGTGCCGCCGAACTTGTCGGCCGCATCGCCGGTCTGGGCCTGGGTTCGCCGCAGATCGTCAAGGATTGAACCGCCCGGGCCGGTGCTGCCGGCCCGTGCTCCCCCGGCCTTACAATGGCCGTTACGTTCCACCCTCCATTCCCGGCCGTCCCCTGGAGCCTGCTGTCCAATGAATTTCCGTTCCGCCGCCACTGCCCTGGCCGCCACCCTGGTGGTGGGCCTGGCTTCCGCCCAGACGCCGCTGCCGACTCCGGCCACGCCGGCGCCTGCCGCCGCCGCTGCTGCCCCGGCCACTGTCGCCACTCCGCCGGCCCCGGCGCCGAGCGTGTCCAAGGCCTGGGTGCTGATGGACTACGCCACCGGCCAGGTGCTGGCCGGCGAAAACGTCCACGAGCAGCTGGCCCCGGCCAGCATCACCAAGGTGATGACGTCCTACGTGATCGCCGCCGAGGTCAAGAACGGCAAGGTCCGTGCGGATGACCAGGTGATGATGAGCGAGCGCGCCTGGCGCGAAGGTGGCGCCGGTACCGATGGCAGCTACAGCGGCTTCCCGGTCAACCAGACCGCACGCCTGGAAGACATGGAAAAGGGCATGGCGATCCAGTCCGGCAACGACGCCGCGATCGCCCTGGCCGAGCACGTGGCCGGCAGCGAAGAAGCCTTTGCGTCGCTGATGAACAGCTACGCCGCCAAGATCGGCATGAAGGACTCGCACTTCGTCAACGCCCACGGCCTGACCGCGCAGGGCCACCACAGCACCGCCTACGACCTGGCGCTGCTGGGCCGCGCGATGGTGCGCGACTACCCGGAAACCTACGCGTACAACAAGATCAAGGAATTCCAGGTCGGCAACATCAAGCAGCCGAACCGCAACCTGCTGCTGTGGCGCGATGGCAGCGTCGACGGCATCAAGACCGGCCACACCTCCGAGGCCGGTTACTGCCTGATGAGCTCGGCCCAGCGCGGTGACCAGCGCCTGATCGCCGTGGTGCTGGGTGGCGCGTCGGAAAAGCAGCGCGCCGATGACAGCCTGGCCCTGCTGAACTGGGGCTTCCGCTTCTTCGAGACCCACCGCCTGTACGAGCCGGGCAAGGCCGTGGCCGAGCACAAGGTCTGGAAGGGCACCACCGACAAGGTGCAGCTGGGCGTGGCCCAGCCGATGCTGGTCAGCGTGCCGCGCGGCCGCTACAACGATCTGAAGCCGAGCATCGATGTGCCCAAGACCCTGGAGGCACCGTTCACCGCCGGCCAGCAGGTCGGTACCGTGAAGGTCACCCTGGATGGCAAGGTCATCGCCGAAGCACCGCTGGTGGCCGTAGCCGCCGTCGAGCAGGCCGGCTTCTTCAAGCGCCTGTGGGACAGCTTCTGGATGTGGTGGGAATCGGAATGATCCACGCCGCGGCGTGGTGAACGAAAAGGCCGGCGAAAGCCGGCCTTTTCTGTTTCGGGATGGCGGTTGCGGATGCGGGTAGTGCCGGCCGCTGGCCGGCTGCTGGCATATCCGGATGGATTGATGAGGAGCCGGCCAGCGGCCGGCACTACCTATTCGGCGGTGGCCGTATCGCCCTGCAGGCGCAGGGTTGCCATCACGCCCAGGCGCAGGCCGGGCAGGTCGCCATCGGCCGGCAGCAGGATCGGTTGCTGGCGGATGCCGCCGAAATGCTTGACCTGGAACAGCACGTCCAGGCCATGGCCGGTGGCTCCACCGCCACTGGCCGCTGGTGGTTCCGGGCGGCCGCCAGGATTGCGCCGGGCCGGCTGGAAGCCGGGCGTGCTGCGCACCAGTTCCACGGTGGAGGCCGAGAAGTCGCCGGCGATCAGGCTCGGCATGCCCTCGGCGGTGGCGCCGATCCAGGTCATCAGGTCGTTGGTCTGGTGCTGGCGCGCGGTGGCCTCGTCCGGCTCCGGGCGCAGCCGCGCCACGTAGATGTTGACCAGCGCCTGGCCCAGCTTCAGCCGCATCATGCCGGCCGCGCTGAACGTGCCGGGTGGATGCAGCAGGGTGACGCCGTCCTCATTGACCGGCAGCCGGGTCAGCATGGCATTGCCATGCCGCAGCGGCTGGCTGGGCGGATCGGCGGTGACGAAGTCGCAGCTGTAGCGCAGCCGGCTGGCCAGCCAGCAGGCCGGATTGCGGCCCTGCTGCTGCAGCACCTGCTGCACCGAGATCACGTCCGGTTGCAGGTCGGTCAACAGTTGTGCGACCTGCTCGCGGCGCTGCTTCCATTGCGCATCGTCGCGGCTGGGCAGTTCCAGTGCGGCCACGGTCAGTTGCCGGGGCTCGCCCTCGCTGCTGGCCGAGGCCGGCGCCTGCGGTCGCGCCTGGGCCTGCAACGCCGGCAACAGCAGCAGGCAGCTGAGCAGGAGTCGGGCGTAGGCGAGGGGGCGCATAACGATAAGTTTACGCTTTTGTCGTGCAGGTGCCGTGACTTCCGGCACAGCCAGGAGCGCCTGCCATGGATTGGCACCGTTGTCATGCAGCCCTGCAGCGTGCTTCGCGAGGCCTGGTTCCGGTAACCTTGCGCCTTTCGCTTTGCAGGAATGCCTTACAGGATGAGCCACGACGCAGTTGCCCCCATCGCCGGCCAGGGAAGGATGCCGCGCCAGATTCCGTACATCATCGGCAATGAGGCCTGCGAACGGTTCAGTTTCTACGGGATGCGCAACATCCTGGTGCAGTTCCTGATCACCTCGCTGCTGCTGCAGGAAATCACGGCGGAAGGCCGTGCCGGTGAAGCCAAGGACATCATGCACAGCTTCATGATCGGCGTGTATTTCTTCCCGCTGCTCGGTGGCTGGCTGGCCGACAAATTCTTCGGCAAGTACCACACCATCCTCTGGTTCAGCCTGGTCTACTGCGCCGGCCACCTGTGCCTGGCGCTGTTCGAGAACAGCCGCGAAGGCTTCTTCCTTGGCCTCGGCCTGATCGCGCTCGGCGCCGGTGGCATCAAGCCGCTGGTGGCCTCATTCATGGGTGACCAGTTCGACCAGAGCAACAAGCACCTGGCCAAGATCGTCTTCGACGCCTTCTACTGGATCATCAACTTCGGCTCGCTGTTCGCCTCGCTGCTGATCCCGCTGGTGCTGAAGAACTGGGGCCCGCAGTGGGCGTTCGGCATCCCGGGCATCCTGATGTTCGTGGCCACCTTCGTGTTCTGGCTGGGCCGCAAGCGCTACGTGCTGGTGCCGCTGCCGCCGAAGGACCCGCATTCGTTCGCCAACGTGGTGCGTACCGCGCTGACCGCGCGCGTTGCCGGGCAGGGCCGTCCGGGCCTGGTGATCGCCGCGCTCGGCCTGGTGCTGGCCGTGGCCTCGTTCGGGCTGGTCGGTTCGTTGGGCATCGTCATCTGCCTGTGCCTTGCGCTGGTCGCCATCCTGGCCGGCATCGGCGGCGGCACCTGGCTGCAGCTGGACCGTGCCCGCGGCCAGCATCCGGCCGAAGCCGTGGAAGGCGTGCGCTCGGTGCTGCGCGTGCTGGTGATCTTCGCGCTGACCACGCCGTTCTTCTCGCTGTTCGACCAGAAGGCCTCGACGTGGGTCCTGCAGGGCCAGCAGATGCAGATGCCGAGCTGGTTCACCGCCTCGCAGATGCAGGCATTGAACCCGCTGCTGGTGATGATCCTGATTCCCTTCAACAACCTGGTGCTGTACCCGGCGCTGCGCCGCTTCGGCTTCGAGCCGACCGCGCTGCGCCGCATGACCGCCGGTATCGCCTTCAGCGGCCTGGCCTGGATCGTCATCGGTGGCATCCAGGTGGTGATGGACGGCGGCAATGCCATGTCGATCTTCTGGCAGATCCTGCCGTACGCGCTGCTGACCTTCGGTGAGGTACTGGTCTCGGCCACCGGCCTGGAGTTCGCCTACAGCCAGGCGCCGCAGGCGATGAAGGGCGTGGTGATGAGCTTCTGGAACCTGACCACCACCATCGGCAACCTGTGGGTGCTGCTGTCCAACGCCGCGGTGCGCAACGACACGGTGACCCACCAGATCGCCGGGACCGGCCTGAGCGAGGCGGCGTTCCTGATGTTCTTCTTCGCCGGCTTCGCCTTCATCGCGGCGTTGGCCTTCGGTTGGTACGCGAAACGCTATCGTATGGTCGACAACTACCGTAGCGCCTGAGCCTGACATGACCCCCGTCAATCTGCTGTTGATCGCCATCACCGCCATCCTTTCGTGGATGGCGTTCAACAACCGCAAGCTGGCCGACCGCCTGATCCTGTGGCCGCCCGCCGTGGACCGCCATCGCCAGTACGACCGGCTGGTGACCTATGGCTTCATCCACGCCGACTGGTCGCACCTGATCTTCAACATGATCACCCTGTTCTTCTTCGGGGGATTCATCGAGAGCGTGATGGTGGAGCTGACCGGCAGCTACCTGACCTATCCGGCGTTCTATATCGGCGCGTTGCTGGTCTCGATCCTGCCCAGCTACCTGAAGAACCAGAAGAACCCGAACTACCTCAGCCTCGGTGCATCCGGGGCGGTGTCGGCGGTGCTGTTCGCCTTCATCCTGATCAAGCCGTGGTCGATCATCCTGGTGTTCTTCATCCCGGCGCCGGCCATCATCTATGCCGCGTTCTACGTCGGCTACAGCATCTGGATGGACAAGCGCGGTGGTGATCGCATCAACCACAGCGCACACCTGGCCGGCGCGGCGTTTGGCGTGATCTTCATGCTGGCCATGCAGCCGAGCATCTTCAACCACTTCCTGCGCGAACTCTCCAACCCGACCTTCCGCCTCGGCGGCGGTTGAGGGTGGCAACGGGGGCGGATCGGCAGCGATCCGCCCCGGCCGGTTCAGGCCGTGGTCTGCTGCCCGTAGGTGTCCAGCAGGCGGGCGAACACTTCCTCGCCGATGCGCTGGAAATCCTGGTCTTCGGTCTGCCCTTCCACTGCCAGCTGCAGCAGGCCCTCCAGCAGGGCACGGTCGGTATCGGAATGGGGATCGCTGGGGTGCATCGGGGCCTCCGCGGTGATGCGCATGGTCTACGGTCGCAAGGGCCGTGCCAGCCTGGCCGTACCCCTCCACAGGCGATAGCGGCCGCCCGCCCTCCAGCTTGAGGGTCGAAAACTGACGTGAATGGACCGCACTTGCCCCTGTTCAGGCTTCACGCGATCATGGCGCCCGGCTGCGCACCATCCACGCAGTCGCCGCAGGAGACAGTTCCATGGCTTCGGTCACGCCCCCCGGTCTGGCCTACGAGGTCGAACACGACCTGGCCAGCCATCGCTTCACCGCCCGTGTCCGAGGACAGCTGGCGGTGCTCGATTACCAGATCAAGCGCAGGCGCATGGTCATCACCCACACCGAAGTGCCCGAGCCGATCGCCGGCCGCGGCATTGCCGGTGAGCTGACCCGCGTCGCGCTGCGTTTCGCCCGCGAGCAGAAATACAAGGTGGTGCCGGCGTGTTCGTATGCCGAGGCCTTCCTGCAGCGGCACGAGGAATATCACGACCTGCTCGTCGGCTGATGCCGGCGGGCCACGCTTCAGCCATGGCAGGCGATGATGTACAAACATGAACAGGGGATCCCGATGAAGATTGGAAACAACCGGCCATTGCGCGGCAGCGTGCTGGCCGGCGTGGTGGGCGTGCTGTTGCTGGCCGGTTGCCAGCGTGAGAGCGAGCCGGCACCGGCGACCGACGCGGCCCCCGCCGCCGAGGCCCCGGTCGCGGGCGAGACACCCGCCACGGAAGCGCCGCTGGATCTGCGCGACGTGATCGAGAACAACGAGCGCGAAGTGGTGGGCATCAGCTACCCGGCCGGCATCGACCGTTATCCGGGCCTGGCACGCGCGCTGCAGGACTATGCGACCAGCGCCCGCAGCGACCTGCAGCAGGCACTGGACGGGCTCGGCAACGACAAGCCGACCATGCCCTACGAGCTGTCGCTGAGCTTCGAGAAGCTGCTGGAGACCCCGCAGCTGGTGGTGGTCAGTGCCGATGGCAGCCGCTATACCGGAGGCGCCCACGGTGAGCCACTGGTGGCACGCTTCGTGTGGCTGCCGCAGCACCAGCAGATGCTCAGCGCCGAAAAGCTGGTGGCCGATGCCAAGGGCTGGAAGGCCATCAGCGATTTCGTCGCCGACCAGCTGCGCGAGCGCGTGGCCACCCGCCTCAGCGGCGAGGACATGGACCCGGCCCAGCTGCAGGAATCGCTGCGCAACGCATCGCGCATGATTGCCGACGGTACCGGCCCGCAGGCCGACAATTTCAGCCAGTTCCAGCCGCTGACCGACGACAAGGGGCAGATCACCGCGCTGCGCTTTGTTTTCCCGCCCTACCAGGTGGGTCCATACTCGGACGGCACGCAGACCGCCGATGTACCGGCGGCGGTGCTGTTGCCGCACGTGGCCAAGGACTACGTGGAGCTGTTCGCACGCGGTTGACCGCAGTCGAGGAGGTGGCGTGGATACAGGGTTGCAGGAGCGGGTCGCCGGCCTGCTGCAGGAAGCCGGGGTCCGCATCGGCGGCACCCAGCCACAGGACATCCAGGTGCATGATCCGCGCTTCTTCGCGCGGGTCATGGCGCACGGCTCGCTCGGCCTCGGCGAGAGCTACATGGACGGCTGGTGGGATGCCAACGTCCTGGACGACTTCCTCGTCCATCTGATGCAGGCGCACCTGGACGAACGGGTGCATGGCTGGCGCGAAGTGGCCGATGCGCTGAAGGCGCGCCTGTTCAACCTGCAGGCCGGGCAGGGCAGCTACGAGGTCGGTCGTCGCCATTACGACCTCGGCAATGACCTGTACCAGGCCATGCTCGGAACGCGCCTGGTCTACAGCTGCGGCTACTGGCGCACTGCCGATGATCTTGACGCCGCGCAGGAGGCCAAGCTCGACCTGGTCTGCCGCAAGCTGGGCCTGCGTCCGGGCCAGCGCGTGCTGGACATCGGCTGCGGTTGGGGGGAGGCACTGAAGTTCGCGGCCGAGCGCTACGGTGTCAGCGGCGTCGGCGTGACCATCTCGAAAGAGCAGGCCGAGTTCGCCCGTGAGCTGTGCGTCGGGCTGCCGATCGAGATCCGCCTGCAGGACTACCGCGAACTGGACGAGCCGTTCGATGCGATCTTCTCGATCGGCATGTTCGAGCACGTCGGTGACAAGAACTATTCCAGTTTCTTCGAGGTGGCCAGGCGCTGCCTCTCGCCACGCGGGTTGCTGCTGCTGCATACCATCGGCACCAACATCTCGCGGCATCGTACCGATCCATGGATCGCGCGCTACATCTTCCCGAACTCGATGCTGCCGTCGGCGGTGCAGATCAGCAAGGCATTCGAAGGTCGCTTCGTGCTGGAGGACTGGCACAACTTCGGCACCGATTACGACCTGACCCTGCAGGCGTGGCGGCGCAACGTGGAAGCGGCCTGGCCGCGACTGGATGCGCGCTATGACGAGCACTTCCGGCGCATGTGGCGTTTCTACCTGGCCGGGTCGATGGCGACTTTCCGCTGCCGGCACGCGCAGCTGTGGCAGCTGGTGCTGTCGCCGGAAGGCGTGCCGGGCGGGTACGTCGCGCCGCGATGACTGCCAGTAGATCCACGCCATGCGTGGATGGACGATGCCGGGGTTCATGGCCCGGAAGGATCGTGCCGACCAACGATCGGCACCCACCCGTAGATCCATGCCATGCGCGGATGGCGCATGAAAAAACCGCCCGGTCTCCCGGGCGGTTCTCGTTTCACGCTACCGCGCGGGCGATCAGTTGCCGGCGCCGGTCAGGCCACGCTTTTCCAGCAGCGGTTCGATCTGCGGATCCTGGCCGGCGAAATCGCGGAACAGCTGCATCGCGTCGACGCTGCCGCCCTTGGACAGCAGCGTGGCGCGGAAGTGGTCGCCGTTCTTGCGGCTGAGGCCGCCGTTGTCCTTGAACCACTTCTGGGTGTTGGCATCGAGCACTTCCGACCAGATGTAGGCGTAGTAGCCGGCCGAGTAGCCACCCATGATGTGGCTGAAGTACGGGGTCTTGTAGCGCGGCGGAACCGGCGCGTAGTAGATGCCGTCCTTCTCCAGCGCAGCGCGCTCGAAGGCCATCACGTCCTTGGCGGCCGGCACCTGGTCGGCGCCGATCTGGTGCCAGCGCTGGTCAAGCATTGCCGCACCCAGGTACTCGGTGGTGGCAAAGCCCTGGTTGAACTTGGCCGCAGCCAGCACCTTGTCCAGCAGTGCCTGCGGCATCGCCGAACCGTTCTGGTAGTGCTTGGCGTAGTTCTTCAGGATGGCCGGGTTGTCCGACCACATCTCGTTGACCTGCGAGGGGAACTCGACGAAGTCGCGCGGTACCGAGGTGCCCGAGAAATACGGGTACTTCACGTTGGAGAACATGCCGTGCAGTGCGTGGCCGAACTCGTGGAAGGTGGTGTTCACCTCATCCCAGGTCAGCAGGGTCGGCTGGCCGGCCGGCGGCTTCGGGATGTTCAGGTGGTTGGCCACCACCGGCTTGAAGCCGGTCAGCTTGGACTGCGAGACATACGAGTTCATCCACGCACCGCCACGCTTGGAGGCGCGCGCATACGGATCGAAGATGAAGATCGCCAGCTGGCTGCCGTCGGCGTCGAACACGTCGTAGACGGTGACGTCATCGTGGTAGACCGGCAGGTCGGTACGCTGCTTGAAGGTCAGGCCGAACTCCTGGCCGGCAGCATAGAACACGCCGTTTTCCAGCACGTTCTTCATTTCGAAGTACGGCTTCAGCTGCGATTCGTCGAAGTTGTACTTGGCCTGGCGCACCTTCTCGCTGTAGAAGGCCCAGTCCCACGGTTCCAGCTGGAAGGTCTTCTTGCCGGCGGCCTTCTGTTCCTGGTCGATCATCGCCTGCAGGTCGGCCGCTTCGCGCTTGGCGTTGGCCACGGCAGCCGGGGCCAGCTTGCCCAGCATCGCGTTGACCGCTTCGGGGGTCTTGGCGGTCTGGTTGGTCAGGTTGTAGGCGGCGAAGTTCGCAAAGCCCATCAGCTTGGCCTTGTCGGCACGCAGCTGCATGATGCGCGAGACCAGTGCGGTGTTGTCGAACTCGCCACCGCGGCTGCCACGGCTGACCGAGGCTTCGTAGATCTTCTGGCGCAGGGCGCGATTGGCCAGGTTGGTCAGCGGCGGCTGGCCGGTGGTGTTGAGCAGGGTGATCACGTACTTGCCTTCCAGGCCACGGGCCTTGGCGGCTTCGGCGGCGGCAGCGATCTGCTCCTTGGACAGGCCGGCCAGCTCCTTGACGTCGTCGACGGTGATCGCCGAAGCGTTCACTTCCGACTGCACGTTCTGGCTGAACTTGGTGCCCAGGTTGGCCAGCTCGGCGTTCATCTCCTTCAGCGTGGCCTTGTCGGCCTCGGACAGCTTGGCGCCGGCGCGCACGTAGTTGTCGTAGTACTTCTCGACCAGGCGCACGCCTTCGGCGTCCAGGCCCAGCTGGCTGCGGGTGTCATACAGCGCCTGGATGCGCGCGAACAGCTTGCCGTTCAGCGCGATCGCATCGCTGTGCGCGGCGAACTTGGCCGAGTAGTCGGCCTGCAGCTTCTTGCGGGTGTCGTTGGTGTCGGCACCGACCAGGCTGAAGAACACGGTGGTCGCGCGGTCGAGGATGTCACCGCTCTTTTCCAGGGCGATGATGGTGTTGTCGAAGGTCGGCTTGGCCTTGTTGTTGGCGATCGCCTCCACTTCCTTCAGCTGCTGCGCCATGCCGGCGTCGAAGGCCGGGGCGAAGTCGCTGTCCTTGATCCTGTCGAACTGCGGGAAGTGCAGCGGCAGCGGGCTATCGGCGAAGAACGGGTTGGCCTGCTGGGCATTGGTGCTGGCAGCCGGGGTGGCGGCGCCGGCCGAGAAGGCGGGCAGGGCAAGGCCGAGGGACATGGCCACGGCAAGGGCAAGGCGAGTGGTCAAGGTAGGAACTCCGGTAAGGCAAACAAGGGCCCGAGGGTAACCCGGCCAGCGGCGCCCGCACTTGTGTCAAAAGGCATGTTGCCGGGGCCGCGCGCGGGTACCATGCAATCACCGCCACGGCCCGCCGTCATGACCACCACCTACGATTTCAGCTTCCGTGACCTCGATGGCCAGCCGCAGGCGCTGGCGCAGTTCCAGGGCCGTCCGCTGCTGCTGGTCAACGTCGCCAGCCGTTGCGGTTTCACCCCGCAGTACACCGGGCTGGAGCAGCTGTGGCAGGACTACCGCGAGCGCGGCCTGGTGGTGATCGGCTTTCCGTGCAACCAGTTCGGCGCGCAGGAGCCGGGTGATGCCGCGCAGATCCGCCAGTTCTGTTCGCTGGACTATCCGGTCAGCTTCCCCTTGTCGGAGAAGATCGAGGTCAACGGCAGCGGCGCCGATCCCCTGTGGGCATGGCTGTCACGCGAGAAGCGCGGCCTGCTGGGCATTGCCCGCGTCAAATGGAACTTCAGCAAGTTCCTGGTCGATCGCAAGGGAAGGGTGGTGTCGCGGCATGCTCCGACCACCACGCCGGAGCAGCTGTGCAGCGCAATCGAAGCACTGCTGTGAAGGGTGGTAGTGCCGGCCGCTGGCCGGCAATCCCGTTGCTGCCTTATTTCTCGACGAAGGCGCGTTCGAACACGTAGTGGCCCGGTTGGCCAATACGCGGCGAGACCTGGAAGCCACGGGCGTCCAGCACGCTGCGCAGGTCGGCCAGCATCTGCGGGCTGCCGCAGATCATCGCGCGGTCGTTCTCCGGGCTCAGTTCCGGCAGGCCGAGGGTGCGCTGCATCTCACCGCTTTCCATCAGCGAGGTCAGGCGGCCCTGGTTGGCGAACGGCTCGCGGGTGACGGCCGGGTAGTACAGCAGCTTGTCGCCGATCATCTCGCCCAGGAACTCGTGCTCACGCAGTTCCTTCTCGAAATAATCGCGGTAGGCCAGATCCTTTTCGTAGCGCACGCCATGGCACAGGATCACCTTCTCGAAGCGCTCGTAGGTCTCCGGGTCCTTGATCACCGACAGCCACGGCGCCATGCCGGTGCCGGTGCCCAGCAGGTACAGGTTCTTGCCGGGGTGCAGGTCGCTGATCAGCAGGGTGCCGGTGGGCTTCTTGCCGACCAGCACCTTGTCGCCCGGCTTGATGTGCTGCAGGCGCGAGGTCAGCGGGCCGTCCTGCACCTTGATGCTGAAGAACTCCAGGTGCTCTTCCCAGTTGGCGCTGGCGATGGAGTACGCGCGCAGCAGCGGCCGCGCCTCGGTTTCCAGGCCGATCATCACGAACTGGCCGTTCTCGAAGCGGAATCCGCTGTCGCGGGTGAGGGTGAAGCTGAAGTAGGCATCGGTCCAGTGACGGACCTCAAGCACCGTTTCGGCGCCAAAAGCGGAGGACATGGGCGTATCTATCGAAAGTCGTCGGGGGTGATTCTATCTCAAATGAGACAGGTTCTCATTAGGCGGAACGAGAGGCGTTCTCAGCGGTAGCCGGCCGCCTGCAGCTCGAACAGCTCGGCATAGCGGCCGCCCTGTGCCATCAGCTGCTCATGGGTGCCGCTGGCCTCGATCCGGCCGTCGGCCAGCACCAGGATGCGATCGGCCATGCGTACCGAGGAGAAACGGTGGGAAATCAGTACGGCAGTGCGATTATCCGCCAATTCCCTGAACCGCTGGAACACTTCGAACTCGCTGCGTGCGTCCAGCGCTGCCGTTGGCTCGTCCAGGATCATCACCTGCGCATTGCGCATCCACGCGCGGGCAATGGCGATCTTCTGCCATTGGCCACCGGACAGGTCCACACCCTGCTTGAAGCGGCGGCCGATCAGCTGGTCGTAGCCGCCGGGCAGTTCCTCGATCACTTCCTCGGCCATGCCGCGGCGCGCGGCGTCGGCGATGCGTGCCTGGTCATCCATGGCCTCGACCTGGCCGACGCCAATGTTCTCGCCGGCGCTGAGGTTGTAGCGCACGAAGTCCTGGAAGATCACCCCGAGATTGGCGCGCAGGTCGTCCAGGTCGTAGTCGCGCAGGTCGCGGCCATCGAGCAGGATGCGGCCCTCGTCCGGTTCGTACAGCCGCGCCAGCAGCTTCACCAGCGTGGTCTTGCCGGCACCGTTCTCGCCGACCAGGGCCAGCACTTCATCGGCGTGAAGCTGGAAATCCAGGTGGCGCACCGCCCACTGCTCGGCATCGGGATAGCGGAAACCGACGTTCTCGAACACGAAGCCCTGACGGATCGGCTGCGGCACGCGTACGGCGCCCTCGCGCGAGTGGATTTCCGGCTGGATCTGGAAGAACGAGAACAGGTCATCCAGGTACAGCGCCTGGCTGGCCACCTGCGAGAACCCGATCAGCAGGCCTTCCAGCAGCTGGCGCAGGCGCAGGAAGCTGCCGGCGAGGAAGGTCAGGTCGCCGATCGAGAAGTCGCCGCGCACCGTGCGCCAGGCGATGTAGGCGTAGGCGGTGTAGTAGCCCAGCGTGCCCAGTGCGGCCAGCAGCGTGCCCCAGAACGCGCGGCGCCGGGCCAGCGCCCGGTTGGCCTGGAACAGCGCCACCGACAGGCGCCGGTAGCGTTCCACCAGGAAGCGGTGCAGGTTGTAGATCTTCACTTCCTTGGCCGTTTCCACACTGGCACCGAGCTGGCGCAGGTAGTCGAGCTGGCGGCGCTCGGGCGTCCATTGGAAGTTCAAGCTGTAGCCGGCCGCGTTGAAGTGCGATTCGCCGATGAAGGCCGGCACCAGTGCCAGCGCGAGCAGCAGGATCAGCCACGGCGCGTAGACCAGCAGGCCGATGGCCAGGCTGGCCACGGTGATCGCATCCTGCACCTGGCCGAACAGCTGGCTCATCAGGTTCATCCGGCCCATGGTCTGGCGCCGCGCGCGGTCCAGTTTGTCCTGCAGGTCCGGGTCCTCGAAGTCCTCCAGGTCCAATGTCGCCGCATGTTCCATCAGCCGGATGCTGGTGACGTTGGCGAACAGTTCCGACAGCAGGGCATCGGCATAGCTGACCAGGCGGCCGAGCAGGTCCGAGGCGATGGCCAGGCCGAATTCCAGTGCCAGCAGGCCCAGCAGTGGGTTGAGCATGCCGCTGGCCAGCGCCTCGCCCAGCGGTGGGAAGCCGGCATCGTGCTGGCTCAGGTGCAGGGCGCTGTCGATGATCAGCTTGCCGACGTACAGCATCGCCACCGGCAGCAGCGCACGGATCAGGCGCAGGCCGAGGCTGGCCAGGGTGAGCGCGGGGCTGGTCTGCCAGACCATGCGCAGGAACGGCGGCAGGTTGCGCATCGCCTTGAAGCGCTGGCGCAGGCTGGGTTTCTTCGCGGCGGCGGCGCCAGCGGTGGGAGTGGCAGGCATGCGCGTATTGTGCGCGCCTGATACGTGCAGATGGGGTCAGTGCAGCCGTGTGGCCGCGCCGGGGTCAGATCCCTTTGCGGCGCAAAGGGCTCTGACCCTTCCGCATCCACGCATGATGTGGATTTACCGTGTCGACCAAGGTCGACACCTACCAACAGCAGCAGGAAATCTGTCGAAGGCGGGGTGGGTCAGGTCGCAGGGGCGTGAGCCGCATGGATGCGGCGACCGAGCTTACATGGACGTACTTGCAGCGGCCCCTGTGGCCTGATCCACCCCGCCATTCCTCGGGAAACCAGCTTTTGACGCTGCTCTGGCTGTTGCCTCTGCCGGTGCCGGGCGCAGCCCGGCCAGCAGAACTCCCTGTTACGGCAGCGGCGGCAGCAGACCCGCGCCCAGCCGGTTCCAGGCATTGATCACCGCAATCCCCATGCTCAGGTCGCTGATGCCCTTCTCATCGAAGTGCGGTGCCAGCGCATCGAACGCCGCCTGCGATGGCGCCCCGTCGGTCAACCGGGTCAGCGCCTCGGCCCAGCCCAGCGCGGCACGCTCGCGGGCATCGAAGAAGCGGCTTTCGTGCCATGCCGGCAGGGTGTCCAGCTTGCGCGGCTCGATGCCGCCCTTGCGCAGCGCGGTGCCGTGCATGTCCATGCAGTAGCCGCAGCCGTTGAGCTGCGACACGCGCAGGAACAGCAGTTCCATCAGGGTCGGATCGATCGAGCTGTCATGCACCGCCTTGCTGGTGGCCAGCAGGCCCTTGAAGGCCTCGGCGGCCAGGCGGGTGTAGGGAACGCGGGGAGAGGCATGGTCGGACATCGTGGGCTCCACGGCGGCCACGATGGCCGCCTTTCACTACCAGGACGCCGCGGCGTCCCCGTGCGTGACAACCCGTGGCAGCTTTTCCGGATTCAGCACGCTGTACACCTGGGCGATGCGGCCGTCGACCACTTCGATGGTGGTGACTGAATGCAGGCGGTCACCGATGAAGCGCAGGATCGCCGGTTCGCCGTTGACGTAGCCCAGCCGTGCCGGATGTGCCGCGCCGCGGCGGGCGATGGCCCAGAACAGGCGGCCGATGCGTTCGGCGCCCAGCAGCGGGCGCACCGCTGCGGTGACCACGCCGCCGCCGTCGGAAACCAGCAGTGCGTTGGCGTGCAGCAGGGCCTGGATCGCCTCGCTGTCGCCGCGCTGGGAGGCGTCCATGAAGCGCGCCAGCAGCTGCCGGTGCTGGCTGGGGTCGGCATTGAAGCGCGGTCGCCCGGCCTGCAGGCGTTGCCGCGCGCGGTGCACCAGCTGCCGGCAGTTGGCCTCGCTGTGGCCGATCAGGTCGGCGATCTCGCGGTAATCGTGATCAAAGGCCTCCTTCAGCAGGAACGCAGCGCGCTCTTCGGGGCCGAGCTGCTCAAGCAGGGTCAGGAAGGCCACCGAAACATCATCGGCAAACGCATGCAGCTGGGCCGGGCCAGGCGCCGGGTCCGGCTCCAGCGTGACCGCCAGCGGTTCAGCCAGCCACGGCCCGACGTAGTGCACGCGCTCGCGCTTGGCCGCGCGCAGCCGGTCCAGGCCGAGCCGGGTGGTGGCGGTGACCAGCCAGGCCTCGGCGTCGCGGATGCTGGCCGGGTCGGCGCCCGACCAGCGCAGCCAGGCGTCCTGGACCACATCCTCGGCGTCGGCGCGGCTGCCGAGCAGGCGGTAGGCCAGGGCCATCAGGCGCGGACGGTGGGTCTGGAAGGCGGTTTCGGCGTTCATATGGGCAAGGACGCCGCGGCGGGCAGGGACGTGACACGAATGTACAACGGCACCCCCGGTGGCAGAGGGGGTAAAATGGGCGGATTACCCCCGCCAGCCTCCAGCAAGCGAGCAAGTCGTGACATCGATCAAGCAGGAAGACCTCATCCAGTCCATCGCCGACGCGCTGCAGTACATCTCGTACTACCACCCGGTCGACTACATCAAGAACCTTGCCGCCGCCTACGAGCGCGAGGAGTCGCCGGCCGCGAAGGAGGCGATGGCCCAGATCCTGATCAACTCGCGGATGTGCGCCGAAGGCCACCGTCCGATCTGCCAGGACACCGGCATCGTCACCGTGTTCCTGGAAATCGGCATGGACGTGCGCTGGGACGACGCCACCATGGGCGTGGAGGACATGGCCAATGAAGGCGTGCGCCGCGCCTACATGCACCCGGACAACAAGCTGCGCGCCTCGGTGCTGGCCGATCCGGCCGGCAAGCGCATCAACACCAAGGACAACACCCCGGGCGTGGTCAACGTGAAGGTGGTGCCGGGCAACACGGTCGACGTGATCGTCGCCGCCAAGGGCGGTGGTTCGGAAGCCAAGACCAAGTTCGCCATGCTCAACCCGTCCGATTCCATCGTCGACTGGGTGCTGAAGACCGTGCCGACCATGGGCGCCGGCTGGTGCCCGCCGGGCATGCTGGGCATCGGCATCGGTGGCACCGCTGAAAAGGCGATGCTGCTGGCCAAGGAGGCGTTGATGGAACCGATCGACATCACCGAGCTGCAGGCCCGTGGTGCGTCCAACCGCATCGAAGAGCTGCGCCTGGAGCTGTACGAGAAGGTCAACGCGCTGGGCATCGGTGCGCAGGGCCTGGGTGGCCTGACCACCGTGCTGGACATCAAGATCAACGATTACCCAACCCATGCGGCCAACCTGCCGGTGGCGATGATCCCGAACTGCGCGGCCACCCGCCATGCGCACTTCACCCTGGACGGCAGCGGCCCGGTGATGCTGGACCCGCCGTCGCTGGAAGACTGGCCGAAGCTGACCTATGACGCGTCCAAGGGCACCCGCGTGGACCTGGACACGATCACGCCGGAAGACGTGGCCAGCTGGAAGCCGGGCCAGACCCTGCTGCTCAACGGCAAGCTGTTGACCGGCCGCGACGCCGCGCACAAGCGCATGGTCGACATGCTCAACAAGGGCGAACAGCTGCCGGTCGACCTGAAGGGCCGCTTCATCTACTACGTCGGCCCGGTCGATCCGGTGCGCGACGAAGTGGTGGGCCCGGCCGGCCCGACCACCGCCACCCGCATGGACAAGTTCACCCGCCAGGTGCTGGAACAGACCGGCCTGCTGGGCATGGTCGGCAAGGCCGAGCGCGGCCCGGCGGCGATCGAAGCGATCCGTGACAACAAGTCGGCCTACCTGATGGCCGTCGGTGGTTCGGCCTACCTGGTGTCCAAGGCGATCAAGGCGGCCAAGGTGGTCGGCTTCGCCGACCTGGGCATGGAAGCGATCTACGAGTTCACCGTGCAGGACATGCCGGTGACCGTCGCCGTCGATTCCACCGGCGAGTCGGTGCACAAGACCGGCCCGCGCGAGTGGCAGGCCCGCATCGGCAAGATTCCGGTGGTGGTGGAGTAAGCCTCCCGTTCCAGTCTGGACAACGGCGCCCTTGTGGCGCCGTTGTTGCATGCAGCCTGCCGGTGGATGGCGTGCTCTGTTAACGTGGTGTCGGATGCATTGGAAGGGAGTCCATCGTGCTGCAGTGGTCGCGTGTTTTCGTGTTGCTGGTCGCTGCGCTGGCGTGCAGTGCCTGTGGTCCGCGTTACTTCGTCGAGCCGCCAACCCATGAAGCTGGGAGGATCTGCGCGTCGGTCTGCGAGAGCCAGAAGGTAACGTGCGACTTCCACAACCGCGCCCGTGCCGAGTCGGACCAGCGGAGCTGCGAAAGCGAGAAGAGCCGGGTCATCAGCCGTTGCAGTGGTATCGCCGACGACAAGCAGCGGCACAACTGCGAAGGGGGCAACGGTGCCGGCAACTACTGCGGTTCCCCGGCACTTCCTTCATGCAATGCTCCGTACGCCCAGTGCCTGCTCTCCTGTGGCGGCACCGTGAATGAAGTCCGCACCGACACCGGTGTTCCCGTGTACTGAGCGGGGCGCGCATCGATGCCTGCACGAGCAACCGTGGTCTGCCAGGGTCGGCCTGCCCCTGCACTGGGTGGACCCACGCGCCTGCATCGATCCGTCGCGGCTGTGTTCCTGCTGGTCCTGGCCGGCTGCAGCACAGCGCCATCCTATGAAGGTGCGGATTTCTCCGCCTCCGCGCAGTGCCGCATGCAGTGCCAGGCCAGCTATCGCAGTTGCATGGCGCAGGACAGGACCGGCAACAGTGCGTTCAGCTGCGAACAGCAGGTGGTACCCGCGCCGGACAAGCGCTGCAAGGACGTCGCCAACCCTGAACTGCGCCGTGCCTGCGAGCTGAAGGCGCACGACTGTACGATGCGCGCGCCGATGATGTCCTGTGGTGAACAGCGGGATACCTGCATGAGCAGCTGCGGCTGAGCAACGGCCCGCGCAGGGGCGCATAATCGGCCGATCCAACCGCACAGGATCCGCCGCATGGGCACCACGCTGTATGGTTCGACCAGTACCGCCGCGCTGGTCGTGCACTGGCTGTTGATCGAGCTGGGCATCGAGCACGAACTGGTGCTGCTGGATTTCGACGCGCGCGAGCACAAGGCGGCGGACTACCTGGCGCTGAATCCGGCCGGTGTGGTGCCGACGCTGATGATTGATGGCCTGGTACTGACCGAGGCGGCGGCGATCGCGCTGTACCTGGCTGACCGCCATCCGGACGCCGGCCTGCTGCCTGCGGTGGGTACGCCCCAGCGCGGCGACGCCTACCGCTGGATGTTCTGGTGCGCCAATACGCTGCAGCCGGCCTATCGGGCCTGGTTCTATCCGCACGAAGTGGCCGGCGAGGCCCATGTGCAGGCCAGCCGCGAGATGGCACGGCTGCGCCTGGAAGCGGCCTGGCAGCAGGTGGCCACGCACCTGCAGGGGCACGGTCCCTATCTGTTGGGGGCAACGCCTTGCGTGGTCGACTACATGCTGGTGATGCTGATGCGCTGGTCGCGCAACATGCCCACGCCCAGTGACACCTGGCCGACGCTCAAGGCGCACGCCACCTCGATGAAGACGCGTCCGGCGTTCGCCGAAGTCTATCGCCGCGAAGGCATCACCGACTGGCTGTAACCGAAAAAGGGGACGGAGGGAATTAAGTCGCTTGTGCACAAACGACTTAATTCCCTCCGTCCCCTTTTTCGGGTTACAGGATCTGCAGCACCGTTTCCGGTGGGCGGCACAGCCGCGTGCCCTTGGGCGTGCGCACGACTGGCCGGTTGATCAACCGCGGGTGCTCGGCCATTGCAGCGAGCAGGGTGGCATCGTCGGCTTGTTCCAGGCCGAGCTCGGCGAACGCTGCTTCCTTGCTGCGCACCAACTCGCGTGCAGTCAATCCCGACGCGGCCAGCACCTGGCGCAGCGCGGCCACATCGGGCGGATTGCCCAGGTACTCGACCACCACCGGGTCGAAGCCGGCATCGCGGATCAGCTTCAATGCGCCGCGTGAATTACTGCAGGCCGGGTTGTGCCAGATCGTCACGTCCATCAGAACCACTCCAGCAGCGACACGCCCACGCCGACATAGGTGGCCTTGTGGTTGTAGTCGATCAGGCTTTCGCCGTAGCCATCGAAGATCTGCACATGACCGCGCAACAGGTTGCTGATCGGGAAGCCGTAATCCAGCTGCAGCGCGCCATGCGAGCGGCTGCCGGTGCGCAGCGAATGGCGCGCCATCAGCGCGACCTCGTGGCCGTTGCGGTTCCAGATCAGGGTCGCGTCGCCGCGGCCCATGTAGTCCTCGATGTCCGGGTTGTTGTCGTCGCTGCGGGTCTCGGGAATGCGGTACCACGGGCGCAGCACCAGTGCCCAGTTCTCGCGGTCCAGGCCGATGTTCAGCATCACCCGGTTCCAGCTGCGTGACAGCGGATCGGCGCGGCCGTTGGACTGGTGGTTCAGGGCGATGCCGGTCATGCGCCCGCGCCAGCCACCGATCGAATAGACGTTGCGGAACACCATCATCACTTCGGGTTCGTAGTTGGTTTCGCGGAACGGGCGCGAATCCTCGCCGTTGTAGGCCTGCCAGCGCGAGCTCTGGGTATAGCCGGCCCAGATGTCGCCGTTGTCGCCGAACAGGTTCTCGGCGACCTTGGTCTTGAAGCTGATCTGGAACTTCAGTTCGGCACTGTCCAGCACCTGCGGCGTGGTGACCGTGTTGGCCGGGTTCGGCGAATGCGGCGTGGTGTTGCGGTCGCTGGTCCAGAACGCGGGCAGCAGGTACACCGGCTTGTAGGCCCGCAGCTGGAACGGGCCGAGCTTGGAGTCTTCGGCCAGCTCCCAGCGGCTGTCCAGCAGCGAGCCGCGGCCGGCGTTGGCCAGCGCACTGTCCGCTGCCGCCGGGCGGAACAGGTCGCTCACGCGTTCGCGCAGTTTCTCCTCGCCCTGGCTCACCCGCGCGGTCTGCCGCTCTTCGCGGCGCGCCTGCGCGGCGGCCTCTGCGGCAGCATCGGCAGCCGCAGTGGCCTGCGGGGTGTGCGCGAACAGGCGGTCGTAGCAGGCCAGGCGGGCCGCATCGGTGGTGATGGCCGCGCAGGCAGCGGGCGAGGTGTCGGTGCTGGGCACGAACTCCTGCGCCGCCAGCGGTGCACTGGCCAGGGCCAGCGCCAGCGGCGCAAGGCGGGGAAGCAGCGGGGGGAGGGTCATTCCAACAGGCCCTTCGGTGAATACGGGGATCGCACAGTGTGGCGGCTGCACCTGATCGCGGCCAGCCCCCACGGTTTATGCACGGCCACCGCGTGCGCAGGGCGTGAAGGCAGCGCCGTCACAGGAACCAGGCGAAGGCGAACAGGCCCAGCATGGCGATCACCACCGCCAGCTTCAGCGCCAGACCGAGCAGGATGCCGAGCCAGGTGGCGAGGCCGACCCTGGTCGAGCGTCCCAGCTCGCGGGTGTGCCAGTACTCGCCAAGCAGGGCACCGACCAGCGGCCCGGCGAACAGGCCGATGGGCATGAAGAACAGGCCGACGATGCTGCCGACGAAGGTGCCCCAGAGCGCCTTTCGGCTGGCCCCGACCCGCTGCGCACCGACCACGGTGGCCAGCACGTCCACCAGCAGCGAGAGCAGGGTCAGCACGCCCAGTACCACCAGGGTTGGCCAGCCGACGTGGACGAAGCCGTCAGCCCAGGCCGCCAGCAGCAGTCCGATGAACACCAGCGGGATGCCGGGAAGGGCTGGAAGGATGATTCCGGCGATGCCGACAAGGACAAAAATGACCGCTAGCAGATATAAGATGAATGAGAGTCCCATGCTGTCCCGTATGGTGGTCGATTTGGGGTTGACAGTGAAAGATTTTGCCAGTTGCTTTTTCGTTTTGGGCGGGTTAAGTTGCAGTCGCTGAGCTTGGCAAGGTCACCGTGGATCGTGGCCTGATGAAGCAAGATCTTCCCGATCCGCTGCATCGATGCACCTCGCTTCCCCCTTGCTTGTCAGCCGCCCAACAGGCGTTTCCAACAACAAGAGAGAGTCACCAGGGAGTTAGTGAGATGTCTGATCGCGAGACCGGTACCGTCAAGTGGTTCAACGATGCAAAGGGCTTCGGCTTCATCAGCCGTGAAAACGGCGAAGACGTGTTCGTGCACTTCCGCGCCATCCAGACCCAGGGCTTCAAGAGCCTGAAGGAAGGCCAGAAGGTCACCTTCACCGTCGTGCAGGGCCAGAAGGGCCTGCAGGCCGACGCCGTGCAGCCGACCTGATCGCGCTGTACAACGTCACATGAAAAAGGCCCGCGCAAGCGGGCCTTTTTCCTTGCCATCGGCCCGGGGCAGGTCAGCGCAGGATGACCTTGCCGTTGACCACGCGCACGTAGGTGTTCTCGCGGATGCCGCCGAGGTCACGCTGGTTGACCACGATGGTGCGGCCATCGTCCATGCGCACGCTGATGTCGTAGGTGTCGCTGGTGACGTTCTTCTGGATCTGGTTGCCGGCCAGTGCGCCACCCACCGCGCCTGCGGCAGCCGCGATGTTCTTGTTGCCGCGGCTGCCACCGGTGTGGTCGGAGATTTCGTGGCCGGCCACGGCACCGACGATGCCGCCGAGGATCGCGCCGGTGGCGCTGGGCGCGGTGCGGCCGGACTGCACGGTGTTGATGCGGGTGACGATGCCGCAGTCGGCGCAGCGGCCCTGGTTGTAGCCGCCGTTGTTGCCATAGCCGCCATTGTTGTAGCCATTGTTGTAACCACCACCGCCGTAGCCGGGCGAGGTGGCACAGCCAGCCAGGGCGAGGGTAGCGATGGCGCTGGCGGCGATGAGCTGGATCTTCATGGGGCGTCTCCTGGCCGTGAAGGCGGGTGCGTTGGGTGGTACTGCGTCATGCAGCAGGGTGGACGAATCGTCCCCTTTCGAACGTGAACAAGGCGCCAACCGCGCGTGCATTGCCCGGCTGCAGGATGAATGCGCTTAGCGGAAATCCTGATGGCAGGCGCGGCAGTCGGCCTGCAGCGTATCCACCACCTGGGCCAGGGCCGTGCAGTCGCTGGGGGGCGCAGCCAGCGCAGCGTTGAGGTTGCCGCGCAGCCGGCTGGCGTGCTGCTGGAACTGCGCACTGTCCTTCAGCCCAGGAAAAGCCAGGTCCAGGTCGTTGGACAGCAGGCGAATGGCCTGCAGCCGCGGCACGCTGTCGGCCAGGCTGCAGCGGTTCTGCTGCTGGGCCTGCTGCAGCAGCTGCGATTGCCGCTGCATCACCTGCATGAGGCTGTCCGGGAACGGGTCGCGGCGGGCCTGCAGGGCGCGTCCGACCATCACCGTTGCGATCAGGCCGATCAGCAGGCCCAGGCACAGTACGAACAGGTAGCGATGGGCGGTGCTCAGGCGACGGGGCGGGCTGGCGTTCATGGCGGGCTCTCCGGGCGTGCAACGGTGGGTTCGATGCCGGCGCGCTGCAGGCGCCGGCACCTGCACGTTAAAATAGCCCGATGAACGAACAGGTCAAACAACGCTTCGCCGGCATCGAACGGCTGTATGGCGTGGGTGCGCTCGAGCGCCTGCAGGGCAGCCGCGTGGCGGTGGTGGGCATGGGCGGTGTCGGCTCATGGGTGGTGGAGGCGCTGGCCCGTTCGGCGGTCGGCCACCTGACCCTGATCGACGCCGATGACATCTGCGTGTCCAACACCAACCGGCAGCTGCCGGCGATGGAAGGCAACTATGGCCGCAACAAGGCCGAGGCGATGGCCGAGCGCTGCCGCGCGATCAATCCGGACATCGAAGCCGATGCCGTGCAGGCCTTCCTGACCGTCTCCAACATGGCCGAACTGCTGGATCGCGGTTTCGATCTGGTGATCGACGCCTGCGACAGCTTCCGGGTCAAGGTCGAAACCATCGCCTGGTGCCGCCGCCGCAAGCTGCCGCTGCTGACGGTGGGCGCTGCCGGCGGCCGCACCGATCCGACCCTGGTGCGCATCCGTGATGTTTCGCGCACCGAGCACGATGCGATGCTGGCGCTGATCCGCAAGAAGCTGCGCAGCGAATTCAATTTCCCGAAGAATGCAAAGCGCTACTTCGGCGTGCCGGCGGTGTATTCATTGGAAAACGTGAAGTACCCGCAGGCCGATGGCAGCGTGTGCGGCATCCGCCCGAACCTGGGCGCCGATGCGGCACTGAAGCTGGACTGCGGCGCAGGCCTGGGCGCCGCGACGCACATCACCGGCGCGTTCGCCTTCGCCGCGGTCGGCAAGGCGCTGGAAATGCTGCTGGAACCGAAGAAGGTGAAGGCCGAAGTGGTCGAGGCCCATGCCGACGCGTGACGGTAGTGCCGGCCGCTGGCCGGCAGAGCCCGAATGATTGAATCAGTGCGGATGCCGGCCAGCGGCCGGCACCGTTAAATCGCCGGCAGCGCGAACAACCGCTGCGCA
The DNA here is from genome assembly GCF_029839665.1 of Stenotrophomonas sp. GD03930. Lineage (NCBI taxonomy): Bacteria > Pseudomonadati > Pseudomonadota > Gammaproteobacteria > Lysobacterales > Lysobacteraceae > Stenotrophomonas > Stenotrophomonas sp. GD03930. The sequence continues at coordinate 594,728 of NZ_JAOCAV010000001.1, read as the reverse complement.
TTTCCGGTGGTGGCCTGTGCCACCGCATCCAGTTCCATTCCACGCAACGCCGCCACATGGCGGGCGATGACGGCCAGCCGTGCCGGTTCGTTGCGCTGGCCGCGGATGCCGGCATCAGGCTGGTCCGGCGCATCGGTCTCCAGCAGCAGCTGCTCCAGCGGCATCTGGCGGACCAGTCGCTGCAGGCGCTGCGCGCGATCGTAGGTCAGCGGGCCGCCCAGGCCCAGCAGGAAACCCTGCCTGTGCAGCTGCGCGGCCTGTTCCGGGCTGCCGGAAAAGCTGTGCACCACGCCGCGCAGGCCACCGATGCGGCGGATCGCGGCAATCACCGCGTCCACCGCGCGCCGCGCATGCACGATCACCGGAAGATCGAACTCGCGGGCCAGCTCCAGCTGGCCAATGAAATAGGCCTGCTGCGCCTCGACATCCAGCCCCTCAACGAAGAAATCCAGGCCGCATTCGCCGATCGCGCAGGGGCGTTCGCGTTCGATCCACTCGCGCAGCAGCGGCAGGTGCCCGGGCCGGTGCTCGGCCAGGAACATCGGGTGCAGGCCGTAGGCCGGGTACAGCCCCGGCGCTTGGCGGCAGACCTCGCGCAGCGTTGGCCAGCTGGTGGCGGTCACCGCGGGCACGACCTGCTGGCGCACGCCCGCGGCCTGCGCACGATCGATCACCGCAGCGCGGTCATGGCCGAAGGCGCTGGCGTCCAGATGGCAGTGGCTGTCGACCAGCAGACTCAACGCTGTTCCAGCGGCGGCGGCGGGGTGGCGTTGCGGCTTTTCCAGTTGGCCAGCAGCAGCGTGCCGAAGCCCAGTACCAGCTCGTCGACGAACGGGATCGGGTCGGGAATGAACAAGGTCAGCACGAACAGGCCGGCCGTGAGCTTGAACAGGGTGGGGTAGCGCAGCCGGCGCGCCCATTGCAGTACCGGCAGCAGCATCGCGTTGGCCATGGCGGGAATCCTCGTGGGGAACATGCAAACGCTACCACGGGCCCAGCATTTCCCGATGCTGAATGGGTTACAGCAATGAGCAGGAAATGTGGAGATTCCGTTCAGGCAGCCCATGCTGCAATCTGGCCCGAGAACGTTGCGGATGGTCCGCAAGGAGCAGGTCATGAAAAGCACAACTACAACTGTCCTGGTCGCAGCGGGCGCGCTGCTGGTCGGTGGCATCGCCACCGCCGCCTTCATGAAGAGTGGCGACACGTCGCCCGATTCCATCAGCGCCGGAACCCCCAATGCCGAATCGCGCCTGGCCGATGGCAATGCCATTGACGACGGTGCGCGTGGTGACAAGATAGACCCGTCGGCGCCGCGCGGCCTGGAGTACGCCGACGTGCTGAAGGTCGACCCGATCACCGAGAAGCAGAAGGCCTATGCCACCGTGATCGGTACCGATCCGGTGCGCGAGACCTCCACCACCCAGACCCCGCACGAAGTCTGCCAGGACGTGACCGTGCAGGAGCGCCTGCCGGAGCGTGACGGCAACGTCGGCGGTACCGTGGTCGGCGCGGTGGTTGGTGGCCTGCTCGGCAACCAGGTCGGCGGCGGCAACGGCAAGAAGGCCGCAACCGCGGCCGGCGCGGTGGCCGGTGGCTTCATCGGCAACCAGATCGACAAGCGCCACGTGGGTGGCCGCGTGGTCAACCGCACCGAGCGCCAGTGCCACACCGAGACTGCCACCTCCGAGTCGAGCCGCGTTACCGGTTACAACGTGACCTACCGCAACGAGGACGGCACCACCGGTACCATGCGCATGGCCAGCAAGCCGGGTAACCGCATTGCCATGGGCAACACCGATGTGGTCAAGGGCTACAACGTGACCTATCGCTATGACGGCGCCGAGAAGACCGTGCGCATGGACAACAAGCCGGCCAGCGATCGCCTGCCGGTGGTCGATGGCCAGCTGGTCACGCAGACCGCAGCCGCGGGTGCCACTGCCGCAGCCACGCGCCAGTAAGCCCAGGCGCAACATGCAGTAGGCAACGGGCCGGCGCCATGCCGGCCCGTTTCGTTTTTCGGGCCGGAATTCATCCCGTCGGGTCAGGGATCGACCATCATGGTCGCCCTTCCCACGACATGGAGCCGGCATGAGCATCTTCGACCTGCGCCTGGAAACCGAGCGGCTGGTCCTGCGCCCCCTGCTGCGCGAGGACTACGAAGCCTACCTGGCGTTCTGCGCCGACGAGGAAACCATGCGCACCCTGGGCGGCGTGCAGCCGCCTTCTGTGGCCTGGCGCGGCTTCTGCAGCCTGGCCGGCGCCTGGCAGCTGTTCGGCTTCTCGATGTTCAGCGTGATCGAGAAATCGAGCGGCGAATGGATCGGGCGGATGGGGCCCTGGCAACCGCAGGACTGGCCCGGTACCGAGGTTGGCTGGGGCATCCGTCATGCCAGCTGGGGCCGGGGCTATGCGCCGGAAGCGGCAGTTGCGGCGATCGACTGGGCTTTCGATACGCTGGGCTGGGACGAGGTGATCCACACCATTGCCGAGAACAACGACAACTCGCGGGCGGTCGCGCGCAAGCTCGGCAGCACGCTGCTGCGCATGGGGGAGCTGCCGCCGCCGTACAACGACAAGCCGATGCAGATCTGGGGCCAGTCACGCGAGCAGTGGAGGAAGCGCGCGCGCTGAGCGTTGCCTGGTAGTGCCGGCCGCTGGCCGGCAATCGCTTGGATCCTGCTGCATCGAGGATGCCGGCCAGTGGCCGGCACTACCGTGTGGGCATGCTGCACCCGCGCTTGGCAATCATCGGCGCGCTTGCCAGACTGCACGCAGCCGGCCGCCGGCCGGATCCGATGGAGCAGGCGATGGTGGAAGAGCGCGTCCCGTTGACGGTGCATGGCATGTCGGTCTCGGGCAATTGCCACAAGGTACGCCTGCTGCTGGAGCAGCTCGGCAGCCGCTACCGCTGGGTGGAAGTGGACAGTGCCCATGGCCAGACCCACACCCCGGAATTCCTTGCGCTGAACCCGAATGCCAAGGTGCCGCTGATCGTCCGTGACGACGGCCGCGTGCTGACCGAGTCCAACGCGATCCTGTTCTGGCTGGCCGAAGGCACGCCGTACCTGCCCAGTGACGGCTGGGAGCGCGCGCAGGCGTTGAGCTGGATGTTCTTCGAGCAGTACACGCATGAGCCGTGCGTGGCCGTGGCGCGCTTCATCCGTGGCTGGACGGCCGCCGATTCGCCGCGCCGCGCCGAACTGCCGAGGCTGCACGAGCGTGCCGCCACCGCGCTGGCGGTGATGGAGCAGCACCTGCGCCAGGCGCCGTGGTTCACCGGCAGCGAGTACGGCATCGCCGACATCGCGCTGTTCGCCTACACCGACGTGGCAGGCGAGGGCGGCATCGGCCTGGCGCCGTTCCCCGAGGTGCGCGCCTGGCTGCAGCGCGTGCGTGGGCAACCGCGCTTCCTGCCGATGCCGGCGGTGACCGCCGAGGTGCGTGCACGCTTCGACGCCGCGTGAGTTCCACAGGGTAGCGCCGGGCCACGCCCGGCGGAACGCAACAACGACACGGAGGGTGTTCGATGTTTGCTGTGGTTCCAGATCCGATTCCCGCGCGCATGCGCGTGCTCAACCGCGCCGACGTGTGCGACGCCAATTTCCTCGATGCGGTACGTGGCTGGCGCGGTACCCCACGCCAGCGGCCGGCACCGGATGCACCGATACTGCCTGGCAGCACGCTCACCGCCGCGGCCTTTGCCGACCTGTTCGACTCGCAGCTGGCCAGCCGCCAGCTGGACCTGATGGCACGCGTGCTGCGTGTGCAGAACAAGGTTTTCTACACCATCGGCTCCTCCGGCCATGAGGGCAACGCGCTGCTGGCACGCGCCAGCCGGCATACCGATCCGGCGTTCCTGCACTATCGTTCCGGCGCCTTCATGGCCGAGCGTTCGCGGCAGGTGCCGGGCATCGATCCGTTGCGTGATGCCGCGCTGTCCTTCGCCGCCAGCGCCGATGATCCGGCCAGCGGCGGGCGCCACAAGGTGTGGGGCAGCAAGCCGTTGTGGGTGCTGCCGCAGACCTCGACGATCGCCTCGCACCTGCCCAAGGCGCTGGGGACCGCGCTGGCCATCGAGAGTGGCAAGCGGCTGGGGCAGCCGCTGCCGATCCCGGCCGACAGCATCGTGCTGTGCTCGTTCGGTGATGCCTCGGCCAACCACGCCACGGCGCAGACCGCGTTCAACACGGCGATGTGGTCGGCCTACCAGAAGCTGCCGGCACCGGTCCTGTTCGTCTGCGAGGACAACGGCCTGGGCATCTCGGTGAAGACGCCGGACGGCTGGATTGCCGAGCGCTTCAGCCGCCAGCCTGGGCTGGACTATTTCTTCGCCGATGGCCTGGATCTGGCGGTTGGCCATGCCCAGGTGCAGGCCGCAGTGGAGCACTGCCGGCGTACCCGGCGGCCGACCTTCCTGCACCTGCGCACCACGCGCCTGATGGGCCATGCCGGTACCGATTTTGAAGTGGAATGGCGCGCGTTGCCGGAGCTGTGCGCGGCCGAGGCACAGGACCCGTTGCTGCGCTCGGCGCAGATCGCGATGGAGTCGGGCTGGATGGATGCCGCCGCCATCGAGGTGGCCTACGAGACCATGCGTGCGCGCTGCATGGCCGCCGCCGCCGAGGCCGAAGGCCGCCCGAAGCTGCAGTCGCTGCAGGACGTGATGGCGCCACTGGCGCCGTACACGCCGGCGGCGGTGCTGGCCGAGGCCCGGCGTGAGGTTGCCGACGAAGCGCGCGAGGCCCTGTACGGCGGTGCCGAGGCGCTGCCGGAGCGGCAGGCACCGCGGCATCTGGCGATCCAGATCAACCACGGCCTGCAGGAACTGCTGGCCAAGTACCCGCAGAGCCTGCTGTTCGGCGAGGACGTGGCGCAGAAGGGCGGGGTGTATACGGTCAGCAAGGACCTGCTGCGCCGGTTCGGCCCGCGCCGGGTGTTCAACACCCTGCTGGACGAAACCATGATCCTGGGCATGGCCCAGGGCCTGGCCAACATGGGCATGCTGCCGATCCCGGAAATCCAGTACCTGGCCTATCTGCACAACGCCATCGACCAGGTGCGCGGCGAAGCCTGCTCGCTGCAGTTCTTCTCCAACGACCAGTTCCGCAACCCGATGCTGGTGCGGGTGGCCGGGCTGGGCTACCAGAAGGGCTTCGGTGGCCATTTCCACAACGACAACTCGATCACCGCGCTGCGCGACATCCCTGGCCTGGTGGTCGGTTGCCCGTCGCGCGGCGACGATGCGGTGATGATGCTGCGCACGCTGGCCGCGCTGGCGCGGGTGGATGGGCGGGTGGCCGTGTTCCTTGAGCCGATCGCGCTGTACATGAGCAAGGACCTGCACGAAGCGGGCGATGGCCAGTGGTTGTTCGACTACCCGGCGCAGGGCCAGGCGCTGGTGCCGGGCGAGGGCCGGGTCTACGCCGCCGACGCCGGGGACCTGGTGGTCTTCACCTATGGCAACGGCGTGCCGATGGCGCTGCGTGCGGCGCGCGCGATCGAGCAGCAGCTGGGCTGGCAGGTGCGGGTGGTCGACCTGCGCTGGCTGGTGCCACTGGATGCCGCCTTCATCGCAACACAGGCCGCCAGTGCCCGGCGGGTGCTGGTGCTGGACGAGGGGCGGCACAGCGGCGGGGTGGGCGAGGGCGTGGTCACCGCGCTGGTCGAGGCCGGCTTCGGCCACCTGCCGCTGCGCCGGGTCTGCGGTGCCGATACCTATACCCCGCTGGCGGGGGCAGCAATGTTCGGGCTTCCAAGCGACAATGCAGTGATTGGCGCCGCCCTTGAACTGGCGCAGGAACCCTGATGCATGTGTGGATTGGCGGGAATGTTGTTGCCGGCGCCGGTGGCGTCGGCCGAGGTGCTGCAGGCGCAGGTGCTGGCCATGGGCGAGGCACTGCACCACCGCGGGCCGGATGATGGTGGCCGCTGGGTCGATGCCGGGGCCGGCATCGCGCTGGCGCACCGCCGCCTGAGCATTCTCGACCTGTCCCCGCTGGGCCACCAGCCGATGGCCTCGGCCGACGGTCGCTATGTGATGGCCTACAACGGCGAGGTCTACAACTTCGCCGCGCTGCGCGCCGAGCTGGAACCGCTGGGCCATGCCTTCCGTGGCCACTCCGACACCGAAGTCCTGCTGGCAGCGATCCTGCAGTGGGGCATCGAAGACACCCTGCAGCGCTGCAACGGCATGTTCGCGATCGCCCTGTGGGACCGGCAGGAACAGTGCCTGTGGCTGGCCCGTGACCGTGTCGGCAAGAAGCCGCTGTACTACGGCTGGGCCGGCGGCACGCTGGTGTTCGGTTCCGAACTGAAGGCGCTGTGGCAGCATCCGGCGTTCGACAACGACATCGACCGCGATGCGCTGACCCTGCTGCTGCGGCTGGACTACATTCCGGCGCCGCACAGCATCCACCAGCGCTGCTACAAGTTGATGCCGGGCCGCCTGCTGCGCCTGGATGCAGCGACCGTGGCGGCCGGTGCGTCCGCGCACCGCCCGGAACAGGCGCAACGTCCTTTCTGGGATGCGCGCGCGCGCATGCAGGCGGCGTTGGCCGCGCCGTTCCAGGGCCGTATCGAAGAGGCCGAGGAACAGCTGGACACGCTGCTTCGCGATGCGGTGGCGCTGCGCATGGTGGCCGACGTACCGGTAGGCGTGTTCCTGTCCGGCGGCACCGATTCGTCGCTGGTGGCGGCGCTGATGCAGGCCCAGAGCGGGCAGCCGGTGCACAGCTTCAGCATCGGTTTCACCGGTTCGGGCCACGACGAGGCGCCGCTGGCCAGGGAGCTGGCGACGCACCTGGGCTGCGACCACACCGAGTTGTACGTCAGTGGTGCCGACGCGCTGGCGGTGGTGCCGCAGTTGCCGGCGATGTTCGACGAGCCCTTCGCCGATGCCTCGCAGGTGCCGACCGCGCTGGTCGCGCGCCTGGCGCGGCAGGGCGTGACGGTGGCGCTGTCGGGTGACGGCGGCGATGAACTGTTCTTCGGCTACACCCGTTATGTGCGCGCGCTGCGCAACTGGCAGATGCTGGGCCGCGTGCCGGGGCCGCTGCGGCGCTGGATGGGCGCGCGTTCGCAGCAGCAGGGCGAGGCCTCGCGCACGGGCGGCCTGGCCGCACTGCTGGCCGAGTCCGGTGCGCGCGGTATCGGCGATGTGTACCGCAACCGCATCTCGCGCTGGCGCGACCCGGCCGCAGCGGTACCGGGGGCGCAGGCGGCGGGCAGCTTCTATGACCTGGCCGACCCGCTGCACGGCGCCGGCACGCCGGCCGACGCGATGATGCTGGCCGATTACGTGACCTACCTGCCGGATGACCTGCTGTGCAAGGTCGACCGCACCTCGATGGCGGTCAGCCTGGAAGCGCGCGCGCCGTTGCTGGACTGGCGCGTGGCCGAGTTCGCGTGGTCGCTGCCGCTGGGCTTCAAGCGTAGTGAAACCACCAGCAAGGTGCTGCTCAAGCGTGTTCTTGGCCGCTACGTGCCGCAGTCGATGGTGCACCGGCCCAAGCGCGGTTTCGGTGCGCCGGTCAGCGATTGGCTGAAGGGCGACCTGCGGCCGTGGGCCGAGGATCTGCTGCAGCCGGCTCGATTGGAACGCGAAGGCGTGCTGTCGGCGGCGGCGGTGCAGCCGCTGTGGCAGCAGTTCCTCGGCGGCCAGCGCAAGTGGCATACCCACCTGTGGAACGTGCTGATGTTCCAGGCCTGGCAGGCGCATTGGCGGCAGGTGCGGGCGGGCGTGACCGGCCGCTGATCTTCACCGGGGCGCACGGGGCCGGCGACTAGGCTGGGCGTCCCGCACCGTGAGGAGTATGTCCCGATGTCCATCCCCACCATCGCCGTGTTCGTCGGCAGCCTGCGCAAGGACTCCTGCAACCGCAAGCTGGCCCATGCGCTGGAGAAGATCGCCGGCCAGCGAGCACGCTTCCAGTACGTGCAGATCGGCGACCTGCCGCTGTATGACCAGGACTTCGATGGACACTATCCTCCGCAGGGCACGCGGCTGAAGGACCAGGTCCGCGCCGCCGACGCGGTGCTGTTCGTGACCCCGGAATACAACCGGTCGGTGCCGGGCGTGCTGAAGAACGCCATCGACATCGGCTCGCGACCGTATGGTGACAGTGCATTTGCCGGCAAGCCGGCGGCGGTGATCGGCGCCTCCATCGGCCAGATCGGCACCGCCGTGGCCCAGCAGCACCTGCGCAACAGCCTGGCCTTCCTCGACATGCACGTGCTCGGCCAGCCCGAGGCGTTCATCCACTTCAAGGACGGCCTGATCGATGCCGACGGCACGATCCACAACGAGGGCACGCAGAAATTCCTGCAGGGCTACGTGGACCGGTTCCTGTCGCTGATCGCGGTGCACGTCAAGGGCGATTGACGCCAGCGGCGGTCGCCCCCATCTGCGATAATGGCCTGCTCGGGTGCCGCAATGGCACCCGTCGCAGGCAGCGCGACGCCCCCACGCCAGTCTGGCCAGGCACCGGCGGATATCCCCCGTTTCTCCACGGCTTATCCACAGGCTTGTCCATGGCCGCCGGGGTCGGCGCATGCCTACACTCGTCTGGTCCACTTTTGCAGGAAACACCGCAGCATGTCCGCCCGTTCCGGCTTCCGTTCCAACCGCAGAGAGCGCGGCGATGGTTTTGATCGTGATCGCGATGAATCGCGCATCGATCAGCTGCGGGTACCGCCGCATTCGGTGGAGGCCGAGCAGGCGGTGCTGGGTGGCCTGATGCTGGCGCCGGAGGCGTATGACCGGGTCAACGACCAGCTGACCGAAGGCGATTTCTACCGCCGCGATCACCAGATGATCTACCGCGCGATCCGTGAGCTGTCCGAGCGCGAACGGCCGTTCGACGCGGTCACCCTGGGCGAGTGGTTCGAATCGCAGGGCAAGCTGGAGCTGGTCGGCGACGGCGCCTACCTGATCGAGCTGGCCAGCACTACGCCGTCGGCGGCCAACATCGTGGCCTACGCCGAGATCGTGCGTGACAAGGCGGTGCTGCGGCAGCTGATCCAGGTCGGTACCGACATCGTCAACGACGGTTTCCAGCCCGAGGGCCGTGACAGCAGCGAGCTGCTGGCTTCGGCGGAAAAGAGCGTGTTCGCCATCGCCGAGCAGGGCGCACGTGGCCGTACCGATTTCGTGGCGATGCCCGGCGCCCTGAAGGACGCATTCGAGGAACTGCGCAACCGCTTCGAGAACGGCGGCAACATCACCGGCCTGCCGACCGGCTACAACGACTTCGATGCGATGACCGCCGGCCTGCAGCCGACCGACCTGATCATCCTCGCCGCGCGCCCGGCCATGGGCAAGACCACCTTCGCGCTGAACATCGCCGAGTACGCGGCGATCAAGTCGAAGAAGGGCGTGGCGGTGTTCTCGATGGAAATGTCGGCCTCGCAGCTGGCGATGCGCCTGATTTCCTCCAACGGCCGCATCAACGCGCAGCGCCTGCGTACCGGCCAGCTGGAAGACGAGGACTGGAGCCGCGTCACCAGTGCGATCAAGATGCTGAAGGAAACCAAGATCTTCATCGACGATACGCCGGGCGTGTCGCCGGAAGTGCTGCGCTCCAAGTGCCGCCGGCTCAAGCGCGAGCACGACCTGGGCCTGGTGGTGATCGACTACCTGCAGCTGATGAGCGTGCCCGGCAACAGCGAAAACCGCGCGACCGAAATCTCGGAAATCTCGCGTTCGCTGAAGGGCCTGGCCAAGGAACTGCACGTGCCGGTGATTGCGCTGTCCCAGCTCAACCGCTCGCTGGAAACGCGTACAGACAAGCGCCCGGTGATGGCCGACCTTCGCGAATCGGGCGCAATCGAGCAGGACGCGGACATGATCGTGTTCATCTACCGCGACGACTACTACAACAAGGAAAACTCGCCGGACAAGGGCCTGGCCGAGATCATCATCGGCAAGCACCGTGGTGGCCCGACCGGCTCGTGCAAGCTGAAGTTCTTCGGCGAGTACACGCGTTTCGACAACCTGGCCCACGACTCGGTCGGTTCGTTCGAATAACCATAGTGCCGGCCGCTGGCCGGCAACCGCCCCACGGCCGGCAGACCATCCGCAACGCCAAACTTCCGTACGTGGCGTGTAAATGACATGTAACGCGCCGCTTCTACGATTCCGCCGCTGCTGCCCTTTCGACGCCGCCCTTCGGCGTCCAGCGTGCCCAAGGAATCCGCCCCCATGCCGTCCCACGCTCCGCTTCGCCGCAACCTGCTGGCCCTGCTGGTCTGTGCTTCGCTGCCGTCGCTGGCCGCTGCTGAAACCGCTCCCGCCACCGACGCGCAGTCGGCCACCACGCTCGATTCGATCTCGGTGATCGGCCGCGGCGAAGCCCGCCAGGTGCAGCGCGTGACCGCCGAGGACATGAAGGTGCTGCCGCCCGGCGCCAATCCGCTGAAGCTGCTCGCGACCAAGCCGGGCGTGCATTTCGAATCGGCCGATGCCACCGGCGCCTACGAATGGTCCACCACCATCAGCCTGCGCGGCTTCAACCAGAACCGCCTCGGCTACACCCTCGATGGCATTCCGCTGGGCAACATGGCCTATGGCAACAGCAACGGCCTGCACATCAGCCGCGCGGTGATCAGCGAGAACCTCGGCGGTGCCGAAGTCTCCACCGGTATCGGCGCGCTGGGTACCCCGTCCACCAGCAACCTCGGTGGCGTGTTCCAGTTCTATTCGATCGATCCGTCCACCGAGTTCGGCGTGGTGCTGGCGCAGGGCTTCGGCAGCGACAGTGCGCGGCGCAGTTATGCGCGCCTGGAGACCGGTGAGCACCAGGGTTTCGCCGCCTACCTGTCCGGTGTGTACTCAGAAGGCGACAAGTGGAAGGGCAAGGGCTCGCAGGAGCTGAAACAGTTCAACAGCAAGGCGACCTACAACTTCGGTACGGACAGCAAGATCACCGCGTTGTTCAACGTCTCGCGGCGCGTCGAAGCGGACTACCAGGACCTGTCGCTGGAGATGATCGATCGCCTCGGCTGGGACTGGGACAACTACGCGCCGGACTGGGATCGCGCGGTCGCCGCCGCACGTGGCAGATTCAGCGGCGGCGTCAACAGCCCGTGGGATGCGTACTACTCCGGCCATGGCCTGCGCAACGATGACCTGTCCAGCATCGCCGGTGATTTCGGCCTGAACGAATCGATGCGGCTGAAGGTCAACGTCTACAACCACAGCAACCGTGGCCAGGGCCACTGGTTCAGCCCGTCCAATCCGTCCAATCCGGGCACCAGCCGCGAGATCCCGATCTCGATCCGCACCACCGAGTACGCGATCGACCGCACTGGCGTGACCTCGGCATTCACCTGGAATGTCGGCGGCCACGAACTCGAAGCCGGCCTCTGGTACGAGGACAACGGCCACAGCGTGCAGCGCAACTTCTACTACATCGACGGCCCGGTCACCGACGACTTCTTCCTGCGCAATCCGGACCAGCGCGTGTGGCACCAGCGCTACACCACCATCACCCGCCAGTTCTACGTGCAGGACCGCTTCCGCCTGTTCGATGACCGCCTGACCATCGACATCGGCGCGAAGTCGCCGCACACCCGCACCAGCGTGCGCACGCCGCTGGGCAGCTATGCCAACAACAGCAGCCTGACCGCAAGGAAGGGCTTCCTGCCGCAGGCCGGCTTCAACTTCAAGCTCAACGAAGGCAACGAGATCTTCGGTTCGTTCGCCAAGAACATCGCGGCCTATGCGCTGGGCGTGGGCAGCCCGTTCAACGTGCCGCAGGCCGCGTTCGACGCCAGCGCGAAGAACCTGAAGCAGGAACAGTCGCGTACGCTCGAACTGGGCTGGCGTGGCTACGGCCAGGGGTATGAAGCCTCGGTCGCGGTGTACGACGTCAAGTTCGACAACCGCCTGCTGGCGATCGCCCAATGCGTGGGCATCCTCGGCTGCCCGGCGCTGTTCTCCAACGTCGGTTCGGTGACCAGCCGCGGCGCCGAGGCGAACCTGCAGCTGAAGCCGATGCAGGACCTGGCCTGGTCCAACGCGCTGTCGTGGAATGACAGCACCTACGACAACGACTACGTGAACAACGGCGTGGTGCCGACGCGCGGCAAGAAGACCGTCGACACCCCGGAGTGGATGTTCGCCAGCACCCTGGCATGGACCCCGGGCCCGTGGGACATGCGCCTGTCGGCCAACCATGTCGGCAAGCGCTACGTGACCTACACCAACGATGTGTCGGTGCCGAGCTACTGGCTGGTCAATGCCTCGGTGGCCTATGACTTCGGCACGCTGGGCCCAGCGCAGAACCTGACCGTGGCGTTGAACCTGACCAACCTCACCGACAAGCGCTACCTGTCGTCGATCAACACCAACGGCACCTACGCCGCCGACCCGACCCGCAGCCTGGCGACCATGCAGGTCGGCGCGCCGCGGCAGGTGATGGCCACCGCAACCGTGCGCTTCTGATGCGCGGTCCTGTCGATCCGGAAAGCCGTCGTCGTCTGCTGCGCATGGCGTGGCAGGGCACGGGGGCGGCGATCGCGCTGGCGGCGATGCCGGGGCTGGCCACGGCCGGCCCACGGCCGCGGCTGGGGCGTGATCCGTTCACCCTCGGCATTGCCGCCGGCGATCCGGATCCGCAGGGAGCCGTGTTGTGGACACGGTTGGCCCCGGACCCGCTCAACGGCGGCGGCATGCCGTCGCGGGCGGTGCCGGTGCGCTGGTTCGTGGCTGAAGACCCGGGCATGCGCCGGCTGGTGCAGCGTGGCGTTGCCGCCGCGGTGCCGGAGCTGGCCCATTCGGTGCACGTGGAGGTCAATGGCCTGCGCCCGGGCCGCGACTATTACTATCGATTCGCCTGCGATGGCGATGAGGAAAGCGCGGTCGGCCACTTCCGCACCGCGCCGCTGCTGGACATGCAACTTCGGCAGCTGCGGCTGGCGCTGTGCACCTGCCAGGCCTGGAACAGTGGCTACTATCCGGTGCTGCGTGACATCGCACAGAGCGATGTCGACCTGGTGCTGCATGCCGGTGACTACCTGTACGAATACAGCCCGCTGCAGAACGCACGCGGGCGCACGCTGGATGCCGAGCGCTTCAGCGGCGAGACGGTCAGCCTGGAGCGCTACCGTGACCAGTACGCGCTGTACAAGCTCGATCCGGATCTGCAGGCTGCGCACGCCGCACACGCGTTCGCGGTGATCTGGGATGACCACGAGGTGCAGAACGATTACTCCGGCATCCACCCGGAAAAGCCCGGCGTGTCGACCGAGGACTTCATCGTGCGCCGTGCAGCGGCCTACCGCGCGTTCTACGAACACCTGCCGATGCGCAGCGCGCCGACCGGCAATGGCGGCCTGCGCGTGCACCGGCGCCTGCGCTACGGCGATCTGGCACAGCTGACCCTGCTCGACTGCCGCCAGTTCCGCCCGGCCAATCCCTGTGGCGTCGGTGAATCACCACGCTGTGATGCCGCACTGGACCCGCGTATGAGCATGCTCGGTGCAGGCCAGGAAGCGTGGTTCGCGCAGTCGATGGCCGCCGCACGGGGCACGCGCTGGAACGTGGTGGTGCAGCAGCTGCTGATGGCGCAGCTGCGGCTGGACGGCGGCACGCCGCGCGAGCGTTTCTGGAACGACGCCTGGGATGGCTATCCCGCTGCCCGCAAACGCTTGCTGCAGGCGCTGCAGGCAGGCGGGCAGGGCAACGCCATCGTGCTCGGTGGCGACTGGCATTCCACCTTCGTCAACGACCTGAAGCTGGATTTCGACACGGCCGATGTCCCGGTGGTGGCCACCGAGTTCATTGCCCCGGCGATCAGCAGTGGCGGCGACGATACGCCCTATGGCCCGTACTACGGTCCATCAATTCCGCAGAACCCGCATATCCGCTATTTCGATGGTGATCGCCGTGGCTGGTGGAAGCTGCAGCTGAACCGGCAGACCGTGGACGCCGAGCTGCGCTTCGCCGACAGCGTGCTGCGTGCGGATGCGCCGGTACGCACGGCCGCCCGCTTCCAGGTGACCCATGGCCGCCCGGGCGCACTGCCGGTGTGAATCCGTTCGGTAGTGCCGGCCGCTGGCCGGCAACCTCCTGAATCTCCGGTTTTCCTACCACCGGTTTCATCGCCCCCAGCCCGGGTTTCGTCGCAAATCGTTTGCGGCCGGGGAGGGCAGGGCGCCATGGTGTCCACAGGCGGCGGGGTGCCGCCCCAAGGAGACCGTGATGAAGACCCTGTTCGCGCTCGGTGTGTGGTGCCTGCTGTTCGTGCTGTGCTGGCCGCTGGCGATCCTCGCCCTGATCGCCTGGCCGTTCGTGTGGCTGCTGAGCCTGCCGTTCCGCCTGGTCGGCATCACCTTCTCGGCGCTGTTCGCGTTCCTGCGCGCGCTGTTCATGCTGCCGGCACGCCTGCTCGGTGGCGGCTCGGTGGCCGCATGAGGGCGCTGCTGTTGGCCGCGCTGGCGCAGGTTGCGCTGCCCGCACTCGCTACACCGGCGGTGCCGCCGTCGTCTGCCTGGCTCGAGCGCCAGCAGACTGCGGCCGCCGACGAAGCGGATGCCGCGGCGGCGGCGACACCGAAAGCCCGGGAGCGCTGCCGGGTGGTGAAGGAATGGAAGGCCGGCGATACGGTTGTTCAGCACAAGGTCTGCGACGATCCACCGAAGAAGCCGGCTGGAAAGGTGTAGCGCGGAGCCCATGCCCGGCTGCTCTCCACAACGGCCAAACCAGGCGGGGGCGCGGCTTTACATCATGCCGACTCGGCTCGAAGCGCTGCCTGCACGGCCGGTCGCGCGTTGACCCTGCGGGTGTAGGCCGGCAGCGCCGGCCACGCCGCCAGATCGATGGAGAAGAAGCGGCACCAGCCAAGCACCGTGAACAGATAGGCATCGACCACGCTGAAGCTTGAACCCATCAGGAAATCCTGTTGTGCCAGGGTTTCCTGCAGCAGATCGAAGCGCTTGAAGAGTTTTGCACGGAAGAATGCCTTGGCCTCTTCCGGCAGCGCGGCATTGAACAGCGGTGCCGAACCAGCATGGATTTCGCTGGTGACAAAATTCAACCATTCCTGCAGCCGTACCCGCTCCCAGCTGCCGACGGGCGGGGCCAGCGCGCATTCGGGTTTCAGGTCGGCCAGGAACTGGACGATCACCGGGCCTTCGGTCAGCACCTGGCCGTCGTCCAGCTCCAGCGCGGCAACGTATCCCTTGCGGTTGATCGTACGGAAGTCGCGGCCATCGGCGGTCTGCCTGGTCGCGTTGTCGACCTTGACCAGTTCGAACGGGAGGCCGAGCTCGCGCAGCACGATATGCGGCGACAGCGAGCAGGTGTAGGGCGCGTAATACAGCTTCATGGACGGTCTCGAGAGGGAAGAGCGGCTGGGACAGCCGATGCAGGGCAGTCTGCTGGCCCGGCGGTATCCGGTAAAATCAATCTTCGATTTCCATGCCATAAGCTGGGCTACTGCCTGCCATGATGAATCTTGCCCATTGGCGCCTGCTGGTTGCGGTGGCCGACGAGGGAACCATCTCGCGCGGCGCCGATCGCGTCGGCATCAGCCAATCCGGTGCCAGCCAGGCGCTGGCCCAGTTGGAGGCCTCGTTGGGCTTTGCGGTCTTCGTGCGCGAGCGGCGTCAGGTGGAGATCACCGCGCTGGGGCGGCGAGTGATCGAACACGCACGCAGCATGCTGGGCGGCCTGCAGGCCATTCGCGCGCTGGCCGACGACAGCCGCGGGGTGAGTGGAGTCCGCATCCGCCTGGCCAGCTTTCCTTCGATCATCTCGGGCGTGTTGCCTCCGCTGTTGCGTGATTTCCGGCGGCGTCACCCGGGCATCGAGGTGGTGACCGTGGAAGGTACCGACGTGGAGGTCGAGCACTGGCTGGCATCCGGCATGGTCGATGTCGGGGTGGTGATGAACCCCGCTGCTGATCGAGACCCGCTGGCACTGGGCAGCGATGAGTGGATGGCGGTGCTGCCGCAGGCGCATCCGCTGGGGCGTCGCGCCACCGGGGGCGGGGTGGCGCTGAGCGAGCTGGCGGGCGAACCCTTCATCCTTGCAACGGGCGGCTGTACGGTGAATGGTCAGCGCCTGATGAGTGACGCTGGCCTGGAAATGGCGGACGTACGGGTGACCGTGCGCGACTGGGCCAGTGCCTGCGTACTGGTCCGCGAAGGGCTGGGTGTTTCGCTGGTGCCCGAATCCACGCTGCCTGAGGACCGGCATGGCCTGCGGGTGATGCCGCTACGGCCGCTCATCCAACGGGTGTTCGGTCTTGTCAGTTCGGATGCCGGAAAGGCATCGCGGGCGACCCGGCTGCTGCTGGACGAGCTGCGTGGCCAATGAAAAACCCCGCCGAGGCGGGGTCTTCTGATTGCTGGGGTGTGCCGGCCAGCGGCCGGCACTACCAGCGAACGATCAGTTTGCCTTGTGGATGGCGCGCTTGCTGACCGCCATCGCCGCGTCGTGGATCACTTCCGACAGCGACGGGTGGGCGTGGCAGATGCGGGCCAGGTCATCGGCCGAGCCGCTGAACTCCATGGTCAGCACGCCTTCGTGCACCAGCTCGGAGACGTTGGCGCCGACCAGGTGCATGCCGAGGATGCGATCGGTCTCGGCGTGGGCCAGGATCTTCACGAAACCTGCCGGCTCGATCATCGCCACGGCACGGCCGTTGGCGGCGAACGGGAAGCTGCCGGCCTTGTACGGAATGCCTTCGGCCTTCAGCTGGGCTTCGGTCTTGCCGACCCAGGCCAGTTCCGGCTCGGTGTAGATGACCCACGGAATGGTGTCGAAGTTGACGTGGCCCGGCAGGCCGGCGATCAGCTCAGCCACCGCGATGCCTTCCTCGAAGCCCTTGTGCGCCAGCATCGGGCCGCGCACGCAGTCGCCGACCGCCCACACGCCGTTGACGCCGGTGTGGCAGTGCGCGTCGACTTCGATCTGGCCGCGCTCGTTGATCTTGACGCCGGTGCCTTCAGCCAGCAGGCCCTTGGTGGCGGCGCGACGGCCAACGGCCACCAGCAGCTTGTCCACGGTCAGGGTCTTTTCGCCTTCGCTGTCGGTGTAGGTGACAACGACTTCCTTCTTCTTGCCCTTGCCGGTGATCTCGGTCTTGGAGACCTTGGCACCCAGGCGGATGTCCAGGCCCTGCTTCTTGAATTCCTTGGCAGCGGTCTTGGCCACTTCGGCGTCGGCCACGGCCAGGAACTCCGGCAGAGCTTCCAGGATGGTGACTTCAGCGCCCAGGCGCTTCCACACGCTGCCCAGTTCCAGGCCGATCACGCCGGCGCCGATCACCGCCAGGCGGTTCGGCACTTCGGTGAAGTCCAGGCCGCCGACGTTGTCGACGATGGTCTCGCCGTCGAACTTGGCGAACGGCAGTTCGATCGAATCCGAACCGGCGGCGATGATCACGTTGGTGCCCTTCAGCTCGACGATGGAACCGTCATGCTGGGTGACCTTGACCACGTTGCCCGGCTGCAGTTCGCCGAAACCGTAGTAAGCGGCGACCTTGTTGGCCTTGAACAGCATGCCGATGCCGCCGGTGAACTGCTTGACGATCTTGTCCTTGCGGCCAACCATCGCCTCGACGTCGATCTTGGCATCCTTGAAGCTGATGCCATGGTCGCCAAAGATGTGGCCCATGTTCCAGAACTGGCGCGAGGAATCCAGCAGCGCCTTGGACGGGATGCAGCCCACGCGCAGGCAGGTGCCGCCCAGGGCCGGCTTGCCGTCCTTGCCCAGCGCTGCGTCGATGCAGGCGGTCTTCAGGCCCAGCTGTGCCGCGCGGATGGCAGCGTGGTAACCGGCCGGGCCGGCACCGATGACGACGACGTCGAATTGTTCAGCCATTGAATTATTCCTTGATGCATTACCAGAACCCCTCCGCGCGGGCGCGGAGGGGCGGGAGGTGTCTTACAGGCCGAACAGCATGCGGCCCGGGTTTTCCAGCTGGTTCTTGATGTCCACCAGGAACTGCACCGAGTCCTTGCCATCGATGATGCGGTGGTCGTAGGACAGCGCCAGGTACATCATCGGCGCGATCACGACCTGGCCGTTCTGGGCGATAGGACGCTCCTTGATGGCGTGCATGCCCAGGATGGCGCTCTGCGGCGGGTTGATGATCGGGGTCGACAGCAGCGAACCGAAGGTGCCGCCGTTGGTCACGGTGAAGGTGCCGCCCTGCAGTTCTTCCAGGCTCAGCTTGCCGTCACGCGCCTTCTTGGCGTAGTCGGCGATGGTCTTCTCGATGTCGGCGAACGACATGCGCTCGACGTTGCGCAGGACCGGGGTGACCAGGCCCTTCTCGGTCGAGACGGCGATCGAGATGTCCGAGTAGCCGTGGTAGATGATGTCGTCGCCGTCGATCGAGGCGTTGACCAGCGGGAAGCGCTGCAGCGCGTTGGCAGCGGCCTTCACGAAGAAGCTCATGAAGCCCAGCTTGATGCCGTGGGCCTTGACGAACTCGTCCTGCAGTTCCTTGCGCGCCGCCGACACCTTGGACAGGTCGACTTCGTTGAAGGTGGTCAGCATGGCGGTCGAGTTCTTCGACTCCATCAGGCGCTCGGCGATGCGCTTGCGGATGCGGGTCATCGGCACGCGCTCTTCCGGACGTGCGCCACCGGCCTTGCCGGCGCCGCCGTTGCGGGCGAAGTTGACGATGTCTTCCTTGGTCACCGCGCCGCGGCGGCCGGTGCCGTCGACATCGGCCGGGTTCACGCCTTCGGTGATGGCGGTGAAGCGGGCGCCCGGCGGCAGCGCGTCGGCGGCCGACTTGGCAGCCGGGGCCGGAGCGGCAGCAGCGGCCGGAGCCGCAGCGGCCGGCGCGGCCTCAGCCTTCTTCTCTTCAGCGGCCGGAGCCGGGGCAGCGGCCACGGCGCCTTCTTCGATGATCGCCACGACCTGGCTGGAGGTCACGGTCGAGCCTTCGGCGAACTTGATTTCCTTGAGCACGCCGTCGACCGGCGACGGCACTTCCAGGACGACCTTGTCGGTTTCCAGGTCAAGCAGGTTTTCGTCGCGCTTGACGGCGTCGCCCACCTTCTTGTGCCAGGTGGCGATGGTGCCGTCGGCGACGGATTCGGGCAGTACCGGGGCTTTGACTTCGGTGGCCATTGCGGGAGCTTCCTGGTTTGTCTTCTAAATAGGGGGAGGATTATTCAGCGAACGTGTCGTTGAACGGGTTGACCAGTGCATCGGCGACCAGCTGCTGCTGTTCGCGGACATGGTCAGCCATGTGACCGGCAGCCGGCGAAGCCGAACGTGCGCGACCGGCGTAGTGCAGGTTCTGGCCATCGGCCAGGCAGAACTGCAGGTGATGGCGGATCTGGTACCACGCACCCTGGTTCTGCGGTTCTTCCTGCGTCCACACCACGTCGGTGGCCTTGCCGTACTTCTTCAGTTCGGCGGCCAGCAGCGCACGCGGGAACGGATACAGCTGCTCCACGCGGATGATCGCCACGTCGTCCTGGCCACGCTTGGTCTGGTCTTCCAGCAGGTCGTAGTAGACCTTGCCCGAGCACAGCACCACGCGCTTGACCTTCTTGGCATCAGCGTTGGCGTCGCCGATCAGGTGCTGGAACTCGCCGTTGGCCAGTTCGTCCAGGGTCGACACGGCCAGCTTGTGGCGCAGCAGCGACTTCGGCGACATCACCACCAGCGGCTTGCGGGTGGTCAGGTGCAGCTGGCGGCGCAGCATATGGAAGGCCTGTGCCGGGGTCGACGGCACCACCACCAGCATGTTTTCCAGCGCGCACAGCTGCAGGAAGCGCTCCAGGCGCGCCGAGCTGTGTTCCGGGCCTTGCCCTTCGTAGCCATGCGGCAGCAGCAGGGTCAGGCCGGAAATACGGCCCCACTTGGCTTCACCGGCGGCGATGAACTGGTCGATCACCACCTGGGCACCGTTGGCGAAGTCGCCGAACTGGCCTTCCCAGATGCACAGCGTGTTCGGATCGGTGGTGGAGAAGCCGTACTCGTAGGCCATCACCGCTTCTTCGCTCAGCAGCGAATCGATGACGGTGGCCTTTTCCGGCGAATCCACCAGCTGCCGCAGGGGCATGTAGTAGTTGTCGGTCTTCTGGTCGTGCAGGATCGCGTGGCGGTGCGTGAACGTACCGCGGCCGACGTCCTGGCCGACCAGGCGCAGTGCATGGCCTTCGTCGAGCAGGGTGGCGTAGGCCAGGTTCTCGGCAAAGCCCCAGTCGCCCGGGATCTCGCCGGCGGCCATCTTGCGGCGGTCGTCGTAGACCTTGGCCACGCGCGAGTGGAGCTGCACTTCGTCCGGGATGGTGTTGATCAGCTTGGCCAGCTCGACCAGCTTGTTCTTCTCGACCTTGGTCGAGACCGGATCGGACAGCTTGCCTTCCAGCAGCTTCGGCCAATCGACGAACAGCGGGCTGCTCGGCGGGGTCTTCTCGACCTTGGCCAGTTCGGTGGTCACTTCACCGGCGTCCAGCTTCTCGCGGTACGCATCGACCATCGCCTTGCCGGCGCCGGCGGCGATCACGCCCGCCTTTTCCAGCTGCTCGGCGTACATCTCGCGGGTGGTGGCGTGCTTGCGGATCACCTGGTACATCAGCGGCTGGGTGATCGCCGGCTCGTCGGCCTCGTTGTGGCCCCAGCGGCGGTAGCACATCAGGTCGATGACCACGTCCTTGGCGAACGTCTGGCGGAACTCGAAGGCCAGCTGTGCGGCGAACACCACCGCTTCCGGATCATCGCCGTTCACGTGCAGCACCGGGGCGGCGATCATCTTCGCCACGTCGGTGGCGTAGCGCGTGGAGCGCGTATCCAGCGGGTTGGAGGTGGTGAAACCGACCTGGTTGTTGACCACGATGTGCACGGTGCCGCCGACGGCGAAGCCGCGCGCCTGCGACATCTGGAACAGCTCCATGACCACGCCCTGGCCGGAGAAGGCCGCGTCGCCGTGGATCAGGATCGGCATGACCTGCTTGCGCGCGGTGTCCTTGCGGCGCTCCTGGCGCGAACGCACGGAACCGGCCACGACCGGGTCGGCGATTTCCAGGTGCGACGGGTTGAACGCCAGCGCCAGGTGCACCGGGCCGCCGTCGGTGGCGACGTCGGCCGAGAAGCCCATGTGGTACTTCACATCGCCGGCCGAAGCGTGCTCGTCGTGCTCGAACTTGCCTTCGAATTCGTCGAACAGCTTGCGCGGGTTCTTGCCCAGGGTGTTGACCAGCACGTTCAGGCGGCCGCGGTGGGCCATGCCGATCACCACGTCCTTGACGCCATCCTTGCCGGCGCTGCGGATGATGGTGTCCATCATCGGGATCAGCGAGTCGCCGCCTTCCAGCGAGAAGCGCTTCTGGCCGACGTACTTGGTGTGCAGGTAGCGTTCCAGGCCCTCGGCCGCGGTCAGGCGCTCCAGGGTGCGGCGCTGGGTGTCAGCGTCCAGCTGGTAGTTGCCGCCGGCCGCTTCCAGCTTCTTGTAGATCCACTGGCGCTGCTCGACCTCGGAGATGTGCATGAACTCCGCACCGATCGAGCCGGTGTAGGTCGCCTTCAGGCGCGCCAGCAGGTCGCGCAGCTTCATGCGCGGCTGGCCACCGACGCCGCCGGTGCTGAATTCGCTGTTGAGGTCGCCATCGGACAGGCTGTGGAACGGCAGGCCCAGGTCCGGGGTGTTGACCGGCGTGGTCAGGCCCAGTGGGTCCAGGCGGGCGTCCAGATGGCCGCGCGAGCGGTAGGCGGTGATCAGACGACCGACATTGCGCTCACGCTCGTCGCCCGCACCGTTGCCGGTGCCGGCCTTCAGCGCATCCTTGGCCGCGTCCGCAATGTGGGAGATGACGGCCGAGTGCGGAATGTCACCTGCTTCGCGGCCCTTGAAGCCGTCGAAGTAGGTTTTCCATTTGGGATCGACACTATCCGGGGAGACCAGGTACTGCTCGTACAGGTCCTCGACATAGGAGGCGTTGCCGCCGGCGAGTTGCGAAGATTGCGCAAACTGCTTCAGTTGATTGTCCACGATGGAGGGTGTTGATTCGCTTTGTGGGGTATGGCTTCAGAAGGACCCGGCAGGAAGATGAATAGCCCTGCGCGGGCGCGTTCAAACAGCCAAATTGTACCCCCAACCGGACACGAAGGGGCGCCGCCCGAGGCATCGCAGGTCCACCGGTGCCGCTTCCAGACAGGTTGGGTCAGCCCGCTCCGCTCAGAGGCCGAGCGCGCGAAGTTCGCTGCAATCGCGCGAACGGTCCCAGACACGCTGCAATTGCTGCTCGAACGGCTGCGAACGTGCCGGTAGCGCGATGCCGGCCTCGCCGTCGAGGCGGTGGCCGATCAGACGAAAGTAGAAGTCACCGGCATCGTTGAGCATGCACGCCGAGGCCAGCGCACGGTCGATCGGGTCGGAGACCTCGCGGATCTGGATCACGCTGGGCAGGCGCTGGGCCAGCGCCAGCAGGGGCGCTCCGGCCGAGGCGATCGCCGCCGCATCGTGCACGATCACCCGCAGCTGCTTGTCGTGGCGGGCGGTGACGAAACGGCGCAGGGCGGCCTGCACGGACGGTGTGTCGAGCAGGCCCGGGTCCAGCTGGCGGCTGTGCAGCCACAGCTGGCGACGGGCGCGATGGACGATGGCGGTGGTGATGTCCACCGCTTCGGCGCGGCTGTCGATGGCGCTGGCCGCGCCCAGCCGGCGGCGCATCTGCTGGTGGCCGATGCCGGCTTCTTCAAACACATCGCCCTCGGGCAGGAAGCCCTGGCGGGCATAGAACGCCCGGGCCGGCAGCTGGGCGTGCAGATGCAGTTCGGCCAGGCCGAGCCGGCGCCCGGCCTCGACCAGGGCCAGCAGCAGGGCCTCACCCACCCCATGGCTGCGATGGCTGGCCAGCACCGCCATGCGACCGATACGGCCGTCCGGTGCCAGCCGGCCGGTGCCGACCGGCTGGTCGTCAGCGTCCAGCGCCAGCACATGGGCGCTGACCGGGTCCAGCGCATCGCGTTCCAGCTCGGCGGCAATGCCCTGTTCCTGCACGAACACGCGCTGGCGCACGTCGTGGATCGCAACGTGGGCGTCGGCGTGGCTGACCAGCTGGACCCGGATCATCGCGATGGGCTCAGGCGCGGTCGGTCTCGCTGTCGTCTTCCTCGTCGTCCTCGAAGTTGACGATGACTTCGATGCCGTCGTCGTGCACGGTCACGGTATGGACATCGTCGGACACCGCGTCGTCGTCGATCGCGTCCACGCGATCACGGCCTTCGACCACCTCGCCCAGCACCACGCTGTCCTCGCCGTCGTCCTCGTCTTCAGTGTCATACAGCTCGTTGGGGTCGATCAGCTGGAACACGCCGCCGACCAGCAGCCGCTGGACCACGGCACGGCCCTTGTCGGACAGGCTGCGATAGGCGGCGGCGTCGAGCTGCTCGGCACCGGCCAGGCGCTGAGCATCCTTCACCGGCAGCGCGAAGTCCTGGCCGCTGACGTACAGGCTGGCACCGCGCTTGGCTCGGCGCCAGGCCAGGCGCGCCCACGGGTGGCGCTGCAGCAGCAGGCCAGACGCCAGGGCCTGGACCACTTCTTCCGCTGCCGGTGCGGCCTGGTGGGCCATCACTTCGCCGGCGGCGCGGTAGGTGGTGATGAAGCGGCCGAACCAGTCGCCCAGCTTGTCCGGGTCGTTCATGCGGATGGCATTGAGGGCGGTGATCACCCGGGCCATCGCCACCGTGTCGATCTCGTTCGGGTCGGCCGGCACCTTCAGGTCGGCGTCCTGGTAGCGGATGTTCTCGTCGGCATCGGCGATCAGGGTATCCAGGTAGTCGCTGATCAGCTCGGCCGAGGACGGCGCGCGCATGCCGAACGAGAAGGTCAGGCAGGGGTCTTCAGCCACGCCGTGGTGCGGCACGTTCGGTGGCAGGTACAGCATGTCGCCCGGCGCCAGCACCCAGTCGTGGGTCGGCTTGAACACCTTCAGCAGCTTCAGTTCCACGTCCGGGCGAAAGCCCAGCGGTGGCTGCTTGCCCTTGATCGATTCGCTGGCGTCGATCTGCCAGCGGCGATGGCCATGGGCCTGCAGCAGGAACACGTCGTACTGGTCGACGTGCGCGCCAACCGAACCACCGGTGGCGGCGAAGCTGATCATCACGTCATCCATGCGCCAGCGCGGCAGGAAGCTGAAATGCTCGATCAGGGCACGCACGTCCTTGTCCCACTTGTCCACGTCCTGCACCAGCAGGGTCCAGTCGTGGTCGGGCAGGGCGGGGAAGACGTCTTCCTGGAACGGGCCGGTGCGCACGCGCCAGCCATCCTGCGCCTTGTCATGTTCGATCAGGCGCGCCAGCACGCCTTCCTCGCAGGCCAGGCCCGCCAGGTCTTCCGGTTGTACCGGGGTCTGGAAATCCGGGAAGGCATTGCGGATCAGCAGCGGGCGCTTCTGCCAGAAATCGCGCAGGAAGACGGCCGGGGCCATGCCCAGCGGCTGGCCGGGGCGTGCGGTGACTTCGATCAGGGGGGCGGAGGACTTGCGGGCGGCCATGGGGAATCCTTGCAGCGGAAAGCGGGAGGGCGGCACGGCGGGCCGCCTGAGGGCTCCATTGTCCGCCGTTCGCGGGGATTGCGCACGTGCGCGGGTTTGTCGCGGGGGTTCCGGCCAACGGCGGAGCCCCTCGTGGCGGGGTGGGGTCATGAGCAAAAGCCGCGCTTGGCCGAGCGGGTGGGCCATGCAGGGGACGCTGCAAGTACGTCCCTGTAAGCTCGATGGCGCCATCCATGGCGCCAACGCCCCTGCATGGCCCACCCGCCCGGCCAAGCACGCGATCCGCTCTACGCGACCAGCCACGAGGGGCTCAGCCGTTCGCTGCCAACTCAACATCCAGCGCGCGCAGCCGATCCACCGTCCCGACATCGGTCCAGCGCCCACGATGGTGCTGCCCGGTCATCAACCCCTGCGCCATGAAATGCTTCTGCAGCGGCACCACCGAGAACTTCGGCGGCAGCCGCTCGCTGCCCGGGGCATCCCCGATCACCGCGCGCCAATCGGCCACGATCGAAGGGCGGTATACACCGATACCGGCATAGGTCAGGCACGGGCCTTCGCGGTCGTGATGCAACACGCCCTGCGCGTCGAGCCGGTAGTCACCGTGCGGGTGCTGCACAGGATTGTCGACCAGCACCAGATGCGCCTGGCCCTGCGGCTCGCGGGGCAGCGTGGCGAAATCGAAATCGGTCCAGATATCGCCGTTCACCACCAGGAACGGCGCATCACCCAATACCGGCAGTGCGTTGAGGATGCCGCCGCCGGTTTCCAGCGGGGTCTGTCCTTCGTACATGAAATGCAGGTGCAGGCCCCACTGGCTGCCATCGCCCAGCGCTGCCGGGAACTGCTCGGCCAGCCATGCGGTGTTGACCACCACCTCGCGCACGCCGAGCGCGGCCAGGCGTTCAAGATGCCAGACGATCAGCGGCTTGCCGGCCACGTCCAGCAGTGGTTTGGGCGTATGCAGGGTCAGCGGGCGCATGCGCTCGCCGAGGCCTGCGGCAAAGATCAGCGCCTTCATCGGGCCACGCGCATCGGTACGGCCAGCTCGGCCAGCGCCGGCTTGATGCGGTCTTCCAGCAGCTGCTGCAGCGGCGCCAGCTCGCGGTAGCGTGGCAGCACTTCATCCAGGTAACCGATGAAGCGCGGCGCGTCGTCCAGGTAGTGGCCCTTGTTGTCGCGATAGCGCAGGCGGCAGAACAGGCCGAGGATCTTCACGTGGCGCTGGATGCCCATCCAGTCGGCGTCGCGCAGGAAGGTGGCGCGGTCGGGCACCGGCAGGCCGGCAGTACGTGCGCGCTCGTGGTACTGCGCCAGCCATTCGTCCACGCGCTGCAGCGGCCAGCTCAGGAACGCATCCTTGAACAGGCTCACCGCGTCGTAGGCGATCGGGCCGCGCACCAGGTCCTGGAAATCCAGCACGGCCGGTCCGTTGTCGACCGGCATCAGGTTGCGTGGCATGTAGTCACGGTGGGTCATCAGCTGGGCCTGGCCGAGCGCGTTGTCCATCAACCGGCGGTGCACCAGCTGCAGGCCTTCGAGCTCAGCGCAGTCCAGTTCCAGGCGCAGGTGGCGCTGCAGGAACCATTCGTCGAACAGGCCGGCATCCCGCTGCAGCAGCGCCTCGCCGAACTGGCCGAAGTCGGCCGGCACCGGGATCGCCTGCAGGCGCAGCAGCTGTTCGATCGAGCGGCCGAACCACTCATCGGCATTGCGCTCGTCGAGGATCTTCGCCAGGGTCGGGCCGCCAAGGTCTTCCAGCAGCAGGAAACCGGCGTCCAGGTCCTGCGCCAGCAGTGCAGGCACGCGCAGGCCGTGCTCGTGCAGCAGGCCGCGCATGCGCAGCCACGGCCGCGGATCTTCCAGCCCCGGCGGCGCGTCCATCACGATGTGGCTGCCGCGGGTGCTGGTGGTGCGCCAATAGCTGCGCATGCCGGCATCGACCGAGGCGCGTTCGACCACGGCGTTGGCATCATCCAGCTGGATACGGGCCCACTGCAGGCGCTGCGCGCTGCGCTGGGGATCGGAGGCGGGTTCGGTCATGCAGGCATATCCGGGCGCGCCGGGCGCGCCAACGTCGGGAACAGAAGGGAAGGGGGAATCAGCGTCAGCGACGACCGCTGAACAGGCGCAGGATCGCCAGCACCACGATCGCGCCGAGCACGGCGCCGAGGAAACCGGCCGGTTCACCGGGGGCGTACCAGCCCATGTACTGGCCGAACCAGCCGGCCAGCAGCGCGCCGAGAATGCCCAGCACGATGGTCAGCAGGCAGCCCATGCGGTTGTTGCCGGGCATGAAGAAGCGCCCAAGCAGGCCGACCAGGAAGCCGACCAGGATGATGTAGAGCCAGCTGCTGCTGCCGAACAGACCATTCATGTGCATGCGTTCCGCTAGGGGTGGACGCAGCCTAGCAAGGCCAGGCTGCGTCCGTCACGGGCGCCGGATCAGCAGCAGCCGTGGTCGCCGTGGCGGGTGCCGCTGTCGGCGGCCACCGGCGAACCGCTGGTCTCGCCGCGCAGGCTGGCGGCGTAGTGCTCGCTGATCACCTTGGACACGCAGGCGGTGACCTTCTTGCCCATCGGAATGTGCAGGAACTCGTTCGGGCCATGCGCGTTGGAGTGCGGGCCGAGCACGCCGGTGATCATGAACTGGGCGCCCGGGAACTTCTCGCCCAGCATGCCCATGAACGGGATCGAGCCGCCTTCGCCCATGTACATGGCCGGCTTGCCGAAGAAGGCCTGGCTGGCGTCGTCGATGGCCTGGGTCAGCCACGGTGCCATGGCCGGAGCGTTCCAGCCGGTGGAGGCCTTCTCCAGGTCCAGGGTGACGTGGGCGCCGTTCGGCGGATCGCGCAGCAGGGCTTCCTTCAGCAGTTCGCCGCAGGTCTTGCCATCGGCGGTCGGCGGCAGGCGCAGCGACAGCTTCACCGAGGTCTGCGGGCGCAGCACGTTGCCGGCCGATTCCAGCGCCGGCATGCCGCCCACGCCGGTGACCGACAGCGCCGGGCGCCAGGTGCGGTTGAGCACCAGCTCGGTCAGGTCTTCGTTCATCGGGCGCAGGCCGTCGACCATCGGGAACTTCTCGAAGATCTCGGTATCGACCACTTCGGCAGCGCGCTTGGCCTGGGCCTGGCGCTCGGCCGGGATCTCCACGTTCATGCCGTCGATCAGGATGCGGCCGGTGTCCTGGTCCTCGATGCGCGATAGCAGCTGGCGCAGCAGGCGGAAGCTGGACGGGATCACGCCGGAGGCATCGCCGGAATGCACGCCCTCGTTGAGCACCTTCACGGTGAAGTTGCCGCCGGTCAGGCCGCGCAGCGAGGTGGTGCACCACAGCTGGTCGTAGTTGGCACAGCCCGAATCCAGGCAGACCACCAGCGACGGCTTGCCGATGCGGTCGGCCAGGTGGTCGACGTAGGCCGGCAGGTCGTAGCTGCCGGACTCTTCACAGGCTTCGATCAGCACCACGCAGCGGGCGTGCGGCAGGCCCTGGGCCTGCAGCGCCAGCACCGCGGCCAGCGAGCCGAAGATGGCGTAGCCGTCGTCGGCGCCGCCACGGCCGTACAGCTTGTCGCCGCGCAGGACCGGGGTCCACGGGCCGAGGTCGTCGTCCCAGCCGGTCATTTCCGGCTGCTTGTCCAGATGGCCGTAGAGCAGGATGGTGTCGTCGCCGGTTTCGGCGCCGGTGGCCGGAATTTCCAGGAAGATCAGCGGGGTACGGCCTTCCAGGCGAACCACTTCAACCTTCAGGCCGGGCAGCTGCTGGGCCTTGGCCCAGTTCTCCATCAGGGTGACCGCCTGTTCCATGTAGCCGTTCTGCACCCAATTGGCGTCGAACATCGGCGACTTGTTGGGAATGCGGATGTAGTCGACCAATTGCGGGACGATCTCGCTGTCCCACTTGTCATTGACGAATTGGCCGAGCTTGGCGCTGTCCATCTGAAACTCCGGTTGCATGGGCTGATCCGCGCATTCTACGCCTGTGCCGGGGTAGGGTTTTTCCTACATTACGTCGGGTATTT
The DNA here is from genome assembly GCF_029839665.1 of Stenotrophomonas sp. GD03930. Taxonomy (NCBI): domain Bacteria; kingdom Pseudomonadati; phylum Pseudomonadota; class Gammaproteobacteria; order Lysobacterales; family Lysobacteraceae; genus Stenotrophomonas; species Stenotrophomonas sp. GD03930. Next base: position 566,232 of record NZ_JAOCAV010000001.1, on the reverse strand, counting down.
GGCTGGCTTACGGAAATGCGGGAAACCGATAGGCTGTGCACATGTGGTGACGGACACTGTTTCGACCGACGGGAATGCCGGTCGGGGCGGCCAGAACCACAAGGAGATACACGTCGTGCCTTGGTTTGTCGTGTTGAGGGCACTGGTGCTGATGATGGGGATCGCGGGGGCACATGCCGCCGAACTGATCGATATCAACCGTGCCGATGCACAGGCGCTGCAGCAGGGATTGACGATGGTCGGAGCCACCAAGGCCGAGGCGATCGTCGAGCACCGGCGCAGACACGGCCCGTTTCACCGCGTCGAGGACCTGACGCAGGTGAAGGGGATAGGGAAAGCAATCGTCGAACGGAATCGACAGCGGATCACCGTAGGCAACAGGCTGTTGCCAGCGGATCCGGTACCCGGATCGGTACCGGTGCGGACCGTACCCAGGCGCTGACAGCAGGAATCGTCGGAACCGGCAGGAGGCTGGTTCAGCGGACACGGACAGGATGGCCGTGACCACCGACCGCCGCAGGACGCGGCACCAATCACCAGGATGGTGGCATCACAGACCTGTGGAAGGGGCTGAGATACAAGCAGGACAGACGCGGCCGCGTGCAGGACGCAACGCTACCCCCACAGCGCAGGATGCGAGGGGGCGGCAGCAGGCCGACAAGGACGTAACGATTGCCCGGTACGACACATGGCTGTGTCGCCGGGCAGTTTCATTTCCGGCGCCTGGTTTTGCCGCGGCCACCACGGGCCGATGGTGTACGGTGGCCGCTTTGCATGGAAAGGACACCGCTGGATGCTTCCGCGCCGCCCCACGACCCTGATGCTCGCCTTTGCGCTGGCCCTGCCGCTGCTGGCCCACGCCGCTGCGCCGACGACGGCTGCCAAAACGACCGCTGCTGCGGCCAACACCACGGACGTGCGCGGGCCGACCGACCTCAAGCCGGGCGAGTTCCTGTGGCATCCGGAAATCTCGCCGACCGGCCCGATCGTGCTGGTGGTCAGCCTGGATGAGCAGCGGGCCTACGTGTACCGCAACGGCATCGCCATCGGCCTGACCACGATCAGTTCGGGCAAGGCCGGGCACGAGACGCCGACCGGTGTGTTCACCATCCTGCAGAAGGACAAGGACCACAGGTCCAACCTCTACAACAGCGCGCCGATGCCCTACATGCAGCGGTTGACCTGGGATGGCATCGCCCTGCATGGCGGCAGCCTGCCTGGCCACCCGGCTTCGCACGGCTGCGTGCGCCTGCCGCAGGCCTTCGCGCAGAAGCTGTTCAGCGAAACCCAGCGCGGCGATACCGTGGTGGTGGCCGATGCCAAGAGCTCGCCGATGACGCTGGCCTATCCCTCGGTGCTGGCACCGGTGAATGCGCGCGGGCAGGCGCTGCCGGAAACCGAGGGCGGCAGTGCCGCACAGGCCTGGTGGAACGACAGCGCGGCCCCGGCCGGCCAGGTCGGCATCCTGGTCAGCCTGCACGACCAGCGCCTGTACGTATTGCGCGATGGCGTGATGATCGGCGAGTCGCCGCTGAAGGCCGACGCCCTGCCGGCGTTCCAGGGCACCACCCTGTTCGTGATGGGGCAGGGCTACAGCGATACCCCCAGCCCGCTGGATGTGAACCAGCGCCTGCACCAGTGGACGGCCTACCCGCTGCTGGGCCAGGACCGTGCCCAGGCCACCCCGGACCTGCTGGCCACGCCCTCGCTGCCGATGGCGCTGCCGGCCGATTTCGCCCGCCAGCTGTACCAGGTGCTGGTGCCGGGCACGACTCTGCTGGTCACCTCGCTGCCGGCGGTCCGCCCAAGCCCGGCTGAATCCGGAATGCAGCCGGTCTTGGAATCCGAGCCGCCAGGGTCCACCCTGAAGGGTAATTGAGCCTCCCCGTTGTGCACATGACTGCATCCCGCCTGTGCCGGCTGGCCGCGTTCGGCCTGCTGGCGACCTCCGCCAGCGCCCCGGCGCTGGCACAGACGCCCGCCCTTGCCACCAGTGCCGATGATCTGGCTGCCTTGCTGTCGCGCAGTGCGCCCAAGGCCGACCGCCACGTGTTGCAGCTGGCGGCGCACGCCATGCGCTGTGCGTTGCAGCGGCCCGAGCTGGGCATCAATGGTGATCGCCTCAGCGTGATCGACTACTCGCGGCCGTCCACCGAGCCGCGGCTGTGGGTGTTCGACCTGGCCCACCAGCGCCTGCTGTTCGAGGAATGGGTGGCGCACGGACGCAACAGCGGCGACAACCGCACCGAGCATTTCTCCAATCGCGACGGCAGTTTCATGTCCAGCCTCGGCGCGTTCACCGCGCAGGAGACCTACATGGGCGGCAACGGCTACTCGCTGCGCCTGGTCGGGTTGGAGCCGGGCTTCAACGACCGTGCGCGCGAACGCGCGATCGTCATCCATGGCGCGCCCTACGTGAACCCGGCCACCGCGCAGTTGCAGGGGCGGCTTGGCCGCAGCCTGGGCTGCCCGGCGGTGCGCCTGTCGGTGGCCAGGCCGCTGATCGATGCGTTGCGTGGCGGCACGATGGTGTTCGCCTACTACCCCGACCAGGACTGGCTGAAGCATTCGCAGCTGCTGGGCGGCGAGTGTGGTGGCCAGGGCACGCTCGCCACGCGGTGATGCGCGACGGCGCGCGGCGTGATGCAATGCGCCGATGAATATCGACTCCTTGCTGCACACCCCGAGCCAGGTGATTTCCAGCCTGGACTATCGCCGCGAACGCTGGCGGAATGGACTTGGCTGGACCCGCGAGATCCTGCGCCTGCCGGCACAAGGCGATGACTGGGCGTTGCGCCTGTCCGTGGCCGAGATCGAACAGGATGCGGCGTTCTCTGCCTTCCCCGGTGTGGAGCGCGAGCTGGTGTTGCTGCAGGGCAATGGTGTGCGCCTGCGCTTTGCCGATGGCCGCGTGGCCGAAGTGCTGCCACCGCACGGTCGCGTGCGGTTTGCTGGTGAGGAAGCGCTGCATGGCGAACTGGTCGATGGCACCACCCATGACTTCAACCTGATGTGGAAGCGCGATCTGCTGCAGGCCGAGCTGTTGCACCGGCCGCTGGTGGGGTCGATGTTCTTCTTCTGCGAACCGGGCGTGGCCTGGGCGCTGCACCTGCTGGCCGGTCAGGCCGAATTTGGTGCTGACAGTGGCTTGCCGCCGTTGCAGGCCGGAGATACGGCGTGGTTGTCAGCCGGTGAGCGGCAGCGACATGCGTTGCAGGGCGGTGGCGAACTGCTGGCGATACGGATCAGCGCGGCGGGGGCATGATCTTGTAGAGCTGCGCCGTGCGTGGACGCGGCCGCCGATACCGCGTCACCGTGCGAACCAAGGTTCGCACCCACCAGAAGGCGGTTCGCACCCACCAGGATGCGGCGGCCTCAATACACATCGCGCCGGTAACGGCCGGCCAGCAGCAACGCTTCCTTGCCGGCAACACCCAGCACCTGCTCGATCACCGCATCCACGGCTGGGGCCATGCCCTGCAGGCTGCCGCAGACCAGGATTGTCGCGCCGTCATCGATCCACTGGCGAAGTGTTGCCGCTTCAGCCTGCAACCGGTCCTGTACATAACGGTGCGTGCCGCCGTCACGGCTGAACACCGTATCCAGCCGCGCCAGCGTGCCATCGGCCTGCATCGCATGCAGCTCTTCCCTGAAGTGGAAGTCGTGCGCGGCGCTGCGCTCACCGAACAGCAGCCAGGTGCGGCGTGCGCCGCTGCGCGCGCGTTCGTGCAGATGCGCGCGCAGGCCGGCGATGCCAGTGCCGTTGCCGATCAGCAGCAGCGGCACATCTGCGGCAACGCCATGGAAATTGTCGTTGCGGCGCAGACGCAGCTGCACCGGTTCGCCGATGGCTGCGTGGTCGCACAGCCAGCCGCTGCCGATGCCGGGTGTGCCATCGTCTCGCAGTTGGCGACGCAGCAGCAGCTCCACTGCGCCGTCGGCCATGACCGAGGCGATCGAGTACTCGCGATGTGGCAGCGGCTGCAGGGTGGCCAGCAACGCCGGCAGATCCCCGGCAGGAACCAGTGAGGGCAGGTGCGAGCGTTCGACGCGGGCCAGCAGGGTCTGTCCGTCATCCAGCACGGTGTCCGCATTGAAGCCCTGTGCATCCAGCCAGGCGCGCGCGCTGTGGCGAGCGTGCTGCGGACCGATCTCGGCGATGTCGCCGGCCTGCCACTGCACAGCGGCGCCAGCGGGTGGCTGCAGGCGCAGCCAGTACACCGGACCACCGGGGCTGCCCGGGTTCAGGTGCTCGCGCTGCAGCAGCGTCCACGGCTGATACTCGGCCGGGCTCCAGTCGGGCAGTTCACTGGCGCCGCCACCGAGCTGCCCCAGCAGCTGCTGCCAATGGCGCAGCGCGGCCGGATCGGCGTTGTCGACTTCGATCGCATCGAACAGCGGATGCGCACCATGCTGGCGCAGCCACTGGTCCAGTTGGTGGCCGAATCCACAGAAGTGGCCATAGCTGCGATCGCCCAGCGCGAGCACGCCGTAGTGCAGGTGCTGCATCGGCGGTGGCGTGGTCATTACCCCGCGCAGGAACGGCAACGCATGGTCGGGCGGGTCGCCCTCACCGGTGGTGCTGGCGATGAACAACGCGCGCTGGCTGGCCGTCAGCAGTGCTGCGTCCACCTCATGCAGACCGCGCACACGCACCGGCACGCCGGCACCGCGCAGGGCCTCGGCACTGCGTTCGGCCAGTTCGCGGGCGAAACCGGTCTGGCTGGCCCAGACCAGCAGGATCGGCGCGGTATCGCCCGATGGGGCGTCGTCACGCGGGCGGCCACGCCACCACAACGCGGCACAGGCCAGCGCATACAGCGCCGTGGCGATCAGTGCGACCTGCGATTGCCGTGCCGGCGGCGCGCCTTGCCACCAGGCTTCGCCCAGATGCAGGCGCAGCAGCGCCCACCCGACCAGCGCCAGCAGAAGCAGGACCAGAGCGTTGCCGAGCCACGCGCGCGACGGACGTGCGCTCATGCATCCTGCTCGTCGAGCAGGCGCTGGAAGGCGCTGCTGAGGAATTCGCGAGGGCCTTCTGCTGTGCGTTGCAGGTAGCGTGCGGCCAGTCCCTCGCGTTCGGCCAGTGCCATGCCGTGCTCGCGGCCGAGCACAGTCAGCGCGGTGGCCCAGGCATCGGCATGCATCGCGTCGTCGGCAACCACGGTCACTGCCGCTGCAACCTGGCGCACCGGCATGCCGGTACGGGGGTCGAGGCTGTGGCTGTAAGCCTGGCCATCGGCTTGGTACTGGTGCCAGCGATCACCTGAAGTGGCCACCGCAAGCCCGTCCAGCGCGAGTACCCGTGGCGGGGTCCCGGTGTGCGCGTCTTCTTCCGGTGCCGATTCCACCAGCACGCGCCATGGCTGGCCGTCGGGCTTGCGGCCGTATCCTGCCAGCTCGCCGCCGACTTCGATCAGCGCCGCCGCGATGCCTTGTGCGCGCAGCCAGGCGGCGACGTGATCGACGCCGAAGCCCTTGGCGATCGCAGAGAGATCCAGTTCCAGCCCGCCCGGCTGCAGCAGCGCATCGTCCTGCCACTGCAGGCGCTGCCAACCACAGCGGTCGCGCGTGGCCTGCAGGGTGGCGGCATCGGGTTGTCGGCGTTCACCGGCATGCGCACCGAAACCCCACAGTGCAACCAACGGGCCAAGGGTGGGGTCGAAGGCGCCCTCGCTCGTGGCGGCGATGGCCTGTGCGCAGGCCAGCACCTGGCGCGTCTCGGCCGGGAGCCTGCACCACTGGCCGGCTTCGGAACGGTTGTAGCGGCTGAGGTCCGAGCCGGATTCCCAGGTGCTCATCTGCGCGACCACCTCGTCCAGCCGCGCCTGGATGCCGGCGTGCAGCGGGTGCAGGTCGCGCTGGCGCGACGCGACCAGCGACACACTCCAGGTGGTGCCCATGGTGGTGCCACCGAGGCGGGCGATATCGAGCGGGGTATCGGTCATGGTGGTGCGCAGGCGCGATGCCGGGGCTGGCCCGGCATCGCGATCTGCATCATTACTGCGGCAGCACTTCCAGCGTGGCGACGTAGCTCAGGCGGCGCTTGGCGGCCTGCTTTACCGAGGTCTTCTTGTCTTCGGTGGCGGTTTCCAGCCAGTACATGCCGGCTTCCGGCCAGGTCACCTTGATCTCACCCTTGGCGTCGCTGGTCAGCTTCAGTTCGTCCTGCGCATTGCGGTAGCGGGTGGCGCCACGCACGATCTCGAACTCCAGGCCAGCGGTCGGCTTGCCATCGACCAGCACGCGGAAGGTGGCTTCCTCACCGGCGAACAGGTCGTTCGGGTGGCCGACGGCAACCAGCTCGATGCCGCGGTTGGTTGGCTTCAGTGCGGTGTCATTCGGCGCACCGTTGGTGACGAAGGTTTCCACGCGGCCGATCGACTGGCTCACTTCCAGCTTCTTCGCGTCCTTCGGCAGTTCGCCGAAGGTGGCCACGCTGCCGCGCCAGCGCTTGCGCTCGCCGTTCTGCTCGTAGGTGGCGAACAGGCCGTCATTGACCGAGGCGATGCGATAGGTGCCCGGCTGCTTCAGTTCGAGGTCGAACACGCTGCGGTACTTGCCGGTGGACGCATTCTGCGGCTGCACGGTGCTGCCATCCGGGGCGGTGATCACCAGCGATTCCAGGCGCAGCGGCACGTGGTTGAAGTAGAACAGGTCGTTGGAGACCGCACCGTCGACGGTGATCCACGGCGCATTGCCGGCGATCACGGTCTGCGAGGGCAGCAGCCAGGCCTTGTGGGCCAGGGCGGAGAAGGGAAGGGCAGCGGCCAGGGCGGCGGCGAGGACGAGCGTGCGCTTCATGCGGAAGACTCCAGTGGATGCGGGGTGGTGCGACAAGGGCGAGGGGATTACGACTTAATCCCCTCCGTCCCCTTTTCAGGGTTTGACGGCGAGGGTGACCTGGCCCAGTTCGGTGGCGCCCTGCGCCTTGCCGTTCTGCGCGGCGGTGGCCGGCCAGGTGAAGGGGATCTTCAGCAGTTCACGGCCGCCGACTTCACGCACCGCTTCGACCACCAGGGTGTAGTTGCCCGGTGCCAGCTGCTTCAGCGCCGGCTGCTTGTCGTTGAACGACAGCGCGTGCTTGCCGGCCGGGCGGGTCGGGCCGGTCACGCCGTCCACCGGCACCTGCAGGGTGCGGCCGCTCTTGCGCCACCACTGGCGCAGGTCGGGCAGCCACTTGGTGCCATGGCCTTCGCTGTTGCTGGTCTGCTGGTACCAGACAGAGAGGTTGGCCGCGACCTTCTGGTCGGCGCCTTCCAGCCACACCGCCACATACGGGCGGTGGTATTCGGCCACGTTGAGCTTGGGCACTTCGACGTTGATGTCGAGGGTGGCAGCGTAGGCCGGCGAGGTGGCCAGCAGGCCGCTGAGGGCGATGGTCAGGGTGACGCGCATGGAGCGGCTCCGGGAACGAGGGAAAAGTCAGTGGATCAGCAGCAGGGCGATCAGCAGCGGGATCATCAGGCCCAGGCCGACCAGCGGCCAGGTCATGCGCCGCTGCCGCGCATGCAGGTGCAGCAGGAACAGGCCGGTGATGCAGAACACCAGGCAGGCCACGGCGAACAGGTCCAGGAACCAGCCCCACGCCGGGCCGGCATTGCGGCCCTTGTGCAGGTCGTTGAGGTAGGACACCGCGCCGCGCGAGGTTGATTCGTACTCCACCGCGCCGGTTTCGCGATCGATGCTCAGCCAGGCATCGCCGCCGGGGCGCGGCAACGACAGGTAGATCTCCTCGGCCGACCACTCGGCCGGGCGTCCGCCAATGGCGATGCCCAGCTGGGTGTCCAGCCATTGCCGGGCCGGGCGCGGGATCGGCGCGTTACCGTCCTCGCGCGTGCCCAGCTGGCCCAGCAGCTCGCCCGGCAGTTCCAGGTGCTGGTTCTGCACCTGGGGCTTGGCCTCGATCTTCGCCGCATGGTTGAGGGTCAGGCCGGTCACCGCGAACAACAGCATGCCGATCAGGCACACCGCCGAGCTGATCCAGTGCCACTGGTGCAGCGTACGCAGCCAGAAGCCACGGCTCTGTTGCTGCTGCACGGTGGAAGAAGCAGGACGGCTCACGGCACGGTTCGGGGCGGATGGGGACTGCTCATTACATCATTGATGAGAATAGCTCGCAATTGCGTGTCGTTCTGTATCCCTGGGAGCGGTGCCGACCGAGGTCGGCACCCACCGGGCCAAGGCGATGCCGGCCAGCGGCCGGCACTACCACTGTCCAGTAGATCCACGCCATGCGTGGATGGAGCGCCGGCCCCGCAGAAGTCAGAACTTCGCGTTGAGCGAGATCCAGTAGCTGCGGCGCTGGTCCTTGGTCGCGTAGTCGTCCACGCAGCTGAACTCGCTCGGATTGAGCAGCAGGCACGACTGCGAGACGAAGTTCTTGTCGAACAGGTTGTTGACCCGTGCGTTCACCGTCAGCCATGGCGTGGCCTGCCAGCTGCCACCGAGGTGGAAGATCGTGTAGTCCTCGTAATAGCGGACATGGCGGGCACCGGCGCTGTCGATCAGGGTGTCGCGGTAGCGGTCGTAGCGGCCCTCGCCGATCAACGACAGGCTGATGGCCTCGTTGATCTGCCAGTTGAGGCTGGCGTTGGCCATGTGCTTTGCCGGTGTGGTGCCTGCGATCGGGCGTCCCTTGTCGGGGCCGCTGGTCTGCTCGCTCTTGGTCCAGGTGTAGTTGCCGCGCAGTTGCAGGGTGTCGAGCAGGTCGATGTGGCCGGCCAGTTCCGCGCCGCGGGTTTCGGCCTTGTCGATGTTCACGCTCTGGGTGAACGCGCTGTAGCCCAGTGACGCCCAGCCCGGGCCGATGTCCACGCAGTAGCCGCTGCCGGCCGGCGCCACTTCGCAGTTCGGGAAGGTGCCGCCGCTGGCGATCTTGTCTTCGAACTTGTTGATGAAGCCGGTGACGTTGAAGCCCCAGCGCTGGCCTTCGTAGTACGCGGCCAGCTCGTAGTTGGTGCTGGTTTCCGGCTTCAGGTTGGGCGAGCCCACCAGCGGCAGCACGCCCTGGCCACCAAACCCGGTGATGCCCGGGAACAGCTGGTCCGGACGCGGGGTCTTGTAGCCGGTGCTGACGCCACCCTTGAAGGTCCACGCATCGCTGGCATTCCACACCAGGTAACCACGAGGGCTGACATGGCTGCCGAACACGTTGTGGTCGTCGTAGCGCAGGCCGAAGGTGGCGGTCAGGGTGTCGGTCAGCGCCCAGTTGTCCTCGGCGAACAGCGCCCACATGCGGTGCTTCTGCTTCGTGTTGCTACGGTAGCCGGCACCGTCCATGCCGAACACGCCGTCGATCATGTCGGTGTCGTTGTACTGGCCACCCACGGTCAGCTTGTGCGAGCCGAAGTCGAGGTCGAGCATGGTGTCGAGCACGTAGCCTTCCAGTTCCATGGTGCGCAGCGGGCGCGGCAGGAAGGCCTGCAGGCGTGCCATTTCGCTGGGGTTGAGGGCGGTCAGCGCATTGCCACGCCCGGCCGCGCAGTTGTTGGCGGCGCCGGTGCGGCGGCAGACGTCATTCCACAGTGTCTGCAGGTTGGCGCGTTCATCCAGGGTCAGTGGCAGCGAGCGGCCCAGGTTGCTGCTCTTGCTGTGGGTCAGCGAGGTCTGCCAGGTGCCGAAGCTGTAACGGCCCTGATGGGTCAGCGACAGCTGGTCGCGCTCGTAGCGCTGGTAGGCGGTGTAGCCCACGCGCGGCTGCACCACGCGGCGGGTGACCGTGCCGCTGCCGTTCGGGTTGGGAATGACCGCGTTGCCGACGCGCCACAGGCTGGCCAGGCTGTCCAGCGTGCCGGTCTGGCCTTCGCTGTTGTCGTACTTCTGCCGCGAGACGTCGTAGTCCAGCCACAGCTCGTGGTCATCGTTGACGCGGAAGTCCAGGCGCACGCCGGTGTTCCAGTTGGTGTTGGCCACCGACTTGCCACCGCCACCGAAGCCGATGCTGCGCTCCCACAGGCTGCCGTCGGGCAGGGTCAGTGCGTCCCACTCCGGATTGGAGGCTTTGGCGTCGTAGTAGCTGCCGCGTACCGCCAGGCTGAGGCGATCCTTGATCAGTGGGCCGCTGAGGTAAACGTCGGTGGTGCGTGCATCGCCGAACTGGTCGTCCTGCTGCACGGTGAAGCCCTGGGTGAGCGCGCCGTGCCAGCTGTCCTGGTTGCGGCGGGTGATGATGTTGATGACGCCGCCCATCGCATCCGAGCCGTACAGGGTGGACATCGGGCCGCGTACCACTTCGATGCGCTCGATGGCATCCAGCGGCGGCAGGTAGGCGAACTGGCCGCCGCCGAAGTTGTTCGGGTACAGCTGGCCGACGTTGCTCTGGCGGCGGCCATCGATCAGTACCAGGGTGTACTCGGAGGGCAGGCCGCGCATCGAGATGGTGGCGCGGCCGTTCTTGTCGGTCGCTTCCAGGCCGACGTCGATGCCTTCGACGTCGCGCAATGCATCGACCAGATTGGTGTAGGGACGCTTGCTCAGTTCCTCGCGGCTGACCACGCTGATGCTGGCCGGTGCATCGATCACTTTCTGTTCGAAGCCGGACGCGGTGACCACCACCTTGTCCAGCGTCTGCGGGGCGCCGGCGGCGTCACCGTGGGCGAAGGCGGGGGCGGACAGGGCCACCAGCACGGCGCTGGTCAGCAGGGGGCGGGACAGGGACGAACGGACACGATGGCGCTGGGCCATGGCAGTTACCTCGAAGGATGCAGGGTGGTGCACTGCCACGCGCTCAGGGCGCGGCAGGCACGGAAGGCCCGGTCAGGGGCAGCAGGGATGGAGCAGACGGGAATGAAGCAGGCAGCGGCGCGCGCAGGCGACCGCGCACGCGGTCACACCGGGCCGTGGATCAGGCGAGCGGCGGCGCCTGGCCGCGTTGCTGGCGGCGCCCGGGCGCATCGGCCCAGGGCGTATCCGGAGCGGCCAGCGGCCAGTCCGGGCGCACGCCGGGCATGGCCGGCGCAGCGGGAACGAGTTCGAGTTCAGTGCGCAGCCACTGGCTGGCCAGCAGCAATGGCGGAGGTGACTTCTCGGCCGCTTTCACCGGGGCAGCGGCACAGCGGCGCAGCTTGGCCGGTGCTTCTTCCTGCAGCGGGCCTTCGCCGCCGCGCTCTTCCAGCGGCACCTGCACGGTCATCGGCGCCGGCGCATGCGGCAGCAGCGGCAACGTGCCCAGCAGCAACGCCAGCATCGCCACCCACGCCAACAGGCTGGCCAGCGCAGGACGCTGGCCGCGCATGGCGGTGCCCATCTTGCGATGGACGAGTGGGCGAGGGCGAAGCGGACGCAGCAAGCAGGAATCCCCGGACGTCTGCCGGCAGGGGCCGGCATCAACGGGGCGAGATTGTAATGAGAGCGGTTAGCGGTTGCAAATGAGAATGATTGCCAAGATGTCGCGGGCCCGGCCGTGTGCGGCTCAGACTTCGCTCCAGCGCCGCAGCAGGTTGTGGTACACGCCGGTCAGCTGCAGCACCGCCTCGGCGTCGCCGCCGGTCTGCCGCAGGCGTTCGATCGAGCCGTCCATTTCCCACAGCAGGCGACGCTGCACGTCGTCGCGGACCATGCTCTGCACCCAGAAGAACGAGGCCACGCGCGCGCCACGGGTGACCGGATTGACCTTGTGCAGGCTGCTGGACGGGTACACGATCAGGTCGCCGGCCGGCAGCTTCACCTCGTGCTCGCCGTAGGTATCGCTGATGATCAGCTCGCCGCCCTCGTACTCCTCGGGCGCGGACAGGAACAGGGTGCAGGAGATGTCCGAGCGCAGCTGTTCGCCGTTGGCCAGGTTCATCACCGCGCCATCGACGTGGAAGCCATAGGTGCCACCGCCGCTGTAGCGGTTGAAGCGGGGTGGCAGGACCTTCAGCGGCAGAGCGGCAGCGAAGAACAACGGGCTGCGACCCAGTGCGGCGAGTATGCGCTGCCCGAGTTCTGCCTTCAGCGGCGAGGCATCGGGCAGTTGCTGGTTGTGCTTGACCTGCGCACCCTGCGCGCCGACGGTCTCGCGACCGTCGGCCCAATCGGCCGGATCCAGCCGCTGGCGCATCTGTGCCACCTCTTCCGGGGCGAGCACGTTGGGTATGTGCAGCAGCATGGTGGTTCCTCTGTGATGCGCGGGGGAGACGGGCTCCCCCGCGTCTTGCCATCAGAAGCGGATGTCCGCGCTGAGCAGGAAAGTGCGCGGTGCGCCCGGGGTGTAACGGTAGCCGCTCTTGTTGATGCTGGCCACGTACTGCTTGTCGAACAGGTTGTAGCCGTTCAAGCGCAGCGACACGTGATCGTTCACCGCCCACGAGACCATGGCGTCGTACACCGTGTAGGACTTGGTGAATGCCGGCGTGCCGACGGCGCCGTCGGTACCGCGGTGCATGCCGGCGGCATAGCGCACGCCGCCGCCCAGGGTAATGCCATGCGGCAGCACGTAGCTGGTCCAGCCGGTGAAGGTATCGTCCGGGGTATAGACCAGGTTGTTGGTGCCATCGGCGGCCACCTTGGCACCATCCTTCACATCGGTGTTCAAGTGGCTGTAGCCTGCGCTGATCGACCAGTTCTCGGACACGCGGCCCACGGCAGACAGCTCAACACCCTTCACCCGTTTGCTGCCGGTCTGGGTGGGGTTGCCGGCGTCGTCCAGCACGGTGGTATTGATTTCGTTTTCCACATCGGTCTGGAACAGCGCCAGGTTCACCGCCAGCGCATCCTCCATGAAGGCCCACTTGCTGCCCACCTCGAAGGTCTTGGCCTTCTGCGGGTCCAGCTTGGGGTTGTCGGCGCTGCTGGCCGAGCTGCTCAGCTGGAAGTTGGCACCGCCTGGCGGTTGCTGGGAAAGCGCGTAGTTGGCGTACACGCTGACCGTTTCACCCACCTTGTACAGCGCGCCCAGCTTCCAGTTCAGCAGGGTATCGGACGCGTCCAGCGTCGGGTTGCGCAGCACGGTGCCGGTGGGGTTGCTGCCACACACTGGGCCGCCGCGGCCGCCACAGACCGAGGCGCTGGCGTACTCGGTCTTGTAATGATCGGCACGCACGCCTGCGGTCAGCAGGAAGCTCTCGCCGAAGGACAGCGTGTCGAACAGGTAGATCGCCGAGGTGGTGGTCTTGCCGTGGGCATCGGCGCCGTTGTGCGCCCAGTTCAGGCCAGTGACGTTCCAGTTGGGGTCGTACAGGTTGGCAGCCGGCCAGCTGCTGCCACCGGTGGCGGCCTGGCCGTAGCTGTCCAGTTCTTCGCGGGTGAATTCCAGGCCGGCACTCAGTGCATGGCCTACCGCGCCGGTGGAGAAGTCCGCGCGCAGGTTCAACTGATCGGTGAGGATGGTGTTGCGCTGATCCTTGAAGGTCGGCAGGCTGCGCGCAATGGTGTAGGTTGCAAGGTCTGCCGGGTTGATGTAAGTGATGTTGCCGGTCGGACGCCCATTCGCACCACGCACACCGGTGCCCATGAAGGCGGTGAGCAGATAGTCCTGTTCGGTGCGGCCCCAGCGTGCGGTATTGGTCAGGCGCACGCTGTCGTTGAAGTCGTGCTCGAAGCGGAACGTGGCCATCTGCGCGGTCACATCATCGTGGTCGGCATGGGTGCCGTAGAAGTTTTCCGGGTCCACCGGATGGCCGGCCAGTGCTTCCAGCGTCGGCTGCGGGGTCCAGCCAGGCAGGCCCAGGGTCGGCACGCCGCCGTCGGGCACGTTGTCCTGCTTCACATAGAGCAGGTTGAGGTAGTAGCGGGTGGCGGTGCCCAGGCCGAAGGCCAGCGACGGCGCGATGCCCCAGCGCTTGTTCTGCACGTGGTCGCGACCGGGCTGGCCGCTGTCCTGCCACATGCCGTTGATGCGCAGCGCGCTGGTGGCACCCAGCGAGTGGTTCCAGTCGGCGGTGGTACGGCGTTGCTGGTCGCTGCCCAGCGAAACGCTGGCCGAGGTAGCGTCCTGCAGGTTGGCCTGCTTGCTGACCAGGTTGATGGCACCGGTCGGTGCCGAGCGGCCGTTGTCGGTACCGGCCGGGCCCTTGGTCACCTCCACCTGTTCGATGTTGAACACATCGCGCGAGATCGAGCCCAGGTCGCGCACACCGTCCACATACAGACTGTTGGAGGTGTCAAAGCCACGCATGAACAGCGCGTCGCCGGTGGTGGTGTTGCCGTTCTCACCAGCATAGAAGGTGCCCACGCCGGGGCTGTTGCGCAGCGCTTCGGTCAGCGTGGTGGCGCCCTGCTGGTTGAACAGGTCGCTGGTGATCACCTGGATGGTCTGCGGGGTGTCCTGCAGACGCTGGGTGAACTTCGGCGAGGCCACCTTGTCGGCCTTGTAGCCGCGGGTGGCGTGCACATCGATCTTGTCCAGGGTGCGCGCGTTGTCGCCGGCCTCGGCGTGGGCCAGCGCGGGAAGGGCCGCCAGGCCGAGGCCGGCGGCAAGACTGGCGGTGGCCAACGGCAGGGTACGAAGCGGAGAAGCGTGCTTGCGGCTCTTGATCGGTTTCATGGGCGTCTGCAGAGAGGGAACAGGAAGGGGCGGCCGACGCAGGCGGCGCGGCAGCAGGGCATGGAGCGAAAGGGGGAACGTGCGGAAACGACTGCGCAGCGCGCAGCAGAGCGTCAGGCCAGCAGCAGGGGCGGTGCCTGTGAGGGGGGCTGGCGTCGGTCCGGCGCGTGCACCGCAGGAGCTGGTGTCACCGTCGCCGGAGCGTCCGCAGGGGCGCGCCGTGGGTATTGCAGGCAGAGCCGTCGCAGCACCGCTGGCTTGTCGCTGCGACTGCCATCAGGTTCGGACTCAGCGCGGTGCATCGCCTGTTCGTGCGGCAGTGCATGTGGCGGAGACGCGGGCGCGGCACCCTGGGCGTGTACCGTGGGCATGGCGGCGGTTGCCGTACCACGCCCTTCGTGCAGTGCCGACCAACCCAGCACCAGCGTCAGCAGCGCGGCCACGAGCAGCGGCCACCCTTGGCGGGTGAGCTGGCACAGCGTGGCGGCGGGCGCGGGCGAAGCCATGGCGCGGGGCGGAGTCGTTACGAAGATGTTACGTAGAATAACATCAACGATAATGATTCGCATGTGCGCGATGGGGCGGGCTGCCAGGATGGCCCTACGAGGCCCTGGACGGGTGCTCAGCCCCTTCCGGCAGCTCCACCCCGTGGGTTGGCTGCCCCGGGGGTGTGGCGACTCAGTCGCGGTCGTCGCGGGTCCAGATGGCGTCGTGTTCGCGCTTCACCGGGAACTTGGGCACCGGGGTGTAGGCCGGGGCGCATAGGGCGCGGCCATCGCGCACGTCGAAGCGCGCGCCGTGCAGCACGCACTCCACGCTGCCCTCGGTGGTGTTGAACTCGCCGGAGGACAGCTCGAACTCTTCATGCGTGCACTGGTCCTCCAGCGCATACAGCTCGCCATCGAGGTTGAACACCACGATCGGGGTGCCGGTTACTTCGTCGAACACGCTCTTCATTTCACCCGGCAGCAGTTCGGCGCCGGCACAGACGAAGGTCCAGGCCTCGCTCACGCGGTGGCTCCGGCCAGCGGCTTCTCCAGGACCTCGAAGCGCAGGTCGTCGCGCTTGGGGATGCCGAAGCGTTCGTCGCCATACGGGAACGGCTTCTTGATGCCGGTGCGCTGGTAGCCACGACGCTCGTAGAAGGCGATCAGCTCGTCGCGAACGTCGATCACCGTCATCTGCATCACCGGCACGTTCCATTCGCGCGCAGCGTGCGCTTCGGCCGCGTCCATCATCTGCTTGCCGACGCCGCCGCCCTGCTGGGCCGGGTCGACCGAGAACATGCCGAAGTAGCCCTTGCCGTCGACATCGGCGACGTGGGCGCAGGCCACCAGCCGGCCCTCGCGTTCGGCCAGCAGGATGGTCGAGCGGGGGCGGTCGAGGTCGGCCTGGATGCCTTCGGCGTCGATGCGGGCGCCGTCCAGCAGGTCGGCTTCGGTGGTCCAGCCGGCACGGCTGGCGTCACCCCGATAGGCCGAAGTAACGAGGGCGATCAGGGCGGGGATGTCGGCCGGCGTGGCGGCCCGGTAGGTCAGGGTGGTCATGCGGGCATTCTAGATGGGGCACGCCTTCTGCGGCGCAGGTCCTGGGGCTGGGCGCGGACCGGAGTGGAGGCTGTCCCCAGGCTGTTTGCCGATCCTGTCGTGAATGTCGCCTTGACGCGATCTTCATGTTTGATTCATAAATGGGTGTAGATCGCGCTGGCCAGGGGACAGGTCCTGCTGTCTGTGCGCGCTTTCAAGGACGGACGATCCAAGGAGGATCCCCATGCGGTTCCGCATCACGCTCCGCTCGCGCCATGCCGGCCCGATCAGGTCTTCGCTGCTGCTGATGGTGACGGCCCTGTCGCTGGCGCCGGCACTGGCCTCTGCCCAGATCGTTCCCACCTGGCGCCAGGAATACGACAAGCGGCTGAAATACGGCGATCTGGTCGAGCCGCTGAAGGGAGACATCTTCGGCGAGAAGGTCAACCTCTATGACGGCTCTGTCAGTTTCAGTGCCACCGATATCTCCATTCCCGGCAACGGTGGCCTGGCGGTGTCGCTGGGCCGCAGCTATGGAGATATCGGCGGCAGCGCAAACGACAACGAGTATGGAAACTGGACGCTGGACATTCCGTCGCTTTCGGGCACCTACGGAGATCAGCCGGAAACGGCGGTGGGAGGTCATTGGACACCGAGCGCGCGTTGCTCGACCGTCTCCGCACCTCCGGCACTGGATGTATGGAACTACAAGCATACCCAGACGACCGTGTTCGCACCCCATACCTATTGGGAAGGAGTGCGGTTGTCACTGCCTGGCGGCGGCGGTGAAACGGTTCTTGCCGGCAGCGGAGATGCGCGCCAGCCCATCCCACAACTCGGCATGCCCGCCCCGTGGAATACCAAGGGCGGATGGTTCTTCTCCTGCCTCAGTTCCCTCAAGAGCGGCCAGCCGGGCGAAGGCTTCCTGGGGCATGCGCCGGACGGAACCAAGTACTACTTCGACTGGATGGTGGCGCGCCACAACGACCCGGCTGTCATGCAGCCCTACGACACCATCACCCATTCGACGCTGCAGCGGAAGAAGGTCTTCCTCTATCCGTCGCAGGTCGTCGACCGATTCGGCAACTGGGTCCGCTATGAGTGGAGCGGCGGGCGCCTGGATCGCATCATCGCCAGCGACGGGCGCAGCATCAGCCTGACCTATGACTCGCAGGGGCGCATCGCAACGGCCCTGGCGGCGGGCCGTACCTGGACTTACGGCTATACGCCGGCGGGAACGCTGCAATCGGTCACGCTGCCCGATGGCACTGCCTGGAGCTATGACCTGCCTCCGGTCAATGTGACGAAGAAGTACCAGGAGTACACCGGGCAGGACGTCTGGGCCTACATGGAAGTCCCGGCGTTGTGCGCGAAGACGAACAAGATCGTGCAGACCGAAGTGGCGGCGTCCATCACCCATCCCTCTGGAGCCGTCGGAACCTTCGTGTTCCGACCCTTCCGGCATGGGCGCAAGAACGTGCCCTTCAATTGCCAGACGTCCGGCGACGACCAGCTGCTGGCCGATGGGTGGAACCTCACGCCCATCTACCGCGACGCGATGTCGCTGGTGGCAAAGCGGATAAGCGGTCCGGGGATGCCCACGGCGCAATGGAGCTATCAGTACACCAACCTGGCTTGGGAGTACGACAGGCGGGTTGACCAGGCCGGCTGGCCAGCGATCCCGGTCGGGCAGGCGGAACCGAAGATAACGATTGAAACCCTGCCCGATGGGGTCATCCGGACATACGAATTCGGCAAGGAAGTCGGCTACAACGACGGTCTGCTGCTGTCGACCAGTACCAGCGCTGGCGGCACTGTGGTCCGCACGGAGCGCAACAACTATTACCCGGATGCGCAGATTGCCAATGCACCGTTTCCGCGTGAGGCGGGACGGAATCTCAAGTACGGGGCGACCGAACTTGGGGAACATCTGAATCGGCCGGTCCAGAGCACGGTCGTGAACCAGGACGGCGTGCAGTTCACCCGCACCGTACAGGCCTTTGATGCCTTCGTCCGCGAGGTCACGGTGGACGAAGGGAATTCCGCCGGCCAGAGCCGGACCCGGACGACCGGCTATTACGACAATGCCGCCCTGTGGGTGAATGGCCAGGTGGCGCGCAGCCTGCTCAACGGCATCGAGGAGTCGCGCACCGAGTTCGACCCGGCCAATGCGCTGCCGCTGCGCGCCTATGCATTCGGCCGCCTGGCGCAGCAGGTGACCTATGCCGCTGACGGTACGGTGGCATCGGTGGCCGACGGCCGTGGCAATACCAGTCACCTGTCTGGATGGAAGCGCGGCATCCCGCAGCAGCTGCGCATGCCGGCCACACCCGAGGCGCCCAATGGCGCGGTGCGTACCGTTGCCGTCGATGACAATGGTTGGATCGCTTCACTGACCGATGAAGTCGGAGCAACCACCAGCTTCAGCTACGACAGCATGGGGCGGCTGCGCAGCCAGCAGTTTCCGGGTGGCGATGAAGTGAACTGGAACGGTGTGACCATGGACCTGCAGCGGCTGGGCGGTGCCCAGCTGGGTGTGCCGGCCGGTGCGTGGAAGCACTCCCGTACCCAGGGCGGACGCCGTACCGACACCTATCTGGACGCCATGTTCCGCCCGGTACTGGTCACCGAGAATGCCAACAACGCGCTCGACAGCGCGGTGGTGACCCGCTACGACAGCAGTGGCAAGACGGTGTTTGCGTCGTACCCCACGCGACAGCTCACCGACATCAATGCAGCAATGACGGGCACCACGACGCAGTACGACGCGTTGGGCCGGCCGGTGGTGGTCAGCCAATCGTCGGAACTGGGCGATCTGGTAACGCGCACCGAGTATGTGGGCAACGTGTCGGTGAAGGTGACCAACCCGCGCGGGCAGGCCACCACCACGCGACATCTCGCCTACGATCAGCCCAGCTATGAGATGCCACTGACGCTTCAGCATCCGGAAGGCGTGGTGACCGAGATCCAGCGTGACACGCTGGGCAAACCGTTGGCGATCACCCGCCGCACGGCCGATGGCAGCCAGGCGTTGACCCGCCGCTACGTCTATGACGGTTACCAGCAGCTGTGCAAGACCATCGAACCGGAAACCGGCGCGACGGTGCAGGACTATGATGCGGCCGGCAACGTGCTGTGGTCCGCAGCCGGGACCGGCCTGGGCAGCGCGGCCGACTGCAATCGCAGTGAGGCCTTTGCCAGCGGCCGTGTGGTGGTGCGCAGCTACGATGCCGCCAATCGACTGTCGACCCTGACGTTCCCGGATGGGCGCGGAAACCAGCGCTGGTCCTACACGCCGGATGCCTTGCCCGCGGAAATCAGTACGCAGAACGACCCGGCCCGGCCGATGGTCGTCAACCGCTATCAATACAATCGCAGACGCCTGCTCAGCAGCGAGACGCTGCAGCATCCGGATCTGGGCAACCTGAGTCTGGCGTACGGCTACGATGCCAACGGCACGCTGGCCAGCAACACTTACCCGGGCGGACGCGTCGTCAGCTATGCCCCGGATGCGCTGGGGCGGGCTACAGCGGTCGGCGGTTACGCAAACAGCGCCAGCTATTTTGCCAATGGCGCGCTGGCGCGATTCGTTTACGGCAACGGCATCGCGCATACCCTGACCCAGAATGCCCGTGGGCTGCCCGAGCGCAGCCGCGATGCCACCGCTGCGGCCGCGGTGCTCGATGACAGCTACGATTACGATGCCGGTGGCAATGTGATGGCCATCTCCGACGGCCTGCCGGGCGCACCCGGCAACCGTGACATGACCTATGACGGCCTGGACCGGTTGCGTACGGTGACCGCGCCGGGCTTCGGCAATGCGCTGTACGAGTACGACGCACTGGACAACCTGCGCCGTGCCAGGGTCGGCAGCCGCGATCGTACGCACTACTTCGATCCGAGCAATCGCCTGGTCAACGTGATCGAAACCGGGACGGGGGCCACCGTGACGGGCCTGGGCTACGACGTGCAGGGCAACCTGTCGGTCCGCAACGGCCAGGCATTCTCGTTCGACTATGGCAATCGCCTGCGGGATGCGGGCGCGGCGGAGAGCTACGAGTACGACGCCCATGGTCGCCGGGTGAAGGCCAGCGCCAGTGGCAAGGGGGCGATCTACTCGTTCTACGACAACGGCGGCGTGCTGCGTTTCCAGCGCAATGAGCGCACCGGCAAGCAGACCGACTACCTGTACCTGTCCGGCAGCCTGGTGGCCCAGGTGCACGGCGCAGCAGCCCCCGCGGCGCCTGCGCTGAGCGCGCCCGGCTACATTACCGAAGGCAGCGTGAACCTGACCTGGAGCCCGGCCGGCGGGGCCAACCGCTATGAACTGCAGCGTGCGCTGGCCGGTGCCTGGAGCATCGTCTTCGACGGCGCGGCGCAATCGTTCACCAGCACCGGCCTGGCGACCGGTACCTACCAGTTCCGCGTGCGCGGTTGCCGCGCGGTATGTGGTGAGTGGAGCAACGTCGCTTCGGTTGCGGTGGCGCTGGCGCCGTCCACAGTGCCGGCCCTGAGCGTGCCGGCGACGGCATTCAATGGAAGTTACGGCGTGAGCTGGTCTGTGGCGTCCGGTGCCGAGCGTTATGAGCTGGAGGAGAGCGCCAATGGTGGCGCCTGGACCCAGGTGCACAATGCCGCGGGTCAATCCAGGGACTTCAGCGGCAAGGGTGCGGGCAGCTACGGCTATCGTGTCCGCGCCTGCAATCCGGTGGGATGCACCGCCTACAGCGCCAGTGCGGCGGTGACCGTGGTGTATCCGCCTGCAGGCGCGCCGGGCATTTCGGCACCGGCACGTTCCGCACCGGGCAGCATCGGCATTGGCTGGAACGGGGTGGCCGGCGCCACGCGCTACACGCTGCAGGAAAGCAGCAATGGTGGCGGATGGGTGACGCTGTTCGACGGTGATGCCGGCTCCTACGCCACTGCGGCACGCGGTGTCGGCAACTACGGCTACCGCGTTGCCGCCTGCAATGGCGCCGGCTGCGGTCCGTGGTCGGGCACGGCATCGGTGGCGGTGATCGGGCCGCCGGCCATCGAGCCGGTGATCAGTGCGCCGGGCCTGGTCAATGTGCCGCAGTACAGCCTGAGCTGGTCGGTGCCCGCCAACAGCGAGAGCTTCGTGTTGGAAGAGAGTGCCAATGGTGGTGGCTGGACGGTGGTGCACAACGGCGCTGCGAACAGCTTTGGCGCCAGCCGTGGCAAGGGCAGCTATGCGTATCGGGTGAGGGCCTGCAATTTCGTCGGATGCAGCCCGTATTCGGGAGTCGTGACGGTGGCGGTGGTGCTGCCGCCGGCGGCGACGAGCCTCTATCTGGCGGAGTGGCTGACGACACGCAGGCCGCCTTATCAGGTCCAGTGCTCCGCAGGATGGAGTCCGGTGGCAGACGCAACGGAGTATCAGCTTGAGAGCGGCGGTGGTGGCCAGCGTCTGTACACGGGCCCCTCAACCTACGTGAATGACAGCGGCGGGACGTACTGCGCGCATGAGTATCGCGTGCGTGCCTGCAATGCAGGTGGGTGTTCCCCGTGGTCGGCCGAACGGCCGGTCACCCGCGGTGTACTGAGCTGGGACTAAGCCATGAACGGACTCTCTTTGCTGTTGAATCGAGCGGTACTCGCGCTGGTGGTGCTGGCGGCTTGTGTGGCGCCGGCGATTGCCCAGGAGGTTGTCGAGTACATCCACACCGATGCACTGGGATCACCGGTGGCGATCACCGATGCCAATGGCCAGGTGATCGAGCGCACGGTGTATGAGCCGTATGGCGCGGTGGTCAACCGGCCGTTGACGGATGGGCCGGGGTACACCGGGCATGTGATGGATTCGGAGACGGGGCTGAGTTATATGCAGCAGCGGTACATGGATCCGGCGTTAGGGGCTTTCCTGAGCGTTGACCCGGTTTCGGCTTTCCAAAGTTCGGTGAATGCTTTCGGTCGGTATCGGTATGCAAATGCAAACCCATATAGCCTAATCGACCCTGATGGAAGGAGAGCGTGCGGGAAGGACTGGGACTGCAGAATGACCGAGAATGCAGGCGGCAAAAGTCTATCTCGCGGGCAACTGGCGGCGATCAAGAGGGATCCGCAAGCGTACATCGACAGGGCGAACAATATTCCTAACCGACAAAGTTCGGAGGCTAGATCTGCCAGATACTTTGCGGAAGTTGCGAGGCCTGTAACGATTGCGACCAATTTGGAAGTAGGGGCCGATATAGCGCAACTTTCTGACCAGTCTTACACAGCTGTCAATTTTGCTTTGGGCGACGCCACTGCCGGCGCTGGAGCAGGTAGCGTCGTTCAAGGGCAAAACAATTACGCAGGCCCAGGTGTCAGGGTAGCCATTGCTCATACGCATCCAGTGAATAAGGCGTTCAGCTACTGGAAGGGATCCTGCTTCTGCGGTGGTCGATGGGAGGGAAGTCTCTACCAAGGTGATCTGGAGAGAGCAAGATCTGCAGGTGTTAACAGCTATGTGGCCACTCCTAGCGGTTCCGTTATGGGATTCGACTTCAGGGGTATGAATGGAGCAGTCAATGCTAGAACGAGCCCTGGCGCGTACATCGCGGCCGAAGACTACTTCTTTAAGGTGAAATAATGGATCCCGAACGCCGTTGGTTTGCAGTTGTTGCGCTAGTCTTTATCCTTGGTGCTTGTTCTTCATCCAGTCAGGAAGGGGGCGCCGCGGGAGCTCCAAGCGCCTGTAAACTTCGTGGCAATGAGTTAGGGTCTGAAACGTGCATGACCACGATGTCTGCGCTATTGTCTCAGCCAGAGAAATTTGACGGACGATTGGTTTCTTTCCATGCATGGATAGATCAGGTCAATGGTGTGATCTTGCTCTTTCCCTCGCGTGATGAATTGGACGCAAGGGATTCATTCAGTTCATTGGTGGCATATCCAGAATCAAGCCCGGGTGCCTTTCGAGAAATTCCTTCGGTTGAAGGTGGGGAGGAGAAATTCTTGCGGGTGACTGGCACGTTTCGTTGGAATCGCGATGGTGCTCCCAAGTCCCCAAGTGCTCCAGTGGACGTAGATCGGATGGGGGTAATGGAAGGCGTTCATTTGGGTTTATAGCGAATGAGTCGATTGGGTTGGTGACAGGTGCTGGGCGCAGCTTGTCCTTGCTCGTCTGGTGCATGATGGAAGTGCTCGTCTCTTGGGCGTTCTATGCAGAATTGCATTGGTTGGTGCTTGTGTTCTTCCTCCGCAAGCCTCCTTTTACGCCCGTCATCCAGTGAGTCAATCTGGGCAGTCGTTAGAAACAGAAACGCCGCGGTCTTCCGCGGCGTTCTCGTCTTGCTCGGCTGCTGCTGAAAACTCATCCCAGCAACTTCCGTACCTTCGCCAACGTCGCCATGAATCGCTTGACCTTGCCGTGCGTCTTGTAGGACGCCAGCGAGGTACGGCAGGTGGCCGCGACGCTGAAGTACTGCATCGGCGGGCGCGCGCAGTGCGGGCTCAATCTCACCTTCATCCTTTCAGATCGAGCAGGGGCGCCAGTTGTTCATGCACGTGCTCGCCGCCGATCAGAGGCCAGACGACGGCGGCCTTCCCCCGCGCTTCGCCGATAATGCGCAGGCCGACGAGGCGCCGCAGCTCTCCGGTGAAGTGTGCCAGTAGTTCCAACTCGCATGCTTCCACGTTCTCCTGGCCGGGCAGCTGCAGGAGCGGTGATCGGGCCGCCGGCGATCGAGTCGGTGATCAGTGCGCCGGGCCTGGTCAACGTGCCGCAGTACAGCCTGAGCTGGTCGGCGCCCGCCAACAGCGAGAGCTTCGTGCTGGAAGAGAGTGCCAACGGTGGTGGCTGGACGGTGATGCACAACGGCGCTGCGAACAGCTTTGGTGCCAGCCGTGGCAAGGGCAGCTATGCGTATCGGGTGAGGGCCTGCAATTTCGTCGGGTGCAGCCCGTATTCGGGAGTCGTGACGGTGGCGGTGGTGCTGCCGCCGGCGGCGACGAGCCTTTACCTGGCGGAGTGGCTGACGACACGCAGGCCGCCCTATCAGGTGCAGTGCTCCGCAGGATGGAGTCCGGTGGCAGACGCAACGGAGTATCAGCTTGAGAGCGGCGGTGGTGGCCAACGTCTGTACACGGGCCCCTCAACCTACGTGAATGACAGCGGTGGGACGTACTGCGCGCATGAGTATCGCGTGCGTGCCTGCAATGCAGGTGGGTGTTCCCCCTGGTCGGCCGAACGGCCGGTCACCCGCGGTGTACTGAGCTGGGACTAAGCCATGAACGGACTCTCTTTGCTGTTGAATCGAGCGGTACTCGCGCTGGTGGTGCTGGTGGCCTGTTCGGCGCCGGCGGTTGCCCAGGAGGTTGTCGAGTACATCCACACCGATGCACTGGGATCACCGGTGGCGATCACCGATGCCAATGGCCAGGTGATCGAGCGTACGGTGTACGAGCCGTATGGCGCGGTGGTCAACCGGCCGTTGACGGATGGGCCGGGGTATACCGGGCATGTGACGGACTCGGAGACGGGGCTGAGTTATATGCAGCAGCGGTACTATGATCCGGAGGGTGGATCATTTCTGTCAGTCGATCCTGTCAGTTCGCTTGACGGCGGTGGTGCTCGCTATGGGTATGCAAGAAGCAATCATTATAGATTTGTCGATCCAGATGGTCGCTGTGCTGCCAAGCTGGGAACGAAGATATGCATGAACGACACTCGCCTCAAAGCAGAGTTGACAAATCTGGAGAAGGTATCAAAGGCATTGCCACATTCAAGTCCGGAAGGTGCGGCAAGATATTTTTCGGACAAAGCCATACCGCTTCAGGAGGCTTCTGGCAGGGAGGTCTTCGCGAACATGGAGGAGAGGAATCCGCGAGATTTCAGGGTCATGGACTGGGGTGCTGGCTCTTCAAGTGGCTCCGCGTCCATAGTTCCTTACAGCGGTGCCTACAAGTTGAGGGCAATGCTGCACACTCATCCGGAGAACAATCTACACAGCGGAAATGGTGCATATGCCGCTTCAGGAAAATTCAATTATGTTGGGATGACGGATGACCACGACATCGCGAGATCCTTTGGAAAAAGAGTGGATAGCTATGTTGCCAGGCCGGATGGGCGGATTGTTTGGTTTAATCAAAAGGCTTGGCGAGCCGCAGGTGAAGCCTCAGGAGCGGAGCGTGTCTATGCAGGACATTTTGAGAAGATACTTTAGGTCGGCTGCCTTTCTAGTGCTGGTGGGTTGGTCCTTGTCAAGTGGAGGGGCTTCGGCTTCAGGGGATTCAATTGTAAAGAATCGCTGCAACGAGATCGTTTCCAGAGAGCTCAAGAAGCTATGCGGCGTACCTATTGCCAGGATCATTGTTGACCCCGAGAAGTTGGATTCGGTGGAGGTAGAGACCAGCGGGTTTATGCTTTATGAGAACGAAAGGGGCGTCGTTTTCTATCCTGGGTCCGATCTTCCAAATCGCACCGATATGTATAGTTGCATCATCGTGTGGACTGAGAAGGAAACCATAGACTGGGGGCTCGTTGAAAGGCGACATGGCGTCTATTTTGCGACCGTTTCTGGAAAAGTTATGCTGGACGCGTCTCGCAAGAGTTGCTCGGCCGTCATTGCTAACGCCAAGGTTTACGATGTTGCTGCGGTTAACCTTTCCAAGTGATGCGTCCGTAGCTGAACCTCCTGAGTGGATGGATGCTGCATTTAGAATTGCCGGCGGAGCATGGCGGTGCGTGAGGTGAGAATTTTTGCTTTGTCTTTGCTGCTTGTTGGCTGCGGTAACGGGGAGCCTCCGGGTGAGCGGTTCTCCCGCAATGAGAAGCATGAGGACGCGCGAAGCTTGGTCCTTTCCGAAGAAGATTTGAAACGTCAGATTTCGATGGCTGAAAAAGGGGGAGCAGAGGCCCGCCTAAAGCTTGAATGGCACTATTCGACGCGTGGCGATATGGAGCTGTATCGCTACTGGCTTGAGCAGGGCGCCGCGAGAATGGATGTCAGTGCAATGCAGCGATTGGCACTGTTTCTGTCTATGGAACAGGGCGGGGGAGATTGCAAACGTGCGATGCAGATCCTTGAGCAGGGCTTGCGTCTTGATCCCCCGGAGTCTACGCGCGCATTGATGGAGATGGATCTTCAGAGATTGCGCCATGAGCGGATCGGAATTCCGCCCTGCGGGGTGGGTTTTTCTGATTGAAAGCAGCAGTGGTGGTGGATGGGTAACGCGGTTCGACTGCAATGTCGGCTCCTACGCTACTGCGGCGCGCAGTGGCGGCAACTGCGGATGCCGCGTTGCCGCCCGCCAACAGCGAGAGCTTCGTGCTGGAGGGAAATGAAACTAAATTATCAGCTTTGTGTGGCCTTCTTCTTGACGATTTCCGCGGTCGGTTGCGGTCTTCAGGACGGAGGGCAGACACCGCCCGCAAAGGCCTGTGGGATCGGTCAGAATCCAGTTTGTCGAGTCAGCTTCCGGGCGCTGGCTGCCACTCCTCGGCTATTCGATGGGAAATCGATACGCGTGGAGGGCTATCTCGGAGTTAGTCGGGGGCTCTTTGTATTGAGCTCCAGCAAAGAGCTGTTCGAGGCTGGAGTGACCGATGAGACCGAAGTTCGTATCAGGGGCCCAATAGATCTCCAGCGTGGCGTGTTTGATCGGTATGCCTATTCGTGGGTATCAGTGACTGGGGTTTTCAGGCTTAGGAGGACGGACGGGTCGACGGATGATCTTCTTCTCGGCGAAATGCACGCCCCACTTGACGTTCAATCTTTGAGAGTCCCTGGTCCGATTCCAAAAGCGACTTTCGGAGACGTGTCCGTTGATCTCGAAGATCTGAAGTGAATTCCAGGTATCGAACTCGCCTCCGATGAAGCAGTTTTTGATAACAGGATTGATTCTGCTGGTGTCCGAGGCGGGTGCCGATAGTACATTGCATGCCTCTGCAGATGTCGTTCGCGTTCGTCGTGCAGCGGCGCAGCATGGGCAATCATAGGGCTATGAGCTGGCTCTTCTTCTTCTCAATCGTTGGGATTCTGATCTTCTATCCGGCATACTTCTATTTCTGTAATGAATTCAAGATGCGTTTGCGGCGCGATCACCCTGAGTTGTCCGGAAGAAGTCTGGCATCATTCGACACGACATACAGGCAACTGCGTGCGGTAAGGGAAGGGCGCTTGGATGGAGTGCTCTTGAGCAAGGATGTCTGTGATTCGCACCGGCTTGCGAGTCGTTTCCTACATCTGGGGATGATTTCCTTCATGATAATTCTCGCCGTGGCGCTTTGCGATTCGGTATGGAGCGGTAATTAAGGTTGAATGAAGTTCACATTTTCTTCTGGGGGAACTAACTGGCAGGCATTATTGAGAGCTATCCTGTCTGCTCTTCCTTCATTCTGGGAGGCATGTGGGTGAATGGATTTGCGGCGCACCGGATGCTGCTGAAGATGGAGCGGGAGCGGCCGGAAGTGCTTGAGGCAGTCGGCATCATCAGAATTGATTGGTGGTTTCGGTGCCTGCGCGGAATTGGATTTCTTGCGCTTTCCGGTAAAGGTCAGATGATCACGCAGGGGGAGCGGTGGATGCTGAGGGCTGTCGTCGCGACCTATATGCTCTTGGTGGCCTGCGGCCTCTCGATGCTTGTTGGGTGATGGGAAATATCGTCAGGGGTGTCGGTGATGTCGGGTGCGCGCATACGAGGCACCCTGTGCTCGATGCGTGGGTCCGTGGCTGGCAGCGGCAGTGCTTCCGCGGGCTGGGTGTTCGCATAGCTCCACCAACAAAAAGACGTCGCAATTCCCTGTGGCGTTTGCATTTATCCCGTGATGTGGCCGTCTGGTCACCACTGGAAACAGCGCGGGACAGAAGTTCTCTCGACGGGCTCAACTGAGAGGCTATCGGGGTCAGGGACGATTTGTGGCGCAGCAATCGTCGTCAATGCCAGGGCGCCAAAGCTGGCGGCCGCCTCACGTCCGATCGCTCGCGGAACCGCAGATGCGTGGAGCGCCTTCACCTTCACCCTTTCAATAGTGGGAGCACTTCGATTCTGCACAATAATCTTGGGTCTGCAGGCCGCGGTGAGGCTGCTGATCTTGTATTGTTTGATCCTCGGTGGATAAGGAAACAGGTGCCCCGGTGAGTGCTGCTGATGAAGAGAAGTCCGCTGCTGCCTGCCTGCGGATGTTGCTGGAATCCGAACCTGCTTCTGCGGAACAAGTCTCTGCCTGGTATACGAGGGCCGAGGCGCTTAAGCGAGCCCTTCAGTCAAGCATTTGTGGGATAGATGTCCCGCATTTGATATGGCATTATCTTGACGATGCTGACATCCGTTTCCGGGATGAATCCTATGCGCAGGATCAGATATTGGCAGTCGAGAAGATTGTCGAGGACTGGGGTGGGGCGTGAGTTGGGATATTCGATTGATGTCTTCGCTTTTCTGTAGCTCCAAGGCGTCGGCGCTCCATTTGAGTGAAAGGTGGGGCTGAGGGGCGTTGTGATGATGTACTTGTTCTTGATTGCCTGCGTGGTATCCAGGCTTTCCGGCGTTTAGAGGAGGGTGCCTCAAGGCCGTTGATGAGGGATGGATCGGCATTGCGGTGAAATTGCCAGTTCCTGGCATCACTCAGCGTTTCTCAGTCACGCCTCTGCTTGCCTGCGTCCAGCGCGCAACAAAAAACGCCGCAGTTTCCTGCGGCGTTTTCATCTATCCCGAGCTTCGCCAGGTATCTCACCCCAGCAACTTCCGCACCTTCGTCAGCGCAGTCATGAACCGCTCGATCTCGGCGTGCGTGTTGTAGAACGCCAGCGACGCACGGCAGGTAGCGGCTACGCCAAAGTACTGCAGCAGCGGATGCGCGCAGTGCTGGCCGGAGCGCACGGCTACGCCTTCCAGATCCAGCAGGGTGGCCAGATCGTGGGCATGCGCGCCATCGATCAGGAACGAGACCACCGCGGCCTTCTCCGGCGCTTCGCCGATGATGCGCAGGCCGTCGACGCGGCGCAGCTCTTCGGTGAAGTGCGCCAGCAGTTCGGCTTCGCGTGCTTCCACGTTCTCCTGGCCCAGCTGCTGCAGGTAGTCGGCGGCCACGCCCAGGCCGATGAAGCCGGCGATGTTCGGAGTGCCGGCTTCGAACTTGTGCGGGGCATCGTTGAACACGGTGCCGTCGAAGCTGACTTCCTTGATCATTTCGCCGCCACCGAGGAACGGCGGCATCGCGTCCAGGTGCTCGCGGCGCGCCCACAGTGCGCCGGTGCCGGTCGGGCCACACATCTTGTGGCCGGTGATGGCGTAGAAGTCACAACCGATCGCGGCCACGTCCACCTTGCGGTGCGGCACGGCCTGCGAGCCATCGACCACGGTGATGATGCCGCGCTTGCGCGCTTCGCGGCAGATCTCGCGCACCGGATTGACCGTGCCCAGCACGTTGGAGACGTGGGTGACCGCCAGCAGCTTGACCTCGGGGGTCATCGCTGCGCGCAGCGCATCCAGGTCCAGTGCGCCGTCGGGGGTGATCTCGGCCACGCGGATGGTCGCGCCGGTACGCTGGGCGACCAGCTGCCACGGCACGATGTTGGCGTGGTGCTCCATGCGCGACACCAGGATCACGTCACCGGCCTTCAGCCGCGGCAGCGCCCACGAGTAGGCCACCAGGTTGATGGCGAAGGTGGTGCCGCTGCACAGCACCAGATCGCTGGGGCGCACGTTGAGGAAGCGCGCCAGCTTGTTGCGCGCACCTTCGTAGGCGTCGGTGGCTTCGCTGCCCAGTACATGCACCGCGCGGCTGACATTGGCGTTGTAGCGGCGGTAGAACTCGTCCACCGCGCCGATCACCTGCACCGGCTTCTGGCCGGTGTTGGCATTGTCGAAATAGACCAGCGGCTTGCCATGCACTTCGCGCATCAGCAGCGGGAAGTCGAGGCGGACGCGGTCCCAGTCGGGGGCGCCGGTGCGTTCTTCGATCGGGCGCGGCGTGGACAGGTTCATGCCACACCCGCCTCGACCAGCGCCTTGTCCAGGCGGCGTGCCAGCTGCTCGCGCAGTGCTTCCGGCAGAATCTTCAGCGGTTCATGGCAGAACGCGGCACTCAGCAGCGCCTGCGCCTGGGCCTGCGGCAGCCCGCGCGAGCGCAGGTAGAACAGCGCGTTGGCATCGAGCTGGCCGACGGTTGCGCCGTGCGCGGCCTTCACTTCATCGGCGTCGATCACCAGCGTCGGCTGGGTGTCGATCTCGGCGTCGGCCGACAGCAGCAGGTTCTTGTTGGACAGGTTCGCGTCGGTGCCGTCGGCGCCTTCGCGAATCTGGATGCCACCGTGGAACACCACGCGGCTGCGATTGGCCGCGACGCCGCGCCACAGCAGTTCGCAGGCGGTATCGCGCGCGATGTGGTCGATGCCCAGGCGGGTTTCGACGTGGCGACGGCCGTTGCCGAGCAGCACGCCGTTGGCGGTCAGCTGGGCGTTGTCGCCTTCCAGGCGCACGTTCAGTTCATGGCGGCTGAGCGCGGCACCCAGTTCCAGATCGACGCGGTGGTACTGCGCATCGCGGGCCAGCACCGCGTCGGTGCGCAGGAAGCTGGTCTGGCGCGCGCTGCCGGCCTGCACGCGGGCGTGCTTGAGCACGGCATCGCGGGCGACGTGGGCGTGCAGCACGGTGTTGTCCAGGTGGGCCGAATCGCCCACGCTGAAGCGGTGCTCGACTACGCCGAGGCTGGCGCCGGCACGCAGTTCGATCAGGTGGCGGTGGTGCCAGGCCAGGTCGGTTTCGCCGGCCACGCTGGCGAACACCAGCTGCAGCGGTACGTCCACCTGCACGCCTTCGTCCACGCGCAGCACCACGCCTTCATCGGCCAGGGCGGCGTTGAGGCGGGCGAAGATCTCTTCGCTGCGCTCGTAGCGGCGGCCGAGGAAACGCACCGCATCCTCGCCGTCCGCCAGTGCGGCCGACAGCGGCTGCAGCTGCACGCCGGCCGGCAGCGCCTGCACATCGCTCAGCGCGGCATCGAGGCGACCGTTGACGAACACCAGCCGCGGCGCCGGGATGTCCTCCAGCAGCGTGGCGTCCAGCGCCGGGCCCTGCAGCGGCGCCGCAGCGAACGCGCGGCGCTCCAGCTGGCGCAGCGAGGTGTACTTCCAGGCTTCGTTGCGGGCGGCGGGCAGGCCGTCGCGCAGGGCCGCGTCCAGCACTTCGCGGCGCGCATCGCTGCCGCAGAAGGCCTGGGCCATCGAGTCGAGCAGCGCGCTCATCAGACCGCCGCCTCGCGCACCACGCGATCCTTCAGGAAGTCATAGCCGTGCGCTTCCAGTTCCAGGGCCAGTTCCGGGCCGCCGCTCTTGACGATGCGGCCATCGGCCAGCACGTGCACCACGTCCGGCTTGATGTAGTCCAGCAGGCGCTGGTAGTGGGTGATGACCAGGAACGAGCGATCGGCGGCGCGCAGCGCGTTGACGCCGTCAGCAACGCTCTTCAGCGCGTCGATGTCCAGGCCCGAATCGGTTTCGTCCAGGATCGCCAGCTTCGGCTCCAGCACGGCCAGCTGGAAGATCTCGTTGCGCTTCTTCTCGCCGCCGGAGAAGCCTTCGTTGACGCCACGGTGCAGCAGCTCGTCCTTCAGGTGCAGCACGGCCAGCTTCTGCCGCACCAGCTTGAGGAACTGCATCGAATCGAGTTCCTCTTCGCCGCGTGCCTTGCGCTGGGCGTTCAGCGCGGCGCGCAGGAAGTAGGTGTTGTTCACGCCCGGGATTTCCACCGGGTACTGGAACGCCAGGAACAGGCCGGCAGCGGCGCGCGCTTCCGGGTCCTGATCCAGCAGGTCGGTGCCTTCAAACTGCACGCTGCCTTCGGTCACTTCGTAGCCGTCGCGGCCGGCCAGGACATTGCCCAGGGTGGACTTGCCGGCGCCGTTGGGGCCCATGATGGCGTGCACCTGGCCGGGCTTCACTTCCAGCGAGAGGCCCTTGAGGATTTCCTTGTCGCCGATGCGGGCGTGGAGGTTGTCGATCTTCAGCATGGTGGGGGTTTCCGTGGGGCGGGCCGCAGCCGGCCGGTAAAGAGAATGCGTTTGCGAGGAGCGGGGCGGGCGGTCAGCCCACCGAGCCTTCCAGCGAGACTTCCAGCAGCTTCTTGGCTTCCACTGCGAATTCCATCGGCAGTTCGCGGAACACCTGCTTGCAGAAGCCGTCGACGATCATCGACACCGCGTCTTCCTGGCTGATGCCACGGGCGCGGCAGTAGAACAGCTGGTCGTCGGAGATCTTGGAGGTGGTGGCCTCGTGCTCGACGGTGGCGCCCGGGTTCTTCACCTCGATGTAGGGGAAGGTGTGGGCACCGCACTGCTTGCCGATCAGCAGCGAATCGCACTGGGTGTAGTTGCGCGCGCCATCGGCGTTGCGGTCGACCTTGACCAGGCCACGGTAGGTGTTCTGGCCACGGCCGGCGCTGATGCCCTTGCTGACGATCTTGCTCTTGGTGCGCTTGCCGACGTGGATCATCTTGGTGCCGGTGTCGGCCTGCTGGCGGTGGTGGGTCAGGGCCACCGAGTGGAACTCGCCCACCGAGTCGTCGCCCAGCAGCACGCAGGACGGGTACTTCCAGGTGATCGCCGAGCCGGTCTCGACCTGGGTCCAGGTGACCTTGCTGCGCGCGCCACGGCATTCGGCACGCTTGGTGACGAAGTTGTAGATGCCGCCGACGCCATTCTCGTCGCCCGGGTACCAGTTCTGCACCGTGGAGTACTTGATCTCGGCATCTTCCAGCGCCACCAGCTCGACCACCGCAGCGTGCAGCTGGTTCTCATCGCGCATCGGCGCGGTGCAGCCTTCCAGGTAGGACACGTAGGCCTTGTCCTCGCACACGATCAGGGTGCGCTCGAACTGGCCGGTGTGGCCGGCGTTGATGCGGAAGTAGGTGCTCAGTTCCATCGGGCAGCGCACGCCCTTGGGAATGAACACGAAGCTGCCATCGGAGAACACCGCCGAGTTGAGCGCGGCGAAGTAGTTGTCGCCCACCGGCACCACGGTGCCCAGGTACTGGCGCACCAGCTCCGGGTGTTCCTTGATGGCCTCGGACATCGAGCAGAAGATGATGCCCTTCTCGGCCAGTTCCTTGCGGAAGGTGGTGCCGACGGACACCGAGTCGAACACCGCGTCCACCGCCACGCCGGCCAGCTTGGCGCGCTCGTGCAGCGGCACGCCCAGCTTGTCGTAGGTGTCGAGCAGTTCCTTGGGCACGTCATCCAGCGAGGCGTACTTCGGGCCCTTTGGCGCGGAGTAGTAGCTGAGCGCCTGCAGGTCGATCGGGGCGATCTCCAGCTTGGCCCAGTCCGGCATCGGCATGGTCAGGAAGTGGCGGTAGGCGTCCAGGCGCCACTGCGTCATCCACTCCGGCTCTTCCTTCTTGGCCGACAGGGCACGGATGGTGTCCTCGTCCAGGCCCGGCGGCAGGGAGTCCGACTCGATCTCGGTGATGAAGCCGGCCGAATACTTGCGGCCGAGCTGCTCGTGGATCTCGCGGTTGGGGGTGTCGTCGTGGGCGACGTTTTCGATGGTTTCGGTGGCCATGGGGGGCTGCCTACGGATCAGGAGACGACGTCGACAGCGATGGTGCGGCGCTGTTCGTCATCGGCAAGGGGGAGAGGGGGCAGGATCTGCGCAAGGGTGACGTCGCGCAGGGCCTCGGAGACCACGTCGTTGATCAGCCGCCAGCTGCTGCGCGCGCCGCACTTGGGCGCCATGCCGCACTGGTGGTGGTCGTGGCTGCATTCGGTCAGGGCCAGCGGCCCTTCCATTGCCTCGACCACTTCGAACAGCGAGATCTCGAGGGCCGGGCGGGTCAGGCGGTAGCCACCGCGGACACCGCGCAGGCCCTCGACCAGGCCGGCCTGGGCCAGCGGCTTGAGCACCTTGCTGACGGTGGGCGGCTCCAGACCGGTGAATTCGGCCAGCTCGGTGGCACTGAGTACCTCGCCCGGACGGGCGGCAAGCACGGTCAGCACGACGGTGGCGTAATCGGTGAGTTTGGTGACGCGCAACATGGGGATGCGAGTGGTTCTTAAAGCGGACTGAAATTGTACGCTTTTATTCGCCGCCATCCAACCCGGGCATTCAGCCGGCGCTGGGGCCAGGCCGGGAGGGACGCACCGGGGCCGTTGCCAGGGCGCAATGCTGCGCCAATGGGGTGATTTTCGCAATCACCCGGAATGGGCGAGAATCCCTGTTCCATTCGCTGCAAACAGCCCGTGCCGATGCCGAAGAAGATCCAAGCCCGCAAGTCCGCCATCCATGGCAACGGCGTGTTCGCCGTGGCCCCGATCAAGCAGGGCGAGCGCGTGATCCAGTACAAGGGCCTGCTGCGCAGCCACGGCGACGTTGATGCCGATGACAGCGGCGACGTCGAAAGCGGCCATACCTTCCTGTTCACCCTCAACGATGACTGGGTGATCGATGCCAACTACAAGGGCAACGACGCACGCTGGATCAACCACAGCTGCGACCCGAACTGCGAGGCGGTGATCGAGGAAGACGAGGACGGCGACAGCCGTGGCGACAAGGTGTTCATCGAGGCCCTGCGCGATATCAAGGCCGGCGAGGAGCTGACCTACAACTACGGGATCACCCTGGCCGAGCGCCACACCGCGAAGCTGAAGAAGATCTGGGAGTGCCGCTGCGGTTCGCCCAAGTGCACCGGCACCATGCTGCAGCCCAAGCGCTGACCGCTGCTGGTAGTGCCGGCCGCTGGCCGGCACTGATGTGATGATCGTGCCGGCCAGCGGCCGGCACTACCGCATAAGTCTCCACCTGCCGTGCACGGTCGGGTCACCGCCGTTCAATGGCTCCTCGCGCACGCTGTCCGCTCCTTTCGATGGAGCATCCGACATGGCTCAGCGTCTCAGCGGCAAGCAGATTGCCATCCTTGCCACGCACGGCTTCGAACAGTCCGAACTGACCGAACCCAAGCGCCTGCTGGAGGCGGAGGGGGCACGGGTCAGCGTGGTATCACCTGCGAAGGAGGCGACCATCAAGGGCTGGAAAGACAAGGACTGGGGTGGCGTGGTGGCGGTAGACCTGCCACTGGACGAGGCCGATGCCGGCCGCTTTGATGCCCTGGTGCTGCCCGGTGGTGTCATCAACCCGGACACGCTGCGCACCGACGAGGCGGCGCTGGGTTTCATCCGCAGCGTCGCCGAGGCCGGCAAGCCTGTGGCCGCCATCTGCCACGGTCCGTGGCTGTTGATCAACAGCGGCCTGGCCGATGGACGCGAGCTGACGTCGTGGCCATCCCTGCAGCAGGACCTCGCCAATGCCGGCGCCAAGTGGCGCAACGCCGAGGTCGTGGTGGATGGCAATGTGATCACCAGCCGCAAGCCGGATGACATTCCGGCTTTCAGCGAGGCGGTAGTGAAAGCGCTGGTGGCGTGATGATTGACGAGGGTGCCGGCCAGCGGCCGGCACTACCCTTATTTGCCGAGGATGCCTGCCGGCACCAGGTTGCCCAGGTTCTGGTTGAAGGTGACCACCAGCTTGCCGTTCTTCACCTGTGCCGACTGCACCTGCAGCGCGCCCAGCACGCCGGCCATGGCCGGGTCCAGCTTGTAGATGGGCTCGCGCTGGGCGTAGTCGCTCAGCCAGGCATTGAGCAGGCCACGGGTGCGCGAATCGAGACGGCCACCCTGGTTGGCCGGGGTGAAGTCATCCACGCTCGGCTGCTGCAGGTGGAAGCCCTGGGTCTGCGCGTCATAGCGCAGGCCGCTGCTGAGCTTCACCGTGCCCAGCTTGGCCGGGTTGCCGCCGGCGGTGGCCAGTGCCACGTCCATGCCCAGGTTCAAGCGTTCGCCGGCCGGCAGGCTCAGCTGCGGGTGGCTCATGGTCAGGGCGATCAGGCCGCCCAGCGCGTCCTGGGTGCGCGGGAAGCTGCCGTCGAGGTACTGCTGCACGTCGCTGGCACCCACCGACAGTTCGCGGCCGGAAATGGAGGGGGCGGCCTGCGCACCGATCGCGGCAGCGATCAGCACGGTGGAGGCGGCGAGGCGGGTCATCAGGGAACGCAGGCGCATGGCAGTGACCGGTGGCTCTGGAATGGATGGAAGAAAGAGTAGCCGCGCCGGCTGAATCGTGCGTGCATGCGGCTGCAACGGTTCAGTCCAGCGTTGGCTGCAGGTGCGCCGACTGGATCTGCCAGGCGCGGCCGTCGCTGCTGGGTTGCACGCGGTACCAGCCGCTGAAATGAAAGGTGCCGTTGGCGGTGACCGCACGCACCTGCACCGGCACCTCCAGCAGCTGCGCGGGCTGTGCCGGGCTGCGGGCAATCGGCGTACTGCTGCGCAGGTGAAGCGTGCGTACATCCTGCAGCTGGCGCAGCGCGGCGTCGTCGGCATGCCGGGCATCACCGGGTGGGAAGGTCCATGCCGCATCACTGGCGCGGCGATCGCGATTGAGCAGTGCGCGCACGTAGCGGTTGAGCATCACCGAGGGCGGCTCGGCATCGGCAGCCACCGCAGCGAACAAGGGGTCGACCGAAGGCGACTGCGCAGCCGGTGGGTCGCCGTCGGGCACTGCCGTTGGCGACATGTTCGACGGCTGATCGGTGCTGGCCGGTATCGCGGCAGGTGCCGCATCCGGTGCGGCTGCCGGCCGCGAGCAGCCGAGCAGCGCCAGGGGCGCAATCAACAACAGGATACGGCGCATGCCTGCCTCCTCCCCGAGGCAACCGTGAGAGCGCCAGTGTATCGAGTGCGCGGCGGTCAGCGCGAGGAAGGCAGCTGGTCCAGCGCGTCCAGTGCCGGCAGCACCTGTGCGGCGATGGCTGCCAGCGCGTGGCCGTCGGTCCCGGCGTGACGCTGCACGATGTCGCGCAGCAGCTGGCTGGCGATCACCAGGGTGGCGCGCTCGTCGCCACTGATGCCGGCCGTGCGCGGCGCAGCTTCCAGCAGGCGCATCAGGTCGCGGCTGGCGCGGTGTTCCAGTTCGATGGTGCAGCGCCCGGTGCACTGCAACCCGTCCTTTTCGATGGGGGTCACCGAGATCCGGTAGCGGGTGGAGGGGCTGGCCATGAGGGGTGCTCGCCGTAGCTGTGGAGGATGTGCCCACGATAGGCAAGCCCGCGGCTGACGGCGACGGCCGGCGCTGCACGCAGTGTTCCACCCGGTACGTTCCGGGCCTGGGCCCGGCCACGCCCGGTCAATGACGACGGGCCTGGGCGCGTATTTCCCGGGATCCGGCAACGCTGTGTTGCGGGCGCGGGGCAGGGCAAAAAAACGGGACGGCCAGAGCCGTCCCGTCGGAGTCCGCGTTGGGGCGCGCGCTTACAGCGCGGCGTCCTTCAGCTTCTTCAGCGGACGCACCTTCAGCTTGGTGGTGGCCGGCTTGGCAGCGAACCACTGCTCTTCCTTGGTGAACGGGTTGATGCCCTTGCGCTTCGGCTTGGCTGCCACGTTGACGGTGGTGATCTTCAGCAGGCCCGGCAGGGTGAAGGAGCCTGCACCCTTCTTGTGCACCGAGGAGGCGACGGCGCTTTCCAGCGAGGCCAGGACAGCGCGGACGTCCTTGGCGACGACGCCGGAGGCTTCAGCGATGTGTGCAACCAGGCCGGACTTGGTCAGCACTTCCTTGATCGGCTTCGGAGCGGCCGGCTTGGCGGCTGCCTTCGTAGCGACTTTCTTCACTGCCTTCTTCGGGGCAGCCTTCTTAGCGGTCTTTGCCATGGTTTCCTGTTCCGTGAACGGTTGGTTGTTTGGTCGGCGCCGAACCCCGTCGGCAAGCGCAATGTAGGGCAACTCTCGGGCGCCGCCAATAGCCCGAAGCGCGGAAAGTGCATGTTTTTTCATATCCAGGCCGATTCAGTACATGGCCGGTGATGGGGAATGGGGCCGTCCTGGCGTGCCGGGTGGGGGCTTCCCGATCACCGGGGGGGTGTGCGAAACCACTGAAAACAAGGGGGAAATGCAGGTCGGGCTGGTGAGGAAGTGTCCAGTTGCCCGGTTTCCGGCGGACGATTGGCATGCGGCGGAGCGACGCAGGGATAACGCGGACCATGCGAGGGTGGCCGTTCATCACCGCCACGCAGGAGCAGCATATGGGAATCTCGCGACACGCCACCGCGCACTGGGAAGGCGATCTGAAGTCGGGCAAGGGACTGTTGAGCACGCCGCAGAGTGGGCTGCTGGACAAGACCCGCTACGGCTTCAACAGCCGTTTTGGCGACGAGAAAGGGACCAATCCGGAAGAACTGATCGCCGCCGCGCATGCCGGCTGTTTCACCATGGCGCTGTCGGCCAAGCTGGGCGAAGCGGGCTTCACCCCGACCTCGCTGGACACCGAAGCCAAGGTCGATCTGTCGCTGGAAGGCGGCCCGCAGCTGTCGCAGATCCGGCTGAAGGTGAAGGCAGTGGTGCCGGGCATCGACGCCGCACAGTTCCGTGCCATCGCCGATGACGCGAAGCAGAACTGCCCGGTGTCCAAGGCGCTGAGCGCAGTGCCGATCAGTCTGGAAGCCGAGCTGGGCTGAGAATTCGCGGGCCGGGAGGGCTGCGGTAGTGCCGGCCGCTGGCCGGCGATCGCATGATGCCGATGTCCAGGTAACAGCCGGCCAGCGTTATGGCGGCCTTCTTGGCCGCCACCCTCCGGGCCGTCGCGCGCGACGTTGGCAGCGGCTCCTGCCGCTGCCTTCGGCTCTACCCTCCAGCAGCAATCACCAATCGATGGTGCCGGCAATCACGGTCTGCACCTGGCCACCCGACCAGACCTCGCCGTCTTCATCGACCCGCAGGGTCAGGCGCGCATCGTGGCCGACTTCGCGGCCCTGGCTGACTTCGAACGGTGCGCGGCCATGCGGCAGCGCATCGCGCAGGTCCAGCCATGCCGCCAGCACCGCGTTGGCGGCGCCCGAGGCCGCATCCTCGAAGCGCCGGCCGTTGCCGACGAAGGCGCGCACGGCCAGATCGAATCCCTCGTTGCCATCGGCGAACGCATAGGCAAACACGCCCATGCTGTCGGTGGATTCGGCCAGCGCGGCCACCGCATCCCACTCCGGATGCAGGCCGCGCAACGCGGCTTCATCGGCCACCTGCACCACCCACCAGCTGCGCCCGCCCTGCATGCGGGCCGGCGGCAGCGCGCCCAGCGGCCAGCCCTTCAGCGCGGCCTGCAGGCGTGGATCGCCGGCCTCGGTGGTCTCGGCCAGCTGTGCCCGCGGGGTACGGATGGCGATGCGCTGCTGCGCGCCTTCGCCGCTGACGCGCAGGGGCAGGGCGCCAGCGATGCCGTCCTGCACCAGCACGCCGTCAACCGGCGCTGCCAGGCCTGCCTGCAGCACCGCATGCGCGGTGCCGACGCTGGGATGGCCGGCGAACGGCACTTCCTTCTGTGGGCTGAACATGCGCAGCCGGTAGCTGGTGCCTGCTGCCTGCGCCGGGAACACGAAGGTGGTCTCGGGCAGCCGCGTCCAGCGCGCGATGGCCTGCATGCTGGCATCGTCCAGGCCTTCGGCATCGAGCACCACGGCCAGCGGATTGCCGGCGCCGGCGCGCGGGGAGAACACATCCAGCTGCAGGAAACGTCGTGCGGACATCAGGCAGGAACTCCAGTAAACAGGCGGCATAGGGTAGCGCGGCGCACAAAAAAGGGGACGGAGGGAATCAAGTCGCTTGTGGCACAAACGACTTGATTCCCTCCGTCCCCTCTTTCGGCGTTACCAGCTGATCTGGCCGTCGATCACCGGCTGCACCTGGCCGCCGATCCACACCGTGCCGTCGGCATCCACGCGCACGTGGACGCGGCCGTCGCGGCCGACTTCGCGGCCCTGGCTGGCGACATAGGCGCCGCTGCCGCCGGGCAGCACGCCGCGCTCGCGCAACCAGGCACCGATCAGCGCATTGGCGCTGCCGGTGACCGGGTCCTCGGGCACGTTCACCGCATCGCCGGGGCAGAACGCGCGCACGACGCGGGCATGGTCCGTTGCGGCTTCGTCGGCGAATACCGCGACGCCGGTTGCGCCAGTGGCATTGGTCCAGTCGCGCAGGGCGGCCATGTCCGGGGCCAGTCCGCGCACGGCGGCGGCGTCACGCAGCGGCAGCAGCCACCAGCGCGGGCCGTTGTCCCACAGTTCGGGCGCATGCCCGGCGGCGGCCAGCGCCAACAGCGGCCCGGGCACCTGACCCGGGTCGGTCGGCAGGCGCTGTGTCGGTGGGCTGGCCAGTTCGATGGTTGGAGAAGCGGCGGCACCACTCACCCGCACCGGCAGCAGGCCGGCAGCGCATTGCTGGACTAGCGCGCCGCCGTCGCGCGGCGTTGCCAGGCCGCAGGTGACTGCAGCCCAGGCCGCGCCCACGCTGGGGTGGCCGGCAAATGGCAGTTCGCTGTTCGGGGTGAAGATGCGGATGTGGTAGTCGGCGCCCGGGGCGCTGGGCGGCAGGAAGAACACCGTCTCGGACAGGTTCAGCCAGGCGGCAAGGGCCTGCATGCGGGCGTTGGAGAGCCCATCGGCGCCCAGCACCACGCCCAGCGGATTGCCGCTGCCGGGGTGGGGGGCGAAGACATCGAGCTGCAGGTAGCGGAAGGCGGCCATCGGCGGGTCCATTGGGCTTAGAATCGAAGGTTCCGCCCCCTCGGGCGGCTCCCCCACATTACACATAGCCTATCCATGTCAGCTTCCCCCCTTGTCGATCGTTGGATCGTACTGAAGTTCGGCGGCACCTCGGTGTCGCGTCGCCACCGCTGGGACACGATCGGGAAGCTGGCGAAAAAACGTGCGGAAGAGACCGGTTCGCGCGTGCTGGTGGTGGTCTCGGCGCTGTCCGGGGTCACCAACGAACTGACCGCGATCGCCGACGGTGCGCCGGACAGCCGCGATCGCGTGGCGGCGCTGGTCGAGCGCCACGAGGGTTTCCTGGTCGAGCTGGGCCTGGGCCGCGAGGTGCTGGCCGAGCGCCTCGCCGCGCTGCAGGGCCTGCTGGATGACCCGCGTGCGGCCACCCGCCCGCTGGACTGGCAGGCCGACGTGCTGGGCCAGGGCGAGCTGCTGTCCTCCACGCTGGGCGCGGCCTACCTGCACGCCTCCGGCCTGGACATGGGCTGGATGGATGCCCGCCAGTGGCTGGACGCGATGCCGCCGCAGCCGAACCAGAGCGACTGGTCGCAGCGGCTGTCGGTGAACTGCCAGTGGCGCGCGGACGCAGACTGGATGCAGCGCTTCCGCGCGCAGCCGACCCGCCTGCTGATCACCCAGGGCTTCATCTCGCGGCATGCCGACGGCGGTACCGCCATTCTCGGTCGCGGTGGCTCGGATACCTCGGCGGCGTACTTCGGCGCGCTGCTCGGCGCCAGCCGCGTGGAGATCTGGACCGACGTGCCGGGCATGTTCAGCGCCAACCCCAAGGACGTGCCGGATGCGCGCCTGCTGACCCGCCTGGACTATTACGAAGCGCAGGAAATCGCCACCACCGGCGCCAAGGTGCTGCACCCACGCTCGATCAAGCCGTGCCGTGACGCCGGCGTGCCGATGGCCATCCTCGATACCGAGCGCCCGCAGCTGCCGGGTACCAGCATCGATGGCAGTGCGGCTCCGGTACCGGGCGTGAAGGCGATCAGCCGCCGCAACGGCATCGTGCTGGTGTCGATGGAAGGCATCGGCATGTGGCAGCAGGTCGGCTTCCTGGCCGATGTGTTCAACCTGTTCAAGAAGCATGGCCTGTCGGTGGACCTGATCGGTTCGGCCGAGACCAACGTCACCGTGTCGCTGGACCCGTCCGAGAACCTGGTCAACACTGATGTGCTGGCCGCGCTGTCTGCCGACCTGTCGCAGATCTGCAAGGTGAAGGTGATCGTGCCGTGCGCGGCGATCACCCTGGTCGGCCGTGGCATGCGCTCGCTGCTGCACAAGCTGTCGGACGTGTGGGCCACCTTCGGCCGCGAGCGCGTGCACATGATCTCGCAGTCGTCCAACGACCTGAACCTGACCTTCGTCATCGACGAAGCCGATGCCGATGGCCTGCTGCCGATCCTGCATGCCGAGCTGATCGACAGCGGCGCGATGCCGGTGGAAGAGACCGAAGTGTTCGGCCCGCGCTGGCGCGAGATCGCCGGCACCGTGCGCCCGCGTGGCACGCCGTGGTGGAGGGGCCAGCGTGCGCACCTGCTGCAGCTGGCCGACGCCGGTACGCCGCGCTACGTCTACCACCTGCCGACGGTGCGCGCCCGCGCCCGTGCGCTGGCCGCGATCAAGCCGATCGACCAGCGCTACTACGCGATCAAGGCCAACAGCCATCCGGCGATCCTGCAGCTGCTGGAAGCCGAAGGCTTCGGCCTGGAATGTGTCTCGCACGGCGAGTTGAAGCATGTGTTCCAGCACCTGCCGGAGCTGTCGCCCAAGCGCGTGCTGTTCACCCCCAGCTTCTGCCCGCGCAGCGAGTACGAAGCGGCGTTCGCGCTGGGCGTGACCGTCACCGTCGACAACGTGGAAGCACTGCAGCGCTGGCCGGACCTGTTCCGCAACCGAGAGCTGTGGCTGCGCGTCGATCTCGGCCGTGGTGAAGGCCACCATGCCAAGGTCCGTACCGGCGGCAAGGACTCCAAGTTCGGCCTGCCGATCGCCCGCGTCGACGAATTCGTGCGTGCGGCCACCGAGCTGGGCAGCCGCGTGGTCGGCCTGCACGCGCACCTGGGCAGCGGCGTGGAGACCGCGCAGCACTGGCGCCTGATGTGCGATGAGCTGGCCGGTTTCGCCCGCCGCATCGGCAGCGTGCAGACCATCGACATCGGCGGTGGCCTGCCGATTCCCTACAGTGATGAAGACGAACCGTTCGACCTGGATGCCTGGGCCGAGGGCCTGGCCGAGGTCAAGGCGCTGCACCCGGCGTTCCGCCTGGCGATCGAGCCGGGGCGCTACCTGGTGGCCGAATCCGGCGTGCTGCTGACCCATGCCACCCAGGTGGTGGAGAAGGACGGCGTGCGCCGCGTCGGCCTGGACGCCGGCATGAACACCCTGATGCGCCCGGCGCTGTACGACGCCTGGCATGACATCGAGAACCTCAGCCGCCAGGGCGGCTATGCCGAAGCCGCGTTCGATGTGGTCGGCCCGATCTGCGAATCCAGCGATGTGTTCGGCAAGCGCCGCAAGCTGCCGGTATCGACCGCACCGGACGATGTGATGCTGATCGCCGATGCCGGTGCCTACGGCTATGTGATGTCCAACACCTACAACCAGCGGGCGATGCCGCGCGAAGACGTGATCGAATGATCGCCACCCGCGCACTGCACCCGCCCACCGACACGCCCCGCGCCATCGCGCGGGCCCGTGCCTGACCGGATACACCATGACTGCTTTCGACAAACACCAGGTTTCCCGCTTCCGCTTCGTCCGCTGCGAATTCGCTGCGGATACCGGCGTGGCCAGGCTGGTCTACGCCTTCGATGACGGCCCGGAGATGGTGGAAACCATCACCGTGCCCGGCGCGCCGTTCGTGCTGGACGAGGCGCGTGCCGCTGCCGTGCAGCGCGCGCTGCAGCTGCTGCACCTGATTGCTGGTGTCAGTTACTACAAGGCGGGCGTGCCGGAGACGGTCAGCATCGACAGCTACGCCATCGATGCCGATACCGCGGCGCTGGTGGAGACGGTCTATCTCAACGGCCTGGGCGAATTCGCCTACCGCAACGGCCTGAACCTGCGCGGGCGTTTCCGCCTGCCAGTGCAGGGCGAAGCGGTGCAGGCGCCAGTGCTGGGCCTGCAGCCGCATGCGCTGGTGGCCATTGGCGGCGGCAAGGATTCGCTGGTCAGCATCGAAGCGCTGCGCCGTGCCGGCGTGGACGAGACGGTGACCTGGATCGGGGGTTCGCAGCTGATCCGCGCCTGTGCCGAGCGTACCGGCCTGCCGACGCTGAACCTGGGCCGCGCGCTGGCGCCGGAACTGTTCGAACTCAACCGCCAGGGCGCCTGGAACGGTCATATCCCGGTCACGGCGGTGAACTCGGCGATCATGGTGCTGGCCGCGCTGCTGCAGGGCGTGGACCAGGTGGTGTTTTCCAACGAACGCTCGGCCAGCTACGGCAGCCAGATTCCGGGCACCGGTGAAGTGAACCACCAGTGGTCCAAGGGCTGGGCATTCGAGCAGGCGTTCGGCAGCCATGT
The DNA here is from genome assembly GCF_029839665.1 of Stenotrophomonas sp. GD03930. NCBI lineage: Bacteria > Pseudomonadati > Pseudomonadota > Gammaproteobacteria > Lysobacterales > Lysobacteraceae > Stenotrophomonas > Stenotrophomonas sp. GD03930. Next base: position 522,180 of record NZ_JAOCAV010000001.1, on the reverse strand, counting down.
GCAGGCGCACGTTGCCGCGGACCTGCACTACTACTCGCTGCTGCGGCCGATGTCGGAGCTGGCGGTGGCCCGCCAGTTCGCCAAGACCGATTTCTACGACGCGCACTTTTCCAGCTGCAACCGCAACTTCCATATCCTCGGCGAGCGCCCGGTGAACCGCTGGTGCGGCGTCTGCCCGAAGTGCCACTTCGTGTTCCTGGCGCTGGCCCCGTTCATGCCCAAGACGCGCCTGGTGCGCATCTTCGGCCGCAACCTGCTGGATGATGCCGAGCAGGCCGGTGGCTTCGACGCGTTGCTGGAATTCCAGGACCACAAGCCGTTCGAGTGCGTGGGCGAAGGCCGCGAATCGCGTGCGGCGATGGCGACGCTGGCGCAGCGCCCGGAATGGAAGGAAGACGTGCTGGTGAAGCGCTTCTGCAACGAGATCCAGCCGCAGCTGGACGCCGCTGAACTGGCACTGGCGCCGCTGCTGCAGCTGCAGGGCGAGCATCGTGTCCCGGCCGCGCTGTGGGAACGGGTGCGTGAAGATTTCGAAGCTTGAGGGAAAGCGGGTTGCGCTGTGGGGCTGGGGCCGCGAGGGCCGCGCCGCGTTTGCGGTACTGCGTGAGCGGCTGCCTTCGCTGCCGTTGAGCCTGTTCTGCCTGGCAGGCGAAGTCGACGCGGCGCGTGCGGAAACGCAGGGCGCGCTGGAGGTGCGTGGTGAGCCCTCGGCCGAAGCGCTGGCAGCGTTCGATGTGGTGATCAAGTCGCCCGGCATCAGCCCTTACCAGCCGATCGCGCTGGCGGCGGCGGAGCAGGGCACGTCTTTCATCGGCGGCACCGCGCTGTGGTTTGCCGAACACGCGGCCGACGACGGCATCGTGCACGACACCGTGTGCGTGACCGGCACCAAGGGCAAGAGCACCACCACCGCGCTGGTCGCGCACCTGCTGCGCGCGGCGGGGCATCGCACCGGCCTGGTCGGCAACATCGGCCTGCCGTTGCTGGAAGTGCTGGACCCGCAGCCCGCGCCCGAGTATTGGGCGGTGGAGCTGTCCAGCTACCAGACCGGCGAAGTGGCGCGCAGTGGCGCCCATCCGCAGGTGGCGGTGGTGCTGAACCTTTTCCCGGAACACCTGGACTGGCACGGCAGCGAGCAGCGTTACATCGAAGACAAGCTGCGGCTGGTCACCGAAGCCGCGCCGCGCATCGCCGTGCTCAATGCGGCCGATCCGCACCTGGCCGCGCTGTCGCTGCCCGACAGCGAGGTGGTCTGGTTCAACCAGCCGCAGGGCTGGCACATGCGCGGCGATGTCGTGCACCGGGGCGAGCAGGCCGTGTTCGATACCCGCAACACGCCACTGCCGGGCCGGCACAACCGCGGCAACCTGTGCGCGGTGCTGGCCGCGCTGGAAGCGCTGGGTCTCGACGCCGTGGCGCTGGCACCGGCGGTGCAGGATTTCCGCCCGCTGCCGAACCGCCTGCAGCGCATCGGTTTCGCCGATGGCCTGACCTACGTCAACGATTCGATCAGCACCACGCCGCACGCCAGCCTGGCAGCGCTGGAATGTTTCGCCGGCCAGCGCATCGCGCTGCTGGTGGGCGGGCACGACCGTGGCCTGGACTGGACCGATTTCATGCAGCACATGGCGCACGACGTACCGCCGGTGGAGATCGTGACCATGGGCAGCAACGGCCCGCGCATCCACGCGATGCTGCAACCGCTGGCCGATGCCGGCCGCTTCGGCCTGCACGCCGCGGGCGATCTGCCCGAGGCGATGGCGCTGGCACGTGCGGCGCTGGGCGAGCAGGGCGGCGTGGTGCTGCTGTCGCCGGGCGCACCGAGCTTCGGCGCCTACCGCGATTACGTGGCGCGTGGCCGCCATTTCGCCGAACTGGCCGGCTTCGATCCGGACACCATCAGCGCGATTCCGGGCCTGGGCATCGGGTAGTGCCGGCCGCTGGCCGGCAACCGGGGGCGCCGCATCCACCCATGGCGTGGCTCTACTGCAGGGGCGAGTTACCATCGGCGCATTCCCGGACGGATTCGAGAAGCCTGCATGTGCACCTTCGTCACCCTGTTCCTGCCCACCTCGTTTGCGCACGTTGAAGCCGCCGCGATCATGGAGCGCAGCGGCCGGCGCTTGTTCGCCCAGGCATCGCCCAGCCTCCAGGCGGCGGTCGGGCCCAGCTGCCAGCCGTGGCTGAGTGCCGCGCACTGCGATTGCGGCACGGCCCTGGGGGCGGCGCGGGCCGAGCCGGCATGGAAGGGCGATGCGGAGCGCTGGCGGAAGAAAGGCTGGAGCGAGGCGAAGATCGCCCGCGCCCTGGCCGAGCAGTTGGCGCATTTCCAGCAGGAGCGGCAGGCACGCCGGAGCGAAGGCCTGGGCGATGCCGGCCAGTGGCTGCAACGCATCGACGCGCTGCTGCAGGCCGGTGCGGCGCGTATCGGCCTGCTGGTGCGTGACTACGATGGCGCGGTGGGTGCCCGGCAGCCGAAGCCACCGGAATGTCGCTGGGTACGTGCGCAGCTGACAGCCGCGGATCTGCTGGGGTTCGAGCCTGGCACGTTGCATTGGATCGAACGCGGGTGACGCCGCCATCCACGCATGGCATGGATCTACTGTAGAGCCGAGCCCATGCTCGGCTGCGGTCAGTCGTCCACGTCGATGAACGCGTAGTCGCCGTCGATCAGCTGCTGCAGGTACGCATCGAAGCTGGGCGCGATCACCGCGTAGCTGTCCGGGTCATGCAGGTAGCGCACCACCTGGCCCACGCAGCCACCCGGCGCGGGATCGAAATCCAGGTACAGCATCGAGGTGCCGCCGTTGTTCATGCAGTGCGAGAAACACAGGCGACGGTTCATCGGCAGGTCGGCATCGATGCCATCGCCGAGGATTTCCGGCTCGTCATCCAGCCATTCCTCGTAGATCGAGCGGATGCTGTCGTCCCACTGCTGCTGGTCTTCGAAGATCTGTGCGACTGAGCGCAGGTAGTACGGATAGCCGCCGTCTTCCACGTCCGAGCCGAGCATCAGTACACAGACCTCGCCACCGGGGTACTCGCGGAAGTGGGTGCCATCCACGCGCGACAGCAGTACCACCAGGCTGTCCGGCACCTGTGGCCATTGCGCGCGCAGGCGCTGCAGGTCGTCGGCGCTGGCGCCCCGGACATGGGCCCACTGGGGGGCGTCATCGGCAGCCAGGCGTGGGATCAGTCCGGACAGAAAGCGATCAGCAAGGTTCATGCGGAAAAAAGGGACGGAGGGGATTAAGTCGTATCCAACCACACCTGCGTCACGTCGCCAATGCAGAATGCGACGTGGGAGGGGTGAATACGGCTTAATCCCCTCCGTCCCCTTTTTTGCGGAGCAGGCGCATGAATCGTTGGCGATGCGGTGTGGCGGTGATGCTGGGGCTGGCGGCGATGCCGGCGTGGGCGGCGATGAAGACGCAGCCGGTGGAATGGAAGCACCAGGGTACGACCTTCAGTGGTGTGCTGGTCTATGACGATGGCGAGCACGACAAGCGCCCGGGCCTGGTGATGGTGCCGAACTGGAAAGGCGTGAACGAATCGGCGGTCGAGAAGGCCAAGCAGCTGGCCGGCGATGACTATGTGGTGCTGGTGGCCGATGTCTACGGCAAGGGCGTGCGGCCGAAGACCGATGCCGAGGCCGGCCCGGTGGCGACCAAGCTGCGCAACGACCGGCCCCTGCTGCGCGCACGTGCGTTGGAGGCAGTGAACGTGCTCAAGGCACAGGCCGGCAAGGTGCCGCTGGATGCCAGCCGGATCGGTGCGGTGGGCTTCTGCTTCGGGGGCACCACGGTGCTGGAGCTGGCCCGTGCCGGTGCGCCGCTGGCCGGCGTGGTCAGCCTGCATGGTGGGCTGGGTTCGCCGCTGCCGGCGCAGGCCGGTGGCAGCCATCCTTCAGTGCTGGTGCTCAACGGTGCTGACGACAAGAGCGTGACCGCCGAGGACATCGCCGGTTTCCAGAAGGAAATGAACGCGGCCAGGGTCGATTGGGAGTTCACCAACTACAGCGGCGCGGTGCACTGCTTCGCCGAGCGCGATGCCAACAGCCCGCCGGGCTGCCAGTACAACGAACGGGCGGCAAAGCGGGCGTGGAAGGCGCTGGATGAGTTCTTCGAGGAACGTTTCGAGAAACGCTGATCCGTGCAGCGGTAGTGCCGGCCGCTGGCCGGCAACCTCATGATGCTGTGGATTTCATCGGAAATGCCGGCCAGCGGCCGGCACTACCGAATGCGGTCAATGCGAGCGCTGCACCGCGTAACGGGCCAGGCCGCGCAGGGCGGCAACCGCATCGTTGTCGGCCAGGCCATCGAGCGCGCGCTCGGCGGCTTCGGCGTATTCCTCGGCACGGCGACGACTGTATTCCAGGCCGCCGGTAGCGCGGATCGCGGCCAGCACTTCCGGCATCGCCGAGGCATCGCCGTCCTGCACGATGGCGCGCAGGCGCTCGCGGGTGGCGTCATCGGAGTGGGCCATGGCGTGGATCAGCGGCAGCGTCGCCTTGCCCTCGGCCAGGTCATCACCGAGGTTCTTGCCCAGTTCCTCGGCGTTGGCCGAGTAGTCCAGCACGTCGTCGGCGATCTGGAACGCGTAGCCCAGGTGCATGCCGTAGTCGAACAGGGCCTGCTGGGTCGCTTCGTCCACACCGCTGGCCAGCGCACCCAGGCGGGTGCCGGCGGCGAACAGCACCGCGGTCTTGCGCTCGATCACGCGCAGGTAGGCGGTTTCGTCGGTATCCGGATTGTGCACGTGCAGCAGCTGCAGCACTTCACCCTCGGCAATGCGGTTGGTGGCATCGGCCAGGATCTGCATCACCGGCATGCGCTCCAGTTCAACCATCAGCTGGAAGCTGCGCGAATACAGGAAGTCACCGACCAGCACGCTCGGCGCGTTGCCCCACAGTGCGTTGGCGGTGCTGCGGCCGCGGCGCAGGTTGGATTCGTCCACCACGTCGTCATGCAGCAGGGTGGAGGTGTGGATGAACTCGATGATCGCCGCCAGCTGGTGGTGGTCCGGGCCGGCGTGGCCGACCGCGTGGCCGGCCAGCATCACCAGCATCGGGCGCAGGCGTTTGCCACCGGCGGAAATGATGTGGTCGGCGATCTGGTTGATCAGCACGACGTCCGAGGACAGGCGGCGCCGGATCAGGGCGTCGACGGCGGCCATGTCGGCCGCGGCAAGCGACTGGATCTGGGGCAGGCCCAGGAAGGGACGGGTGTCTTCGGTGATGGTCATGCGATCAGGCTTTCAGGCTCACCGCCGATTATAGGCGCTACCCGTGAATTCGGGCGCAAACCGCGACGGGCGGCACCTTCGCCCGGGTCCGGCCGGCTGCCTGCGTGAATACGTATGCAGGTTGCGCCATGCCATGGAGGCCACCGCTAAGCTTGCCGGAACAGGATTTCGGCCCGCTTCCGGCGGGTCACGCATGCCCGGAGGGGGGCTGTCGATGTCGCACTATCCATGGTGGCGCGGAGCCGTCATCTACCAGATCTACCCGCGCAGCTACCTCGATGCCAACGGCGATGGGGTCGGCGACCTGCCAGGCATCATCGAGCGCCTGGACCACATCGCCACGCTGGGCGTGGACGCGATCTGGATCTCGCCGTTCTTCAAGTCGCCGATGGCCGATTTCGGCTATGACATCGCCGACTACCGCGACGTCGATCCGCTGTTCGGCAGCCTGGACGACTTTGATCGCCTGCTGGCCAAGGCCCATGGCCTGGGCCTGAAGGTGATGATCGACCAGGTGCTGAGCCACACCTCGATCGAGCACGCCTGGTTCCGCGAGAGTCGCCAGGACCGCAGCAATCCCAAGGCGGACTGGTACGTATGGGCCGACCCGCGCGAGGACGGCACGCCGCCCAACAACTGGCTGTCGCTGTTCGGCGGCGGTGCCTGGCAGTGGGAGCCGCGCCGCGAGCAGTACTACCTGCACAACTTCCTGGTCGACCAGCCGGACCTGAACTTCCATCACCCGGACGTGCAGCAGGCGACCCTGGACAACGTGCGCTTCTGGCTGGATCGCGGCGTGGATGGCTTCCGCCTGGACGCCATCAACTTCTGCTTCCACGACGCGCAGCTACGCGACAACCCGCCCAAGCCGGCTGACAAGCGGGTGGGGCGCGGCTTCAGCCCGGACAACCCCTACGCCTACCAGTATCACTACTACAACAATACCCAGCCGGAGAACCTGCCGTTCCTGGAGCGCCTGCGCGCGCTGCTGGACGCGTACCCGGGGGCGGTCAGTCTCGGCGAGATCTCCTCGGAGGACTCGCTGGCCACCACCGCCGAGTACACCCGCGACGGCCGCCTGCACATGGGTTACAGCTTCGAGCTGCTGGTGGACGACTACAGCGCGGCCTACATCCGCGACACGGTCTCGCGCCTGGAAGCGGCGATGACCGAAGGCTGGCCGTGCTGGGCGGTTTCGAATCACGACGTGGAACGGGCGGTCAGCCGCTGGGGCGGCCATCCGGCCGACCCGCGCCTGGCGCGGATGCTGGTGGCGATGCTGTGCTCGCTGCGTGGCTCGGTCTGCCTGTACCAGGGCGAGGAGCTGGGCCTGGCCGAGGCCGAGGTGCCGTACGAGGCCCTGCAGGACCCCTACGGCATCACCTTCTGGCCGAACTTCAAGGGCCGTGACGGCTGCCGTACCCCGCTACCATGGACCGATGCGCCGCTGGCCGGTTTCACTTCTGGTAAGCCTTGGCTGCCGATCCCGGCCGAGCACCGGGCCGCGGCGGTGGCGGTGCAGGAGCGCGATCCGCACTCGGTGTTGGCGGCGTTCCGGGCCTTCCTGGCCTGGCGGCGTGGCCAGCCGGCGCTCCTGCACGGCAGCCTCCGATTCATCGAAAGTGCCGAGCCAGTGCTGCTGTTCGAGCGTATGCTTGCAGATGAAACCCTCCTGCTGGCCTTCAACCTGTCGGCCGAGGCGGTGAGCCATCCGCTGCCGCCGGGCCACTGGCAGCAGGTGGCGGTGCCGGGCCCGGATGCGGGCACGGTGCAGGGCAATGAACTCCAGCTGCCGCCGCGTGCGGTGTATTGCGCCCGACGCAGCTGACCGTTTTCTCCGGTGGCGGTACTTGCGGGGACGGGGCCGAAGCGCCCCGTCCCTTTTTTGTGGGCCGCCGGTGGCGACGACTTTCCAACTTCTGGCATGGCGCCGGGCAGGGCAGGCGGAAACACTGATGGCCCTCCCAGCACGGCGGAACTCCGATGCGTATCTTCACTTCCCTGGTGCGCCTGTTGGCGCTGGCTGTGGCGCTGTCTGTCGCCCACCCTGTCTGCGCAACGCCCATCGTGATCGTGGGCCCTGCGCTGGAGGATGCCTTTGAGGGCTCTGATGTGGTGCCCGGCCTGAAGCGGTTGCTCGGACCGGAATACGGCGCGTTCCGGCGCAACTTCGATGAGTCGGCGGTACCGGTGCCGCTGAAAGAGGGAGGGTTGCTGCTTGATGGGTGGCGGTTGGGGTTCCCCGGGCATCATGCTGCGGCGGTCGTGGTCTACCCCGATGGCACCCTGCACGCGGCGTACTACAACGCTGAAGACCGCGCAGTGCGTTACTTCTCGACCTCCGGTGAGCTTCAACAGCGCGTGCTGCTGATCTGGGCGAAGCGATTTGAGCTGTCTCCTGGTCATTCGCGTTCCACCGAGCGTTCGCTGGAAGAGCGCGCCCCTGCATCGATCCTGGCATTGCCAGGCGTGGAAGAGCAGGCCGCCATGCGGTCGGTGGCAGCCGCGATCTGGTCTGCCGAACTGGCATCAGGTTGGAACATGAACACCGAGGTGGGGCACGTTCTCGGTGAGGCAACCAAACACATCATGGACTGCTCTGCTGCTTTCAGCCTCGTGCCGAAGCCGGTGGGATGGGTACCTGGCTGGTCCTATGTCGCCCAGATGTCAGTCCAGATCGTTGCTTATGTCACGGGTGTCTCCGGGCATCGGGTCTATCGCTCCTGCGTCATCACCGCCGCCAGTCGCCAGCGTTCGTTCATCGAATTGGCATCGGGTGAGTTCTGAGCAGGGACCGGTTCTGCCATGTGGGAACTGCTGGGCCAGATCATTTCCGTTGCGCTGAACCCTGCTGGCCACGCCCTTGGCCGATCCAGTGGGTGGATCCTGCTGGCGCTGATACTGGTCATCGCGATCAGCTGCGCCGCGCTGGTCACCTGCGAAGCAGGATGAGCCGGTTCCGCATCCATCCACGGCAGCGCCGATGCAAAAGAAAACCCGCTGCCTGCGCAGCGGGTTTCCGGTCCTGCTCCCCTTGTGTTGCCGGCCAGCGGCCGGCACTACCGAATCAGGGTTGCCGGCCAGCGGCCGGCACTACCGAATCAGGGTTGCCGGCCAGCGGCCGGCACTACCTTGGCCAGGTCAGAACTTGTAGTTCACGCCCAGCATGTAGGTGCGGCCCCACTCGATGTACTCCAGCGGGCGGTCCTTGCTGCCGGCGTAGGTGCGGTACGGTTCGTTGGTCAGGTTGCTGCCCTGCAGCAGCAGGGTCAGGCCACGCAGGGCGCTGCTGTCGCTGAAGGTATAGCTCACCTGCGCATCGGTCACGTTCTCGCCCACCACGTAGCGCAGGGTGCGGTTGCCGTTGAAGTTGCCGATTTCACCGATGAAGTCCGAACGGCGGCGCTGGCTCACGCGTGCTTCAAAGCCACTGCGCTCGTAGTAGGCGGTGAAGTTGTAGACACGCTTGGACAGGCCCGGCAGGCTGATCGGATCGGTGCCCACGCTGGACGCACTCTCCGGATCCAGAATGGTGATGTCGCTCTTGTTGAAGGTCGCGCTGGCCTGCACGCCGAAGCCGCGCAGGCTGTCGGTCAGCATGTCCAGCGGGAACGACGCGGTCAGTTCCAGGCCCTTCAACGTGCCTCCCTTGCCATTCTGCGGGGTCGAGAACGTGCCGACGGTCTGTACCGGCGCGGTCATGCCCGGCGGCGGTACATAGTTGCCGAGCAGCCCACTGAAGTCGTAGTTGTCCACCGACTGGGTGTAGACGTAGCTCTTCAGGTCCTTGTAGAAAATCGCCGCGGCCACGTAGGCCTTCTCGCCGAAGTACTTCTCGTAGGACAGGTCCAGTGCGGTGGCACGCCAGGGGTCCAGCAGCGGATTACCGCCACTGCCGCCGGGGCGGCCATTGTTGGTATCCACGCCGAACTCCAGGCCGGCGCGCATCTGGTCCACGCGCGGGCGTGCCACCTGCTTGGCAGCGGCGAAGCGCAGCGTCTGCTGGTGCGGGAACATGAACACCAGGTTCAAGCTCGGCAGCCAATCCTTGTAGGTCCTCCCTGCGGAGAACGGCTGGATGTTGCTGCCCGCTGGCTGCGAGCTGTCCCAGTAGCGTGAATCCGAGCTCTGGTCGGTGTGCTGCATCTGCACGCCAACGTTGCCGCGCACCCCGACCACGCCGATATCGGCATTGATGTTCAGGCGCGCCCACGCAGTGGTGATCTTCTCCTCGACCGTCCACGACTTGGGAATCAGGTAGTCCAGATTGTCGACCGGGTTGAAGGTCATGTAGCGCTCCACCGCAGCCGGCACATTCCACGACGGGATATAGCCGATGCCGGCGAAGCCGAGATTGACCGGGCGATACTGCAGGTCCGGGGCGATGGTGGATTCGCCTTGTGCACCGAGCAGGATGTTGCCTTCGGCCTGGGCCTTCTGCTTGCGACGGTCGGCATAGTTCACGCCCACGTCCACATCGGAGAACCAGCTGGACATGGCTTCGGGAACCGGCAGCGTCGCCGCCAGCTTGGCGCCCTTCAGGCGGTCCTCTACCTCCGGCACCTTGCCGTAGCCGGAACCATAGATGGTGTTGGTCAGGAACAGGCTCTCCGGGTTGGAGTAGTCCCGGCCCGGCCTGATCTGCGAGAAACCATCGCTGTTCACGACGACACCGATCGTGTCGAACTGCGGGCGCGGCACCAGCTGCAGGTTGTTCTCCAGGTTGATCTCGCGGCGGGTGGCCTTGGAGTAGTTCAGGTCGGCAACCAGCTTCACGCCACCCACGTTGAACTCGTTGTTCCAGCCGAACGCATCGATCTTGTCCTTGCGCTTGTTGTACATGCCGCGCACCAGCGGATACGCATTGTTGATCGTGCCGCCGGTGAAGCTGCCATCGGCGTTGCGGCCGACATTGCTGAACACCGGCAGGATCGCATTGGGGTTGTTGCTGTCCTCGCCGTTGCCGCTGAGGCTCAGCTCGAACTGGTTGGCGGTATCGATCTGCTCGGCTTCGGTGTGGAACGCGTCGAAGGTGCTGGTCCAGCTGTTGTTCGGCCGGAACTGGATGGTGGCCATCACGCCATCGCGCTTGTTGTTGCCGGTGCGGCGCAGCGCCTTGATGCCATCGGTGAAGTAGGTGCCCGGCGCGATTCCGCGACGCTCGCCCTTGTCGGTGTGCTCGGTGGTCCACGGCTCGTACAGGCCGACCTGGTTTTCCTGGATCGGCATGTCGCTGTGCGCGTAGCCGATGGCGATGCCCAGGGTCCTGTCCAGGAACTGGTCGATGTAGCTGGCGCTGAAGCGGTTGCCGTACGGATCGACGTTGGCGGCGCGGCCCAGCGAGCTCTTCTGGTAGCGGCCACTGACCGCGATCACGCGTTCGCCGAAGCTGAGCGGGCGTGCGGTCTGCATGTCGATGGTGCCCGACAGGCCCTGGCCGACCAGTGCGGCATCCGGGGTCTTGTACACGGTCACGCCGTTGACCAGTTCGGACGGGTACTGGTCGAACTCGACGCCGCGGTTGTCGCCGGTGCTGACCACTTCACGGCCGTTGAGCAGGGTTGTGGCGAAGTCCGGCGACAGGCCGCGCACGCTGATCACCTGCGCACGACCGGCCACGCGCTGCGCGGCCAGGCCGGGCAGGCGCGAAATGGATTCGGCGATGCTGACATCGGGCAGCTTGCCGATGTCTTCGGCGGAGATCGCTTCGACCACCGAGGTGGCGTCCTGCTTGACCGCGATCGCGCTCTCGATGCCGCGGCGGATGCCGGTGACCTGCACCGTATCCAGGTTGGTGGCGGCGGTGGCGGCCGGCGTGGTGGTGCTCTGCGTGGACTGTGCCGACGCCAGCGTCGGCGCCAGCACAACGGCCAGCGCGAGACTCAGCGCACTGCGCTTGTGGTTCAACATTTTCCCCTCCCAGGCAATGTTGCAGATCGATTCGTGAACGTCCCGGAGTGACCGTGGACGTGCGAAGCGGTGGCCGCTGTCGTCGCCGCTATGGTAGGCAGCGCGTTCTTCGCGGGAATCACCCTGCATACGTATTCAATGGCGTTTGCGGGGGTGTAATCGCTTTCAGACAGTACTTGCGGTAGTGCCGGCCGCTGGCTGGCAATCACGTTCACCGGGTTGCCGGCCAGCGGCCGGCACTACCGGGGCATTCAAAGCGGAGTGAAGCGGATGGCCTGCCCCCCCCCCGGTGCCAGCACCAGCGTCAGTGCATCGGCGCTGGTCACCTCGCGGGTTTCGCGCACGAACGCGAACGGATGGGCGCGGAAGTCGGCGCCCTCGCCATCGCGGTAGATCTCGGCGCGATAGCGCACGCCTGGCTCGAGGAATCCCAGCGACACCGACAGCACGCGGCCGTGTTCATCCGTGATGCTGCCGAGGAACCAGTCGCGGCTGTTGCGGTCGCGGCGCACGATCGTCACGTAGTCGCCCACTTCGCCATCGAGCACGCGGCTCTGCTCCCAGTCCACCGCCACGTCTTCGATGAAGCGGAACGCCTCGCGGTGCTGCAGGTAGTGCTCGGGCAGGTCGGCGGCCATCTGGATCGGGCTGTACAGCACCACGTACAGCGCCAGCTGCCGCGCCAGCGTGCTGGGAATGGCCTGGCCGTGGCGGCCCTTCAGGCTGAGGATGCCGGGGGTGTAGTCCATCGGCCCGGCCAGCATGCGGGTGAACACCAGGTTGACCTCATGCTCGGGCGGGTTCGGTGGCTGGCCCCAGGCGTTGTACTCCATGCCGCGCGCGCCTTCGCGCGAGATCCAGTTCGGGTAGGTGCGGCGCAGGCCGGTGTCCTTGATCGGCTCATGCGGGTTCACCGACAGGTGCCGGCGCGCGGCCTCCTGTACCACCTTCAAGTGGTGGCGGGCCATGAACTGCCCGTCGTGCCACTCGCGCCACAGCGGGCCGCCGCTCGGATCGCGGCGGTCAACCTGGCCGTCATCGCAGACGTAACCGGTCTTGAACTGGTCCACGCCCAGCCGCGCATACAGGTCCAGCGCGGCGCTCAGCTGGTCTTCGTAGTGCTCGATGGCGCAGCCGGTTTCGTGGTGGCCGAGCAGGTGCACGCCCTTCTTCAGGCCGTAGGCCGAGAGCGCCTCGATATCGAAGTCCGGCGTGGCACGGGTGAAGTCGAAGTCGTAACCGTTGCCAACCCAGTTGCCATCCCAGCCGGGATTCCAGCCTTCCACCAGCACGCCGCGGAAGCCATGCGCAGCAGCGAAGTCGATCACCTTCTTCGTTTTCGCGGTGGTGGCCGCGTGCTTCGGGCCGCTCGCCCAGCTCTCGTTGTCCAGGTGCATCGACCACCACACGCCCAGGTACTTGGCCGGCTTTACCCAGCTCACATCGCCCAGCGCATTGGGTTCATTGAGGTTGAGGATCAGGTCCGATTCGACCAGCCCGCCGGCACGGTCGGCGATCTGCAGCGTGCGCCACGGCGTGGCAAAGGGCAGGGCGCGGCGCACCTTCCAACCCTCGGCCGAGGGCGAAAGCTGCGCGCGCAGGCGCTGGCCCTCGGTGCGGCGCAGCCACATGCCGGCGTAGTCCACCAGCGCCGCCTCATGGATCGCCACGTGCAGGCCATCGCGGCTGCGCAGGGTCATCGGCGTATGCACCAGCGGCACCTCACGCAGCGGCGTGCGCTGGTACAGGTATTCGTAGTGGATCGGCTCGCCGGCGGGAATCCACCAGGCGGTCGATTCCGGCGCAATGGCGAACTCGGTCAGCTCGTCATCGATGATCGCCTGGTGAAGGTTCGGCTGCTCGGGGAACACGTAGCGGAAGCCCAGGCCATCGTCGTAGACGCGGAACACCACATCCAGCCGGCGCCTGCTGCCGGTGGTCTCGGCCAGCTGCACGGTCAGCTCGTTGAAGTGGTTGCGGGTGACCCGGCGTTCGCCCCAGGGTTGTTCCCAGCTGTCATCGACGCTGCGCCGCTGCTGGCCGAGTACGGTGAAATCACGGTCCAGGCGGCCGTCGCGCAGGGCGAAGCCGAGCTTCGAATCCTCCACCACGGTCTCGCCGAAACGCTCGACGCGGTAGCGGGCGGTGCCGCCGTCCAGTACCAGGCTGGCCTTGAGCACCTTGCCCGGCGATTCGACACTGACGACCTGCGGCGCGGCCTGCGCCAACGCGGCCATTGCCAGCAACGCCAGGCCGAACACGAGCGCGAGCATGGGCCGTACAGCAGTGGGTGACATCGGCATTTCCCCTCCCAAGGCGCCGTTGGCAGACCCGGACCATAAGCCAGTGCGACAGGTGCGCTACCGCACGACGCCATGAATACGTATGCAGCCGGACGCAGCCGACAGCCCCGCGTCTACCATGGGGCCCAGGCACCTTGAGGGAGGCGCCGTGCCCGCCCGTCGGCAACGATGGTGCGGACCTACAACGCGTGCAGAGAGGGAGGGAGGCCGACGGGCGCAAGCCGGTCCGCCGCTTCGATGCTGAAGATCATTTGCCTGACCGCTGCCCTGGGGGCAGCGCTGGGTTCGACCGCGCAGGCGGCCGACCTGCAATTCCACGGCCGCCAGGCGCGCGCCGAAGCCGCTGCCGGCGGCAGCTTCGTGCTGCATGCGCCGAAGGGCGCAGTGCAGATCGCAGCCGCACCGATGCGCAGCCAGACCGGCAGCGTGATGTTCGATGCGCTGTTCGCGCTGGCCCAGCAGGAGATGGACCAGGATCGCGTGGATGCGATCCGCGATCCTGCATTCGACGAGGGCCGACCGGTACCGTGCGAATGCTTCCAGACCGGTGCGCGCTGGCCCTATGTGTGGACCCGCGATGTCAGCTTCGCCGCCGACCTGGCACTGGCACGGCTGGACCCGAAGCGCACCCGGCAATCGCTGCAATTCAAGCTGTCGGCCGCGCGCGATGGGCATACGCCCGGCCTGTTCGTCGCGCAGGACACCGGGTCCGGCGGCAGCTGGCCGATCAGCAGCGACCGCGTGGTGTGGTTCCTGGCTGCACGTCATCTGCTGGACGATCCCGCGTTTGCCGACCAGGTCTGGCAGGCGCTGCAGAGCACGCTGGCGCAGGACCGTGCGATGGTGTTCGACGCGCAGATGGGCCTGTACCGCGGCGAGACCTCGTTCCTCGATTGGCGCGAGCAGACCTATCCGGACTGGACGCGCGAGGACGTACGCTTCATTGGTGATTCGTACGCACTGTCCACCAACGTGCTGCACTACCAGGCGCTGCGCCTGGCCGAACGCCTGGCCGGCCAGCGGGGCGATGCCCGCGCGGCGGATTACAGGGCATGGGCCGATGCGCTGGCAGGGCAGATCGATGCGCGCTTCTGGCGCAAGGATATCGGCCAGTACATGAGCTACATCGGCGAAGCCGCGCACCCGGTGCCGTACGCCAAGGTCGATCTGCTCGGCCTGTCGCTCGGCATCCTCGCCGACGTGTTGCCGGCCGAACGCGCGCGCCGCGCGCTGGCGACGTACCCGATGGGGCCGGCCGGCAGCCCGGTGGTCTGGCCGCAGGAAGCGCAGCAGCCGATCTATCACAACCGCGCGATCTGGCCATTCGTCAGCGCCTACTCGCTGCGTGCCGCGCGCCAGCTGGACGATGCGCCGCGCATTGCCGCCGAGATCCGTTCGCTGATGCAGGGCGCGGCGCTGGCCGGTTCCAACATGGAGAACTACGAACTGGTCAGCCAGGCCGTGCATGTCGATGAAGGCAAGCTCAGTGGGCCGGTGGTCAACTCCGAGCGCCAGCTGTGGTCGGTGGCCGGGTATCTGTCGATGGTGATCGAGGGCGTGTTCGGCGTGCAGGACGATGGCCGCATGCAACCCAAGCTGCCGGCGGTACTGGTGCCGGAGTTGTTCGGCACGCAGCGTCGCATCAGCCTGGAAGCCGGCGCCAAGCGCTACGTGCTGGAGCGCCCGGCGTCGCTGGGCGATGGCCTGCTGGTAGCCAGCAGCACGCAGACCCACGGCAACACGACCACGGTGCAGCTGGTGGCCGCACCGGCCGCGGCGGGAGGCCGCGGCATGACCGCCGATGCCAATGCCCGTGCGCCGGCCACGCCGCCTGCACCGCAGGCCACGCGCGCTGGCGCCGGCTGGACCGTGCCGGTGGCGGCCGATCAGCGGCTTTGGAAGGACGGCAAGCAGGTCGCCGCCAGCAATGGCCAGGTGCACGTCAGCGACGAAGGCCTGCAACATTGCCTCAGCCTGACCCGGCGCGAGGGCGCATTGGAATCACTGCACGGCCCGACGGTCTGCGTCGGTCCGCAGCAGCTGTTGGAGGGCGAGCAGCGCTGGCAGTTCACTTCGGCCAACGCCGGGCAGGTGCGCCTGCGCCTGCAGTACAGCAACCCGAACGGGCCGATCAACACCGGCGTCACCGCGGCGGTGAAGCAGCTGGTGCTGCAGTGCCCGGGCCAGCCTATGCAGAAACAGACGGTCACGATGCCGCACAGCGTGGGCGTACAGGATTCGACCTCGGCTACGTTCACGGTACCCAAGGGGCAGTGCATGGTCACGCTTGAAGAGGGCTTCAACATGAGCGCGCTGCAGCACTTCGCGCACTACACCGGGGGCAAGGGCGGCCGCGAGGGCGTGCTCAACCAGGCCCAGGTGCAGGTGCTGAAGGTCGCCCAGGTGGCAACGGAAGAGGAAGCACGATGAACCGTCCTGCCAAGCCGCAGCTGTCGTTCTGGCAGATCTGGAACATGTGTTTCGGCTTCCTCGGCATCCAGTTCGGGTTCGCCCTGCAGAACGCCAATGCCAGCCGCATCTTCGAGACCCTGGGCGCGGACATGGACGCAGTACCAGGGCTGTGGATCGCAGCGCCGCTGACCGGCCTGCTGGTGCAGCCGGTGGTTGGCTACCTGTCCGACCGCACCTGGACGCGCTGGGGCCGCCGCCGTCCGTTCTTCATGATCGGTGCGGTGCTGACCACGCTGGCGCTGCTGGTGATGCCGAACTCGCCCACGCTGTGGATCGCCGCCGGCACATTGTGGGTGCTGGACGCTTCGATCAACGTATCGATGGAGCCGTTCCGCGCCTTCGTCGGTGACCAGCTGGCACCGCGGCAGCGGCCGGCGGGTTACGCGATGCAGAGTTTCTTCATCGGCGTCGGCGCCATTGTCGCCAGCTTCCTGCCGTTCATCCTGGCCCACTTCGGCGTGGCCAATACGGCCGTCGCTGGTGAAGTGCCGGATACGGTGCGCTATGCGTTCTACTTCGGCGCAGTGGTGCTGCTGGCGGCGATCACCTGGACGGTGCTCAGCACCCGCGAGTATTCCCCGGCGGAACTGGCCGGCTTCGAGGATGCCGAGCCACCGGCGCACCATGCCGGCACCGCAGTCATCGGGCCCGCATCGTGGGGCCAGGTGGCCCTGTGGCTGGGAATCGGCGTGCTGCTGGCGCTGCTGATTGCCTGGCGCCAGGGCGACAAGATGCTGTACGTGCTGGCCGGCCTGTGCGCCGGCTACGGCCTGCTGCTGGCACTGGCGCGCGCGTTGCCGGGCACGCACATGCTGGCGGCCATCGTCGGCGACCTGCGCGCGATGCCGGTGACCATGCGTCGGCTGGCGTGGGTGCAGTTCTTCTCGTGGTTCGCGTTGTTTGCGATGTGGATCTACACCACCGCCGCGGTGGCCGGTACCCACTTCGGTTCGACCGATCCGCAGTCGGTGGCCTACAACGAAGGCGCCAACTGGGTGGGCGTGCTGTTTGGTGCCTACAACGGTTTCGCCGCGCTGGCTGCGGTACTGATCCCGCCGATGGTGCGGATGATCGGCCTGCGCTGGAGCCACCTGGTCAATCTGTGGCTGGGCGGTGCCGGGCTGGTCTCGCTGATGTTCATCCGCGATCCACACTGGCTGCTGCTGTCGATGGTCGGCGTCGGCTTCGCCTGGGCATCGATCCTGTCGCTGCCCTATGCGTTGCTGTCCGACAGTGTGCCCGCGTCGAAGATGGGCGTGTACATGGGCATCTTCAATTTCTTCATCGTGATCCCGCAGCTGGTCGCGGCCAGTGCGCTCGGCTTTGCCCTGCGTACCTGGCTGGGTGGCCAGCCAATGCATGTGCTGGTGCTGGGTGGCTGCAGCCTGTTCGTCGCCGGCCTGTGCGTGCTGCGGGTCCCGTCCCGTCCGGAGGTGGTGTGATGCGTGGTGCGCTGTCTGTTGCTGTTTCCCTGGTGCTGCTGGCCGGCCATGCGGCGGCTGCGCCGCGCCCGGATTACGTGGGTACCACCGAGCCGTTCGCCAGCGATGCGGTGTACTTCGTGGTCACCGACCGTTTCGTCAACGGCGACCCGTCCAACGATCATCGCGACCAGGGCGGCACGCATCGTACCTTCGATATCCCGGTGCCGTGCCCGGACAAGGTGGACGGCAACATCGGCTATCTCGGCGGTGATTTCCGCGGCGTGCTCGACAATGCGCAGTACATCCGCAATCTTGGCTTCGGCGCAGTGTGGATCACGCCGATCGTCGACAACCCCGATGAAGCCTTCACCGGCAGCAAGCCGATCAGCTGCACCAGCACGCTGACCGACCGTGGCAAGACCGGCTACCACGGCTACTGGGGCATCAACTTCTACAAACTTGATGAGCACCTCCCCAGCAAGGACCTGGACTTCGCAGGGTTGACCAGGGGACTGCACGGCGCAGGCTTGAAAGTGGTGCTGGACATCGTCGGCAACCATGGCTCGCCGGCCTGGACCATGCCGACGCGGCAGCCGCAGTTCGGCCAGATCTTCGACAAGGACGGAAAGCTGATCGCCGACCACCAGAACCTGCCGCCGCAGAAGCTGGACCCGAAGCACAATCCGCTGCATGCGTTCTACAACAGCATCGGCCCGGTCGACAGCAAGGACGGTTCGATCTTCGATGGCAATCTCGCCGAGCTGTCCGACTTCAACCAGGACAACCCGGCAGTGATGGACTACCTGGTGGGCGCCTACCTGCAGTGGACCGCGCAGGGCGTGGACGCGCTGCGCATCGACACCATCGGCTGGCTGCCGCATCCGTGGTGGCATGCCTTCGTCAAGCGCATCCGCGCCGAGCATCCTGGCATGTTCATGTTCGGCGAAGCGTTCGATTACGATGCCGCGCGCATTGCCGAGCACACCTGGCCGGCCAACGCCAACGTCAGCGTGCTGGACTTCCCGCTCCGCGGTGCCCTGGAACAGACCTTTGGCACCGCAGGAAAGGGCTTTGAGACGCTGGCCGAGCCGCTGCACCTGAGCGGCGGGCCGTACGCCAACCCGTACGAGCTGATGAGTTTCTACGACAACCACGACATGCCGCGCCTGCAGGCCAGCGACAACGGCTTCATCGACGCGCACAACTGGCTGTTCACCGCACGCGGCATCCCGGTGGTCTATTACGGTTCGGAAACCGGCTTCATGCGTGGCCGCGCCGAGCACGCCGGCAACCGTGCCTACTTTGGCCAGCCGCGCGTGGATGCCGCGCCGCAGAGCCCGATCTTCGCGCCGCTGCAGCGCATCGCCCGACTGCGTGAGGCCACCCCGGCCCTGCAGCGCGGCCTGCAGGTCAACGAGCGCCTGCAAGACGACGAGGCGGTGTTCTTCCGCGTGCTGCAGCACGGCGACGTGGCGCAGACCGCGCTGGTGCTGCTGAACAAGGGCGACCGGGCCAAGGCCTTCAGGGTGACGCGCTTCGTTCAGGCCGGTCGCTGGCGCGATGCGCTGGACGGCGGCGAGCTGAAGGTGAAGGAGGCGCTGACGGCGGAAGTGCCGGCGCACGGGGTGAAGGTCTATGTGCTGGAGGCTGCCGTACAGCAGCCGGCGCTGCAGGCCGAGCTGGACAAGGCGATGGCCGACCAGCAGGCACGGGACCAGCGGCTGGGGCGGTAGTGCCGGCCGGCTGGCCGACCCCCGGATTCCTGGCGCCTGCCTACCGCTCTGGTGGGCGCCAACCTTGGTTGGCACGCTTCTCGAGCAGTCGAGCAAGCTCGACTCTACAATAGCCCCCTCCCGCAGCCTGCCGTACCGCCATGACCGACCTCGCCCCGCAGACCCCGATCGAAACCCTGCTGAAGGCGGCGATGGACGGGGCGGTGCCGATCCGCGCTTTCATGGAGGCCTTCGTCGCCTCCGAGGTGGTGCTGTTGACCGGCAGCCTGGTCACCCCCGACGGCAGCGGCTTCGACCCGCTGCTGTTCGACAAGCAGGGCACCCTGCACGTAGCCGTTTTCACCGATCCGTCGCGGGTCGGCATCTACAGCCAGCAGGCACCGCACCAGATCCGCTGGCTGATGCTGGACGTGCTGCACCGCGTGCCGGGTGGCTACGGCGTGGTGATCAACCCTGGTACCACGCTCGGCTTCGAGATTTCGCCCAGCGGCGTGGGCGAGATCCTGAAGGATTTCGCGCAGGGCTGAACCGCCGCCGCGCATTCTGTAGAGTCGAGCCATGCTCGACTGCATTTCGCGAAATACCGAACGCTTCCCCATCAAGGCATGGCCATGGAATTCAGGGTATTACCCGCCGGGGCACCGGAACGGCAGCAGTTGGCGCAGTGGTATCACGCGCAATGGGGCCGCGACGCCGGCCTGTCTCTGGAACAGGAACTGCAACGGCTCAACCCAGTGCAGGATGCCGACGGCTTCCCGCATCTGATCGCCGCCTTCGATGGCGGCCAGTTGGTCGGCGCAGTGCAGCTCAAACGCCGCGAGATGCAGGCCTTCCCGCAGTACGAGCACTGGCTGGGGAGTGTGTTCGTGGCCGAAAGCCATCGTGGTCGCGGGTTGGCCAGCGGTTTGGTTGAACAGGCTGTGACGCAGGCCGCGCAGATGGGGGTTTGCGAGCTGTACCTGCAGACCGAGGCCCTGGATGGTGGCCTGTATTCGCGGCTGGGTTGGATGCCCCTGCAGGAAGCCGACAACCGCAACTATCGCGTACTGGTGATGGTGCGCACGCTGTCTTCATGAGCGCGCACGCGACGCGCCATTCCAGGTCCGCACTGATCTTCCTGGTCACGGCCATCGTTGCTGCGCTGGTGTCCATGCCCCTGCTGCGCGCAGTGGGCATGGTGCTATGGCCGGTGTTCGTCATTGCCTGGTTGATCAACCTGGGCGCGGCCTGGCATCTGGCGCAATGGGCGCGCCAGCAGGGGCGCTCGGCCTGGGCGTTCGGCTTGCCGGCGGCGCTCGGCACGGTCGCCTCAATCGTGGTCTTCGTGGTGCTGGCGGTGCTGGGGCCCAAGTCTCAGGTGCGCTGAACCTTCGCGGCTGTCGTGGACAGCATGCCGAGCATGGCTCGGCACTAGAGTTTCCACGCGGAGCGCCGGCACGGGGGCCGGCGCTCGATCACCTCACAACGTCACCTTGCGCCGGTTGTCACTGCTCACCCGGTCGATCAGCTTGTTGTACGGGTCGAAGCCCGCCTCATCCGGCTTCCCGTCCACGGTCACGGTGATTTTCGGCGCGGCGCCGGTGATGTGGTGGCGCTGCAGGTACAGCACTTTCTGGTCGCGTTCCTTGCCCGAAGGCCCGTTGGCGAACACGCCGATCTCGACCCAGTCATCCATCGTGCCGTCGCTTTCCTTGCCCCTGCCATCGGCGTACTGCTTGGCCGCGTGCAGGTCCAGGGTCACGTCGTAGCGACCGTCATCGCGCTTGCGCGCGCTGGCGGCCATCACCCGGTTGTCGTAGAAACTGATCTTCTCGAACAGGTCGGTGACGAGCTGCTGGCGATCGGCCGGGGTCTCTGCACGAATGTAGCCCAGCAGTTCGCGCGAGGTGGTGTAGGGCGGCTGCTGGAACCCCTTGTCCTGCAGGAAACGCTTCAACGCGCGGTTCAGCGCCTGCTCGCCGATTTCCTCGCGCAGCCGGTAGAACACCAGCGAACCCTTCTGGTAATGGATGTACTGCTGGTTCTCCACGCGCTCCAGCGGCTGCTCTTCGATGGCTTCGCCACCACGCCCGGACAGGTAGCCATCCAGTTCGCGCTTGAGGAACTGGCGCATGTGCTGGCGGCCGTACTCCTGCTCCATCACCATCAGCGCCGAGTACTGCGACAGCGATTCGGAAAGGACCGTTGCGCCCTGCACGTTGGCACCGATCACCTGGTGCGCCCACCACTGGTGGGCGATCTCGTGCGCGGTGACGTAGAACACGTAGTCCACCTTGTCCGGATCACGCAGGTCGGCGATGAAGCCGATGGCCTCGGAGTAGGGGATGGTGTTGGCGAACGACTGCGCGAAGCGGGCATAGCCCGGGAACTCGATGATGCGTACCTGGCGGTGCTGGTAGGGCGTGAAGTTGGCCTCGTAGTAGGCCAGCGATTTCTGCACCGCTTCGATCATCCGGTCCACGTTGTAGCCGTGCGCCGGGTCGAAGTAGACCTCCACCGGGATGTCCTTGTACGTTGCCTTGCGCACCTCCCAGCGTGCCGACAGGTAGGCATAGAAGTTCAGCATCGGACGGTCCATGGCATAGCTGAAGCAGCGCCGGCCGTTCACTGAGGTCTCATGCTTCAGGTAGCCCGGCGCCAGCGCGATCTGGTCCGGCGCGGTGCAGACCGTGGTGCGGAAGTCGAGCCAGTCGGCATCATTGGAGATGTAGGTGTTGGCACGCGCGGCTTGGTCCTCCAGCCTGGGCATGCGCCGCGGTTCGCCGAGGTCGCGTTTGCGGCGCTCGTTGCGATCGCTGATCTCGGCCCCTTCGTTGTAACCGAACGAGGGCAGTACGCGGCTGTTGAAGAAGGTGCCGTTGTCGACGATGTTGCTCGGCGCCTGGCCGGCAGTGATGCCGTTGGGCTTCTGCACCACCCGGAAGTGAACGCTGCGGGCCTCACCCGGTTGCAGTGGCGTGGCCAGACGGTAGATGCGGTAGCCAAGATCGGCGTCGTGCATCGACAAGGTCTGCCCACCCAGGTCAACCGCGACCAGCTGCTTGTCATCGCCCATCGAGACATGCACGTCCTGGATCGGCACGGCATGCGTGTTGCGCACCGTCCAGTTCGCATCGATCACCATCGACTGCGATTCCGGGAACAGGTCCACGCGGTTGTCCACCGCCACGATGCGCGGCTGCGGCAGGTTCCGGTACTTCGACAGTTCACGCTCATAGCGCGCCTGCAGATCCAGCTGCTGGTCGGGCGATATGAATTCGTTGCGGATGTTGGTGCTCCAGTACAGCCAGCCGCCCACGCCGATGAAGGCCAGCGCCGCCAGCCCGGCAAGCGCGCCGGTGGGGCCGCGCAGGCGACGACCGGCCAAGGCCAGGCGCTGATGCAGGCCCTGGCTGACGCCGCGCACCCAGACCGCAGAGGCCAGGCACATCAGGGTCAGCAGGAACAGTGCCCAGTAGCCCTGGAACGCCAGCTGGCCGGTCAGGAAGTGGCCGTAGCCATTCATGTCCGAATAAGGGGCGATCGGCCAGCTGCCGAAGTTGTAGATGTTCTGCGTGTAGTCGAGCATGCCCAGCACGCCCTGGCCGATCATCACCACGATCAGCAGCGCGTAGCCGACGAACTTGTTGTTGGTCAGTACCTGGAGCACCAGCGCCAGGCCTCCCATCAGGATGTAGACCACCGAATCCAGCGCCAGGCTGCGCAGGTACAGCAATGGCTCCAGATGGGTGTAGCCCTTGGCCAGCTGCACGCCCATCGCGGCCAGTGCGCCGGCTGCCTGGAAGCAGATGATCACCGCCAGCAGCGCAGTGAACTTGGCCAGCAGCGGCACCCAGTTCGGCACCGGCATGGCATCGGTCACTTCGTTGATGCGCGCACTGCGTTCCTTCCAGACCAGTTCGCCGGCGAAGAACAGCACGATGATCACCAGCAGCCAGCTGAAGGCACCCTGCAGGCCCATGATCATCTGCGAGGTGACCGGCCAGATCGAGGTGCCGTACAGGGTTTGCCGGAACAGCGCACTGGGCAGGAAGTTGGCCAGGCCCAGCACCAGCAGCACGATGAACGGCACGCTGCGCAGCACGCCGCCCGTGTCGAAACGCACCTGGCGCAGGAACTGCTGCCAGGCCGTGGTCGCGGTGAATGCCGGAACCACGCGTGGCAGGTCCGCGCGGGCGGGACGGACCGCGACGGCATCCGCAGCGGGCAGGGTAGGCTTGCGGCCCCATCGACGGCGGCCGCTGCCGCTGCGCTCGCTGCGGAACAGGGCAAAGGTGGCGGCAAACAGCAGCGCGGCCACGCCCAGCCACAGCGCGCGGTTGGCCAGCAGGTAGCCAGCCAGTTCCGGAATGCCGCTGTTGCGTTCAGCGGTGGACCAGTAGCGGATGGTGCGGCCCAGCGCGCGCATGCCCAACGGCTCGCTCAGCACCGCGATCCACGTATTGTCGATGTCTCGCAGCAGGGCGGCGCTGGCGCCGAACAGCACCAGGTAGGCGACCAGGCCGATGTACACCCACAGGATCGAGCGGGTCAGTGCCGCCAGCAGTGAAAGCAGTGCGGTGGTGAACAGCAGGTTGGGAATGACGATGACCGCGAAGGTCCAGGCATAGCCCCGCCAGCTGATCGGCCCCATGCGCTCGGGATCGACCCAGGGCATGAACGGTGCCAGCCACAGGCCGAACGCGATCACGACGTAGACCAGCAACCCCGCAGCCAGGGCTGCCGCGATGCGGCCGGCCAGGTAGTCGCGACGCTTCACCGGGCTGGCGAAGATCAGTTCGGCGGTGCCGAGTTCGAAGTCACGCAGCAGCGCGTTGCTGACGAACAGGGCGGTGACCAGCATGCCGAGCAGGGTGAAGATGCCCAGCATCTGCGCGATCACCGTCGGCGCATTGCTGTGCACGTTGCCGGTGCCACCCCCTATCTGTACGGCATCGCTGGAGGCGGCGGCGAAGGCGAGCAGGGCGAACAGCCCGGCCAGCAGCCACAGCAGCGGAGAACGCAGCTGCTCGCGCAGCTCGAACCGGAAGAAGTTGAGGATCATGGCGCGCTCCGCTCAGGCCGCCGCGCGGGCACGGGCCTGCAGGCGCAGGCGCTGGAAGTACACGTCCTCGAGGTCGGGCGCCACCGCCGCGAAGCCGTCGCCGGGGTCGTTGGCGCTGTGCACATGGATCACCGGGCGGCCACCCACCAGTCGCGTGGACAGCACCACGTAGCGCGCCTCATGGTCGGCCAGCTCCGAAGGATCGACCTGCTTGCGCCAGACCTGGTGCTGAAGCGCGTCGATCGCTTCGGCCGGGCGCCCGGTCAACAGCACCTGGCCCTTGTTCATGATCGCCATCGTCGGGCACAGGTCAGTCACGTCCTCGACGATGTGGGTGGACAGGATCACCGCCACGTTCTCGCCGATTGCCGCCAGCAGGTTGAGGAATCGGTTACGCTCCTCCGGGTCGAGGCCGGCGGTGGGTTCATCGACGATCACCAGCCGCGGGTCGCCCAGCAGCGCCTGGGCAATGCCGAAGCGCTGGCGCATGCCGCCGGAGAACGTGCCGAGCTTGCGCTTGCGCGCATCCCACAGGTTCACCTGCTGCAGCAGCCCATCGACCACTTCGCGGCGCTGCGCACGCTGGGTCAGCCCCTTGAGTACGGCGAAATGCTCCAGCAGGTCCAGCGCGCTGACCTTTGGATACACGCCAAAATCCTGCGGCAGGTAGCCCAGCCGGCGGCGCACGGCGTCCTTGTCGCGCAGCACGTCGATCGGCGCTTCGCCGGGGATGCTGAGCGTGGCCGTACCACTGTCGGCCTCCTGCAGGGTGGACAGTGTGCGCATCAGCGAGGACTTGCCCGCGCCGTTCGGGCCGAGCAGGCCGAACATGCCGCGCGGGATGTCCAGGCTGACGTTGTTGAGTGCGTGCACGCCGTTGGCGTACGTCTTGGACAGCGAATCGATCTTCAGCATGCGACGTACACCTTTCCCTGGGCGATGTCTGCGCGTTATCCGCGCATCCGCGTCCGTGCGCATCCGCCGTTGGTCATGGGGGGGGAATCCGGCTGTCGCGCGTTGGCAGGGCCAGTGGCCCTTCGCTGCCTACCCGCGCTGCGACGAATCGCGCACCACCAGCTTCACCGGGATGCTCTGGCTGTCCACCGGCTGCCGGCCGATCAGTGCCAGCAGGCGCTCCACCAGCAGCTGGCCGGCCTGCTTGGTGTCCTGCTGCACGGTGGTCAGCGCCGGCGACACCGAAGCCGCCAGCGGAATGTCGTCGAAGCCGGTGACCGCCACGTCCTGCGGCACCCGCAGCCCGGCCTCGCGCAGGGCCCGCATCGCACCGATGGCGATCAGGTCGCTGGCCGCGCAGATCGCGTCGATCGGTTCGCCGCGCGCCAGCAGCGCCTGGCAGGCCTGCTGGCCGGAAGCCTCGGTGGTGATGGCATCGTGCTGCAGCGCTGGCTCGGCGCTCAGGCCGCGCTCCTGCAGCGCCGCCACATGGCCGCGGTAGCGCTCCTGGAATTCGGGGTAATGGCTGGAGGCATGGCCGAGGAAGGCGATCCGGCGGCAGCCCTGCTGCAGCAGGTGGGTGGTGATGTCGTGCCCGCCCTGGAAGTTGTCGCTGCCGATCGACACGCCGGGCTGGCCGGGCAGGGCGGCGCCCCAGCGCACGAAGTGCGTACCCTGTTCGACCAGCCGCTGCAGGCGGTCGCGCGATTCGTGGTAGTCGCCGTAGCCCAGCAGGATGATGCCGTCGGCCTTGTTGCTGTCTTCGTAATCGGCCTGCCAATCGGTGGAGAGCTGCTGGAACGAGACCAACAGGTCCTGCCCGTGCAGGGCGCAGGCGCGGGTGATCGAGCCCAGCATCGAATGGAAGAACGGGTTGATCAGCGAATCGTCGTTGGTCGGGTCCTCGAAGAACAGCAGGGCCAGGGTGCCGGCATTGCGCAGGCGCAGGCTGGAGGCGTTCTTGTCGACCTTGTAGTTCAGCTCGCGGGCGATGCGCAGGATGCGCTCGCGGGTCTCGGCGTTGACCATCGGGCTGCCACGCAGGGCCCGCGACACGGTGGGCTGGGAGACCCCGGCCAGGTGGGCGATGTCCAGGGAGGTGGCTTTGCCTTTGATGATCATGGGGCTCGGAAGGGGCCGGGTGGAAGGTGCCTGGGCATGATGCCATGGGCAGACGCGAATGCCCTTCCCGATGTTCGTCGAGGTGAGGGTAAGTCATTGCCGGACAAGGAAATCAGCCCGAATCTCAGGTGCCGCCGGGGTCTTCCGGCCGGGCGGATGACGGCGGCAATGCTAAGATGCCTCGTTCTCGCATTCCCCCAAATTTCAACAGGGGCGGCCAAGCGTACTGCACCCCCGGCCGGGGCTGTGCTATCACTGGCGGTCTGCCCCTGGACAACGGACGAAGGTACCTATGGCGCGCGGCATCAACAAAGTCATCCTGGTCGGCAATCTCGGCAACGACCCGGACGTGAAGTACACCCAGGGCGGCATGGCGATCACCCGCATCAGCCTGGCCACCACCAGCGTCCGCAAGGACAAGGATGGCAACCAGCAGGAGCGCACCGAGTGGCACCGCGTGGTGTTCTTCGGCAAGCTCGGCGAGATCGCCGGCGAGTACCTGCGCAAGGGCAGCTCGGTCTACGTCGAAGGCAGCCTGCGCTACGACAAGTACACCGGCCAGGACGGCGTGGAGAAGTACTCCACCGATATCATCGCCGATGAAATGCAGATGCTGGGCGGCCGCGGCGAAGGCGGCGGCGGCGGTGGCGGTGGTGGCAACTACGGCGGCGATCGTCCGCAGCGCCAGCAGGCGCCGCGCCAGGAGTACGGCGGCGGTGGCGGTGGCCAGCGTGGCGGCCAGGGCGGTGGCTATGGCAACCAGGGCGGCAACCAGGGCGGCGGCTACGGCAACCAGGGTGGCAACCAGCGCCCGCAGCCGCAGCAGGCGCCGCCGATGGACGACTTCGCTGACGACGATATTCCGTTCTAGAGGATACCTTTTAGTATCTGTTAACAAGGGCTCTTGGCGCATTTGCCAAGGGCCTTTTTTTGTTGTTAACGTTTTCCAGCGGCTGCCGATTTCCCGGCTTACCGACTACCTTTCGGAAACGTCAACATGGCCGCTGGCTACAGGGTGAAAACAGTTCGGTTCGAGTCTGGAGAGCGACTTCCGATGCTTCTCTGCAAGGAATCGGGATCCCCCCTCTGGCATCCAAACCTATTTCTGGTTACCGAGCTTCGGGCAGTTGGCCTGGCCACCAACACGCTCGAGCACGCGGCCAGGGCTGTGATGATTGGCCATCAAGTGTTTCGTCATCTCGGTATAGACATTCACGATCGAATCAATGACGGTCGGCTCTTTACCCTAGGAGAGGTGGAGTTGCTCACCAAGCTGGTTGGATTGCGGCAAGAGGAACTCGACGCTCTGAGCCAGATGGATGAGTCACCCCGAGCGGTGGTGTCTAGGGTCGTAACGCTGGAGCAGGCCCGAATGCGCCCCACGGTGAAAGCGCCGGCTCAGGTGGGTGCCGACACGAAGGCAACCCGTATGGCATACATTCGCGACTACATCTCCTGGCTAACAGCCGGTCGGCGCCTGAAGCTAGAGGTAGGACATCCTCACAATCACAGCTTGCTCGAGGCCACTCAAACTTTCGTCAGCCTTATCAATGCCAGAATGCCCAGCCGCCATTCCGCGCAGGCTAGCCGTCAGGGGGTAGACGCGGAGGTCCGTGCACGCATTCTCGAGGTCATTGATCCCGACAGTGCGGACAACCCCTGGAAGAACAGGCACGTCCGGGTTCGCAACCAACTTATCTTCCTCTGGCTACTCCTTCTGGGCGTTCGTAACGGCGAGCTGCTTGCTACCTACGCTAGTGACGTCAACATTCGGACCGGGGAGGTCACGATCGTTCGGCGGCCTGGCAACCCCGAAGAGCCGCGAAAAAGCGCGCCGCTTGTCAAAACGCGAGGTCGCCTACTTGCACTGAGTCCTGATCTGGCGAAGTTGATCCAGAGTTACATAATGGGGGAACGAGCAAAGATCAAAGGTGCGCGCCGCCATCCCTATCTCTTCGTGGCGACGGGAACAGGCCAGCCGCTGTCAAAGCCGGCGCTCAACAAGCTTTTCAGGGAGCTGCGTAGCAAGGTCCCCGGTCTTCCTGATGACCTCTCACCACATGTCTTGAGGCACACCTGGAACGACGACTTCTCTGATCTCATGGATAGCCGAGGTGTGTCTGCAGAAGACGAAGAAAGGATGCGGACCCAGACGATGGGCTGGTCACCTAGGTCGAAGATGGCTTCGCACTACACGAAAAGGCACGTGCAGCGAAAAAGCAATGATGCGTCGCTGGAGATGCAAGCCAAGTCCTTTAGCCGCCCAGTGAGGAAGAGCAGGTGACACATGACCCGTTGTATCAGCAAGAAGCTAGCGAGGCGCGTGCACTCACTGTATGGGTAGGCAGTCGCACTAAGTCGGGCATCGAGTTCGATCCAAGCGCCGATATCTGGGCATACCGCGATGGTGTCAATAACATTCATTTAGACTTCGATCAGCTGCCAAACGCTTCGCCCGCGCTGCGTAATGGTGCCAAGTCCGTACTGACGTGGTATGCAGAGAATCGTTCTCCCGACCATCTAAAGAATATGTTTCAAAGGCTGCAGCACTTCCTACGTGCTACGCCTATGCAGGTTTCCAGCATCACAGCCGTAGATTTGCTGAACTACCGTGCGGGCCTCCATCAGTCGAAGGAATGGTACTTGGGGTCCTTCGCGGGGTTCCTCCGCAAATGGGTCCAGCTGGGCTACCCAGGGGTCGGTGAAGACGTCGAGCTGCTTCTCAAACAATTGCGGCTCAAGGGCAATGACAAGGGTGTGTCAGTACTTACATGGGATCCACATGATGGTCCTTTCACCCATCTCGAAGAAGAAGCGCTGCAATCAGCGCTCAATCAAGCATATGCAAAAGGTGATGTGTCTACAGCGGATTTCACCTTGGCGTGGCTTTTTATCCTATTGGGTCAGCGCAGCAAGCAGTACGCGTCCTTAAAGGTCTGCGATGTTAGGGTGGAAACAGATGCTGATGGGATGCTGAAGTATTCCATCCAGATGCCAAGCGCTAAGAAGGGTGCCAATTTTTCGCGTGCTCAGTTCGTAGAACGCCCGCTTGTCGAGCAGTTTGGTGAGCATGTCAGTTCGTACGCTGAGAGCGTTCGCGCACGCTTCTGTTCGATCCTAGACGATACAGGGCAAGCCCCTCTCTTTCCCTCTGTGCGCTCGAAGGGGGGTGCCCAAGGATTTGAATTCCATCGGACTTCCGTCATGATTGGCCGGACGATTACGGCCGTTCTCGAAAGCCTGTCAGTCGTCTCCGAGCGCACGGGTAAGGCGATGAGCATAAGCGGTGTCCGATTCAGGAGAACGATCGGAACGCGAGCTGGAGAAGAGGGGTACAGTCCTTTGGTCATCGCCCGACTTCTCGATCACACAGACACCCAGAATGTTGGCGTTTACTCGGCCAGTTCGCCTGCAATCATCGAGCGCATTGATCGTGCCATTGCCATGGAGATGGCTCCCTTGGCCCAGGCGTTCGCGGGAACGCTTGTGGAGGGATTGGGCGAGAATACGTCGAAGCGCGTAATCGATCTTCGTATTGATCGAAGCGGTTCCCCTATGGGCGATTGTGGAACACACGGATTCTGCGGATTCAATGCTCCGATCGCCTGTTACACCTGCACCAGCTTCGAGGCGTGGATGGATGGGCCACATGAGGCGGTACTACAGCACCTGCTTGACCAGCGTGAAAAGCAGCTCAGGCATTCTGATAAGCGCATCGCTTCCATCAATGACCGAACCATATTCGCAGTTGCGGCCGTGATAGAGGGATGCCGCCAGGCTAAGGTGCGTCGTTGCTCACTCGGTGGAGCTAAAGCCTGTGGCTAAAGTAGTTCTCTTCCAGCCGCGTAGTGAGCGAAATGCCGAGCAAAATGTCTCTGCGTTTATCGCTCTGTGCCGGAATGAGTTGACCATCTTTGGTGCCGAGCTTGCCTTCGATGAAATGGCATGGGAGATCGCGGATTCTGTCAGAATCAAAGCTAAGCGAGGCGCGTTTCGCGCTATTTTTAGCTCATGGGAATCAGTTAACGAGCGCGTACCACGCCCGATGCCCGAGCCCTTCGGTTCGTTCGCCAAGTCCTACCTTCGATATCAGCATGGGATGCGGCCAACGAAGTGTATAGGGTTTCGGCTCGCCTCCCTGCGAGCATTGGCGGCTGTACTGGAAGATCAGGGGGCTTGTAACGTCGCATCTGTCACTGCGGCGACCTTTAATAGAGCGGCTCTACTCATCCGGGCCAAGTTCAGCCCATCTGCGGGCTATCGAGTCGGTTCACAATTGGAGATGCTTGCGTCGTTCATTGATGACAATCGCTTAGCGGCTGTCCCATTGCGGTGGTCCAATTCCATACCTCGCCCGACGGACGCGAACGGTAGGGTAGGAGAGGAGTTCGAGGCTGCACGACAGGCTAAGCTTCCCAGCCCCCGCTCGTTGGAATGCCTAGCGCTGGCCTTTCGCGCGGCGAGCGAACCTGCTGATCTGTTTGTAACGTCGGCGGCGGGGATCATGTGCTCGGCCCCGGATCGGGTGAATGAGGTTTTGCTGCTTAGGGCGGAGCCTGAGGTCACAACAGCTCGTCCCGATGCGTCGCCGGCATATGGGCTGCGGTTCTGGCCTTCCAAGGGTGCAGACCCCATGGTCAAGTGGGTTGTGCCATCTATGAGTTCGGTCGTGCGCGAGGCCGTGAGAAGACTCAATGAACTATCTGCAGAGGCGCGTCGCGTGGCGCGCTGGTACGAACGCAATCCCAAGTCGATGTTCCTCCCATCACATCTCGAGCATTTGCGCGGCGGTGACTTGTCAATTGCAGAGCTCGGCGAAGTCCTTTTTGCAGAATCGGCGTCGCCCGCGAGCACTAGGGCGTGGTGTTTGGGTAATGGCGTGCCTCTCGAGAAGCGTCGCGGCAGAACTGTGATCAAGTTCTCGGATGTTGAGGCTTCTGTCATCAGCTTCCTGCCCAGAGGATTCCCATGGCTGGATGTCGATTCTGATCTGCGGTACAGCGAAGCGCTTTGCGTGGTTCGGCGTAATGAGTTGCATCGGACCAGGCGTACGTTCCGTTGCGTCATCGAGGCGCCAGATCAGGACTTTATTTCTACTGGTCTTGGTGGTCGTACAGAGCACGGAGTCAAGTCCGTCTTCGATCATCTGGGCTACTTCGATTTGGACGGATCTCCAATCGTCATTCGTACTCACCAATTCAGACACTATCTGAATACCTTGGCTCAGGCCGGTGGCATGAGTGAACTCGACATCGCAAAGTGGTCGGGTCGGAATGATGTTCGTCAGAATGACTCATACAACCACGTCTCTGATCGCGATGTTCAGGCGCGGCTTGTGGGGCTGCGGCAGGAAAGGCAGCGCGAGTCGGTGACTGAACTGGCGGTCGAGCCGCTGCCGCAGGTCCGCGTTAGCCTAATTCCTCGAGAGAAGTTCGCGGAAATGGGCATCCAAGCCGCCCACACGACCGATTTCGGATTCTGCGTCCACGACTTCGTCATGTCTCCTTGTTCCTTGCATCGGGACTGTGCGAATTGCAACGAGCAAGTCTGCATTAAGGGGGATGAGGTGGGCGAAGCAAACGCGCGATCTAAGCTGGCTGAAACTGCAGCTCTTCTGGGTGAAGCGGAAGTCGCCGAGGCTGGTGGAGCCTGCGGCGCATCACGGTGGGTTGAACACCAGAGATTGACGCACTCCAGACTTCTAGAGCTGATCAAGATCTTGGACGATCCCGCGGTGGCACGCGGCGCGTTGATTCGATTGAATCATGTAAGGCCTGCATCACGGTTGCAGCAAGCGAAAGAGGCACGCCGGTCACTAACGCATCGAGACGAGGGCTCAGTGCTTATGGAGTGGAAGGTTGAAGTGGAGGGGTCTGCATCATGAGTAGAGCAAAGAACCTCAGTGATTCGGATGTTGCGAAGATTGTCGGGATCCTTGACGGCTGGTCTGGCCGTTTGACCTGGGAGGGACTGCTGGATGCCGTCGAAAAGCATCTCTACGCAAGGTATACGCGGCAAGCCTTGCATAAGCACGCTCGAATTCAGGCTGCTTTTGAGCAGCGCAAGCTTGCACTAGCTAACGGTGATCGTCGCCAGCGATCCTTTGAGAACTTGCCAGAGATGCAGGTGGCGATGGATCGTATTGCCCGGTTGGAGGGCGAGCTCGCACGGCTCGAAGCGGAGAACGCTCGCTTACTTGAACAGTTTGTCAGATGGGCATACAACGCCAGTGTCCGAGGCCTAGACGACGTGTACCTTAATTCGCCGTTGCCAGTGGTCTAGCATGCGGGTGCGGGTGCGGGTGCGGGTGCGGGTGTCGTTAGCAAAGCAGAGCGCTCCGTCACTAAGAAGGGTTGATTTTCCCCATAGGTGAGCGGTGCGAATTTCTGGGGGGCATGTCTTCCCTTTATGTGTGTAGAAGCAATGATTTTTTTTAGGTCTACGAGGTGCAAGTCGATTCGTGTTTCGGAAGTAAATTTGCACTTGCCCACAACCGATAGGATTTAGGTCATGAAGAGAGAATGGATCCTCCAGACCCGGGAGACGCGTCGGCGTTTCGACAACTCCACGTGGGTTCCCCTGCGCGCATTGGAGACGCTGGAGGACCGCGGAGCCGACCCGCAGACTGTTGGGTACGTCAGCGAGTTCTTTGGCTGCGGATCTGTCGCATTTCCTCCGGAGCACCGTGAGAGAGCAGAGCGCTTGAGTTGGGGGCAGATAGGGATATCGCACAGCGTTCGGCCGTATGCCTACGTTGATGGGCACTATTCTCCTGTCGATGAGTTCGAGTACAACGACAGGGAGCCCCTCGGGGTTGAGCTTGTGTACGAACATGACCAGCCAGTGGTTGGCGGTAGGAAATGGATACTTAGCCCTGATCTGGTGATCGCACTTCGCCTAGTGAAGGATGGAAACAGCTGGGTTCGTCCTGAGGAAGACTTCGTTGAGGTGGTTCGTGAGAAGTTGGAGGAGGATGGAAGTCATACGTCCATCGAGATTAAGCGTGAGTTCCTGCTCGACTACTTGGCCGCGAGGGGCTTGGCGCTGCGGCTGTCGTACTACCGCAGGCGCATTGAGAACGTTCCATCGTTGATCGGGACCGAGTACGAAGAACTCGTAGATGTCGATGAGGAAAGGGACGGAGGGAGGTTCGAGCTCAGGCTTCGCGAGCTGGACCGCGTCTTTGGAGGGAGCTGGGCTTCATTTCGCGTCTGGAGGACGGATGTGGACCCAGAAGAAGATGCGCCTGTGATGGGGCCGGAGCGCGACGACAATACCGAGTCTGAGCAGAGGCAGGGGCAGAGAGGTGGATATGTGGGGGTCAGGGTCGAGGGAGAGTTCTGGCGAGACGAATGGATCGATCACAAGGGACTTAGCGTGCGTGTCAGAGGTGACGCTGACTCTGCGCTCCCGCACTTCGTGACGGAAACGGACGGTACTCGCGTAGCTTCCCAGGACCTGAAGGACGAGGATATCGGCCGATGGCTCTGGTTCCGTCCAGGTGTGGTAAATGAGCTACTAGCCCACAGAGGATTCTCCTTAAAGTGGTACACCCGGGAAACTGGGGCGATCATATCCACATCGGGGTATCAGACGCATTTTGGGATCAACTCAGCGGATTTGTTGACCATCTATGCGTACGACATTGCAAAATTGCCAACTTGGGAGCAGCACGTATGGGCGTCTAACAACGTTGCTCCGGAAGGGAAGGTATCTCCAGAGCTCTTAATGTCCCAGGTCGAGGCGCGTCCTGCCTCGACAGATGCATTCGAGGAGCTGCTGTTCCAGACTATGCGGCTGCTTGAGAGAAGCTTTAAGGAGCGCTATGGGATATCTCTTTTCACTCATGAAATAGATGATCAAGCCGCGATGCAGGTCGTGACGAGGTTTGTTAGCGCGGATAGGTCAACACTTCTTCGGCTTGCAAAAGAATTAGTGCGAGTTTTTTCCGACCGACTCAACGTGCGTGAGCTGCGTAAAATCGCTGCACGCTCAGACAAAGACAAGCTGGGATCCAACAAGTTGCTTGAAGATGTGCTTGCTCAGAAGGTCGGCGTTGACAAGGCACGAGGCGTGTTTAGCGTGGTAGCCGGGGTATACGACATGCGCCTAGCCGACGCGCACCCAGCCAGCGACAAGGTGGCCGATGCTCTGAAGCTAGCAGGGATTGATACAAGCCAGTCGTTCCTGAAACAAGGGGAGCAACTCATCTACAACTTTGGGAGCACGATCTACATGGTCGGCAAGCTGATCTTTGGGGAGGATGAACAATAGAGGCTCCGCAGAGCCCGATGCTCCAGCTGGGAGGCGAGGATCAGTCAAAGCGTTAACAACCATCCGCTAATTGGGTAGTCTGTTGACAGTATTTCGCCGCCTCGGGACGGAATGTTCATCTGCACAGGGTTTTTTGCTCTCGTTGTCAAAAAAGGTAGCCACTTCCCTTCTGATTTTTAGTAGCGCAGCGATGCGAATAGACCCCAGTAAGCAATTTTGCTTACTGGGTTTTTTTTCGCGCGGAGATTCCCGCTTCCTGCTAGTCTGAAGCCAGTTTTTTAGCGGGTTGTGGTCCACGAAATGACACAATTCATCTTCTCGCGGCGTGATTTGCAGGAATGCATCAAGCGCCTGCAGCACGTTGTCTCTCGCGAGCAGCTTTCCGGAATAATCAAAAAGCTCAATACGCCCAACGAACAGCGCCTGCCCACTATGTGGGAAGTGGTTGTATTGGACGCGTTTGCACAGGTAGCCTCAGTTCGTCATGAAGTTCCCCTCCCCTCAGGGAAGCGCCCAGATCTTCTGGTTGATTACCAATCAAAAATGGGGAAGAACCTTACGGTTGTCGGCGATATTCTTGCGATTTCCGACAGGGGCTTGGACGAGAACAATCCGGTCGACGTGATTCTTGAGCAAACCCCCGTCCTCGCGAGAAAGTATGGTGTCGATCCTGTAAGGCTCGCTTATAGGATCAATGGCGAACGAACGGGGAAGCGAGGTCAGGTCAAAGTCCAGCTTGCTATTCCGAACAGGGGCCAGATGATTGCGCTCCTGCATAGCGAGGTCGTGCCGTGGCTAAAAGCGATCAGCAAGAAGCCGCATCAGAAGGACACGTTTAAACCCTCCGAGAAGAAGTTCGATTTCTCAATTAATTACAATCCTGCTCAAACGAGTACCATGGCAAGCTACACCAGCTACGATGTCGCGCCCTCAAAGGAAGTTAATCCGCTCTACAAGGCGCTCAAAGCGAAGACTGGCCAGCTAGAGGGGTCTCATGAGGGCACATTTAAGCTCTTGGTGGCCTGCGATGGTGATTGCGGGCTGTTTCGTAGCAGTGCGTCGATGGCATCGATGGGCGGCACCTTCACCGGCCGACAGGTCGTCGACCACTTCTTGACCAAGCACTCCAGCATTGATGGAGTGCTTCTCATTGGCGTTGAGGAGAAGCGCGACTTCTTCTCCGGCCGGACGGACAGAAAACTGCGCTTTGACCTCAGGGTGCGCACCTCAATTGATCTTAAGCGCCTCATATACCCCTACGCGGAAGTGGACGAACTGATTCGAAGTGCCTCGATTAATTTTCCAGAACCGCACCTAGCGCCTTATAACGCAGCTCGTCGCTGCCTAGATCAAGAGGCCAAGCACAGAGTACAAGGCCGATATAGGTTAACCACTAGTGGAGTAGGAGGCATGAGCGTTGGCATTTCTTCTCGGGACTTAATGCAATTGCTATCTGGAGAGTTGTCACAAGAAGAATTCTGCAAGGCGTATCAGTTCGATGGCCGGCACGTCAATCCGTTTGCACTCGCCGTCTCTCAGGGGCGCTTGATCCAGAGTGCCTCATTGAGCAAGTTGCATGACGATGATGACCTGGTGACCTTTGAATTTGGTGAGATTGATCCGGCCGTAGCGCCGTTCTTTGTTCCTGTGGATTAGCCATCCCTGCGCAATGCCCGCTTTGCAGTGCGGGTCGTGGCTGGTTATCGATCTGCTGATTGAGCGCTATGGATAGCGGACTAGCCCTTGGGTGATCTACTGATTCGGTCACATCTGTTGAAAATGATCAGTGGCCGTTCCCATCAGGTCATTGATTATAATTGATTTTTCGATAGCTACAATTTGGAGGTAGGCTCCCCCATGTGTGCACAACCGTTCTGACAGACAACGCATTGAAGCGTGTGTAAAAGGGGCTCGTAACCATCTGGTTGCGGGCACTTTCTTCTATGCAGAGATTCGGCGATGGCAACGGCGGAGCCAGGTAGACACCCGGCGTGTTCCTCTTCCTTCAGGACCGGGCAGTATCTTCCCGGGGGAGAAAAAGAGTCCGATCAAGGCCTTCTTCAAGGATCGGCAGAACGGTCAAGACGCGATAGCCACTTGGGCAGACGGTAAAGGCCGCATTGCTTGCTGCGTTCTATAGGCTGCGAAGTAAATGCAGGGCAGAGATTACCTACGGATCCAAGGAATGGAATATGCGGAAGAACATGGCGCCTGCACGCTTTGTCATTGCTCCACTACGGGCTGGGAGTACCATCAACGACTGCTGATATAGCGACGATCCCGGTTGTGACAACGGCTTCTCCGCATCCGGATGCAGTGATGCCGCGGGAAATATGCGCTGCTTGGACGTATGACATGACTATCAACGGGTGCCCCAAGTGATGAAGAATGCGCTTCTCTCCATAGCGTTGTTCACAATGACCCCTGTGACCGTGATCGGTTGCCAGAACGATGGAGCGGGAATTGAATCCGTGCCTGCAGTCGCTTTGACCTCCGAACGTACCATGGACGTACAGGCGAGCGGGAAACTCGGAGCCTACGCGCTGTTCGACGGTGCTAAGGACTCAGGCACAGCAAGTTGGGACCTGTACCTGCGGAGCTTGCATCAGGATGACCGAAGGTACTTGGAGGACATATCAGATCGTTACTTTGGAACGGTGCATTTTTCGGGCGCGGAAGATCGCGAAGCGTTGCTCAGGCTGGGCTTCCCACTTCCTGAGGAGTGGCTGGCAGCAAAAGGTATGAGTGAAGCTGAGCTGAGAGCAATGAGCGATCGCGGAGACCATAAAGCCGAGATATTTCTTGTTGATCGGCTGCTGGCAAAAATGGCCGCAGTTACCGCGCAAGCCGGCGCGGAAAACTACCTGGAGGTGGTGAAAGCCCTGCCAGAGGCAGCGCGACCCTCCGTGGACAAGGATCGGCTGGAGGTACTCAATCGCTCTGCAGATGTTTTCTCGGAGGGGCCAACGCCCTTCGCCGCCTATCAGTACGGAGTCGCCTTCTCCGCCGCGACGGGAAGCCCGGAGCCCATTCCCGCTGCCATGGCGATGGCTGCAGAACTGGGGGATCGGCGGGCAGAGACGTTGATGGCTGACTACGAAGCGAGATCACCTGCTGGCAATCAGAAGCTGGTGTCACAGCTGCACGCCACCATGAGGAAAATGGCGAAGCGGCCAGCGCCTTAGATCCAGCCAATGAATGGTGCGACTCTCGTTTCTCTGCAGAACGAAAGCCCCGCTCATGCGGGGCTTTTCTTTTTCCGCGACTCCTACGGAGTTGTGCCTCGCAGCATTGAATTTCTTGCAGCGCAACTTGCAAACCGGCAATTCCCTCCCCTATGGTGCAATCGATTGCATTGCTGTGAATCGTTGCGTTTGATACCGGTTGGGAGGCCGGAAGGTGGATGTCCATCCATTCGATCAGACCGGCCCCGGCGACGGGGCTCACGCGGCGCGATGCGTTGCGCCTTGCGGTTGCCGGCGGCATCGGCCTGGGTGCGGCAGGCGTGCTCCCTGCCTTCGCAGCCGATGCGCCGCTCAAGGGCCACCTCAAGCATTCCGTCGCGCGCTGGACCTTCCCGCAGTTGTCGGTGGCCCAGCTCTGCAGCACGGTGAAGGACATCGGCTTCGCCGCCATCGACCTGGTCGGCCCGGAGGACTGGCCGACGCTGAAGGCCCATGACGTGTACAGCTCGATGTGCAACGGCGCAGAGCTGGGCCTGACCCAGGGCTTTGCTGGCCGCCAGTTCCACGATCAACTGGTGGAGCGCTACACGCGGCACATCGATCTGGTCGCCGATGCCGGCTATCGCAATCTCATCTGCTTCTCCGGCAACCGCAACGGCATGGACCCGCAGGACGGCATGGCCAATGCCGAGGCGGGACTCAAGCGCATCCTCGGCCATGCCGAGAAGCGCGGCGTGGTGTTGGTGATGGAGCTGCTGAACTCCAGGGTCGATCATCACGACTACCTGTGCGACCACTCCGCTTGGGGTGTGGAGCTGTGCCAGCGGCTCGGCTCGGACAACTTCGGCCTGCTCTACGACATCTATCACATGCAGATCATGGAAGGCGACATCATCGCCACCATCGGCAGGCATCACGCCTGCTTCAAGCATTACCACACCGCGGGCGTGCCCGGCCGGCACGAGATCGGAGACCAGCAGGAACTCCACTATCCGGCCATCTGTCGCGCGATCCGCGATACCGGTTTCGAGGGCTATCTGGCGCAGGAATTCATGCCTGCGGCGCCAGACCCCATCAACTCTCTGCGCGAGGCGATCCGCCTCTGCGACGTCTGAAACGATATCCACCCAGGTGAGAAACCCATGGCAGATAATCACTACGACGCCATCGTTGTTGGCTCGGGAATCAGTGGCGGTTGGGCGGCAAAGGAACTGACCGAAAAGGGTCTGAAAGTCCTGATGCTGGAACGTGGCCGCAACATCGAGCACGTCAAGGACTATGTCAACGCGATGAAGGAGGCGTGGGACTTCCCGCATCGCAACCGGCCGACGCAGGCGATGAAGGCCGACTTTCCGGTGCTGATGCGCGACTACGGCCTGGCCGAAAACCTGGAAGGGATGTGGGCCAACGAGCAGGACTCGCCCTACATTGAGACCCAGCGCTTCGACTGGTTCCGTGGTTACCACGTCGGTGGCCGCTCATTGCTGTGGGGGCGGCAGAGCTATCGCTTCTCCGACCTGGATTTCGAGGCGAACCTCAAGGACGGCATCGCGGCCGATTGGCCGATCCGCTACGCCGACATCGCGCCGTGGTACGACCATGTAGAAAAGTTCGCCGGCATCGCCGGCACGCGCGAAGGACTGGACGTGTTGCCGGACGGCGAGTTCCTGCCGCCGATTCCCTTGAACATCGTCGAGAAGGATGTGGCCGCGCGGATCAAGAAGGCCTTCGGCGGAACGCGCCATATGATCCACTCGCGCACCGCCAACATCACCAAGCCGATGCCCGAGCAGGGGCGCGTCAACTGCCAGTACCGCAACAAGTGCATCCTGGGTTGTCCCTTCGGTGCCTATTTCTCGACCCAGGCGGCGACGCTACCGGCGGCGATGAAGACCGGCAATCTGACGTTGCGGCCGTTCTCGATCGTCAAGGAAGTGCTCTATGACAAGGATCGAAAGCGTGCGCGCGGCGTGGAGGTCATCGATGCCGAGACCGGCCAGACCTACCAGTACACCGCCAAGATCATCTTCCTCAACGCCTCCTCCTTCAACTCGACCTGGCTGCTGATGAACTCGGCCACCGATGTCTGGGAGGGCGGCCTGGGTTCCTCGTCCGGCGAGCTGGGGCATAACGTGATGGACCATCATTTCGGAGCGGGTGCTTCCGGCCGCGTCGAGGGTTACGAAGACAAGTACTACTTCGGCCGTCGTCCGTGCGGCTTCTATATTCCGCGGTTCCGCAACGTTGCCGCCGACAAGCGCGGTTACCTGCGCGGGTTCGGCTACCAGGGCGGCGCCAGCCGCACAGGCTGGTCGCGCGAGATCGCCGAGCTGAACATCGGTGCCGACCTGAAGGACGCGCTGACCGTGCCCGGTGACTGGCGCATCGGCATGACCGGGTTCGGTGAAATGCTGCCGCACCACGACAATACGATCCGCCTGGACCGCGAGCGCAAGGACAAGTGGGGACTGCCGGTGCTGGCGATGGACGTTGCCATGCGCGCCAATGAACTGGCGATGCGCAAGGACATGGCCGCCGACGCCGCCGAGATGCTGGAGGCGGCCGGGGTCAAGGACGTGAAGATGCACGACAACGACTACGCGCCGGGCAAGGGCATCCATGAAATGGGAACCGCACGCATGGGCCGTGATAGGAAGAGCTCGGTATTGAACCAGCACAACCAGGTCTGGGATGCACCCAACATCTATGTCACCGACGGTGCCTGCATGACCTCCAGCGCGTGCGTGAACCCGTCGCTGACCTACATGGCGCTGACCGCCCGCGCCGCCGACCATGCCGTGCGCGAACTGAAAGCGGGGAACCTCTGATGGATCGCCGCGAACTGCTGAAGATGATCGTCGCTGCCACGGGTGCGGCCATGGTCGGTCTGCCTGCGCTGGTGCAGGGCAAGGCACTGGCTGCCGGGGTGATGCCTGCGTTCTCCGACGCCGATATCGCCTTGCTGGACGAGATCGCCGAGACGATCCTGCCACGGACGAAAACACCGGGAGCGAAGGATGCCGGTGCCGGCCGGTTCATGGCGACCTTCGTCACCGACTGCTACACCGCCCGGCAGCAGGCGACGTTCCGCGCCGGCCTCGCCGATATCGACGCGCGCTCCGGTGCCCGCTTCGCATCGCTCACGCCAGACGCCCGTACCACGCTGCTGCGCACGCTGGATGCGGAGGCAAAGGCACGCACGGCCGAGGTGACCGAGACGGGCACTCCGGAAGAGGGCGAGGCGATGCCGCATTACTTCACGATGCTCAAACAGCTGGCCATCTTCGGCTTCTTCACGTCGAAGGTCGGTGCGACCGAAGTGCTGCACTACGTTGCGGTACCGGGTCGCTACGATGGCGACCTGGCCTATGTTGCCGGCACGCCTGCATGGGGGACCAGCTGATGGAGCGCTGCATGATGATCAAGCCGCTGCTGATTGCGGCCGGTGTACTGGCCGCCGGTTCCGTGTTCGCACAGGAGGGCGCCGACCCTGCGCGCGATCCGAAGAAGACCGAGGTGTGGACGCCGGTGCCTGCAACCGTGGCCACGCCGCCAGGCAAGGCGCCGTCCGACGCCATCGTATTGTTCGATGGCAAGGATGTCTCGGCCTGGGAGTCCGAGCAGGGTGGGCGCGTGCCCTGGAAGGTTGCTGATGGCGCGATGACTGTCGTGCCCGGCAGCAAGGGCATTCGCACAAAGCAACGCTTCTGCGATGTCCAGCTGCATGTTGAATGGCGCACCCCAACCGACACGAAGGGTTTCTACGGGCAGAACCGCGGCAACAGCGGCATCTTCCTGCAGGAGCTGTATGAGCTGCAGGTGCTGGACAGCTACAACAACCCGACCTATGCCAACGGCCAGGCGGGCTCGATCTACAAGCAGGCCATGCCGTTGGTGAATGCCTCGCGCGCGCCAGGCGAGTGGCAGGCCTACGACATCCTCTGGAAGGCACCGCGCTTCTCGGCGGGCGGTGGGCTGGTGTCGCCCGCGCGCATCACGGTGCTGCACAACGGCGTGCTGGTGCAGGACGACACCGTGCTGGCGGGAAAGACCGAGTACATCGGTGCACCTTCCTATGCGCCACACACGTGCGCACCGCTCTACCTGCAGGAACATGATTCCAGGGTCAGCTACCGCAACATCTGGGTGCGCGAACTGTAGTGGCATACGGCCGGCGTGGTCGCCGGCCGCTTACTTCGCCAGGTAGCTGGCGATGTCGTTGATTTCCTGCTGCGAGAGCTGGGAGAAGGGCGGCATCAGCCCACCGCCCTTGCTGATCTTTTCCTTGATCTGCGCCGGTGCCATGCGCTTGCCGATGTCGGTGAGCGCCGGGAATGCGCCCGGCATGCCCGCACGATCGGCGCCGTGGCAGGCCACGCAGTTCGCGGTGTAGAGCTTTGCACCCGCGGCCGGGTCGTCCTTGCACCAGGCGGCCGTTGCAGAGCCCAGGCCGCCCAGGGCCACGGCCATTGCCAGGATCATTTTCATGTGGGGCTCCTTCATGCGTCAGGGCTGCGCACGGGCGGGCGCATTGACGGTCAGGTGTTCACGCAGGTAGTCCGCGCCGGTCTGGATGACCTTGGCCGGATCGCGTGGTTGGTCATGTTCGACGATGTACCAGTGCACGCCAGCGGCGGCTGCGGCCGGCAGGATCGCGTTCCAGTCCAGCACGCCCTGGCCGACCGCGGCGAATCCGCCCTCGTCTTCGGCGTGGCCCTTGGGAGCATTGTCCTTGG
Organism: Stenotrophomonas sp. GD03930; assembly: GCF_029839665.1. Lineage (NCBI taxonomy): Bacteria > Pseudomonadati > Pseudomonadota > Gammaproteobacteria > Lysobacterales > Lysobacteraceae > Stenotrophomonas > Stenotrophomonas sp. GD03930. The sequence continues at coordinate 479,779 of NZ_JAOCAV010000001.1, read as the reverse complement.
CGTGAACCGCGAAGACATGCCCGCGGAACCTGCCCAGCATCGCCGCAGGGTCCAGGCCGGCACGCGCGACCCAGGCCAGGTCCAGCTCGGTCTGCAGGTCGGGACCGGCGGCGGCGAACAGCAGTTCCAGCCCCGTCCTGCCGTTGAAGTCGACCAGCTCGAAGTCGTGGTTGTGGTAGGCCAGGTACATGCCCTTGGCCCGCACCTGTTTGGCGATGCGGCCCAGTTCCTGGCCCAGTGCGGTCCAGCCTGCGGCATCGGCCGGCCGGTCCTTCTGGTCCAGGTAGGGCACCACCAGCGTGCTGTTGCCGATCGCGCGGTTGAAGGTCACTACGCCGTCCAGGTTGTTGCGCAGCTCGGCCAATGGCACGTGCGACGAAATGGCCCTGATCGAATAGCGGTCCAGCAGCTGCTTGAGGTCCGCCGCGCTGGTGTTCTGCGTGCCGACCGTTTCCACCGCATGCACGCCCGCGTCGTGGACGATCTTCAACTGCTGCTCGAGCGAGCCGGCGTTGCGCAGGGTGTACATCTGCACCGCGATCGGCTTCTGCGTGCCTGCCACTTCGCCCGCGAAGGCGGGCAGGGCTGCGAGCAGCAGCAGGACGAGGCCTGCGGTTCTACGGACAGGGGCTTTCATCAAGAGATCCTCCCGGGTTTCAAGCGATGGTGGTCCAGGCGCGTGTCCTGGCCGATGTGATGACACGGTCGACGATCAGCGCCGAGCGCAGGCCATCGTCGAAGGTAGGCAGCCCCTCGGGCCGCTCGCCGTCGATGGCGCGATAGGTGTCGGCGACAAAGGCCTCGAAGCACTGGGCGTAACCCTGTGCGTGCCCGGCCGGCAACACCGACAACCGGCGCTGTTCGGCACTGCCGGCTCCCGGCCCACGCACGAAGGTTTCTTCGCGCTGGTCGGGCCACCCGATCCACAGCCGCTCGGCATCTTCCTGGTTGAACGCCACGCTGGCCCGGGCGCCATCGATCTCGAACCAGAGACGATTGCGGCGTCCGGCAGAGACCTGGCTGACGGTCAGTGATACCAGCGTGCCGTTGCCGGTGCGGAACATCGACGCCGCCACGTCCTCGCTGGCGACCGCCTGCATCGCACCGCCGGCTGCCGGGGTGCTGAAACTCTGCGCGCCGGAGGCGCTGCGCTCGGCGATCACCGTGTCGAACGCCGCGCTGACCTCGGCGAAGCGTTCACCGCTGACCCATTCCACCAGGTCACACCAGTGCGAACCGATGTCGGCGAACACACGCGAAGCGCCGCCCAGCGCCGGATCGACGCGCCAGTTGTTGCTGGCCGGGTCCAGCAGCCAGTCCTGCAGATAGCTGCCATGGATGAGGTGCAGGGGGCCGATGTCGCCTGCGGCGATGCGCGCGCGTGCTTCCCGCACCACCGGGTGGTAGCGGTAGACGAAGGGAACCGTGGCGACCAGCCCGCTCGAGTTGGCCAGTGCGGCCAGCGCCTGCGCGTCGTCCAGCGTGGTTGCCAGCGGCTTCTCGCAGACCACGTGCTTGCCGGCCCGCAGTGCAGCTTCGGCCATGGCCCGATGCAGGTGGTTGGGCGTGCAGACGTGCACGACCTGCACCTGCGGGTCGGCCACCACCTCCTCGATATCGCGATAGCCGCGCGGGACACCCCACGCCTGCGCTACCTCGGCGGCGCGCTGCGCGGAAGAGGCGGCCACGCCACGGATCTCGGCACCGGCCAGCAAGGCGGCGCGACGATGCACGGCCGCGATCATGCCGGTACCGATGATGGCGATTCCAGGCTTGGGCATCGGCTGCAGTCCTCAGGGCGTGGACGCTGCGGCCGCAACCACCGGCCGGTCGCGGAACAGCAGCAGGAAGGCGATCAGCACGATGAGTGCGACGCCGGCCGGGAACAGCCAGATCTGCTGCCAGTCGGGCCCTGCGGCGGTGGTGTAGTGCTCCACCACCGCGCCGGACAGGAAGGTGCCGATCAGCATGCCCACGCCATAGGTGGCCAGGGTGATGAAGCCCTGCGCACTGCTGCGTGCGTCGGGGCCGGCATGGGCATCGGTGTAGATCTGGCCGGTGACGAAGAAGAAGTCGTAGCAGATGCCATGCAGCACGATGCCGATCACCAGCAGCGAGAAGCCACTGCCGGCATCGCCAAAGGCGAACATGCCGTAGCGCACGACCCACGCTGCCATGCCCACCGCCAGCATCGTCTTGACCCCCAGCCGCACGAACAGGAACGGCATGGCCAGCATCAGCAGCACTTCCGAAACCTGGCCCAGCGACTGCAGGCCCGCGGCGCCGCGCACGCCCAGATCGTTGAGATAGGGGTTGGTGAAGTTGTAGTAGAACGAGAGCGGGATGCAGATGGCGATGGAGGCCAGGAAGAACACCAGATAGGAGCGCGACTTCAGCAGCCGCAGTGAATCCAGCCCGAGGATCTGACCCAGCCCGGCGTCGCGCTGCCGGGCCAGCGGCGGCGTGTGTGGCAGGGTGAAGGCATACAGGCCAAGCAGCAGCGACGCCAGCGCGGCCATCTGGAAGGTCAGCTCGAGCCGGTGTGCCTGCTCCCAGCCCATCCAGCCGATCAGCACGCCGGCGATGATCCAGCCGATACTGCCGGCTACGCGCACCAGCGGGAACTGCTTTTCAGGCGATTGCATGTGCCGCATCGCCACGCTGTTGGCCAGTGCCAGCGTCGGCATGAACAGCAGCATGTAGCCCATCACGCAGGCGGAGAATGTGGTGAAGTCCGTCGCGGTGGACGCCAGCCACAGCAGCACCGCACCGGCCAGGTGCAGGACCGCGAGGATGCGCTGCGCCGCGAAGTAGCGATCGGCGATCAGCCCGACCAGGAAGGGCGCGACGATGGCCCCGATCGACTGACTGAGGAAGGCGGTCGCGACCTGGCTCGCGCTGGCCTGCAACGGGCCCTGCACCAGGTACGTGCCCAGGGTGACGAACCACGCTCCCCAGATGAAGAACTGCAGAAACATCATCGCGCCCAAGCGCGACATGGCGTGCGTCATGGCTTGCCCTCCCGGGGCGGTAATGACTCAGATTCCCAGCATGCGATGCAGTGAAGCGGCGTGGGTGCCGCTGTCGGCGAAATCATCGAAGGCGCGTTCGGTCACGCGGATGATGTGGTCGCGGATGAAGGCAGCGCCTTCGCGCGCGCCGTCCTCCGGGTGTTTCAGGCAGCACTCCCACTCCAGCACCGCCCAGCCGGGAAAGTCGTACTGCGCCATCTTCGAAAAGATCGCCTTGAAGTCGATCTGGCCATCGCCGAGCGAGCGGAACCGGCCCGGACGATCGATCCAGTCCTGGTAGCCGCCATACACGCCGCTGCGGGCGCTCGCACGGTACTCGGCGTCCTTGACGTGGAAGATGCCGATGCGGTCGTGATAGCGGTCGATGAAGCCCAGGTAGTCCATCTGCTGCAGCAGCAGGTGGCTGGGGTCATACAGGATCTTCGCCCGCGGGTGATGATCCACCACGTCGAGGAAGCGCTCGAAGGTGGCGCCGTCGTGCAGGTCTTCGCCGGGGTGGATCTCGAAGCACAGGTCCACGCCGCAGGCGTCGAACGCATCCAGGATCGGGCGCCAGCGGCGGCCGAGTTCGGCGAAGGCTTCGTCCACCAGGCCGGGCGGGCGCTGCGGCCAGGGATAGAAGTACGGCCAGGCCAGCGCACCGGAAAAGGTGGCGTGCGCGGTCAGTCCCAGATGCTGGCTGGCCTTGGCCGCCAACATCAGCTGATCGACCGCCCAGGCCTGGCGGGCGGCGGGGTTGCCGTGCACCGCAGGCGGTGCGAAGCCGTCAAAGAGGCTGTCATAGGCGGGGTGGACGGCGACCAGCTGTCCCTGCAGATGGGTCGACAGTTCGGTGATCTGCACACCGTATTCGGCCAGCATGCCGGCAACATCATCGCAGTAGGCCTGGCTGTGTGCTGCTTGGGCCAGATCGAACAGGTGGGGCGCCGTGGTGGGTACTTGTACGCCAGAATAGCCCAGCCCCGCGGCCCATCCGGCCAACGTGTCCAGCCGATCAAAAGGAGCTTTGTCGCCGATGAACTGCGCCAGGAACAGCGCTGGACCCTTGAGCGTCTTCAAGATGATTCGCCCTCGATGCAATCGATTGCATTACCCTAGCATGGGCCTCCCGCAGACCCGTTGTGCAGTGCACAGCGGAAACAAGAGCTGAAACCATGGCAACCATCTACGACATCGCCAAGCACGTGGGCGTCTCTGCCGGCACGGTGTCGCGGGCGCTCTCCCGGCCGGACAAGGTGCTGCCCGCCACGCGCGCGCGCATCGAGCAGGCGGCTGCCGCGCTCGGCTACGTGCCCAACACGGTGGCCAGGACACTCAAGACCCAGCGCAGCGGCAAGATCCTGGTCACCGTGCCGGATATCGCCAATCCATTTTTCGCCCAGATCCTGCAAGGCGCAGAAGAGGCGGCACAGGCGGTTGGCTACGCGGTGCTGCTGGGCGATACCCAGCACCAGCCCGACCGCGAGGAGCGCTATGCGCAGATGCTCCGGCGCAACGAGGCCGACGGCATGATCGTGCTGGGGCATCGATTGCCGCCGACGGCGCGTGAGATCGTGCAGCAGCGCGGCGCCGCCGCACCGGTGGTCAATGGATGCGAGTTCGACCCTGCGCTGGGCATTCCCAGCGTCCACATCGACAACGCGGCAGCTGCACGCGCGGTGATGGAACACCTCTACGGACTGGGTCACGAGCAGATCGCCGTGGTCGGTGGGCCGCCCGACAACCCTCTGCACCAGCAGCGGCTGCAGGGCGTCCGGGCCGCGGGCAAGGCGCGCGGACGGCTGCGCCAGCAGCGCATCGTGCCAGGCGACTTTTCCGTGGAATCCGGCCATGCGGCGGCAATGGCGTTGCTGGACGTGGCACCGGCACCGACCGCGATCTTCTGCTTCAGCGACCAGATGGCGCTGGGCGCCCTGGCGGCCTGCCGTGAGCGCGGTATCCGCGTGCCGGACGACCTGTCCATCGTGGGGTTCGACGACCTGGCGTCCTCCCGCTACCTCACGCCGCCGTTGACGACCATCCGGCAGCCGATGCGCGAGATCGGCGAGCGCGCGGTCAAGCTGCTGCTGGCGATCATCGAGCATGCCGATGTGCAGCTCCAGCAGACGCTGGATTTCAGCCTGATGCTGCGGGGCTCGACGGCGGCGCCCAGGCCAGGTCGCGACCTTGATCCCTTGATCCCGAATTGACGCCAAGCTGTCAGACTCACGCCAGGCAGCCCGGCACGCGTCGAGGTGGAGTGCCGGGCTGGAGTGCTGGGGTGGAGTTCTGAGATGGAACGTGCGATCGCGCAAGGGGGTCGGCAATGCCGTTCTTGACTGACTCGACCGAGGTCGCGGTCGAGGGCATCGGCGCGGCGCGGCGCATCGGCTGGATGCGCTTCGTGGGCAATGGCCTGGGCGCGATCCCGATCGCCTCGATCATCCTGGAACGCCATGACGGTGCGCTGGCCTGGGTTCTGCTGCTGCTCAATGCACTGGCCTGGCCCGCGCTCGCGCTGCTGCTGACCCACCGCTCCCGGCAGCCTGCCGTGGTCCAGTTCCGCTGCATGGTGGCCGATTCGTTGTTCGGCGGTGGCTGGATCGCCTTCATGGGGTTGAGCGCGGTGCCCAGTGCACTGTTCGCGGCGCTGCTGGTCGCCGACAAGATCGCTGCCGGCGGCGTGCGCCTGGCGATGCGCGCCACGCTGGCACTGGTGCTGGGTTTTGCGATCACCTGGTGGGCCCTCGGGTTTCCCTATCAGCCGGTGACCTCGCAACGCACGATCGTGCTCAGCGTGCCGTTCCTGTTCGTCTACGGCATCGGTCTGAGCATCCTCAGCTGGCAGCTGGCGAGTCGGGTGAAATCGCAGAACCGGCAGCTGCAGCGCTTGAGCCGGATGGACCCGTTGGTCGAACTGGCCAACCGCGGCTTCCTGATCCTGCGTGCGCAGCAGGCGCTGGACAAGGCGCAGCGGCAGGGCGGCTTTGCCTGCTTGCTGATGCTGGACGTGGATGATTTCAAGCGCATCAATGACTCGCATGGCCACCGCGCCGGTGATGAGGTCCTGCGGCACATCGCCTCGACCCTGCGCGCGTTTGCCCGGCCGGGTGATACCCCGGCCCGCCTCGGTGGCGATGAGTTCGTCGTGCTGCTGCACGACTGCGCGCCGGTGGATGCGATGCATGTGGCCGAGCGGGTGCGCCTGCACCTGCTCGAGGCCGCCCGCCAGGCCACCCCGGGCGTGGAGTTCAGCGTCAGCATCGGCATTGCCGCCACGCCGCGCGGCGGTAGCGTGGAGGACTGGCTGGCGCAGGCCGACCGGGCGCTGTACCACGCCAAGCGGCAGGGCAAGAACAACGCCAGCTACGGCGAACACGGCGCCGCCCAATGACGGCGTAACGGCCGTTCATCCTGCACACGGAATCGCACGGCCAATCCTCTACCATGGGCCACCCCGCCCGGACGTGCCCCCCATGCAAGACGCCCTTGTTGTGCAGCCCAAGCCCCCCGTTCCGCGGATCGCGGCCTGGCTGATGATGCTGCTGGGCATGTGGCTGGCGCTGAAGCTGGGCCTGGTGGTGACGCTGCTGTCGGGCCTGCTGGTGTTCCAGCTGACCCACCTGCTGGCTTCCACCGTGGAAGGCCGGCTGCCACCGGGTCGGGCGCGGGCGATCGCGGTGATCGTGCTGTCGGCGGTCATCATCAGCGCGCTGGTACTGGCCGGGATCGGCGTGGCCTCGTTCTTCCGCAACGAGACCGGCGGGCCGGACGCGCTGCTGGCACGGCTGATGGACATCCTCAATTCGTCGCGGCACCAGGTGCCGGCGCTGTTGCAGCCCTACATTCCCGAAGACATGCCGGCGCTGCGCGCAGCGCTGAACGACTGGGCCGCCGAGCACCAGCGCCAGCTGGGCGTGGCCGGTACCTCGGTGGTGCAGGTGGGCGTGCGCGTGCTGATCGGCATGGTGCTGGGCGCGATGATCGCGCTGTATGACGAGTTGCCGCTGCCGAAAATGGGGCCGCTGGCGCAGGAACTGATCGGCCGCACCAGCCGCCTGGCCACTGCGTTCCGCCAGGTGGTGTTCGCACAGGTGAAGATCTCGCTGCTCAACACCGTGTTCACCGCCATTTTCCTGCTGGGTGTGCTGCCCTTGTTCGGGGTGCACCTGCCGTTGTCGAAGACGCTGGTGCTGATCACCTTCGTCGCCGGGCTGCTGCCGGTGGTGGGCAACATCATCTCCAATACCATCATCACCATCGTCGCGTTGTCGGTGTCGTTCTACGTGGCGGTGGCGGCGCTGCTGTACCTGATCGTCATCCACAAGCTGGAATATTTCCTCAACGCGCGCATCGTCGGCGGCGAGATCCAGGCGCGCGCCTGGGAACTGCTGCTGGCCATGCTGGTGATGGAGGCGGCGTTCGGCCTGCCGGGGCTGGTGGCCGCGCCGGTGTTCTACGCCTATGTGAAGCGGGAACTGGTGGATCAACGCTGGATCTGACCCCGCTGACGTGACGGATCTGTTTCGGCGAGCCGGGTGCCGCCTCTTGGCGGCACGTTCGCGATGACTGGGGTATACGCAGGGGCAGGGGCTGCGTAGTGCTGGCTTGGCACTGCCGGGGCCGCTCAGTACAGTGATCCGCACGTCAGGGGAAAGTTGAATGGCCGGCAAGGTATCGCCCATCGGGTTGCGGACCTGGGTCTGGATCCTGGCGGGGCTGTTCGTGGTCTGCACCCTGCCGCTGATGGTCATCGCCCTGGTCCAGGGCACGATGCGCTATGCCGCCGCCGAGGACAATCTGGTCAGCCTGCGCCAGCTGCGGCAGACGTTTGATCTGGCCAACCTGGTCTCCTCCGAACGTGGCCCGGCCAACAGCCTGCTGGGCGCGCGCGCGGACGACAGCACCGAGCAGGCGCGGCTGGCCATGCAGCTGGCCGTGGTGCGGCGGCAGGTCGACGCCGCCATGCTGCAGCTGGACACCGCGTTCAAGGCACATCCGGGCGAGGTGGATGCACATGCGATGCTGGCCGATGCGCAACGCCGCCTGAAGTCGGCACGTGCCAGCGTGGACCGGGTGGCGGCGCAGCCGCAGGACGCACGCCGGGTCGAAGACGTGGAGCGCGCGATCAGCAGCATGTTCGCGGTGGTCGACCGCCTGCATCTGCTCATGTCCGCACAGATCAACGTGCTGGTCCGCGCCGATCGCGAGGCAGCGATTCCGGCGATGCAGGGCCAGGTGCTGATCGACCTGCGCGAGCACGGCGGGCGTTTGGCGTCCAACGTGATGGCGCCGGTGGCGGTGCCGGGTGCCTGGCGCAACGAGCAGGTGCGCGCGGCGCTGCAGACCGAGGGCCGCCTGCTGGAGCTGTGGCGGCTGGCCGGCAGCCACGAGGCGGTGTTCCGCAGTGACCCGGCGTTGTCCTGGCATTGGGACATGGCGCGGCGGCAGTTCTTCGGTGAATCGTTGCCGATGGTCGAGCAGCTGATCGAAGATGGCCGTCGCGGTGTACCCCCGCCCTGGACCGCCGCCGAGTTCACCCGGCGCTATGTGCCGACCTTGCAGTCACTGGAGGCGCTGCGCGATGGCTACCTGAGCGTTGCCATTGCCCGCTTCGAACATACCCGCAACCGCGCCGCCATGCGCCTGGCGGTACTGGTGGCGACGGTCGTGGGTACGCTGGTGGTGCTGGGCGTGGCGCTGCGCATTGCCCATGTGCAGATCCTGCGGCCCCTGCTGCAGGCGCAGCGGCAGGTGATCCAGATCGCCTCCGACGCGCCGGGGCCGGAGCAGCACGTCACCCATCCGCTGGCGGAAATGCAGCGCCTGTTCGATGCGATCGAAGTCCTGCGCGAAACCTCGCGCGAACGCTCGGCGCTGACCAGTGAGCTGCGGCAGCTGGCGGGTACCGATGAACTGACCGGGCTGTTGAACCGCCGCGCGCTGGACCAGCGGGTGCAGCAGCGCCATGCCGAGGGCGTTGCGGCGGCGGTGGTGATCCTGCTGGACGTGGACCGCTTCAAGTCGATCAATGATGGCCATGGGCATGATGCCGGCGACGAGGTACTGGTGCAGGTCGCGCAACTTCTGCAGCGCCACCTGCGCCGCAGCGACAGCATCGCCCGCTACGGTGGCGAAGAATTCCTGGTGCTGCTGGCCGGTGGCGATCTGGATGCCGGTCGCCGGCTGGCCGAATCGCTGCGGTTGGCGCTGCAGCAGCTGGACATCAGGGTGGGGGGCGGCACCGCGCTGCGGGTGACCGCCAGCTTCGGCGTGGCCGAGGGCGGTACCGACGCACTGGGCTGGCGCACCCTGCTGCGCGCTGCGGATGCGGCGATGTACCAGGCCAAGGCACAGGGCCGCGACCGCGTGCGCGTGGCCGGTGGGGGACGCACCTCACGTTGACCGGCCACGTTCATCGCCGGCGCACGTGGCACGCCCTACACTGGCGGCCCGATCGCTGCAGGAGTCCACCATGACCGTGCGCCCCATTGTCATCGCCGCGCTGCTCGCGGGCCTGCTGGCCGGCTGTGCCAGCCTTGCATCGAAGACCACGGCCGATGAACCGCGGCCTCCCTCGATCGCGGGCGGCATGAGCCCGGTGCCTGCGTTCACCGGTGGCGGGGCAGGGTGGAGCATCGAGATCGCGTCCACCGGCAACGGCAACCACGATGCCAGCCTCAGCGCCGATGGCCGTGCCCACAAGGGTACGTTGCGCTATCTCGGGCAGCCGGCCGATGCGCCCAGTTCGCTGATCGTGCTCAATGGTGAGCTGGACAGGCAGCCCGCCGTTGTCGAGATCAAGCGCGAGTCGTGCCGCAATGCCGAAGGTGTCGACACCCTGGCCAGCGTGCAGGTGACGATGGAAGGGCAACCGCAGCGACGCGGTTGCGGCCACCTCGCGGTGTACTGAGCCGACCGGCAGCATGCTCGATATTCCCACCCTGCACACCGCGCGCCTGCGGCTGCGTCCGCAACAGCTGGATGACTTCGGCATCTATGCGGCGTTCCTTGCGTCGCCGCGCGCGCGCGGCATGGGCGGTCCATTCGATGAGGTTGCCGCGTGGGGCCAGTTCTGTCATGACCTGGCGAGCTGGCATCTGTTCGGCCATGGTGCGTTGATGATCGAACGGGCCGACACCGGTGCCTGCATCGGCCAGGTGGGTATCAACCATGGCCCGCTGTTTCCGGAGAAGGAACTGGGTTGGCTACTGTATGACGGCCACGAAGGGCAGGGCTTCGCCACTGAAGCGGCCGAGGCACTGCGCGACTGGGCCTTCGTGGTGGCACAGCTGCCGACGCTGGTCAGCTACATGGCGCCCGACAACCTGGCATCGCAGGCCGTTGCGCAGCGGCTGGGCGGCGTGCTCGACGCCCAGGCCGTGCGCAGTGATGCCGATGACCTGGTCTATCGTTACCTGCGCTGACGCCTAGCCGCCGGTGGCCGGTGCCTGCACGGGGCGGCCGAGCGCTTTGGCGACGCCCTCGCGCTTCTCGACCAGGAATTCCATCAGCGCGCGCACGCGGGGTGGCATCTGCTCACGCGATGGCACGTACAGGTAGAAGCCGGGGAACGGCGCGGACCATTCCGGCATCAACCGCAGCAGGCGCCCATCTGCCAGCATCGGCTGCAGTGACAGGTCGATGTGCTGCATCACGCCCAGTCCCTGCAGCGCGGCGCGGATCATGGCTTCGTCATCATTGGTGACATAGCGTCCGCGCGGTTCCACTTCAAAGTCGTGTCCATGCTGGCCGGGCGTGCTGAACTCCCAGGCATAGACCGTGCCGCTGCCGGTCTGGCGGTAGCCCAGGCATTCATGCCCGGCCAGTTCGGCGGGCGTGCTGGGCGTGCCATGCCGGGCCAGGTAGGCCGGCGAGGCGACCACCACCATTTCCAGCATCGGCGTCACCGGCACGGCGATCATGCCTTCGGCCAGCCGTTCCCCCAGCCGGATGCCGGCGTCGCAGCCTTCGGCGACGATGCTGGACAGGCCATCGTCCATCACCAGCTCCACGCGCAGCTCGGGGTAGCGCGCGAAGAATTCAGGCAGGTGTGGTTCGATCAGCGTCTTGGCGGTCAGGCGTGCGGTGTTGATGCGCAGCAGGCCGGAGGGGGCGTCATGGCTGGCGCGCAGGTCGCGTACTGCGCTGTCGATGGTGCTCAGCGATGGCTGCACTGCGTCGAACAGGCGCTGGCCTTCCTCGGTCAGCGACATCTCGCGGGTGGTCCGGTGCAGAAGGCGCACGCCCAGTTGCTTCTCCAGCGTCTTCAGGCTCTGCGACAGCGCGGGGCGCGAGACCCCCATCTCTTCGGCCGCCTTGGTGAAGCTGCGATGGTGGGCAATGTGGGCAAACCAGGCCAGCTGCGGCAGCAGGGCCGGGTTGATCGCGGTGGGGGCACTCATGGGGGCTCGGTCGGGCGCCACGCCCGTCGCATTCTGGTAATCACAGCTTACTACTGTGGTTGAGATTGGCGTCTTTTCTGCTCCCAATCCCAGGTCTATCGTGCTTGCAACGGCGACACCGGTCGCCCTGCCGCACACGAGGAGCCACCGCATGGAAACCGTCAAGATCCAGAACCCGGACATGGCCTGGCATATCGCTGCCGACCTGCACGTTCCGCCGGACTTCGACCGCAACCGGGCCTACCCCACGATCATCAGCATGCACCCGATCGGCAGCTGCAAGGAGCAGACGTCCGGCAACGTCTACGGTGAGGCGCTGGCCCGCGAGGGTTACGTGGTGATCGCCTACGACGCCAGCTTCCAGGGCGCCAGCGGGGGTGAACCGCGACGGATCGAAGACCCGACCCAGCGCGTGGAGGATGTACGCCGCGTGGTCGACTATCTGGTCACCCTGCCGTACGTGGACGCCGCACGCATCGGCGTGCTCGGCATCTGTGGTGGTGGTGGCTATGCGATCAACGCCACCATGACCGAGCGCCGCATCAAGGCGGTCACCAGCATCACCGGCGTCAACTTCGGCCGGCTCAGCCGCGAGGGCTTTGGCGGCTTCGATCCGATTGGTTCGCTGGAGGCCATCGCCGCACAGCGCACCGCCGAGATGCGTGGCGGCGAGGCACGCGTGGACCTGTTCCTGCCACCGTCGGTGGAGCAGGGGCGCGCTGCCGGCATCACCGATATCGACGTGCTGGAGGCCACGGACTACTACCGCACGCGCGGGCCGCAGCCCAACGGCGTGGTCAGCGCGCTGTTCTCGCATCGTGGTGCGGCGGTGGGCTGGGATGCCTTCCATCTGGCCGAAGTGCTGCTGACCCAGCCGCTGCTGGTGGTGATCGGTGACAAGCCGGGGGCGTTTGGTGCCTACCGCGATGGCCTGGAGATCCATGGTCGTGCAGCTTCGAAGCACAAGCAGCTGAAAGTGGTGGAGGGTGGGTCGCACTACGACCTGTATGACCAGCCGGAGCCGGTACGGCAGGCACTGGCGGCGGTGATTCCGTTCTTCGGTCAGCACCTGTGAGCTGACGTCACCTGGGCGGTGCCGGCGGCGGGCCGGCGCCTGCACGCCGTATGCGCCCAAGCGGCGGTTCGCGTTACGCGCGCGATTCAGCCTTTCACGCGGGTTGTGATATATCGTTTATCGATAAATCCATCCTGGGGCGGCATGCCACCCCAATGCCGGAGGCCGCTTGACCGCTCGACCCGCCCGCGCCAGACCCGCGCGAGGCTTGTTCACCCTGGCCCAGGCGGCCGTGCAGGCCGTGCGGGCGATGTGCTGGCTGGGCATCCTGGCCGCACTGCTGGCCATTCCCCTGGTTGCCCACGACCGCCGCTGGCTGTTGGACAGCGTCCACGATGCTGCTGCTGCGGCCGCGCATGGCAACGATCTGTTCCTGCATTTCTGCCTGGGGCTGGGCGCCATCGTCGTGCTGCTGGTGCTGTGCCTGGTGTTCCTGCGCCATCTGCTGCGGCTGCTGCAATCGGCAGCGCGCGAGCGGCCGTTCACCCACGCCAATGCAGAGCGCCTGCAGCGCATGGCGTGGCTGATGCTGGCGATGGAGCTGCTGTCGATCCTGATCGGCGCCTACGCGGCCTGGATGGGCCCGGACTTCACCTGGATGGAGGTCGGCGGTGGCATGTCGATCACCGGCCTGGTCGCGGTGCTGATGCTGTTCGTGCTGGCGCGCGTGTTTGCCGTAGGCGCGGCGATGCGCGATGACCTGGACGGTCTGGTCTGATGGGCACGCGCTGATGGCGATCGTCATCACCCTCGACCGCATGCTGCAGGAACGGGGCATGACCCTGTCCGAGCTGGCCGGGCGCATCGACATCACCCTGGCGAACCTGTCGATCCTGAAGACCGGCAAGGCACGCGCCATCCGCTTTTCCACCCTCGATGCGATCTGCCGCGAGCTGCAGTGCACGCCCGGCGACCTGCTCGGTCATGACCCGGCGCAGGCGCAGGATGCCGATTGAATGGCTGCTTTTCTCCCTTACCTACTGACGAAACGGACCTGAAATGGAATGGTTGGCTGACCCCTCGATATGGATGGGCCTTGCAACCCTGGTCGTGCTGGAGATCGTTCTCGGCATCGACAACCTGGTGTTCATCGCGATCCTGGCTGACAAGCTGCCGCCGCACCAGCGCGACCGCGCACGGGTGATCGGCCTCACCCTGGCCCTGTTGATGCGGCTGGTGCTGCTGGCGGCGCTGGCCTGGATCATGAAGCTGACCGAGCCGCTGCTTACGCTGTTCGATCACAGCTTCTCCGGGCGTGACCTGATCCTGCTGGGCGGTGGCCTGTTCCTGCTGTTCAAGGGCACGATGGAACTGCACGAACGGCTGGAAGGCCGCGAGCACCACGAGGATGGAAAGAAGGTCTATGCCAGCTTCGCGATGGTGGTGGCGCAGATCGTGGTGCTCGACGCAGTGTTCTCGCTGGACTCGGTGATCACCGCGGTCGGCATGGTCGACAACCTCGGCGTGATGTATGCCGCGGTGACCATCGCGATGGCGCTGATGCTGGTGGCCAGCAAGCCGCTGACCCGTTTCGTCAACAAGCATCCCACGGTGGTGGTGCTGTGCCTGGGCTTCCTGCTGATGATCGGCTTCAGCCTGGTGGCCGAGGGCCTGGGCTACAAGATCCCGAAGGGCTACCTGTACGCGGCCATTGCCTTCTCGATCCTGGTCGAAGCGTTCAACCAGTGGGTGCGTTTCAACCGCGAGCGCAACGAGCGGCGCCAGCCGTTCCGCCAGCGCACCGCCGACGCCGTGCTGCGGATGCTGGGGGCGCGTCCGGCCAACGGACACGACGACGAAAGCGAGGACGCACACGCCGATGCCGAAGAGCGGCTGCAGCCGGCCGAGCACGAGATGATCCGCAGCGTGCTGGGGCTGGCCGATCGACCGGTGTCGAGCGTGATGACTGTGCGTGCCGACGTGCAGTGGATCGACCTGGCACGCGGGCAGGACGATGTGGTGGCGCGCCTGGTGGCCTCGCCGCATACCCGCCTGCTGGTCGGCGACGGCGATCTGGACAGCCTGCGTGGCGTGGTGCAGAGCCGCGACCTGCTGGCCGACCTGCTGCAGGGCAGGCCGCTGCAGCTGGAAGGCAACCTGCGCGAGCCGCAGTACGTGCTGTCCAGTGCCAGTGCACTACAGGCGCTGGAGCTGATCCGTCAGCACCCGGTGCCACTGGCGGTGGCAGTGGACGAGTACGGCAGCGTGGAAGGCCTGGTGACGGCCAACGACCTGCTGGCCGCGATTGCCGGTGACCTGGTGGATACCCAGGACGAACGCTATGGCGTGGTCGCGCAGGGCGAAGGCCAGTGGGAGGCCGACGGTGCGCTGACCCTGGATGACCTGCAGCGCCTGGCCGGTGTCTCGCTGCCGCGCAGCGCCGACTACATGACCATCTCCGGGCTGGTGCTGGAGCGGTTGGGCCGCCTGCCGGACATCGGCGACGTGGTGGAGATCGCCGACGTGCGCATCACCGTGCTGGCGATGGAGAAGCGCCGCATCGCCCGCCTGCGGGTGGAGCGCCTGCCCGGGGCGTGATGCTGCCTCTACCCAATGACACGCGGGCCCGTCACCATGGCGGGCCCGCTTTTCTTCCTGGATGGTTGCAGTGCTGAGTACGATCGGTTTGTTGATGGGCCTGTACGTGGCCTGGCGCCTGTTCTGGCCGCTGCGCCTGCCCATCGCATTGAAGGTCGTGCTGTCGCTGCTGCTGGTGGCTGTGGCCGTGCAGCTGCGCATCGTCGCCACCTTCTGGGGCACGATGGCCTCGCCGGAGATACCGAAGCTGGCGATCGCCACGCTGGCCACCGGCTCGACGGCGGTGCTGCTGCTGGCGCTGGTGATGCTGGTGCTGGACGCAGGACTGCTGCTGTCGCGCCTGCTCCGCCTGCCGCGCGCGGTATCGGCATTGCGCGCCCCCAGGCTGCGTCCCGTGGCCGCTGTGCTGGCGCTGCTGGTCAGTGGCTATGGTGTCAGCCAGGGCATGGTGGTGCCCAAGCCCCGGCAGATCGACGTGGCGATCAAGGATCTGCCGGCCGCCTTCGACGGCTACCGCGTGCTGCAGCTGACCGACATCCATGCCAGCCGCCTGCTGACCGGTGACTGGGTGCGCAGGGTGGTGGAGCAGAGCAATGCGCTGAAGCCGGACCTGATCGTGATCACCGGCGACCTGATCGATGGCAGCGTCGAGGCCCGTCGCGACGACGCGCGCCCGCTGGCCGACCTGCATGCGCCGGACGGGGTCATCGCGATCACCGGCAACCACGAGTACTACGCGCAGTACCAGGACTGGATGCAGGCGTTCCGCGCGCTGCACATGCAGGTGCTGGAGAACAGCCACCTGCAGGTGCGTCGTGGTGAGGCGGCGTTGACCATCGCCGGTGTCACCGACCCGGTGGCGGCACGCTATGGACTGCCGTTGCCGGATCTGGACGCTGCGCTGGCCGGGGCCGATCCGTCGGCGCCGGTGATCCTGCTCGATCATCGTCCGCGCAACGCGCGCGAGGCCGCCGCGCGCGGCGTCACGCTGCAGCTGTCAGGGCATACGCACGGCGGCCAGATCATCGGTATGGACCAGCTGGTGAAACGCGCCAACGGCGGCTATGTCTCCGGCCGCTACGAGGTGGATGGCATGACCCTGTACGTGAGCAACGGTGCAGGCCTGTGGGCCGGGTTCCCTGCGCGCATCGGTGTTCCGTCCGAGATCACCCTGCTGACCTTGCGCCGCGCGCCGTGATGCTGCGCGCCTTCATGGAGGAAGAGGCGATGGCGCATTCCCGCGCCCCGATGGAACGCCTGATCCGCGCCAATGCCGATGAGATCAACCGGCTTCGCCAGGTGATCCGCGATACCGCAGGTACGCGTTGGCGTGGGCCGGAGCAGCGGGCGCGCCATGCCGCGGCCTGCGCCGAGTACGGGCTGCGCTATGAGCAGCTGGCCTTTCCGGGCGGCTATGGCCAGGCGTTGAAACTGCTGGCCGAACATGACCCGGACACGCTGGATGCAGCGCTTACCTTCCTCGAAGTGCGGCCCTACTTCTTCCGGTCCGGCTACATGTGGAAGACATTGTTGAAGCGCGTGCAGCGGGTGCCGATGGGCGTGAAGCAGCAGGCGCGGATGCAGAGAATCCTCGATGCCTACGGCGCTTACCGGGTGGCACGCCTGCACTCCCGTTAGCTCCAGGCCATCCAGCAAGATCGCCCTGCATCCAGCATTCAAACGGGCCCCGGATCAGAGATCATCTGCACGGGGTTCTCAAACAGGGAAAGACACCATGCAGGAAGCACATCACTCACGCGGGCGTCCGCGCTACGTCGCATTGCTGACCGTGGCACTGGCGCTGGCCGGTTGCCAGCGCACGCCGGAGCTGCCCGGCGAAGCACCCGCGGCAGACACGCCGGTTGCCGCACCAGTGGCCAGCACCGACCTCTCCCCGCTGCTCGATGCCCTGCCGACGTGTGCGCTGGAGGGCTGGTACATCGATCAGCAAACCGATCGCCCGGCCCACCCCTGGTTGGCCGCGAATGCACCAACGCCCTGCCGGAAGGACGCGGAGAACGAGATCGCCACGTTCTGCGTACAGGGCCAGTGGAAGGGGCTTCCGGTGGACGAAGTGATCCTGCCGACGATGACGTTCGTTTCGTTCCGTGGGGCGAAGATCGGCCTGCCGCTGGAGAAGGCGCGCCCGATCATCCGCCAGCGCTTCGGGCAGGATTTTCCAGGTGGTGCCGCCTACGAGGAGGGCCGCGAGCCGAAACTGATGGCCGACCCCGAGGATGCGCAGCGTTCGTGGCTGCTGTGCAGCACCCCGGAACTGGGGCACGACGTGGACAGTGAGGGAAGCGTCCGCTATGCCGGCATGAACCTGCCCTACGACCACGACGGTTGCAGCTACCGCTACAGCCCGGTCGACTTCTGCGATGCGCGGCATCGCGCGCGCATCGAGGATGCGCTGCAGAACCAGAAGCCCAATTTCAACCAGCACTATCTGCTGGTGCAGACCGATGATCGCCCTGAGTACTTCCAGCGCACGGTGGTGCTGGTCGATACCCGCACCGGCGAGGCGACACCGCTGCCGATCGATGCCTTCACGGGAGCAGCGGGGAAGGGCGGAGACGCTGCCAGCTACGGCACACTGGAGACGAGCGTGGACCAGCAGCAGTTCTGCCTCGATGGTGCGTTGCTGGTCTACCGCGTGTTCGAGGAGGGGCGCTTCTGTTTCGGCTTTGACGGCGAGCGTTTCACCGGCCATGAAACCCAGTACATGCAGGCGACGGACAGCCGATGACCGGTATTTCACCCTGGGCATGACATCCTGCTTCGAACCTGTGCAACCGGGATCGAGGCTGTTGAAGGCGAATACGCAATGACCGTGGCGCGACAGCGCTCGATGTGGGTGGCCGGCCTGTCCACGGTGGTGGAGTGGTACGACTTCACCCTGTACCTGTACTTCGCCACGGTGCTGTCGCGGGTGTTCTTCGGCGGCGGCGAGCAGGCGATGCTGGTCACCCTGGCCGGCTTCGCGGTGTCCTACCTGATGCGTCCGCTCGGCGCCCTGTGCTTTGGCCACCTGGGTGACCGGCTGGGCCGGCGCTGGATGCTGCTGGCCTCGATGGCGCTGATGGCGGCGGCGATGCTGGCCACCGCACTGCTGCCGACTGCCGCAACAGCGGGCACCACCGCCGGCGTGCTGCTGCTGGTGCTGCGCTGCGTGATGGCGTTCTCGGTGGGCGGTGAATACACCGGTGTGGTCGCGTATCTGCTGGAAAGCGCGCCGGAACGGCGACGCGGCCTGGTGACCTCGCTGGCCTCTGCCGCCAGTGAAGTGGGTGCGCTGCTGGCGGTGGCGATCTCGGCAGCGACGGTGGCGCTGCTGGCACCTGCGCAGCTGGACAGCTGGGGTTGGCGCATTCCGTTCTTCGTCGGCGCGGCGCTGGCGCTGGTGATCCTCGTCGCGCGCTCGGGCATGCACGAGTCGCCCGAGTTCGAGCGCCAGCGCCGCGAGGGCAGTATTCCGGCCACGCCGCTTCGCCACGTGCTGCGCCATCATCCGCGGGCGGTGGCGCGTACCTTCGCGATCTCCGCACTGGGCTCGATCACCTACTACGTGGGCATCACCTATGTGCCGGCATTCCTGCATGCACAGGGACACGACGAAGGTGACGCGCTGTGGCTGTCGACGATCGCGGCGGTGGCGGTGATCGCGATCACGCCGCTGTGCGGCGCACTGTCCGACCGTATCGGGCGACGGCCGATGCTGCTGGGCCTGACCGTGCTGGCGGCGCTGCTGCCGCTGTCGCTGTTCGCGTGGATGGCGCAGGCAACGGCATGGGGCATCGCGCTGGCGGCGGTCCTGCTGGCCTGCGTGGCCGGTGGCGTCAGTGCGGTGGCGGCACCGGCCACGGCCGAGCAGTTCCCCGGCGAAGGCCGGGTCAGCGGGCTGGCGCTGGGGGTGACCATGGCTACGGCCGTGTTCGGCGGTGCGACACCGTGGCTGGCGCAATGGTGGGTGGAACGCAGCGGCTGGGCGGCGGCGCCGGGCGCGATGATCGCGCTGGTGGCGGTGCTGGTGCTGCCGGTGCTGTGGACCCTGCCCGAGACGGTCCCGGGCAGGACCAGGCGCTAGCCGATCAGACCTTCAGGGTCTGCTCGATGTCGGCCAGTACGGCGGCTGCATCCACGCCGATGGCGACAGACTGCAGCACGTGCCCATCCCACACGCTGGGGCCGAAGCCCATGCCTTCCGGCTTGGGAATGGTCATGCCGCGGGCGACGCCGTCGGTGGCCACGCGCACGCTGGCGCGCTCGAACTGGAACAGTTCCGGGCGGGTCAGCGCGATGCAGGCGCAGCAGTCGTGCACGACCATGCCCTTGTGGCCGGCCTGCAGGTAGAAGTCCACGTAGTCCTGCGACAGCGCACGCACCAGCTCGGCGTCGGCACCGCCGATCCCGGCCAGCGTGTCCAGGCCGTCACGGTCCATTTCCACGCGGGTGGTCACGTCCAGGCCGATCGCGGTGACCGGCCAATCGGTGGTGAACACCACGTCGGCCGCTTCGGCATCGCCCCAGATGTTGGCCTCGGCGGCCGGGGTGATGTTGCCGTTGACGTGGAAGGCGCCGCCCATGATCACCACGCCGCGCACCAGGCCGGCGATGTCCGGGGCCTGCTGCAGGGCCAGCGCCAGGTTGGTCATGCGGCCCACGGCAACCAGGGTCACTTCGCCCGGGTGGGCGCGGACCAGGTCGATGATCAGCTGCGCGGCCGGGCGCGCGTGGGCGGCTACGTCCAGTTGCGCCGGCACCGGGTGGTTGCCCAGGCCGTTGTGGCCGTGGATGTGCACCGGCCACGCTTCCGGAGTGGCTTCCGGCTGCAGCGGGCCTGCCGCGCCGCGCGCGACCGGGGCGGCAAAGCCCCAGGTCTGCTTCAGGTACAGCGCATTGTGCGTGGTCGATTCGACCGAGGCGTTGCCGAAGGTGGTGGTGACGCCGATCAGGTCGATCTGCGGGTGCTTGTGCAGGTACAGCAGGGCCAGGGCGTCGTCGACGCCCGGGTCGGTATCGAAAATGACTTTCAGCATGTTGTTGTTCTTCTTCTTCCGTGTGGTGCGAGGGGCGCCGGCGGCCACGGGGCAGGCCGGCGCGCCCTACATTGTCCCATCTTCATGACAGGCAGGGCCAATGCCGGGGCGGGGCGGCATAATGCGGCCAGTCCAGGCACGGAACCGCCGCATGCTGATCCTCGCCCTTCTGCTGGTCCTGCTGGTGCTGGGCCTGAATCTGGTCGCCACGGTGCTCATCGTCCGGCGCGACGGCCTGTCGGCAGGCGGCCGCACGGTGCAGCTGCTGCTGGTCTGGCTGCTGCCGCTGGTCGGCGCGATCCTGTGCATGGCGGTGGCCACCGCCGATGGCTCGGGCAGCCGGGGCGATAACGGCCTCGGCGGCGCCTACGGCTACTCGGGCGGCTCTTCCAGTGACAACCACAGCCATCACGGCCACAGCAGCTCCGACTGCAGCAGTGATGGTGGTGGCAGTGACGGCGGCAGCTGCGGTGGCGGTGATTGATGAGACGTCCCGGGGTGCCGGCCAGCGGCCGGCACTACCCAGCCGTGGTAGTGCCGGCCGCTGGCCGGCAACCTCAGCAGCTCAGCCGCCGCCTGCGGTCGGCAACGGCGCCGGCACGTTCAGCAGCCCGCCCGCTGCCACATAGGCAGCCAATGCCTGGCCCTGGCTCAGCAGATGGCGCTCCATGGTGCGTTCAGCGGCCTGCGCGTCGCGGCGGCGGAAGCACTCCATCAGTTCGCGGTGTTCGGCCAGCGACTGCGCGATACGGCCCGGGGTCAGCAGCTGGCGGCCGCGATGCATCTTCAGGATGCGGTGCAGGTCATGGGTGATGCGGATCAGCCACGGGTTGCCGGCGTAGTGCTGCACGGTTTCGTGGATCAGGTAGTTGTTGCGGTAGTACTCGGCGATGTTGCCCTCGGCCGCCGCCGCTTCCATCGCCGCGTGCAACGCTTCCAGCTGCTGCACGCCGGCATCGTCGATATGCCTGACAGCTTCATGCGCGCAGCGACCTTCCAGCATCGCCATCACCGGGAACAGCTGGTTGAGGTCTTCCAGCGTGAGCCGGGTGACCCGCGCGCCACGCCCGGCATCGATCTGCACCAGGCCCTCGGCGGCCAGCAGCTTCAGCGCTTCGCGCAGCGGGGTGCGGCTGATGCCCAGTTCCTCGCACAGCGCGGGCTCGTCGATCCACTCACCCGGCGGCAGCCGGTAATCGTAGATTCGCTCGCGCACATGCTCGGCCACCTCTTCATACAGAGGGGCGCGCTTCTTCGGGGACCGTGGAGCAGGGGCAATGGCCATGGTGGAAGTGTACCGCCAGGTAGTGCCGGCCGCTGGCCGGCAACCCATGATTGCGGGATGGCTTCATGGGATTGCCGGCCAGCGGCCGGCACTACCGTTGAGTGGTTACATCCAGCCCGGCACCACGAATACCAGCCAGGCCAGCAGCGGCCCCAATGCCACCACCAGGCCGCTGTAGACCAGGAAGCGGCGGAACAGGGTCTCGCGTTCTTCCTTGGCGGCCGACGCCACCACCAGTGCGCCATTGGTCGAGAACGGGCTGACATCGACGATGGTGGATGACACCGCCAGCGCACAGATCACGCCGGCCGCGCTGAGGTGGCCCTGCATCAGGAACGGCACCGCCAGCGGGATGGTGGCGCCCAGCACGGCGGCCGACGAGGCGAATGCGGAGACGATGCCACCGACGTAGCAGACCAGCAGTGCACCGAGCAGCGGGATGCCGATATCGGATACACCATTGCCGATGAAGTCCACCGCACCGGCATGTTCCAGTACGCCGATGTAGGTCACCACGCCGCAGATCAGCAGCACGGTGGACCAGCTGATGCCATCGACCGCCCCTTTCTGGCCCTGCGGCGACAGCAGCGCCAACGCCACCGCCACGGTGATCGAGACCAGGCCGACGTTGAGGTTGTAGATCAGCGCGGCCACGCCCAGGCCCAGCAGGCCGATCAGGGTGAACAGCCGCTCGCGGGTCAGGTTCACCGCATCCAGTGCCGCCGGATCATTGGACAGGGTGCCACCGCCGGCCGCGACCAGTGCGCCATGGCCTTCGATCGCAAACTGGCGTGACGATGCCTGCGGGCCGCCGGCCATCGCCAGCTCGGCATTGCCGATCGTTCCCGCTGCGGTGATCGAGCCGCGACGCAGCAGGGCGATGCCACCGAAGGCGAAGAAGCAGATCGTCGCCATCATCAGGTTGAAGCCCAGGCTGGTCAGGAACACCGCCATCTCGGTTACTTCCAGCCCGGCCTTCTGCACCACGCCATTCGTGATGCTGCCGTACACGCTGATCGGCGAGAAGCCGCCCGCCTGCGCACCATGAATGACCAGCAGGCCCATCATCAGCGGATTGATGTTGTACTGCTTGGCAAAGCGCAGGGCGACCGGGCCGATGATGGCGACCGCGGCCGGGCCCAGCGCACCGAACGCGGTGAGCACCGCGGTGATCACGAACATCACCCACGGAATGGCCACGATATGGCCGCGCACCGCTTTCACTGCCCAGTGCACCAGTAGGTCGATGGTGCCGTTCTTCTGCGCGATGGCGAACAGATAGGTGATGCCGACCAGGGTCAGGAACAGATCGCCTGGAAAGCCGGCCAGGACCTCCTTGCCTCCCATGTCGACCCATAGCCCGCCGATGATGAAAGCCAGCGCGAAAGCGACGGCGCCCATGTTGATCGGCATTGCCGTGGCGACGATGAACATGATCACCAGGCCGATGATCGTTGCGATTTGTGGACTCATGCGCCCTCCCAGACACGTGACTCACGTACAGCGCGGATGGAGACCCGCCATCCCGGGGTAAGGCGACGTATGGCGTGTTGCGTGATACGTACTGCTCGAACCCGTTACTGCAGCCGCTCCAGCGCACTGCGGACCCACGCCGCGGCACCCTCAAGGCTCTGGAACTCTTCCACCGCGCGCACTTCGCAGCACGGATAGGACGGCGCGACCATGCGCGCCAGCGCGCTGCCCGGGCCCAGCTGCAGGAACACCCGTGCGCCGCGCTCGAAGGCCTGGCGCATCACCTGCGCCCACTCGATGGTCCGTGCCAGCTGCGCCGACAGCGTGTGCACCACGGCGGCGCCATCACGCACCGGGCGGGCATCGACGCCGGCCAGCAGGGGCAGCCGCGGCGCATGCACCGGCGCGGCCCGCAGCGCTGCGGCAAACGGTGCTTCCGCACCGGCCAACAGCGGCGTGTGTGCGGGCACATGGACCGGCAATGGACGGATTTCCGCGCCGCAGGCCTGCGCGTCTGCCGCCAACGCGTGCAGCGACGGCTGTGCACCGCCCACGATGAAGTGGTCATGGCCATTGGCGATGGCGATGAAGGCGCCATGCGTGTCGCACAACCGCTGCGTGGCATCGCGGTCCAGCCCCAGCACTGCCTGCAGCCCGGCATCGCGGGGGCTGGCGGCGTCCATCAGGCGCGCGCGCTGCGCAGACAGTGCCAGGCAGGTGGTGGTGTCGAAGCTGCCGGCGATGGCGTGCGCGGCGAGCTCGCCGATGCTGTAGCCCGCGATCACCGTCGGCGTCGGCAACACCTCGCGCAGGCCCTGCCAGTGCGTCAGGCTGGCTGCGCACAGCAGCGGCTGCGCCTGCACATTGTCGAAACGGTCGTCGGCCGCCGCAGCGGCGAACACATCGCGGCCCAGCAGTTCACCGGTGGCATCGAGCAGTGGTTGTGCGGCGGCCAGGCCGCGCACGCGATCGAACATCGCCGGATGCTGTGCGCCTTGTCCGGGACAGAGCAGGGCCAGGCTCATGAGCCCTCCTGCTGCAACAGGAACACGCTGCAGGCGAGCAGGTCGGCGCTGCCGCCGGGGCTCAAGCGACGCACGACGAAGGCATCGGCGATCTGTTGCAGGCGCGGCCGCCAATCGTGCGCGAAGGCCCCGCCGTCGGCCAGGAAACGGTGGGCCTGCTGCCGTGCCCAGCGCAGGCCTTCAGCGCCTCCGCGATGCAGCAGGTTGAGGTCTTCGGTGTGTGCGACCAGCTGCATCAGCGTGTGGCACATCGCGGCCTCGCGTGACAGGCCATTGGCCAGCGCATGACGCAGGATGGGCAATGCCACCTCGCGCAGCAGCGGATAACCTGCAGCGGCGTGTTCGCGCACACCGGGCACGTTGTGCCGGGCGCGCGCACGTTGGCCTGGGCTGCCTGCATCCAGCGGGGCATGTGCGAAGTCCCCCGCCCAGCGACGTACCTCCAGGCAGACCCGCTCACCGCTGGTGGCATGGCCCAGGCGGGAGCGGCAGGCAGCGGCGGCTGCGACCAGCAGGCCGAGGCTGAAGATCGCGCCACGATGGGTATTGATGCCGGTGGTCGCGCGCAGCATCGCCGCTTCGGCGGCGATGCCGCACCGGCGCAGGGCATCGAAGTCCGCCCCGGCTGCACCGAGGTGGGCCACGGCAGCGAAATAGTGGCGCAGCGCGAACAGGCTGCGCAGGAATGTGCCGGCGTGCATGTCGTGATGGCTGCCGGTGTCGAATGGAGTGACCAGCCCGGGCTTGGGCGCCAGCGCCAGTTCCGCGTGCAGGCTGGCGACGGCCAGACGCCCCAGGCGCGCGCTGTCCGCGGCAGCTGCCGGCCGGACAGTCGGCTGCGCGACGGCGCTCATGCGGTCACCCCGGCGGGGGCGAACACGGACTCGCGCAGTTCCAGGGCGGCGCCGTCGTGGCGCTTGACCAGCACTTCGCGGCTGCGTCCCGCGTACTCCCGCCAGTTCACGGCGGCATCGCCGGCCAGGCACAGTTCGCCATCGACCCGGCGGCCGTGTTCGGTTTCCCAGGCCAGCAGCCGTGCAACCAGGGCATCGGCCTGCGCGCTGGTGTCGATCCGCCACAGCAGATCGATGTCCGAGCGCGCGTGCACATAGTGCAGGCCGGTCAGGTGCTGCCACGCGAAGGCACCGAATACATGCGCCGCAGCGATGCCGTGCAGTGCCTGCAGGGGGCGTTGCCAGTCCTGCGCAACGTTGCCTTCCAGCACCGTATGAAGTGATGGTGGCGGTGCCGTGCGCAGCACATCGCGCACCGGCACGCGCAGGGCCAGGCGCAGTTTGCCCTCGGCCGGCGGCAGCGGTACGCCCAGGCGCAGCCGGGGATCGGCATCGTCGGCGGCACGCCGGGCGACGATGGCCGGCAGGCCCTGCGCGAACCAGTTGGCCAAGCGCGCTTCATGCGCGGCGATGTCCGCCTGCCAGGCCGCGTGTGCCGACAGCCAGACCAGCGTATGCCGGGGCAAGCGCTCAGGCATCGCCCTGGCTCACCGCAGTGGCCACCGCTGCGGCCAGGCGACGTCCGCCACGTTCGGCACCCCGCACGGCGCGGCGGTCGCCATCGGTGGGCGTACGCAGCGCCTGCAGCAGGTGTGCGGCCAGGTCGCCGCTCCAGATCGAATCCACCGCGCCCATCGCCACGTAGTTCTCCACGCCCGGTGCGAACACCGGCGAGGTCTGGCTCAGCGCCTGCAGCTTCTCCAGCGGCTGCTTGGTCACCCGCGCCATCGCGCGCAGGTCCATCACCCGCACCTGCGCATCGGGCAGGGCATGGATGTGGTCGGCCATCAGGCCGAAGGACAGGAACCCACCGCTCACCGATTCACCGTAGACCAGGGTGACCAGGCGGGCGCCACGGCGGCGGGCCAGATCCAGCGTCTGCGCCAGGTGCGCGAAACAGCCGTTGATGCCGAGCAGTTCGTCGCGGCGTGCCAGGCGCTGGCCGGCGGTGTCGACCAGCATCACGATCGGTCGATGGGGATGCGCGGCGGTGCTGGCCAGCACGGTTTCGGCCAGTGCCAGTGCGTGGTCCACGCCCACTTCGAGCTTGTCGGCGGTGCCGATCACGGTCACCTCGCCGTCGTCGGTGCTGGCGGTTCCGGTCAGCACCGAGTCCTCCACGGCAACGGCGTGGCCACGCGGAAACAGCGCATCAAGCAGCGCGCGCAGGGGCAGGCTCATGGCAGGCTCCGATCAGCGGTGACGGCGAGGAAGTCGTCGGTGTCCAGCAGCGGCAGCCGTTCGGGTTCGGTGATGCCCAGCAGCGACCAGATCTCAAGACCATCGCGGCATCCGCCCCAGGCCTGCACGCGTGCTTTCAATGCGGCATGACGTGCCTGCAGGGCATTCAGTGCGGCATCGGCATCGGTGCTGGCGGTGTCCGCCAGCAGCGCATCGAATGCCGCCTGCGCGAACGCCCCGATGGCATCGGGCACCAGCACCTGGGCCTGGTCGATCAGGTAGCGGTGCTTGCCGCCAGTCACCCGCCAGACCAGCGCGCGGTCGCGGGAATCGAACTCTTCCACGCCGCGAACGGTTTCGATCACCTCCGGCCCGGACAGCGACAGCCGGCCCTCCTCGGACATGATCACCGTGCTGCAGCAGCGGGCAACGATGCCCATGCCACCGAACGCGCCGTTGCCACTACCGATCAGCGCGACCACCGGGACGCCCGCAGCGCGTGCATCCAGGGTGGCGCGCATGATCTCGGAAATGGCAATCAGGCCGGCATTGGCTTCGTGCAGGCGTACGCCGCCGGTATCAAGCAGCAGCAACACCCCATCGGGGCGGGTCGCCGCTGCGCGGCGCAGCAGGCCGGTCAGCTTGGCGCCGTGCACTTCGCCCACACCGCCGCCCATGAATTCACCCTGCTGCGCGGCCAGCAGCACGCGCTTGCCGCGAAGCGTGGCTTCGCCGACGACGATGCCATCGTCGAATGCGGCTGGCTGGTCGAGTTGCGCCAGGTGCGGGCTCATCATCCGTCGCGCAGGGCCCAGGAACTCGCGGAACGATCCGGTGTCGACCAGCCCGGCAATGCGTTCGCGCGCATCGGCTTCGTAGTAGCTGTGGCGCTGGACGTGGCTCATGGCGTACCTCCGGCCAGCAGGGTTTCCACCGCCTGGTCCAGGCGCAGGCTGACCACCGCCGGGGTGGCGCCGGCATCGTTGATCGAGATGCGCACATCGCGCAGCGGATGGCGCTGCGCGAAATCGCCGATCACCGCCTCCCATACGCGGCCGAAGCCCTGCGCGGCGGTGACGATGCGGACCGTCATCGCGCCCTCCAGGGCTGCCGGCTCCAGCAGGATTTCCAGGTTGCCCGAGGCGAGCACGCCCACCAGCACCGCAGCGCGCGGGAACTGCACCGGGGTGCGTCCTTCGAATCGATAGTCGAGGGTTTCCATGCTCAGCCCCTTACCAGTTGCGGAAGCGCTTGGGCGGGTCGTACAGACCGCCGGACCAGCGCACCAGATCCTTCACCGAGCGTGCCGCCAGCAGATCGCGGCTGGCATCACGCACGGAGATGCCCAGGTCTTCCGGGCGGCGGATGACACCACGGTCGCGCAGGTTCTCGACCATCGCGCGATCGCGGCCCAGGCCGACCGCCGTATAGCCGGACACGCCGCGGATCGCCTGTTCGCGTTCTTCCGGCGTGCGGCACAGCAGCAGGTTGGCGATGCCTTCCTCGGTCAGCACATGGCTGACATCGTCGCCGTAGATCATCACCGGCGGCAGCGGCATGCCGGCGCGCTCGGCCAGTTCCCAGGCATCAAGGCGATCGACGAAGGCCGGTGCCATGTGTTCGCGGAAGGTTTCCACCATCTGCACCACCAGCTTGCGCCCGCGTGGCATTTCGCCGGGACGGGCGGCCTGCTGGCCAGCCTTGATCCAGGCGTCGCTGGCGTGGCGGCGGCCACGCGCATCCGAGCCCATGTTCGGTGCGCCGCCGAAGCCGGCGATGCGGTCGCGCGTGGCCGTGGAGCTGTTGCCCTGCAGGTCGATCTGCAGGGTCGAGCCGATGAACATGTCGCAGGCATACAGGCCGGCGGTCTGCGAGAACGCGCGGTTGGAGCGCATGGAGCCATCGGCGCCGGTGAAGAACACATCGCTTCGTGCGGCGATGTACTTCTCCATGCCCAGTTCGGAGCCGAATGAATGCACCGATTTTACGAAGCCCGATTCGATCGCCGGAATCAACGCCGGGTGCGGATTGAGGGCCCAGTGCTGGCAGATCTTTCCCTTCAACCCGAGCGATTCGGCATAGGTCGGCAGCAGCAGCTCGATGGCGGCCGTGTCGAAGCCGATGCCATGATTGAGGCGGTTGACGCCGTACTCGGCGTAGATGCCCTTGATCGCCATCATCGCCATCAGCACCTGGATCTCGGAAATCTGTGCCGGGTCGCGGGTGAACAGCGGTTCGATGTGATTCGGGCGCGGCGCCTGCACCACGAAGTTGACCCAGTCAGCAGGGATGTCGACGCGGGGGAGGGTGTCGACGATTTCGTTGACCTGCGCGATCACGATGCCACCACCAAACGCCGTGGCCTCGACGATCACCGGGGTGTCTTCGGTATTCGGCCCGGTGTACAGGTTGCCGTGCCGATCTGCGGCCTGTGCTGCGACCAGCGCCACGCGCGGGGTCAGGTCGATGAAGTAGCGGCCGAACAGTTCCAGGTAGGTGTGGATGGCGCCGATCTGGATGCGTCCCTCGGCCACCAGGTTGGCCAGCCGCACCGACTGCGGGCCGGAGAAGGAGAAGTCCAGCCTGGAGGCGATGCCGCGTTCGAAAACATCCAGGTGCGAAGGCAGTGACAGCACCGACTGCACCATGTGCAGGTCGTGGATCCGCGCCGGGTCGAGGCCGGCAAGTGCCTGGGCGAGGAAGTCGGCCTGCTTCTGGTTGTTGCCCTCCAGGCAGACCTTGTCACCCGGCTCCAGCAGCGCGTGCAGCAGTTCGCCGATATCGGCGGCCGCGACCTCATGGCCGCGGGCCCAGCGCGAAGCGCGCTCCAGGCGTGCCCGGCGGCTGCGTTGCAACGTATCCCAGCTCGGGTTCATCGACCGGCTTCCGATTGGCGTTGAGATAATTACGACATAATTATGGAGCGGCGTGCAACCCGCAGTGCAGCAAAAAGAAGGGCCCGCGCGCGGGCGGGCCCATTCAGGTTGAAATGGAAGATGACCCGCATCGATCGGGGGTAGTGCCGGCCGCTGGCCGGTTCCGCGTCATCGATGCATCGCTTGGAGCCGGCCAGCGGCCGGCACTACCGTTTCCGGTCGCTCAGAACTTCCAGCGCAGGCTGGCCGCCACGAAGCGCGGCTCGCCGAAGTTGTTGTAGTCCAGGTTGGCCCAGTAGGTCTTGTCCAGCGCGTTGCGCACGCTCAACGTCGCGGTCCAGGAGTCGCTGACGCGGTAGTTGGCATTGAACTGCACCAGCGAGTACGCCGGCTGGTTCACCGTCACCGTGCCCCCCAGCGGGTAGGCGATGTTGTAGCCCTGCACCCGGCTCTGCCACTGCAGGCCGCCGCCGATGCTCAGCCGCTCCAGTGCGCCACGCAGCTGCACCTGGGTGTTGAGCTGCAGCAGGTTCTCCGGCGGGTTGGCGTACAGCAGGTCGGTGGCGGCCCGGGTCACCTTGACGTGGGTGTAGCCGGCGTTGACCGTCCAGCCCGGCAGGATTTCGCCGTTGACGTCCATCTCCCAGCCGCGCGCCTTGGTGCCGTTGATGCCGATGTAGGCCGAGCTGCCATCACTCAGCGTGCCTTCCGGCACGCTCATGTCACGCACCGCGTAGTTGTCCTGCTTGGCCTCGAACACCGCGGCATTGGCGGTCAGGCGGCCATCGAACCACTGCGTCTTGATGCCCGCTTCCAGGTTCGAGCCCTGCACCGGCGCCAGCAGGTTCTCGTTGCGGTCCTTGTAGTTCTGCGGGTTGAAGATCTCGGTGTAGCTGGCATATGCCGAGACGTTCGGGGTGATTTCGTAGACCAGTCCCACGTACGGGGTGACCTCATCGCTCACCTTGTAGGCGCCGCTGGTGCCGGTATAGGCCCCGGCCGCGTTGTACGAGCGGCTGAGGGTCTGCCAGCGGCTCAGGCGTGCACCGGCAATCAGCGACAGCGGATCGGCCAGGCGCAGTCGGGTGGCCAGGTAGACGCCACTCTGCGTGGTCTTGGCCACGCGGCGCGCGCCGGTGCGGCTGTAGGTCACTTCCGAAATGTCGCCGTTCCAGTTGAACACGTTGGGGATGTAGTAGCAGCGCTCACGCCCGCAGGTCGCCCAGTCGCCCGGGAAGTTGAGCGCCACGGTATTGGTGGTGCCTTCCAGGTCCGACCACTGCGCCCCCACGGTCAGGTCATGGTCGCGGCCGAACAACGGGAAGGTGCCGGTCAGGTAAGCGTCGACGTTGCGGCGCGTATCCTTGGAATCGCCAGCGGCAGCGCGCAGGTAGATGCCCGCGCCGGAGTTCGGGTCCGGGTAGCCGGTGCCGTACAGGCGCACGTTCTGCACGTTGCCACGGGTGTAGGCGGTGTTGATCTTCAGCAGCCAGTCCTCGCCGAAGCGCTGTTCCAGATTGGCAAAGGCGGTATTGCTCTCGCGCTTCCAGTAGCTCCACTTCGGCGACAGGTTGGTCGAACGCGCGAGATGGGCGAAGTTGCCCTGGTTGTCGAAGAACGCGACGGTGCCCCAGGTCGAGCCGGTGGGGTTGTTGTCCTGGCTCTGGTAACCGAGGGTGAGGGTGGTGCTGTCGGTGACATCGCCTTCCAGTACCGCCATGGCGGCCATCTTGGTCTCGTCGTAGCGGTCGTAGTACAGCCCTCGATCGGTGTAGGCGGCCACCACCCGGCTGCGGAAGCGGCCATCGTCGGTGAGCGGCGCGGTCACGTCGGCCTGCATGCGGCGGTAGTCCCAGCTGCCGGCACTGACCGAGAACGAAGCGTCGAACTCCTTGCCCGGACGCTTGCGCAGCAGGTTGACCGTGGCCGACGGCACGCCCGCGCCGCTGAGCAGGCCGTTGGCGCCGCGGATCACTTCGATGCGGTCGTAGAAGGCGGTGTCGTATTCCTGGTTGGTGGAACCGCTGTAGGTGGGAATGCCGTCGACCTGGAAATCGGTGATGGCGAAGCCGCGCGCGTAGTACAGCGGACGCTGGGTGTCATAGAAGGACACGCTGACGCCGGGCACGGTACGCATCACGTCGTTGATGCTGAACAGCGATTCGTCCTGCAGGCGCTGCAGGCTGATCGCGGTGGCCGACTGCGGGGTTTCCTGCAGGGTGATCGGCAGGCGGGTGGAGCTGGACGGAGGTGCGGACTGTTCGGCGCGGACGCTGACCCGGTCCAGGGTCTTGGCGTCGGCAGCGCCATCGGCGGCCGCGAATGCGCTGGGTGCGGACAGCAGGGCCAGCGACGAAAGCAGGGCAGCGGGCAGCAGCGCGCGGCGGGGCAGGCGGTCATGCGGGTTCGGGGACATGGTGGGCTCGAAGCGTGGAGGCGGGGAAGGGCGGCAACAGTCGTCCAGTACCCGGGGCGGCGGCTTCAGGCACGTCAGGTCCATCTGGGAGAGGCGCGGTCACTGCGCAGTGCGCAAATGTAAATAATTCTTAACAACATTACAATTCTCATCGATGCGCAGGGCCATTCGGGCGCGTGGCAGCGGGCAGGTCCCCTCCGCGCAAACGCGAACGGCCACCCGAAGGTGGCCGTCCGTCCGTGTACTGCAGGGGATGCTGTGGGCTTACAGCGCCTGCAGTTCCTCGTTGGCGTTGCGCTTTTCCTTGGCCGGGGCGGTAACCGGGGCCGGAACTGCTGCCGGTGCAGGCGCTGCGGCATTGGCATCCACCGGCACCTCCAGGTACGGCAGGTGCAGGGCCTGGCTGGTCAGCGTGCGGATCTCGTTGGTCAGCGCGGCGCTGTCGTTGAGCTTGCGACCGTACGACGGCACGATCTCGCGCAGGCGCGCTTCCCAACCGGCCTTCATCTGCTGCGGGAAGGCCTTGGCCATCAGGTCCAGCATGATCGGCGGCGAGGTCGAGGCACCCGGCGAGGCACCGAGCAGGGCGGCGAGGGTGTGGTCCTTGTCGGTCACGATCTCGGTACCGAACTGCAGCACCGGGCCCTTCAGCGGGTCGCGCTTGATGATCTGCACGCGCTGGCCGGCGGTGACCAGCTTCCAGTCGCCCGGCTTGGCGTTGGGGAAGTACTTGACCAGCTCGGCCTGGCGGTCGGCATCGTTCAACCGCGCCTGGCCCATCAGGTACTGCACCAGGTCCAGGTTGTCCTTGCCCACTTCCAGCATCGGGCCGACGTTGTTATGGGTGACCGAGGAGTACAGGTCCCACCACGAGCCGTGCTTGAGGAACTTGGTGCTGTACAGCGCGAATGGCCCGAACAGCACCACCGGCTTGCCGTCCAGCTTGCGCGCATCCAGGTGCGGCACCGACATCGGCGGCGAACCGGTTTCGGCCATGCCGTAGGCCTTCACGCCATGGCGCGAGGTCACGTCCTGGCCCTGGAAGGCGAGGAACTGGCCACCGACCGGGAAGCCGGCGTAGTCCTTCGATTCCGGGATGCCCGACATCTGCAGCAGCTTCAGCGCGGCGCCACCGGCACCGATGAACACGAAGCGGGCGTGGGTGGTGGTCTCGGTGCCGGCCTTGAGGTCCTTCACCGTCACGTTCCAGCTCTTGTCGGCGTTCTGCCGCAGCGCGCTCACTTCGTGGTTCAGGTGCAGGCTGAAGTTCGGGCTGCGCTGCAGGCCGGTGGTCAGCTGGCGCGTGATCACGCCGAAGTTGACGTCGGTGCCGAGCGGCATCCAGGTCGCAGCCACCTTCTGCTTCGGGTCACGGCCTTCCATCAGCAGCGGTGCCCACTGCTGGATCTGCCTGGGATCTTCGGAATACTGCATGCCGTAGAACAGCGGGTTCTTCACCAGGGCCTGCTGGCGCTTGTGCAGGTAGGCGATGTTGTCATCGCCCCAGACGAAGCTCATGTGCGGGGTCGGGTTGATGAAGTCGCTGGGCTGGCTCAGCCGGCCTTCCTTCACCTGGTGCGACCAGAACTGGCGCGAGACCTCGAACGATTCGGCGATGCCGACCGCACGCTTGGTCTCGATGCTGCCATCGGGCAGTTCCGGGGTGTAGTTCAGCTCGGCGAAGGCCGAATGGCCGGTACCGGCGTTGTTCCAGCCATCGGAGCTTTCACCGGCAACGCCGTCGAGGCGTTCGTAGACCTGGATGTTCCAGTCCGGCTGCAGTTCCTGCAGGTAGGTGGCCAGGGTGATGCTCATGATGCCGGCGCCGACCAGCACAACGTCGACGGGCTTGTCGTTGCTGGCGGCGGGCACCGAACGCTGGGTCAGCGGCCAGTACAGGAACAGCGCGGCGGCCAGCAACAGCAGCGCGAGCAGGGCGAGCAGGGCCTTGCCAAATTTCTTCATGGGGGCGGGATCGTTGGCGGAGGGGAGGAGTTCAGGATGCGCATGGGGCAGGGAAAGGGCGTGAAGAAACAACGCTTTGCGGCATCCTGGAGACGATTCTAACCGGAACCGGTCCGGTTTTTGTGCAATGCATCATCCTGTTGGCGTGCGCGCTGCGGTACGATTGCCGGCTGATTCGCAACGACTACTGGTCATGGAGTGGCCGCGCAACGATGTCACGGATGCTGATCGTGGTAGGTGACGCCCTGCAGACGGGCGGTTCGGTACTGACAGGTTCCCCGCACACCGATATCGAAGGCCGCGCCGTGGCACGCGTCGGCGATCGGGTGATCTGCGCCCGGCACGGGCCCGGCTCGATCGTGACCGGTGACAGCACCCTGGTCATCGACGGCCAGCCGGTCGCCCGCGACGGCGACAAGGCCAGCTGCGGCTGCGCGCTGATGGCGGGCAAACAGCAGCGGGCGCATGTCGTCGCCGGTGGTGGGGGTGGTGGTGGGCAGGCCACGCTGGGTGCGCTGGCCAAGGTGGCGGGCATCGTGGCGCCGCTGCTGAAGACGATGCCGTTGCAGACGCCGCCGTTCGCACCGCCCGGCACGCCCGCGCCGGAAGAGCCGGTGGCGCCGCAGTGCTGGGTGGACGATCACGATACCCGGATCGATCGCGATGTGGATGGGCGCTATTACGAGGCGTACGACGTCAACGGTGACAAGCACGATTACGCCTTCCCGGTCAGCTACCGCATCGAAATTCCGCTGCATGCGCAGGGCGAGGTGGTGGTGTCGATCAAGGTGCAGCCGATGCCACAGGCCGGGGTCACCGCGGCCGAAGTGACCGCGACGCGGGCACGCATGGAGCAGGGAATCGATCAGTTCTGGAATGGCCGCTTCACCCTGGACATACACGACCCGCAGTGCGGTACCCGCAGTTTCCCGCTCCGCTACGAAGTGCGCTGGGTGCAGGGCGGCAGCGACTACAAACTGATCATCCACCGCAGCTACGACCGCGAGCAGGTCGAGTTTCCGGATATCGACGTCTCGGTATCAACAACGCCGTGGACCTTCGCCCACGAGTTCGCCCATACGCTGGGCGTGCCCGACGAGTATTCCTACAATGATCCGGACGAGGAAACCGTGCGCTACCTCCAGCCCGACGGTACCCTCGATCCGGAAGTGCTGGTTGCCGTTCCCGATTCGCGCGCGCTGTCCGACCCGGCAGCCACCATCATGAATTCGGTCGACTGCGCCGTGACCCTGCCGCGACATGCCTGGAACATCGCGCGCGAGATACGCGAGCTGCTGAGCCGCCAGATCGGCCGGGAGATAACATGCACCGTCAAGTGATTTCACTGATCGCCACTATTATTGCCGCCGCCACTGCGCTGCCGGCCCACAGCAAGGAGCTGCCTCCCGTGATCGAACTTCATGCGCGCTGCGTGGACGATGCCCAGTGCCGTTTCCGTGGGCAGACGCTCAATGTCGAGCTGGAGCTGCGCAACAGCGGCAGTGAGCCGGTGTCATTGCCGCTGGAGTACATCCGCAGTCGTGGTCCTTCGGTGAAGGTGAAGGACAACCACTCCGGCAAGACGACTGCCCTGCGCAGTGGCATGGCCGCCGCCGCGCTGCGGGATCAGATGCAGGAGCTGCGTGCGGGTCAGTCCCTGCGCATTGGTTTTCCGATCAAGCCGCAGGAACTGACCCGGTTCGCGTTGCGCCCAATGGATGTGACCCTGCAGCTTTCGGTGAACCTGACGCCCGGTGCAGGCAGTACCGAAGCGCAGGTGGTGCAGGCGCAGCTGCGCGTGCTCGACGCAGACTGATTGCCGCGCCCAGCGATGCGGCGTCGGATCAATGCGGCCCGATCATCCGGCCGTACCCTGCTTCAGCGCAGTTCCAGGATCTCGTCACCGGCCTCATCGAGCTCACCGGTGGGGCGCCAGCCCAGGCGGCGGTAGAATCCATGCGAGCGTGAGCGCGGATCGGCCGAGCAGGCCAGGAACAAGCGTTGGTGGCCGGCATCGCGGGTCAGGCTGACCACCTCCTGCAGCAGCTGGCGGCCGATGCCACGGCCCTCGTAGTCCGGCAGCAGCGCCAGCACCAGCACCTCGCCGCTGGCGCGGTCGGCGAAGCAGTAGCCCACCATGCGCTCGCCTTCCCAGGCGATGCGGCCGATCGATTCGCCGTGGGCGATGCCGGCCGCCCAGCTTTCCGCGTTGATGCCCAGCTCCGCCAGCTGCGCGGCACTGAAGGCGTTCTCGCGGGTACGCCCGCGCAGGTCGATGCACGCGGCGGCATCGTCGGGGCGGGCATCGCGCACGGAGAGGGGCATGCGGGGCATCCTTGCAATGAACGGCCCGCCAGTATCCGCATCGCGCATGGACCCGGTGTGGAGGACGCGTGGAGATTGCATGGAGCGCCGCTCAGCGCTTGCGCCGGATCAGCGCCGAGGACGCGTCCAGCACCGCGCGGGTCAGCAGCGCCATGGTCTGCACGTCACCCTTCCAGTGCTGCCAGTACAGCGGCACGTCTTCCCACGCGCGCTGCCGCACGTAGACCAGGCGGCCGGCGTCCAGGTGCCGCTTGACCAGCGGCAGCGGGTTCATGGTCCAGCCCATGCCGCCCAGGTTGGCCTGCACGAAGGCGCGGGTGGAGGGAATCCACCAGGTCGGCGCGGTGCTCGGCAGGTCGTCGCCGGCCATGCGTCGGGCAAAACGCGACTGCATCTCATCCTTGCGGTTGAACACCAGCACCGGGGCCTGCGCCAGTGCCTGCGCGGTCACGCCCTTGGCGAAGTGGCGCTCGCGGAACTCCGGGGTGCAGGTCGCGGCGTAGCGGATGCTGCCCAGTGCGTGGATCTGGCAGCCCTGCACCGGCTCGTCCAGGGTGGTCACCGCGCCCAGCACGGTGCCCTGGCGCAGCAGCTCCACGGTGTGGTCCTGGTCCTCCACGCGCAGGTCCAGGGTGGTGCCGGTGCTCTGCGCGAACTGCGAGGCGGCCTGCGGGAACCAGGTCTCCAGGCTGTCGTGGTTCACCGCCACCGGAATGCTGGCCTGGGGCAGGTCCTCGTCGGCCAGGCCCATCCGGTGCAGCGCGTCGTGTTCGAGCAGGGCGGTCTGTTCGGCCAGCTGCACCAGTACCTGGCCCTCGGCGGTGGCGGTGGCCGGGGTGCCGCGCTTGACCAGCAGGCGGCCGACCCGGTCCTCCAGCGCCTTGACCCGCTGCGAGATGGCCGAAGGGGTGACATTCAGCGACTGCGCGGCGCGGTCGAAGCTGCCTTCGCGGATCACCGCGGCCAGGGCGCGCAGCTGGGCATGGTCGATACGCATCGAATTAAGTTCCGCTAATGTTGGTTTAGGAAGTTTAGCTCGTCTTTTTCATGTTGCGGCGCGACAATGGCGCCCGTTCCGGTGCTGTCCGCCTTCGCGAGGCACCGTCCCCCCCAAGCAACACAAGGCAGTCAATCCCATGTTCTCGGTCATCTCCGCCAGCACCGGCCTCGGTGCCTGGTCCTCTGGTGCAGCCACCGGCATCGGCCTGTTCGCCGTGGTCGGGGCCCAGAGCGCCTTCATTCTGCGCCAGGGCATCCTGCGCAAGCACATCGTGCCGGTGGTCGCCACCTGCGCGGCCATCGATGCCATCTTCATCTTCGCCAGCGTCGCCGGCCTGCGCACGCTCACCTCGGCGCTGCCGTGGCTGACCACCGCCGTGCTGTGGACCGGCGTGGCGTTCCTGGCCTGGTATGCGATGAAGTCGGCGCGCCGTGCGATTGCCGGTGGCGGCGGCATGGGCGAGGCTGACAGCGATGACGGCAGCCGCCGTGCCGTACTGATGGCCGCGGTCGGTTTCTCGCTGATCAACCCGCATTTCTGGCTGGACATGATGGTGATCGGCTCGATTGCCGAGAACTTCGGCAATGCCCGCATGGCGTT
Organism: Stenotrophomonas sp. GD03930; assembly: GCF_029839665.1. NCBI lineage: Bacteria > Pseudomonadati > Pseudomonadota > Gammaproteobacteria > Lysobacterales > Lysobacteraceae > Stenotrophomonas > Stenotrophomonas sp. GD03930. Next base: position 442,551 of record NZ_JAOCAV010000001.1, on the reverse strand, counting down.
CGCCGCCGGCGTGGTCACCGCCAGCTGCCTGTGGCTGACCGCGCAGGGCCTGGGCGCGCGCCTGCTGGCGCCGTTGTTCACCAAGCCCGGCACCTGGCGCGTGCTGGACGGCACCATCGCCGTGATCCTCAGCATCCTGGCCCTCATGTTGGCGGTGCGCGGGGTCCACTGACCCGGCGCACGCCCCCCGAACCCACGTCCTGACTCTCTCTCCAAGGTAGTGGTAACGACGGCACCGGCAACGGTGCCGTCGTTTTTTTTTGCCCCTGTGGCATCAGTTGCATGTACGTGCCTAGAATCGCGCATCCGGACAGGCTGTCCGGTTTTCCATGGGGGAAGGATGCGCAGGATTGTGTTGGCCGTGGTACTGGGGGCTTTGTCGGGGGGGGCAGCGGCGGCGACGCTGGATCTGGATCGTTTCCTGCGGCAGGAGTCGTTCACCGACATCAAGATTTCGCCGGGCGGAGAGTACGTTGCCGCCACGGTACCGCTGGAAGCCGGGACGGCACTGGCGATCTATCGCATTGCCGACATGAAGATGGTCGGCAGCTTCCGTCCGCCACGCAATGACCACGCCCACACCTTCGACTGGGTCAGCAACGAACGGCTGCTGGTGGGCATGGCGCAGAAACTCGGGCTGCTGGACCGGCCCACGCCGACCGGCGAGCTGTTCGGCATCAATGCCAACGGCAAGGGCGGCGAGCTGCTGGTCGGGTACCGGGTTGCCGACCAGAGCCTGGGTACCAACATCAAGGTCAAGCCGGCGGGCATGGTCGCTGCGTACCTCAGCGACGAACTGAAGGACGACGACCGCAACGTGCTGGTCACCGTGGTTCCCTTTGTCGGCAACACGCATGCGCAGATCGAGCGCATGGACGTGATGACCGGTCGCCGCAACGCGGTGGCGCGGGCGCCGGTTGCCGATGCGCACTTCACCACCGATGAGCAGGGCGAGGTGCGATTCGCGCGCGCTGCCGTCACCGATGGAACGCAGAAGCTCTACTACCGGGCGGGCAGCAACAGCGAGTGGATCCTGCTCAACGACGAGGCCCTGAGCAAGCGCATCGAAGTGCCGCTCGGTTTCTCGGCCGATGGTCGCCTGGCCTATCTGCAGGTCGAGCAGGCGGAAGGGCCCGACGCGATTGTCAGCTGGGACCCGCAGAGCAATGAGCGGCGCACCGTGCTGCGCGATGAAACCGCCGATCCGTCACGCATCATCCGCCGCCCGGGCAGCCGCGTGCCGGTGGGGGCGCTGTTCCTTGGCGGCGCGCCGCGAACGGCGTTCTTCGATGACGCCTCGGACGAAGCGCGCCTCTACCGCAGCCTTGAAGCGGGCCTGGGAGGGCCGGTCTACATCACCTCCAGCACGCGCGATGGCAGGACCGTGCTGGTGGAGAGCTGGTCAGGCCGCAATCCGGGTGACTTCTATCTGTATGACACGCTGGGCAAGAGCGCCCGGCACCTGATCAGCCGCAGCGACTGGGTCGACCCGGCGCTGACCGCCGAGGTCCGCCCGATCAGCGTCAAGGCGCGCGATGGGCGCCCGCTGCATGGCTTCCTGACGATCCCGCACGGGCGCCAGGCGCGTGCGCTGCCGATGGTGGTGCTGCCGCACGGTGGGCCGATCGGTGTTTCCGACCAGGGCGCCTACGAGGCCGAGACCCAGATGCTGGCAGCGGCCGGATACGCGGTGCTGCAGGTCAATTTCCGCGGTTCTTCCGGCTATGGCCGGGCGCACATGCAGGCAGCGCGCAAGCAATTGGGGCTGTCGATGCAGGATGACGTCACCGATGCCACGCGCTGGGCCATCGAACAGGGCGTGGCGGACAAGGACCGCATCTGCATCTACGGCGCCAGCTACGGCGCCTATGCGGCGATGATGGGCGCGGTGCGCGAGCCGGGTCTCTACCAGTGTGCGGCCGGTTATGTCGGCATCTACGACTTGCCGCTGATGTATGCCCGGGGCGATATCCAGAGCGATGAATCAGGCCTGGCCTACCTGCGCAACTGGCTGGGATCGCCCAATGAGCTGGCAGAGCGCTCGCCGGTGAACCTGGCCGGGCAAGTGCGCGTGCCGGTATTCCTGGCCGCAGGGGGCCAGGACCAGCGTGCACCGATCGTGCACAGCGAGCGCATGGAGGCGGCGTTGAAGAAGGCCGGATCGCCGGTGGAGAGCCTGTACGTCAAGAACGAAGGGCATGGCTTCTACAACCTGGCCAACCAGCGCACCTACTACAGCCGGCTGCTGGCCTTCCTGTCGCGCAGCCTGGGTGGGGCCACCGCCGGCGAAGCAGCACCGGCCGGCAGCGGCAAGGCACCGTAACTGCATCGGCGCGCGTTGGACGCGCGCTTCGGCATGCCGGGCAGCCAGGCTGCCCGGTCAGAAAGGGGACACCATGAAGCATGTAATGCTGCTCGCCGTCCTGCTGTTGCTGTGCGGTGCCCGCCACGCGCGCGCAGCCGAGATCGCGCTGGATGACTACCTGCGGCGCGCCGAGTTCAACGACATCCAGCTTTCGCCCACCGGCGAGTACCTGGCCATGACCCTGCCTCTGGAAGGGGCAACGGCGGTGGCCGTGCTGCGCACCCGCACCATGGAACTGGTCGGCAATTTCCGGCCGCCGCGCAACAACCACGCCAACAGCGTCGATTGGGTGAGCGACAATCGCCTGCTGATCGGGCTGGCCGAGAAGTGGGGGGCGCTGGATGTGCCGCGCTCCACCGGCGAGCTCTACGCGATGGATGCCGATGGCAAGCGGGGTGACCTTCTGGTCGGCTACCGCGCGCGACCGGATGAGCCGGGCCTGGTCAGCGGCCGTGTGGTCGAGCCGGTGGCGGCGTTCCTCGCCGATCCGCTGGCCGGAGACGAGCGCAACGTACTGATCTCGCTGTGGCCGTTCGCCAACGACACCAGCGCACGGCTTGAGCGGATGGACGTCATCACCGGCCGCCGCGTGCTGGTCTCGCGCTCGCCGGTGCAGCGGGCAACCTTCACCACCGACAACGCCGGCGTACTGCGCTTTGCCCGCGGCGCCGCCGCGGACAACATCAACAAGCTCTACTACCGGCAGGACGATGGGCGCTGGACCCTGCTCAACGACGAGGGCAGCAGCCACCGCATCGAACGCCCCATCGGTTTTTCCGCCGACAACCACCTGGCCTACCTCATCGTCGAACAGTCCACCGGCCCGGATGCGGTGGTCAGCTGGAATCCACAGACCGACGAGCGGCGAACCCTGCTGCGCGACGCGGTGGTCGACCCGGCCTCGATCATCTACCAGCCGGGCAGCCGTGTGCCGGTCGGCGTGCAGTTCGTGGGAGCGAACGCGCGCAGCGCGTTCTTCGACGAGCAGTCGCCCACCGCGCGGATCCAGCGCATGCTTGAGAAGGCCTTCCCCGGCCAGCGGGTCAGCCTGCTGTCGGCCACCCGTGACAACGCGCGCATCTTGGTCAAGGTCAGTTCGGGCGGCAATCCCGGCGACTGGTTCATGTTCAATACCGCCACCCGGGAAGCGGCGTTCCTGACCGCGCGCCAGCGCTGGTTCGACCGCGACGGAGCTGCCAGCGTGCGTCCGATCGCCCTGGCTGCGCGCGATGGCCTGCCGTTGCACGGCTTCCTGACCGTACCCAAAAGCAGTGACGGCCGCCGCCTGCCGATGGTGGTGATGCCGCACGGCGGGCCCATCGGCGAATTCGATGATGGTGGTTTCGAGCGTGACAACCAGCTGCTGGCCGCAGCCGGCTATGCGGTGCTGCAGGTCAATTTCCGCGGGTCGGGCAACTATGGTCGTGCCCACACCCAGGCTGCGGCGAAGCAATGGGGCCAGGCCATGCAGGATGACGTGACCGACGCCACGCGCTGGGCCATTGCCGAAGGCATCGCCGACCCACAGCGCATCTGCATCTATGGCGCCAGCTACGGCGCGTACTCGGCCATGATGGGCGCCGTGCGTGAGCCGGCGTTGTACCGGTGCGCCGCGGGCTATGTGGGCGTGTACGACCTGCCGCTCATGTTCAAGCGCGGTGATATCCAGGACCGCACTTCGGGCGTGAACTACCTGAATGAGTGGCTCGGCGATCCCGCGGCGCTGGCAGCGGTCTCGCCGGTGAACCTGGCGGCCCGGATCACGGTGCCGGTGCTGCTGGCGGCCGGGCGCGAAGACACGCGTGCGCCGGTGCAGCACACGCAGCGGATGGAAGCGGCCCTGAAGCAGGCCGGGGTGCCGGTGGAAGCGGTGTACTACCCGCGCGAAGGGCATGGCTTCTACGGCGAAGCCAGCCAGCGCGATTACTACACGCGCCTGCTGGCGTTCCTGTCGAAGCACCTGGGCGGGGCGAACGCCCAGGTTGCAGCATCGGTGGAAAAGGCCAAGGCGCCCTGAGCGGGCGTCGCTGCACCGGGCCTACTTCACCCCGTGCATCATCCGCTTCAACAGCGGCGCAGCAATGAAGGCGAGCACGGCGCAACCCAGGCCGATCCACATCAGCAGCCAGAACAGGTGTGCGTAGGCACCGGCGGCAGCCACCATGTCGAGTGATTCGCCTTCCGGCACCTCGATGGCCGCCAGCTTGCCGAACAGCGCGGCCAGCGTTTCCGAGAACGCAGTGGCCAGGAACCAGGTGCCCATCATCAGGCTCATCACCCGTGGCACCGCCAGTTGGGTCACTGCGGAAAGGCCGACCGGCGACAGGCACATCTCGCCGCTGGCCAGCAGGAAGTAGGCCAGCACCAGCCACCAGACACTGGCCATCTCACCGGTGGCGCCGACCTGCTGCGCCGCCAGCGCCAGCGGCACGAATGACAGCGCACCGATCACCAGGCCCCATGCCGACTTCACCGGCTTGCCGGGCTCCCAGCCGCGGCGGTCCATCCACGTCCACAATGCGGCGAAAGCCGGTGCCAGCAGTACCAGGAACAGGCCGCCAAGATAGGTCAGCGAACCGGCGGTCTGCGGAATCACCAGGCAGTCGCGCACCAGCAGCACCAGCATCAGTGCCACGATGCCGATGAAGAACGCACGTGGTGCGGCCGAACCGGGGCGCCGCTCGGACAGGCGCGCGCTGACCACGAAGCCCAGCGGTGCAAGCAACAGTGAAATGATCGACCACGGCAGCGGCGTACCGCCGGTGATCACCAGCGATGGCACGATGTCCTTGGTCAGCAGGCGGTCGGTGAACGTCACCCACGAGCCGTAGGACTGCTCGTACATCGTGAAGAACACCAGCGCCATGAAGATCAGTACCATCAGCGCGATCATCTGCTGGCGCTGTACCGGTGTGCACTTCGTGCCGGTGAACCACGCGAACCAGACCAGCACGCCGCCCAGCACCACCAGCATCAGCATCAGCGCCAGGCTGATTTCACCGCCCAGCGCGAAGGCACCGTTGCCGGCGGCCCACATCAGCCACGCCACCGGCAGCACACCGAGCACCGCGCACAGATAGATGAGCCATTCGCGCGGCAGGCCCAGCACCTTCTGCTTCAGCGCGGCCGGCTGCGGCGGTTCGGCATGGCCCTGCAGGTATTTCTGGCCCCACAGGAACATCGCCAGGCCAGCCAGCATGCCGATGCCGGCCGCGCCGAAGCCGTACTTCCAGCCGTAGGCTTCGCCGAGGAAGCCGCACACCAGCGAGGAGAACAGCGCACCCAGGTTGATGCCGGCGTAGAACAGCGAGAAGCCCGAGTCACGGCGCGGATCGTCCTTGGCGTAGAGCTTGCCGACGATGGTGGAGATGTTCGGTTTCAGGAAGCCCACGCCCATGATGATCAGCGCCAGCGACAGGTAGGTCACCGCCAGCGCCGAGGTGTCGCGCACCACTTCGCCGTTCACCCGGTACGCGGCATGGCCCTCGAAGGCCATGCCCAGGTGGCCGAGCACCAGCAGGATGCCGCCGAACAGCACCGCCCGGCGCATGCCCAGCCAGCGGTCGGCCAGCATGCCGCCGAACACCGGGATGCAGTACACCAGCCCGCCGTAGGCGCCGAGCAGGTCCAGCCCGGCCTTGTCGCCGAACAGGTGGTACTTGGTGAGGTAGAGCAGCAGCAGCGCCTTCATGCCGTAGAAGGAGAAGCGCTCCCACATCTCGGTGAAGAAGCAGACGTAGACGCCCTTGGGATGGCCCAGGAAGTCGTCGGAGGCGGTAGCGGCAACGGTCATCGACGGCGGGAACAGCGGAAAGGGCGCGATTATAGGCCTGCAGCCGTGCCCGCGCCCGGTAGCGCCCCGCCAGCCTTCAGTAGCTCCACGCCACGCGTGGATGGCCGCCCGATTGACGGCCTACAGGTAGCGCAGCCAAGCCAGGTCGCGGCGGCGGGCCTTGAACCGGCCGAACAGCAGCGTCGGCGGGTACATCGCCACCGCCAGCGCGCAGGCCACCAGCAGCAGGCCGGCCACCGAATCCAGCGCGTACAGGCTGCCGTGGGTGGGGCCCCACGTAGCCAGCGCAGCCACGTACAGCAGCTTCAGCACGTACAGGTGCAGCAGGTAGAAGAACATCGGCGCCGCTCCGATGTCGGCCAGCGGGCGCAGGGCGCGGGCCACTGGCGGCCATTCGTACAAGCGCAGCAGCAACAGGCCCACGCCCAGGGTCAGCAGCAGGAACTGCAATGACGGCGGGTACTTGGTGATGTTGAACACGCTCATCCACGTGCGCAGCGTGCTGGTCTGGTACTGCCACGGGGCATCCCCATACTGGTTGGCGAACCGCAGCAGCGCGAACAGGGCCAGCACGCTGAGGCCTGCCCACAGCAGCCAGCGCTGGCGCTGCGCCGGGTCGCGGTCGCGCGCGAACCACGGCCCCATCAGGTAGCCCAGCACGATCACCCCGATCCACGGCAGTACCGGGTAGGACGTGCGCAGGCGCACGACGCCGGTGTCGATCCAGTCGCGCTGGTGCAGCACTTTCCACAGCACGGCCAGCACGCCGTCGCCTTCCACGCGCACGCCATCGAACAGGTTATGGCCGGCCACCAGCAGCACGCCCAGCACCAGCAGCGCCGGGCGCGGCAGCCACAGCAGGCCGGCCAGCGCGATCATGCTCAGGCCAATGGCCCAGATCACCTGCAGGTACAGCGTGTCCGGCGGGAACTGGAAGGTCCAGGCGAAGTTGACCAGGGTCAGTTCCAGCACCACCAGGAACAGGCCGCGCTTGAGCAGGAAGGCGGCGATCGCGCGGCGCGGGTCGGCCTGGCGCTGGCCATACAGCCACGCCGACAGGCCTGTGAGCAGCACGAACACCGGGGCGCACAGATGGGCCAGCAGGCGGCAAGCGAACAGGGCAGGGGATACGCTGGCCGCATCCATCGGGTCGCCGACCTGGTGCTGCAGGAAAAAGGTCTCGCGCACGTGGTCGAGCAGCATCAGCAGCATGACGGTGCCGCGCAGCTGGTCGATGGAGGCCAGCCGAGGGGAGGAAGGAGAAGCCACGTACGATGTTCGTTCGGCGTGACAGGATATAACATAACAATTGCCCGTTTCCAGCAGGCGCTGAGAGATGTCGACGAGCGCGTCCATCAGCTCAGGGCAGGCAGACCGCAGGACTCCAGCCCAGAGCGTCGTCGTAGCGGACCTGGATCGCCCGCAGGCTGCCATCGGCGTTCGCCTTCACGCAGAATCGGGCGCTATAGAACCGGGTGGCGCCCGTTCTGGTGGCCGACATCGTGACCTCATACAGGCGCCCAGACTGCAGCGTCATGGCCGCTTGCCCTGCAGCGGCGTTGGCTGGCACTTCTCCATAGAGGACGCAAGCGCCGGGTGGAAGCGGGAGTGACGCGGGATAGGAAAAGTCGAAAGACCATAGCCGCCGCAGCGGTGGAGTAATCGCGTCATACACCTCCACACCAAACACCTGAGGAGTCTCACCGATACGCTTGCGCTCTTTCCTGGGAAGCCCGAAACAGGGTCTGCCGGCGTGGTCAGTGACCTCGATCGCGCCAACGCGACTCCAGGCCGATGCGTGATCACAAAGGGGCATCGAGCAGAGCAAGGTCACGATGGCCATGACCGGCCCCTTGATCGGGCGCATACGAAGTGTGTTTTTCATAGGTCGGCTCGGCGACAGCATTTGGATCGTGAACACGATGCGTGGGGAGTCGAGACACTTCAAACGATGTTGGCTGGAATGCTGCAGCGGTGGCTGGCCTGCCCATGTGGGGCAGGGGGCCGCGGTATCCGGTACCCGGCAGCCCATTGGGATATGTGCCTGATGAGCTTGATGCGTTGGCCGAGTTTGGTCAAAAGCGACTATCCCACCGGCGACCCGGCTGCAACCCTCCCGAACCGCACTGGACGTGACGCCCCCTGAACGCTAGCGTGACCAGGATTTTTTGCCAGCAGGGGCTTCCATGAACCACGACGCTGCGCCCAAGCAGCTCACCTTCCGCGCAGTGGCCCTGGCCATCGTGCTGGCGGTGGTGCTGTCGGCGGCCAACGCCTATCTCGGTCTGTTCGCAGGCCTGACCATCGCCACCGCCATTCCCGCGGCGGTCATTTCCATGGGCGTGCTGCGCCTGCTGGGCGGTGGTTCCATCCTCGAAAACAACATCGTCCAGACCGGCGCTTCGGCCGGTTCGTCGATCGCCGCCGGTGTCATCTTCACCATCCCGGCGCTGGTGATCATGGGCTACTGGCCGGACTTCAAGTACTGGTGGGTGCTGGGCATCGCCGGCCTGGGCGGCCTGCTGGGCGTGCTGTTCTCGGTGCCGCTGCGCCGTTCGATGATCGTCGAAGACCCGCTGCCGTTCCCGGAAGGCAAGGCCGCGGCCGAAGTGCTCAAGGCCGGTGAGAACCCCGGCCCGGGCCTGAAGATCCTCGGCCTGTCGGCTGTCATCGGCGCCTTCGTCAAGCTGGCCGCCGAAAGCGGCCTGCGCCTGATCCCCGATGCCTGGGCCACTTCGGCCTACGTCGGCAGCTCCAAGATCACCGCCTTCATCGGCACCAACCTGTCGCCGGCGCTGCTCGGCGTGGGCTACATCGTCGGCCTCAACGTCGGCATCGTGGTGGTGTCCGGTTCGATCCTGACCTGGCACATCGCCATTCCGATCTACCAGGCATTCTTCATGAACACCGATCCGGCCCTGGCTGCGTCGGTCGCCACCGCCTCGTCCACCGAGGCCGCGTTCGCCATCTGGGGCGCGAAGATGCGCTACCTGGGCGTCGGCGCGATGCTGATCGGTGGCATCTGGACCCTGATCTCGCTGCGCAAGTCGCTGCTGAACGGCGTCAAGAGCGGCTTCGCGGCTGCGCGCAAGAGCGGTGGCCCGGTACTGGCGCACACCGAGCGCGACCTGCCGATGAAGTGGATGCTGGTGGCACTGGTGGTCTTCGTGCTGCCGCTGCTGGCCCTGTACCAGGCCATCGTCGGCCAGTGGCATGTGTCGATCCCGATGACCCTCATCATGATCGTCGCCGGCTTCCTGTTCGTTTCGGTCTCGGCCTACCTGGCTGGCCTGATCGGTTCGTCCAACAACCCGGTCTCGGGCATCACCATCTCCACCATCCTGTTCGCCTCGGCGGTGCTGGTGCTGCTGCTGGGCAAGGATGGCCTGCAGCCGGTCGGTGCCTTCGGTGCGCCGCTGGGTGCGGTGGCCGCGATCATGATCGGCGCAGTGGTGTGCTGTGCCGCCGCGGTCGGCGGTGACAACCTGCAGGACCTCAAGGCCGGCTACATCGTCGGCGCCACCCCGTGGAAGCAGCAGCTGATGCTGGGCATCGGTGCGTTCTCGTGCGCGCTGATCATGGCCCCGGTGCTGAACCTGCTGGCCACCGCCTACGGCATCGGCGTGAAGTCCGAGCTGCACCCGAACGCGCTGGCCGCGCCGCAGGCCAACCTGATGGCCTCGGTGGCCAAGGGCCTGTTCGGTGGTGAGCTGCCCTGGACCTTCATCGGCATCGGTGCCGTGGTCGGCGCCGCGATCATTGCCTTTGACAGCTGGCTGAAGTCGCGCAACGCACGTTTCCGCGTGCCGGTGCTGGCCGCCGCCATCGGTATCTACCTGCCGCTGGAGCTGATGGTGCCGATCTTCCTGGGTGGCCTGATTGCCCACCTGGTCGAGCGTTTCCACAAGGTGCGCGCCGATGACGAAGAGGGCCGCGACCGCGTGCACAAGCCGGGCGTGCTGTTCGCTGCCGGCCTGATTACCGGCGAAGCGCTGATGGGCATCGCCATCGCCGTGCCGATCGTGGTCAGCAGCCGCGCCGACGTGCTGGCCGTGCCGTTCCACCTGCCGGGCGCACAGTGGATCGGCCTGGCCGTGCTGTTCCTGGTCGGCTGGCTGATCTACCGCACCGGCAAGCGCGCCGTGGCGTAAGGGGTGGGTCGGATCCCTTCCGGCAGGGAAGGGCTCTGACTCCAGGTTTGATGGGTAGTGCCGGTCGCTGGCCGGCAACCCCGGAACCCATGAAGGCCCATGAGTGCCGGCCAGCGGCCGGCACTACCGCAAACCCCGCCCCGGCGGGGTTTGCTGTTTCTGGCGGCTGCCCGCACGCAGCCATGACCGATGGCCTTGGCAGCCTCGGTCGCACGGGCCTAACATCGGTTTTTTGCCGTCCTGCGGAGACCCCGATGAAACTGCGTCATGCCCTGCTGCCACTGAGCCTGCTGGCCGCCCTGCCCAGCGTTGCCGCTGCCCGTGGCCTGGAAGTCCGCGACATGGTGGCCATGGACCGCGTCTCCGCGCCGGTACTGACCGCGGACGGTGGCACCGTGGTGTTCGCCAAGCGCAGCGTGGACGCCAACCTGAAGGCCTCCACCGCGCTGTTCGCACGCAACCTGCTTACCCGTGATGCGGCACCGCCGAAGCAGATCACCCCGGCTGGCTGGAACGTCAATTCCGCTTCGCTGTCGGCCGATGGCCAGACCGTGTACTTCCTCAGCGCCCGGAACGGCAGCCAGCAGCTGTACGCACAGCCGATCAGCGGTGGCACCCCGCGCCAGCTGACCGATTTCGCGGTCGACGTGGACAGCTACCACGTGTCGCCGCAGGACGACCGCGTGCTGTTCAGCGCCGGCGTGTTCCAGGCGTGCGCCTCGGACCTGGCCTGCACCGGGAAGAAGCTCAAGGACAACAAGGACGCCAAGGCCAGCGGCAAGGTCTTCGATTCGCTGTTCGTGCGCCATTGGGATACCTGGAATGACGGCCGCCGCAACACCCTGTTCGTGGCGCCGTTGCCGGCGGCCAAGGCCGGTCCGGTCAAGGGTGCGTCGGCGCTGAGCGCGACCATCGATGGCGATGCACCGTCCAAGCCGTTCGGCGGCAATGATGACTTCGCGTGGTCGCCGGATGGCGCCAGCGTGGTGGCCAGCATCCGCGTGGCTGGCAAGCAGGAGCCGTGGTCGACCAACTTCGACCTGTACCGCTTCGACGCCGCCGGCAAGCAGGCACCGGTCAACCTGACCGCGTCCAACCCGGCCTGGGATGCCGGCCCGGTGTTCAGCGCCGACGGCAAGACCCTGTTCTACCGCGCGATGAAGCGCCCGGGCTTCGAGGCCGACCGCTTCGGCCTGATGGCGATGGACCTTGCCAGCGGCAAGACCCGCGAGATCGCCCCGCAGTGGGATCGCTCGGCCGGTGGCATTGCCCTGTCCGCCGATGGCGCCAGCATCTACACCACCGCCGATGACCTCGGCGAACACCCGCTGTTCCAGATCGACGTGGCCAGCGGCAAGGCCACCAAGCTGATCGGCGACGGCAGCGTGACCGCGGTCGACGTGGCCGGCAACAGCGTGGCGATCACCCGCAACAGCCTGAAGAGCAACGACCAGGTGCTGGTCGGCCTGCTGCCGGCCGCTGGCCAGCCGATCGGCGAGCTGCGCGCGCTGACCCCGGCCGCTGGCGAGGTGCTGAAGGACGTGTCCTTCGGCGACTACGAGCAGTTCGAGTTCAAGGGCTGGAACAACGACACCGTGCACGGCTACGTGGTCAAGCCGCACAACTACCAGGAAGGCAAGTCCTACCCGGTCGCGTTCCTGATCCACGGCGGCCCGCAGGGCAGCTTCGGCAACGGCTGGAGCTACCGCTGGAACCCGCAGACGTACGCGGGCCAGGGCTACGCGGTGGTGATGATCGACTTCCACGGTTCCACCGGTTACGGCCAGGCCTTCACCGATGCGATCAGCCAGCACTGGGGCGACCGCCCGCTGGAAGACCTGCAGAAGGGCTGGGACGCGGCGCTGAAGAAGTATTCCTTCCTCAACGGTGACAAGGCCTGTGCACTGGGCGCCAGCTACGGTGGCTTCATGGTCAACTGGATCGCCGGCAACTGGAACGGCCCGTTCAAGTGCCTGGTCAACCATGACGGCGTGTTCGACCAGCGCATGATGGGCTACGCCACCGAAGAGCTGTGGTTCACCGAGTGGGAGCAGGGCGGTACGCCGTACCAGAAGGCCGCGAACTACGAGAAGTTCAACCCGGTCAACCACGTGGCGGACTGGAAGAAGCCGATCCTGGTCATCCACGGCCAGCAGGACTTCCGCATTCCGGTCGAGCAGGGGCTGGCTGCGTTCACCGCGGCACAGCGGCAGGGCATCGAATCGAAGTTCCTGTACTTCCCGGACGAGAACCACTGGGTGCTGAAGCCGAACAACAGCATCCTGTGGCATGACACCGTCAATGCCTGGCTGAAGCAGCACATCGGCGAGTAAGCGCCTCCGGCGCCGCCCTTCGGGGCGGCGCTCTGCTTTCTGGTAGTGCCGGCCGCTGGCCGGCAACCCCATTCTGCTCCCCACCCCTGCCAGATTGCCGGCCAGCGGCCGGCACTACCCAGAGCGCCTGCATGCCTTCGACCGCCCTGATCCAGAACGACATCGTCGTCTTCGGTTTGATCGCCGCCACCCTCGGCGCCGTGTTCTGGACCGCCTCGCGCGAGCAGGGGCTGTGGAAGCGCTTCTACACCTTCGTGCCGGCACTGCTGCTGTGCTACCTGATTCCCGGCATCTACAACACCGTCGGCCTGATCGACGGCCAGAACACCAGGCTCTACAACCCGATCGCGCGCGACATCCTGCTGCCGGCGGCGCTGATCCTGCTGACCCTGGCGGTGGACATCAAGGGCATCCTGCGGCTTGGCCCGAAGCTGGTGCTGATGTACCTGGGCGCTTCGGCCAGCATCATGCTCGGTGCCGTGGTGGCCTTCCTGGTGATGCGCGCGATCCATCCCGACACCGTGGCCGGCGATACCTGGGCCGGCATGGCTGCGCTGGCCGGCAGCTGGATCGGCGGCGGTGCCAACATGCTGGCGATGCGCGAAGTGTTCGACGTCAACGCCACCACCTTCGGCCAGTTTGCCGTGGTCGATGTCGGTGTCGGTTACGTGTGGATGGCGGCGCTGATCTTCCTGGCCGGGCGCGCGGCGAAGATCGATGCGCGCAGTGGCGCCGATACCTCGGCCATCGATGAACTGAAGGAGCGCATCGCGCGCTTCCAGGCCGAGCACGAGCGAATTCCCAGCCTCACCGACCTGATGCTGATCGTGGCGGTGGCCTTCGGTGGCGTCGGCCTGGCGCATGCCATCGGTGCACCGCTGGCCGCATGGTTCAAGATCAACGTCAGCTGGGCCGCACAGTTCAGCCTGGATGCGCCATTCGTGTGGGTGGTGGTGCTGTCGACCACGCTGGGCCTGGGCCTCAGTTTCACCCGTGCGCGCACCCTGGAAGGCGCGGGCGCCTCGCGCCTGGGTTCGCTGCTGCTGTATTTCCTGATCGCCTGCATCGGCATGCAGATGGATCTGCTGGCGCTGCTGGACCGCCCGTGGCTGTTCCTGCTCGGCCTGATCTGGATCGCCGTGCACATCGTGCTGCTGTGGTGCCTGGGCAAGCTGCTGAAGGTGCCGTTCTTCTACTTCGCCATCGGTTCGCAGTCGAACATCGGTGGCCCTGCCTCGGCGCCGGTGGTGGCCGCGGCGTTCCATCCGGCCCTGGCGCCGGTCGGCGTGCTGCTGGGGACGATGGGCTACGCCACCGGCACCTATCTGGCCTACGTCGTCGGCATCACCCTGCGCGCGCTGGCCGGGCAGGGCTGAGCGGGTAGTGCCGGCCGCTGGCCGGCAACCAGGCGATGCTTCACAGTTTCAGGAAATTGCCGGCCAGCGGCCGGCACTACCGATGCTTTACGCCACCGGCAAGCCGCGTTCGATCAACCAGGCTTTCGCGTCTTCCGCGTCCTGCTCGAACCGCGCCGAGTGAAAAGTTGGGCGCCGCAAGGTTCGGCGCGTCGCCACGCGCCCGTGGCCAACCGCGCCCGCGGCTTTACGCCACCGGCAAGCCGCGTTCGACCAGCCATGCCTTCGCATCCTCGGCATCCTGCTCGAACCACGCCTTCGTAGACCCCAGCCGGTACGTATACCCCCACGCATCCATGTCGGCCATCAGCCGTTCGCTGCCGACACCGGGCAGCTGCCCGGCCAGCACGATCTGCAGGTAGCAGGTAGCGTCTTCCTCGGCCACCGAGTCGGTGGCATCGGTGTGCACCTGCGCACGCCGCTCCGGCGGCAGCACGATCAGGTGGCAGGCTTCGTGCAGCATCGAGTGCACGGGCGTGTCATCGCGCACGTACACGTTGCTGGCGATGATGCCCGCCTCCGGTTCGCCCCAGTAGCTGCCGGGAATCGGTTCACCGGCGGCCACGTGGTGCAGCCGAAGGCCATGCGCGGCGAGCAGGCACTGCGCATCGGCGAAGGCGATGTCGCCCACGCAGGTGATGTCCACGGCGGTTGTCGTATCGGTCATGCGGGTCACGCGGCCCCGCCCATGCAGGCACGGGCGGGGCAGGGCATCAGGGTTTGTCCGGGCCTTCAGGCAGCGCCACGGAGATGTCCAGCACGTCGTGCTGGCCATCCTTCACCAGGTCGACCTTCACTGCATCGACGTCGATGTTCACGTACTTCTTGATCACTTCCAGCAGCTCGCGCTGCAGCAGCGGCAGGTAGTCCGGGCCACCGCGGTGGCTGCGTTCCTGCGCGATGATGATCTGCAGGCGGTTCTTGGCGGTTTCGGCGGTGGTCTTCTTCGCTTTGAGGAAATCAAACAGGCCCATGCTTACCCTCCGAACAGCTTGCTGAAGAAGCCCTTCTTCTCGACGTTGGTGAAGCGCATCGGGCGTTCTTCGCCGAGGATGCGCGCGACGGCGTCTTCATAGGCCTGGCCGGCAGCGGATTCGACATCCAGGATCACCGGCTCGCCCTTGTTGGAGGCGTTGAGCACGTCGCCCGATTCCGGGATCACGCCGATCGCCTTCAGGCCGAGGACTTCCTCGACGTCGGCGATGCTCAGCATCTCGCCGCTTTCCACGCGCACCGGGGTGTAGCGGGTCAGCAGCAGGAAGGCCGGCACGTCCTGGCCGGACTCGGCCTTGTGGGTCTTCGAATCGAGCAGGCCGATGATGCGGTCGGAGTCGCGCACCGAAGACACTTCCGGGTTCACCACCACCACCGCGCGGTCGGCGAAGTACATCGCCAGGAAGGCGCCCTTCTCGATGCCGGCCGGGGAGTCGCAGATGATGTAGTCGAAGCCGTCGGCGGCCAGGTCCTTCAGGACCTTGCCCACGCCTTCCTGGGTCAGCGCGTCCTTGTCGCGGGTCTGCGAGGCAGCCAGCACGTACAGGTTGTCGAAGCGCTTGTCCTTGATCAGGGCCTGCTTGAGGGTGGCTTCGCCGTGCACGACGTTGACGAAGTCGTACACCACGCGGCGTTCGCAGCCCATGATCAGGTCGAGGTTGCGCAGGCCGACGTCGAAGTCGATCACCGCCACCTTCTTGCCGCGCCGCGCCAGGCCGCAGGCCAGGCTCGCGCTGGAAGTGGTCTTGCCGACGCCGCCCTTGCCGGAGGTGACTACGATGATTTCAGCCAAAGGACTTCTCCTGATGATTCTGTTTGGGTGCTGCGTCAGTCCAGCGCAGCGATCTTGATCTGGTCCTGTTCCAGCCATACCTGCACGGCCTTGCCGCGCAGGTTGTCCGGCACATCGTCCAGTACCTTGTAATGGCCTGCAATGGCGACCAGTTCCGCATGGAAATCACGGCAGAAGATGCGTGCCGCGGTGTTGCCCTGGGCTCCTGCCAGCGCGCGGCCGCGCAGGGTGCCGTAGATATGGATGCTGCCATCGGCGATGACCTCGGCGCCGGCGCCGACGGTGGCCATCACGGTCAGGTCGCAGTTTTCCGCGTACAGCTGCTGGCCCGAACGCACGTTGCCCAGCTGCATGCGGCCCGGCTGCGGCGCGGCGGCATCGGCGACCTTGGCCACCGGCGCGGCGGGGGCCGGCTTGGGCTCGGCGCGGACGGCGCGACGCGGTTCCGGCGCGGGCGCCGGCGGGGCCGGTTCGGCTTCGGCACGCTCGTACTGCGCGCGGAACTTGGCCAGCAACGGCAGGCCGAGCTGCTGCGAAAGCAGATCGACCGCGCTGGTGCCGTAGGCCAGTGCCACCGGCAGCACGCCCGCGCTGCGCAGGCCGTCGACCAGCGCCTGTGCGGTGGCCACGTCCGGGACCTGGCTCAGGCCGCCGAAATCGAGGATCACCGCAGCGCGGCCGAACAGCTTCGGTGCGCGGGTCACGCGCTCGCGCATTTCCTGCACGAGGCGTTCGACATCAAGGGTGCGGATGCGCAGGTTGGCGATGCCCACCTGGCCGATCTTCAGTTCACCGGCCTGTTCGTAATCGAAATTCACCGCCACGCTCAGGTCCCCGTCGGCCGCTGTGCCTGCGCCGGCAGCTGCCGGGCGCGTGTCCATGCCACATCCGGCAGCTTGCCGCGGTAGGTTTCCTGCACCCACGGGTAGCTGCACAGTTCCTTGGCCAGCATGCTGGCACGCACATCGACCTGGGCCATGGTGTTCTGGCCCAGCTCGCGGAAGCCGAAGCTGCCGTGGAAGAGCAGGGCGGCATCGGCGCCATGGTCGAGGAAGACCTCGCAGGTCATCTGCGGGTAGCGCAGCTCGGCGAAGCTCTGGGCGTCGGCATAGAACGCACGGCCGACGCCACCGCCGCGACGGCGGCTGGCGACCACGATGCGGTCGATATAGAAGAACGGGGTGTCCAGCTGCTGCTTGAACCAGGCGAAGTTGCTGCTGTCGTGCTGGCTGTCGCTGCCGAAGCCGATCAGGAATCCGGCCAGGTTGCCGTCGCGCTCGGCGACGCGGAAATACTCAGCGGTTTCGTAGAACAGGCGCAGGCGGGCCGCATCCAGGGGAAGGATGGCCAGGCCAGCGTTGTTGTTCAAAGCCAGGACGGAATCGAGCTCGTGCTCGCGCACGTCGCGGATGACAATCGACATTGTGACTCCGTGGGGTAACGCGGTTGGTCCATCAAGGGACCCTGCGCACGATTATTGCATGCCCGGGGTGGGCTGCGGCATGAACAGGGGATATGCCCGAGCATGACTTTCGGCGCTTGGGAGCGGCCGTGCACGGGCTACGATGAGGGATGCTGGCCCGACTGAACCACAATGCGATGCTGCGCTACTCCGGGTTGTTCACCTGGGGCACCGTCGGCCTTTGGCTCGCGATCTACCTGATCGATCCTGTCTCGCTGACGCTGGAGACGCTGGACGGCGAAGCCGGCTTCCGCATCATTCCCTGGGCCTCGGCCTACCTGGCTTTCGGCATCGTGTACTGGGCGCTGACCCGCTCGCTGGGCGAGGGCCGTCCGGGTTTCTTCGACCACGCGGCGCTGATCCTGCTGACCGCCTGCGCGATCGGCGTGAGCTATTTTTCCGGTACCGCGCTGGGAAGCATCCTGCTGATGGTGGTGGCCGGCCTGCTGCCATGGCTGCTGGGGCCGCGCATCGGCGTGGTCTGGCTGGTGGCCAGCAACCTGGCGGTGTTGCCGGTCTACATCCAGCCGCTGGGCTTCCCGCCGTTCATCGCCGTGCTGCAGGCGGTGGGCTACATGGGCTTCTCCAGCTTCGTGTTCGTGATCGCACTGGTGGCCCGTCGCCAGGCCGAGGCCCGCGACGAACAGCGCCGGCTCAACTCGGAACTGCGTGCCACCCGCGCCCTGCTGGCCGAGAGCGCCCGGGTCAATGAGCGCACGCGCATCTCGCGCGAGCTGCATGACCTGCTGGGCCACCAGCTGACCGCGCTGACCCTGAACCTGGAAGTGGCCGGCCACCTGGCCGACGGCCAGGCGCTGGAGCATGTGAAGCGTTCCCACGCATTGGCCAAGCTGCTGCTGGGCAACGTGCGCGAGGTGGTCAGCCAGCTGCGCGAGACCGGCGCCATCGACCTGGCCGCGGCGCTGCGCCCGCTGACCGAGAACGTACCCTCGCTGGACATCCAGCTGGAGATCGAGGATCCCCTGAACGTGGAGGACCCGCAGCGGGCCCACGTGCTGCTGCGCTGCACCCAGGAGATCATCACCAATGCCGTGCGCCACGCCGGCGCCCGCCACCTGTGGATCAAGGTGTACCGTGAAGCACCTGACCGGGTGGTGGTGGAGGCCCGCGACGACGGCGTCGGCGCGGAAATGGTCAATGTGGGCAATGGCTTGCGCGGGATGCGCGAGCGCCTGCAACAATGTGGTGGCCAGCTGCAGGTCGAGACCCGTCCCGGCGAAGGCTTCCGCCTGCGGGCGACGGTGCCGGCAACGGTGCTGGTGGCCGCCCTTACCAAGGTTCCTGAAGGAGTACGTTGATGATTCGCGTCTGCCTGGTCGATGACCAAACCCTGGTGCGGCAGGGAATCCGCTCCCTGCTGGCGCTCGATGATGGCATCGAGGTGGTGGCCGAGGCCGGCGATGGCCGGCAGGCGGTCGAACTGATCCCGCAGATGCGTCCCGATGTGGTCCTGATGGACATGCGCATGCCGGTGATGTCCGGGCTGGAAGCGCTGCAGGTGCTGTCGAGGCAGGAGCAGCTGCCGCCGACCATCATCCTCACCACCTTCGATGACGACCAGCTGGTGCTGGCAGGGCTCAAGGCCGGTGCCAAGGGCTACCTGCTCAAGGACGTGACCCTGGCGCAGCTGGTCGGGGCCATCCGCACCGTGGCCGATGGCGGTTCGCTGGTGCAGCCGGCGGTGACCCAGCGGCTGCTGTCCGGCCTGGAGCACATGCGCAACGAGTTCGTCAGCCTGGACCGGCCCGACCCGCTGACCGACCGCGAGACCGAGATCCTGCGGCTGATGGCCAGCGGATTCTCCAACAAGGAGATCGCCAACTCGCTGGGCGTGGCCGAAGGCACGATCAAGAACCACGTGTCCAACATCCTTTCCAAGCTGGGCGTGCGCGACCGTACGCGCGCCGTACTGAAGGCGTTCGAACTCCAGCTGGTCTAGGGAAAATCGTTCCGGTACAACAACTTGGGCGACGGCCGGGGGTTCCGGCCAAGCGCGCCCCCTACTGGCGGGTGGCGGTATGCGTTACCCTTCGAATTCTTTGTCCATACAAATACGCAGCCGGCAGGGAAACCGGTGCGCCAATCCCGATAAACAATGCCCGCGAAGCCTGCTAGGATTGGCGCTTCGCTTCAATCAACCCGGCCGTGGGATCGGCCCCGGAGACTCTCTGAATGACCCGTATTATCGAGTTCCTGATCGCCTTGGGGATCGTGGCTGGCCTGTTCGTCATCATTGGCGTATGTCTGCCGGGCGAGCGTCACATCACCGAAAGCATCGAGACCAACCGCAAGATGACGATCGTGTACGACACGGTCAGCAGCCTGCGCCGCTTCAAGGACTGGAACCCGCTGGTACTGCGCGATCCCGCCGTTGAACTGAAGCTGTCCGGCCCGGCCTCCGGCGTCGGTGCCACTCTCGACTTCACCTCCAAGGACCTGGGCACCGGCTCCTGGAAGATCACCGAAGCCGAAGAGAACAAGCGCGTTGCGATCGCCATCGAAGACCCGACCAAGGGTCACGACAAGGTCACGACCTTCACCCTGGAGCCGACCGGCAAGGGTGGCCGCAACGTCAAGATCACCCAGGACTACTCGGTGAAGTACGGCTTCGACCTGTTCGGTCGTTATGCCGGCCTGTATGTCAGCCGCCAGATTGGCGACGACATCAAGATGGGCCTGTCGCGCATGGCCAACATGCTCGCCACCGTCCCGAACGTCGACTACCGCACCCCGGAAGCGCCGCTGACCGATCTGGCCATCGTCGATGTGCCGGCTGAAGACCTGCTGGTCGTCAACGCCGGTAACGTGGACCGCGGTCAGGACACGATCACCAAGTCCATCAAGGACAACCAGGAGTGGATCAAGCGCGTGATGGAGGCCAATGGCCTTGAAGCCGCCGGCCCGTTCCGCATCATCACCACCGACTTCGGTGCTGAGAAGTACGCCTTCGACATCGCCCAGCCGGTGAAGAAGAAGGGTGCTGAAGGTGCCACCGCTGAAGAGCTGACCGTCAAGATCGACGGCGGCGCTCCGGTCAAGTACGTGCACGTTGCTCCGCACCGTTCGGCGCATGCGGCCTACGCTGGCCACATGGCAGGTCTGGACGTGGCCCGCAACGGCCTGCGTGCCTGGGCCGTGACCTCGGGCAACGAAGTCATCGACCGTCCGTACGAGACCTGGAAGGACGGCATCGACAAGTCGTTCACCCAGGACGGTACCTACGACATCTACTGGGCCGTCAAGTAAGCCTCGGCTGACCCATGTAGTGTTGGACACGAAAACGCGCCGCTTCTTGCGGCGCGTTTTTTTTCATCTGGCGCCCGGCAAGGGCGTTGCGCAAGGAGCCCTCATGTTCAATCTCGAACGCCGTGCCCGTAAGCCTTCCCTGCTGGCCTGCCTGGGGGCATTGCTGGCCGCCGCCTCGATCGGCCTGTCCGCCTATGCCTCGCATGGGGTGGCCGATCCGTTGGCGCAGCAGCATCTGAACATGGCAGCGTTGTACGCATTCGCGCACGGTGCGGTGCTGGTGGCGCTGGGCCCGCGTGCGCAGGGGGCGATCGCGCACCTGGCGTTGTACGTACTGCTGCTGGGCGTGCTGCTGTTTTCCGGCAGCCTGGTGGGCGGGGCGCTATGGCAGTGGCCGACGCGGATGGCGCCGATCGGCGGCACCAGCATGATGGCCGGATGGGTGTTGCTGGCGATCAATGCGTTGAGGCGGTGACGGCAGCCGGGCTGTCGATTCGATCCATGCTGATGCGATCGTGATGGTTCATGGGCGTTACTTTTCTTTTCGCGCGAAAAGAAAAGTAACCAAAAGAAACGCGCCGCCGGCCGCGAGCCGGTGCTGCGCACCGGTGCCCTGCGCTCCTCGGCCCGTCGAGGGACGGTGCGGAGAGCAGCCGAGCATGGCTCGGCTCTACAGAATCGCACGCACCTCTTCGCCCTCTTCGCCCTCGACGGACCTGCGGTGCTCGGCTCGCTTGAAGGCGGACCCAACAGCCGCGCGCTGATCCGTTGCAGAGGCTTCGAGCGAAGCGACCGGCTTTTGCCTTTGCTCTCTTGTTCCATTCCGTGGCGGATGCACACGGAAGCTGTCAGAGGCCGGGCGGGTGGGCTGGGCAGGGGTATCCGCGCCATGGATGGCGCGGCTAAGCCTCCAGGGACGGATTTACGGCGTCCCCTGCGCAGCCTACCCGCCCGGACAGCGCCATGAATTTCGCCTTGCGGCCGCCACGAGGGGCTCAGCCGTTGGCCGGTCTCCAGCACCAGTGCCACGGCTCGTAGACGATGCCGTGCGGGTTGTCACGCGGGTAGCTCAGCTGGAAGCCGTGCGCGCCGGCATGGCGCTGCAGCCAGGCGAACGCATCGGTAGCGTCGAAGGATTCCTCTGCCGGCGCATCGCCCGGCGTGCCGATGTCCAGCGCATGGCCGCTGTGGTGTTCACTGAAGCCCGGTGCGGCATTGACCTTCAGGATCTCCGCCACGCTCAGCCCGCGCGCCCGTTTCCGTTCGAAGATGCCCAACTGGTAGGCATGGCTGCGAAAACCAGAGATCGCGTCCAGTGCCACGCCATCCCGTGCAGCGTGCAGGCGCATCCGGCGCCAGCCCTGCGCAGCGCCGCGGCGCAGCCACAGCGGGCGGGCGAAGCGGTCACGACCGGCGAAATGCAGCAGGCAGGGTTCGGCCTCCAGCGGCAGGCCGCTGTCGTCTGCGTAGCGCTGGGCGTCCAGGCCCAGCTGCTGCAGGCGCTGCTGCAGCCCGGCCAGCGGAAGCCATTGATCTTCCAGCGCTGCCCCGAATGGCCGAGCTGCCACTGCGTCCAGCAGTGCCAGCGCTTCCTCGACCCCGGGTTCGCGCGGCAGTCGTGGCACCATCGAATGCACGCCGCGCGGCAGTACGGCCGCCAGATAGCGGCCATCACGCTTTCGCCGCAGCACCCAGAGCGCCTGTGACAGCAGGCGCGCGTCCAGGTTGCTGCGCGCGCGCAGCAGGCCGGCGGGCCACAACTCGATGGTCGCGGTATTGATCAGCAGGGGCGGGCGTCGTTGCATCGCCGCAGCTTACTGCCGCGGCGCCGATGCGGCCACCTTGCGCAGGGCATCGAGCAGTACCTGCGGCCGGTCCACGCTGAGCAGCAGCGTGCTGCCATCGCTGACCGGCAGGGCAAGCACACGTGCGCGATCGGTGACCAGGGCGAATCCCTTGCCGCCGCCCTGCAGGCGGAAGTGACCCGAATAGAAGCCCGGCATCGCATAGCCGTTGGTCTTGAAACGGATGCCATAGCGGCGGTCGCGGCCGAGATCGACCACCTCCGCCTGGTCCAGTCGCAGCGTTGCCACCGGAACACGTCGGCGATACAGGGTCGAGCGCACATCCAGCACGTCGCCGGCCAGTTCCACCCGGCGGCGGAAGAAGGCCGCGCCCAGACCGATGCCGAGCGCGGCGATCACCAGCAGGCTCCAGGCGGCGCTGCCGCCCATGCGGAACCAGGGCGGCGAGAGCGTCACTTCGATCCAGGGCGCGGTGGCCGGTGCCTTGTACAGCTGCGCATACACGCAGGCCACGAAGGCGGCCAGCAGCGGCAGCACGATCCACAGCACGCGCAACGGCGAGCTGTCGGCTACCTCGTACTGTTTCGGATCGCTGGCACCCATGGCTCAGGCCTCCTTCTTGAACACCAGCATCGCCGGGCGCATCGGCGCCGGGATGATGATGTTGACCAGCTCCCAGCCCAGTTGGCCCTGGCGGCTGAGTTCGGCCTGGATGTCCTCGGCCTTGTGCAGGCCCATCATGGACGTCTTGACCTCGATGGTCTGGTAGCTCCAGCGCTTGCTCATTCCTTGTCCTCCGGCGATGGCTTGGGTTTCGGCAGGCGTCCTGCCTTGCGCAGGGCGTCGCGCAGCACGTATTCGATCTGCGCGTTGAGGCTGCGCAGCTCATCGTCAGCCCAGCGCTGTGCCGCGGCCAGGACCTCGGCATTGATGCGCAGCGGATAGGCTTTCTTCTCACTCATGAAAACTCCTGGCGGGGCGGTGGGGCGCCCCGTTGCGAGGGTGGTTCAGTACAGCGAACCGGCATTGACGATCGGCTGGGTGCCGCGGTCCGAGCACAGCACGGTCAGCAGGTTGCTGACCATGTGCGCCTTGCGTTCCTCGTCCAGCTGCACCACGCCGTTCTTCTGCAGTTCGGCCAGGGCCATCTCGACCATGCCGACCGCGCCGGCAACGATGCGCGTGCGCGCGGCGATCACCGCATTGGCCTGCTGCCGCTGCAGCATCGCCTGGGCGATTTCGGCGGCGTAGGCGAGGTGGCTGATGCGCGCGTCGATCACCTGCACGCCGGCATCGGCCAGGCGCTCGGCCAGCTCGTTCTTCAGGTGCTGGGAGATCTCGCTGGCGTGGCTGCGCAGGGCCAGCTGGCCGTCCTCGTGCTGGTCGTAGGGATAGCTGGTGGCCATCGCGCGCAGCGCCGATTCGGACTGGATGTGCACGAAGCTCTCGTAGTCATCCACGTTGTAGACCGCCTCGGAGGCATCGACCACCTGCCAGACGATCACCGCGGCGATCTCGATCGGGCTGCCGTCCAGCTCGTTGACCTTCAGTTTGCCGCTTTCGAAGTTGCGCACGCGCTGGCTGACCCGGCGCTTGCTGAAGAAGGGATTGTTCCAGCGCAGGCCGTTGTCCTTCACGGTGCCGACGTACTTGCCGAACAGGCTGAGCACCGCGGCCTGGTTGGGCTGGATGGTGTACAGGCCGGCCAGGACGAACATGCCCGCCGCGACCAGCAGGACGCCCAGCAGCATCAGCAGCAGGTTGGGCGAGCCGGTGCTGGCCTTGGCGGCAACCCCGAGCACGAACACGGCGGCACCGGCGAGGGCGACGAGCAGGGCGCCGGCCAGCGTGCCGAGGCCGTTGAGCGAGGACAGCGACTTCTCTTTCATGGCAGTACGTCCTTGAGGGTTCGGAATAAAGATATCAAAGTGATATCAGATGAAGGCTGCCGTTCGTCGGATGCCGTGGCCGGGGGCCCGGCCAGCTAGAATGCCCACCCGCCTTCACATCGCTGCTGGAACCGCCATGGCCAAGCTTGGAACTCCGTTGTCCCCCTCCGCCACCCGCGTGCTGCTGCTGGGCTCGGGTGAACTCGGCAAGGAGGTGGCCATCGAGCTGCAGCGGCTGGGCGTGGAAGTGATCGCCGCCGACCGCTACGCCGATGCGCCGGCAATGCAGGTCGCGCATCGCTCGCACGTGATCGACATGCTGGACGCGATGGCCCTGCGCGCGCTGATCGCGCAGGAGCAGCCGCACCTGGTGGTGCCGGAGATCGAAGCCATCCACACCGAGACCCTGGTCCAGCTGGAACAGGAGCAGGGCCTGCGGGTGATCCCGACCGCGCGCGCCGCACGCCTGACCATGGACCGTGAAGGCATCCGCCGCCTGGCCGCCGAGACCCTCGGGCTGCCGACCTCGCCGTACCGCTTCGTCGATACCGAGGCCGAGTATCGTGCCGCGGTGGCCGCGATCGGCCTGCCGTGCGTGGTCAAGCCGGTGATGTCGTCCTCGGGCAAGGGCCAGAGCACGCTGCGCAGCGAGGCGGACATCGCCCCGGCCTGGGACTATGCGCAGACCGGTGGCCGTGCCGGT
Organism: Stenotrophomonas sp. GD03930; assembly: GCF_029839665.1. Classification (NCBI taxonomy): domain Bacteria; kingdom Pseudomonadati; phylum Pseudomonadota; class Gammaproteobacteria; order Lysobacterales; family Lysobacteraceae; genus Stenotrophomonas; species Stenotrophomonas sp. GD03930. The sequence continues at coordinate 417,582 of NZ_JAOCAV010000001.1, read as the reverse complement.
GCCGGCCGCTGCATCGTCGAAGGCTTCATCGACTTCGATTACGAGATCACCCTGCTGACCGTGCGCCACGCCGGTGGCACTTCGTTCTGCGCGCCGATCGGCCACCTGCAGAAGGACGGCGATTACCGCGAGAGCTGGCAGCCGCAGCCGATGTCGAGCGCGGCGCTGGCACGCGCGGAAGAAATCTCGCGTGCGATCACCGACGACCTCGGCGGTTGGGGCCTGTTCGGCGTCGAGCTGTTCGTGAAGGGTGACGAGGTGTGGTTCAGCGAAGTGTCGCCGCGTCCGCACGACACCGGCCTGGTGACGCTGGTCTCGCAGGAGCTGAGCGAGTTCGCGCTGCATGCGCGCGCGATCCTCGGCCTGCCGATTCCGGTGATCCGCCAGAGCGGCCCGTCGGCCTCGTGCGCGCTGCTGGCGCATGGCGAAGGCGTGCCGTACTTCAACAACGTCGCTGCTGCGCTGCAGGTGCCGGATACCGCCGTGCGCCTGTTCGGCAAGCCCAGCGTGCACGGCCACCGCCGCGTCGGCGTGACCCTGGCACGCGCGGAAACCATCGACGAAGCGCGTTCGATCGCACGCGACGCCGCCGACGCCATCGGCGTCGAACTGCGCCCGTAAAGAAGAAGCGACGACCAACGGTCGTCGCCTACCGGATTCCGGTGGGTACCGACCGTTGGTCGGTATCGCATCAATATCGCCTTACGGCTTCACATCCACCCACACCAGGTGGTGGTCGCTGCCGTCGGCGATCTTCGCTTCCGGGCTTTCATTGGCCGGCCAGAAGATGCCGCTGCCGATGTACTCGAAACCGGTCGAGGGCAGCACGTAGTCCAGGCGCATGGTGCCGGACTTCGGACCGAAATCGCCGGTGGCATGGAACGGCGCGCCCCTGCGCGCGATGCCCTTGGCCGCATAGGCCAGGCTGGTCTGCTCGCCACCGACGCTGCGCGGGGTGGGGTAGCGCAGCACGCGGGCGTTCTCGATCAGTTCGACGATCGCCTCATGGCGGCCATCACCGTCGACCGGGTCGTTGTTGAGGTCGCCGAGGATCACGAAGCGTGCGTCCTGGGCCAGGCCGCCGCACTGGCCCTTGTCGTCGCACAGCCACGGCTTGTCACCCTTGGACAGGTATTCCTGCCACAGGCGCAGCTCGTCGTGGTTGCGCGCGGCGTTGCGCTTCTCCGGGCCGTCGAACACCGGCGGGGTCGGGTGCGAGACCAGCGCGTGCACAACGCCGGCCGGCGTCTTCACCGGCACGTCCCAATGTGACTTCGACGACAGCCGCAGCTGCGACCACACGTGGTCGTTGTAGAAGCTCTTGCCGGTGCGCGGATCAAGCGGACGGATCGCGCCCGGCATCGCGCTCCACTTCAGCAGCTGGAAGCTGCGCACCTTGGCTTCATCGATCGGGTAGCGCGACAGCACCAGCATGCCGTACTGGCCCGGGTGCAGGCCGTAGCCCCAGGCATCGTTGCCGCGGCTGCGGCCTTCGCCGCCGACCACGCCGTTGTTGTCCAGGTCCAGGCCGCTGGGCACGCCGGTGTTGACCGGCGCCAGGTAGCGGTAGGCGAAGTGCAGCGGCTTGCCGCCGCCGGGCTGGGCCACTTCCAGGTAGCGCTTCTGGAACAGGTCGGCGGCGCGGTGGGCGTCGTCGAAGTCGAACTCGTTCAGCAGCACCAGGTCCGGGCGCACCTGCTGCAGCACCGCGGCGATCTTGCGTGCGTGCTCGCTGTCGCCTTCCAGTTCCTTGATCAGGCCACCGGCGTCATCGGAGTACAGCGAGGTGTTGTAGGTGGCCAGGCGCAGCGCAGCGGACGGCTTTTCGGTCATCGCAGGGGACGTGGCGAAGGCGGGGGCAGTGGCGCCGCAGAGCAGGGCCAGGGCGAGGATCAGGGGTTTGGCGTTCATGGGCCGTATTGTGCACCCGGCCCGGTGTCAGCGGTTTGTCAGCGCCCGTCCAGATCGTTGTCGAAATCGTGCCAGCGGCGGCCGTCGTAGGCCTCCAGCGGATGGAAGCGGCGCTTGTAGTCCATCTTCTGGTGGCCGCGGATCCAGTAGCCCAGGTAGACGTGCGGCAGGCCCTCGCGGCGGGCCCATTCGATCTGCTGCAGGATCGCGAAGGTACCCAGCCCGCGCGCGGCGTGCTCCGGGTCGAAGAAGGTGTAGACCGCCGACAGGCCGTGCTCGGTGACGTCGGTCACCGCCACTCCCAGCAGCTGGCTGGGCTGGCCGTCGTGGCCGGGCAGGCGCATCTCCATGAAGCGGGTGTGCGACCAGCTGCCGATCAGGAACTGCTCGAACTCGTGCGGGCCGTGGTCGTCCATGCCGCCGTTGGCGTGGCGGTGCACCAGGTAGCGGTGATACAGCGCGAACAGGTCGTCGCGCGCGGTGGCGGCGGTGATCCGCACCTCCAGGTCTTCATTGCGGGCCGCGCAACGGCGCTGGCTGCGGTCCGGGGCGAAGCGCGCGACCGGGATGCGCACTGCCACGCAGGCCTGGCAGTGCGCGCAATGCGGCCGGTAGACCAGGTCACCGCTGCGGCGGAAGCCCCAGCTCAGCGCCAGCGGGTACAGGCCGCCGAGGCGGCGGTCGTGCGGGTCCAGCACCAGGTCGCGCGCCACCCGGTCCGACCAGTACCCGCAGGGGTGCTCGCCGGTCTGGAAAAGTCGCAGTTCGTCGTCTCTGTCGCCATGCATCGCCATGGGCACAGCATAGCCCCAGCCCGTCGCAGTGGCGGCGACTGTCCGCCGGATGAATGGAACCGGCGGCGACGTCAACCGATGTCGCGCCCGGGCGTTGTTGTCCCCCGAGGGTGAAGTGATCACCCCGACGCTGTTCCCATCCCCAGGAGTGACCTCATGATCCGTACCCCCCTGCTGCTGGCCCTGCTGCTCGGCACCTCCGCTTCCGGTATCGCGCTGGCGTCCGACACCCCGACCACGCCGGCGCAGCGCCCGGCCAAGCTGGACACCAATGGCGACGGCGTCATCGACCGCAGCGAAGCCGCTGCCAACCCGCGTCTGGCGGCGAAGTTCGACGAACTGGACAAGAACAAGGACGGCAAGCTCTCGCGCGATGAACTGCCGCGCTGGAAGCACGGTCGCCGTGGCCACGGCGGCGAGCGCTGGGCCAAGCTGGACGTCAACAAGGACGGCCGCATCAGCCGCGAGGAAGCCAAGGCCGATCCGCGCCTGGCCGCGCGCTTCGACCAGCTCGACCTCAACAAGGACGGCTACCTGGACAAGGCCGACCGCGAACTGCGCGTGAAGCAGATGCGTGATGCCTGGTTCGCCGCGGCCGACACCAACAAGGACGGCCAGCTGAGCAAGGCCGAGTTCGATGCGGCCAAGCGCCCGATGCACGGTGGTCCGCGTCAGGGCGGCCCGCGTGACGGCGCCATGCCGAAGCCGCAGCGCTGAGAGCCAGCGCAATGATCAACGACAACGCCGGCGCACTGCCGGCGTTGTCCGTTACAGGCGGCCGCTGCGTACCAGCGAGTACAGCACCAGTGCGATCACCATCAGGTTCATGGCGATGATGCCGGTGCGGCCGTACATCGACTCGTATTTCCAGTTGATGCCCGTGCGCCCGCGCCGTGCCGAGTCCCGCACGATCATCGGCGCCATCACCCGCTGCAGCGGTACCAGGCACTGGTAGTTGACCACACCCAGGCCGACCGCCAGCACCGCCATCTGTGCCCAGACCGGCACCTGCAGCATCACCGCCAGCAGGATCGCCAGGCACCAGAACATGCCGGTGGTGATGTTGAGATAGAGGAAGCGACGCACATCGGCGCGCTCGGCATCGGTCTCGGTGTACGACATCAGGAAGCGCCCGCCCAGATAGCTGCCGATCGCTCCGCCGACCACGCCACCGATGACTGCGCCCCAGCTTTCGGCCGGCAGCACGTGCAGCTGGCCCAGTGTGGCAGTCAACGAGCCCATCGCGGTGCCGCCTGCTGCACTGGCGCCGCCGAGGCCGAGCTTGCTGCCGCCGATGCCGACGCCGGTGCCGAGCAGGATCGCCGCGCTGGCGGTGCCGGGCGCGGCCACCAGTACCATCGACACCACGGCCGTGGCGAACGCCGCACTCGGGGCGCTGCTGCGGGCGAATTCGCCGAAGCGTTGCAGCAGGCCGTCACGCACCTGGGCGCGGGCGCGCGACAGCCGCTTGCGCACGGCGGCGTCGCTGAGCCCGAGCAGGTCGGCTACCTGCTGCGAACGCTGGCCTTCGCGGTAGTACAGCAGCAGGACTTCGCGGCTGTCGGCCGGCAACGCGGAAATGATGTCTTCGGCGGCGATCTCTTCTTCCACCCGCTGCAGCCGGTCGGCCGCACCCGGCGCCGGGTCGGCGGCCATGCCCAGTGCCACTTCGGCCGCCTCGCCGGTCAGCGGCCGGCCACGCTGCGCGCGCAGCCAGTCGCGGGCCAGGTTGCGGGTGATCTGCCGCAGCCAGGGCAGGAAGCTGGTTGAACTGCGCAGCTGGTGCAGCTGCTGCCAGCCCTTCACGAAGGCTTCCTGGGCGATGTCCTCGCTGGCCTGGCGGTCGCGGGTGATGGCCAGCGCGATGGCGGTGACCGTGTTCTGGCAGGCCAGTACGATGCGGCCATAGGCATGCTGGCAGCCGCCGGCGGCGGCCGGCAGTTCGCGTTCCAGGGTCTGGTCGATCGATGCGGCGAAGGTCGTCACGGCGGCGGCTCTCCTGCTGGGATTGTGTCCCATGACGGAGCCGCGCGCGAAGTGTGACCGGCCTTCAGTGCGGTAGTGCCGGCCGCTGGCCGGCAACCTCATGAACCCGTCCGGCGGGCTGCGGTTGCCGGCCAGCGGCCGGCACTACCCGTGCGTCATTTCGACGGCTGGATGCGGACCCGGACTTCTTCTTCCGGCGGAGCCGGTTGGGCGGGGGGCTGCTGCTGCGGCTGCGCCTGCGGGGCAGAGGCCGGTGCGGCTGGCGCCGGGGTGCCGCGATGGCGCAGGCCGATCACCAGCGCCACGCCGGCGATCACCACCAGCAGGGCGATGCGGATGCGCCAGGCCCAGCCGCGGCCGCCGCTGCCCTGTTCCGGCATGTCGCGGAAGGCGAACTCGGCGGTCGGGTGGTCGCGGCGGGTGGTGTCGAGCAGGCGCGCGTCACGCAGGATTTCGCGTGCGCGCGGCTGGTCGTCGGCGCGCACGATCCACACCGCCGGGTAGGCGCTGGCGTTGCCCAGGTCGGTATAGCTGAACTGGCCGCGGCGGCGGGTCTTGTACGAGCGCCCGTTGGTCACCTTGACCTCGATGCCATGCCCGCGCAGGAGCTCGGCCACGCCTTCGACGGTTTCCACGCGCTGGCTGCTGAAGATCTGGCGCATCGGATTACTCCTTGGCCGGCACGGCGGCTGCCGCTGCCTGGTCGGGTACGACGCGGATCAGGCCTTCCTGCGCGGTGCTGGCCACCAGCACGCCGTTGCGGGTGAAGAACTGGCCGCGGGCCAGGCCGCGCGAATCCTGCGCGCTGGGGCTGTCCAGCGAGTACAGCAGCCAGTCGTCGGCACGGAACGGGCGGTGGAACCAGATGGCGTGGTCGAGCGAGGCCATCTGCACATGCGGGTGGTAGTAGCTGATGCCGTGCGGGAACGTCGCGGTACCCAGCAGATGGAAGTCGGAGGCATAGGCCAGCAGCGCCTGGTGCAGCTCGGGCGCATCGCCGACCGGCTCGCTCAGGCGCAGCCACACCTGGTGGTAGGGCGGGCGCTTGGGCGGGTTCAGTTCGTCGCGCGGGTACACGTGGCGGAACTCGAACGGGCCGCCGCGCGACAGCCAGCGCTGCACCTTGATCGGCAGCCGTTCCAGCACTTCGGCCGGCAGCGGACGATTCGGTTCGATGTCTTCCGGTTGCGGCACTTCGGGCATCTTGTGCTGGTGCTCGGCCCCGGTCTCGGCCTGCTGGAACGAGGCCGCGCAGAAGAAGATCACCTTGCCATGCTGGATCGCGGTGACCCGGCGCACCGAGAAGCTGCCGCCATCGCGGGTACGGTCCACGTCGTAGACGATCGGGTGGTCGATGTTGCCGGCGCGCAGGAAATAGGCGTGCAGCGAATGCACGTGGCGGCCGTTGTCGACCGTAGCCTGCGCCGCGGCCAATGCCTGGCCCAGCACCTGCCCGCCGAACACGTACTTGGTGCCGATGTCGCGGCTCTGCCCGCGGAACAGGTTGTCCTCCAGCCGCTCCAGGGTGAGCAGGTCGATCAGCTCGGAGACGACGGGTTCGGGCGTGTCGTTCAAGGGGGCGGCCACAGCAATGAAGAAGGCCTGATTATACCGGTGCGGGCCGGCCCCTCATCGGTAGTGCCGGCCGCTGGCCGGCAGCTTCGTGATCCTTCTGCGGCGCCTGAGGTAGCCGGCCAGCGGCCGGCACTACCGATTACTTGCCCAGACGTGCCACCAGCGCCTGCAGGGCGTTCTGTGCATCCGGGGCGAACCAGGCTTCGACGAAGCGGTCCAGCTGGATCAGGTCCGGGTGCAGGGCTTCGTGCAGATCGGCGCGGGCAACGGCGCGGGTCAGCAGCATCGGCTGGCGCGGCTGCTTGAGCAGGTTCTGCAGCCAGGCTACCGCGCGCGCCACCACCAGGTCACCTTCCGCCAGTTCATCGACCAGGCCGATCTGCAGTGCCTGTTCGGCCGGCACCAGCGAGCCGGTGGTCAGCAGGACGCCGGCGCGGTGCACGCCCACCGCGCGGCGCAGCAGGCGCTGGATGCCCTCCGGTGCGATCAGGCCCACCTGTACTTCGTTCAGGCCGATGGCATACGGGCGCGACGGCTCGGCGCTGCGCGCCATCACCCGGTAGTCGCAGCACAGCGCCAGCACGCAACCGCCGGCCGGGGCGTGGCCGGTGATCGCGGCCACCACCGGGATGCGGCTCTCGGCCAGCGTGCGCACGGCGCCGAAGAAGGCGTTCCAGGTGTCCAACAACTTGTGCTTGTCATCGCCGTGCGAGAGCAGGTGCGGCACGTCCATGCCACCGGTGAAGATGCGTTCGCTGCCCGACAGCACGATGCCGTGCGCATCTTCGGCCATGGCCAGCTCGATGGCGTGGATCAACTGCCGGCACAGTTCGGTGTCCAGTGCGTTGACCGGCGGCCGCGCCAGGCGCAGCTCGCGGATGGGGCCATGGTTGATCACCTCGATGAGCGTCGTCATGCTGCGGTCTCGTTGCGAAGAAGGAACCTGGGCGATGATAACCAAACCATTCGTTGGCGTACTGTGGGTTCTGTGTGCGGCCGCAGCATCGGCATCCGCCGCCGAGACGACGTGCGTCACCGTCGAGCAGGGCTGGGCGCGGCTGCCGCCGAATCCGGCGATGCCGATGACCGCCGGCTACGGCGTGATCCACAACCGCTGCGGCAAGGCGGTGGTGATTACCGGTGCGGCCAGCAGCAGCTTTGGTGATGTGTCGCTGCACGAGACCACGATCACTGACGGGGTCAGCCGGATGCGCGCGATCGAGCGCCTGCCGCTGGCATCGGGCGCCCGTGCCGAGCTCAAGCCCGGTGGCCTGCACCTGATGCTGATGCAGGGCAAGGGCGCATTGAAGGACGGGCAGGCGCTGCCACTGCGGCTGCAGCTGGAAGGCGGTGGCGAAGTAAATGCCACGTTGACCGTGCGCAAGGCCGCGAAATGACGATCAGGTAGTGCCGGCCGCTGGCCGGTAACACAGGAAATGCCGGCCAGCGGCCGGCACTACCACGGTGGCTTATGACCAGTCGTACGAGAACAGCACCGTGCGGCTTACCGGTTCGTACAGCATGACGATGGCATCGGCGCCAGTGGCGCACCAGTTGTAGCCGGCCACTTCGGCGACTGCGAAGAATTTATTGCCATCACGCGTGATGGTCACGTCTTCCATGTCTGCCGTGCGATCACGATCGTGCATTGGAGGCAGGATCGTGATCTCGAATGCTGCCGGTATCTCTGCAGTTTCTGTCCAGTTTCCGTACGAAATCGCGCCGCCAAGGGTATCCAGCCAAGCCTGTTCGCGTGGCGCGCCATCGCCATAGCGCGAATAGCTGGCCAGCTTTCCGTGTTGCTGGAAGTACGCCTGGGCCTTGGCATGGCTTTCGCGCATCTCGGCGATATGCGCACTCGCGTACTCGCCTTCCACTTCGTCTCCCTGGAAGTAGCCCTCGTTGCCGAGGAAGCGCATCTCGTTGCCGGCGGTCAGTTCGAAGGCGATCCAGTTGCTGCCGGTGAATTCGTTGTGGTGCTCTCCGGTGTCGTCACCGATACAGCCGTCATACGGCTCGATCGGGCACAGCATCGTCGCCACCTGGCCCGCCAGTTCCGGGCGCAGCACGCCCAGGTCGATCTTCAACAGCGGCAACAGGTGCTGGCCGAGCCAGGCCTGGTCGGCGGGGAAGACATCGGTGGGGAAGGGGACCATGCCGGGCAGCAGGTCGCGCAGTTCGGTGTGGTGGATCATGTCAGTCCTTTGAACAGTGTCGGTAGTGCCGGCCGCTGGCCGGCATCCGCGATACATCTGGAGGTTGCCGGCCAGCGGCCGGCACTACCAGAAGCGAATCAGGTCGACGCGCTGCGGATCGCCTCCGGCAGCGGCGCGCTCTTGCCGGTCTGGGTATCCATCCAGACCACCACCACGTTGCCGTCCGAATACAGCTTCGACTCATCCTGCTGGTCAACGATGCGGTGGCCGATGGTCACGCTGCTGTTGCCCAGGCGCTCGACGAACAGTTCGACCAGGATGTCGTTGGGCCACACGATCGGCAGCCGGTAGTTGACGTTGGTCGCGGCCACCACCGGTGCGATGCGGTCGGTCATCGACACGCCGTCCACGCCCAGCATCCAGCGCACGCGCGCTTCTTCCAGGTAGGAGATGTACTTGGCGTTGTTGACGTGGCCCATGCTGTCCATGTCACGCCAGCGCACGCTGATCGGGATGCGGGCCAGGATCTTGTGTTCGCTGCTCATCAGGCGTCCTTCTTCTTCTTGTTGGCGGCAGCGGTCTTGCTGGCCTTGCCGGTGCTTGATGCCGCCACCGCCTTCTTCGCCACCTTGGCGGGCTTTTCAGGCTTCACCTTGCGCGGCGGGCGGGCGTCGGGCTTGTTGGCCACGGCGGCCGGGCGTTCCGGTCGCGCGCTGGTGGACGGCAGCATCCGGGCCAGGAACTGGCCGGTGTACGACTGCGGGCAGGCCGCCACGTCTTCCGGCGTGCCGGTCACCAGGATGGTGCCACCGCGATGGCCACCTTCCGGACCCAGGTCGACGATCCAGTCGGCGGTCTTGATCACGTCCAGGTTGTGTTCGATCACCACCACCGTGTTGCCTTCGTCGCGCAGCTTGTGCAGCACGCCCAGCAGCGCTTCGATGTCGTGGAAGTGCAGGCCGGTGGTCGGCTCGTCCAGGATGTACAGGGTGCGCCCGGTATCGCGGCGCGACAGTTCCTTGGACAGCTTCACGCGCTGCGCTTCACCACCGGACAGCGTGGTCGCGCTCTGGCCCAGCTTGATGTAGCTCAGGCCGACGTCGACCAGCGTTTCCAGCTTGCGTGCGATCGACGGCACCGGTTCGAACAGCTTCAGTGCATCCTCAACGGTCATTTCCTGCACGTCGTTGATGTTGAAGCCCTTGTACAGGATCTCCAGCGTCTCGCGGTTGTAGCGCTTGCCGTGGCAGACGTCGCAGGGCACGTACACGTCCGGCAGGAAGTGCATCTCGACCTTGATCAGGCCATCGCCCTGGCACGCTTCGCAGCGGCCACCGCGCACGTTGAAGCTGAAACGGCCCGGCGAGTAGCCGCGCGCACGCGCTTCGGGCACCTGCGCGAACAGTTCGCGCAGCGGAGTGAACAGGCCGGTGTAGGTGGCCGGGTTCGAACGCGGGGTGCGGCCGATCGGCGACTGGTCGATGTCCACCACCTTGTCGAACAGGTCCAGGCCATCGATCTCCTTGTACGGGGCGATCGGGTGCGAGGAACCGTTGATCTCGTTGGCGGCCAGCGAGAACAGGGTGTCGTTGATCAGGGTCGACTTGCCGGAGCCGGACACACCGGTCACGCAGGTCAGCAGGCCCGACGGAATCGCCAGGTCCACGCCCTTGAGGTTGTTGCCGCTGGCCCCGCGCAGGTGCAGGGTCATCTTCGGGTTCGGCTTGTGTCGGCGCGCCGGAATCTCGATCGCACGCTTGCCCGACAGGTACTGGCCGGTCAGCGAGCGCGGTGCCTCCAGGATGTCCTGCAGGGTGCCCTGGCCGACGATCTCGCCGCCGTGCACGCCCGCGCCCGGGCCGATGTCCAGCACGTAGTCGGCCAGGCGGATCGCGTCCTCGTCATGCTCGACCACAATCACCGTGTTGCCCAGGTCGCGCAGGCGGGTGAGGGTGCCCAGCAGGCGTTCATTGTCGCGCTGGTGCAGGCCGATCGACGGCTCGTCGAGCACGTACATCACGCCGACCAGGCCGGCGCCGATCTGGCTGGCCAGGCGGATGCGCTGCGCTTCGCCACCGGACAGGGTGTCGGCCTTGCGCTCCAGGGTCAGGTAATCCAGGCCCACATCGACCAGGAAGCCCAGGCGTTCGCCGATTTCCTTGACGATCTTGGAGGCGATCTCGCCGCGCCAGCCCGGCAGGCTCAGTTCGCTGAAGAACTTCAGTGCTTCGTCGATCGGCAGCACCACCAGGTCCGGCAGCGGGCGGTCGGCCACGAACACGTTGCGTGCCGCCCTGTTGAGGCGCGCGCCATGGCATTCCGGGCACGGCTGTTCGCTGATGTACTTGGACAGCTCTTCGCGCACCGCCGGCGATTCGGTTTCCTTGTAGCGGCGCTCGAGGTTGGGAATGATGCCCTCGAAGCGGTGCTTGCGCTGGGTGCGGCCGCCGGCTTCGGTGAAGTAGGTGAAGGTGATCGCTTCATCGCCGCTGCCGTACAGCACGGCCTGCTGCACGTTTTCCGGTAGCGAGTTCCACGCCGCATCGACGTCGAACTTGTAGTGCTTGGCCAGCGAGGCGATCAGCTGGAAATAATAGGCATTGCGGCGATCCCAGCCGCGCACCGCACCGGCGGCCAGCGACAGCTCGGGGTGCACCACCACGCGCGACGGATCGAAGAATTCGGCGATGCCCAGGCCATCGCAGCCGGGGCAGGCGCCCATCGGTGCGTTGAACGAGAACAGGCGCGGCTCCAGCTCCGGCAGCGAGTAGTCGCACACCGGGCAGGAGTACTTGGAGGAGAACAGCGTCGGCGCGGTTTCGGTGTTGTCCAGGCTCTGCACCGAGGCCATGCCGTCGCCCAGCTTCAGCGCGGTCTCAAAGCTCTCGGCCAGGCGCTGCTTGATGTCCTCGCGCGGGCGGAAGCGGTCGATCACCGCCTCGATGGTGTGCTTCTGGCGCAGTGCCAGCGGCGGCACCGCGTCGATTTCATGCAGCTCGCCGTCCACGCGCACGCGCACGAAGCCCTGCGCGCGCAGCTGGTCGAACACCTGCGCGTGCTCGCCCTTGCGGTCGCGGATGACCGGCGCCAGCAGCATGTAGCGCTGTTCCGGGTCCAGGGTCAGCACCTGGTCGACCATCTGGCTGACCGTCTGTGCTTCCAGCGGGTAGCCGTGGTCCGGGCAGCGCGGGGTGCCGACGCGGGCATACAGCAGGCGCAGGTAGTCGTAGATCTCGGTGATCGTGCCGACCGTCGAACGCGGGTTGTGCGAGGTCGACTTCTGCTCGATCGAGATGGCCGGGGACAGGCCTTCGATGTGGTCCAGGTCCGGCTTTTCCATCACGCTCAGGAACTGGCGCGCATAGGCCGACAGCGACTCGACGTAGCGGCGCTGGCCTTCTGCGTAGATGGTGTCGAACGCCAGCGAGGACTTGCCCGAGCCGGACAGGCCGGTGATCACGATCAGCTTGTCGCGGGGCAGGTCGAGGTCGAGGTTCTTCAGGTTGTGCGTCCGCGCGCCGCGGATGCGGATGAAATCCATCGCCATGGGGGATCCGGTTGTGGGGGCGTTGGCTGGGTGCCGGGCCAGCAGGGAACGGCAATCGGTCAGCCTACCGAGGTGACCAGATGGGGGCAATGGGCGACAATGCCAGCCCGGTGTCTCACCTTGTGAGACAAGGCTTTATGGAGGGGTCAGATCCCTTTTCACGCCGTGAAAAGGGATCTGGCCCCGTTCCGACCGGGTTTCCCGGGCCGTTCAGGGCTTGACTTGACCCTGTCGCATGGATCTGCGTACAATCCCGCTCCTGTCCGCCCTCGACGGCGGCAGTCCATAGACCACAATAACTACAGAGGAAGTCTGGTCATGTACGCAGTACTGGTCACCGGCGGTAAGCAATACCGCGTGGCGCAGGGCGAAAAGCTCCGCGTCGAAAAGCTCGAAGTCGAAGTCGGCAGCGAGATCAAGTTTGACAACATCCTGATGCTGGGCGACAGCGATGGCGTGAAGCTGGGCGATGCGCTGAAGGGCGCTGCCGTCACCGCCAAGGTCCTGTCCCAGGGTCGTGCTGACAAGGTCCGGATCATCAAGTTCCGTCGCCGCAAGCACCACATGAAGCGTCAGGGTCACCGTCAGTACTACACCGAAATCGAGATCACCGGCATCGCCGGCTAAGCATCAGGAGAAGCAGTCATGGCACATAAAAAGGGCGTAGGCTCCTCGCGCAACGGTCGCGACTCCAACCCGAAGTACCTGGGCGTCAAGATCTTCGGCGGCCAGGCCATCGAAGCCGGCAACATCATCGTGCGTCAGCGCGGCACCCAGTTCCACCCGGGTTCCGGCGTGGGCCTGGGCCGTGACCACACCCTGTTCGCCCTCGTGGACGGCAAGGTGGAGTTCTCGGTCAAGGGCGCCAAGAAGCGTCGCACCGTCAGCATCGTCTCGGCCGACGCCTGATCCAGGCATCGACGGCACCCGTGCCTCGGCATGGCTGTGCTGGATGAAGAGCACGCTGCATGGAGAGCCCCGCTTCGGCGGGGCTTTTCGTTAGAGTTACCGGGTAAAAGGAAGACCGGCCGCGCCGGGCTGCGGGCCACGCGCGCCCGCATTACATTCAAGGCGACGGCGCAGATGCCGCGCCCATCGCAGGCATCGAAACAATGAAACTGGTAGACGAAGCAGAAATCGAAGTGTTCGCCGGCAACGGCGGCAACGGCTGCATTGGCTTCCGTCGCGAGAAGTTCATTCCGCTCGGCGGCCCGGACGGCGGCGACGGCGGTGCGGGCGGCAGCGTGTACATCCGCGCCGACGAAAACCTGAACACCCTGGTCGACTTCCGCCATGACCGCATCTTCAAGGCGCAGCGCGGCGAGAACGGCATGGGCCGCCAGGCCTATGGCAAGGGCGGTGAAGACCTGACCATCACCGTGCCGGTCGGCACCGTGGTCATCAACGTCGCCACCGATGAAGTCATCGGCGACCTGACCCAGCACAACGACCGCCTGCTGGTGGCCAAGGGCGGCCGCGGCGGCCTGGGCAACATGCATTTCAAGAGCTCGACCAACCGCTCGCCGCGCCAGGCGCTGCCGGGTGAGCCGGGCGAAGAGCGCACGCTGAAGCTGGAGCTGAAGCTGCTGGCCGACGTCGGCCTGCTGGGCTTCCCCAACGCTGGCAAGAGCACCCTGATCCGCGCCGTCTCGGCGGCAACGCCGAAGGTGGCCGATTACCCGTTCACTACGCTGTACCCGAACCTGGGTGTGGTGAAGGTGGAGAACTACCGCAGCTTCGTGATCGCCGACATTCCGGGCCTGATCGAAGGCGCGGCGGACGGCGCCGGCCTCGGTGCGCAGTTCCTGCGTCACCTGCAGCGCACCCGCCTGCTGCTGCACCTGGTGGACATCTCGCCGATGGAAGGTGGCGTGGAAGGCATCTCGCCGGTGGAGCAGGTGCGTGCGATCGAGCGCGAGCTGGAGAAGCACGATCCGGAGCTGCTGAGCAAGCCGCGCTGGCTGGTGCTGAACAAGGCCGACCTGATGTTCGAGGACGAGGCCAAGGCAGCGGCCGAGCAGATCGTCGCCGAACTGGGCTGGAAGGAGCCGTGGTTCCTGGTGTCGGCGCTGGGTCGCGAGGGTACCTTCCCGATCATGAGCCGGATCATGGCGTTCTTCGATCGCCAGAAGGAAGACGAGCTGGAAGCCCGCAACGCGCAGTAATGCTGTTGTGGTTCGATGCGAAAAGCCCGGCTTCGGCCGGGTTTTTTGTTTTCCGGTAGTGCCGGCCGCTGGCCGGCATTCCTCGCAATTGCCGGCCAGCGGCCGGCACTACCGGTCGTGCGGACCCCGTGGATCGCCCGGATCGCAGGCAACAAAAAACCCGGCCGAGGCCGGGCTTTTGTCTGCTGCCCAACCCCGAAGGGCAGGGCGGCAACGCCGGATCAGGCGGCCTTGAGGGCCTTGATGCGGTCGTTCAGGCGGCTCTTGTGGCGAGCAGCCTTGTTCTTGTGGATCAGGCCACGCGCGCTGAAGCGATCCAGGATCGGCTGGGCAACGGCGAAGGCGGCTTCGGCGCCGGCGGCATCGTTGGCGTCCAGCGCCTTGATCACTTTCTTGACAGCGGTGCGCAGCATCGAGCGCTGAGCCACGTTGCGCGCGTTGCGCACGACGGTCTGCTTGGCGCGCTTCTTGGCGGACTTGATATTGGCCACGGTGGTGGTTTCCTGAAAAAATCGGTGTTATGGGAACAGCAAGCTAGCTAGTATGATGGCGTAAGAAATGCACGTCAAGTCGATTGTCAAGAGGGACGCTGAGTGAGTTCACCCAAGTTGTTGCGGGGCCTGCTGTCGTTCAGCAGCATGACCATGGTCTCGCGCGTCCTTGGACTTGTCCGGGACTTCGTGGTGACCACCACGTTCGGCACCAACGCCATCACTGATGCTTTCTGGGTCGCCTTCAGGGTACCCAATTTCCTGCGCCGGTTGTTCGCCGAGGGGTCTTTCGCCACCGCTTTCGTGCCGGTGTTCACGGAAGTGAAGGAAACCCGCAGCCACGCCGAGCTGCGCGAACTGATGGCCCGCACCGCCGGCACCCTGGGTGGGGTGCTGATGCTGGTCACCGCGCTGGCGCTGATCTTCGCGCCGCAGCTGGCCTCGGTCTTCTCAAGCGGCGTTGATACAGACCCGGTCAAGCAGGGCCTGCTGGTCGACCTGTTCCGCCTGACCTTCCCGTTCCTGCTGTTCGTCTCGCTCACCGCACTGGCCGGCGGCGCGCTGAACAGCTTCCAGCGCTTTGCGATGCCGGCGCTGACCCCGGTCATCCTCAACCTGTGCATGATCGCCGGCGCGCTGTGGCTGGCACCGCGGCTGGGCGGTACCCCGGAGAAGCAGATCCTGGCGCTGGGCTGGGCGGTACTGGCCGCCGGCATCCTGCAGCTGCTGTTCCAGCTGCCGTCACTGAAGGGCATCAACCTGCTGACCCTGCCGCGCTGGGGCTGGAGCCATCCGGGCGTGCGCAAGGTGATGACGCTGATGGTGCCGACCCTGTTCGGTTCCTCGGTGGCGCAGATCAACCTGCTGCTGGACACGGTCATCGCGGCCAAGCTGACCGACGGCTCGCAGTCCTGGCTGTCGCTGGCCGATCGCTTCCTGGAGCTGCCGCTGGGCGTGTTCGGTGTGGCGCTGGGTACGGTGATCCTGCCGGCGCTGGCCCGCCACCACGTCAGCACCGACCGCGAGGGCTTCTCGCGCTCGCTGGACTGGGGCCTGCGCATGACCCTGCTGATCTCGGTGCCGGCCATGCTCGGCCTGCTGCTGCTGGCCGAGCCGCTGATCGCGACCATCTTCCAGCACGGCCAGTTCAGTGCCTTCGATACCCGCATGACCGCGTTGTCGGTGTACGGCCTGAGCTTCGGCCTGCCGGCGTTCGCCCTGCTGAAGGTGGTGCTGCCGGCGTTCTACGCGCGGCAGGACACCAAGACCCCGGTGCGCGCCGGTATCGCCGCGCTGGTGGCCAACATGGTGTTCAACTTCGCCCTGCTGGCCGTGCTGTACCAGGTGATGGTGCCGGACGAACTGAAGGCGCAGGGCGTGATGGCGGCCATCGGCAAGCAGCCGGGCCTGCACCTGGCGCTGGGCATTGCCAGCGCGCTGTCCAGTTACCTGAACCTGGGCCTGCTCTGGTACTGGCTGGGCAAGACCGATGTCTACCAGCGCCGCCCGGGCTGGGGCGGCTATCTGCTGCGCCTGCTGCTGGCCTGCCTGGCCATGGTCGGCGTGCTGCTGGCGCTGCTGTACTGGCTGCCGGGCTTCTCGGCGATGAGCGTGTGGGAGCGGATCGGTGCCCTGGCGGTGCTGGTCGGTGGCGGTGGTGCGACCTATGCGCTGGCGATGCTGGCGATGGGCTTCCGCCCGCGCGACCTGCGCGGGCATTGATCGCGGCCCGTGGCGGCTATACTTCAGGGTTACACCATTGAAGCGGCGGCCCCGGTCGGGCCGGAACGAGAGTTGATGAGCAGGCTGTTCAGAAGCGTCGAGGGCGGGGAGCTGTTCCCCAACGGAAGCGTGGTCTGTATCGGTGCATTCGACGGCCTCCACCTGGGGCATCGTGCGCTGGTCCGCCACGCGGTCGCCCGCGCGCGCGCCTTGGGCGTGGCCGCGGTGGCCGTGGCGTTCGAGCCGCTGCCGCGTGAATTCTTCGCCCAGGGCACGCCGCCGCCGCGGCTGACCCTGGCGCGCAGCAAGGTCGAGATCCTGCGCGAGCTCGGCGTCGATGCGATCGGCCTGCTGCGTTTCGACGCGGCGATGGCCGCCATGCCGGCCGAGGACTTCGTGCGGCGGCTGCTGGTGCATCGGCTGGGCGCCCGCGAAGTGTGGATCGGCCCGGAGTTCTGCTTCGGCAACCGCCGTCGTGGCGACCTGGCCCTGCTGCAGAAGATGGGCGCCGAACTGGGCTTCAGCGCCGGCGAGATCGAAGCGGTGGACCTGCATGGCGAGCGCATTTCCAGCACCCGCATCCGCCAGCTGCTGCAGGACGGCGACTTCGCCCGCGCCGGCGACCTGCTCGGCCGTCCGTACGCGATCAGCGGGCGGGTGGTGCGCGGGCGCCAGCTCGGCCGCACGCTGGGCTTCCCGACCGCCAACCTGCGCTTCCCGAAGACCCCGGCGCTGTCGGGCATCTACGCGACCTGGGTGCACGGCGTGTTCGACCAGCCGTGGCCCTCGGTGTCCAGCTTCGGCACGCGGCCGACGGTGGACGGCGTGGAGCCGCTGCTGGAAGCGCATCTGTTCGATTTCCAGGGCGACCTGTATGGCCGCCACATCGACGTGGAGTTCGTCGCCAAGCTGCGCGACGAAGAGAAATTCAATGATCTGGCGGCACTGACCGACCAGATGCACCGCGACGCCGAACAGGCGCGCGCCATCCTTTCCGAACATAGATTGCGAGCCACTGCGTGAGCCAGGACTACAAGACCACCCTGAACCTGCCAGCCACCGAATTCCCGATGCGCGGCGACCTGCCCAAGCGCGAGCCGGGCATTCTGGCGCAGTGGGAAGCGCAGGGGCTCTACCAGCAGCTGCGCGACAACGCCGCCGGCCGCCCGCTGTTCGTGCTGCACGACGGCCCGCCGTACGCCAACGGCCGCATCCACCTCGGCCATGCGGTCAACAAGATCCTGAAGGACATCATCGTCAAGTCGCGCTACCTGGCCGGCTTCGATGCACCCTACGTGCCGGGCTGGGACTGCCACGGCCTGCCGATCGAGATCGCGGTCGAGAAGAAGTGGGGCAAGGTCGGCACCAAGCTCGACGCGGTTGAATTCCGGCAGAAGTGCCGAGAGTTCGCCGAAGAACAGATCAACATCCAGCGCGTGGACTTCAAGCGCCTGGGCGTGACCGGTGACTGGGACAACCCGTACAAGACCCTGAGCTTCGACTTCGAGGCCAACGAGATCCGTGCGCTGGCCAAGGTCGTGGCCAACGGCCACCTGGTGCGTGGCGCCAAGCCGGTGTACTGGTGCTTCGACTGTGGTTCGGCGCTGGCCGAAGCCGAGATCGAGTACCAGGAAAAGGAATCGCCGGCGATCGACGTGGCCTACGCCGCGCGCGATGCGCAGGCCATCGGCCAGGCGTTCGGCGTGAGCGTGCCGGCTGACGTCGAAGTGGCCGTGCCGATCTGGACCACCACGCCGTGGACGCTGCCGGCCTCGCTGGCCGTTTCGCTGGGCGCGGAGATCAACTACGTGCTGGCCGAAGGCCCGGCCCACAACGGCAAGCGCCGCTGGCTGGTGCTGGCCGCCGCGCTGGCCGAGCGCGCGCTGCAGCGCTACGGCGTGGATGAAGTGGTGCTGCACGGTGAAACCACCGGTGCGGCGCTGGAAAACCAGCTGCTGGCGCATCCGTTCTACCCGGAGCGCGAAATCCTGGTGCTCAACGGCGACCATGTCTCCGACGAGGACGGTACCGGTGCGGTGCACACTGCGCCCGGCCACGGCCAGGAAGACTTCGTGGTCAGCCAGAAGTACGGCCTGCTCGACAAGTACAACGCCGGTCAAGTCACCCCGATCGACGGCCGTGGCGTGTACCTGGAATCGACCCCGCCGGCCGGTGACGTGGTGCTGGCCGGCCAGCACCTGTGGAAGGCGCAGGAGGCCATCGTCGGCGTGCTGCGCGACAACGGTTCGCTGCTGGCCTTCCACCCGATCCGCCACAGCTACCCGCACTGCTGGCGCCACAAGACGCCGGTGGTGTTCCGCGCCACCCCGCAGTGGTTCATCTCGATGGACAAGGCCAACCTGCGCACCGATGCGCTGGCCGCCATCGACTCCGTCGGCTGGTTCCCGGCCTGGGGCAAGGCGCGCATCCAGAGCATGGTCGACGGTCGCCCGGACTGGACCATCTCGCGCCAGCGCACCTGGGGCGTGCCGATCGCCCTGTTCACCCACCGCCAGACCGGCGAGATCCATCCGCGTTCGGTCGAGCTGATGCAGCAGGTGGCCGACCGAGTCGAGGCCGAGGGCATCGACGTGTGGTACTCGCTGGATGCCGCCGAACTGCTGGGCGCCGAAGCGGCCGACTACGAGAAGGTCACCGACATCCTCGACGTCTGGTTCGATTCGGGCGTGACCCATGAAGGCGTGCTCGCCGCGCGCGGCTTCGGCAAGCCGGCCGACCTGTACCTGGAGGGTTCCGACCAGCACCGCGGCTGGTTCCAGTCCTCGCTGCTGACCGGCGTGGCGATCGACAAGCGCGCCCCGTACAAGCAGTGCCTCACCCACGGTTTCACCGTGGACGAGCACGGCCGCAAGATGTCCAAGTCGCTGGGCAACGGCATCGAGCCGCAGGACATCATGAACAAGCTGGGCGCGGACATCCTGCGCCTGTGGATCGCCTCGGCCGACTACAGCAACGAGATGTCGCTGTCGCAGGAGATCCTCAAGCGCAACGCCGATGCCTACCGCCGCCTGCGCAACACCGCGCGCTTCCTGCTCGGCAACCTGGATGGCTTCGATCCGGCCCAGCACCTGCGTCCTCTCGACCAGATGGTCGCGCTGGACCGCTGGATCGTGCATCGCGCGTGGGAGCTGCAGGAGAAGATCAAGGCGGCCTACGACGGCTACAACATGGCCGAGATCGTGCAGCTGCTGCTGAACTTCTGCAGCGTGGACCTGGGCTCGCTGTACCTGGACGTGACCAAGGACCGCCTGTACACGATGCCGACCGACTCGCACGGTCGCCGTTCGGCGCAGAGCGCGATGTACCACATCGCCGAAGCATTCACCCGCTGGGTGGCGCCGATCCTGACCTTCACCGCCGACGAGCTGTGGGGCTACCTGCCGGGCGAGCGTGCCGGGCACGTGCTGTTCACCACCTGGTACGACGGCCTGGCGCCGCTGCCGGCCGATGCCCAGCTCAACGCCGCCGACTTCGACCAGCTGCTGGCCGTGCGCGAGCAGGTGGCCAAGGTGCTGGAGCCGATGCGTGCCAACGGCGCGATCGGCGCCGCGCTGGAAGCGGAGATCACCATCGCCGCCAGCGAAGAGCAGGCCGCGAAGTGGCAGCCGCTGGCCGATGAACTGCGCTTCCTGTTCATCAGCGGCGACGTGCAGGTGCGCCCGGCAACCACCGACGAAGTGTTCGTCAGCGCCCAGCCGACCACCAAGGCCAAGTGCGTGCGCTGCTGGCACCACCGCGCCGATGTCGGCAGCAACGCCGACCATCCCGAACTATGCGGCCGCTGCGTGAGCAACATCACCGGCACCGGCGAACTGCGGAGCTGGTTCTGATGAGCACTGCGCGCCCGCAACCCAACGCCCTGGTCTGGCTGCTGCTGTCGGCGGCCATCATCGGCCTGGACCAGTGGTCCAAGGCCTGGGTGCTGTCGAGCCTGCCGGAGTTCCAGCCGGTGGTGGTCATCGATGGCTTCTGGAACTGGTATCGCACCTACAACACCGGCGCGGCGTTCAGTTTCCTGAGCGACGCCGGTGGCTGGCAGAAGTACTTCTTCACCGCGCTGGCGATCGCCATCAGCGGCCTGATGGCCTGGTGGCTGCGCGGCACCGCCCGCGGCAACTGGAAGGCCGCGGTGCCGTATGCGCTGATCATCGGCGGTGCCATCGGCAACGTGATCGACCGCCAGGTGCACGGCCACGTGGTCGATTTCATCCAGTGGTACGTGGGCAGCTACACCTGGCCCTCGTTCAACATCGCCGATTCGGCCATCGTGGTGGGGGCCATCGGCATCGCCCTGTTTGGCCTGTTCGACGGCAAGTCCGCCAAAAAGGCGGATAATGCCAATCCGAAACCGTAAGCCGGCCGCTGCCGGGAGATTGAACTGATGGATGTGCTGCTCGCCAACCCGCGTGGTTTCTGTGCCGGTGTCGATCGTGCGATCGAGATCGTCAAGCGCGCGATCGAAACGCTGGGCGCGCCCATCTACGTCCGCCATGAAGTGGTGCACAACCGCTTCGTGGTCGACGACCTGAAGCAGCGCGGCGCGATCTTCGTCGAGGAACTGGACGAAGTGCCGGACAACAACACGGTGATCTTCAGCGCCCATGGCGTTTCGCAGGCGGTGCGCCAGGAAGCCGAGCGCCGTGGCCTGAAGGTGTTCGATGCCACCTGTCCGCTGGTGACCAAGGTCCACTTCGAAGTCGCCCGCCACTGCCGTGCCGGCCGTGACGTGGTGCTGATCGGCCACGCCGGCCACCCGGAAGTGGAAGGCACCATGGGCCAGTGGAACCGCGAGGCCGGCACCGGCCAGATCTATCTGGTCGAGGATGTGGAGCAGGTCGCCACGCTGCAGATCAACCAGCCGGAAAACTTCGCCTACACCACCCAGACCACGCTGTCGGTGGATGACACGCGCGGCATCATCGATGCGCTGCGCGAGCGCTTCCCGGCGATGCAGGGCCCGAAGAACGACGACATCTGTTACGCCACGCAGAACCGCCAGGACGCTGTGCGCGACCTGGCCAAGCGCTGCGACCTGGTGCTGGTGGTCGGTTCGCCGAACAGCTCCAATTCCAACCGCCTGAGTGAGCTGGCCCGCCGTGAGGGCGTCGAGTCGTACCTGATCGACGGCGCGCACGAGATCGACCCGGCGTGGGTGGCAGGCAAGCAGCACATCGGCGTCACCGCAGGCGCCTCGGCGCCGCAGGTGCTGGTCGATGGCGTGCTCGCGCGCCTGGCCGAGCTGGGCGCGACCGGCGTCGGCGAGCTGGATGGCGAGCCGGAATCGATGGTGTTCGCGCTGCCGAAGGAACTGCGCCTGCGCCTGGTCGACTGACCGGGCCTGACTCTGGTGGGTGCGAACCTTGGTTCGCACTGCTTCTGGATGCACTCCATCCACGCATGGCGTGGATCTGCTGCTCACGGCCTTGTTGCCGGGTTTGCCGCTTCTGGCGGCGTTCGCGCGGGCCATGACCTTTGGCCATGGGGCCACGCATCCCACAGGCCTAGCATCGGGAAATTCTCCGCTGTTGGACGCTGCCCGATGAAAACCCGAGCCTTGGCCATGTCGTTGCTGTTCGCGCTGGCCGCCACGCCTGCATTGGCGCTGGCGCAGGCCGCGCCGCCGACCAATGCCGCAGCGCCCGGCCTGCTGCGCATCGACGTGGATGCGCGTGACCTGGCCCGCCGCATCTTCAAGGTCACCGCCACCGTGCCGGCCAAACCCGGCCCGATGACCCTGCTGTATCCGCAGTGGATTCCCGGCAACCATTCGCCCACCGGCCCGATCGACAAGCTGGCCGGGCTGCGCGTCACCGCCAACGGCAAGCCGCTGGCCTGGCAGCGCGATCAGTTCAATGTCTATGCGTTCAAGGTGGACGTGCCCGAAGGCGTGAGCGAGATCGTCGCCCACTTCGACTTCCTGTCCTCGCAGGGCGGCAGCCAGGGCCGGGTGGTGATGACCCCGGAAATGCTCAACCTGCAGTGGAACGCCAATTCGCTGTATCCGGCGGGCGTCGATGCGCGCCAGCTGCAGGCGCAGGCCAGCGTGACCCTGCCCAAGGGCTGGTCGTTCGCCACCGCGCTGGAAACCGCGCGCCGTGACGGTGACACCGTGGTGTTCAAGCCGATTTCCTATGACCACCTGGTCGATTCGCCGTTGTTCGCCGGCGAGCACTACCAGCGCATCGACCTCGACCCGGGCGCGAAGGTGCCGGTGCACCTCAACGTGTTCGCCGACGACGCCAAGTCGCTGAAGCCGACGGACGCACAGATCAAGCTCCACCGTGCGCTGGTGCAGCAGGCCGACAAGCTCTATGGCGCGCGCCACTACAACCACTATGAATTCCTGCTGGCGCTGACTGACCGCCTCGGTGGCATCGGCCTGGAGCATCATCGCTCCAGCGAGAACAGCGCCGAGCCGGGTTACTTCACCGAGTGGGACAAGAGCGCGTGGATGCGCGACCTGCTGCCGCACGAGTACACCCACTCGTGGAACGGCAAGTACCGCCGCGGTGCCGACCTGGCCACCGCCAGCTTCAACGTTCCCATGGGCGACAGCCTGCTGTGGGTGTACGAGGGCCAGACCCAGTTCTGGGGCCAGGTATTGGCCGCGCGTTCCGGATTGTGGTCGGTCGAGCAGGCGCGCGACATGCTGGCCAATGTGGCCGCCACTTATGACCGTGGCCGCCCGGGCCTGGCTTGGCGGCCCTTGCAGGACACCACCAACGACCCGACCATCGCCCAGCGTCGCACGTTGCCGTACCGCAACTACCAGATGAGCGAGGACTACTATTCCGGCGGCCAGATGTTGTGGCTGGAAGTGGAAGGCAAGCTGCGCGAACTGAGCGGCAACCGCCGCAGCCTGGACGACTTTGCGCGCGCCTTCTTCGGTGTTGGCAATGGGGACTGGGACGTCAATCCGTACACCTTCGATGACGTGGTCGCGACCTTGAACGGCATCGCGCCGTACGACTGGGCGACGTTCCTGCGTGGCCGCCTGGACGGACATGGGCCGCTGACCGGCGGCCTGGCGCTGGCCGGTTGGAAGCTGGTCTATCGCGATACCCCGAACGCCGCCTACAAGGCACAGGAAAAGCGCGCCAAGGGCGCATTGCTGGCCTACTCGCTCGGGGCGACCGTGCTCGACAGCGGCACGGTGGGTGACGTGATCTGGGACAGCCCGGCGTTCAACGCCGGGTTGGCGCCCGGCATGAAGGTGATCGCGGTCGGCGGCCGCGAGTACAGCAGCCAACGGCTGAAGGACGCCGTGGCTGACGCGGCCAGAGACAAGGCGCCGATCGTGCTGCTGGTCAAGCAGTTCGACCGCATCGATACGATGAACATCGACTACCACGGTGGCCTGCAGTACCCGGTGCTTGAGCGCATCGCCGGCACGCCTGATCGCCTGGCCGAGCTGTGGAAGGCGCGATGAAAGCGCCCGCCCGCGGCGGCATGATCCTGCTGGTGGCGATCCTGGCCATCATCGGCGCGTTCCTGCACGGTGATGGACGCTGGCTGCACTGGCTGGCGAAGCCGGCCACGACGCTGCTGATCGCCGGCATCGCATGGCAGGTGCACACTCCTGCGCAGCCGTTCTACCGGCGCGCGGTGCTGGCCGGCATGCTGCTGTCGTGCGTGGGCGACATCGCGCTGATGCTGCCGGTGGATGCGTTCGTGCCTGGCCTGGTGGCATTCCTGCTGGCCCACCTCTGCTACATCGCCGCGTTCCGCGATGGACTGCGCGGCGGGCGTGGTCTGGTGGCTGCCAGCGTGCTGCTGGGAGCGTTTGCCGCACTCAATGTGCTGGGCCTGTGGCCGCACCTGCCGGCGCCGATGCGCATCCCGGTGCTGGCGTACGTGGTGGTGCTGGCCTCGATGGCGGTGCTGGCCCTCGCACGGCAGTGGCGCCGCCCGCAGCCCGATGCCGTGGAAGCAAGCAGTGCACGCTGGGCCGCCGCAGGTGCGCTGCTGTTCGTAGCCAGCGATTCACTGCTGGCCTGGGACCGCTTCGCCGGTGGCCTGCCGCTGGCCAGCCTGCTGGTGCTGTCCACCTACTACGCCGCGCAATACGCCATCGCCCGCTCGGTGAAGTAGCAAAAAGGGGACGGAGGGGATTAAGTCGTATTCGGCATCGTGGCAGAAACGACTTAATCCCCTCCGTCCCCTTTTCCGGTGCTGCGCTCAGCGGAACTGCAGGGTCAGCAGAAAGTAGCGGCCCAGTGGATCGTCCAGCCCGGGCATCTGCCCACCATTGCCGACCAGGTAGTTCACCGGTTGTGTGTCGAGCACGTTGTGCACGTCCAGCGCGGCAACGATGCGCGGGCCAAGGCGGCGTGCCAGGTGCAGGTTCCAGCGCAGCTGGCGGGGGTTCATGCAGTGGTTCTGTTCAACCTGATCCTGCGGGCACTCGGCACCGGGCAGCCAGGCGCGGGTGCGACCGACCTGGTTGCCGCGCAGGGCGATGTCCCAGTGGCTGTTCTGCCACTGTACGTTCAGCACCGCCGCCATCTCTGGCGTCACATGGCCGCGCAGATCGATCGCGGGTTCGTGGTCGACCTGGCGGCGCAGCTCCTGCTGTTTCAGTGCATCCAGCGAGAACAGCCATTGGCCGTTGCTGCCGGTGTCGATGCGGTACTCGCCGCGCAGCACCCAGTTGCGCGAGGTGGTGCGGCCGATGTTGTCGAAGGACAGGCGCAGGCTGCGCAGCCTGCCTTGTTCGTCCAGCTGCCAGGTATCGCGGTTCCAGACCGCATCGTTGGGCTGCAGTGCGAGGATCTCGTTGCGCAGCTCGACGATGTTGTGGGTCAGCGACAGCGAGAACGCATCATTCGGGGACCAGGTCGCGGCCAGTGAATGGCTGCGCGAGCTCTCCGCTTTCAGCATGGTGTTTTCTTCCACGTCTGCGGTCACCCTGCAGCGTCCATCCGCGGCGCTCTGCGCACACGGCGGCAGCGCATCCGAAGCGGGCAGGGTGAGGGTGCCGAACTGGCCGGGCGGGCGCCGTTGCTCGAACAGGCTGGGGGCACGGTAGCCGCGCCCGCTGGCCAGCAGGAATGACCACTGCGGCGACGGCGTCCAGCGCAGGCCGGCCCGTGGCGAGAGTGCCGTGTAGTCACCGTCACGGTCCCAACGTGCGGCCAGGTCCATGCGAAGCGCAGGCGCCAGCGGCAGGCCGAGTTCGGCGTAGGCGCCACCACTCTGCCGCGACAGCCTGCGCTGCTGCTGCGGCAGTCCCAGCGCCAGGTCACCCTGGCTCAGCAGCGCATCGGGGTGCGAGGTCCAGCGCTCATGGCGCAGGTCGATGCCGGTGGCCAGCTGCGCATTGCCTCCCGGCAACGGCATGAGTTCGCGCTGCATGCCCCACCAGCCCTGCCATTGTTCGGTGAGGCCACGGTTGCGGATCATCGGGAACCAGGACGCCGTTTCGTCGCTGGGCAGCATGTCGAATCCCGGCAGGAACCGGAGCGACTGCGCGGCCTCGATCAACGGGGTGGCACGCACGGTGCCCGGCGTGGACAGGCTGACATCGCTGCGCTGTGCGCTGAGCCCTGCATCCCAGCTGCGCCGGCCCTGGTCACGGCCAATGCCGAAGGTGACGTCGGCGTCGGTGGCGCGCACGTGTGGGCGCACGTTGCCGGCTTCGCGCAGCACGGTGTTGAAGGTGATTCCATACAGGGCAAGGGAAACCGCGGTGGGGCCGAGGTCGAAGCGCTGGCGGTTGTGGCTGGCGCGCGCTTCGGCATAGGTGTAGCGCCCTTCGCCACGTTCATGCCGATAGCGCAGGTAGGCCGACGCGGTATCCGAAGCGGGCTGCAGCGAGCGTGGGCGCGCACTGTCGAACCAGCAGGCGCCATCGCGCCGCTTCAACGGTCCTTCGCAGCGCCGTGCAGGCCAGTAGCGGCCAGCACCGAAGGCACCGATCAGGTATTGCGAGGTCTCCGCATGCCAGTCGCGGCGGTCGCCGGCCAGGTGGTCGACACGGTGCAGGTCGACGCCGGCGAACCAGCGATCGCCGTTGCCGCGCAGGCCGCCGGTGGCCGCCTGCAGGCGATACTGCGCGGCGTCGCCCCGGCTGCTCAGGCCGGTCTGCAGCATGGCTTCGGGCCCATCGGCCTGGTCACGCAGGATGATGTTGACCACGCCGGACATGGCGTCAGCGCCGTAGATCGCCGAGGCACCGCCACGCACCAGCTCGATGCGTTCGACGAAGCTGAGCGGAATGCCGCCCAGGTCGGTGAGCCCTCCCTGCTCCAGCGACACCATCGGGTAGCGCGGCAGGCGCCGGCCATTGACCAGGAACAGGGTGGCGCGCGGCCCCATGCCATCGAGGCTGGTGGTGGCCGCAGCACCGACCGGCAGGTACTGCGAGTCACCGCTGCGCGCGCTGCTCATCGCCGGCAGGCCATTCATGCCGGGCAGGTGCCGCAGCAGGTCGAACAGGCTGCCGTAGCCACTGCGCAGGATGTCGGCGCGATCGATCGTGGTAACCGGCAGCGTGGTCTGCACCGAGGTGCGTGGCAGGCGGCTGCCGGTGACGTGGATCGGTGCCAGTTCCACCTGCGGCGGCGGCCGGGGGGCATCGTGGCGGGGAGCCACCACGGCCTTTGGCGTGGGGGCTGTGGCAATCGGGGCCGCACCGACGCGGCGCACCACGAAGCCACCCGAAGGCGTGCGCAGGATCGTCACCGGCATGCCGGCAACCAGTTGTTTCAGGGCGGTGGCGGGATCGGTCCGGGTGTTCGCGCCGTCGGTATGCAGTCCTGCCAGCTCACGGGCGTCGAACAGCAGCGCGATGCCGCTTTGCCGGGCCCACTGCTGCAGCGCCGACGGCAATGGGCCGGCATCGATGCGGTAGGCATGCGTGGCCGCCGATTCGCTGGCAGTGGCCGCGGGCAATGCAGTGGCCAACAGCACCAGGCACAGCAGGGGGCGGAGCAGCCCCCACTGCAGCGCGCCCGGTCCTGCCATCACTGCAGGCCCCCTCAGTACGTGCGGCGCAGTTCCAGCGCGCCATCCGGGCGCGTCTGGCCAGCGACGGACCAGCCCAGTTCCAGCGCGGACAGCAACTCCTGTGCGTCGCCTGCGCGGAACGTGCCACTGACCGCCAGGTTGCTGATCTCCGGATCGGCAATCACCAGCGGTGTGCGGCCATAGCGGTTCATCCGTTCGACCACGATCGACAGCGGCGTGGCGTCGAATACCAGCTGGCCTTGCAGCCAGCCCTCGGCGGCCGCCGTGGACGACAGTGCCGGGCCCGGCTGGATGCGCCCGGAGGGCAGCACCTGCAGCTGCTGGCCGGGTGCCAGGGTGTGCTGGGCCGCACCGTTGCTCACTTCCACCGCGCCTTCCAGCAGCGCGACTTCCACCAGGCCATCGCGCAGGCGTTCAACCTGGAAGGTCGTGCCGATATCGCGGATGGTGCTGCTGCCGGCGCGCAGCTGCAGCGCCTTGTTCGACGGCGCGACCTGCAACTGCAGGCGCCCGCGTTCAAGGTCCAGCTCGCGATGGCGCCAGCCGAAACGGGCGTGCAGCGTGGTGCCCGCGTCGAGCGTGGCCACGCTGCCGTCGGCCAGGGTCAGCTGCTGCGTTTCATGGCTGTCATTGGCATAGCGCTGCGGCGTGGGGTTGCCGTCCACGGCCAGCATCCAGCCCATGCCGATGGCCAGGCAGATGCCGGCGGCGGCCGCGAATGCCGGCAACCAGCGGCGGCGCGGCGGTCGCGCCGCACGGGCCGCAGCGGTACGCAGCCAGGGGTCTGCCGCCAGCCCCTGGCCCTGCTGGAACAGGTTCTCGGCCTGCACCCACGCTTTTACATGGGCCGGGTTTTCGGCCAGCCAGTCCTCGAACGTTTCGCGTTCGGCCGGCGTGCAGTCCGGCGCTTCCAGCCGCGCCACCCAGGCGCTGGCGCGTTCAAACAGCGAGGCGTCTTCCGTGTGCCGGTAGCTGTTCATTCCACATCCCTGTCGTTGTGCAGCGGATCCGGTCCCAACTCCTGGCGCAGGCCCTGCAGGGCACGGGCGATATGTTTTTCCACGGTCTTGGCAGTAATTCCACAGTGCCGCGCGATCTGCGTATAGCTCATGCCGGTGATCCGGTTGAGCAGGTACACCTCGCGCGCGCGCTCGGGCAGTTTGAAAAGGGCCTGCCGAAGCAGGGACAGCATCTGCCCGGACTCGGCCTGGCGCAATGGATCGGGCGACTGGCTGGTGGGCAGGTCGCTGCCATCATGCTCGGCCAACGGCAGGTGTGGTCGCGACTGCGCAGAGCGGCCGCGATCCGCCAGGCGGTTGCGGGCGATACGATACAGCAGCAGGCGCAGCTCGTCGGCGCCGTGTGCACGATAGCGGATCAGCCGCTCCATGCAGTCCTGCGCGATGTCCTCTGCATCCTCCGGCCCGACGCCCCGCGTGCGCAGGAACGCACACAACGGTGCGCGTTCTTCGCGTACGAACGCGATGAAGGCATCCGCTGGCACCGGCGGCTCCGGCGCGTGGTGGATCAGGGGGGACGGAGCGGACAGGGCTGGCCTCGGCAGACATTGGCGGATGCGTCATCGAGTTTTACGCGACGATGACCGGATGGGGAAGAGTGTGCGGCACCCCATTCTCATTGTGAATGCATTCATCATTGCGCAGCGGGTCGGCTGGGGGAGTTCGCGCCGCTCTGACGTTTGACCCCTTACCCGCGTGTTGCGGGTGGAGAGAGAACGTATGAAGCATTCGAAGTTGAGCCTGGCCCTGGCCGGGCTGATCGGCGTCGGCGCCCTCGCGGCGGCTGATGACGTCATGGCAATGAGTTATCACGTGCAGGGCGACCGCATCTTCCTCAGTGGCGGGGTGACCTACGCCGACGTGGTGTCGTTGCCGGCGTTGCTGGCCAAGGCGCAGGCCGAGGGCCGGCCGATCCGCGAAGTGGTGCTGCGCACCTCCAACGGCGGCGCGCTGATTGCCGGCGAGTGGCTGCAGGGCGTGATCCGCACCGCCGGCCTGAACACCATCGTGTCCGGCCACTGCATTTCGTCGTGCTCGATCATGCAGTCCGGTGGCGTCGAGCGCTATCTGGCCGGCGACCTGCCGATCATCGATTCGGTGCAGATCCACGCGGCCAGCAATGGCGGCAAGGTGATCTATACGCCGTCGCCGCGCATGACCCAGATCTACACCGGCAATTACGGCGGCGGCATGGATGCGGGCCTGCTGCACAAGGCCATGTACGAGGTCGTGCAGCCCAATGGCCTGCTGGTGTTCCGCGACCCGGCGCGCACCACCGGCGCCTCGGTCACCTTCGACCCGGATGGCAGCGGCAGCAAGCTGGAGTCGTTCCCGGGCCAGGACATCCATAGCAACAACATCATCACCGCGAACGGCTATCGCGATCCTGGCGACACGTTGAACGTGAGCGCGAACGTGAGCGGCGACATCAACCCCGGCTACCTGCGCACCGGGCGCCAGCTGCAGACCTTCGTCGACGACGATTTCGCGCGCTGGAACACCGACTGGCAGTCAAGCTACATCAACCTGGCGCAGAGCATCTACAACGCTTCAAGCCGTGGCCCGCAGGGCATCGGCCCGGATTCGGTGCAGGACTACCTCAACGATCCGGGCATCCAGGCGCTGCTGCTGTCCAAGCTGCGCCTGGCCGACCTGGACGTATCCACGCTCGACAACGCCATGGGCGTGATCCGCGTGAGCAACGGTGCCACCTGGCGCACCGCCGCCACCACCGGCGCCGACTTCATGCTGGTCGACAACGGCACCATCGCACTGGAAGGCGGCGCGATGCGGGCGTCGGAAGTGCGCGTGCTGGGCGCGGGCATGCTGGTCGGCCATGGCGACGTGGCCGGCACCGCGATGGATCTTGATGCACTGGGCAGCGGTTCCGGCCCCTCCTGGCGCGAGGACGGCTTCAACCGCCTGCGCGTGTTTGGCACGCTGATGCCGCGCGGCGGTGACCTGGTCACCCACGGCTACGTCAACATCATGCCGGGCGGCAAGCTATTGTTCGACGTCACCGAGAACGGCGGCGCCGCCACGGGCCGACTGCGCGTGGGCACGTTCTTCGATGACGAACCGACCGACGGTGCGCTGGTGATCTCCAAGGGCGCCTTCCTCGAATTGAATGTGGCGCAGGGCTATTACGGCCAGGACTTCCGCCGTGACCTGGTGCAGGGCCCGATCTACCAGGGCGGCTTCGAAGACGTCGTGCGCCTGGGCGATACCGGTTACAGCGCCAGCATCACCGCGGGCGATGTGTTCCGCCCGCGCCACAACTCGCTGCTGAGTTTCAACGTGAAGCAGACCGCCGATGGCCTGTGGCTGACGGCCAACCCTGGCTTCGATCAGCTGGGCCTGTTCACCAACACCACCTCCGGCGACGGGCTGGGCCGCGCGCTGGCGACCGCTTCCGCCCGCCAGGACGGCAACCTGAAGTCACTGCTGGGCGCGCTGCAGTTCGCCGACCGTGATGTGATCGCGCAGCAGGCTGGTGCCCTGCGTGGTGATGCGCACGCCAGCCTGCGGCTGGCCGACAACGCGCTGGTCGGCAGCATCGGCAACGTGGTGCAGCAGCACCAGGCCGCGATGCGCAGTGGTGGTGATGCCGATGGCCTGGCCTCGCAGGCGGCGCAGTCGGTGTCGGCACAGCCGGGCATGCGCCACGGCAGCCTGTTCAACCAGCTGGCGATGCATCTGGTTGAGCCGGCCGCTGGCGGTGCGGGTAACAGCAGCGACACTGGGCGCAGCCGTGGCCTGTGGGCGCGCGGCTTCGCCAGCCATGGCCGCATCGATGCGGAGGGCGGCGTGGCCGGCCTCAGCCACAACATCGGTGGCATCGTGGTCGGTGCCGATACCCGCGTGGCCGATGACCGCGTCACCTTGGGCGTCAGCGTGGCGGCAGCTGACATGTCGACCAAGGGCCGCGACGGCTCCGACTTCAGCGGTGACGTGCGCGCGCTGGATGTGGGCGGCTATCTGGACGCGACCTATTCGCGCGGCTACCTGTCGGCGGCGGTGCGCTATACCGACCTGCGCCACGACACCCGCCGCAGCGTCAGCGGCATCGACGGCCTGCAGCAGCCGCTGCGCGCCAAGTACAACAACGATGCAATCTCCGCACGGGTCGAGCACGCGTTCTCGTTCACCACCGGAAAGGGGTTGGTGATCCAGCCGTTGCTGCCGGTGGTGGATTACGCACGCACTTCGGCCACGCGCTTCAATGAAGGGCAGGGCGCGGGTGCACTGGTTGGCCGCAGCGGCAGCCTGGAAAGCATCCGCGTCGGCGCCGGCCTGCAGCTGTTCAAGACCTTCGAAGGCAACAACGGCGAGCGCATCACCCCGCGCGCCCGCGTGGTCTGGCAGAAGGAACTGGGCGATTCGCAGGCCCGCTACAGCACCGGCTTCGCCGCCGCCCCGGACCTGGTGTTCGGCGCCAGCAGCCAGGCCGTGGGCGAGCAGGTGCTGGCCTGGAACCTGGGCGTGACCAGCCGCGCCAGCGAACGCCTGTCGATCATGGCCGACTACGTGGGCGAGCGCCGCGACGGGCAGATCCAGAACGGCGTGATGCTGGGCCTGGGCTATCGGTTCTAAGCAAGTGGCAGGGGCACCGGTGATGCCTGCATCGCCGGTGCCATCCCCACAGGCGCGTGGCTGCGGTATGGTCGGCAGGGCATTCCACCCAGGTCCTTCCATGCAGATCGCCGTCTTCAGCGCCCGCCCCTACGACCGTCGCTTCCTGGAGGAAGCCAACCAGCGTGATGCGGACGGGCAGGGCTATGCGTTCCTCTACTTCGATGCCGCGCTGGACGTGCATACCGCCGCGCTGGCACAGGACTGCGCCGCCGTCTGCGTGTTCGTCAATGACCGGCTTGATGCGCCGGTACTGCACGCGCTGCATGCCTTGGGTGTGCGTGCGGTGCTGTTGCGCTGCGCAGGCTTCAACAATGTCGATCTGGCTGCGGCGAAGGCACTGGGCCTGTTCGTCGCGCGCGTACCCGCCTATTCGCCCGAAGCCGTGGCCGAGCACGCGCTGGCGCTGGTGATGACGCTCAACCGGCAGACCCACCGCGCCTACAACCGGGTGCGCGAAGGCAACTTCATGCTCGATGGCCTGCTTGGCCGCACCCTGCATGGCCGCACCGTCGGCATCGTCGGTACCGGCAAGATCGGGCTGGCCACCGCGCGCATCTTCAAGGGCATGGGCTGTACCGTGCTGGGGCACGACCCGTATCCGTCGGCGGCCTTTGCCGGGGTGGGAGACATGGTGGCGTTGGACGAACTGCTGGCGCGTGCCGACATCGTCTCGCTGCATTGCCCGCTGACACCCGACACCCAGCACCTGATCAACGACGCCTCGCTGGCGCGGATGAAGCCCGGCGCGATGCTGGTCAACACCTCGCGCGGCGCACTGGTGGACACCCACGCGGTGATCCGCGCGCTGAAGTCGCGCCGGCTCGGCCATCTGGCCATCGACGTCTACGAACAGGAAAGCGCGCTGTTCTTCCAGGACCTGTCCGGCGAGATCATTGATGACGAGGCCTTCCAGCGCCTGATGACCTTCCCGAACGTGCTGGTGACCGGCCACCAGGGATTCTTCACCGTGGAGGCGTTGCAGGAGATCTCGGCGATCACGCTGGGCAACCTGGCCGACTTCGCCGCCGGACGGCCCTGCGCCAACCGGGTGGAGGCGGGCTGAGCCGGGTGGATTGACCGCCGGGGCGCCCAGCCCGTAAAATCGCGGGCTCCGCCGGAATAGCTCAGTTGGTAGAGCGGCGCATTCGTAATGCGTAGGTCGCAGGTTCGACTCCTGTTTCCGGCACCAGCTGTAATGAAAAGCCCCGGCCTTGGTCGGGGCTTTTTGTTTGTGGCGGGTCGGTACCTGTTGATTGGTAAGGGATTTGCTGCCGGACGGATTGCTTGCTCGGCGTCACTGCTGCTGGTTGGGGATGGATCGCGTCCGCGCGGGAGGCGGCCGCTCCATCAACAGGGTGGCTTCAGGGGGACTTAGCTGGAGAAGACAGTTCGCTGTACAGCTGTTATTCGTGAGATGCGGGATGCTGCTGGGCCAAAGGCTGATGAGCGCGACGCTCTTGGAGTTCCGATAGATGACTCACGAGCAAGGCCGCCGTCTTTAAGCTCCGTTCGAATACACCCCTCTGGCAGGATCATACCGGCTACACTCTCACGAGTGTCGATACAGGGGAATGGAATGCCTTCGAAGATCATCATTGAAAACCTGCGCCATATCAAACGTCTAGAGTTTGAAATCCCGAATCAGGGACTGTGGCTGCTCACTGGTGCAAATGGCACGGGGAAGACTTCGCTGCTCGGGTGCATCAGGCGTATCGGATTTAGTAACTCCTTTCCTCTCCATTTCCCTGCCTCGAAAAAATCCGATCGATTGGATTCCTACGAGGGAGCGACAATTTCTTACAAAACGCCAGGCGGAGACGTTTCATACACGTACAGAACTGAGCGGTGGGTTCCTACGCCGAAGAAAAACAGCAAAGTTCTATCGCTCTTGCCGTACCCGAACGTGCTTTACATCGCGGCGAATGCAGATCGAATCGAGCCGAGTCAGGAAGATTTCTCGCCTAGAAGAGTGCGCGCGGCCCCGCAAGAAATAATTGATGCGGCTAACAGGATATTCTGCACGAACAAGTTCGACGCCCTGAAGACAATCAATGTGCGCCGAGGAGTGGGGAGTCAGGCATTCTTGATTGAGCTTCCGGACGTGGAGGGGAAGAAGCAGTACTTCTCAGAAAAGAACCTTAGCTTGGGGGAGCTGTGTATCATTAAGCTGCTACGTATGCTGCAGGATTGCCCTGACAACTCCCTCTTGTTGATAGACGAGCTTGAGCTTGCGCTTCATCCTACAGCGCAGGCAGAGTTGCTTAGCCATCTGGGTGAGATTGCTGGCAGCAAGTCTTTGACCGTCATTGTGTCTACACATTCTTCCACGTTGATCAAGCAAGCCTCACGTGACAGCATACTGTTTCTTCAGGAGGCAGAAGACGGTGTTGTCCAATGTACGAAAGGCTGCTTCCCTTCATACGTACTGGGTGCGCTCGCCTATCGTGAAGAGGCCGCGTCCGACGTTCTGATGTACGTTGAAGATGAGTCTGCGCGGATTGTTGCAGAACGACTCGCTTATCACGCGATCACGCATTTTTATGCGGACGGGGCTCTTTCACCGAGTGTGAGCGCAGTCCCGGTAGGAGGGTTCGCAAACGTTCTCAGATTCTTCGTGCGTCAAGCCCCGCTCCTCCCAGCAATCACGCGGGCCTATGCCGTCCTCGATGCAGATGCTGAGCAATCTATAGCGGACGCCACGGTTCCTGAGATCGTAGATATTGCAGCGCGGCAAGCTGCGAAGATCTCATATCTTCCATTCACTCCGGAAGTGGGACTTGTCGCTTACATGAATGCCAACCGGGCAGACGTTCAAGTGGCATTGAGGCAACACTTTATGCTCAATACTCTAAGCTTGCGCGTCGGAGACGTCCCTGCTGTCCCTCAAGGAGCAGTAAGGCCTCGGAAAGAGAGTAAGGCCATTGTTGATCGTGTTTGCAAGGTGCTAGCCGATCAGCTTGCGAACGCAACATCGTTCGATGTCAGAACCATTCTGCTCAAGTTGTTGGCTGATCATACTTACAGGAACTCAAGAGCGGCGGTTCTTCAGCAGTTCGGTCCCATTCTTCGCGGAGGTAGTCGTCATGCGGACGATCCGCATCCAGACATCCCCTCGCATCCTGTCCTAAGTTGGCTATATCGCCACTTATGGACAGGTTGCCTGATGTCATCCGCCATTACCAAACGCATTGTTCTCACAGCTGAGCCCCGAGATCGCCCCTACGAGCTCAGAGGCGCTCAGGTTCACGGCCTGATCTTTCGTGTGCAGCCCTCAGGTCACAAAGCTTGGATCGTGACCTGGGCGCACGGTAAGCGTCGTACCTTGGGTTCGGTCGAGCATCTGTCACTTGATCAGGCCCGCGACCAAGCCCGGCAAGCGGTCGCTTAGTACATTCAGTCCGGATTGCCGGCGCTCGCAAAGTCCAAGCCCACCGGTTGCACGCTTGAAACACTGCTCAATGACCACTTCGAACGTTGGGCGATAGCCGAGCTCAAGGGTGGTCGTCAGTACCCGGACCGCATCCAGTCAGTATTCCCGTGGCTGCTACGCCGTCAGATTATTGAGATTGACGTTCCGACAATGGAGCGATGGTGGCGCGGGCGTGTCACTGGCCCTGGCGTCGTCACCAAGGCTACCGCAGCGCGCGACGTTGCTTGCCTGCGGTCTGCCTTGTCGCGGGCTGTGGAGTGGAAGCTGATCGAGACTAGCCCCCTCATGGGCATGCGTCAGCCATCGGCAGCTAGCCGCAAGGTGGTTTGGTTCCTGCCCCTGACGAAAAAGTGGTGCTCAGGGCTGTGCTGGCAGCGCGATCTAGCCGTCAAGGCACGACACGAACGTCACCGTGCAGCCAACTGCCTGTCGCTTTTTGCACACGCAATCGGGCAATTGCAGGGAGTTCCTCCAGCACGGCTCACTGCCCATCCACTCGGCCAGACTGCCTCATACAACTATTGGTAAGCGAGAAACGTCACGCGCCTCTCTCGCTACTGCGCTTTCTACGACACTACATGTCGCCACCGCCTAAGCATCAGCGCACTCGCGTCTTCTCATGTCGCCCCCGCCATCTACTGCGCATGCAACAATTCGTAGCGCTCCTTCGATGCATCCGAGCCTTTCGGATTTTTCTCATTGAATCGAAGGTGCAGGCGTAAACAACATGGCGCGCCACCGAAAAAGGGTGGCAGGGCATCCAAACCCGAGACAGATGTTACTTACGCTTGCCAGTCGGCACCGTCCTGAAGCGGTGCCGGCTGGCAATCCGTCGGCCTTTATGGCGGGCGGTGCGTGGGGATCTTCGGATCCGCCGGTCAATGGTAACTATCTGTCCCGGTTTGGAACCCGCACCGTCCGCCACCCCGCTTCCGCGCGGTGGCAGTGTTAAGTACAGCCACGGAAGCCGACGTCATGACCACTCGCAAGATTCCGCCATTCCCCGTCGATGAGCCCACCAACGACGACGACAACCCCGCCTTTGACCTCAGCACCTTCCAGGGCTGCCTCAAGCGCATCCGCGATGGCGAAGGGTCCGATGGCATGCTGTGGCCGGAAGAGAACCTGTCAGACGGCCGCCGTCAGTCCCTGGCCAGGATCGACCGCGCGGCGGTGGGCATGCTGACGGCGGTGGAGATGCTGCATGCGGCCAGTCGCTGCGAATCCATGGCCACGCCCGACCGGCATCTGGATGAGGGCGTCGTCGAGGGGCTGTTCTTCGCATGCCGCGAACTGGCTGAACTGGTGTGCAGGGAAGTACGGCCGTCCTGACCTTCCGCGCATGGCTGAACACGTTCAGTAGGCTTTGCCGGTCCGGTGGCTTTGGCGTGGCCGGGCCCGATGCTACGCTGCGTGCCCGTGCGGCTGGACAGCCCGCGCGCACGCGGTGCGACAACGTGTCGCAGCCAGATCGGCGCCTTTCCTGCGCTCGATCATTGTCAATGCCTTTCTTAAATGGTGGGTGACGGCCTAAAATTGTAGGGCTGACTCGACCCCACCTCCCTGCCTGTCCCCGGACCGGTGGGACCGGCTTTGGCCGGAACAGGCAGGACGGGGAACGGCATTCCCTCGCAATTGGATCGACCGATGATTCCGTTGAAAACCCTTGGGCGCTGGTTGCGCCCGGGCCTGCTGCTGTCGTTGCTGGTGATGCTCACCGGCTGCGATGCCGTGGCCATCCTCAGTCCGAAGGGCCAGATCGGCCAGGATGAGAAGACCCTGCTGATCACGGCCACCGTGCTCATGCTGCTGGTCGTCATCCCGGTCATCATCATGACCCTGACCTTCGCGTGGAAGTATCGCGCCTCCAACACCAAGGCCCGTTACGAGCCGAAGTGGTCCCACTCGACGGCGATCGAGGTGGTGGTGTGGTCCATTCCGTGCATGATCGTGCTGGTGCTGGCGGTCCTGACCTGGCGTTCGTCGCACGCGCTTGACCCGTACAAGCCGCTGGAATCGGACGTCAAGCCGGTCACCATCGAGGCGATCTCGCTGGACTGGAAGTGGCTGTTCATCTATCCGGAAGAGAAGGTGGCGGTCGTCAACGAAATCAAGTTCCCGGTCAACACGCCGCTGAACTTCAAGATCACGTCCGACACGGTGATGAATGCGTTCTTCATCCCGCACCTCGGCAGCATGATCTACTCGATGGCTGCGATGGAGACCAAGCTCCATCTGATCGCCAACGAGACCGGTGAATTCCCGGGCATGTCCTCGCACTACAGCGGCGCGGGCTTCGCCAAGATGCACTTCACAGCCTACTCGGTCACCGATGCCGAATACCGCCAGTGGCTGGACCAGGTACGTGCCGGCGAGCAGACCCTGGACAAGGCCTCGTTCAAGGCCCTGGGTGAAGCACGCAACGCCGAGTGGTACCCGGTCACCTACTTCGGCAAGACCGAAGAAGGCCTGTTCAACTGGGTCATCGCCAAGCACATGGGCGACAACAAGCACTACGGCATGAAGCACGAACACGCCGGTGCCGCCGCTGCCGATGCCGCCAGCCATGAAGCGCACGAGGGCCACGCCCCCAGTGACGCGCATGATTCCAAGGAATCGGGTGAAAACCTGGATGCCAACGAACACGAACACGCAGGCCATGCCGGCCACGCGGGTTCGGGAGAATGAACATGTTGGGAAAACTCTCTATTGAGTCGATCCCCCACGATCCGATCGTGCTGACCACCTTGGTCGGCGCGGTGCTGGGTGGCCTGGGCGTGATGGCCCTGATCACCAAGTTCAAGCTGTGGGGCTATCTGTGGAAGGAGTGGTTCACCTCGGTGGACCACAAGAAGATCGGCGTGATGTACCTCATCGTCGCCTTCGTCATGCTGCTGCGTGGCTTCTCCGACGCCATCATGATGCGTACCCAGCAGGCGCTCGCCGTCGGCGGGTCCGAGGGCTACCTGCCGCCGCACCACTACGACCAGATCTTCACCGCCCACGGCGTGATCATGATCTTCTTCGTGGCGATGCCGCTGATCACCGGCCTGATGAACCTGGCCGTGCCGCTGCAGATCGGTGCGCGCGACGTCGCGTTCCCGTTCGTCAACTCGCTCAGCTTCTGGCTGTTCGTGTCCGGCGCGGTGCTGATCATGCTGTCGCTGTGGATCGGTGAGTTCGCTGCCACCGGCTGGCTGGCGTTCCCGCCGTTGTCGGGCATCGAATACAGTCCAAGCGTCGGCATGGACTACTACATCTGGGGCCTACAGGTCGCAGGCCTGGGTACCACGCTGAGCGGTATCAACTTCTTCATCACCATCCTGAAGATGCGTACCCCCAGCATGAAGCTGATGCAGATGCCGGTGTTCACCTGGACTGCCCTGGTGACCAACGTGCTGATCGTCGCTGCCTTCCCGGTGCTGACCATCACCCTGGTGCTGCTGACCCTGGACCGTTACCTGGGTACGCACTTCTTCACCAATGACGGTGGCGGCAACGCCATGCTGTACATCAACCTGATCTGGATCTGGGGCCACCCGGAGGTGTACATCCTGGTCCTGCCGGCGTTCGGTGTGTTCTCCGAAGTCATCGCGACCTTCTCGCGCAAGGCGCTGTTCGGCTACAAGGGCATGGTCTACGCCACCGCCTGCATCGGCGTGCTGTCGTTCATCGTGTGGCTGCACCACTTCTTCACCATGGGCTCGGGTGCCAACGTCAATGCCTTCTTCGGCATCACGACGATGATCATCTCGATCCCGACCGGCGTGAAGATCTTCAACTGGCTGTTCACCATGTTCCGCGGTCGCGTGCAGTTCACCACGCCCGTGCTGTGGACCATCGGCTTCATGGTCACCTTCACCATCGGCGGCATGACCGGCGTGATGCTGGCGATCCCGGCCATCGACTTCGTGCTGCACAACAGCCTGTTCCTGATCGCCCACTTCCACAACGTCATCATCGGCGGCGTGGTGTTCGGCATGTTCGCCGGCATCACCTACTGGTGGCCGAAGATGTTCGGCTTCCGCCTCAATGAGTTCTGGGGCAAGTGCGCGTTCTGGTGCTGGTTCATCGGCTTCTACGTGACCTTCATGCCGATGTACGTGCTGGGCTTCATGGGCATGACCCGTCGTCTGCAGAGCACCGTCAACCCGGCCTACGAGCCGCTGCTGCTGGTGGCCGCTGCAGGTGCCTTCATCGTCGGCGCCGGCATCCTGTGCCAGATCATCCAGGTGGCCGTGTCGATCCGCGACCGCAAGAAGACCGCCGACCTGACCGGCGACCCGTGGGACGCCCGTACGCTGGAGTGGGAAACCTCTTCGCCGCCGGCCTTCTACAACTTCGGCACGCTGCCGGAAGTCACCGAGCTGGACGATTTCTGGGAGCGCAAGCAGCGTGGTGAAGCCTGGCCGAAGCCGGCCAAGTACACCGACATCCACATGCCGCGCAACACCGGCACGGGCGTGGTCATCGGTGCCTTCAGCCTGGTGTTCGGCTTCGCGATGATCTGGCACATCTGGTGGCTGGCCATCGTCGGCTTCGTCGGCATGATCGCCACGTTCATCTACCGCACCTTCGACCAGGACGTGGACTACTGGGTCCCGGCCGCCGAGGTGGAACGCATCGAGAACGAACACCGCAAGCACCTGGAAAACCAGGGCCTGGTGAAGTCGGAGCTGAAGGCATGAGCACCAATACCTCGACCCTGAGCCACGGGCACGCCGCGCATGCGGCGGCCCATGGCCATGACGACCACGAGCACCACGACACCGGCGGCAACACCGTCTTCGGTTTCTGGGTGTACCTGATGAGCGACTGCCTCAT
The DNA here is from genome assembly GCF_029839665.1 of Stenotrophomonas sp. GD03930. NCBI lineage: Bacteria > Pseudomonadati > Pseudomonadota > Gammaproteobacteria > Lysobacterales > Lysobacteraceae > Stenotrophomonas > Stenotrophomonas sp. GD03930. The sequence continues at coordinate 377,337 of NZ_JAOCAV010000001.1, read as the reverse complement.
CTTCGCCTCGCTGTTTGCCACCTATGTGGTGCTGTCCGGCGGTACCGATGGCGGCCCCGGCGCGAAGGACCTGTTCGAGCTGCCGTTCGTGGCGTGGGAAACCGCGCTGCTGCTGACCTCGTCGCTGACCTTCGGCCTGGGCATGATCGCCATGCACCGCAAGCAGATGGGCCAGATGTACCTGTGGCTGGCCATCACCTGGCTGCTGGGCTTCGGCTTCATGTGCATGGAAGTGTGGGAATTCCAGCACCTGATCCACCAGGGCTACGGTCCGGACCGCAGTGCCTTCCTGTCGGCGTTCTTCGCCCTGGTCGGCACCCACGGCCTGCACGTCAGCGCCGGCCTGCTGTGGCTGCTGGTGATGTTCGTGCAGCTGAAGAAGTACGGCCTGACCCCGACCAACAAGACCCGCATGGCGTGCCTGAGCCTGTTCTGGCACTTCCTGGACCTGATCTGGATCGGCGTGTTCTCCGTCGTCTACCTCAATGGAGCGCTGTAATGGCACATGACAACCATGCACACGACCACGGCACCGGCGGCGAAAGCCATGGCACCGTGAAGTCGTACCTGATCGGCTTCGTGCTGGCGGTGGTACTGACCGTCATCCCGTTCTGGATGGTGATGTCGGGTGATTTCTCGCGCACCGTCAACGGTGTGGTCATCGCGATCACCGCGGTACTGCAGATGCTGGTCCACCTGGTGTTCTTCCTGCACCTGGACCGCTCTTCGGAAAGCCGCTGGAACGTCAACGCTGCGGCCTTCACCGTGGTGGTGATCGGCATCATCGTGGTCGGTACCCTGTGGGTCATGCACAACATGAACGTGCACATGATGCACTGACGTCCCCGCGACGTTGCCACGCAGAAAGGCCGCCCCAGGGCGGCCTTTCTGTTTTCCGTTGTCCCCGGTAGTGCCGGCCGCTGGCCGGCAATCGCGGGAAGCCGGCCAGCGGCCGGCTCTACCCCGCCACCTTGCGCAGGAATTCCTCGGCCTCCATCGGCCGGCCCAGGTGGTACCCCTGCAGCTGGTCGCAGCCCAGCTCGCTCAGGTACTCGCGCTGCGCCTGCGTTTCCACGCCTTCGGCCACCACCTGCAGCTGCAGGGTGCGGCCCAGCGCGATGATCGACGAGACGATGGCGGCGTCCTCGTCATTGCATTCCAGGTCGTGCACGAAGGCGCGGTCGATCTTCAGTTCGGTGGCCGGCATGCGCTTGAGGTACAGCAGGCTGGAATAGCCGGTGCCGAAATCGTCGATGGCGATGTGCACGCCCATCGCGGTCAGATCGTTGAGGATCGCCAGGCTGGCATCGACGTCCTTCATCGCAGTGGTCTCGGTGATCTCCAAGGTCAGCCGTGCCGGTTCGATCCGGTGCCGCTGCAGCACCTCGCGCACGCTGTCCAGCAGCGCGGGCGAGGCGAACTGCAGTGGCGACAGGTTCACCGCCATCGACCATTCGCTGTGCCCCGCGTCGTGCCACGCACGCAGCTGCGCACACGCACGGTCCAGCACCCAGTCGCCAATCGGCAGGATCAGGCCGCTGCGCTCGGCGATGGGGATGAACACATCCGGGGCCAGCAGGCCCAGCTCCGGGTGTTGCCAGCGCAGCAGCGCCTCGGCGCCGGTGGCCGGTGCGCCCGCGGCCGGGAACTTGGGCTGGTAATGCAGGATCAGTTCGTCGCGGGCGATGGCCTTGCGCAGGTCCTGCAGCAGGCGCAGCTGGCGGTTGGCGCTCAGCTGCATCGACGGGGTGAAGAAGGTGTAGCCGTTCCGGCCGGTTTCCTTGGTGTGGTACATCGCCGCATCGGCGTGGGCCATCAGTTCGCGCTCGTTGCCGGCATCGTCCGGGTACAGCGCGATGCCGAGGCTGGCACTGACCTGCAGTTCGGCCGCATCCAGCGTGAACGGCTCGCCGGCCGCGGCGATGATGCGCTCGGCCACCACCACCGCATCGTCGGGAATGTCGATGGCCAGCACGATCACGAACTCGTCGCCGCCGAGGCGGGCGAAGGTGTCCTGCGGCCGCAGCAGGCCGCCGATGCGCTGCGCCACCGCCACCAGCAGGCGGTCGCCGAGCTGGTGGCCGTAGGCATCGTTGACCGCCTTGAAACCGTCCAGGTCGCAGAACATCACCGCCACCGTGTGGCCGCGGCGGCGCGCCTTCTCGATGGCCTGCTCGATGCGGTCCTGCAGCAGCATGCGGTTGGGCAGCTGGGTGAGCGGGTCGTGCAGCGCGGCCTGGATCAGCTTGTTGTTGGCGCGCGCCAGCGAATCGGCCAGCAGCCCGGTGCGCACGCGCATCTGCCGGTCGAAGAGCGAGGCAACCAGCGCGATGCCCAGCGTGGCCACGGTGGTGACGATCACCAGCACCGCCAGCCAGCGGGTGTCGATGGCACCGCTGCCAACCGCGCCGCAGATGCTGCCTTCGGGGAAGCGCGCCGCGGCCATGCCGGTGTAATGCATGCCGACGATGGCCAGGCCCATCACCAGCGAAGCGAGCGCGCGCAGGAGGAGGGTGTTGCGCTGCTCGGCACGCAGGCGGAAGGCGATCCACAGCGCGGCGCCGGCGGCACCGATGGCCACCGCGATCGACGCGGCGAACCAGCCCGGGTGGTAATCGATGCCGGGCTGCATGCGCATCGCCGCCATGCCCAGGTAGTGCATGGTGGCGATGCCCAGCCCCATCAGCACCGCGCCGGCCAGCAGCCGTCGCCACGGCAGGCTGGGCCGCGACACCAGCCACAGCGCATAGGCCGAGGCACCCATGGAGACCGCCAGCGAGTACAGGGTGATGCCGAGGTCGTAGCCGACCGGAATCGGCAGGTCGAAGGCCAGCATGCCGATGAAGTGCATCGACCAGATGCCCAGGCCCATCGCCGCCGCGCCCCCTGCAAGCCACCAGCGGGCCACGCGGCCTTCGGCGGTGGCCAGGCGGCCGGCCATGTCCAGCGCCGTGTACGAAGCAAGAATGGCCACCAGCAGCGAGATGGCAACCAGGCTCTGACTGTAACTGCCAGTCATGTTGAATCCAGTGGGAGGAGGGAGGGGCGCCCGCAAGGCGCACGCCCGCGACCCCTATCGGCGCAGGTGGGCGGGACTTGAGCGGTCGCAGCACCTGCGACCCGGCTCGGCTATCCTGCCACGCCTGTTCCCGTTGCTGGAAATCATCCGATGGCCAAAGCCCGCACCGCCTACGTCTGCAATGAATGCGGCGCCGAATACAGCAAGTGGCAGGGCCAGTGCACCGAGTGCAATGCCTGGAACTCGCTGTCGGAGATCGTGCTGGAGAGCGCGGCGGCGGCCAAGGCGCCGGCCTCGCGCCGGGCCGGCTGGGCCGGCAAGATCGACCCGCCGAAGATCACCGCCCTGAAGGATGTCGAGCAGACCGAGCACCGCCGGGTCACCACCGGCATCGGCGAGTTCGACCGCGTGCTGGGCGGCGGCCTGGTCGAAGGTGCGGTGGTGCTGGTGGGTGGCGATCCGGGCATCGGCAAGTCGACCCTGCTGCTGCAGGCGGTGGCGAAGATGGCGGCGGAGCTGCCGGTGCTGTATGTCACCGGCGAGGAGTCGCTGGCCCAGGTGGCCGGCCGTGCGCATCGGCTGGAGCTGCCGCTGGACGGCGTCAATGCGCTGGCCGAGACCGGGGTTGAATCGATCCTGCAGCATGCGTCCAGGGCCGGCCCGCGGCTGATCGTGGCCGATTCGGTGCAGACCCTGTGGACCGAGAGCCTGACCGCCGCGCCCGGCTCGGTCAGCCAGGTGCGCGAGAGCGCGGCACGGCTGGTGCGCTTCGCCAAGGAGACCGGCACCGCCGTGTTTCTGGTCGGCCACGTGACCAAGGAAGGCGGCATCGCTGGCCCGCGCGTGCTGGAGCACATGGTCGATGCGGTGCTGTACTTCGAGGGTGAGAGCGGCAGCCGCTTCCGCCTGTTGCGCGCGTTCAAGAACCGCTTCGGCGCGGTCAACGAGCTGGGCGTGTTCGCGATGGGCGACAAGGGCCTGAAGGAGGTCTCCAATCCGTCGGCGATCTTCCTGTCCGGGGGCAGTACCCACCAGCCAGGCAGCTGCGTGATGGTCACCCGCGAGGGCACCCGGCCGCTGCTGGTGGAGGTGCAGGCGCTGGTCGATGCCTCGCCGCTGTCGAATCCGCGCCGTGTCGCCGTTGGCCTGGAGCAGAACCGCCTGGCCATGCTGCTGGCGGTGCTGCACCGTCATGGCGGCGTGCTGGTCGGCGACCAGGACGTGTTCGTCAATGTCGTTGGTGGCATCCGCGTGCAGGAAACCGCCGCCGATCTGCCGGTGCTGCTGGCGGTGCTGTCCTCGCTGCAGGACCGGCCGCTGGCGGAGAAGACGATTGCCTTTGGCGAGGTCGGCCTGTCCGGCGAGATCCGTCCGGTGCCCAATGGCGAAGACCGCCTGCGCGAGGCCGCCACCCATGGGTTCAAGCGCGCCATCGTGCCCAAGGCCAACGCGCCCAAGGGCGGCTCGGTGAAGGGCATGGAAGTGATCGCGGTGGAGCGGTTGTCCGAGGCCATCGACGCGGCGTGATGCAGGTTACGTAGAGTCGAGCTTGCCCGACTGCCGGCAGAACAGCAGTCGAGCAAGCTCGACTCTACGTGGATGCGGCGGCCGACACGGTACCGGTCAGGCTTGCTGTGCTAGTTTTTCCCGCTCGACGAAGGCGCCCTCTGGCGTCTTTCCGTGCCCAGGAGTAAACGATTACATGCAGGACACCGCGCTCACCGCCCCCAACGCCGAAATCCGTCGCGCCGGGGTCGATCTCAATGGACTGATGACGGTGCTGGGCAAGCACCTGTATTCCACCCCGATGGTGGCGCTGCGCGAACTGGTGCAGAACGCGCACGACTCGATCATCCGTCGCCGCATCGAGCAGCCCGGCGTCGACGTACCCTCGCGCATCGCGGTGCAGGTCGATGCCGGTGCCGGCGTGCTGCGCATCACCGATACAGGCGCCGGCCTGACCCGCCAGGAAATCCATGACTACCTCGCCACCGTCGGCGTCGGTTACACCCGTGGCCTGCGCCAGGGCGGCGAGGACGACGATGGCCTGATCGGCATGTTCGGCCTGGGCTTCCTGTCGGCGTTCGTGCTGGCGCGCCGGGTCAGCGTGCGCACCACCTCCTACCAGACGCCCGAGCTGGGCCATCTGTACGTGTCCAGCAACGCCGAGCAGTACACGGTCAGCGAAGTGCCGGCACGTGCGGTCGGCACCGAGGTGGAGCTGGAGCTGCATCCGGATTTCCTGCCGCTGGCCAACGAGGCGCGCCTGCACGAGGTGCTGGGCCGCTACTGCGCGCTGCTGTCCGAGCCGATCTTCATCGGCGCCGCAGCCGAGGCGCTCAACCCTGAGCCGCCGCCGTGGCGCGGCCAGCAGGATGTCGCGCTGCATCCGGTGCAGGCGCGCCGGCAGGCGCTGCAGTTCGCCGCTCGCTTCGAGCACGATTTCGAACCGATCGTCACCGTGCCGCTGCGTGCCGATGGCCACAGTGATGCCACCGGCCTGCTGTGGGTGCAGGACGGCGCCACCTATGGCACCAGCGACAACCGCAACCTGTCGGTGTTCGTGCGCGGCATGCTGCTGGACGATGATGCGCGCGACTTGCTGCCGCCGTGGGCCGGGTTCATCGGCGGGGTGATCGAATCATCCCGTCTCACGCCCACCGCCAGCCGCGAAGACCTGCAGCGCGATGACCAGTACCGTGCCGTGCAGCATGCGTTGCTGGAGGCATTGATCGACGGCCTGGCCGACATCGCGCGGCAGCAGCCGGAAGCGTGGCGGCGCGTATTGACCCGTCACAACGAGGCGCTGCTGGGCGCGGCACTCTGTGATGACCGCCTGTTCGACCTGCTGCTGGAACACGTGCGCGTGCCGACCTCGCAGGGCGACCTGCCGGCCAGTGCATTGCCGGCGCGCGGTGCCGTGCACGTGATCCTCGACAACGGTGGCGGCTTCGAGGAAATGCTGTTCCGCGCGATGGGCGTGCCGGTCGCGCATGGCCATCGCTATGCGGTGGTGCCGTTCCTGCGGCGCTGGGCCCAGGCCAAGGGCCTGCGCCTGGTCGAACTCGGCACCGAGCAGGGCAATCGTGCGTTGTTCCGCAGCGACGACAGCCTCGACGAAACACAGTTGGCATGGTTGCGTGAGCAGCTGGGTGACGGTGAGCAGCTGCTGCCGGCGCGCTTCAGCCCGGAGGCGCTGCCGGTGGTGGTGGTGCCCGACCGCGAGGCCGAACTGAAGCAGCGCCTGGAAGACGACGAGAACGACAAGCGTGTGTCGATGGCGGCGCTGCGCCTGGCGCGGCAGTTCACCGCGCGCATCGAACCGCGCGCGCCGTCGCGGCTGTATCTCAATCTCGACAATCCGGCGGTACAGGCGCTGCTGCGCGCCCAGCGCGAGGGCCATCCGCAGGCCGAAGCCGCGGCGCGCCTGCTGCGCTCGCTGAAGATCATCGTTGCCGCGCAGGGCCGTCCGCTGGCCCGCGCGACCGCCACGCCGGGCCCGGATCTCAACGGCGCCTTCTCCGATATTGCCGGTGCCCTGCAGCAGATGCTGCGCTGAGCACCGCCCCCTCTCATCCAGCCTTCGCTAGACAGGAGCACTTATCCCATGGACATCTGGAACTGGGTCGAAAAACTGCAGGGCGACCTGCGCCAGGCCGGCCAGGCGCAGAACGCGCACCTGCTGAACCGCCTCGCCGACGAGGTGAGTGAACTGCGTGTCGACCGCGTCGACGCGCTGCTGCCCGAGGCGCGCGCGCTGGGCAAGGCGCTGGACAACCCGTGGGTCGACGTCTACGTCGGCCATTGGGCGCTGCGCAACCGTGTCGGCAATCGTGTCGAGGGCGAGAGCGCGCTGGGCGAAGCGGTGGCGCTGTTCGAGCGGGCGCACCGCGAGGACACGCTGGAGTGCCCGCAGTCGATCTGCGTAACCCAGGACCTGGCCGCCTGCTACGGCAACATCGATGGCCCCGGCTGGGTGCCCGAGCGCATCGAGGTGTGCGATGAAACGCTGGCGCGCATCAATCCCGGCTGGGCCTGCTTCCAGTGCCTGAGCTGCGAGAAGGCCGACGCGCTGCTCGATGATGGCCGGGGCCAGGATGCGCTCGACTACCTGCAGGTGCAGTCCGATGCGATCGAGGCCTGTGGCAAAGAAGTGTTCGACAGCTTCCCGGAGATGCAGATCAAGATCCTGCTGGGCATGGGGCGCGCCGAGGAGGCGCTGCTGCTGATCGAGAAGCGCGAGGCCGAAGTGGCCGCGTCCGGTGAGTACGAGCCGGCCAACTGCACGGTGCCGCGCCGCCTGTCCAAGGCCTGGGCGCTGGCCCAGCTGGGACGCGATGAAGAGGCGCTGCAGCAGCTGGTGCCCTGGAGTGAACTGACCCCCACCTACTGGCGGCTGTGGGCGAACACCGCCGCCGCGCTGTGCCAGCGCGATCCGGCACGCAACACCTGGGATCTGGGCACGCGTTACTCCACCATCATCGAGCACTTCGCCCAGGTCGGTTCGCACCGCCTGCTGATCGAAGTGGCTGCGCTGAGCCTGGAGCTGGCCCTGCAGCGCGGTGCGCGCTGGGTCGCGCAGCGCCAGTTGGCACTGGCCCGCACCCATCTGGCGCAGTTGCGCCAGGACCGCGGTGCGGCGGCGCTGGTGGCTGGGCTGGCGGCGCGCATCGAGGCGTTGCCGGAGGTGGCGCCGCTGCCGGTTCCCGCGGGCGACCTGCTGGCCTGGCTGAGCGAGCAGGGCGAGCAGAACCAGTCGCGTGACCCCGAACGCGAGGCGCAATGGCTGCTGCAGGCGCAGGCGCAACTGCCCGATGACGAAGCACTGGCCGAGACGGCGGCTTCTGCGCTGGCTGCCTGCGGTGCGCACGCCGAGGCGCGCGCGCTGCTGTGGCAGTTCGTGCAGGCGCACGCGCAGGAAGACGGCCCGGCGGCCTACACCCTGATGCGCTGGCTGACCGAGCAGGGCGATGACGATGGCCTGCGTCGCCTGGCCGACGTCTATCGCGGCAGCGTGCCGGTGTTCGCGCACTGGTGCGAGGTGCAACGCGCCCGCCGCGTGTCCGACTGGCCGGCGCTGGAGCAGGCCGCACAGGCGTTGCTGGCAGCCTCGCCGGGCTCGCACGGTGCGCGCGGCACGCTGGCGCGGATGTACATGGAAACCGGCCGCTTCAGCGAAGCACAGGCCTGCTATGCGCAGCTGGTGGAGCTGCTGGAAGAACCCAACGCCGCGCACTGGGATCACATGAGCGCCGCCAGCGCAGCGCGCGACTGGGACGCAGTGCGCCGCTCGGCGGCAGCGATCGGCATGGAGCTGTCCAGCCAGGACGGCGTGGTCGAGGAGCCCTGGGGCTGGGTGATCATCCGCAGCGAAGAGCATGGCGAGCCGATGGAGTACTACGCGCGCCGCAGCGGCCCGGTCACCGCGCGCATCGTCGAAAACGCACCGGCCAACCGCGCCCAGCAGGTCGGCGACTGGGTGGTGTTCGATGCCGCGCTGGTGCATCCGGCGCCGGAAGAGGAGGAAGCGCGCGAGCATTTCATCCCGACCTACGCACAGGTGCATGTGCTGGAGCGCGGCGGCTTTGCCCGCAGCTGGCTGATCGATGGCGCGCACCCGGGCGAAGATGCCTGGAACGCCTTTGTTGAAGCCGCCGAAGCACAGGGTTGGCAGGTCTGGTCGCACAGCCGCCCGGACTACACCGTGACCGATCCGGACGCGGACGAGGGCACCCTGCCGGGCGTGCTGTTCACCGTGGCCCAGCCGCAGGACCATGCGCCGCTGGCGCTGCATCGCTTCCTGCAGCAGCAGACCGCGACGTGGCCACATCCGCACTGCTGGCTGCGCCTGGCTGAAGCCTGTGACCAGGACCGCCAGCCGCACCTGGACGTGATCGAGCGCTACGGGTTGTAAGCCCGGTATCGGGTAGTGCCGGCCGCTGGCCGGCAGCGCCATGCGATCCTGTGTTGCCGGCCAGCGGCCGGCACTACCCCAAGGAGAGACCTATGCGAAAGACAGGGATGTGGGTGTTCGCCGGGCTGCTGCTGGCCCCCGCCGTGCAGGCCGCACCGGCCTGCCAGGCGCCGGTGGCCGTGGCGCGCGCGTTCTACGAGGCGACGACGGGCAAGGGGGATCTGCTGGAGCCGCCGCCTGCGCTGGTCAGCCCGGCATTCGGCAAGGCGCTGCGCGGCGAACGTGCCTGCCAGGTGCGCGAGGAGGGCATCTGCACGATCAATTCGGACCCTTGGCTGGATGGCCAGGACGGTGACATCGACAGCGCGGTGGACTACCAATGGCAGCAGGATTCGGCCAGCGCCGGCGTGGTCGAGATGCGCTACACCGTGTGGGAGCAGGGGCGCCTGACCCGCGTACCGATGGTCCGGCAGGGCAACGGCTGCTGGCAGGTCGATGACATCGTGACCAGTCGCGGCCAGTCGGTGCGGAAGATCCTGGCCCAGCCGGTGCCCTGAACCGCCTACGGCATCCACGTAGGGTGCTGTCCAGTTGCCGGCCAGCGGCCGGCACTACCATGTGATGTTGGGGTGGGTGCCGACCTGGGTCGGCACGCCGCTATCGCGAATGCCCGAAGACCAGTTCGATCACGAACTGGCTGCCGAAGAACGCCAGCAACAGCAACAGCATCGCCGCCAGCGTCCAGTGCACCGCCTTCATGCCGCGCCAGCCGTAGCGGCGGCGGCCGATCAGCAGCACGCCGAACACGATCCACGACAGCACGCTCAGCACGGTCTTGTGCACCAGCTTCTGTGCCAGCAGGTCGTCGACGAACAGCACGCCGGTGACCAGGGTCAGGGTCAGCAGCGCGAAACCGACGGTGATGACCCGGAACAGCAGCGATTCCAGGTCGGCCAGCGGCGGCAGCGCGCGCAGCCACGGCCGGAACTCGCGGCGGCGGAGTGCGCGCTCCTGCAGCCACAGCATGATCGCCAGCAGTGCGGCGATGCTCAGCGTGGCGTAGGCCAGCAGCGCCAGCCAGGCGTGGCTGGCCAGGCGCCAGCCCAGCACCTTGCTCGGTTCGTGGCCGTAGCCGTGGTAGGCCAGCAGCAGCACCGCGGCCAGCGGGAACACCACCACGCCCAGCGCCGACATCCGTCCGCGCGCGCCGACCAGCGAGGTCAGCCAGGCCATGCCCAGGCCGACCAGCGACAGCGCGGCGAAGAAGTGCATGTCCGGCCCGCCATTGGTGCGCATCGCCACCATCACGTGGTAGCCGCCATGCAGCAGCATCGCCGGCAGCGCCGGCCACAGCCAGGTGGGGGAGCCGGTGGTTTCATCGCGGCCGAGCGCGCGCACCAGCAGGGCACTGGCGGCCAGGTAGAGCAGGACGGCGATGAGAACGATTGTCATCGTTGCAGTTTCGCATACCCCTGCGGTGGTGGCGACGGCCGCGGCGTCGCAGCCCGGCAGGTAGGGCGGACCCGTTATACTGTCTGCCTTATTGTCCCCCGTTTTCAGACAGGTCGTACCGCATGTTCGAGTCCCTGACCCAGCGCCTTTCCGGCACCATCGAGCGCCTGCGTGGCCGTGGCCGCCTGACCGAGGAGAACATCCGCGAGGCGACCCGCGAGGTCCGCATCGCGCTGCTCGAAGCCGACGTCGCGCTGCCGGTGGTGCAGGCCCTGATCGAGCGCATCAAGGTGCGCGCGGTCGGCCAGGAAGTGCTGAAGTCGCTGACCCCGGGCCAGGCCCTGATCAAGGTCGTGCGCGACGAGCTGACCGCGGTGATGGGCGCTGAAGCCAGCGACCTGAACCTCAATGTTCCAGCCCCGGCCATCATCCTGATGGCGGGCCTGCAGGGCGCCGGCAAGACCACCACCGTGGGCAAGCTGGCCAAGCACCTGAAGGAAAAGCGCAAGAAGAAGGTGATGGTGGTGTCGGCCGACGTCTACCGTCCGGCCGCGATCGAGCAGCTGAAGACCCTCGCCGAGCAGGTTGGCGTGCTGTTCTTCCCGTCCAGCGCCGACCAGAAGCCGGAAGCCATCGTCCGCGCCGCCATCGATGATGCGCGCAGGTCGTTCGTCGACGTGCTGCTGGTCGATACCGCCGGCCGCCTGGCCATCGACGAAGCGATGATGGCCGAGATCAAGGCCCTGCACGCTGCCGTGAACCCGGCTGAAACCCTGTTCGTGGTCGATGCCATGACCGGCCAGGATGCGGCCAACACCGCCAAGGCCTTCGGCGATGCACTGCCGCTGACCGGCGTGGTGCTGACCAAGACCGACGGTGACGCCCGTGGCGGTGCCGCGCTGAGCGTGCGCTACATCACCGGCAAGCCGATCAAGTTCGTCGGTGTCAGCGAAAAGCCGGAAGGCCTGGATGTGTTCCATCCGGACCGCATCGCCAGCCGCATCCTCGACATGGGCGACGTGCTGTCGCTGGTCGAGCAGGTCGAGCAGCAGGTCGACAAGGACAAGGCCGCCAAGCTGGCCGAGAAGGTCGCCAAGGGCAAGAAGTTCGACCTGAACGACATGCGCGACCAGCTGGAGCAGATGCAGAACATGGGCGGCATCGGCGGCCTGATGGACAAGCTGCCGGGCCTGGGCAACATCCCCGACCATCTGAAGCAGCAGGTCAGCCAGGGCAAGGAAGTGCCGCGCATGATCGCCATCATCAGCTCGATGACCAAGAAGGAACGGCGCAACCCGAACCTGCTCAACGGCTCGCGCCGCGCGCGCATCGCCAAGGGCTCGGGCGTGACCCCGGCCGACGTCAACAAGCTGATGAAGCAGTACATGCAGATGGAAAAGATGATGAGCAAGATGGCGGGCGGCGGCATGAAGGGCATGCTGCGCAGCATGAAGGGCATGATGGGCGCCATGGGCGGCCGCGGCATGCCGTTCCGTTGATCCGGATCAGGGCCGGAACCGATTGGGATCCGGCCCCGATTGCAACGACTGGCGTATGCTGGGCAGCGACTTCTCCCACAGGTATGTCGCGTGAACGCATCGCCGATTCTTGAACGCGCCGACACCTTCTGTCGGCGTTTTTCATTGCAGCTTCCGATCCTGCTGGCACCGATGGCCGGCGCCTGCCCGGTGTCGTTGTCGGCCGCGCTGGCCAATGCCGGCAGCATGGGCGCGATGGGCGCAGTGCTGTCGTCATCGGCCGATATCGGCCGATGGATGGACGACTTCCGTGCCGCTTCCACCGGTCCGGCGCAGGTGAACCTGTGGGTGCCGGACCCGGCACCGACCCGCGATGTTGCCGCCGAGGCTGCCAGCCGCACCTTCCTCGCACAGTGGGGCCCGGACGTGCCGGCCAGCGCCGCCGATGCCACGCCTGCCGACTTCGAAGAACAGTTTGCCGCGCTGCTGGCGGCGCGCCCGGCAGTGGCCTCGACCATCATGGGCGTGCTGCAGCCACGCCACGTGCAGCAGCTGAAGGATGCCGGCATCGCCTGGATCGCCTGTGCGACCACCTTGTCCGAAGCACGCGCCGCACAGGACGCCGGCGCCGACGCGGTGGTGGCGCAGGGCGTGGAAGCGGGCGGCCACCGCGGTTCCTTTGATCCGGCGATGGCCGAGCGCCAGCTGGTCGGGCTGTTCGCGCTGCTGCCGCGCCTGGCCGATCACCTGCGGATTCCGGTCATCGCTGCCGGTGGCATCGCCGATGGCCGTGGCATCGCCGCCGCGCTCACCCTCGGCGCCAGCGCCGTGCAGATCGGCACGGCCTTCCTGCGCACGCCCGAAGCGGCGATCGCCTCGGCGTGGGCCGACGGGCTGGCCGCCAGCGAGCCGGAGGATACTTGGCCGACGCGTGCCTTCAGTGGCCGCCTCGGTCGTGGCCTGGCCACCCCCTATGTGCGCGCCGCCGCCGCGGACGGCGCACCTGCACCGCGCCCGTACCCGGTGCAGCGCGGACTGACCGCACCGATGCGCAGGCAGGCCGTACAGGAAAACCGGCTGGCGGCGATGCAGGCGTGGGCCGGGCAGTCGGCATGGATGGCCCCGGCACAGCCGGCCGCCGACGTGCTGCATGGCATGTGGCAACAGGCGCAGGCGCTGCTGCGATGACGGTGACCTGCAACGGCCAGCCGGCGCAGGTCGAGGACCTGCTGCCGGCACTGGTCAACTATGGCCATTTCACCTCGCTGCAGGTGCGCGGCGGTGCCGTGCAGGGGCTCGACCTGCATCTGGCGCGGCTGTCGCAGGCCACGCGCGAACTGTTTGGCAGCGAACTGGATACGGGGCAGGTGCAGGCGTGGATGGCGCAGGCGCTGCAGCAGGCGGCGCGGGCCGATGCCTCGCTGCGGGTGACGGTGTACTCGCGCCACTTCGATTTCCGCAGCCCGCTGGCGACCGTGCCGGTGGACGTGCTGGTGGCCGTCTCGGCGCCGGTGTCACTGAGCGCACCCAAGCGGGTGCGCAGCGTGGCCTGGCAGCGCGAGCTGCCGCAGATCAAGCACGTGGGCACCTTCGGCCTGTTCGCCGAGCGGCGTGCGGCGATGGCCGAGGGCTTCGACGATGCCTTGCTGGTCGGCAGCGACGACTGCATCAGCGAAGGCACGACCTGGAACCTGGCCGTCCACGACGGTCACCAGTTGCTTTGGCCGCGCGCCCCGGCCCTGCGGGGTACCGCCGAGCGCCTGCTGATGCAGCACTGGCCCGGCCCGCAGGTCACCCGGCCCCTCCCGCGGGCGGCCCTGGACGGCGTGAAGGCGGCCTTCGCCTGCAATGCCAGCGGCGTGTGGGCGCTGGAGGCCATCGACGGGCAGGTCCTGCCGGGTTCGCAGGCGCTGGCTGAACAGGGCAGGTCGGTGCTGGCAGGGGTGCCTTGGGACGATCTGGGCTGAAAGCCCCGCCGGGCAGGGCCCGGTGCTACCGTGAAGGTCGGGCACCGCCGGGGTTGGCTCGGCCCGGCTCTGCCGCTATAATCGCCCGCTTACCTCGCCATCCTGGCGACTGGGCAATAGGAAAAACACCATGGTCAAGATTCGACTGACCCGCGGCGGCGCCAAGAAGCGTCCGTTCTACCACATCATCGTCACCGACGTGCGCAGCGCGCGCGACGGCCGCAACATCGAGCGCGTTGGCTTCTACAACCCGGTCGCCCAGGGCGCCGAGAAGCGCATCGAGCTGGACCTGGCCCGCGTTGACCATTGGGTCAAGAACGGCGCCCAGCCGACCGACAAGGTCCGCAACCTGATCAAGGAAGCGACCAAGTCCCAGGCCGCTGCGGCCTGATCCTGACGGGCCACGCTTCGGCGTGGCCCTCTTGGTTGAAGCAGATGAAAGATATCGAGCGCCGCATCCTGCTGGGCAGGGTTGTCGGCGCTTTTGGTGTGCGCGGCGAGATCAAGCTCGAGTCCTGGACCGAGCCACGTTCCGCCATTTTCCGTTACCAGCCGTGGATCGTGCGCAGCCCGTCCGGCGTGGAAACCACGATTGAAGGTGTGCGTGGCCGCGACAGCGGCAAGCACCTGGTCGCCCGTTTCCCCGGCGTCGAGGACCGCGATACCGTCGAAGCAATGCACGGCACCGAGGTTTACGTGGCGCGCAGTGCGTTGCCGCCGCCGAAGCCCGATGAGTACTACTGGGTGGACCTGGAAGGCCTGGACGTGAAGACCACCGAGGGCGTTGCCCTGGGCCAGGTCTCGCACCTGTTCAGCACCGGCGCCAACGACGTGGTGGTGGTCCGTGGTGACCGCGAGCGGATGATTCCGTTCGTGCAGCCGGACTTCGTCAAATCGGTCGACTTCGAGGCCAACCTGGTCGTGGTCGACTGGGATCCCGAGTTCTGAGTGTGAGCATGCGTTTCGACGTCATCACCCTGTTCCCCGAGTTCCTCGCCCAGTCCGCTGGGTTGGGCGTGGTCGGGCGTGCGCAGGAGAAGGGCCTGTTCAGCCTGCATGGCTGGAATCCCCGTGATTACGCCGAAGGCAACTACCGCCGGGTGGACGACCGTCCGTTCGGCGGTGGCCCGGGCATGGTGATGCTGATCGAGCCGTTGCAGGCCTGCCTGCAGGCGATCCGCGATGCCGACCCGGCCCCGGCGCGGGTGATCTACCTCAGCCCGCAGGGCGCACCGCTGACCCAGGCCAAGGTGCGGGAACTGGCGGCATTGCCGCGCATGGTCCTGCTCTGCGGCCGCTACGAAGGCATCGACGAGCGTTTCCTGGAAGCCAATGTCGACGAGGAGATTTCCCTCGGCGATTACGTGCTGTCCGGGGGCGAGCTGGGCGCGGCGGTGATCATCGACGCCGTGGCCCGCCTGCAGGACGGCGCCCTGAACGACGCCGAATCGGCGGCGCAGGACAGCTTCGAGGGTGACCTCGGCCTGCTCGACTGCCCGCATTACAGCCAGCCGGCCCAGCACCCGCTGGGTGACGTGCCGGAGGTGCTGCGCTCGGGCAACCACGCGGCCATCGCTGCCTGGCGCCGCCAGCAGTCGTTGGTCCGTACCGCCCAGCGGCGCCCGGACCTGCTGGATGAACAGGCACTGGGCAAGGCCGACCGCAAACTGCTGGACCAGGCCCGGCAGGCCCTGAAACAGAAGGCCGGCCCCTAGCGCAGGGCTGGCTTTATCGGCTATCATGGCCAATTCCCGCCAGCCCCGGCCGGCGCGCGCAGTACCCACAACAAACGTGCAGCACAGTCCAGTGACTGCATCAGCCTACGTTGTCGAAACGACACACCCACCCGAACAAGAATCGGTGTAACCCATGAGCAAGCTGAACAAGTCCATCGTCGCGGAATTCGAATCCGCCCAGATCACCCGCGAACTGCCGAAGTTCAGCCAGGGCGACACCGTTGTCGTCAACGTGAAGGTGAAGGAAGGCAGCCGCGAGCGCGTGCAGGCCTACGAAGGCGTTGTGATCGCCACCAAGAATGCCGGCCTGAACTCCTCGTTCACCGTCCGCAAGATCTCGCACGGCTACGGCGTCGAGCGCGTGTTCCAGACCCACAGCGCCATCATCGACTCGGTCGAAGTGAAGCGTCGTGGTAAGGTCCGCGCCGGCAAGCTGTACTACCTGCGTGGCCTGGAAGGCAAGGCTGCCCGCATCAAGGAAGACCTGGCTGCCGCTGCTGCCGCCAAGGCTGCCCGTCTGGCCGAAAAGGCCTGATAAACAACTTCGGTTGTTGCCGCGACGGCCACCTTCGGGTGGCCGTTTGCGTTTCCGGCCGTGCATCGGTCACGATCAGGTGATGAGCGACATCAATCCGCGCTATCCCGCCGCAATCCAGTCGGCGCTGCGCTTTCTCGACAGCAAGGGGCTGGCGCGTGCGCAGTCGGCCCCGCTGTTGCATCGGCTGCTGTGGCGCGTGGGCGTCGCATTGCCGCCGCCGATCCTGGCCGGCTTCGGCACCAATGCGCTGGTGCAGGGCCTGTTGTTCGGGCTGTTCTGGACCGGGCTGATGTGGCTGATGCTGTGGCAGGGCAGCGAGCGCCCGCTGGCGTTGCTGCTGGCCGCCGGCCTGTTGGCCGGCGCTGTGTTCGGCGTGGTGATGGCGGCGCTGATGCATGCGCTGCGGCGTCACCGCAAGCTGCCGGGCTGGCGCCAGTTCCTGGCCGGCCAGACGGACTGAACCGATGGCGCAGCGCGCCGTGACCGGCAGGCATGCACCGCGCTAGGCTGCGCTTTCCACTCAGATGGACGTGCCGTGCGATGCCTGCCAAGCGAACCGCACCTTCCGCCGTTCCCAGGCTGCTGTCCGGTGGCAACCCGCAGATCGCCAAGGGCGAGGGCGATGCCACGGTGCAGGCCTACATCGCGGCGATGCCGGACTGGAAACGACCGATCGGCGAGCGCCTGGATGCGCTGATCGAGCAGGCCGTGCCCGGCGTGCACAAGGCGGTGAAATGGAATTCGCCGATGTATGCGGCGGCCCCGGGCGCAGGCTGGTTCCTCAGCTTCCATTGCTTCACGCGCTACATCAAGGTCGCGTTCTTCCGCGGCGCTGCATTGAAGCCGGTGCCGCCCGAGCCATCCAGAAGCGCCGATACGCGCTACCTGCACCTCCCGCAGGACGGCGTGCTGGATGAAGCACGCTTCCTCGACTGGGTGCGGCAGGCGGCCGCATTGCCCGGCGAGCGCATGTAAGCCCGACGTTTCGATCTTCTTCCCGACGAGAGCACCTGATGGCCACGCATGCACCCAACCCTGCCGATGCCGGAACCCCGGCGGCTGAACTGATCGATGCGCGCATCGCCGAACTGGGCGACTGGCGTGGCGAAACGCTGGCACGCGTGCGCGCGCTGATCCATGAAGCGCTGCCGGAGGTGCAGGAGACCTGGAAGTGGCGCGGCACGCCGGTGTGGGAATACAACGGCATCCTGTGTACCGGCGAGACCTACAGGAAAGCGGTGAAACTGACCTTCGCCAACGGTGCGGCGTTGGCGGACCCGAAGGGTCTGTTCAACGCCAGCCTGGACGGCAACACGCGGCGCGCGATCGACATCCATGAAGGCGCGATGCCCAATGCCGCCGCGTTCAAGGCGCTGCTGCGCGAGGCGGCCACGTTCAACGCGGCGAAAAAGAAGAAACGGTAGAGCCGGCCGCTGGCCGGCTGTTGCACGCCGGCCAGCGGCCGGCACTACCGTGGCGGGGCTGACTCCAGCGCCGCATCCGGGTCGGCCACCGGCGAGGGCGGGCAGGCCGGAATTTCCGAGGGCGTGGCCAGTTCCTCGGCGTGCGAAGGTTTGCCGATCATCTTCGCCTTGCGCCAGCCGCCCCAGCGGTAATACGCCAGCGACAGCAGCATCGATACGAACGAGCTGACCGGGAAACTCCACCAGATCGCATCGGCACCCCAGTACGGCTGCAGCAGTTCGGCGAACGGCACGCGCACGCCCCACAGCGAGCCGGCCAGGATCAGCAGCGGTGGAATCACCGCGCCGGTCGAGCGCACCACGCCGGAGATCACGAAGCTGACGCCGAAGAACAGGAACGAGCCGATCACCACATGGTTGAGATGGCGGGCGATGTCCAATGCCTCGCTGGCCGGCGGCAGGAACAGCGCCAGCAGCTGGCGATCGAACACCACCAGCGGCAGGATCAACGCGCCGGTCAGCAGGAAGTTGAACATCACGCCCTGGCGTGCGGTGCCACGCACGCGGTCCCAGCGCTGTGCGCCCACGTTCTGCGCGGCCATCGACGAGCAGGCCGCACCGATCGCCATCGCCGGCATCTGCAGGTAGTTCCACAGCTGCAGCGAGGCGCCATAGCCTGCGCCGGTAGCGGTGCCGTACTGGTTGACCATGGTCATCAGCAGGATCACCGACAGCGAGATCAGCACCATCTGCAGGCCCATCGGCACGCCCTTGAGCACAAGCGCCTTGAGGATGGTCAGGTCGAGCCTGAACAGGCGCATGTCGGCACGCCCCAGCCACAGTGTGTGGCGCTTGTGGCGCATGTACAGCAGCAGGCCGGCCAGCGACAGGGTCTGCGCGACCAGCGTGGCCCACGCCGAGCCGGCGATGCCCAGCGCGGGGAACGGCCCCATGCCGAAGATCAGCACCGGGTTCAGCACGATGTCCAGCGCCACCGACACCATCAGGAAGCGGAACGGCGTACGCGAATCGCCGGCACCGCGCAGCGCGGCGGTGAGGAAGGCGAACGCGTACAGCGTCGGCATCGCCAGGAAGATGATCTGCAGGTAGGCCTCGGCCAGCGGCAGCGAGGCGGCCGGCGTGCCCATCGCCGCCAGCAGCGGATGCGCCATGAACCAGCCGGCGATGGCGATGATGACCGACAGGCCGATGAAGAAGGTGGCGCTGGTACCGACCACGCGCCGCGCCTGGGTAATGTCGCGTGCGCCGATGGCCTGGCCGATCAGGATGGTCGAGGCCATGCCGAAACCGAACACCGAGCCGATCAGGAAGAACATGATGTTGTTGGCGTTCGCGGTGGCGGTCAGCGCCGCCTCGCCGAGGAAGCGCCCCACCCACACCGCATTCACCGAACCATTCAGCGACTGCGCGATGTTGCCGGCCAGGATCGGCAGGGAAAACAGCAGGAGATTGCGGCCGATCGGGCCGGAGGTCAGGTCAAGCGGCGCTTTGGCCATGGAGTGGTGATCGATTCCCGGGAGGCGCACACTAGCACCAAGCCGGTTTGCGGGATGTGGCAATGCATCAACGACTACGGGTGGGACGGGGCATGGCGCTGGCCTTGATCGGCGTCGTACTGGCCGCATGTTCGATGGACGACCGGCTGGGTGATACCCAGGTGCGGCCGACCGACCGGCCCGAATGCCTGGTCGGCAGCCAGCGCCAGGATCTTGCGTCCGGCGTTCGACCGCTGATCGGTGGCACCGGCTGCCGGGCTGATCCGGACAACCCGCGTCCCCTTAACAAGCCACCGGAGTAGTACGCACCGATGCATGAGCTTTCCCCGCTGTCGCCCAGTGTCCGCCTGGACATCTGGCTGTGGGCGGCCCGTTTCTTCAAGACCCGCAGCCTGGCCAAGCAGGCCATCGAGACCGGCAAGGTCAGCGTGGCTGGCCAGCGCCCGAAATCCTCGCGCGCGGTGCGCGTGGGTGAGCAGCTGCAGGTCGATCGTGGCGAAGAGCATTTCGAGATCCAGGTGCTGGGGCTGAGCGACCAGCGCGGGCCGGCCCCGGCGGCGCAGCAGCTGTACGCCGAGAGCGAAGCCTCGAAGGCGCGCCGCGCCGAACAGCGGGCGCTGCGCATCGCCGCCCGCGATGGGTTCCAGCCGCCGGAGCACAAGCCGGACAAGCGCGCGCGGCGGCTGATACGTGCGCTTGGCGATCTGGACGCGCTTTGAGGGTTGCCCGCCGGGTCTGGTCCAGCGGAGAGCGTGCGAACCAACGGTTCGCACCCACCAGAGCGAGCGGGTAGCGCGGTTCATGGTCGCTGTGCCGCGCGCACTCAGCCTGCGTTCGGTGTGTGCCCCGCACGTTGGATCGTCCTTCTCATGGAAGACCCTCATGTTCCTGCGCTGCAGCCTGCTGTGCCTGGCCCTCGCCACCGCCACCGCCGCCCCGGCTTTCGCCGCCGATATCACCTTCTGGGATGCTCCGCAGCGCGGGGGCAACAGCATGAACATGTCGCCTCCGGACCGGGACTACTTCGAGGCGCTGCGTGCGACCGGCGCGACCTGGGTGCGGCTGGTACCGGACAAGTGGAAGGCGCAGGGCGGCCGCGACTTCCTGATCGGCAACGCGGACGACTATCAAGGGCTGGTCGCGGCCGATCTGGCGACATTGCGCCGCGTGCTGGACGATGCCAACGCGGCCGGACTGAAAGTGGTGCTCACCCCGCTGTCGCTGCCGTTGCTGCGCTGGAAGCAGCACAACGGTGACAAGGTCGACCAGCGCCTGTGGCAGTCGTTCGACAATCACGCACCGGCGCTACGCTTCTGGCATGACCTGGCCGTGGCGCTGAAAGGGCATCCCGCACTGGCCGCCTACAACCTGATCAACGAACCGGTGCCGGAATTCGGTGCCGGCCTGGCCGAACATGCGTCCAGCGAGGCGATGCAGCAGTGGTACGCCGGGGTGCAGGACGGCCCGCGTGATCTGCGCCGCTTCTACGCGGAGCTGATCGCGCGCATCCGCGAGGTCGACACGGAAATGCCGCTGATGCTGGATGCCGGATGGTATGCGGCGGCCGATGGCTTCAACTACTGGCCGGCACCGCTGGACGACGCGAAACTGCTGTACAGCGTGCACATGTACGAGCCGTACGCGGCGACCAGTGCGCCCAACCAGAAGCGGGCCAAGCCCTGGCGCTACCCGGGCAGCGTGCCGTTCGGCGGCCACAGCGAGCGCTGGGACGCGGCGCGCGTACGCAGCTACCTGCAGCAGCCGATGGACTGGGCGAAGGCGCACGGGGTGGAGGCCAACCGCATGGTGGTCGGTGAATTCGGCTGCATGCGCCGCTGGCCCGACTGCAGCCGCTACCTGCAGGACGTGCTGCAGGTGCTGGAACAGGACAAGGTGCACTGGGCCTTCTACGCTTTCCGCGAGGATGGCTGGGACGGCATGGACTACGAACTGGGCGACAAGGCGCTGCCGTGGTCGTACTGGCAGGCACAGGAACAGGGAAAGCCAGCGGTGCCGCCGCGCTCGATGCAGGCGCCATTGTTCGCGCCGATCCTGCAGCGGCTGAAGGCCGGGAACCGGTAGGACGCCGGGCAGGGCCCGGCGTGATCCGCGGCGATGCAGATCATGCCGGGTCATCCCCGGCAACAGCGCCTGTCAGCGCTTGCCGCCGAGCAGGTTGCCGCCCAGCTTCAACAGGTCGCTCATGCCGAACTGGCCGTCGCCGTCCTGGTCCAGCACGCTGCCGAGCAGACCACCGGCAATGCCGCCCTGCTGCTGCACCTGCTGCTTTTCCTGGCCAAGCGCCTGGCTGAGCGAGCCGGCATCGGCCTGGCCACCACCCAGCCGCTGGGCGAGGAAGGCCATCACGATCGGCGCGAGGATCTGCAGCAGCTGGCTGGTGCGGCCGCTGTCGAGCTGGGTGGCCTGGGCCAGGCCGGTTTCCACCTTCTGCTGGCTGCCGCCGAAGATGTGGCCGAGGATGCCGGCGCCATCGCTGGCGGCACCACCACCACCTCCGCCCAGCACCGAACCGAGCACGCTGCCCAGGTCCAGGCCGCTGTGGTTGTTCTGCAGCGCGCCGAGCAGGGCCTGCGCCCCCTGCGGCTGCGCGGCGTTGTTGCCCAGCGCGCCCATCAGCACCGGCAGCGCGGCGCTGATCGCGCCGGAGGCCTGGGTATCGCTGATGCCGAGCTGCTGCGACACCTGCTGCAGCGGAGCGCCCTGCAATTTGGCGAGAAGTTCATCGGTCAGGCTCATCAGGGGAATCCTCGATTGGGATGGGGCGTGCAGAAGGTACGACGCGGACCGTTAAAACGGCGACGCCGCCTCACGGGGAGGCGGCGTGCCGTACACGGGGGAGGCCGATCAGAGCTCGATGTCTTCCGCGCCCGGGGTGGCGGCAGGGAAGTCGGTTTCCGGCTGTGCCGGCTTGAACGGGTCCGACGGCTGGCTGGCCAGCGCCTTCAGGGCCGCAGCGACGCCGGCACCGTAAGCCGGGTCGGCCTTGCTGCAGTTGTCGATGTGGCGCTGCTTGATGAAGTCCGGCGCATCGCCCAGGGCACGGGCGGTGTTGGCGAACAGGCGGTCCTTCTGCGCCTGGTTGTAGCTGCGGAACAGCGCACCCGGCTGGCTGAAGTAGTCGGCATCGTCCTCACGGAAGTTCCAGAAGTCGGCATCGCCGCGGATCTTCATCGGCGGCTCGCGGTACTCCGGCTGCTCCTGCCACTGGCCGTAGCTGTTCGGCTCGTAGTGCGGCAGGCCGCCGTAGTTGCCGTCCACGCGCATCGCACCATCGCGGTGGTTGCTGTGCACCGGGCAGCGCGCAGCGTTCACCGGGATCTGGTGGTGATTGACGCCCAGGCGGTAACGCTGCGCATCGGAATAGGCGAACAGGCGCGCCTGCAGCATCTTGTCCGGCGACGGGCCGATGCCCGGCACCAGGTTGCTCGGTGCGAACGCCGACTGCTCCACGTCCTGGTACCAGTTGACCGGGTTGCGGTTCAGTTCGAACTGGCCGACCTCGATCAGCGGGTAGTCGCTCTTCGGCCACACCTTGGTCAGGTCGAACGGGTGCACGCGGTAGGTTTCCGCATCCAGTTCCGGCATGACCTGGATGAACAGCTTCCACTTCGGGAAGTCGCCCTTGTCGATGGCGGCGAACAGGTCGCGGCCGTGGCTTTCGCGGTCATGCCCGACCAGGATCTGCGCCTGTGCGTCGGTCAGCGATTCGATGCCCTGCTGGCTGACGAAGTGGAACTTCACCCAGAAGCGCTCGCTGTCGGCGTTGGTGAAGCTGTAGGTGTGCGAGCCGAAGCCGTGCATGTGGCGGAAGCTGCGCGGGATGCCGCGGTCGCTCATCACCACGGTCACCTGCAGCAGGGCTTCGGGCAGCAGCGTCCAGAAATCCCAGTTGTTGCGCGCGCTGCGCAGGTTGGTGTGCGGGTCGCGCTTGACCGCCTTGTTGAGGTCGGCGAACTTGCGCGGGTCGCGCAGGAAGAACACTGGCGTGTTGTTGCCGACCAGGTCCCAGTTGCCTTCTTCGGTGTAGAACTTCAGCGCGAAGCCGCGGATGTCGCGTTCGGCGTCGGCGGCGCCACGCTCGCCGGCCACCGTGGTGAAGCGGGCGAACATTTCGGTCTGCTTGCCGACCTTCTCGAACAGCTTGGCGCGGGTGTACTTGCTGATGTCGTGGGTGACGGTGAAGGTGCCGAATGCGCCCGAGCCCTTGGCGTGCATGCGGCGCTCGGGAATGATCTCGCGGTTGAGATTGGCCAGCTTCTCCAGCAGCCACACGTCTTCCATCAGCAGCGGGCCGCGCGGGCCGGCGGTCTTGCTGTTCTGGTTGTCCACCACCGGCGCGCCGAAGGCCGTGGTCATCGGGGTAACCGGGTCGTCACCGTGCTTCTGCTTCGGCGTGGTGCTCAGCTCGCGCTGCTGCTGGGCGCCTTCCTCAGGCGTCGGGGCGCTGTGGTAAGGGCACTTGGCGTTGTTGTTGTCGGACTGGCTCATCGGCTGGCTCCTGGTGGCGGTGAAGACGTGGGAAACATCTTCACTCGACTGTAGCTAGGGCCAGATGAAATGAATAATCGAATGATTCGTTCAGGTTAATAGATTCTGTCAATTGAAAAGCAGAATCGGATTTGTGGAATCTTTCAATTGGCCCCCCGCGGCCAGGCGGGAGGCCATGGACGTGCGCTGCGGTTACAGCAGCGCCTTCAGCCGGTACAGCGCTTCCAGCGCCTGCTTCGGGGTCAGCTCGTCGGGATCGATCGCCGCCAGCGCCTCCTGCGCCTTGCTGGATGGCGCTGCGAACAGGCCGAACTGCTGCGGTGCATCCAGCGCCTGCGGTGCCAGCTCGGCGGCATGGCTTTCTCCGCCGCGCTGCTCCAGCTCGGCCAGGCTACGACGCGCCTGCGCCACGGTGGTGCGGGGCAGGCCGGCCAGTGCCGCCACCTGCAGGCCGAAGCTGCGGTTGGCCGGGCCGTCCTTCACCGCGTGCATGAACACCAGCGCTTCGCCGTGCTCGACCGCATCCAGGTGCACGTTGGCGATGCCGCTGCGGCCGCCTTCGTGCTGCTCGTCGGCCAGCGCGGTCAGCTCGAAGTAGTGGGTGGCGAACAGCGTGTAGCAGCGGTTCTGGTAGGCCAGGTGGCGGGCCACCGCGTCGGCCAGGGCCAGGCCGTCATAGGTGGAGGTGCCACGGCCGATCTCGTCCATCAGCACCAGCGAGTGCGCGGTGGCGTGATGCAGGATGTAGCTGGTCTCGGCCATTTCGACCATGAAGGTGGACTGCCCGCGGGCGAGGTCGTCACCGGCGCCGATGCGGGTCAGGATGCGGTCGATCGGGCCGATCAGCGCACGGCTGGCCGGCACGAAGCTGCCGATGTGGGCCAGCAGCACGATCAGCGCGTTCTGCCGCATGTAGGTCGATTTACCGCCCATGTTCGGGCCGGTGATCACCAGCATGCGGCGGTCCGGATGCAGGTCCAGGTCATTCGGTTCGAACGGTTGTTCGCGCACCGCTTCAACCACCGGGTGGCGGCCGCGCTCGATCTTCAGGCACGGCTCGGCCTGCAGTTCCGGGCGTGCCCAGTCCAGCGCCTGCGCGCGTTCGGCGAAGCCGGCCAGCACGTCGAGCTCGCTCAGTGCCGCCGCGCATTGCTTCAGCGGTTCCAGCTGCCCGCCGAGGGTGTCCAGCAGCTGCTCGTACAGGTACTTCTCGCGCGACAGCGAACGGTCGCGCGCGGACAGCACCTTGTCCTCGAAGGCCTTCAGTTCCTCGGTGATGTAGCGCTCGGCGTTGGTCAGCGTCTGCCGGCGTGTGTAGTGCACCGGTGCGCGGTCGGACTGGCCCTTGCTGATTTCGATGTAATAGCCGTGCACCCGGTTGTAGCCCACCTTCAGGGTGGCGATGCCACTGCTCTCGCGCTCGCGCTGTTCCAGGTCGACCAGGAACTGGTCGGCATGGGTGGACAGGCGGCGCAGCTCGTCCAGCTCCTCGTCGAAGCCGTCGGCCAGCACGCCGCCATCGCTCAGCTTCAGCGGCGGCATCTCGGCGATGGCGCTGGCCAGCAGCTGCGCGCATTCGTCATGTTCGCCCAGCGCGGCGTGCAGCGCCTGCAGGCGTGGAGAATCCAGCGGCGCCAGCACCTCGCGCACTGCCGGCAGCAGGCCCAGGCCATCGCGCAGGGTGGAGAAGTCGCGCGGGCGCGCCGAGCGCAGTGCGACGCGGGTGAGGATGCGTTCGAGGTCGCCCAGGCGGCGGAACTGCTCGCGGATGTCGGCATCACTGCCGCGGTCGATCAGCGTTTCCACCGCATGGTGGCGCTGCACCAGGACCTCGCGCAGGCGCAGCGGGCGGTGCAGCCAGCGCCGCAGCAGGCGCCCGCCCATGGGCGTCACGGTGCTGTCCAGCACGCCCAGCAGGGTGTTGCGGGTGTCGCCATCGACGCGCGTATCCAGTTCCAGATGGCGGCGGGTTGCGGCATTCATCGCAATCGCCTCGCCGGCGGTTTCCATCGCGATCGAGGTCAGGTGCGGCAGGCGCTGCTTCTGGGTTTCTTCGACATAGCCGAGCAGGGCGCTGGCCGCAGCCGTGGCGCGCGGCTTGTCATCGATGCCGAAACCGCTCAGGTCATGCAGCTTGAAGAACGCCAGCAGCTGGCGGCGGCCACTGTCGGCGTCGAACAGCCACGGCGCGCGGCGGCGCACGCCGGTACGCTGGCGCAGGAATTCCGGCCAGTTCTCTTCGTCGGGCACCAGTAGTTCGGCCGGCTCCAGCCGCGCCAGTTCGGCTTCCAGCGCGTCGTCGGTTTCCACCTCGTTGACCAGGAAGCGGCCACCGGCCAGGTCGGCCCAGGCCAGCCCGTAGCCCTGCTTGGTACGCGACAGCGCCATCAGCAGGGTGTCGCGGCGTTCGTCCAGCAATGCCTCGTCGGTCACCGTGCCGGGGGTGACGATGCGCACCACCTTGCGCTCGACCAGGCCCTTGGCCAGCGCCGGATCGCCGATCTGCTCGCAGATCGCCACCGACTCACCCAGCGCCACCAGCCGTGCCAGATAACCCTCGTAGGCATGCACCGGCACGCCGGCCATCGGGATCGGCGCGCCGCCGGAGCTGCCGCGCTGGGTCAGGGTGATGTCCAGCAGCCGCGCCGCCTTGCGGGCGTCGTCGTAGAACAGCTCGTAGAAATCGCCCATGCGGAAGAACAGCAGCAGGTCCGGATGGTCGGACTTGGCCGCGAAGAACTGCTTCATCAGCGGGGTGTGTTCTTTGGACGCCTTGGCGTTGCTGGTGTTGTCTTTCGTATCAGTCACTTGGAGCGGTTCGCGTCTGGGCAGGGCGTCTGGGCAAGGCCTTGCGGGGCAGGGCCGGAAGAACAGTTAGTGTAACGGCCTGGGCGGGGCGATGATCCCCGCCCTGATCCACCGGGCGGGGCGCGCGCCGGGGCTGTCTGGGCGCCAACGACAGCGGTGGTTTGGTTGATTTCCATGGAGGGCCACGGTAGTGTCGGCCCCGGCGATTCCCGCCAATCGGCCTCCATGGAAACCGGGGCAATTCATCCCCGGGCGGGCGTTGATGGAAAGAACACGCATGACTGCAGCCTGCATGGCCGCCGAACCTCGCCATTACTGGCGCATCGCCCTGCTGAGTACGCTGGTTGCCGTTGTCCCGCTTGCCGGATCTGCGCCGTACAACCTGTTGAAGGCCGTGCTGCTGCTGGCTCTGCTGGTCACCGGCGTGGTGCTGATCCGTCGCCAGCCGGATGTCCGCCTGCGCTACCGCATCGCGCGCTTCATCGTGATCGCCTGTTTGCTGCGCCTGGCCTTTGCCTTCTTCAGCATCACCTGGCACGACCTGCGCTGGAGCGAGCTGGACCTGCCCGCGCAGATGCTGCTCTATCTGGGTACGGCCGCGGTGTTCGCCGCCGTGCTGGACTGGCGCCTGATCTGGACTCTGTTCGCGCTCTCCACCCTGGTGTTCGGTGGCTCATGCATCGTGCAGCACCACGTGATGGGGTTGGAACGTGCTTATGGTTTCAGTGGTGGCGAATGGACGGCCATCGAGTTCACGATGGTCACGCTGTGCATGGCGCTGTTCTCGGTCATCCGGTTGATCCAGCCGAACGTCCATCCGGCCGAGCGCTGCCTGCATGGGGTTGCCGTTGCCGTGGGCGTCTACGGCTCGATCCTGGCGCAGAGCCGGGGGCCGATCCTGGCCTTCATTCCGGCGATGCTGATGGTGATGACGGTGCACGTGTGGCGTACCCGGCGCTGGCGTGGCCCGCTGGCCTTCGTCGGCGCCCTGGTCATCGGCGTGCTCGGTGCCACCACGGTGCTCAACCATCAGGTCATCCAACGCTTCGGTGAGGTCAGTGGCGAGATCGCCGGCTTCAACCAGCACAACGAAGTGGGTTCGGTGCGTGAGCGCATCGCGATGTGGGGCGTGGCGGTCGACGCCATTGCCGAGCACCCGCTGACCGGGGTGGGCTTGAACCAGTTTGGTACCTATGCGCGCGAGGGCATTGCCCGCGGCGAGGTGTCCGACGCGATCTCTCGCTACAACCATCCCCACAACGAGTACCTGGAAGCGGCAGTGACCGGTGGCGTGCCGCTGTTGCTGATCATGCTGCTGATCTTCATCCTGCCGGGTATTCATTTCGTGCGACGGATCGGCCATGCCGATGAAACCACGGCGATGGTCGCCACCGCCGGCCTTGCCGTGGTCATCGTCTACGCGCTCTCGGCGTTCACCGACAACGTGTTCTATCGGGCAATGCCGCATTCGTTCTATTTCTACCTGGTGCTGGGCTTCGTCCTGGCGACCGCGTTGCCGGTCCGCGACCTGCGCCGGGACGGGAGTTCGCACTGATGGCGCATGTTCACCTGCTGGCGGCCGACAACCAGCGCGGCTTGAGCCATGACATCCAGGTGATCGAGCGCTCGCTGCGACAGCTCGGGCATGAGGTGACCATCAGCCGCCTCGATGCGGTACGCAATGGCGGGGCGTGGAAACTGCGCCGGTTGCGCCTGCGCCGCCTGTTGGCGTCGTGGCTGAGCCTGGGGCGGAAGCCGGCGCGATTCGATATCAACATCTCGCTGGAGCACGTACGGCCGGCCAGTTTTGGCCTGGCCGAGGTCAATCTGCTGATCCCGAATCCGGAATGGGTATCTGCGCGCAGCCTCCGCATCCTGCCGCGATTCGATGCCCTGCTGACCAAGACCGAGGACGCCACGCGCATCTTCACTGCGCTGGGCATGCGCGCGCTGGAAGTGGGCTTCTGCAGCCGCGACCGCTACGACGCTTCGGTGCCGCGCAAGCCCCGCAGCTTCCTGCATGCCGCAGGCAGCAGCCGCATGAAGGGTACGGCGACCCTGGTGAAGGTCTGGAAGCGGCACCCGGAATGGCCCCTGCTGACCGTCCTGCGTGGCGGGCCTTCGGACGAAGACGAGGGTGGGGCGGCAAACCTGCGGATCGTCCGCGAGCGCCTGCCCGATGAAGAGGTGCAGCGCCTGCAGAACGAGCATGTGTTCCACCTGTGCCTGTCGCAGACCGAGGGCTGGGGCCACTACCTGGTCGAAGCGATGAGCTGCGCGGCGGTGGTGATCACCTGCGATGGCGCGCCGATGAACCAGATGATCGATGAGAGCCGCGGTCTTCTGGTGGCGGCCCACGAGGGCGCGCCCTGCCACCTGTCCAGGACCTGGCATGTGGACGAGACAGCGCTGGAGCAGGCCGTCGAGCGTGCACTGGCGATGGATGAGGCCGAATGCACCCGGCTGGGTGCCAATGCACGCGCATGGCATCTGGCCAGCGAGGTTGCGTTCCCATTGCGCCTGGGTGAGGCCCTGGCGAAATTCTGAAGCCCGGCACGCGGCGTTGCCGCAGCGCGTTCAGGCGGCGAGCAGGGTGATCTGCGGATGCCCGTCGAAGATCTCCATCACGATCTCGAAGTACGTCTGTCCCTGGCCGTGCTCCAGCGCCGCGATCTGCTCGTTGATGGCCGCGACATTGAAGGTACCGGGCTGATCGAGTTTTGACCGCAGCCACGCATGCGTGGCGTCCCGGCCCAATGCACTGCGGCTGTGCGCGATGTCCTGCCAGACGACGGTCGCGGCGGAGTGGCCGGCGAGCACGCCATAGCCACCCCACAGCAGGTCATCAAGCGCGTCCAGGCTTGCTTCCAGCTGCCAGTTCTCGCTGGCCATGAACACACGGTTGATTTCCGCGTACAGGCTGGCGATGTCGTTGATGGATGCGCCGTCGATGTGCAGGACCAGGGACATGCCGCAACTGTAGCTGTTCGCCGGTAGCGGCTGCATGCACCGGCAGCCCGATCCGGAATGGTGGTGTCCGCTGCTGATTATCAATGGATGCTGGAGGGATATACCGGGGAGAAACTGTCAATGCGGCGTGATTTCAATGCTGCGCTGGCATGTCATCGGCAGCCAAAGGGCGATGGGGGGGCGGTATGGGGGCGGGTCCATTCTGCCTGTTCAATATTATTGGATCGTTCCAAATATAAACTCCCATAAAGTTTCCCTTGCCTGCGCCGCCATCGATCGTACGGCCATGATCAAGGGAATTGAGATGCTCGCCTTACGCAACCTCCGAGTGGGATCCCGGCTGGGCGCCGGCTTTGGTTTGCTGCTGCTGTTCATCATGGCCATCGTTGGTCTGGTGCTGTACGGAAACCAGCTCAAGTCCGCCCAGTTCGAGAAAGTGGTGGACGTCAACATGGTGAAGATGCGGCTGCTGAATGACATGCTCGATACCAACAATGCCGTGCTGATGCATCGGCGGCTGATGGTGATCAAGCGTGGCGAGGATTTCGACAAGGATTATCAGAAGGCGCAGGAACTTTCGCACACCTATGACGGTATCTGGGCGAAGTACATCAAGATTCCGCGCGATGCCACCGGAGATACCCTGGTGGCGCGGATCGACGCGGCACGCAAGGCCACCGACGCCTCCACCCAGCATCTGCACGAGCGCATGAAGGCTGGGGATTTCGACGGCGCTGCCAAAGAGCTGCTGGCCGAGCACGGGCTGGCCACGGCCTGGAACGAATCCATCTCGACGCTGCTGCGGCATCAGGAGACACTGACCGAGCGCAGCCGCCAGGACTATCGCAGCACGGAGGCCTGGACCGGCACGTTGTCGATCGTGTTCGGCGTGATGAGCCTGATACTGGGTTCGCTGGCGGCCTGGGCGATCACCCGCAGCCTGACCCGTCCGCTGGAGGGGGCGGTGAAGCTGGCCGATGGCATCGCCGGTGGCCGCCTGGACAACGTCATCGATGCGTCGGGCAACGATGAGGTGACCCAGCTGCTCAGGTCGATGCAACGCATGCAGATGCAGGTACAGGCGGTGATGGCGGCGCAGGGCGAGCTGGCCCGCCAGCATGACGCCGGCGGCCTCAGCTACCGCATGGATGAGAGCGCGTTCCCCGGCGACTTCGGGCGGATGGTGCACGAAACCAATGCGCTGGTTGGTTCGCACGTGCAGGTGCAGAACCGGCTGATCGAAGTGATGAAGCACTATGCCCGCGGTGACCTGTCGGTGGACATGGACCCGTTGCCGGGCGAGAAGGCGGCGATCACCCAGGCAATGGATGAAACCAAGAGCAGCCTGTCGGCGATCAACAGCGAGATCCGCCGGTTGGCGACCGCAGCTGCGGCGGGTGATTTCAGCCTGCGCGGCGATGAGGACCGCTTCGCCTACGATTTCCGCGACATGGTGGCCGGGCTCAACCAGCTGATGCAGACCACCGATGAGAACCTGGTGCAGGTGTCGACCCTGTTGCAGGCCATCTCGCGCGGCGACCTGACCGTGCGCATGCAAGGTGACTTCCATGGTGTGTTCGCCCGCATGCGCGATGACTGCAATGCCACCGTCGATCAGCTCAAGCAGATCGTTGGCCGCATCCAGGCCAGCGCATCCAGCATCAACCTGGCCGCAGGCGAGATTGCTTCGGGCAACACCGACCTGTCGCGGCGCACCGAGCAGCAGGCCGCGAATCTGGAGGAAACGGCCGCGTCGATGGAGGAGCTGACCTCCACCGTGAAGCAGAACGCCGAACACGCGCGGCAGGCCAACCAGCTTGCCATCGGCGCACATGGTGTCGCCTCGCAGGGCGGGGAGGTGGTCGGCCAGGTGGTGACCACGATGTCTGCCATCGAAGCCTCCTCGAAGAAGATTGCCGAGATCATCTCGGTGATCGATGGCATCGCATTCCAGACCAACATCCTGGCACTGAACGCCGCGGTGGAAGCGGCGCGTGCCGGTGAGCAGGGCCGGGGCTTTGCGGTGGTGGCCAGCGAGGTGCGCACGCTGGCGCAGCGCTCGGCCGGTGCCGCCAAGGAGATCAAGGGCCTGATCGAGGACTCGGTCGGCAAGGTGGCCGATGGGTCTGCACTGGTGCGCCAGGCAGGCACAACGATGGGCGAGATCGTGGCCTCGGTGCAGCGGGTGACCGACATCATGGCCGACATCTCCGCCGCCTCGCAGGAGCAGAGTTCGGGCATCGAGCAGGTCAACCAGGCCGTGGTGCAGATGGACGAGACCACCCAGCAGAATGCGGCATTGGTGGAAGAAGCCAGCGCAGCGGCGCGCTCGATGGAAGAGCAGGCCAACCTGTTGGCTGAAGCGGTGTCGGTGTTCCGCACCGGTACCGCCACGGCCGCGGCGGTGGTACGGCCTGCGTTGGCGGCCGTCGCTGCGTCGGTGGCTCCGGTGCGCAGGCCGACGGTTCTTTCGCCCCGCATCGATTCGACGCTGGCCGCCAACGCGGGTGGCTGGCAGGAGTTCTAGAAGGGCGGCATGCCGGCAGGGAGACGGCGCCCATCGCGATGGCTGGTCGCGATGGGCGCGGATTTCTTTCCTGAACGGGCGATGGCCGATGTCGCCGCGCAAACGCCCATTTCACTTCCGGTTGCCAGCCGTGGGAGGACACTTGCGCCATCCCGGACCTCAGGAGATGGCCATGAAGACCTCGACCCGACTGCTTGTGCTGGGCACGCTGCTAGCGGCCAGCTCGGTTGCAGGCGCGCAGACCTACGGGCCGCGTGATGAAGGACGCAAATTCAACGATGGCAGCCGCGTGGTCTGCAAGAACGTGGAAGTGCAACGCAATTCGCGTGACCCCAACCGTATTGCCGGTACGGCCACCGGCGCGGTGATTGGTGGCCTGCTCGGCAACCAGGTGGGCGGCGGCAACGGCAAGAAGCTGGCCACCGTCGCCGGTGCCGTCGCCGGTGGCGCCGCGGGCCGGCAGATCCAGGGCAACAGCCAGCAGAAAAACGGTGATCGCGTGGTCGAACGCCGCTGCGAGCGTGTTTACCGCTGATTGTCTGCACCGGTAGCGCTTCCTTCCACAGGATTTCGCAGTACGCATGTCCTCGAACGCCGGCCCTGTGCCGGCGTTCGTCGTTGAACGGCCCTGTATCGCGGGCTGCAGCGCGGTGTCTATACTGCGCCGACTTCAATGGATGAACGCAATGTGAACGAATCACCCCTGACTGAGTCGCACACGCCGGTTGCCGAGGTCGATCCAGTACTGGAAGCGACAGCGCGCTTCGGCCGACTGCGTGAGCGTACCGACGAGCTCGAATTGTTCATTTCCGGCCTGCTGGCGTTTGCACTGTTGGCGGTTCCTGGCTATCTGTTCGATGCCTGGGCGCGCAGCAGCCTGCATACCGAAGGCATTTACTTCCAACTGCTGTGGTTTGGTTTCAGCATCAGCGTGGGCATGTGCTACGTGTTGGCAGTGGCGCTGATCGCGCACCTGACCGTGCGCGGCTACTGGATAGGCCTGATCGGGCTGAAATCGCACTTCCCCAAGGGCATCGACTGGCAACGGCTTCCGCAGATGGGCCCGGTATCGCGCGCCTTCCTCAAGGCCCGCGACGGTGGCCTGGATGGCAGCATCGAGCGCGCTGATCGTTTGGCCACCATGCTCTTCTCCACCACGCTGTTGGCCGTGCAGACGCTGGCCGGAACGCTGGTGATGGCCGTGCTGACGCTGTGCGTGGCGATGGCGATCAGTGCGCTTGCCGGCGGTTCAGAACGTGTTGTCATGATCGTGGTCATTAGCGTCCTGACCGGCTTGCTTGCACTCGCGCTGGTGCCCGCGCTGCTGGAGCGCGTCATTGCGCGTAGGCAGCGGCGCAACCAGGCCCATGAGGGCCTGCAGCACTGGCTGCAGCGCTTCCTGGCGGGCCTGCAGCGGATTCCCCTGCTGCGCCAGATGCAGACGATGCAGCTGACCCTGCAGAGCAACCTGCGCTCGCGTTCATTCATGGCGGTCTATCTGCTCGCCGTGGTGGTGGCCATGGTGCTGGGAGCCGTCCAGGTACTGGGTTCGGTGAAGTTTTCGCTGTTCAACCGTTACCAGGTGATGACTGACGAGGCTGTCGAACACGGCATGTTGAGCGCGCATTACGAGTCGATGCGCTCGGCACACGATCAGCTGTTGGCGTACCCGATGATTCCCTCCGACACGATCACCGGTTCGCGCCTGCGCGTGTTCATTCCGCATCGTCCCCAGCGCGACAACCCGTTGGCACGCCAGCATTGCAGTGCGCTGCCCGGGGCGCGCAACGAAGCCGTAGGCGCGCAGGCTGCCAGTGCGGCGGTGGAGTGCCTGTCGCGGCTGTGGCAGGTGCAGTTGGATGGCGCGCCGGTCGACCTGCACGAGTTCATGCCGATGGAACGCCGTGATGTCGACATGCGCGGCTTGGTCGGATACCTGCCGATGGCGGGGTTGGTACCCGGTCGGCATGATCTGAACCTGGTCTGGAATGCCGAAGGTGGCGAACGCGGCCCGGAGCGACGTCGCGAGTACCGCATCCCGTTCTGGTACGCGCCAGACCCCTGAAAAGGGGACGGAGGGGATTAAGTCGCAATCCGCCAATCCGGCCGCTTACGACTTAATCCCCTCCGTCCCCTTTTTTGCGAGGAGGCGCCAGGCGGCGAGGCTGCCGTAGAGCAGCAGCAGGATGCTGAGGGTGATCAGTTCGTGGCTGACTTCGGCCAGGCGGGCGTCCATCTGGTTCAGGCGCACCATCAGGTTGATGCCCGAGGTGGTTGGTAGCAGCTGCGCCAGCCACACTAGCGGGCCTGGCGTCATCACTGCCGGCCAGGACAGGTTGGCCAGGAAGAACAGCGGGATGGAGGTGGCGATGATGTACTGGAACGCACGTTCGCGGGTGCGGAAGAAACTGCCGACGAACAGGCCGAACGCCACCGTCGCGGCGATGAACAGGGTGCCGCCCAGCAGCTGGCCCAGTGGATTGCCACCGCGTGGATAGTCCTGCACCCAGGCGGTGAAGCCGGCGTAGTAGAACAGGCCGAACAGGCCGATCAGGCCGAAGCCCAGTGCCATGCCGGCCAGGGTCGGCAGGTCGAAGCGCAGGCGCCGGCCGAGCGCGAGACGACGGCCGCCGAGCAGGACGCCGATGCCCATCAGCAGGGTCTGGTGCACGATCAGTTCGGCCACGCCGGGGACGATGGCGCTGCCGTAGCCTTCCTGGGTGTTGTACAGCGGGCGCTGCACCAGGGTGACCGGCGGTGCCTGCGGTGCGCCCATGAAGGCCGCCTGGCCGACTACCGCCTCACGCCCGAACGCGCCCAGTGCATCGGCCACGCTGCCCAGCACCCAGCTGGCACGGCCCAGGTAGGCGCCGTTGCCGAGCAGCACCAGCTTGGCGGGGTGGCCGCGCAGGATGTCGCGCTCCAGGTTGGCCGGAATCAGCACGATGCCTTCGGCATGGCCGGCTTCCAGCTGCTGGCGCGCGCTGTCGATGTCGGCCGGTTGCCCGACCACGCGTGCGACCCGCAGCGCGTCCAGCTTGCGCAGCAACTCGCGGCTGGTGGCGCTGTGGTCTTCGTCCACCACCAGCACCGGTAGGTTGCCGGCCACCTGGTGGCGGTATGCGGCCGGGTAGAAGAACGAATACAGGATTACCGCGCCGACCATCACCACGATCGCATAGCGGTCGCACAGCACCGCCATCAGGGTCTGCCGCAGGCTGCGCCAGAGCGTGCTCATGCGTCGGCCCTCGCTGGCTGCGCAGCCTCGGGTGTACGCGCGAAGGCAATCAGGCGCAGGCCACCGATGCCGCCGGCCACCACCGACATCAGCAGCAGCGTGGCCAACGGCCACAGCGAGACCAGCAGCGGCGAACCGATGAACTGTTGCTGGGTCTGCAGCTTGATGTAGGCGCTGAGCGGCAGCAGCTGATGCCAGATGCGGGTGAACAGGGGGCCGTCCAGCACCGGGAAGGTGGCGCTGGAGAACGCCAATGCGGTGCCGATGCTGAGGCCGACTGCGGACAGCGCGGTACCCATGTCGCGGGTGACGCCGACGAAGAACAACGCGTAGGCCGCGGTGGCCAGGTAGAACAGCGGCTGTGCGAGCAGCAGCAGGAGCACGCTGCCGGCCACGCCATCGCCGCGCAGCCAGGCCAGGTAGCCGAGCCCGAGCGCACCGTACAGCGAGAACAGCAGGATGTACGGTGCAACCTTGCCGGCGATGGCGGCCCACGGCGTGCGGCCCAGCCAGTCGGGCAGGGTGCCATCGCGGATCTCGCGCCCCAGGCTGCCGGCCACCGCAAGTGCCAGCACCAGCGACAGTACCGCCGGGAAGATCAGTGGCAGCAGGAACAGCTCGTAGCTGCGTGCCGGGTTGTAGAGGATGTCTGACTGCACCGCGATGGGCGCCGCACGCAGCTTGCCCGGGCCAACCTGCAGACCGATGCGCTCGCGCAGCAGTCGTGCGTTCCAGGCCGAGACCGCATCGCCGATATCACGCGCGGCGGACTGGCCGGTGGTCATGTAGGTGGCGTTGTAATAGGCGAACACCGTGCCCTGGCGCCCGCGCAGTGCCTGCCGGGTAACGTCGCGCGGCACCAGCACGATGGCGAACACATCCAGGCTGCGCAGCTGCGAGCGTGCGTCCTCCATGTCGGCTGGTTGGCTGGCGATGCGCACGCCCGGGCTGGCATCGAGCATGCGCAGCAGCAGGCGGCTGTCACTGCTGTGGTCGAGGTCGACCACGGCGATCGGGATGTCGCGCATCACCGAGGGGGTGAACATCCATGCCATCACCACCAGCATCAGCAGCGGCAGCACGGTGACCAGCATCAGATCGGCACGGTTGCCGCGCATTGATCGCAGCTCGCGCCGCCAGGAAGCAGCGAAGCCGCCGCCATCAGGGCTCAGTGCTGGGGCCATGCGAACAGCACGCTCATGCCGGGGCGGAAGCCCTCGATGCGGCGTACCGGGCGCACCCGCACCTCGAAGCTGCGGACGTCGTAGCCGGACGACTGGCGGGTGGTGCGCCAGGTCGCATAGTCACCGGCCGGATTGATGAAATAGACCTCGAACTCGCCGTCCTGGCCGAGCGCCGGCACGCTGCCACGCAGCTTGCTGCCGACCTTCAGGCCCTGCATCTGCGATTCGCGCAGGTTCATCGCCACCCACATGCGATCGATGTCGACCAGAGTGAACACCGGATAGCCGGCCGGCACCAGTTCACCTGGGTCGGCCATGCGCTTGTTGATCTCGCCGGCGACCGGCGCGCGCCCTTCCACTTCGGCGCGCGCGGCGTTGACTTCGGCCACCGCGCCCTGCGCCTGCTGCACCTGGCCCTGCGCGGCGCGCTTGTCCTGCTCGCGCGCGCCAGACAGCGCCATGTCGTACTGTGCGCGCGCGGCACGCGCCAGTTCACGCGAGCTGGTGGCCTGGGCATGCGCTTCATCGCGCTTCTGCCGGGTCATCACCCCTTCGTTGAACAGGTTCTGTACGCGCTGGTAGGTAGCGTCGGCCAGCGTCGCGCCGGCTTCGGCGCGCTTCCAGTTGGCTTCGGCGGCGCGGATGTCCTCGCTGCGCGCGCCTTCGTCGGCCTTGTCGGCCACCGCCTGCGCCGCGGCCAAGGCGCCGTGTGCCTGCTGTTCCTTGGCGGCCACCTCGGGGCTGTCGAGCAGGAACAGCACCTGCCCGGACTGCACACGGTCGCCTTCGCGCGCCTTCAGCTCGGCCACGCGCGCGGTGATCTTGGCGGCCACGTTGATCGTGTCCGCATCGGCCATGCCCTGGATCTGGTCGGCCGGGCTGCGCCAGGCCAGCCACAGGCCCAGCACCACCACCACCAGCAGCACCCCTATCAGGATCGGTCCCAGCCGGCGCTTGCCCGGGGGCGTCGTCGCATCGTCGTGCAGCACATCACTCATGGTCGATCACCTCGTCCGCACGCCGCCGGAACTCTTCGAAACGGTCCATCTGTCCACTGACCTCCAGCAGCTGTGCCAGCGCAATATCGTATTGGTAGGCGGCCTGCGCGCGCTCGACGCGGGCGCCGCCGAGGCCGAGCCGCGCGTCGATCACATCCAGCGAGGTGGCCTGGCCTTCGCGGAACGCCAGCTCCTGCAGGCGCAGGTTTTCCTGTGCCTGGGCAATGCTGCTGTCGAGCAGCACGAACTGCTGGCGCGCGGTTTCCAGTTCGTTCCAGGCCTTGCGCACGCCCAGCGCAACCTGGTTCTCGGCTTCGCGCAGGCCCGCTTCGGCCTGCTCCTGCTGCGCACGCGCGGCGCTGATCTGCGCCGGCCGCGAGTTCGGCGACAGGAAGGTGTACTTCAGTCCGATGCCGAAGGCCCAGTCCGGATCGGTCAGCATTTCGTCGCGGCGGCGGAAGTCGTACTGGCCGAAGGCGAAGATCTGCGGCTTCAGCTTGGCCTGCTGCACGCGCACACCCTGTTCGGCCTGCGCCACCATCGCCCGTAGGCGCGCGATCTGTGGCTGGCGCGCCTGCGCGGTGCGCTCGAAGCGGGCGACCGGTTCCAGCGGCGCGCGCTGCACGAACAGCGGCGACACCGGCTGCACCTCGCCGCCGCTGCGCAGCAGGGTGGACAGCGCGGCCTTCAGCGTGGCCAGGTCGTTCACCGTTTTCTGGTATTCGCGCTCGGCCTTGTCGCGGGCCACGGTGGCCTGCAGTCGCTGGGCGCGGGTGGCGAAGCCCTCGCGCTCCAGTTTCTCGGCGTCGGACAAGTGGCGGTTGAGGCCATCGCGCACATCGCGGCGCACCTCCACGGCCTGTTCGGCCAGGCGCTGGCCGAAATAGGCCTGTGCCAGCTGCACGGTCAGCGACTGGCGTTGTGCCTCGCGCTCGGCGCTGGCCTGTTCATGGGCGGCGCTGGCGGCGCGCTGTGCAGCAGGGATCACCCCACCGGTGTACAGCGGCAGTACCGCGGTCACTACCGGGCGGGTGCGCCAGTCGCGTTCGGTGAACGACAGCGGCGAGTCGATGCCGAAGGCTTCGGCCACCGGCGCCAGCGAGCCCAGCGGCAGGGTGAGGGTCTTCTGGAACTGCAGGCGGCGTACTTCGCCGGTGATCTCCGGCAGGCGCAGCAGGCGGGTGGCGTCCTGCAGGTCCTGCTTGTTGCGCACGGCCGCGTCTGCGGCGGCCAGCGCATCGGAGACCTGTTCCAGGCGCTGCCGTGCCTGTTCCCAGTCCAAAGCCGGTGCGTCGGTGATGGACTGTGCCAGCGCAGTGAGGGGCAGGCAGGTTGCCAGCGTCAGCGCCAGCGCGGCCCTTGCGCGGAGCATCCTTGTACGTCGGCCGATCACGCCCATGCCGTCCCAATGGTAAAGAAGTGCGCAAACGGTAGTGCGCGCGGTGTGAAGCCCGGGTCTGCGGTCATCGTGTGGTCCTCAGCGAAGGGTGCCGCTGGCCGCGCTGCGCAGCGCCTGGGTGATGTGCTGCAGCGTGCTTGAGCGCACGGCGGCATGCTGCCAGTACAGCGGCACATCCAGCCAGCGGCGGGGTTCCAGTACCACCACGCGGCCGGCATGCACGGCGGGCGCGACCAGGGTTTCCGGGGCCATGCCCCAGCCGAGTCCGCACGCTGCGGCTTCGACGAAACCGGTGGAGGAGGGCAGGTAGTGTAGCGGCGGCTGCAGGCGCGCGCGGGTCAGCCGCCGCACGAAGCGCCATTGCAGTTCATCCTTGCGGTTGAACACCAGCATCGGTGCGCGTGCCAAGGCGGCGGCCTGCATGCCATCGCTGAAGTACTGGCGGGCGAAGCCGGGCGAGGCGATGGCGTGGTAGCGCATCGCGCCGAGCGGATGCACGTTGCAGCCTTTCACCGGTTGGCCTTCGGCGGTGACCGCGCCGAGCACGCTGCCATCGCGCAGCAGCTGCAGGGTGTGGTCCTGGTCGTCCATGCGCAGGTCGAACAGGTAGCCGTGGCGCTGGTGCAGTTCGGCGATCGCCGGTACGAACCAGGTATCGAGCGAGTCGTCGTTGACCGCCAAGGGGATCGGCGTGCGCGCAGCGTCGCTGCCGCGCTCGGGCAGCAGTTCGGCCAGCGCCTCGGCCTCCAGTGCCTGCATGGGCCGGACGCGGCGCAGCAGGGCCTCTCCGGCGGCGGTGGGCCGGCACGGTGCCTGGCGCACGACCAGTACCTGGCCGAGCCTGTCCTCCAGCGCCTTGATCCGCTGCGACAGCGCCGAGGGGCTGATCGAGAGACGGCGTGCCGCAGCCTCGAAGCTGCCTTCCTCCAGCACCGCGGCAAACGCGGCCAGTTGCGGGTGTACCAGATCCATGCAAGCGCCCATTCAGTTTTTCTGCACAGGATAAAGAAAAATCAGATTGTCTTAACGCGGCAATGGCCGCACCCTGCGCGTCCCTTCGCTGCCTGGGCCTTCCTGATGTGGATCGCCGCTACCACCGCCGGCCTGTTCGCAGGTGCCGGCCTGATCATCGCCATCGGTGCGCAGAATGCCTTCGTCCTGCGCCAGGGGCTGCAACGTCGCCATGTCGGAACGGTGGTGCTGGCCTGTGCCGGCGCTGATATCGCGCTGATCCTGGCCGGCGTTGGCGGCATGGGGGCGTT
Source organism: Stenotrophomonas sp. GD03930 (assembly GCF_029839665.1). NCBI lineage: Bacteria > Pseudomonadati > Pseudomonadota > Gammaproteobacteria > Lysobacterales > Lysobacteraceae > Stenotrophomonas > Stenotrophomonas sp. GD03930. Next base: position 337,397 of record NZ_JAOCAV010000001.1, on the reverse strand, counting down.
GGTGCAGCAGTGGCCGTTGCTGCTGCAGGTGCTGCGCTTCGGCGGTGCGGCGTTCCTGCTCTGGTATGGACTGCAGGCCGGATTGCGCGCCTGGCACGGTGGCAGTGCCTTGGCCGCCGCCGAGACGCAGGGTGGCAGCGGGCGCCAGGTACTGTTGACCTGCCTGGCGTTCACGCTGCTCAATCCGCACGTCTATCTGGATACGGTGGTGCTGCTCGGCAGCTTGTCCACGCGTTACCCCGGCGATCTGCGCTGGGCCTTCGCCGCCGGAGCCTGCGTGGCCAGCGTGGCCTGGTTCTGCACCTTGGGCTATGGCGCGCGGCTGCTGCAGCCGGTGTTCCGCAGGCCGGCTGCGTGGCGCGTGCTGGACGCAGGCGTGGCGGTCTTCATGTTATGCCTCGCCACGCTGCTGCTGTTGCGTCCGCTATCGCCATGAGTGCATGACGCACGCCGGTGTTGCGTGTGCGTTCCACCGATACGGTTCACGCGGCCGGGTGCTGCGCGTTTGAGTTGTACCCCGTGCATATGCTGATCACAGCGGGAGCTCCCATTGCAGGCGAAGACCGGGCACGGAACGTCGGGTGTTGCGAAGTACCTGCGATCCGCCTTCGTCGAAACGCCAATGGCCGGTCTCGAAGTCCTGCGCCAACAGGTTCGAGGCGGTCAAGCGCAGCTTGCCGCGCCGTTCGCTTGCGTACTGCGCCCAAGCCTCCAGCTCGCGTCGATAGGACGTGATGTCCAGCTCGCTCAGGCTGTAGCGTATTCTGCCTCCGCTGCGATGGGTGTAAGCCAGGCCACTGCTCCAGCGCGATGAAATGCGGTAATCGAGCGACGCACTGGCGGTGAATGGCACCTGGTCTTCAATCCGATTGTCAGGCCCGGGGAGATCCCTGACCCGGGAGTGGTTCCAGGTGGCGTTGCCGCGCAGCTCGATATCCGGCGCTCTGCGGTACAGACGTGCCAGCGGCATCCTGCCATCCATTTCGATGCCCCAGGCCGTGGCGCGGGTACCGTTGACCGGCGTCGATACCCAACGCCCTTCACGCAGGATGGTTTCATTGCGGATCGGCGCGTCGATGCGGCGCATGTAACCGCCGATGCTCCCCTGTGTACCTTCACGGCCGTGCATTTCCCAGGCCGCATCCAGACCCCATGCCAGTTCCGGACGCAGCGCTGGATTCCCGATCTCGTCGGGGTTCAGTGGGCGGTTGTTGGTGGAGGTATACGGCCGCGGGACCAGTGAGCGCAGTGCCGGTGCGCGGAAACTGCGGCTCAGTGATACCCGTAGCTGGTCCTTGCCCTTTGCGCGCTTCCAGAGACCCTGCAGGACCGGCGTGAAAACGCTGGCCCGGTGACGCATCGCAGCGAAGCCACGCCCTTCGCTGCGGGTCTGCAGTTGTTCCCAGCGACCGCCGACATAGAAGGCGCTTCGCGTTCCCAGTGGGAACTCGTCCTGCGCATAGACGGCGATGCGGTGCAGGCGCGCATCAAAGGAAAGGTCGCTGATCGTCGATGGCTCATCAGGGGAATACCGGAGTTGCTGCAGGCGTGATTCGCGGCACGAATCCATGCTGCTTTCGGCACCGACCTGCAATGTATGGCGACCCCACGCCGGCAGAGTCCACCGCACGCGGGTAGTGCCGCCCAGCACATGCAGCTGCGCATCGGTGCGATCGAGAAGGTTGTCCTGCTGCCCCGCATCCTGTCCCTGCTCGCGGAAGCGGTAGTTTTCGCGGTTGCCATCCAGTGCCAGACGCAGGTTCAGGCTGCCGCCGTCCGGTAGCTTCTTCTCCCACTCCGCGCTGGCCTGGCCCTGATCAAGGCGCAGGCGCGTGCGCTGCCGGTAATGTGGAGTACGCAGTTCCGCACCCAGCGCCGTTTCCCAATCGATGTACATGTCGCGACGGAAGTCGGATGCATCCACCAGGGCCTGTAGTGAAAGAGTGGTGTCCTCGCTGGTTCTGAGCGTCAGTGAGGGGGCGAGCGAGACGCTGTCACGATGCCCGGTGGCGCGCAGGCGGGATTGTCGATGCAGCAACGGCGCGCCAACACCATCCCAAGCATCTTCTCTGCTGCGTTCCTCCACCAGGAAGCCACGGGCAGTAGCTGTGGCGGTCAGTGCAAGATCTCGGTCCAGGCCGGCATGGGTCTGCCGCCAGCTTGCCGATGGGGTGCTGCGCCCCTGATTGTCGGCCCATGAAAGTGTCAGCCGCTGGCCGTCTTTTGCAATCGGCGCGCGGGTGACGATGTTGAGTGTACCGGCGACGGCACCCATGCCCTGGTCAGCAGTAGGCGCGCGCAGGATTTCGATGCGCTCGATCAGATCGGTGGCCAGCGAGTCCAGGCTGAAGCCAGCGGGCGTACGCTGGCCGTCCAGCAGGATCTGCGTGTAGCCGGCACCCAGGCCGCGTAGTGATACGCTGCCTGGGCGGCCCGGAGCACCACTGGAAACGCTGATGCCGGGCAAGCGTTTGAGTGCCTCCAGCAGGTCGGTGTCGCCATGCCGTTGCAGTGCCTCGCGGTCCACCACGATGCGACTCGCGGTGTCGTCACGGCGAGCATCGTAACGCTCGGCCTGGACGTGCACTGCATCCAGATCGGTCGTGTTTGAAGGGGCGGGTGTCGTTGGTGGAAGGGCCGCGGCATTCGCTGGTGCCATCAGGCAGCCAATGGTGAGCCACATGCCAGCATGTGGCCACAGCGTTGTCGGGGAAGGCGATGATCGTCGCATGGTCGTGCAGTTCCTTTGTCACGGCGGGACAGCGGGCCGCAGCAGGTCCTCCCGCGGCCGGGTATCGAAACGATGCATGGAGGGCGGCGGCAGAGCGCCGATCAGTGCATTACTGCAGCCAGTCCTGCGGGTCCACTCGTGTTCCGTTGCGTAGCAGTTCCATGTGCAGGTGTGGACCGGTGGTACGCCCAGTGTTGCCGCTGCGGGCGATGGGATCGCCCCTGCGCACGCGCTGGCCTGGCTGTACCGCGAAGTCCTGCAGGTGCGCAAACAGCGACTGCCAGCCAGCGCCATGATCAATCACGACAACCGTGCCGTAGTTGGCGCCATCGGGATAGGCGTGCGTGGCGGCGATCACTGTGCCGTCGGCGGGGGCGAGCACGGCGGTGCCTCGGCGGGCGGCGAAGTCGGTGCCGCGATGGGCGCGCTGGCGGAAGTCGGAAACATGACCGAATACGCTGGTAACCCGCGTATTGGACAGCGGCGCAGCGAATGAAGGGGCTGGCGGCAGCGCTTCTTCCAGGACTGTTACTGATGTGACCGGCAATGGCAGCGGAAGAGACGGCGGCCCTGCCATCGCGGCGGCTTGGACGGTGGCCAGACCGACCGTGCAGGCGGCGCCCAGCGCGACCAGCAGCAGGACGCTGGTGATACCGGGGCGGCGACCCGCATCGCCCTGCAGCATATGCTGCAGGCGTAGCTGGTGGCCGCCGAAATCGCGATGGGTCAGGGCACTGGCTGGCTGCTCTCCCGTAGCATGGCGAAGTGTCTGGATATAGGCGTGGGCCAATAGGCGGCCATCGTTGCTGGCGCCCCCCTCGGCCAGTGCACGCGCATCGCATTGCAACTCGGCGGCCAGCTGCACGCGCGCGGCAATGCGTCGTACGAACGGATTGAACCAGTACAGCGCACCGACCAGTCGCATCAATGCAGCGCGCTGGGGATCTCGGCGCTGCAGATGGGCCGCCTCATGGCCAATGACCAGGCGTAGCGTTCGATCCGGCAGGGCCAGGCTGGCTGCCGGCAGGATGATCTGTGGTTGCGGCCTGCACAGGGCAAACGGCGTGCCGTTGCCAGCTAGAAAACGCAGCGCGATCCCTTTCTGCTGCAGCTCCCGCATGATCTGGCGCGATTGCGGTCCCGGCAGTTGCATTGCCTGCAGCGGCTGGCTGTCGCGCAACAGGGCGCGCAGCCGGCGGCTGGCCAACGCCCACCGAGCGAGGGCCAGCAGGGCCCCTGCGATATGGACGGTCAGCAGCAGTGGCGTCAGCCAGGCCATCAAGGGTTCAGTCGCCGCGAGTGCAGGCAGCTGCACGGACAGCAGTGCGCCGGTACCGCTGTCCAGCGCAACCGGCAATGTGCTGGACAGCTCCTGCAGCGGCGCGGCCTGCATCGGCAGCATCAGCGCTAGCAAGGGGGGCAGCACAGCGCACAACCACGCCCCCAGCCAGAAACGCGCCGACGCATGCGAGAGCCCGAGCTGGCGCTGCAACAGTTGCGCGCCGTACCAGACCAGGCCAGCCCCGAACAGGCTTGCAGTGAGGCTGATCATCCACAGGCCGGTTGATGACAGACTCATGGCTGGTCCTCGTCGCCCTGGAGCAGCAGCGCCTGCAGTTGCTCGATTTCCTTGTCGCTCAGCAGGCGGCTTTCGGCGAAGGCCTGGGTCGGCAGCGGCCCGTCGATCTCCAGTACGCGGCGAGCGAAGTCGGCACTGAGTGCGGCCAGGGTGGCCACCTTGCCGACCTGGGCGCTGTAGACATTCAGGCCGTGCTGGCTGCCCTCTTTCACCAGGCCCTTGTCGACCATCCTTTCCAGCGTCTTGCGCGTGGACGAATACGACCAGTCCAGTGCAGCAGCTGCCGCGTTGTGCAGTTCACGCGCACTGCAGGCGCCATCGCGCCACAGGCACTTCAACAACTCCAGTTCGGCGTTCGAAGGTGTTGGGGGGCGGGGCATGGCCAGACCTGTGCGTGCGATTGATGTCGCGAGTGTGCGACATGTGTCGCATGCCATGCAAGAGGGGCATCGAAGCGCGGAAGTGCTGAGGTCAGTCGGTCGCCATCCGGTCGATGGCGTACAACGGCGTTTCGCCGGGGCGCAGGGTCAATACGCGCACGCCGCTGCGGGTGACCGCCACGGTGTGCTCGAACTGCGCCGACAGCTTGCCGTCGCGGGTGTACACCGGCCATTCGTCCGGTTGCTGGCGGATGGCCGGCTTGCCCTGGTTGAGCATCGGTTCGATGGTGAACACCATGCCTTCTTCCAGTGTCATGCCGGTGTTCGGATGACCGTAGTGCAGGATCTGCGGTTCCTCGTGCATTTCCTGGCCGATGCCGTGGCCGCAGTATTCCTTCACCACGCTGTAGCCATGGCTGCGCGCGTGGCGGGCAATGGCGTGGCCGATGTCGCCCAGGCGCGCGCCGGGGCGCACCGTGGCGATGCCTTTCCACATCGCCTGGTAGGTGGTCTGCACCAGCCGGCGCGCTGCATAGTCGACCTCACCGACCAGGTAGGTGGTGCTGGAGTCGGCGATGTAGCCGTTCTTCTCCAGGGTGATGTCGAGGTTGACGATCTGGCCGTTGCGCAGCACGTCGGTGGGGCTGGGCACGCCGTGGCAGATCACGTTGTCGATCGAGGTATTGAGCACGTACGGAAAGCCGTACTGGCCCTTGCTGGCCGGCCGCGCATGGAGTTCATCGACGATCATGCGCTCGACGAAATCGTTGATTTCCATGGTGCTGCGGCCCTGCAGCGGCAGCCGGTCGAGCGCGGCGAACACCTGCGCCAGCAGGCGCCCGGATTCGGCCATCAGCGCGATTTCGTGCGGCTGCTTGATCATCGCCATGTCAGGCCCGCCCGGGCGCCAGCGCCTGTGGCTGCACGCCGGCCGCGCGCAGTTCGCTGGCGACGATGTCCTGGAAGCTCAGCGTAGGATTCATCTCGCACAGCATTCCGACCCGGATCCAGAAATTGGCCTGGGCGTTGATCGAGCGGCTGGAGACGGTGCATGCACGGCGCAGCTGGTCGTGCAGGGTGTCATCGATGTTGACGATGCCCATCGGAGGTCCTGGGGAAGTGAATATACGAAGCGTATATGTTTCGTATATCCAGCTCAAGTCGCCAGGGTTCAGTCTGCGTGGGTGGCGAAGCGCAGGCGGTTGCCGTCGGGGTCACGCAGCAGCATCTCGCGGCTGCCCCATTCGGTGTCATGCGGCGGCTGCTCGATCGGCACGTTCGCGGCGCTGAAGGCACGGTGCAGCGCATCGACATCCTCGACGATGAAGTACACCGCGCCGCCGACCTCGCAATCACCGGTGTGTTCGGTGAGGAAGAGGGTCTGGCCGTCGCGGGTGAGCTGGGCGAACAGCGGGAAGCCGGGTTCGAAGCGGTGTTCCCAGTCGACCACGAAGCCCAGGCCCTGCACGTAGAACGGCAGGGAGGTGTCGGCGTGGCGCATGCGCAGTTGCGGAATGACGGTCTGGGGCATGGCGAGGGCTCCGGGGCGGGCGTCCAGTGTAGTGCCGGCCGCTGGCCGGCATCCTTCTGAGCCCGGGAACAATGAGGTTGCCGGCCAGCGGCCGGCACTACCGAAGCATTGCCGGCCAGCGGACGGCGCGACCGCAAGCGGTCAGCAGGCTGTCGGCACCGCGGCCATCGCCGCCAGCAGTTCGCGGTTCACCTGCTGGTGGCGCGCCTGCCAAACGGGAAGATCGTCGGCAGGGATGTCGGGCTGGCCATCCAGCGACGACAGCCAGCGCTTGAACCGGCTGCGGTAATTGGCCAGCGATACTTCGCCGGTGATGTCACTGCCGACCAGGCCGCCGGCGCGCAACGCCTCGATCACCACCAGTGCGTCTTCCAGCTGGAAGCGGCCCTGGTCCCAATTGCTGCGGGCCACGTCCTCGGCGAATACATCCTTGTCGATGGACAGGTAGGTCGGTTGCGGCGACTTGGCCTGCTCGGCAGCGAACGCAGCGACCAGTGCCTCGGGATGTTCGAAACGGCGGAAGGCGCGGCCCATGCCCAGGCGATGGCCCCAGCCCACGTCCACGTCCATGCACCAGTACGTGAGGCGACCGCCCAGCAGAGGGCGCCAATGGTTCTCCCAGGCATGGCCAAGGCCGATGTCGCTGGAGGTGATGCCCAGCACATGGATGTGCGAAATCTGCGGCAGCTTGCTGGCGGCGTTCACCCAGGAGCCGCAATGCATGCCGAACGGGAAGCGCATGTTGTCGGGGTGGTTGTCCAGTACCACCAGCTGGAACGGTGCCTGCGCGCGCATGCGCCGCAGCAGCGGCAGGCTGAGGTGGTGGAAATCGCCACTGCCAAGCATGACCGTGCCGAGCTGGGCCGGCAGCGGGGCCAGCACGTCAGCGGTGAAGCGGTCCAGCGTGGCATTGCTGCAGGCAAAGCGCAGCGGATCGTGCCACTGCGGCAGGGCCAGGGTCTGTGCCTGGGGCAGCGGCAGCACGCCACCATCCAGGTCCAGGATCAGCGGGGAACGCAATGGCATCGTTCAACCGCCTCCATCAGGTTCGCCCTGCAGATGCGGCGCCAGCCTGCGCAGGGCGGCGCGCAGCAGTGGGGAGCGTGCGTGGATCGCGTGACGGGTGGAGGTGAAGCTTGCGCCCAGCTCGGCCTTGATCCGCGAGTCGGTCCAGCCCGCCACGTAATGGCTCAGACCGTGCTGCAGCGCGTAGTCGAGATTGTGCATCCAGCTGACCGCGTACAGGTTGTGCTCGCGCGACTGCGGGTAGGCCAGGCCGATGTACTTGTCCACCAGCTTGCCGGCGTGCACGTAGCACAGGTTCCAGCCGATAAGCTGGCCCTGGTGGCGGTACAGGAACATCCGCCCCTGGCCCTGGCTGTCGGCCAGCAGGTGCTGGAAGTAGAGCAGGTCGAGCTGGTCGAAATGCACCGCGCTCTGCGCATACACGCCCAGGTACAGGGCATACAGTTCGGCCTGCAGCAGCGGGTCGGCCAGCGCCGGATCACCGGTGGCGATGCAGTCGATCTGCAGGTCATCGCGCGAGCGCAGCTTGCGCCGGATGTTCTTGCGACGCGAGGACGACAGGCGGCCGAGATAGCCGTCGAGCGAATCGAAATCGATCGCCACCCAGGCCAGCGGCATGCCTTCCAGTTCGACGAAGCCACGTGCCAGCAGCGCCTGCAGGAAGGCACCGCTGTGTGCATTGGCCGCCTCGTCCAGCAGCGGCGAATCGATCGCAAGGTCCTTGACCACCAGCAGCCGGGTATCGCCGATCGCGTGGCGCGTCACGTCCTCGGCCAGCGCCTCCGGCGCGACATGCGCCGGCAGCGGGGTGTACTCGGTGCTGGTGGCACCGACGAAGCGGGTCTGCCAGGTGATCCATGGCCGCCACAGGCGCGACAGCGGCAGGCCGAGCAGCTTGCCGCGCAGTGCGTCGTCCATCGTGGTGGTCAGGTCCAGCGGCGCACGGAAGGTTGGCAGGCCGCTGGGCAGGCGGCCTGCCTCGAATCCGAGCGGCGGGTGGGCCAGGAAGCCCTCCAGCAGCGCGGCCGGTTCCAGCGCAGTGCTGGACGCGCGTGACGTCATCTCCATCGGCACGGGAACCGGCAGCGCATCGACTTCAGCCCTTGGCCTTGGTCAGCGCCTGGTCGAGCAGGGTGATCGCCAGGTCGATCTCTTCGTAGCTGATGTCCAGCGACGGCGCGAAGGTGATCACGTTCTTGTACCAGCCACCCACGTCGAGCACGAGGCCCATGCGCTTGCCATCATGCAGCAGGTCGCCGGCCAGGCCGATGTCGACCATGCGGTCCAGCAGTTCCTTGTTCGGCGTGTAGCCGTCGGTCTGGCAGATTTCCGCACGCAGGGCCAGGCCCAGGCCATCGACGTCGCCGATTTCCGGATGGCGCTTCTGCAGGCCACGCAGGCCGTCGAGGAAGTACGCGCCCTTTTCCGGCACGGTGCGCTCGTAGTCCATTTCCTTGCCCAGCTTCAGCACTTCCAGGCCCAGGCGGGTGCCCAGCGGGTTGGAGTTGAAGGTGGAGTGGGTGGAACCCGGCGGGAACACGGTCGGGTTGATCAGCTCTTCGCGCGCCCACAGGCCCGACAGCGGGTTCAGGCCGTTGGTCAGCGCCTTGCCGAACACCAGCACGTCCGGGGTCACGCCGAAGTGCTCGATCGACCACAGCTTGCCGGTGCGCCAGAAGCCCATCTGGATTTCATCGACGACCATCAGGATGCCGTACTTGTCCAGCACGCGCTTGAGGCCGGTGAAGAAGTTGCGCGGCGGGATGACGTAGCCGCCGGTGCCCTGGATCGGCTCGACGTAGAACGCGGCGTACTCGGCCTGGCCGACCTTGGGATCCCACACGCCGTTGTATTCGCTTTCGAACAGGCGCTCGAACTGCCACACGCAGTGGTCGGAATACTCGTCCGGGGTCATGCCCTTCGGGCGGCGGAAGGGGTACGGGAACGGGATGAACATCGCGCGCTCGCCGAAATGACCGTAGCGGCGGCGGTAGCGGTAGCTGGAGGTGATCGACGAGGCACCCAGGGTGCGCCCGTGGTAGCCGCCTTCGAAGGCGAACATCAGGCTCTTGCCGCCGCGCGCGTTGCGCACGATCTTCAGCGAATCTTCGATGGCCTGCGCGCCGCCGACATTGAAGTGCACGCGGCCGTCGAGGCCGAACTTCTCGTGCATGTCCACGGCAATGGTCTTGGCCAGCTGCACGCGGGTCGGGTGCAGGTACTGGCTGGCGACCTGCGGCAGGGTGTCGATCTGGTCCTTCAGCGCATCGTTCAGGTGCTTGTTGCTGTAGCCGAAGTTGCAGGCCGAGTACCACATCTGCAGGTCGAGGTAGGGCACGCCCGCACCGTCGAACATGTAGCTGCCTTCGCCGCGCTGGAAGATCTTCGGCGGGTCGACGTAGTGGACGGTGTCGCCGAAGGAGCTGTAGCGGGCTTCGTCGGCCAGCAGCTGCGCATCGGAGGCAGCGGCGTCGGCATTCTTGTCAAAAATGTTCATGCAGTTCGGTTCCGTGAAGGACGTTCGAAAGGGGGCAACGGGGTAGCGGGTCTGGAAGGAGGTGCTCAGGCGGTGGCCAGCAGCAGGGGCAGTGCAGTGGGCTGCGGGCTGGCGTCGATGCGACGTGGCTGCAGCAGGCTGCCATCAAGCAGGCGCGGCAACAGCGCGATGGCATCGTGGAAGGTATCGATCGCGGCATGTTCGATGCCGGCATGGGTGCAATGGGTGATCAGGCGGCGCTTGGCAAACACGAAGTCGGCATCCTCCGACACGCAGAAGTCCGAACTGCCGTCGCCGATCATCAGCACGTGCGGTGCTTCGTTGGCACGTGCCTGCGCAGCGCAGGTGCACTTGCAGGTGCCGCTGCGGCACCCTTCGGACTGGTAGGGCGATTCCAGTTCCCAGTGGTCTTCGCACCAGCGCAGGTGGTTGGCCACCACCGGCAGCCGCGACAGGCCGTGGTTGGCGAGGATGCGGTGGATCGCATAGTCCAGGCCATCGCTGACGATGCGCAGCGGCAGGCCCAGCTGCTCGGCGCGGGCGACGAAGGCAGTGAAGCCCGGATCGATCTGCACCTGGTCCAGGTGCGCATCAAGCGTGGCCGGGTCCAGCTTCAGCAGCCGCACCTGGCCCTGCATGCATTCACGCGAGCCGATCTTTCCCGACTTCCACTGTTCTTCCAGTTCCTGCCAGCCCGGCTGGCCGTACTTCTCCAGCAGCGAGTCGATGACATCTTCGAGGCTGATGGTGCCGTCGAAGTCACACAGGATGCTCCAGTGCATGGGCAGGTCCGTCGATGGGAAAGGCGTCCGGCACGGTGCCGGGGCAGGCTCAATGTAGGCAGGCCGCCTTTCTCGTTCCTTTCCTGTTGAAAGCCTTCATTTCCGGGCGGGGAAAGCGTTCAGGAAGTGACGTTGCTGAATGCGCGGAATGCCCGGGAGAAGCGGCTTTCACGCTTGGGCATCAGCCAGCGCCCGCAGGATTTCCGCGGTGTCTTCACGGGTCTGCCAGGCGCTGTTGCCGAGAGTCAGCATGCGTGCGGCGAAGTCGCGTGCGTTGGGCACGTCGGTGGCCGGCACGATGCCGCGCAGGTAGGCGTAGTCGGGCAGCGCATGGATGAACATGCGGCTGGCGCCGAGGCCGCGCGGCCACAGGTTTTTCAGTGCCGCATCGCGGGCGCGTTGGCTGGGCAGCAGCAGCATCAGCATCGGCCAGGTGCCACCGGTACCGGCCAGCCCATCGACCACCTCCACCGCCGGCAGCTGGGCCAGCTGCACGCGCAGCTGCAACGCACGCAGGCGCCCGGCCTGCAGGAAGGCAGGCAATCGCCGCGCGGCATGGGCACCGATGTTCTGCCGCCACTGGCTGACCCGGTGCTGTGGAATCTCCAGCGGGAAAATGTCACCGACCGCTTCTTCCAGGTCGCCACGCTGCAGCGCGCTGCGCAGTGGATTTCCATACACCAGCGACAACAGCGAAGGTCGGTAGCAGGCCGCCAGGCCGAGCAGCTGCACGCTGCGCAGCAGCTCCCAGCGCAGGCTGGAACGCACCTGTTCGGCAGCATGTCCGGCCAGCGCGGCACGCAGCTCGTCGTCGCGGCTGACCAGCAGGCCGCCTTCGTGCAGGCTCAATCCCTTGCCGGCGGCCAGGCTGAAGAAACCGATATCGCCGCGCAGGCCGACACTGCTGTTGCCGATCCGTGCACCCAGTGCCTGCGCGGCATCCTCGATGACCCAGGCACCCGCGCCGCGTGCAATCTCGCAGGCCAGCTCGACATCGGCGATGCGGCCACCGAGGTGGGTTGGCAGGATCGCCAGCGTGCGCGCATCGGCCAGGCGCTTGAGCTGGCCGGGATCGAAGTCGAAGTGGCCGTGGCGGGTATCGCACAGCTGCACGCGCAGGCCCAGGCTGTGCACCGCGATCGGCACCAGCGGGCAGGTGTAGGCCGGCAGGATCACGGTGTCGCGATTGGGCGCGCGCTTGCGCAGGGTGCGCAGCGCGATCAGCAGCGCGTGAGTACCGGAGCAGGTCAGCTGCAGCGGCGGTGTGCCGAGCTGTCGGGCCAGGATGTCGCGCAGGTCGCCACCACCGGGAAGGAAGTCGCTGGCCTGCATCGGCAGGCCTGCGGTCGGTGGCAGTTCGCGCGCGAACAGGCTCATCGCAACGCGCTCATGCGGTGCTTTCGGCGGGGCTGTGCGGGTCGTCTGCTTCGGCACGACCCAGGCAGACGATGCCGGCCACGATCAGTACCGCACCGACCAGGTGATGCAGGGTCAGCGGCTCGTTCAACAGCCAGGCCGACAGCAGCAGCACGCTGATCACTTCCAGGTGCGAAGCGGCGAATGCTGGGCCGATCGGCGCATGGCGCAGCAGGCTCATCCAGGTGAAGAAGGCACCGATGTAGCCGAGGATGGCGCCGTACACCCACGGCTGCGACAGCACGCGCAGCAGCCACGCGCTGTTGGCCTCGACCGGCAGCGCCGCATCGCCCGCATACTTGAAGCACAGCTGGGCCAGCGTATCGAAGGCCATCAGCAGCGGGAAACCGATCACATACAGGCGCCTCATGATCCGGCCCCCACCACGGCTACGCCGGCGGTGACCAGCAGCATGCCGGTGACCCGCAGCGGCGTGAGCTTCTCGCGGAACAGGAAGCGGCCGGCGATCATCAGCGCCACGATGTTGATCGAGCCCAGCAGCACGCCCTTGGACAGCGGTACCAGCGACAGGAACGCGATCCAGGCGACGAACTCAAGCACATAGCAGGCGATGCCGATCCACAGCCAGGGGCGGCTGAGCATGTGTTTCCAGCGTTGCAGGCCTTCGCCGTCCTGCGGGTCGCTGGCCGCAGCCTTGAAGGCGAGCTGGCCACCGGTATCGAGCACGACGTTGGCCAGCCACAGCAGGGTGGCGAGTGCCCCCATCTCAGGCCACCGCCTTGAGCACGCCGCTGCGTTCACCGATCTCGGTGAAGAAACGCGCGCTGCGGCGGATGACGTCGCGGCGTTCGCGGTCGATGGTGATCATGTGGTAACTGTCTTCCAGCACCACCAGTTCCTTCGGACCGCTGACCCGCGACATCACCAGTTCGGCATTGCCCATGCTGGCCACATCATCCTCACGGGCGTGCATCACCAGGCACGGTGCGGTCACCTGGTGCAGGTGGCGGCGGGTCCAGTGGCTCAGTGCACGCATTTCGGCCAGGGCATGCCAGGGGTTGCCCGGCAGGCCGGCGGCGGCGCTGTCGCCGGACAGCATGGCGGCGCTGACCTGCGCGCGCAGGCGCTCGTCACGCAGGCCGTACGGCGGCTCCTCCATGAACATGCGGTCGCGGCCGATGTTGAAGCGCTTGAACCACGGCAGCAGGAACGACAGGCGGGCTACGGCCGGGATGTTCCAGCCGTCGTAACGGAAGGTGGCGCCATACACGCCGACGCCGGACACCCACTCCGGACGGCGAGCGGCCAGTGCCAGCGACAGCACCGCGCCCATCGACAGGCCACCGACGAACAGCTGGTCGACCTTGCCACGCAGCTCGGCCGCTGCATCTTCCACGCCCTGGTACCACTGCTCCCAGGTGGTCGCCAGCAGGTCATCCACGGTGCCGCAATGGCCGGGCAGCTGCACGCCGTGCACGGTGAATCCCGCGTTGTTCAGGCCCTTGCCCAGCATGCGCATTTCCGCCGGGGTGCCGGTCAGGCCATGCACCAGCAGCACGCCCTGCGGGCCACCGGGGAGGAAGAAGTCGTGCGATTCGGTCACCTGGCGGCTCCGGGACGGCAGTGGGGATGGCAGGATCGCAAGCGCGATTTTCACCAGCCTTTCAACGCCCCGGGCCGGGTCAGGGGGCCTTCAGCAGCGGCAGCGTGATGGCCACCTTCAGCCCGCCACCGGGCCGGTTGAGGAAGGCCAGGCGGCCGCCGAAGTGCTCCACCGCCTCATGGGCGATGGCCAGCCCCAGCCCGGTGCCGCTGGCGGCGGTGCCGGGGGCACGGAAGAAGCGTTCGCCGAGCCGGGGCATCACGTCCTCGGGCACGCCGGGGCCGTTGTCTTCCACGTACAGTTCGACGTCATTGTCATCCAGCGCGTGCACGCCAACCGTGACGGTGGCATCACGGCCGGCATAGCGCAGGGCGTTGTCGATCAGGTTGTCCAGCGCCTCCTGCAGCATGGCGCCGTTGCCGAGCACGCGCAGCGGCTGGCTGCTGCCGCGGTAGCCGAGGTCGATGCCATCGCGGATCGCCTCCGGCACGCGCATGCCAACCCATTGCGGGACCAGTTCGCACAGGTCCAGCGCTTCCACCGTGTCCGGCACGGTCTGTGCCCGGCTCAGCGCCAGCAGCTGGGTGCTGACCCGGGCGGTGCGCTGGTTGAGCCGGCGGATGTGCTGCAGGGCTTCGCGCACGGTGTCCGGGTCGCCATGCGCCAGCGCCTGGTCAACGTGCAGGGCCATGCCGGCCAGCGGCGAACGCAGCTGGTGGGCGGCATCGGCGATGAAGCGGTTCTGCAGGGTGATCATCTCGGCCTGGCGCGCGAACAGATCGTCGATGGTGCTGATCAGCGGCTGGATCTCTTCCGGCACGTCGGCATCGGAGATCGGCGCCAGTTCGCCGCGGCGCTGTGCCAGGCGGGTCCTCAGCGGGGTCAGGATGCGCAGGCCGTAGGTCACGCCGAACCAGACCAACGCGGCGGTGCCCAGCGCCAGCATGGTCATCAGCGGGATGATGATCATCAGGATCTCGCGCGCGCGCTGGCGGCGGTCGGCCATGCTTTCGGCCACGGTCACCGCCAGCTGGTCCTGCGGATCGTTCATCGCCTGGGTGTAGACGGTGGCCATGCGCACCTGCTGGCCGTTGAGGTTGCCGTCATACAGCGCCGGATGCACGCCCGCGCAGTCCTGCGACGGCGCGTATGGGCTGAAGTCGGCGTTGCCGCTGAGGGTTCCCTTGCGGCTGCTGTCGACGTTGAAATAGCGATGGCCGTCGGGATCGTATTCGATCAGGAAGCGGGCCTGCGGTGACAGGTCGCTGGTCACCGGCATGGTGCTCAGCATCTGCGCGAACGAATGCGTATCGTCGATCAGGTTGCGGTCGTGGATGCGGTTGGAATAGTCCAGCGCAACGTAATAGGCCAGGATCGTATTGAAGATGAGCAGGCCCAGCATCGGCAACGCCAGGAAGGCGAGCAGGCGCCGGCGCAGGCTGGGCGGTCCACTGATCACGGGGCGCTGTCGTCCTGCCCGTCTTCCAGCATGTAGCCCAACCCGCGCACGGTGCGGATGCCCATGCCGCCCGGCTGCAGCTTGCGGCGCAGGCGGTGCAGGGCGATGTCCAGGCCGTTGTCGGTCAGGTCCTGGCCCCAGTCGCACAGTGCTTCCACCAGCTGCGCGCGCGAGACGATGCGCTCGGCGCGTACCGCCAGAGCCGACAGCAGGCCGAACTCACGTGCGGTCAGCTCCAGCGACTGGTCATCGATCCACACCCGGTGCCCGGCCAGGTCCAGGCGCAGGCGGCCGATGCGCAGGTCCGGGTTGCCGTTGCTGGTGACCCGGCGCAGCTGCGCACGCACGCGCGCTTCGAATTCGTCCAGCGCGAACGGCTTGACCAGATAGTCATCGGCACCGAGGTCGAGCACGCGCACGCGTTCGGCCAGGCCATCGCGCGCGGTCACCACCAGTACCGCCAGGCCATCACCGCGCTGGCGCAGGCGCTGCAGCACATCGCGGCCGTCCAGCTGCGGCAGGCCCAGGTCCAGCACCAGCAGCGCGTACTGGGTGGAGCCCAGCGCAGCATCGGCGTGCGCGCCATTGTCGACGTGGTCGACCACATGCCCCTGCCGGCGCAACGAGGCGCACAGGCCGGAGGCAATGTCCGGGTCGTCTTCAGCAATCAATACGCGCATGCGCGGGGGCTCCTGTAACGGTCAGGCCCACCGGATGGACGGGGTGGGCCTCTCGGCTGCCGAGGGTAGCCGCAAACCGGGTGAAGGTGGAGCGGCGCGGGGCGGTTGGCCGCCGCCGCGCTGTCCCGCCATTCAGTCCTGCAGGCCGGGTTCGCCTGGCGCCAGCGGCACCCGTGAGCCGTCCAGCAGGCCACGGCTGAGCGCGCCGTTCTCGATGAACAGCAGCTCGCCGTTCTCGCCGTTCTTGATGCTGCTGTCGATCGCGATCACGCGGTCGCCATGGAAGCTGCTGACGTGCGGCATCGAGGTGTGGCCGACCACGATGCGCTTCAGTTGCAGGCGGTCCAGTACCGCCTGCACGCCCGCCGTGTCGAGACGCCCGTCGAAATAGCCGCGGTACCAGATCGGGCTGGTCTTGCCGTCATACAGCGGCGCGGTGGCGGGGTCGGCCTTCACTTCGGCCTTGGGCAGGCCCAGCGAGGCCTGGTACGCCGCGTTGGTGCGCGCCGGATCGAGCGCCAGTGCCACCGCCTCGGGCGAGATGCCGCCGTGCAGGAACAGGGTGTCACCGATCTTCAGCAGCACCGGGCGGGTACGCAGCCATTGGCCGATCACCGAATCTGCGCCGTACAGCTGCGGGTAGCTGCGGCCGAGCAGCTGCGCGCTGCGCAGGTACTTCGGGTTGACGTAGCGCAGGTCGTCGTACAGCACCATGGTCTCGTGGTTGCCGAGCACGAAGTGCACCGCGCCACCGGCAGCGGCGGCCTGCTGCTGAAGGCCATACAGCAGCCAGAACGCTTCGGTCACCTGCGGGCCGCGGTCGAACACATCACCGGCGATGACCAGGGTGTCCTTGCCCATTGCCCAACGGTCCTGGGCATCGATCACTTTGTTGGCGCGCAGCAGGCGCACCAGCAGACCGTACTGGCCATGGATGTCGGACAGCGCCACGATGCGCGGCACCGCCGGCAGCACGGAGACCGAGGGCGCAGTGGGTGCGGCCACGTGCACGGTGTGCGCGTACCCGCAGCGCGGCGCGACATCGGTATCTGCTGCGCCAATGGCCAGCGTGCGCGACTCGACCTTGTCGGCGCAGATCCACTTGGCCTGCAGCTGGTTGCCCTGGCGGAACACATAGGGGCCATCGGCCTCAACATGGGCGGCCGGTGCGGCGACCTCGCGGGCCTGCAACAGGGGCGTGCCCAGCAGCAGGGCCAGTGTCAGCAGCAGGCGGGCAGGGCAGGACAGGGCACGGTGCAGCATCGGGTGTTTCCTTGGCGGGCAATGAAAAGGCGGGCCCGAAGGCCCGCCCCTGATGCTACGCCGTTGCTCAGAACTTCGCGCGCAGGTTGAACAGCACGCGGCGCGGTTCACCCCAATAGCCAGAGTTGAAGAAGCCGACGTTGCGGTAGTAGGCCTTGTCGAACAGGTTGGTGACCGTCACGCCCACGCTCAGGTTGTCGTTGATGCGGTAGCGGCCCATAAGGTCGAACAGCACGTAGCCGCCCTGGCTCATCTTGCCGGTGGCCGTGACCGGCGTGCCGCTGGCGGTGAAGCGACCGGTGGGAATGGGCTGCATCTGGTAGATCTCGCTCTGTACGCTGACACCTCCGCCCAGCGTCCACTGGCCATGGGTCCAGGTGGTGTTGAAGCGGGCCAGGTGCATCGGGCTGGTGCTGGCGAAGCGGCTGCCATCGGGGTTGCTGCTGTAGCTGTAGGTGTAGCCGCCGGTCATGCTCCAGTGGTCGTTGATCGAACCGGAGACTTCGAACTCACCGCCCTGGGTGGTGATGCCGCGGCTGGCGATGTACGGCGAACTGCCATCGGGCAGCTTGATCTCACCACCGTTCGGGTCCAGTTCGGGCACGTTGTCCTGCTTCATGTAGAAGCCGTTCAACGCCGCGTACAGGCGGCCGCCGAAGAAGTCGGCCTTCAGGCCGTACTCGTAGTTGCCACCGGTGGTGGGGTCCAGCAGCTGGTTGTTGATGTCGCGGCGCGCGGTGGCCTGGAACACGTCCGAATAGCTGGCAAAGGCGGTGATGCTGCTGCTCAGGTCGTACAGCACGCCCACGTACGGGGTCAGCTCATGCGCGGTGGTGCGCGCGCTGCGGCTGGTGAACACGCCGTCGGTGTTGTAGTTGTCGGTGGTGGTGCGGTAATCGGAATAGCGCGCGCCGGCGATGATCTTCAGCGGGTCGATCGGATTCAGGCGCACGGCGGCGTAGTAGCCGGTTTCGGTGGTGTTCACCGTGCTGGACGGAATACCGTAGTTGTAGGTGGTCGGCTTGCCGATGTTGCCGTCCCAGCTGAAGATGCTGGGGAAGGCGGCCACGTTGTACGGGCGCGAGGTGATGCCGGCGCGGATGGTGTCCAGGTCACGGTCGTAGTGGTTGATGCCCACCACCAGCTCGTGCGAACGGCCGAACAGCTGGAACGGACCGGACGCGTACAGGTCGAAGGCATCTTCGCGGGTTTCCGAGACCGAGTAGGTATCGGCAATGCGCAGGCCCAGGCCGGTGACCGGGTCGGCCCAGTTGCCGGTGTTGGAACCGGCCAGCAGCAGCGAATCGGTGTCGGTGGCGCGGTGGTTGTAGGCCAGGCGGCCACTCCAGCCGGCGCCGAACTGCTGTTCCAGCGTGGCGAAGTAGTTGGTGCTTTCGCGGTTCCATTCGTTCCAGCGCGCTGCGGCGCTGTAGGAACGCGGCATGTGCGCGCGGCTGCCATCGCGGAAGTACAGCGGCGAGGCGCTCCAGGCGCCGCCATCGGAACCGGTCTTCAGGTAGTCGATGCCCGCACGCAGGCGGGTGCTGTCGGTCAGGTCGGCTTCGATCACCCCGTACAGGCTGGGCGATTTGTCATGCTGGAAGCGCACCCAGCTTTCCTTGTCGGTGTAGGCGCCGACGAAGCGCCCGCGCACGCGGCCACTCTTGCTGAGCGGGCCGGATACATCCACTTCGGCGCGCTTGTAATCCCACGAACCGGCGCTGAGGCTGGTGCTGGCCTGGAACGTTTCGGTCGGGCGCTTGCGCACCATGTTCACCGTGGCCGACGGGTTGCCCGAACCGGTCACCAGGCCGCTGGCGCCGCGCACCACTTCAATGCGTTCGTAGATGGAGGTGTCGCTGAGGATCGAGTTGCCGCCGGCGCCAGTGGTGTAGTTGGTGGGAATGCCATCGAACATGAAGTTGTTGATGGCAAACCCACGCGCGTTGAACAGCGTGCGGTTGCTGTCATACGACTGGATGGTGACGCCCGGCGTCTGCTGCAGCACTTCGGAAATCGTGATGAGGTTGAAATCCTCGATGCGCTGGCGGGTGAACACAGTCAGCGACTGCGGGGTTTCACGCAGGGTCAGCGGCAGCTTGGTGGCGGTGTTGGTGCCATAGACCTGGTAGCCCTCGGTGCGCTGGGTCACCATCACCCGGTCCAGTTCGGTGGTGGCCGGCGCAGTGTCCTGTGCCAACGCCGGCGAGGCGGCGCAGGCGAGCGACAAGGCGAGGGCGTTCCGGCGCAGGACGCCAGAGTGCGTGTACTTCATGGATTGACCTTTCTAGTTCAGGAACGGGAAGACGGGCGTGGCGCCGGCTTGGCCGGGCTGCGGAAACTGAGCCAGAGCACCATGGCCCCGGCGCCTGCGGCGAGCACGCCGCACCAACCAACAAAACCCTGTGCAGCGCCCCAGGCTGTGATGCTGGCCAACAGGCTGGCGAGCAGCCCGAGCGCGCCCAGCACCTGCAGCAGGCGACGGCGCGGCGTTGGTGGCGCATGGCCGGCCACATCGCGGTGGTGGCGTTCCATTGCCATGGCCAGGCAGGCGAAGGCGGCGGCCGCCAACAGCAGTGCAAGCACGCTCATGCGCCCGCCTCGGCCGGCGTGGTGGCGCGTGCGGTGCGGGGCTTGCGCTGCGCCGGCACGAAACGGTGCACCTTGCGCGCGGCCCACAACAGGCTCGCGCCGATCAGCAGCAGGCCGATGTCGATGCCGGCTTTGGCGCCATCACCGTTGGCCAGCGCACTGACCGCGCCGCCCTGCCAGACCACCAGGTTGTACAGCGGCAGGCCCAGCGCCAACGCGCCGGCCAATGCCAGTTGTTCTACCCAGCCGCGTCGGGCCGGGCGCAGCATCGCGTGCACCACACAGGCGGCCCAGGCGTAGAAGAACACCTTCACCTCGGCATCGCTGCGGTTGGCCACGTCCAGCGGCAGCAGGCGGTTGCCCCACAGGAAGGCCAGCATCGCCACCGGCAGGCCGGTGACGAAGCCGATGTTCAGGCGTTCGACGATGCGGAAGCCCAGGTGCGGCCGCGCCGGATCCGGCAGCTGGGTGCGCCGCTTCACCGTCCACAGCACCAGCCCGGTGGCCACCATCAGCGTGCCGGCCACGCCGGAAAGGAAGAACAGCCAGCGCATCGTGGTGGGTGCGAAGCGCGCGGCATGCAGGCCGATCATGCCGTCGCGGGTGATGACGGCGGCCGAACGCGGCGGCGCCGCATCCAGCAGGTTGCCGCGCGCATCGAAGGCCAGCGTGTCGGCAGCGCCAGCGATCTGGTCGCCCTGCTGGCGGCGCACGCTGATGCGCATCGCCGCATCGGCAGGCTGCTCGACCTGCAGCGAGGCCGCATGGCCGCCGCCCCATTGCACTTCGGCACGGCGCAGCACCTCGGCCAGCGCCGGCGGCGTCGCGGCCACCCCACTGGCCTCGGCCTTCTCCGCACGCGGGAACAGTTCGGCGAAGAACGCATCGCGGCCACCGGGGTAGTTCGCATCCACCGCCCACGGCATGTACAGGGTCATCAGGGTGATCAGACCGGTGTAGGTGATCATCAGATGGAACGGCAGTGACAGCACCGCAAGCGCGTTGTGGCCGTCCAGCCAGGTACGTTGGCCTTTGCCGCGGCGGAAGGTGAAGAAGTCGGTGAAGATCTTCTTGTGGGTGATGACACCGCTGATGATCGCCACCAGCATCAGCATGGAACAGGCACTGATGAACCAGCGCGCCCACAGCACCGGCACGTAGTGCAGATCGAAATGCAGGCGGTAGAAGAAATTGCCGCCGCGTGTTTCGCGTACCTGCACCGGGGTGCCGTCGGCATCCAGAGTGGCCTGGTTGGGATTGCGCTGGCCGCGCCGGCGTTCCTTCTCGCCCTTCGGCTGCCAACTGACGGTGGTGGCGCTGCTGCGCGAATCGGGGAGTTCGATGCTCCAGCGCTGCGCGTCGGCTGCGGTGCGGGCCAGGAACTGCTGGGCTTGGTTCACTGCGGTGGTGGCATCGGCGGGCAGGCCGACTTCCGGCTGCATCCAGCGGGTCAGTTCTTCCTTCCAGTACGACGCGGTACCGGCAATGAAGATCAGGAACAGCACCCAGCCGACCACCAGGCCCGACCAGGTGTGCAGCACCGATTGTGATTGCCGGATGCCGCCCAGGTTGTCGGCGCTGCTCATGCGATGTTCCCGCGCAGCAGCCAAGCGATCAGTGCAGCGAGTGCGCCCGCGGCCAGCAGACCCAGTGCGGCGCGCAGGGTGCTGCGCGCGGCATAGGCCCAGATGGCGGCCAGGGCGTAGACCACGAATGCGGCCATGGTCGCCACCAGGGTGGCATCGGCCCTGGCGACGGGCAGCAGGCGCGCCAGCGCGGCAGCCCAGCAGGCGGCGACCGCGTAACCGCCCAGCAGCGCCAGCAGCCCGCGGGCCCAGAGCAGGCCATGACCGCTAACGCGCGCCACACGCTTGGCCGGCGCAGCGCCGGCAGCAGAAGGAGAGGTAGGTGCGGCCATCGCCGAAGTCAATGAGAACCGTGTGCAATTGCGATTGAATGCTATTTGACACCGGTGGCCCTGTCGAGTCCCCCATCCGGGGGATGCGGCCGTCTACAGCTTGCGCACTACAGTGGCGTGCGCGGGCAGCGGTTGTCTGTTGTTGTCCAGCGGTTGCATGTAGGGAACGGCTGAACCGTTGTCACGCTGGATCAAGGAAGAGTGGGCTTCGCCAGCGCCGAAGCGATGGCGTTCACTCCATTGGCGCAGCGCTACCAGCAGTGGGAACAGCTCCAGGCCGGCGGCGGTGAGCACGTATTCCTGGTAGGCCGAACCATCGGAGGCCGGCTGCAGCTGCAGGATGCCGGCCTCGACCAGCCTGCGCAGGCGATCGCTGAGGATGTTGCGCGCCGCGCCGAGGCTGCGCTGGAAGTCGCCGAAGCGACTGACGCCGTCGAAGGCATCGCGGATCACCAGCAGGGCCCAACGATCACCGAGCAGGTCGGCGCCGCGGGCGACGGGGCAGGGGCTGTCAGCGTGCATGGCGGGCGTCTCCAAATGTGGTTGCAGTTTAAAACCAACATCGCTAGCCTGCATCAAGTTTCAATTTGCAACCACATCATGAAGGCTGAATCCATTCCACGTCCGCTGCTGGTCCTGCTGGCCGTTGCCGCGGGCGCCAGCGTCGCCAACGTCTATTACGCCCAGCCTCTGTTGGACCAGCTGGCACAGGCGTTCGCGCTGGATCGCGCGGTGGCGGGCGCGGTACTGGCCGCTACCCAGGCTGGCAGCGTGCTGGCACTGCTCGGACTGCTTCCGCTGGCTGACCGCGGTGACCGCCGCCGGCTGTTGCGATTACAGCTGATGGCACTGGTGGTGGCGTTGGCGTGGCTGGCGGCGGCACGCACCGCGGTGTGGCTGCTGTCGGGCATGCTGCTGGCCGGGCTGCTGGGCACGGCGCTGACCCAGGGCTTGATCGCCTATACCGCCACGCTGTCGCCGCCCGAGCAGCGCGGTCGCAGCGTAGGTGTGGTGCAGGGGGGAGTGTTCATCGGCCTGCTGCTGGCGCGCGTGCTATCGGGCGTGGTGGCGGCCAGCGCTGGCTGGCGGGCGGTCTATCTGCTTTCAGCGCTGCTGATGGCAGCCCTGGCAGGGGTGCTGTGGCGGCGGCTGCCGGCGGTTCCGGTGCCGTCGATACCGCCGCGCTGGTCGGCGCTGCTGTGCTCGATGCTGGGCATGCTGCGGCGGGATCGAACGCTGCGCGAGCGTGCTCCGCTGGCGCTGCTGCTGTTTGCCGGCCTCAATGTGTTCTGGGCAGCGGCACCGCTGCCACTGTCGGCACCGCCGTTGAACTGGTCGACCGCCGCCATCGGTGCCCTTGGCCTGGCGGGTGTGCTCGGCGCGCTGATGGCGGCGCGGGTGGGGCACTGGATGGACCGTGGCTTCGCCCATCGGGTCAGCCTCGGTGCGCTGGTGTTGATGCTGCTTGCCTGGTGGCCGCTGCTGGGGCTTCAACAGTCGGTGTCGCTGCTGCTGCTGGGCGTGGTCGTACTCGACCTCGGTGGGCAGGCACTGCATGTGTCGAACCAGGCGCTGCTGCTGCGTGCACCGGCGGAACAGCATGGGCGCCTGGTGGCGCTGTACATGCTGTTCTACGCGGTGGGCAGCGGCATCGGTGCGGCGGCCGGACCGTGGGTGCAGGCCCGGCATGGTTGGGCCGCGGTGTGCCTGCTGGGGGCGGGCATCGCAGTGCTGGCACTGCTGTGGTGGGGATGTGGGGCATACCGCGGCATGCCCCTGCGGAGCGACACGCCCGTCCGGCGTTGACGCTACCGCTGCAATGCGCGCCGCCCCGGCGCCTCCTGCAGCGCCTCGCTGGCCACCACCACGCGGTTGCGGCCGCTGCGCTTGGCCTCGTACATCGCGGCGTCGGCGCGCGCCATCAGCCGCTCGTAATCCGGGTGGCCGTCATGGCCGGCCACGCCGATGCTGGCGGTCAGTGCCAGTACCTGTCCATTGGCCAGGGCCACCGGCGACTGTGCGATCTGCCGGCGCAGGCTTTCGGCAATCACTTCGGCCTGCGATTCGCTGGCCGCGACCAGCACCACCACGAATTCTTCGCCGCCATAGCGGAACAGATAATCGCTGCCGCGGGTGAGCTGGCCGAGCAGGCCCGCCACGTGCTGCAACGCGCGGTCGCCGGCATCATGGCCGTGGCC
This sequence comes from Stenotrophomonas sp. GD03930, assembly GCF_029839665.1. Classification (NCBI taxonomy): domain Bacteria; kingdom Pseudomonadati; phylum Pseudomonadota; class Gammaproteobacteria; order Lysobacterales; family Lysobacteraceae; genus Stenotrophomonas; species Stenotrophomonas sp. GD03930. The sequence goes on along the minus strand of NZ_JAOCAV010000001.1, from coordinate 313,781 downwards.
GTCGTTGATGGCCTTGAAATGATCCAGATCGAGCAGCAGCAGCGAGAACGGCGTGTGGTTGCGCGTGGCCAGCTCGATCTCCCTGCGCAGTACCGTCGGCAGGAAACGGCGGTTGAGCAGGTTGGTCAGGGCGTCGCTGCCGGCATCCAGTTCGCCGATGCGCTCGAACAGCAGTGTCATCAGCGTGCGGATGGCTGCCAGGTCTTCGCGGATCAATGGCAGCCCGGCCAGCCGCTGGGCAGTGGCGTCGGTGGCGGCCTGTTGCAGGCGATCATCGATACGCGCCATCAACTGCCCGACCTGCTGGGTCTCGCTGCTTTCACCGAAGCTGGGGATGCCCTTGTGGGTGAACCACAGGCCGAACTCGGAGCTGGCCAGGCTGGCACTGTCGCTGCCCTGCACATGGCCGGCCAGGGCGTACAGCAGGGCGTTCTCCCAATCCAGCAGCAGGGCGCGCTGACGCTCGCGCTCGGTGCTGACGTTCTGCACCAGCGAGAACAACCGGTAGGCCGCATCGGCACGGGTGGAGCGTTCGCGCGCATGGGTGTAAGCCAGGGTCATGCCTTCCATGGCGATGTCCATGATCGCGCTGAGGCAGTCGATGGCGGCGAAGGCGGTGGCACTGTCGGGCGCAGTGTCGCGCAGGCGCACGAACAGCTCGTGCTTGAGCACGCGCGCGCCACGGGTCACCAGGTCGACGGGAATGCCGACCCGCGCGTGCACATCGCCGATCACCCGTTGCGAGGCGACGGTGGTGGCGATGCCGGCGGCATCGGTGGTCAGCAACTGCACCAGCCAGCGCTGCATGGCCGGTTGCAGGCGCTGCTTGACCTGCTCATGGGACAGGAAACGGCGTGCCCGTGCATCCTGCAGCAGCACTTCGTAGAAGCGCTGGGCCAGCGCGGGCGGGGCATCGGTGGCAGCGGCGCGCAACAGCGCGGTGGCGGCCGGGCCGGCCTGTTGCAGGCAATGCTGCCACGCCTCGGCCAACGGCTGGCTGGCATCGTCCAATTGGGGTGATTCCACGTCGATCTCTGGCTGCGTACGGCAAACCACCGGTATCGGCCGTGGTGGCGTGCGGTTGATGGCGGGTGAGCCGGCCAGTTTAAGCGCGATGCAGGCTTGCCCGGTGCGCAAAGCACATCGCGCCTGCTGCTGCAATGAGTGAACGCATTTGAGAATCAATCGCATTAATGGGAGAATGCGCGCACGGAACGGGCCGCAGGCGACTGCAGCGACGCTCCGCCTCCCCCCTCGTCGTCGCCTCAAGCCCTTTGCCAGAGGCCCCGTTGCCCTGCCAGAAGGTCCAGATCATGTCCCCAGCCGTTGTCCTTTCGCCGCGCCCGCTGGCGCTCGCCGTTGCCGCCCTGCTGGCGGGCAGCGCCCTGACCGCCCAGGCCGAAACCGACGCAACCGATATCGACACGGTGCACGTCACTGCCTCGCAGATCGCGCGGCAGGCGCTGGGCACCTCGACCATCACCGCCGAGGACATCGCCAAGCGCCCGCCGGCCAACGACATCGCCGAACTGCTGCGCACCATGCCGGGCGTCAACCTGACCGGCAACAGTGCTTCCGGCCAGTACGGCAACAACCGCCAGATCGACCTGCGCGGCATGGGCCCGGAAAACACCCTGATCCTGGTTGACGGCAAGCGCATCGGCGCACGCGATGCGGTGCGCATGGGCCGCAGCGGCGAGCGCAACACGCGCGGCGACACCAATTGGGTCCCCGCGGAGATGATCGAGCGCATCGAAGTGCTGCGCGGACCGGCGGCAGCCCGCTACGGTTCCGGCGCTTCCGGCGGCGTGGTCAACATCATCACCAAGCGCCCGACCGGCGACCTGACCGGCGCGGTTGACCTGTATGGCCTGGTGCCCGAGCACAGTGCCGAAGGCGGCAGCGAACGCGTCGGCCTGCAGCTGAGCGGCCCGATGACCGACACCCTGTCATTCCGGCTGTACGGCAACCTCAACAAGACCGACGCCGATTCGCTGGACCTCAACCGCCAGTACGCGACCAACCCGAATGCCGTACCGCCGGCTGGCCGCGAAGGCGTCAAGAACCGTGACGTCAACGCGCTGCTGCGCTGGGACCTCACCGCCGACCAGGTGGTCGAGTTCGAAGCCGGCACCAGCCGCCAGGGCAACATCTATGCCGGCGACCGCGCCGTCAGCACCACCGGCACCTCGACCGGTGTCGATCTGGCCGCGCTGGCCGACGGCAAGGCGGAAACCAACCGCATGTACCGCAACACCGGTGCGATCACCCATCGTGGCCGCTGGGGCGACGTGACCTCGCGGCTCACGGCCGCGGTCGAGGCGGTGAACAACTCGCGCATCAATGAAGGCCTGGCCGGTGGCCCGGAAGGCAGCTTCAACGGCACCGACTGGTCGACCTCGCGCCTGCGCAATTACCAGCTGGATGGCGAAGTGAGCTTCCCGACCACGCTGGGCGGCGCCGAGAACATCTGGACGCTGGGCTTTGAATACCTCGACAGCCGCCTGACCGATCCGTACTCGATGAGCCAGTCCAGCAGCAGCGGTGGCGGTCTCCCCGGCCTGTCGGCCGACCGTGCACGCGGCAAGGCCGATGCCCAGACCACTGCGGTGTTCGTGGAAGACAACATCTACCTGGGCGAGCGCTGGATCGTCACCCCGGGCCTGCGCTTCGACCACCACAGCCAGTTCGGCAACAACACCAGCCCCAGCCTCAACGCGCAGTTCCGCATCAACAGCGACTGGGTGGTGAAGGGCGGCATCGCGCGCGCCTTCAAGGCACCGAACCTGTACCAGTCGAATCCGGACTACCTGTACTACACCCGCGGCAATGGTTGCCCGAATGCGTTGCCGAGCCTGGGTGCCGGCTGCTACATGCGCGGCAACGCGGACCTGAAGGCGGAAACCAGCGTGAACAAGGAACTGGGTGTGGAGTGGGCGCCGCAGAGTGGCTGGCAGGCGTCGCTGACCTACTTCCACAACGACTACAAGGACAAGATCCAGGCCGGCTACGACCAGATCGGCCTGACCGCCGATGGCAGGGGCCGCATCTTCCGCTGGGAGAACGCGCCGAAGGCGATCGTGCAGGGGCTGGAAGGAAACCTGGTGATCCCGCTGCTGGGCGAGCAGGGCAACCGCCTGAAGTGGAGCAACAACTTCACCTACATGGTGGAGAACGAGAACAAGACCACGCGCCAGCCGCTGTCGGTGATCCCCAAGTATACGATCAACACCATGCTGGACTGGCAGGCCACCGACAAGCTGTCGCTGCTGCTGACCGGTACCTTCTATGGCAGGCAGAAGCCGGCCACCACCAACATCAACAATGATCCGCGCTGCACCGGCACCTGCGATCCGTCGCTCGCGCTGCAGGATCGCGGGGCTTACAACATCTGGGGCGTGAGCGCGCGCTACAGGGTGACCGAGACGGTCAGCTTCGGCTTCGGTGTGAACAACCTGGCCGACAAGCGCCTGTTCCGCGAGGCCAACAGCAGCGATGCCGGTGCGGCGACCTATAACGAGCCGGGTCGCGCGTACTGGGCCAGCCTGCGCTTCGGCTTCTGATCGGACGCGGACTTCACTCCGCTGTGATCGCCGGGGCGGGCCTGGCGCCACCGGACGGGCTCCGGTAGCGCCGGGCCCGGCCCGGTGAGGGACCGCGTGGCCTGCAATGTTATAAACACCGTGATAGTTTCCCCACGCACGCACGCGTAGCCTGCGTCCATCGCAAAGGAGCTGTTGCCATGGGCCACGACCACGATCACCTGCCATCCGAGATCCGCCACGAGAAACCCCTGTGGTGGGCGCTCGGCCTGACCTCCACCTTCCTCGTCGTCGAAGTGGTGGGCGCGTTCTGGACCAACAGCCTGGCGCTGTTGTCCGATGCCGCGCACATGGCCACCGACGCACTGGCGCTGATGATCGCGCTGGTGGCGGTGCGACTGAGCCGGCGCCCGCCGGATGCACGGCGCACCTACGGCTATGCACGCCTGGAAGCGCTGGGCGCGATGATCAACGGCGCGATGCTGTTCGTGGTCGCCGCCTACATCCTGTGGGAGGCGGTGGGACGTTTCCGCGAGCCGCAGGAGATCGCTTCCTCCGGCATGCTGGTGATCGCCGCCGCGGGCCTCATCATCAACCTGATCTCGATGCGCCTGCTGCAGGCCGGCAGCGGCGAGAGCCTCAACGTGAAGGGCGCCTACCTGGAAGTGTGGGCGGACATGCTGGGCTCGGTGGCGGTGATCGCCGGCGCGTTGTTGATCAAGTGGACCGGCTGGAAGCCGATCGACCCGATCCTGGCCGTGCTGATCGGCCTGTGGGTACTGCCGCGCACCTACGTGCTGATGCGCGAGGCGATCAACGTGCTGCTGGAAGGCGTGCCCAAGGGCATGGACGTGGCCAAGGTGCGCGATAGCCTGTCCGGCCACGCGGCCGTGCTGGACGTGCATGACCTGCACGTGTGGGCGCTGGCTTCCAGCACGCCGGCACTGACCGCGCACATCGTGATGCGCGACGGCACCGATGCCGATGTGCTGCGCCGTGAACTGGGTGGCCGCCTGCACGATGACTTCGGCATCGAGCATGTGACGCTGCAGATCGAGGCGGACCACTGCGGCGAAGCCTGTGGCGAACCGGCGCCGGCCAAGGGCGGCGAGCACGAGGGCCATGAGGGCCACGACCACGGCGAGGACGCGCAGGGCCATCGCGGCCACGTGCATCGCTGATCGAAATCGAAGGCCGTGCCGGGGATGCCCGCTGCGCTCATTCGTCCCGGCGCGAGGCCAGCCGATCCGCCAGCCGGGTCGGCTCCGGCAGGCGGTAGCCCCGCAGCGTGCGCTGCACCCAGTCCAGCGCGGTGTCCGCACTGACCCGATGGCCACCGGCCACGAACAACGGCTTGCAGCGCACCTTGCTGCGCAGTACCCAACCCAGTTGTTCATTGCCGTCCAGCAGCGGCGTATGCGCGCCGGGTTCCGGTGCCGGTTCCTCAAAGCGGCCCACCAGTTTCGACTTGGCCACGCCGATGCTTGGCAGGTCGGTGACCACGCCCAGGTGCGCGGCGATGCCCAACCGGCGCGGATGGCTGATGCCGTGGCCATCGACGAAGACCAGGTCGGGCGCGTGCGGCAGCAAGGCCAGCGCCGCCAGCAGCGCCGGCAACTCGCGGAAGCTGAGCAGGCCGGGGATGTAAGGCATCACCGTGGGAATGCGCGCGATCTCCTGCGCGACAGGCCGTAGCGTCGTTGCGTCCAGCAGTACCGCGGCCGCGCGGGTGGTGGCGCCGTCATCCTCGAAGCCGACATCCAGCCCGGCCAGCCAGCGCACGTTGCGGGGCAGCCGGTCCTGGCGTTCCACCCGGCCGACCAGCTGAAGCTGCTGCGCGCGGGCGGCACTGACGCTGCCTTCCCAGCGCCCGGGATCGATCATCGTATTCATTGGCCACAGCATCGCATGCGCGGCGCCACGGTCCGGTGAGCAGCGCCCGGGGCTACAATGGGCGCCTGCCTTTCCTCGCATTGGAGACCCTGCAGTGACCCGTAAACTCGTACTGTTGCGCCATGGCCAGAGCCAGTGGAACCTGGACAACCGCTTCACCGGCTGGGTCGATGTCGACCTCACCGAGCAGGGGCGCCGGGAAGCGGCCGCCGCCGGCCGCCTGATGCGCGAGGAAGGCCTGCAGTTCGATGTCGCCCACACCTCCGTGCTCAAGCGTGCCATCCACACCCTGCAGGGTGCGCTGGCCGAACTGGAACAGGACTGGCTGCCGGTGAACAAGTCCTGGCGCCTCAATGAGCGCCACTACGGCGGCCTGCAGGGCCTGGACAAGGCCGAGACCGCCGCCAAGCACGGCGAGGAGCAGGTCAAGGTGTGGCGTCGTTCGTACGACATCCCGCCGCCGCCGATGGAGCTGGAAGATCCGGGCCACCCGATCCATGACCGCCGCTACGCGGGCCTGGACCACAACGCGCTGCCGGGCACCGAATCGCTGGCAACCACCCTGGACCGCGTGCTGCCGTACTGGCACGACGCCATCGCGCCGCAGCTGAAGGACGGCAAGACCGTGCTGGTCACCGCCCACGGCAACTCGCTGCGCGCGCTGTACAAGTACCTCAACAACGTCTCGCGCGAGGAAATCCTCGAGCTGAACATTCCGACTGGCATCCCGCTGCTGTTCGAACTGAACGACGACCTGACGGTGAAGTCGTTCCGCTACCTGGGCGACCCGGAAGCGGCGCGCAAGGCCGCTGAAGCCGTAGCCAACCAGGGCAAGGCGAAATAAAGAAGAAGGCCGGCGCAAGCCGGCCTTTCTTTATCTGGATCGCTGCTCATTGGAATCGGAGTTCTGGCCGGTGGCCTTCTGTTCCTGAAGGTCGAGAATGAAGGCAGCTGCCGAAATTGGGGGCGGTGAGGCCAATCCATAGATCCATTTCGAGGCCTTTAAATAGGTTCCGATCCCGAGAAAATCGATGACTACATCAACGAAGATTGAGGTGAGTCCCTTAACCACGCGGGATTGATCGGCCTGTCCCCTGATTGCCTTTGCCGTGGCATCGCGAATTTCGGCGGTCACATCGAGGTAGCTTCTCGCCGCATCCTCAATGTTCTTGGCCGCAATATAGCGACGGAACTGCTTGGTATAATCATTGGTGGCAATATGATCGAAAATCATGGGGTCAGGCCCCTGGATTGACACGCAGTTATCGACCATTGCATTGATTACAAAGCTTCCGGTCCTTGCCTTTGTGTTGTCGTCCTGGGTTGGGTGGAACTGTGTTGGGAATCGCTTGGCAAAAAGCTCCTGCGAGAAGGAGTTCAATGAAAGCGTGATGGGGAGCGATTTCTCAAGCGCCTTGTGAATTGCGATATCAGTTGCGAGGGTTGCAGGAGAGTTGGAATTGGCAATGCAATGGACGCCGAGAATGTCAAGAGGGCGCGTGTGATTGTCGATTCTTCGGCCTTTGGAATTCCACCAGTATGCTCCGGCATTTTCTGCTCTCGGCCAATACTCATCAAAGTTCCGACTGATCACCTCGCGCATGCTGTCATCCCCGTAGTCCGGAGGAAGTTTCAGCGCGCTCCTTACGTCTTCCTGTACATGAGTGGGTTGCTTGTCGATCTCTTGGTCCAGATAGCGGATGCTTGGGTGCCCGCGCAGGGATTGCGGGCAGAGGCTTTCGCAAAGGAACCAGATTTCGTCATAGAACACTGTCAGTGCTAACGAATTTTCAAGGATTGGATTCGGAGCGCCTACGCCATCATTCCTTGTCTGGCTCGCTGTATTCTGGTAGTCGTAGAACGTCGGGCCGCTGAGGCCGATGAATATCCTGGACGTCATTGTTGCCCTCCTGGCAGATTACCCGCGTGGCGTGTTGGTGGCGGTAGTTGTATAGAAACTGCAGCTCCTGCAATTTGCACAAGGCGCCATCTGACGTCAATGCGCGTGGCCGACATTGTGTGGCACCCGGGATTGGGTGTGACCTTTGGCGGTCCCCGTCCGACGTGTCTGGGGCTACCCTGTGAAATTACCCGCAGGAGAGCCTCATGAACGTCCGCAATCTGGTCCCGCTGGGCCTGACGATCGCCATCGCCGCCTCGCTGGCTGCCTGTGGCAAGAATGAATCCGCGCCGGCCGCCACCGCCGATGCCAAGCCGGCCTTCGATCAGTCGCAGATCAAGACGCCGCTGATCTCGCTCAACAGCGCCGATCTGGACCCGGCCATTTCGGCCTGTACCGACCTCAATGGCTTCGTCAACAGCAAGTGGCTGAAGGCCAACCCGGTGCCGGGCGACCAGACTACCTGGGGCAGCTTCGAGATCCTGCGCGAGCGCTCGCTGGAAGTGCAGCACGCGCTGGTACAGCAGGCCGCCGCCAGCCAGGCCAAGGCCGGTTCGGTGGAAGCCAAGATCGGTGACATCTGGAAGACCGGCAACGACGAAGCGAAGATCGAAGCCGCCGGCCTGGCGCCGCTGCAGCCGCAGCTGGACAAGATCGCTGCGCTGAACGACACCGCCGCCATCACCCAGTACCTGCGCGACAGCCAGGCTGAAGGCAAGGGCGTGCTGTTCTCGCTGTTCGGCAATGCCGATTACAAGGATTCGGCCAACGTCATCGCCTACGTCGGCCAGGGCGGCCTGGGCCTGCCGGAAAAGGGCTACTACTTCGACGACGCGCAGGCCAAGATCCGCGACGCCTACGTGGCCTACATCGCGCAGGTGCTGACCCTGTCCGGCATGGATGCTGCGCAGGCGGCCGAGCAGGCCAAGGCCGTGATGGCCTTCGAAACCCGCCTGGCCAAGGCCTCGATGTCGCGCATCGAAATGCGTGACCCGGCCAAGCGCTACAACCCGCTCAGCGCCGCCGACGCCGACAGGCTGACGCCGAACTTCAGCTGGACCGCGCTGTTCGACACCCTGAAGGTGCCGGCCGCGCAGAAATTCTCGCTGGCCCAGCCGGGTTTCTTCGGTGAAATGGACAAGATGCTGGCCGACGTGCCAGCCAGCACCTGGCAGGCCTACCTGCGCTTCCACACCATCGACGACGCCTCGCCGTACCTGAGCAGCCAGTTCGAGAAGGCCAACTTCGATTTCTACGGCACCACCCTGCGTGGCCAGAAGGAGATGCAGCCGCGCTGGAAGCGCGTGCTGGAATCGGTGAACGGTGGCATGGGTGAAGCCCTGGGCCAGCTGTACGTCGACGCCGTGTTCCCGGCCGAATCGAAGGTCGCCATGCAGCACCTGGTGGAAAACCTGTCGCAGGCGCTGAAGGCGCGCCTGGAGCAGCTGCCGTGGATGGGCGAAGAGACCAAGAAGAAGGCACTGGAAAAGTGGGCCAGCTTCACCCCGAAGATCGGCTACCCCGACAAGTGGCGTGACTGGGCCGGCCTGCAGACCAACGGTGACAGCTACCTGGGCAACATGCAGGCGGCACGTGCGTTCAACTACCGCTACATGCTGGACAAGATCGGCAAGCCGGTGGACAAGACCGAGTGGGGCATGACTCCGCAGACGGTCAACGCCTACTACAACGCCACCAAGAACGAGATCGTGTTCCCGGCGGCGATCCTGCAGGCGCCGTTCTTCGACGCCAAGGCCGATCCGGCGCTGAACTACGGCGGCATCGGCGCGGTCATCGGCCACGAGATGATGCACGGCTACGATGACTCGGGCAGCCAGTTCGCCGCCAACGGCAACTTCGACAACTGGTGGACCGACGGTGACCGCAAGGCCTTCACCGAGCGTACCGACCAGTTGGTCGCGCAGTTCGACGGCTACGAGTCGGTGCCGGGCGTGTTCGTGAAGGGCAAGCTGACCCTGGGCGAGAACATCGGCGACCTGGGCGGCCTGACCGTGGCCTACGACGCGCTGCAGATGGCGCTGAAGGAAGACCCGAAGGCGAATGTCGACGTCGATGGCCACAGCCAGGACCAGCGCTTCTTCATGAACTGGGCCACCGTGTGGCGTCGCAATTTCACTGATGGTGAACTGCGCGTGCGTCTGAACACCGATCCGCACGCCCCGGCGAACTTCCGTGCCAACGGTGCGCCGTCGAACATGCCGTCCTTCGCTGCCGCGTTCCAGTGCAAGGCCGGCGACGCGATGGTGCGTGCCGACGACAAGCGCGTGGTGATCTGGTAATCGATCGCACGTGATGCGTATTGCGAAAGGCCCGGCGAAAGCCGGGCCTTTTGTTTGCCGGCCCGGTGGCGCCGGATCGGTAGAGTCGACCGTTGGTCGACTATCGCGCGCAGCGCGGGATGTTCGCGATCTGGACGAAGGGCAGTCGACCAACCGGCCCGACGAAACCCGCTTGGTAGAGTCGACCGTTGGTCGACTATCGCGTGCAGCGCGGAATGTTCGCGATCTGGACGAAGGGCAGTCGACTAACAGTCGACTCTACCGGTGCGTCGGCGGGCGCGTCAGTTCATGCCCGGCGGCAGGCAGTTACGCCAGCTCCGGCTCCTGCGCCAGCATGCGGTGGAAGCGCTGCAGCACGTAAGGATCGACCAGGCCACCGGACTGGTTCTCGATGATGCCCAGCGCAGCCTCGCGCGCCATCGCGGCACGATAGGGACGCACGCTGGTCATCGCATCGTAGGCATCGGCGATGGTGACGATACGCGCGCCCAGCGGAATGCTCTCGCCGCGCAGGCCATCGGGATAGCCGCTGCCATCGAAGGCTTCGTGATGGGCACGGATCAGCCGTGCGACCGGTGCGGCATCGCTGCGCCCGGTGGCCAGGAAGATATGCTCGCCGCGCACCGGGTGCTCACGCATGATCGCGCGCTCTTCGTCGGTGTGCCGGCGCGGGGCCAGCAGCACATCGTCGGGAATGCCGATCTTGCCGATGTCGTGGAAGCGGGCGGCCAGGCCGATCTGTTCACAGGCCTCGGCGTCGAGGTCGCAGTGCGCGGCCAGGCGCTGCGCGAGCAGGCCGACACGGTCGCAATGGTGGCGGGTGTAGGCGTCGCGCATCTGCAGCGACATCGAGAGGGCATCGATCAGGCAGGCCTGCGCGTGCAGCAGGTCGGGGGCGGGTACGGCGTCAGGAAACATGGGCATCCACCCGCACCGGGTGGGGACCGGTGCGGGGTATTCGGGGGCGATCAACCCGGGGCGAGGGTGGTCAGGAGGGCGCGGGCCGCGTTGAAGCGGTCTTCCGGCAACGGCAGCGGATGCTTGATGCGCAGCTTGTCGGGCCCTTCCATGGCGTAGAGGTTCGGTTGCTTCTGGATCAGCTGGATCACCGCCATCGGGTCGATGTTCGGCTTGGACTCGAACACGATGCGGCCACCGTTCTCGCCCAGGTCCAGCTTGCGGATGCCGAGCGTGTTGGCCTTCAGCTTCAGCTCGGCGATGGCGAACAGGTGCTTGGCCGCATCCGGCAGCAGGCCGAATCGGTCGATCATCTCCACCTGCAGCTCGCGTAGTGCATCGCTGTCGCGTGCGCTGGAGATGCGCTTGTACAGGGTCAGGCGGGTGTGCACGTCCGGCAGGTAGTCTTCCGGAATCAGCGCCGGCACATGCAGCTCGACTTCTGCGCCGCGCACTTCCTCGCCGGCATCCAGGTCGGGAAGCTTGCCCTGCTTGATGCTGCGGACCGCGCGTTCCAGCAGTTCGGTGTACAGGCTGAAGCCGACCTCGGCCATCTGTCCGCTCTGGTCCTCGCCCAGCAGTTCGCCGGCACCGCGGATCTCCAGATCGTGCGTGGCCAGGGTGAAGCCGGCGCCGAGTTCGTCCATCGAGGCGATCGCTTCCAGGCGCTTTTCCGCATCCGGGGTGATCGAACGACGGTCGGGGGTCACCAGGTAGGCGTAGGCGCGATGGTGCGAACGACCGACACGGCCGCGCAGCTGGTGCAGCTGGGCCAGGCCGAAGCGGTCGGCGCGGTTGATGATGATGGTGTTGGCGTTGGGGATGTCGATGCCCGACTCGATGATCGTGGTCGACAGCAGCACGTTGAAGCGCTGCTTCTGGAAATCCAGCATCACCTTTTCCAGCTCACGCTCGGGCATCTGGCCGTGGGCGATGCCGATGCGCGCCTCCGGCACCAGCTCGGACAGCTCGCGCTGCATGCGGCCGATGCTCTCCACGTCGTTGTGCAGGAAGTACAGCTGGCCGCCACGCGCAAGCTCGCGCTGGAAGGCTTCGCGCAGCAGCGCGTCGTCCCACTGCGTGATGAAGGTCTGCACCGCCAGCCGGTTCGGCGGCGGGGTGGCGATGATCGACAGGTCACGCAGGCCGGCCATGGCCATGTTCAAGGTGCGCGGGATCGGCGTGGCGGTCAGGGTCAGCAGGTGCACGTTGGCGCGCAGCGCCTTCAGTGCTTCCTTCTGGCGCACGCCGAAACGCTGTTCCTCGTCGACGATGACCATGCCCAGGTCCTTGAACTTCACGTCCGGCTGCAGCAGGCGGTGGGTGCCGACGATGACGTCGATGGTGCCGGCGGCGACCTTCTCCAGTTCGGCCTTGATTTCCTTGCTGGTCTTGAAGCGCGACAGCACTTCGACCTTCATCGGGTAGTCGGCGAAGCGGTCGCGGAAGTTGCGGAAATGCTGTTCGGCCAGCAGCGTGGTCGGCACCAGCACGGCCACCTGCTTGCCAGCGCTGGCGGCGGCGAAGGCGGCGCGCACGGCCACCTCGGTCTTGCCGAAGCCGACGTCGCCGCAGACCACGCGGTCCATCGGCTGGCTGCTGGCCAGGTCGCGCAGGGTGGCGTCGATCGCGGCCAGCTGGTCCGGGGTCTCCTCGAACGGGAAACCGGCCGCGAACGGTTCGTACATCGCGCGGTCCACCTGCAGTGCCAGGCCGGCACGCGCCTGGCGGCGGGCCTGGATCTCCAGCAGTTCGGCGGCCACGTCGCGCACCTTCTCGGCGGCCTTGCGCTTGGCCTTGCTCCACTGCTCGCCGCCGAGGGAATGCAGCGGCGCGGTTTCCGCAGATGCACCGGAATAGCGACTGATCAGGTGCAGCTGGGCGACCGGCACATACAGGCGATCGCCCTTGGCGTATTCGATTTCGAGGAACTCGCCGGGCATGCCGCCGACGTCCATCGCGATCAGGCCACGGTAGCGGCCCACGCCATGGTCCTCGTGCACGATCGGTGCGCCTTCGGTCAGCTCGCCGAGGTCGCGGATGATCGCTTCCGGCTCGCGGCCGGCACGGCGCGTGCGGCGGGTGCTGCCGGCGCGCTCGGGGAACAGCTGGCGCTCGGTCAGCACCGCGATGCGCGGATCGTCCAGCGCGAAGCCGTCTTCCAGCGGCGCCACCGCGATCGCGAAGCGCGCGTCGCCGGCGAGGAAGCCGGGCAGGTCGGCCACCACCGGTGGCTTCAGCTCGGCGGCCTGCAGCACTTCCAGCAGGGCTTCACGGCGGCCGGGCGAATCGGCAGCAATCAGCACCCGGCCCGGGTAGTGGCCGAGGAAGGACTTCAGTGCATCACCGGCCGGTGCCTCGCGTGCAGCCACCGGCAGCGGCGGCAACGGCTGGTCGCCCAGCGCGTGCGCATCGGCGATGCGTGCGTGATCGGCGGCCCACACCTCGATGCGCGGTGCATCGTTCAGGCGCTCGCGCAGCAGTTCCGGCGACAGGTACAGCGCCGACGGCGGCAGCAACGGGCGCTCCACATCGTGGCGGCGCTGTTCGTAGCGCTCGCCGGTCTGCGCCCAGAACGTCTCGGCGGCTTCACCGGCACCGGCACAGACCACCGGCAGGCTGCCGCTGGGCAGATAATCGAACAGGGTCGCGGTGCGCTCGAAGAACAGTGGCAGGTAGTACTCGACGCCGGCCGGGGCCAGCCCCGACTTCAGGTCCTGGTACAGCGCGCTGCGCCGGGTATCGACATCGAAGCGTTCGCGCAGCGTGGCCAGCACGCGGGCGATGCTGGCCTCGTCCATCGGCACTTCGCGGCCGGGCAGCATGTGCACGGCCTCGACCTTGTCCAGCGAGCGCTGGCTTTCCGGGTCGAAGGCGCGGATCGAGTCGATGTCCTCGTCCAGCAGCTCTACCCGCAGCGGCTCGTCGGCACCCATCGGGAACACGTCGAGCAGGCCACCGCGCACGGCGAAGTCGCCCGGGTCCATCACCTGCGGCACGTTGCGGTAGCCGGCGCTCTCCAGGCGGCGCTTCTCGGCCTCCAGGTCCAGGCGCTGGCCGACCTTCAGGTCGAAGCTGCCGCCGATCACGTAGCTGCGCGGGGCCAGCTGCTGCAGCAGGGTCTGCACCGGCACGATCACCAGGCCGCGCTTCAGCGCAGGCAGGCGGTGCAGGGCGGCCAGGCGCTGCGAGATGATGTCCGGATGCGGGCTGAAGCGGTCGTAGGGCAGGGTTTCCCAGTCCGGGAAGGCGACCACCGGCAGGGCCGGGTCGCCGCCAAGCAGGGTCTGCAGGTCGGCTTCGAGCTGGTTGGCACCGTGGTTGTCACGGGCGATCACCAGCAGCGGGGCGTCGTGCGCACGCGCGGCCTGGGCCAGGTACCAGGCCAGGGCGGTCGGCGATGCGGGGGCGCGCCACCAGGCGCGGAGCTGGCCGGCGCGCGGCAGCGGCGGGGCGGGGTATGAGGTACGCGACATGGACCCCGGATTTTAGCAGAAGCCCGATCAAACCCCGTCGGGTAGTGCCGGCCGCTGGCCGGCATTCCGATACCCCAACGGTGCATGAGGCTGCCGGCCAGCGGCCGGCACTACCGGAATGCGGTGCCGGGCAGTGCCCGGCGCATCCGTAGAGTCGAGCTTGCTCGACTATCGAAACATGCGGTGCCGGGCAGTGCCCGGCCCATCCTTCAGTTGTCCAGCTCCAGCACCATCCGCACCAGGCCTTCGGCGCCGGTCGGGTGCGGCACCGGCTTGAAGCCCAGCGAGGCGGCCAGCTGCTTCATCGGCTCGTTCTCGGCGGCCACGTCGCCGTACAGGCGGTCCAGGTACTTGCCGCGGCCCCACTTCACCAGCTTGCGCATCAGCTGCCGGCCCAGGCCCTGGCCGATCAGGAAGCGGCTGATCAGGATCGCGTACTCGGCTTCACGGGTACCGGGGATGATCGAGGCCCGGGCGACCGCGCCGACCACCGCTTCGCCAGCGGGCAGGGATTCGGCTGCGACCAGGGTGATCTCGGTCTTGGGATTGGGGTGGGTCAGGCGCTGGGTGGTTTCCGGCGACAGCTCGGTCACCGCCTGCAGGAAACGATCACGGATTTCTTCCGGCCCGAACAGGCTGAACGCTGCTTGCAGCGGCGCGCCATCTTCCGGGCGGATGGGGCGGATCAGCAGCTCGTGGCCGCTGGGAGCCTTGAAGATCTCATGCCAGGGCGGCATGCGGTTGCGAGTGGCCATACCGGGTGATTCCTTGGTGGTCCATCGATTGTGGCATCACCGGGGCTGCATTCCGTGAACGAAAGGCTCACGGCGGTACAGCCTCGTGAAGGCCGTTATTCGGGGGCTTTGAGCCAATCCAGGCGGGTGCTGGCACCGGGTTCGCCCAGGTGCTGGCGCAGCGCCGGCAGGGCTGGGCCGACCACCCGATCGAACTGCCAGGGCGGGTTGAGCAGCAGCATGCCACTGCCGTTGAGGCGCAGCGGCGAGTCGTCCGGGCGCACCAGGAACTCGATGGTCATCGCCGATTTCACCGGCAACGCGCTGGCCTTGCGCAGGAAATGCAGGATGGTGCGGCGCTGCTTGATCGGGAACCACACCGCGCAGGTCGCCTGCGGCCAGCGTGCCAGGGTCTCGGCCAGGGCGGCCAGGATGTTCTGGTACTCGGCATCCTGGGCCTCGTAGGGCGGGTCGATCAGCACCAGGCCGCGGCCGATCTTGCTGCCGTTGAACTTCGGCGGCAGCAGCGAGCGCAGCAGCGCGTAGCCATCGCCCGGACGCACATCGACGCGGCTGTCGTGGGCGAACAGCGCCTTCAGCGTGGCGGTTTCGGGTTCCTGCAGCTCACACACCGCCATGCGGTCCTGCGCGCGCATCGCCTGCGCGCTCAGCAGCGGCGAGCCCGGGTAGTTGGTCAGCGCGCCGACCGGGTTGTCGGCCTGCACGGCCTTCAGGTAGCGCTCGACCACCTCCGGCAGCTTGGGCTGGGCCATCAGCCGCATGATTCCGGACTCGGCCTCCAGGGTCTTGCGGCTCTCTTCACTGGCCAGCAGGTAGCGGCCGGCACCGCCGTGGGTGTCGAGCACGAAGAACGGGCTGTCCTTGCGCTTGAAGCTGTCGATCAGGGCCAGCTGCACGATGTGCTTGAGCACATCGGCGTGGTTGCCGGCATGGAAGGCGTGGCGATAGTTCATGGGCGGCAGTGTACGGGGCGACGGCCGCAGCGGCTATGCTGCGCGCCATGACAGTTCCTGTTGCCCATGTCCTGGTGGTCGAGGACGAAGCCGCCATCGCCGAAACCGTGCTCTATGCGCTGCGCAGCGAAGGCTATGCCGCCAGCCACTGCCTGCTCGGCGGCGAGGCCCTGCAGCGGCTGCAGGCCGGCGGCATCGATCTGCTGGTGCTGGACGTGGGCCTGCCGGATCTTGGGGGCTTCGAGGTGTGCCGGCGGCTGCGCGCACAGCCGGGCCCGGCTGCGCAGCTGCCAGTGATCTTCCTCACCGCCCGCAATGACGAGGTCGACCGCGTGCTCGGCCTGGAGCTGGGTGCCGACGATTACATGACCAAGCCGTTCTCGCCGCGCGAGCTGGTGGCGCGGGTGCGTGCTCGCCTGCGCCGTGCTGCACCGCTGGCGGCAGCGGGCAGCGCCGACGCGGGCTGGCAGCAGCACGGCGCCTTCGCCATCGACCGCGACGGCCGCCGCATCCGCTTCCGGGACCAGGCGCTGGACCTGACCCGCTACGAATACGCGCTGCTGGAGGCATTGCTGCAACGCCCGGGCGCCATCCTCAGCCGTGCACAGCTGATGGATCGCGGCTGGGACAGCAGCGCCGACAGCGCCGACCGTACCGTGGACACCCATGTAAAGACGCTGCGCGCCAAGCTGCGTGCGGCCGGTGCCAGTGATGATCCGATCCGCACCCACCGTGGCCTCGGCTACGCGCTGGAGGTCTAGCCGATGCGCCTGGTGCTGAAGCTGTTCCTGGGCTTCTTCCTGATCACCGGCATCGCCGCGTTCTTCGTGATGCGGGTGTTCGTCAATGAAGTGAAACCGGGTGTGCGCCAGGCGATGGAGTCGACCCTGGTCGATGCGGCCAACGTACTGGCCGAGATGGCCGCCGCCGACGTCAAGGACGGCACCATCCGCAGCGGCGGCTTCACCCGCAACCTGGCCAAGGCTCGGCAGCGCGACCTGAAGGCAATGGTCTGGCGCTTCCCGAAGCGCTCGCTGGATTACCGGGTGACCATCACCGACGCCCGGGGCATCGTCATCTACGACTCGCTGGGCCGCGACCTGGGCCGCGACAACTCGCGCTGGAACGATGTCTACCGCACCCTGCGCGGCGAGTACGGCGCCCGTTCCAGCCCGGAAGTACCGGGCGAGGAAGGCGATACCGTAATGCATGTGGCGGCGCCGGTATATGACCCGGCCGACGGACGCACGCTGATCGGTGTGCTCAGCCTGGCCCAGCCCAACCGCAGCATCGATCCGTTCATCGCCGCCAGCCAGCGCGCCATCATCGAGCGCGGGGCATGGCTGATCGGCCTGTCCGCGCTGGTCGGCGTACTGGTGACGATGTGGCTGACCACCGGCCTGGGCCAGCTCAGCCGCTATGCCCGCGCGGTCACCGCCGGCGAACCGGTACCGCCGCCGCGCCGCCGCCGCGACGAGATCGGCGATCTCGGCCAGGCGCTGGAAACCATGCGCCGCAAGCTGGAAGGCAAGGCCTACGTCGAACAGTACGTGCAGTCACTGACGCACGAGATGAAGAGCCCGCTGGCGGCGATCCGCGGTGCCGCCGAGCTGCTGCAGGAGCCGCTACCCGAGGCCGACCGCGTGCATTTCGCGCGCAGCATCGTCGACCAGCAGGAACGGCTGACCGAGACCATCGACAAGCTGCTGGCGCTGGCCGAAGTGGAGCAGCATGGCTGGCTGCAGACCCGCGACCCGGTCGCGTTGCCGGTGCTGCTGGCCGAGGCGGCGGCTGCGGCGCAGGTGCGCGCGCAGGCGGCGGGCGTACAGGTGCGCATTGGCAGCGCGCCCGACCTGTCCGTGCAGGGCGATGCCTACCTGCTGCGGCAGGCGCTGCACAACCTGATCGACAATGCCATCGCATTCTCACCAGCCGGTGCGGAGATCGCGTTGCAGGCCGAGGTGGACGGGCAGGGCGTGCGCCTGCAGGTGGCCGACCGGGGGGCGGGCATTCCGGACTATGCGCGCGATCGGGTATTCGAGCGCTTCTATTCGCTGGCGCGCCCCGCTAGCGGACGGCGCAGCTCGGGCCTGGGCCTGCCATTCGTGCAGGAGGTCGCGCGCCTGCATGACGGCCGTGCCAGCGTCGAGGCCCGTGACGGCGGCGGCACCGTGGCCAGCCTGTGGTTGCCGTTGAGCCTGCCGGGCCAGCGCCCGCGCCGCTGACTTCACACTCGCTTCAAATTCGCCACAAACCCTGCTCACCGCAGCGGTCCATCCTGCAGCCCTCTCCAACGAGGATGGACCATGAAATCCCTGAAAATGCTGCTGCGGTTCGCCATTGTCGGCGGGCTGATCCTGCTGCTGCTGGTTCCACTGATGATGATCCGAGGGGTCATTACCGAGCGCAGCGCATACCGCGACGAGGCGTTCTCGCGGGTTGCCGACAGCCGCGCCGGGGTACAGCGCCTGGTCGGGCCGGTGCGGGTGGTACCGTGGGTCGAGCGCCAGCAGGTCGAGGTGGTCGACGCCAAGGGCAACAAGAAGACCGAGGTGCAGGTCAGCGAAGGCCACTGGCTGCAGATGCCGGCCACGCTGGAAGTGGGCGGTGAGATGCTGCCGAGCCAGCGCGAGGTCGGTCTGTTCAAGGTGCCGGTGTACAGCTGGAACGGCCAGCTGAAGGCAACGTTCGCCGTCGACGACTACCCGGTGAAGGCAGGCCGCAGCTACGGACAGCCGTATGTGGCGCTGGGCGTCTCCGACGTGCGCGGGCTGGTCGGTACGCCCAACCTGCGCGTGGACGGAAAGCAGCTGCGGCTGCTGCCAGGCGTCGAAGCGGCCAGCGAAGTCGGTCGCGGCCTGCATGCTCCCGTGGCCGGGTTCGCCAGCGACCAGGGCGGCAGCCTGGCCGCCAGTACCGTCGAACTGGAACTGCGCCTGGACGGCAGCCGCATGTTGTCGGTGGTGCCGGTGGGCGATGACACCCGCATCGCGCTGCGTTCGAGCTGGCCGCATCCGTCGTTCAGTGGTGCATTCCTTCCCAACGAGCGACGCGTCAATGCGCAGGGCTTCGATGCACGCTGGGCGGTGTCCTCGCTGGCGTCCGACGCGCAGCGCCAGCTGCGCAGCGACGGCGCGATCGATTCGCAGGCGGTGACCGTGTCGCTGGTCGATCCGGTCGATACCTATACCCAGGCCGACCGCGCTTCCAAGTACGGCGTGCTGTTCGTGCTGCTCACCTTCGTCGGCTTCATCCTGTTCGAACTGATCAAGTCGCTGCGCATCCATCCGCTGCAGTACCTGATGGTGGGCCTGGCGCTGGCGATCTTCTTCCTGCTGCTGATCAGCCTGTCCGAGCACATCGCGTTCTGGAAGGCCTACCTGGTCTCGGCCGTGGCCTGTATCGGGCTGCAGGCGGTGTACCTGGCCAACGTGCTGGGCCACTGGAAGCGTGGCCTCGGCTTTGCCGCGCTGCTGACCGTGTTGTACGGCGCGCTGTATGGGCTGCTGGTGTCGGAGAACAACGCGCTGCTGATGGGCTCGCTGCTGCTGTTCGTGATCCTGGCGCTGGCGATGTGGGTGACCCGCCGGGTCGACTGGTACGCGCTTGGCGCGGAACTGAAGTAAGGAGGACGCCATGGGCTGGCGCCACGGATTGCGGCAACGGGCACGGCAGGGCATTCCGGCCCTGCTGGAAGTGGATGCACTGCTGCAGGCACATGGCGTGCTGGCGGCCCTGCCGGGGGCACGGATCGCCCCCGGCCTGGTCCGCTTCCAGCTGGCCGCGGTCACCTGCGAGGGATTGCAGGGCCAAGGATTGGACTGGTTGCAGGGTGCGCGGCAGGGACGCGGCGCGCTGGCGGGCAGGGTGCCACGCTACCGGCCATGGAAGGCCGGAGCGGAGGCGCTGGCCGAGATCGGCATCGGCGGCCTGCCGGAGGACTGGCCGGCACATGCGGCGGTGTACGGCTGCAGCAGCATCGACCGGCGGCACTGGTTGCTGCTGCTGCCGGCGCGGGCGCAGCTGTGGCTGGGCTGGAGTGGGTGAGGTGGCTTGGCAGGTGCGAACCAACCACTCTCCTGTGGGTGCGAACCTTGGTTCGCACGCTTCCGCACCGCCCATGACCGATGGGACGGTATCGCCGCGCCCCTGCTGGCTAGACTCGACGGGTTGATGATCGAGCCGAAGGGCAGGGGTGCGGCGTGTTGAAGTGGAGCGGGCTGAAGTGGGGCGTGCTGGCCGTAGCGCTGGCGATGGGGGGCAATGCAGGGGCGCAGCAGCGCGAGACGGTGGACCTGGACATGGTCAGCCGCATCCGCCAGGAGGCCTTCCATCGTTCGCAGGTGATGGACACCTTCAGCTACCTCACAGAGCGCATCGGCCCGCGCCTGACCAATTCCCCGGCGATGGGCCGCGCCAACGCCTGGACCCGCGGCAAGTTCAACGAATGGAAGCTGGACAACGTCCACGACGAAGCCTTCGATGATTTCGGCCGTGGCTGGGAGTTCACCTCGGCCAGCGTGGAAATGCTGGGCGACCGCATCCAACCGCTGCATGCGCTGCCCAAGGCCTGGACGCCGGGTACGAACGGCCCGGTGGAAGGCGAACTGGTGCAGGTCGAGATCAAGAAGCCCGAAGACATCGAGAAGTACCGCGGCAAGCTGCGTGGCAGGATCCTGCTGCTGGGCGAGGCGCGCGAGTACAAGCGCGGTACCGAGGCAGATTCGCATCGCCACGACGCCACCTCGCTGGAAGGCCTGCAGGAATTCACCCTGCCCAAGGACCAGGACGCCACCGCCGAGCGCGCCAAGCGGGTCAAGGAATACCAGGAGCGCCAGGCGCTGGCGAGCAAGGTCAATGCGTTCTTCGTCGAAGAAGGCGCGTTGGCCTCGATCAGCATCAGCAGCTGGGACAACGGCATCATCCGTGTTGCCGGAGGTGGTTCGCGCAAGGCCGGTGAATCGGTGGGCATCCCCGAGCTGGCGATGATCAGCGAACACTTCAACCCGCTGGTGCGCGCGCTGAAGGCCAAGCAGACCGTGCGCCTGCGCGTGGACGTGGCCGCGCGTTTCACTGACGAAGCCGACCAGCCCGGTTACAACACGCTGGCCGAGATCCGCGGCAGCAGCAAGCCCGATGAGGTGGTGATGATCGGCGCGCATATGGATTCGTGGCACAGCGGCACCGGCGCGGCCGACAATGCTGCCGGCGTGGCGGTGATGATGGAGGCCATGCGTATCCTCAAGGCCACCGGTGCCAAGCCGAAGCGGACCATCCGCGTGGCGCTGTGGAGTGGCGAGGAGCAGGGCCTGATCGGCTCGCAGGCCTATGTCGCCAGGCACTTCGGCCAGTTCCCGGAACCCACCGACCCCGCGCAGAAAGCGCTGCCGGCCTCGCTGCGCGAGCCGACCGGTGCGCTGCGCAAGACGCGCGACTACAGCAAGTTCCAGGTCTACTTCAACATGGACAACGGTTCGGGCCGCTTCCGTGGCATCTACGCGCAGGAGAATCTGGCGGCGATGCCGATCTTCGAAGCCTGGCTGGCCCCGTTCCATGACGTGGGCGCCACCACCGTGGCCACCCGCAACACCGGCAGCACCGACCACATCAGCTTCGACCGCATCGGCCTGCCGGGCTTCCAGTTCATCCAGGACCGTCTGGACTACTTCAGCAACGTCCACCACAGCCACCTGGACACCTGGGACCACGCCGAGCCGGAAGACCTGAAGCAGGCCGCGGCCATCGTCGCCTCGTTCGCCTACAACGCCGCCATGCGCGAGCAGCCGTTCCCGCGCAAGGCTGAACCGCAGCCGTGAAAACCCGGGCGGGAGGGGCTGGACGCGTCCGCCTCTCCTTGCCTATCCGGGGCTGGTGGTAAAATCGGGGGATTCCCGTTCCCCGAGCGCCTCATGATCTGCCGCACCCGCTTCGCCCCCAGCCCCACCGGTTACCTGCACATCGGCGGTGCCCGCACCGCGCTGTACTGCTGGCTGGAGGCCCGCCACCGCGGCGGCGAGTTCGTGCTGCGCATCGAGGACACCGACCGTGAACGCAGCACCCAGGGTGCGATCGACGCCATCCTGGAGGCGATGGAGTGGCTGGGCCTGGATTACGACGAGGGCCCGATCTACCAGACCGAGCGCGTCGCCCGTTACCAGGAAGTGGCCGAGCAGCTGATCGCCAACGGCAAGGCGTACTACGCCTACGAAACCCGCGAAGAGCTGGACGCGATGCGCGAAGCCGCCATGGCCCGGCAGGAAAAGCCGCGCTACAACGGCGCCGCGCGCGAGCTGGGCCTGCCGTACAAGGACGACCCGAACCGCGTCATCCGCTTCAAGAACCCGCTGGAAGGAACGGTGGTGTTCGACGACCTGATCAAGGGCCGCATCGAGATCGCCAACAGCGAGCTGGATGACATGGTCATCTTCCGCCCGGACGGCTACCCCACCTACAACTTCGCAGTGGTGGTGGACGACTGGGACATGGGCATCACCGAGGTCATCCGCGGCGACGACCACATCAACAACACCCCGCGCCAGATCAACCTGTACGAAGGCATCGGTGCGCCGGTGCCGAAGTTCGGCCACATGCCGATGATCCTGGACGAGCAGGGCGCCAAGCTGTCCAAGCGCACCGGCGCGGCCGACGTGATGCAGTACAAGGATGCCGGCTACCTGCCCGACGCGCTGCTGAGCTACCTGGCCCGCCTGGGCTGGTCGCACGGTGACCAGGAGCTGTTCAGCCGCCAGGAACTGATCGAGCTGTTCGACGTGAAGGACTGCAATTCCAAGGCCTCGCGCCTGGACATGGCCAAGCTGGGTTGGGTCAACCAGCACTTCCTGAAGACCGAGGATGTGGCTGCCATCGTGCCGCACCTGGTCTACCAGCTGCAGAAGCTGGGCCTGGACGTGGCCGCCGGCCCCGCCCCGGAGGACGTGGTGATCGCGCTGCGTGAACGCGTGCAGACCCTGAAGGAAATGGCCGAGAAGGCCGTGGTCTGGTACCAGCCGCTGGCCGAGTACGACGAAGCGGCGGTGGCCAAGCACTTCAAGGCCGGTGCCGAGGTGGCGCTGGGCAAGGCCCGCGAGCTGCTGGCAGCGCTGCCGGAGTGGACCGCCGAGTCGGTGGGCGTGGCCCTGCACGACGTGGCCGCCGCGCTGGACATCGGCATGGGCAAGGTCGCCCAGCCGCTGCGCGTGGCCATCACCGGCACCCAGGTCAGTCCTGACATTTCCCATACCGTGTACCTGGCCGGCCGCGAACAGGCCTTGAAACGCATTGATGTGGCCATCACCAAGGTAGCAACGGCCTGAGGCATCCTTGCCAGGCCCGAACCGGAGAACACGCATGCCCGCCAAGACCGCCACTGCCTGTACCGCCCCGCACCACCACGTCCACGACGCATCGGATTTCGTGGCGGTGGTCGAGCGTGTCTCGCGCGAACGCGGGCTGCGCCTGACCCCGATCCGCGCCAACGTACTGAAGCTGATCGCCGAGGCCGGCAAGCCGGTCAAGGCCTACGAGCTGCTGGAATGGGTGCGCAACGGCAAGGGCGTGGGCGCCGATGCCCCGCCCACCGTGTACCGCGCGCTGGACTTCCTGATGGCCAACGGCTTCGTGCACAAGCTGGAATCGGTGAATGCCTTCGTGGCCTGCCATCATCCCAGCAGCGCGGCGCATTCGGTGCCGTTCCTGATCTGCAACAGCTGCCACAGCGCGGTGGAACTGGAAGACCGCGAGATCGTCACCCAGCTGGAAAAGCGCGCCAAGGAGCTGGGCTTCCAGCCGCAGGCACAGACCCTGGAAGTGCACGGGCTCTGCGCGCGCTGCGCCGGGTAACGCAACGGTAGTGCCGGCCGCTGGCCGGCATGGGAGCGGGGTCGGATCCATTCGCCATTGGCAAAGAGATCTGACCCCGTTTCATATCGGCACAACCGGGCCTGCACCCTAGTCCATCGGCTTGGTCGCGGTATCCACCCGCACGATCACCGACATGCCCGGCCGCAGCTGTGCTGCCAGCTTCTGCTCCCCGTCGATCCTGATGCGCACCGGCAGCCGCTGCACCACCTTGGTGAAGTTGCCGCTGGCGTTGTCCGGGCGCAGCACGCTGAACTCGGACCCGGTGGCGGGCGCGATCTCCTCCACGCGGCCGCTCAGCACCTGGCCGTGGAAGGCGTCCACCGAGAACGAGGCGGGCTGGCCGATCGCCATCTGCCAGGTCTGGCCTTCCTTGTAGTTGGCGACCACCCACAGCGTGTCAGGCACCAGGAACAGCAGCTGCGAACCGGCGGCCACGTACTGGCCCACGCGCACGCTGGCCTCGCTGATCTGGCCGTCGCGCGGTGCGTGGATCACCGTATTGGCCAGGTCGATGCGGGCCAGTTCCAGTTGTGCCTGCGCGCTCTCCACCTGTGCTTCCAGGCTCTTGCGTGCCACCCGGGTCGATACCAGCGTTTCCTCGGCGATGCGGATCTGCGCCTGCGACTGCTGCACGCTGGCCTGCGCCGAGGCCTGGCTGGTGCGGAATTTGTCGCGATCGTTGATCGACACCAGCTGCTGTGCGGCCAGCTCCTCGTAGCGGCGGGCCTCGTTGCGCGAGCGCTGCAGTTCGGCCTGGCCCGCCGACAGCGTGGCGTGTGCGGAGGCGATCTGCGCACGGTTCTGCGCCTGCGACTGGTCCGAATTGGCCAGTGCCGCGCGTGCGCTGTCCAGCGTCGCCTGTGCCTGGGCGACACGTTGCGCATAGATGCGGTCATCGATGCGCAACAGGGGTTCGCCCTTCTTCACATGCTGGAAGTCCTTGACCAGCACCTCGGTCACGTAGCCGTTCACCTGCGGCGCCATCACCGTGATCTGCCCGCGCACATAGGCGTTGTCGGTCACCATCACCGTGCTGGTGAACGGCCACAGATGCCAGGCACGCAGGATCAGCGCGATCCCCAGCAACGCCACCACCACCATCACCACCACGCTGCGCGCGCTGGGCTTGAGGTATTTCGGCGCGGCCGCCGGCGCCGCGGGTGTGGGCGCAGGTGCCGCATCGGTGGGCGGCGGCGGGGTGACGTTGTCGGCGTCGATGTCGTCGGGGCGGGGCGGGACGGGGGGCATGGCGATCAACTCAACGGGGCGCGGCCGGCGTGGCCGCAGCAGGGGACGGAGGGTGGCGCTTGCGCCATTGCTTGAGCACGGCGGTACGCAGCGACAGCAGCAGCAACCAGCACAGGAAGCCGATGGCCAGCCAACCGCTCAGGGTGAACACATCATTGAAGCCGCGCACATTGGCTTCGCGGCGTGTGATCTGCGCCAGCTGTGCGCTGCCCTGCGCGCTGCGCAGCACCGGATCGGTGATCTGCGCGCTGTACAGCTGCTGCTGCACGCGCAGGCGCTGCGCGACCACCGGGTCGGCCGGATCGAGCTGGCTGGTCAACGCGCTGGAATACAGCTGCTCACGATGCAGCTGGAAAGTGCCGAGTACCGCCGAACCGGCCAGGCCGCCCAGGGTCTGGGTGATCGACAGCGTGACCAGGAAGGTGATCATGTGGTCCACGCCCTGCTTCAGTGCAGCGGAGATGCCGAGCATGATCAGCGGGCCCATGAACATGCCGGCGCCGACCGAGGCCAGGAACTGGCTGACGTAGAAGTCGTGCGGCCGGTCCAGGCTGGTGCGGTGCTGGTCGAAGAAGGCAGCGGTGCCCAGCAGCAGGATCGCCATCAGCAGCTGGGCGATCAGCCGCTTCGGACCGAACGTCAGCGACGCCGCCGCGATGCCGGTGATCACGCCGGCCAGGATCACGCCGAACAGGGGGCGCAGCTGGTCCGGGCCCATGCCCAGCGTACGCATCAGGTTGACCACGCCGTAGGACTGCTCGGTGGTCAGGAAGCGGATCAGGAACGCGCCCACGATGAAGTGCAGCACCGGCAGGCTGGCCAGCCAGCGCGTCTGCAGCAGCGGGTTGCGGCGGTAGTGTTCGATGATGAAGGCGGTGGTGGACAACGCGATGGAGGCGACCAGTGCCCACCCCAGCCACGGCGTATCCAGCCACCAGCGCGTATAGCCCTGTGCCAGCACGATCACCAGCAGGGCAACGGCAGGGGCGAGCAGGGCGAAGGTGAGGAAGTCCATCGGCTCGAAGGCCTTGATCTGGATGCCGGGCGGCAGCTTCAGCACCACCACCGCCGCGAACGCGCACAGGGCGAGGCCGGCTTCGAATGAGTAGAGCTGGTGCCACTGGCCGGTATCGACCAGCCCCGGTGACACAATCCAGGCAATCGGCACCGCCAGCTGCGAAAGGCCCACACCCACCACCAGCAGGTTGCCGGTGAAGCGGCGCGGCAGCGCCTGCAGCATGTACAGCGTGCCCAGTGTCGAACAGGCGGCGCCGGCGAAGCCACTGGCGGCGCGGGTCAGCAGGGTGGTCTCGAAACTGCCGACGAACAGATGCAGCACCGCCAGCGCTGCGTACAGGCCCAGGCCGATCTCGGCGAACAGGCGGATGCCGTACTGCTGGCGGAACTTGAAGGCCAGCAGGTTGGCGGTGACATTGACCATCGCGTAGGCCGCCACCAGCCAGCTGCCCTGGGTCGGCGTCAGCGCCAGCTGGCCCTGCAGGAACGGCAGGTTGGCGGTGACCAGCGCATTGCCGAGGCCGCCGGTGATCGCCACCAGCAGCGACACCAGTGCATAGGCCACGCGTCGATGGGGCGGATGCCAGGGCATCGACGCCGAACCGGGCATGGTCGGCTTCTCGTGCTCCTCCCAATCCGGAACCGGCTTCAGATACGGCTGGACCATCAGCGCGCCTCGCTGGGTGCTCCCTGCAGACCCCCGCGCAGCAGCTGCAGGGCACGCCCGGCCAGCTGGGCGCGCTCGTCGCGGGTCTTGCCGCGCAGGGCTGCGCCCAGCATGCCCGAGATCAGTGAAATATCCGTCTTCTCCAGGTCGGCGCGGCACAGGCCGGCGGCCTTGGCACGGGCAATCGGCGCTTCCAGCAGGTCACGCACGGTCTCGCGCGCGGTGCGCATGGCCGGCACGTCCGAATCCACCGCACGCCAGTAATCGGCGAGGGCAGGCGAATCGATGATGCGCTGGGCCATTCCCTCGAACACCTCGAACAGGGCGTCGTCGCGGTCGCCGAGCTGCTCGACCTGGCGCCGGATGCGGTCGACCGTACGCTGCAGCAGCGCCTGGATCAGCGCGGTACGGTCGGGGAAGTTGCGATACAGGGTGGCGCGGCCCACCTGGGCGCGTTCGACCACCAGGTCCAGTGGAGCGGTGACGCCATGTTGGCCGAAGACATGATCGGCGGCGTCGAGGATGAGGGCACGGCGGGCAGCGGCATCGGCACGTTGGGCGGTCATGGGTTCATTTTCGGACATTAATGTCCGGTTGGCGAGACATTGAGTGACGGGATTGTCCGTTTGTTGTCGTACGCACATCTTTGTGACGCTTGCGTGATGGTGTTGGCGGAAATGAAAACGGGGGCCCGAAGGCCCCCGCTGCAGATGCTGTAGATCCACGCCATGCGTGGATGGTGGAGGTTCAGAGCCCTTTCCTGCGGAATGGGCTCCGACCCCGCTGCCCGATCAGAAGAACGCGCGGATGCCGAATGCGACACCACGGCCCGGCAGCGGCGAGTAGTCGCGCAGCAGCGAGGTGTGCGGGCGCACTTCGCGGTTGGTCAGGTTGCTGCCATCCAGGAACACCTCGTAGCTGTTGCTCGCGTTGCGGTCCCAACGGTAGGCCAGGTGGGCATCGACCAGGGTGTAGCCGTTGCTCGGTTCCTCGTTCTGCGCGACGTCCTTCTGGCGGCTGTAACGCACCGCACCGACCGAGGCGCGCCAGCCATCCTTCGACCAGCGCAGGTCGGCGCCGACGCGGGCCGGAGCGATACGCGGCAGGTAGCCGGTATTGGCCAGTTCCACCGAGTAGTTGTGGTTGTGGTCGCCATGCGGCACGGCGATGTCCAGGTTGCGGCTGCCGCTGCCATCCAGCTTGGCCTTCACGTAGTCGCCGAACAGGCGCAGGTCCCAGTCACCGGCGCCACCCTCGAACAGGTGCACCAGTGCTTCGGCCTCGGCACCGCGGAACACCGCGTCCTGCTGGGTCCACGCACGAACCGGCAGGCCCTCGGTGACGCCGGTGTCGGCCAGGTAGATGAAGTCCTTGAACTTGGTCTGGTAGACCGATGCGGAGAAGTCCAGGCGGTCACTGTGGGTGTGGATGCCAAGCTCGATACGCTGGCCGCGCTCGGTCTTCAGGTTGGCATCACCGATTTCCAGCGAACGGGTGGCGATGTGTGCGCCAGCGGCGTACAGCTCTTCATTGGTCGGCGCACGCTCGGAACTGTCCACGCCAATGCGCAGGTCCACCGCGTCGTTGAGCTTCCAGATGCCCGCAGCGGACAGGTTGGTGGCACCAAAGGTGCGGCGACGGTAGTCACCGGTCGGGTCCAGCTTGACCTGGTCGTGGCGACCGCCCAGTTCCAGCTTGAACGGGCCGAACTGCTTTTCCTGCAGCACGAACAGGCCGATGTTCCTGGTGCCGGTATCCGGAACGAAGGCTTCTTCGCCCTTGGCGCCGAAATCACTGTTGCCGAACTGCAGGCCGAAGGCACCGTCCCAGCCACCGATCTGCTGCTGCACCGCTTCCAGGCGCGCTTCGATGCCGCGGTTGGTGAAGCGGGTGGACGGCGTGCCGGCCTCCAGCTCCACGTGCTCGTAGTCGGTGTAGGCCACGCGTGCGTTGATGTTCTTCAGGAACGAGACCGGGTCGTAGATGCCGGCCTTGGTCTCGAAGCGGTTCTGCACCATGTCGATGCGCACGTCATGCTCGTCGCCGCCTTCCTCTTCATCGCCGTGGTCGTGGCCGTGGTCATGGCCATGATCATCACCGTCGGCGTGCACGTGCGCGCCATTGGGAATGCCGTAGTTGGTGCGGTAGGTGCTGGCCGACACACCGAAGTAGCCGCCCTCGCCCAGCCACGTTGCGCCGACGCCACCGGCGCGGGTGCGGATCGAGCTGTTGTCCAGGCGGCCACGGCGCGGTTCTTCGCCCTCGGCCGCATCGTGGTCATGATCGTGGTCGTGGTCGTGGTGATCTTCCAGGCTGTCGATCACCGCGTAACCCGGGATGCGGTAGTCGTCGCCATTGCGCACCAGGCCGTCCACATGCAGCACGACGTTGCCGCTGACACCATCGAGGCGGAACATGCCGCTGCGTTCGTTGTTCACCGAATTGCCGCGCAGTTCTGCACGGCCGCTGAGCGGACGCTCCGGCAGTTCGCGCGCGATGCGGCCATCGACCACGTTGACGGCACCACCGATGGCGCCGCTGCCGAACAGCAGCGTGGCCGGCCCCTTCAGCACTTCGATCTGGTCGGCCAGGAACGGCTCGATGCTGGTGGCATGGTCGGCGCTGACCGTGGAGGCATCCATGTTGCCCATGCCATTGGACAGCACCGCCACGCGCGGGCCTTCCTGGCCGCGGATGATCGGGCGGCCGACGCCCGGGCCGAAGAACGTGCTCTGCACGCCGGGCAGCTTGGCTACGGTATCGCCGAGGGTGCCGGCCTTCTGCTCGTCCAGGCGTTCCCCGGCGAGAACCTCGACCGGGCGCGCCAGCGATTCGGCATCGCCCTGCAGCGGCGATGCGGTGACCTGCACCGACGACAGCTCGGTCAGGTGGCGGTCACGATGGGCGCCGTCCTGGCCGGCAGCAAAGGCGGCGGACGGCAGCAGGGCGGCGAGGGCCAGGGCCAGGGAATGCGGCTTGAGCCGGGGGGTGTGGGCGGGCATGGGCAGGTCCTTTGTTACAATGTATCAATCGCAGGGCGCACGAATCCCGTCGGTGGGACAGGGGGAGGGAAACCGTGCGGGTTGGGAACGGATGTTATATTATTCCATAACGATTCGCCGACCCTGCTGGAAGTCATGTCCCTGTCCTCACGCCTGCGCCACCTGCTCGACCGTTTCGGCGCCACTGGTTCGATGCTGTGCGCGGTGCATTGCGCGGTGATCCCCGTGCTGCTGGCGGCGGCGCCGTCGCTGGGCCTGTCGTTCTGGTTGAGTGACGGCGTGGAGCAGGCGCTGGTGGTGTTCGTGACCCTGCTTGGGCTGTTCAGCCTGGTATGGGGCTATCGCCGGCATGGTGCGCTGCGCGCGCTGGGTTTCCTGATTCCGGGCCTGGTCGCGCTGTGGGCCGGCGTGCTGTACGACCCGCTGCATCACAACGCGGTGCCGCATGCGGTGGTGATGACCATCGGTGGCCTGCTGGTGGGCGTCGCGCACCTGGTCAACCTGCGCCTCAATCACGGCCACGTGCACGACGCCAGCTGCGCGCACTAGGCGCTCCGTGATAGGATTTCCCATCGTGCGCGGGGGCGCCCAGCAAGGCGGCCCCGCCGAACCCGTGTCAGTACGGGGTAACCAGATTTCACACTTGAGGAGTTGAAGACATGGGTAAGGGTGACCGCAAGACCGCCAAGGGCAAGCGCTACAACGCCAGCTACGGCAACGCCCGTTCGCACACCGCGAGCAAGGTCGCCGTAGGCGCCGCCGCCCCGGTTGCCAAGAAGACCGTGGCCAAGGCTCCGGCGAAGAAGGCTGTGGCGAAGAAGGCTGTCGCCAAGGCCTGATCCGGCCGGTCGACCGCTTCAAGGAAAAACGCGGCGCCTGGCGCCGCGTTTTTTTATGCCTGCTCGCTGAGCCGGGCGTGGGCCCGGCTCTACGGCGGCGTCAGCGCAGGGTCTGTTTCAGCGTTTCCGGGTTGCCGTCGTTCGGCGCGGCCGGCACCTGCAGCAGATGCGCCAGCAGCGGATAGACATCGACGTTGTCGAAGCCATCGATCACCAGGCCCTGGCGGAATGACGGGCCGCTGGCCACGAACACCGCACGCATGGACGGCAGGGCGTTGTCGTAGCCATGCGAACCGCGATCCTGCTTGGTGCGCTTGGCGATCCGGTCCCGATGCAGGGCATCCCAGCCTTCATCCATGGCGCAGACGATCGGCGGCACCCGCGGGTGCGTACCGTAGTGCCAGCGCGGCGGCAGGTTTTCCTTCTTCCAGCATTCGTAGTGGGCGTGGCGGCCGAGCAGGACGCGTTCGGCGTCGGCTTCGCGACCGGCGACCGGTGCGAAGCCCACCGACTGGCCCTGGCTGACATTGCGCGCGATGGCCGGATCGGCCATCGATTCGGTGGCGATCACGTGGCCGTCGGCGACGCTGGCCATGCCATGGTCGGACACCACGATCACGTTGGTTGTCGACGCCAGCCCGCGCTGCTGCAGTCCATCCAGCACCTGGCCGACGATCTGGTCGGCGCGCACGATGGCGTCGGCATACTGCTTCGAATCCGGGCCGTAGTGGTGGCCGGCCTTGTCCACGTGCTCCATGTACAGCGTGGTCAGGCGCGGCGCATCGGCGTCGGTCTGCGCCAGCCAGTCAAGCACGATGCCGGCACGCTGTTCCAGCGGTTCCTGGCCGTCGTAGATGCGCCACTGGCTCGGGCGCACCCCGCGGATTTCCGACTCGCTGCCCGGCCACGAGGTGGTGGCTGAACGCACGCCGGCGTTCTCGGCGCCGACCCAGATCGGCTCGCCGCCCCACCACGCGCTGGTAGTGACCGCCTCGCGGTTGCTCAGCTCGAAACGGCCCAGTGCCTCGTCGTCCATGCTGTTGTTGACGATGCCGTGGTGGTCCGGGCGCAGGCCGGTGACGATGGTGTAGTGGTTGGGGAAGGTGAGCGACGGATAGGACGGGGTCATCCAGCGTGCACGCACGCCGCCGTCGATCAGCCGCTGCAGGTTCGGGGTCAGGCCACGATCGAGCGCGTCGGCGCGCAGGCCGTCGATGGAGATCAGCAGCAGCTTCGGCGGCGCAGCCGCAGCAACGGGCGTGGCAACGGAGGCGGAAGGGGCGGCGGAGGGCGCGGGCGCGGTGGTGCAGGCGGCCAATGGCAGCAGCAGCGCCAGCGCGCAGGTCAGGCGTACGGAAGTCATCCGCGCATGATAAGCCGGCGCAATGACCGGCCCAAGACACGCTGCGCCGAAGGGCGCAGCGTGTCCGCGCATTCTTCCTTGTCCCCGCGCCGCCCAACCCACATCAATCCAGAGCCGGTCTGGCTTTTGACGTTGCCGTTGTTTCTGCGGGTGCCGGGCGCAGCCCGGCCGGCCCTCATGCAAACAATGGCGCCTGGCGTTGTTCCAGGCGCAGCAGCGCGGCCTTGGTTTCCAGCCCACCGCCGAACCCGGTCAGTGCGCCGTTGCTGCCGATGACGCGATGGCAGGGCAGGATGATCGGCAACGGGTTGCGGCCGTTGGCGGCGCCCACCGCGCGCGTTGCGCTGGGCTGTCCCAGGTGCTGCGCCAGCTGCAGGTAACTCCAGGTCTGCCCGAACGGAATCAGCGCCAGCGCCTGCCACACGCGCAGCTGGAATGGCGTGCCGCGCGGTGCCAGTTCCAGATCGAAGCTGCTGCGTTCGCCGTGCAGGAACTGCAGCAACTGCTCGCGGGCTTCCGGCAGCGCATCCGGCGCGTAGTGCCAGTCGTCGCGGCCACGCGCCGGATGGCGGTTTTCCGGAAACAGCACATGCGCAAGTCCGCGCTCGTCACCGGCGATGGTCAGCACGCCGATCGGGCTGTCGAAACGGTCGAACAACAGGGTCATGTCGGTTCTCCAACGAAAGTGCCGGACAGGTGCCACAGGTGCAGCACGGCATACGCGCGCCACGGCCGCCAGGGTTGCGAGCGTGCTTCGGTGGCACGCTCGCTCAGGCGCTGGCCCTGCGCATGGCCGAGCACCTGCTGCAGCACCAGGTCGCCGGCGGGGAAGGCATCAGGCTGGCCGAGGCCCCGCAGGGCGATGTACTGCGCGGTCCACGGGCCGATGCCGGGCAGTGCCACGCAGCGGGTGACGAACTCTTCCAGCGCCTGGCCCGGCCCGAAATCGAGCTGGCCGCTGGCGCAGGCGGCTGCGAGTGCTCGCACGGTAGCGGCACGGCTGCGCGGCAGGCCGATCGATTCCAGCGGCGCCCCGGCCAGCACCTCGGGTGCGGGGAACTGGCGATCGAAGTCCGATGGCATGCCCGGCAGGTGTGCGCCGAAGGCATCCACCAGCCGGCGCGCGAACGTGGTGGCTGCGGCGACGCTGACCTGTTGGCCGAGCACCGCGCGCACGCCCACTTCGAATCCATCCCAGCCGCCCGGAACACGCAGCCCGGGGCGTTCGGCGATGCCGCGTGCGAGCAGCGGTTCTTCGCCCAGTGCGGCGTGCACCTGCTGCAGGTCGGCATCCAGGTCGAACACGCGGCGCACGCGACGCACGATGTCCGGGATCAGGCGTGGATCGACGGCGCTGAGCTGCAGGTGCAGTTCCGGCCGTTTCGGATCGGCGGTGACGCGCAGCAGGGTGGGCCGCTCAGGCGTGCCCAACACGCGCTGGTAGCTGTCCTCGCCGATCAGTTCGATGCCGGGCAGGCTGCGCTTGCGCAGGAAGGCCAGCATGCGTGGGAAGTCCAGCGGCGGCCGGTATGCCAGGCGCAGCACCAGGCCCCCCTCATCGGCGGCGAGGGGTTGGTGCTGGCGACGCAGCGCGGTGGGGGCCATGCCACAACCCTGCAGGAATGCGGTATTGAAGCGGCGCAGGCTGTTGTAGCCGGCTGCCAGCGCGACGTCGGTCACCGGCAGCGTGGTTTCGGTCAACAGCTGCTTGGCCAGCAGCAGGCGATGGGTGGCGTGGATCTGTCCGGGTGTCGCGCCCAGATGCTCGACGAACAGCCGTTGCAGCTGGCGCGCGCTGAGCCCGATGCGCTGGGCGAGATCTGCCACCGGTTGCTCCTGCAGGAAGCCCCCCTGGATCAGGGCCAGGGCGCGCTGCACGGTCTGTCCGGCGAGTGCCTGCTGGGCCTGGGGTGCCAGTTCCGGGCGGCAGCGCAGGCACGGCCGGTAGCCGGCCGCAGCGGCCGCGGCGGCGGTCGGGTAGTAGGTGATGTTGCGCGGCTTCGGCGGTGGCGCCGGGCACACCGGGCGGCAGTAGATGCCAGTGCTGCGCACGGCGGTGAAGAACACGCCGTCGAAGCGTGCGTCGCGGGCCAGGCGGGCGCGGTCGCAGGCGGCGGTGTCGAGGGCGAGGGCGGTGTCCATGGCGCCAGTCTAGGCGGGTGCGGGTGGGGATACTCGCCGGATTCGGACATGGATGCTGAAAGGGGGGGGCTGGCAGGGCTTGCAGCCCTGCACCCGCAACGTCACCGTCAACGTCTCAATCAAAAGCTGGCAGTCCGTGGGATGGCGGGGCGGTTGGTCGCTGCAGTTGGTGGGTGCCGACCGTTGGTCGGCACGCTTTTGCTGTGGGTAGGTGTCGACCTTGGTCGACACGCTTTCCCGAGGGTCAGAGCGGGTTCAGTGCCACGCGCTGAACGCGCGCGCTGGACGGGTAGACTGTGGCCCTTGCTCTCATGAAGACCGGTTGCCGATGTCCGCCAAATTCCGCTGGTTGCCCCTGTTGTGCCTGGCCCTGGCGGGCTGCAGCAAGCTGGAGAATCCGGGCAATGTGATCGCCGCCGACAAAGCGGCGCGCGCGCCGGCCAGCGATGGCGAGAACATGGTGTCGATCAATGCGGCCGACGCGCCGCTACCGCCGCCAGCACCGCGCAGCCGGGCCGATCGGCCGTGGCCGCAGGCGCAGCTGGAGAATGGCCGCGCCTGGGTCAGCTGCAGCACCGAGTACGCCGGCGAGGCCGGCGACGGTATCGAGCTGGAGGGCCTGCAGCGCGATCAGATCAGCCAGGCGCTGGCGCCGTGTACCGAGCGTGGCCTGATGCGCGTGCGCTATTCCGGAAAGATCAATCCGGGCTTCGCCGAGATGATGTGGCGGCTGGCCGTGGTCGCCGACGAGCAGAAGATCCACAAGCGCATCCTCGACCTGGATTCCAGCGGCGGCCAAGTGGAATCGGCCATCGTGGCCGGTGACAGCATCGGTGAATCGGGCTGGACCATCTGGGTGCGCGAAGGCTCGATCTGCCACAGTGCCTGCGTGTTCGTGCTGGCCGCCGGTGACAATCGCCTGCTGTCGGGCAAGGTCGGCATCCACCGCATGATGCGCATCAGTTCCAAGGCCACCTCGCGTGCTGAACTCAACCGCGAGCTGCACGAGGTCTACGACAACGTGAAGGACTACCTGCAGCGCAACGGCGTGGCGGTGGGCGTGGCCGATCTGATGATGACCGTGCCCAACCGCAGCCTGCGCCTGCTGACCCCGGACGAGCTGCGCCAGTACGGCCTGGATGGCACCAACGCGGTGCAGGATGACCTGGAGCGGATCAAGCAGATGCGCGCCTGCGGCGATGATTTCGTACAGCGCAAGGATGCGTTCCTGATCGCCTTCGACCAGCAGTGCAAGCGCGAAGGTGCTGACATGGAGTCGATCAACAGCTGTGGCCAGGCACTGAAGCAGCGCTTCGGTTTCCCGGATGCGGTGTGTCCTGAAGAGAGCCCGCTGTCGGAGATCGATGTGGCCACGCTGCCGCCGGCGCCGTCCGAGCCACCGCCGGTGGCCGAGCAGGCTCCTGCGGAGGCCGGAAAGCCTGCCGCGCAGGCCGACGCTGCGGTGGTCGAGGGCAGCGCCCACGCGCGCTGACGAACAGCTCACTGCGCTGGCGTAGACTGCGGTTCTTTCCCGGTAACCGGCGGTGTCCATGAAGCGCGTACTCCTGCTGCTGTCCCTGATGCCCTTCACTGTGTTGGCGCAGGTGCCTGCGCCGGCCACTCCTGCCCCGGCACCCGCGCGCCCGGCGCCGGCATCGCCGGCGGCCGCGAAGCCGGCCACCGCCGGTGCCCCGGCGTTGACCGCCGCGCAGCAGGCGCAGGTGCAGAAGCAGGACGCGGAAATGGGCGCGGCCGCAGTGAAGGCGGCGCAGCTGGTCGATGCCAATCGTGCCGGTGAATTGTGGGAGGGCGCCTCCGCCGTCGCGCGACGTGCGGTGCCCAAGGCGGCCTTTGTCAGCCAGCTGACCACCGAGCGCACGCGGTTGGGCGCGATGGCCGGCCGCGGCCAGCCGACCATCACCCGGGTCAAGTACGGCGCCGGTGCCGCCGTGCCCGAAGGCCTGTACATCAACGTCAGCTTCCCGACCCGCTTCGCCAACAGCGCGCAGCCGGTACGCGAACTGGTGTCGTTCCGTTTCGACGAGGACCAGGTGTGGCGCCTGGCCGGTTACAGCCTGCGTGCATCGGCACCCTGAGGAGCACAACGATGGCAACTGAACTGACGATGCTGGCCTGGTCGGTGCTGCTGGGCTTTGTCTACATCTTCGCTACCTCCACCGTGGTCACCCGCGAGCGTGGCCTGAACTGGAATGCCTCGGCGCGTGATGGCCAGGCCCGGCCGCTCAGTGCGCTGGCCGGCCGCCTGCAGCGGGCCCAGGCCAACTTCCTGGAGACCTTCCCGTTCTTCGCCGCCGCCGCGATCGCGGTGGTGCTGGCCGGGCGCAGCAACGACACCACCGCATTGGCCGCGCAGGCCTACTTCTGGGCACGAGTGGTCTATCTGCCGCTGTATGCCGCCGGCGTGCCCTATGTGCGCAGCCTGGTCTGGGCGGTATCGCTGCTGGCCATCCTGGCGCTGGTGTTCGCGTTGTTGTGAGCCGGGCCTGATCCAGATCAAGGCCGGTCAGCTGCGTGGCGCTATGCTGGCGCGGACTGGATCAACGGCAGGAGGCGCGCATGCGCAGGATGGACGTGGTGGTGGTCGGCGCGGGCCCGGCGGGTCTGTGCTTCGCACGCGCGCTGGCCGGTAGCGGCCTGCAGGTCGGGCTGGTGGACGTGCAGCCGCGCCAGGTACTGGCCGAGGCGGCCTTCGATGGTCGCGAGATCGCGCTGACCCATGCCTCGCGGCAGAGCCTGGAGCAGCTGGGGCTGTGGCAGCGCCTGGCGCAGGCCGAAGTGGCCGAGCTGCGCGACGCAAGGGTGATGAACGGCGGCTCGCCATTCGCGCTGACCTTCGCCAGCAGCCAGGTGGACGGCCAGCCGCTGGGCTGGCTGGTGCCCAACCATCTGATCCGCCGCGCCGCATGGGATGCCGTGCAGGGCCAGGATGGGCTGGAGTTGTTTGATGGCCGCAAGGTGCTGGGCGTGCAGGCCGATGCACAGGGCCACGTGGTCACGCTGGACGATGGCAGCAAGCTGCACGCGCGCCTGCTGGTGGCCGCCGACAGCCGCTTTTCGGCAACCCGTCGCATGCTCGGCATCGGCGCGCAGATGCGCGACTTCGGCAAGTCGATGCTGGTCTGCCGCATGCAGGTCGAGCGCGATCACCACCACACTGCGTGGGAGTGGTTCGGCTATGGCCGCACCATGGCATTGCTGCCGCTCAACGAGGGCCAGGCATCGGCGGTGATCACGCTGCCGCCGCGGCAGATCGAGGAACTGCTGGCGATGGACGAGGTGGCGTTCGGTGAGGCCATCAGTGCCTGCTTCGAACACCGCCTGGGCCGGATGCAGCCGGTGGCCACGCCGCAGGCGTATCCGCTGGTAGGGGTGTACGCGCACCGGTTCGTGGGCGAGCGCTCTGCGCTGGTCGGCGATGCGGCGGTGGGCATGCACCCGGTCACCGCGCATGGCTTCAACCTGGGCCTGGCCAGCGCACAGCGGCTGGCGCAGGGCATCGTCGAGCAGCAGCGGCGTGGTGCCGACATCGCGGCCGAGGGCATGCTGGCCCGTTATCAGCGTGGCCATCGACTGGCGTCGCGGCCGCTGTACGAGGCCACCAACGCGATCGCCAGCCTGTACACCGACGATCGCCGTCCGGCGCGGCTGCTGCGTGCGGCCGGCCTGCGCGTGGCGCAGGGGGTGGCGCCGTTCAGGCAATTGATCGCCTCGCACCTGACCCAGCGCGTGGCCTGAACGGGTTCAGATCAGCTGGCAGCCAGCACGCGGATCTGGCTGTCGGCGAATTCGACCACCTGGCCAGCGCGGATCTTGCAGGCCTTGCGCAGTTCAACCTCGCCGTCGACCAGCACCTGCCCTTCGCTGATGACCATCTTGGCCTCGCCGCCACTGGTCACCAGGTCGGCCAGCTTGAGCAGCTGCTTGAGTTCGACGTAGTCGCCGTCGAGGTCGAATTCGAGAATCTGCATGGAGCGGGGTTCCTGGGAAGAGGGCGCAGGCCAGTGGCCGGGCCGGAAAGAGGGCGCGTATTGTGCGCCAGCACCGGGCACCACCGCACGCGCTTGGAAAGCTGTATGCCTCGTTCAGGATCAATGCGGTATCATTCCGCTCTGAGCGAGTGAAATCTCCTCCGACCGAGCAGCGCCAGGGCACGCGATAAGAAGGGCGCCCAAAGCGCGGACCATCCCTTTTTTATCGCACTGCCAGAACGACGGCAGTGCCTTCGGAGTTCCCCATGTCCCAAGATTCCCAAGCGCCGCTGCAGTTTGCGCAGCTCGGCCTGTCCGAGCCCGTGATGCAGGCGGTCACCGCCATCGGCTACGAAACCCCGTCGCCGATCCAGGCCGCCACCATCCCGGCGATGCTGGAAGGCCGCGACGTGCTGGGCCAGGCCCAGACCGGTACCGGCAAGACCGCTGCGTTCGCACTGCCGGTACTGTCCAACATCGACCTGCAGCAGATCAAGCCCCAGGCCCTGATCCTGGCGCCGACCCGCGAGCTGGCCATCCAGGTGGCCGAGGCGTTCCAGTCGTATTCGTCGAAGATCCCGGGCTTCCGCGTGCTGCCGGTGTACGGCGGCCAGCCGTACGGCCAGCAGCTGTCGGCGCTGCGCCGCGGCGTGCACATCGTGGTCGGTACACCCGGCCGCGTGATCGATCACCTGGACCGCAGCACCCTGGACCTGTCCGAGCTGAAGACCCTGGTGCTGGACGAAGCCGACGAAATGCTGCGCATGGGCTTCATCGATGACGTCGAGGCCGTGCTGAAGAAGCTGCCGGAACAGCGCCAGGTTGCGCTGTTCTCGGCCACCATGCCGCCGCAGATCCGCCGCATCGCGCAGACCTACCTGCAGGACCCGGTGGAAGTGACCATCGCGGCCAAGACCACCACCTCGGCCAACATCCGCCAGCGCTACTGGTGGGTGAGCGGCATGCACAAGCTGGACGCGCTGACCCGCATCCTGGAAGTCGAGCCGTTCGACGCGATGATCATCTTCGCCCGTACCAAGGCCGGCACCGAAGAACTGGCCAGCAAGCTGCAGGCCCGTGGCCTGGCCGCAGCCGCGATCAACGGTGACATGCAGCAGGCCCAGCGTGAGCGCACCATCGCCATGCTGAAGGAAGGCAAGCTGGACATCCTGGTTGCCACCGACGTGGCCGCCCGTGGCCTGGACGTGGAGCGCATCAGCCACGTGCTGAACTACGACATCCCGTACGACACCGAAAGCTACGTGCACCGCATCGGCCGTACCGGCCGTGCCGGCCGCAGCGGTGAGGCGATCCTGTTCGCCACCCCGCGCGAGAAGGGCATGCTGCGCCAGATCGAGCGCGCTACCCGCCAGCCGATCGAAGAAATGCAGCTGCCGAGCGTGGAAGCGGTCAACGACAACCGCATCAACAAGTTCACCACGCGCATCACCGAAACCCTCGGCGCCGGCGGCCTGGATTTCTACCGCCAGCTGCTGGAGCGCTTCGAGAACGAGCAGAACGTGCCGGCCATCGAATTGGCCGCCGCGTTGGCCAAAATGCTGCAGGGTGACACCCCGTTCCTGCTGCAGCCGCCGGTGCGTGCCCCGCGCGAAGAGCGTGCGCCGCGCGAGCGCTTCGACCGTGGCGACCGCTCGGAGCGTGGCGATCGCTTCGACCGCAACGAGCGTAGCCCGCGTTTCGAGCGTGGCCCGCGTCGTGAGGACGGCGAGGGTGGTTTCGAGCAGCGCCCGCGCCGTGAGGTTCCGCCGCGTGGCGCGCCGGAGCAGGGCATGGAGACCTACCGCATTTCGGTCGGCCACCAGCATGGCGTGAAGCCGGCCAACATCGTCGGCGCCATCGCCAACGAGGCCGGCCTGGAAAGCCGCTTCATCGGCCGCATCGACATCCACGACGATTTCTCGCTGCTGGACCTGCCGGCACAGATGCCGCCGGACGTGCTGTCGCACCTGCAGAAGGTGTGGGTGTCGGGCCAGCAGCTGCAGATGCGCGCGCTGGCGCCGGGTGAAGACACCAACCCGGCCCCGCGTCCGTTCAAGCCGCGCTTCGACAAGCGTGGTCCGGGCGGCCCGGGTGGCCCGCGTCGTGGCGGCCCGGGTGGTCCGGGTGGTCACGGTGGCGACCGCGGCGGTGACCGCGACAGCCGTCCGCCGCGTCGTGACGGCTTCAAGCCGCGCGGCCCGCGCAGCTACTGAGCCGCACCTCAGCCCTGACAACGCCAGCCTTCGGGCTGGCGTTGCCCGTTCCGGGCCGCAAAAAGGGGACGGAGGGGATTAAGTCGTAAATGGCAGGCCAGGTGCTTATGCCATAAACGACTTAATCCCCTCCGTCCCTTTTTCGCATGGCCAACACATTCCCGGTCCTAGGCTGGGGCGGTTCCAAGGGAGGTTGTCACCGCAGCACATTCGGGGGGATCCGGGATGGGTAGGAGTGGCACGGACCAGCAGAGCCGACGGGTTCCCATGACCCGTGGCCTGGGACTGCGATTTGCGTTGCTGACGGGCATGGCGATTGGATTGGTCGCACTGTCCGCGCTGATCTAGGAACTGCAGGCGGCCTCCACCGCCTGGATTGCCGGCCAGGGCTACTGGTCGCGCGGTCAGCAGGATGCAACCGCCGCGCTCAGCCGTTACCTGGCGCGGGGCGATGCCCAGGACCTGGACCATGCGCGTCAGGCCCTGCAGGTGCCGTTGGGCGATCTGCAGGCGCGGCTGGCGCTGGAACAGGCTGAGCCGGATGAAGCCAAGGCCAGGCAGGGATTCCTGCAGGGCGGCAATGCGCGCGCCGATATCCCGCGCCTGGTGTTCTCGTTCCGCTATGCACGCGATATCGGTGCCTTCCGCGAAGCAACCGCGCTGTGGCGGAAGACCGACGGCGACCTGATGGCGGTGCAGCGCCTGGTCGATGAATTGCAGCTGCGGCACGGCAGTGGCCCGCTGCCGACTGCCGCACGTGACCGCTACCTGCAGCAACTGGGTGACCTTGATCGGCGGATGCAGGTGCAGAGCCAGGCGTTCTCGCAGGCGCTGCTGCGGATGGCGACGCTGGTGAGGCTGGCCACGCTGATGGTCGCGGGCCTGTCGGTGCTGGCGATCAGCCTGATGGCCGTGGCGCTGGCGCGTCGCGTCGGCAAGGACCTGACCGAACACGAGAGCCGTTTCCGCGCGGCGTTCTACCAGGCCAACGTGGGCATGCTCAAGCTCGACACCGATGGCAAGGTGATCGAGGCCAACCAGGCCATGGCGGATATTCTCGATTATCGTCGTGATGTGCTGCTGCAGATGTCACTGCACGATCTGCTGATGGACGGCGAGCTGGTCATCGACGGTGTCGGCCGCATTGACTGGGACCGGCAGCTGCGGCCAAGCGAACTGCGCTTCCGGCGGCGCGACGGCAGCCTGGTCTGGGGGCGCTGGAGTGGTACCGGCGTGCACAGCAGCGGGGGGCTGTCGGTGTTCGCGATCATCGAGGACGTCAGCCAGAACCATGCGCTGGCGCGTGAGATCGAGCACCACGCCAGCCACGATCCGCTGACCGGCCTGATCAACCGCCGCGAGATCGAACGCCTGCTGGAACGCGCGCTGCTGCAGGTGCGCAGCGACGGCGGCACGCATTCGCTGTGCTACATAAACCTGGATCATTTCAAGCTGGTCAACGACAGCTTCGGCCATGCAGCCGGCGATCAGATGCTGCGCAGTTTCGCCGATTACCTGGTGGCGGCCGTGCGCGATGGCGACTGGGTCGGCCGGCTTGGCGCCGATGAGTTCGCCGTGTTCCTCGCCCATGCCGGCCAGGACGAAGCCAAGCGGGTGCTGCAGCGGGTGATCCGCAACCTGGGCCAGGCCACCTTCCCGATCAGCGAGGGCAGCCCGCAGCTGAGCTGCAGCATCGGCGTGGTCGAGGTCAGTGCCGATGCGCCCGACGTGAACTGGCTGATGAGTGCCGCCGACAGCGCCTGCTACGCGGCCAAGCAGGCAGGTCGCAACCGCGTGCATTGCTTCAACGAGAACCGCATGGCGCTGGAAGAACGGCGGCTGGAGGCCGAACGCCTGCAGGGCGTCAGCCTGGCGATGGCCGAGAACCGCATGCTGCTGTATGCGCAGCGCATCGCCCGGGTGGGCGATCCGTCCTACCTGCACTACGAGGTGCTGGTGCGCATGCGCGGCACCGACGGCAGCCTGCATCTGCCCGGCCAGTTCATGCCGGCGGTGGAGCGCTACGGCATGGCCGTTGCGCTGGATCGCCATGTGCTCGGGCTGCTGTTCCGGCACCTGCAGGTCTGCCCGGCGCACGTGCGCCAGCTGGGCCTGTGCAACGTCAACGTTTCAGCCCAGTCGATCGCCGAGCCAGGGTTCCTGGCCTTCGTCTGCGACCTGCTCGAACGCAACCGCGCACTGGCGTCCAAGCTGTGTTTCGAGATCACCGAGACCGCTGCGATCAGCAACCTCAGCCAGGCGCGCGCCTTCATCGATGCGGTGAAGGCGCGGGGCTGCCGGATGGCGCTGGACGACTTCGGGTCCGGCCTGTCCTCGTTCGGCTACCTGCGCCAGCTGCCGGCCGACATCCTGAAGATCGATGGTGCATTCGTGCGCGACATGGACACCGACCCGGTCAGCCACGCCACCGTGCGGGCGATCAGCGAGCTGGGGCGCGAGCTGCAGATGGAAGTGGTGGCCGAATGGGTGGAGACCGCGGAGGTGGCCGGCGCGCTGACCAGGCTGGGGGTACAGGGCCTGCAGGGCTATGCGATCGAACGGCCGCAGCCGCTGGAACGGATGACCCTGACCGACCTGAAGCCCTTCCGGCTGGTGGCGGTGAACGGGCCGCAGGGCGCGGGCTGAACCGCCGGCGGCGACTTTGGTCTACACATGCGCGGCGCGCTCGGCTGCGATAATGCGCGCCAGGGGCGACGTGCAGTGGGCGCGGACGTAAGCAGGAACAGGACGTGGCGTGGGCAGCAGGCAGTGGCGGTATGGAGCAGGGGGGATGCTGGCCGTCCTGCTGATGTGGTGGGCGATATCGTGGCCGCTTCAGGCTGCCGAGGCCGTATCGGGCCGCGATTACCTGCTGGTCGGGGGCGCCACCGACGCGCCGACCCCGCATCGCGCGTGCACGCCGCAGATGCTGTCCGGTGCCCGCCAGCAGGTGGAAGTGCCCGCGCCGCCCGGCGGCTGGTCGGGCCAGCCACAGGCGCTGGACGTGTTCAACGTCTTCGCCGGCGAAGTCCGGGTCCAGCACGGTGACCGCGAAATCTGCGGCAACATGCACGATGCCCGCACCCGCGATTCGCGCTTCCGCGCAGGCATCGGCCTGGTCGCGGTGCCGCCGGCCGGCAGCCACGCGCCGTTCGTGGTCTCCTGGCAGACGCCGCTGAAGGCGCGCTGGGTTCCGACCCTGCGGCTGGGCGCGCCCAGCCCGGTGCAGCAGAACGACACCGCCCGCCTGCTGGTGCGCGCCGCCTGCATCGCGGTGGCCATCGCCTTGGCGCTGTCGGCGTTGATGGCGTTCCTGACCACGCGCGACCGCAGTTTCCTGGTCTACATCGCCGGCACCACCGTGCTGGTGCTGTGGCAGGCGATCCTCGGTGGCCTCAGCGGCTATCCGGAGCCCTGGCTGCCGGTGGGCGAGCGCGGGGCCTGGTGGTTGCTTTCCCTGACCGCGGCCACCCAGGCACTGGTGCTGCCGGCGCTGTGGCGGCTGAACGGCGGCGACCGCGCGCTGCCCCGTTCGCGGCCCCTGCAGGCGATCGTGCTGTGGGGGCTGCTGGCACTGGCCGTGCTGGTGCCGTGGCTGCGCTGGGGCCAGCTGGCCTGGGTCGCACAGGGCCTGCAGGTGACCTATCTGCTGGGGTGTGGCCTGGCGTTGCTGGCCGGCGTATGGGCGCGCTGGCGCGGCGACCGCTGGGCGCAGGCCGGGCTGGCCGCGCTGGCGCCGATGCTGGTACTGATCATCGCCGACGCCAGTGCAGCCGAATGGTTGCTGGAGTACCGGGTGGAGGCGCTGCAGCTGGCGGTGACCTGGCTGCTGATGATGGCCGCCTACGCCATGAACCAACGGCTCGGGCGGCTGCGCCAGCAGCGCGATGAACTGCGCCAGCTGGCCGAGACCGATGGCCTGACCGGGCTGCCCAACCGGCGCGCAGGACTGCAGCAGCTGGCCCGTCACCTGGCACAGGTTGACCGTGAGCGCGGCGCGCTGGTGATCGGCTTCCTCGACATCGACCTGTTCAAGGACATCAACGATCGCCACGGCCATGCGGTGGGTGACCAGGTGCTGGTGGCGGTCGCGCGCGCCCTGCGCGCGGCGGTGCGCAGCCAGGACGAAGTGGTGCGGATGGGCGGCGAGGAGTTCCTGCTGCTGATGCCGGGCATGCCGCGCGAAGCCGCGTCGGCGCGGCTGGACCGCCTGCGCCAGCGCATCACCGAGGCTGGCCAGGCATTGCAGGTACCGGGGCTGGAAGTGACCGCCAGCATTGGACTGGCGCAATGGCGACCGGGCGAGGACGATCTGGCCGGGCTGCTGCGCCGGGCCGACCATGCCATGTACGTGGCCAAGCGCGCCGGCCGCAACCGGGTCTTCGACGGCGAAGAGCTTGATCCGGCCGC
Organism: Stenotrophomonas sp. GD03930; assembly: GCF_029839665.1. Classification (NCBI taxonomy): domain Bacteria; kingdom Pseudomonadati; phylum Pseudomonadota; class Gammaproteobacteria; order Lysobacterales; family Lysobacteraceae; genus Stenotrophomonas; species Stenotrophomonas sp. GD03930. The sequence continues at coordinate 269,255 of NZ_JAOCAV010000001.1, read as the reverse complement.
GCCGGCATGAAGCGCAGCGGGCGGCGATGCCGGATAATAGGGCGATGACCACCCGACTCAACAAACATATCGCCGACACCGGCTTCTGCTCCCGCCGCGAGGCCGATCGCCTGATCGCCGCCCGCCGCGTCACCGTCAACGGCCATCCGGCCGGCACCGGCGCGGTGGTGGGCGAGGAAGACCAGGTGCTGGTCGACGGCCAGCCGCTGCGCGCCCGCGTCGCCCGCAAGCCCGGCGCACGCCGCCACGTCTACATCGCGCTGAACAAGCCGGTGGGCGTCACCTGCACCACCGAAACATCGGTCAAGGGCAACATCGTCGACTTCGTGGGCCACGAACAGCGCATCTTCCCGATCGGCCGCCTGGACAAGGAGTCGGAAGGGCTGATCCTGATGACCAGCAACGGCGACATCGTCAACCAGATCCTGCGTGCCGAGAACGGGCACCAGAAGGAATACCTGGTGGCGGTGAACAAGCCGGTCACAGACGAGTTCCTGCGGGGCATGGCGCGCGGCGTGCGCATCCACGACCAGATGACGCTGCCGTGCAAGACTTCGAGGATCGCCAAGTTCGGTTTCCGCATCACCCTGCAGCAGGGCCTGAACCGGCAGATCCGCCTGATGGCGGCCGAGTTCGGCTACCGCGTGACCCAGCTGCGCCGCGTGCGCATCGACAACATCAAGATCGGTGCGCTGAAGCCGGGCCAGTGGCGCAACCTGACCGAGCAGGAGCTGCAGGGCCTGCTGCCGAAGCAGCTGGACTGGTAGGGCCGGCCGCTCGCCGGCTGTAACGTGCCTGCGATGTACCCGGGATGCCGGCCCGTGGCCGGCACTACCCGGCGCGCGGATTGCGCGCCCGCATCGGCTAGACTTCGCAGTGACCTGCCGGAACATGACGCTGCATGATCAAGCCCGACAAGCCTGCCAACGAAGCCCTTCGGCTTGAGGCGCTGTACCGCTACCGTATCCTGGATTCGGAGCGCGAGAAATCCTTCGATGACCTGGTGGTGATCGCCAAGGCGGTCTGCGGCACCTCGATGGCCGCCGTCACCCTGATCGACGTCGAGCGGCAGTGGTTCAAGTCGATCCAGGGCATTGACGCTGCGGAGAACCTGCGCAGCGAATCGATGTGCGGCCACGCCATCCTGCAGCCGCAACAGATCATGGTGGTTGAGGACGCGCTGCAGGACATCCGCTTCCATGACAATCCGGTGGTGACCGGCGATCCGCATGTCCGCTTCTACGCGGGTGCGCCCCTGATCAGTTCCGACGGCCTGCCGCTGGGCACGCTGTGCGTGTTCGACGCGCATCCGCAACGCCTGGCCAGTGACAAGGCCGAGGCCTTGGCTGCGCTGTCGCGGCAGGTGATGCTGGTGATGGAGCTGCGCCGTTTCGCGCTCGACATCCAGAAGCACATGCTGGAACGCGACGATTACGAGCGACTGCTGTCGGAGTACCAGGACGTGCTGCTGGCCCAGAATGCCGATCTGGCCGAACAGAGCCGCACCGATGCGCTGACCGGCCTGCCCAACCGGCGTGCGATGGCGGCGGCGCTGGAAGAGGCCGTGGCAATGAATGGCGCACAGTCCGGTGCAGCCTGTGTCGCGCTGCTGGACATCGACCACTTCAAGCACATCAACGACTTCCAGGGCCATGCCACCGGCGACCGGGTGCTGGCCGAGCTGGGCACGCTGCTGCGCTCGCACTTCGCCGGTCGCGGCATGGCGGCACGCTACGGTGGCGAGGAGTTTGTGGCGGTGATGCCGGCCACCGACCTGCGTGCGGCCGAACGGCAATGCGAGTTCCTGCGCCTGGCCGTAGCCGAGCTGCCGCTCGGTTTCCCGTTGACCATCAGCATCGGCGTTGCCCAGCACCAGTCCGGCGAAAGCGTGGACCAGATGCTGGCACGCGCCGACAAGGCGCTGTACCGCGCCAAGGGCAACGGCCGCAACCGCGTGGAGCTGGCGAGCTGAAACACCCGCCACTGGCGCGGTAAACGCACGCGACGTGTGGAGGATCCGGTGCCGCTCCAGCGGATCCACGCCATGCGGGGATGCTCTTCCCGATGCACAGCGCGTCGCAGCTCGTGCGATCAGGACCGGCCAGCATGGCGGTCCTGTTTCCACGGACCTCGAGCATGCTGCAGACCCTGGCCATCGCGCACTATCGCTCGCTGCATGGGCTGGTGCTGCCGCTGCAGCAATTGAATGTGGTCACCGGCGACAACGGTAGTGGCAAATCCAGCCTGTACCGCGCGCTGCGCCTGCTGGCGGAAACCGCACAGGGCGGCGTTGCGGCGGTGCTGGCCCGTGAGGGCGGGCTCGGTTCGGCGCTATGGGCCGGCCCCGAAACCCTTGATCGCCGGGTGATGGCCGGCGAGATTCCGCTGCAGGGCGGCCCCCGGCAGGCTTCCGTGGGCCTGAAACTGGGATTTGCCACCGACCAATTCGGCTACGCCATCGATCTGGGTTACCCGCCGCCCAGTCGTTCGGCGTTCGCACTGGACCCGCAGATCAAGGCCGAGGCGATCTGGGCCGGACCGTTCCTGCGCAGCGCCAACCTGCTGGTCGATCGCCGCGGGGTGGTGGTGCGGCAACGCCATGCGCGCGGCTGGGATCGGGTCGATGACCGCTTGTCGCTGTTCGACAGCCTGTTCACCCAGGTCGGTGATCCGCAGCGCATGCCGGAAACCATCGCCCTGCGTGAGTACATCCGCCGCTGGCGCTTCTATGACCACTTCCGCAGCGATGCCGATGCGCCGGCGCGACAACCGGCGATGGCCACGCGGACGCCGGTGCTGCATCACGACGGCCGCGATCTGGCCGCGGCCTGGGTCACCATCCTCGAGATCGGAGATCCGGTCGGGTTGGCGCGTAGCGTTGAGGATGCCTTCCCGGGTGCCTCGGTGGGCTTCGAGGAGCTGGATGGTCGGCTGGCCCTGCGCTTCCACCAGCCCGGCCTGCTGCGGCCGTTGTCGATGGCGGAACTGTCCGATGGCACCCTGCGCTTCCTGCTGCTGGCCGCCGCCCTGCACACGCCACGGCCGCCGCCGCTGCTGGTGCTGAACGAGCCGGAGACCAGCCTGCATCCGGACCTGCTGCCGGCACTGGCACGGCTGATCATTGCCGCCAGTGCGCGCAGCCAGGTATGGGTGGTGTCACACGCCAGCCGCCTGATCGCGGCGCTGGAACAGGCGCCGGGGTGCCATTCGCTGCATCTGCACAAGGAACACGGGCGCACGCTGCTGAGCGGGCAGGGCCTTCTGGATGTTCCGGCATGGCACTGGCCGCAGCGGTGATACGGCGATCGATATCCCGCGTGGATGCGTTCAATCGGCGATGTTGCGTGCTTCCGCCGTACCGAGAATCTCCGGGTGCTGCACCGGCTTGCGTCGATTCAGCAGCGGGTGCAGGAACACCGCGCCGACGATGATCGCCACGCCTAGGTAGAACCACGGGGTGACCTCTTGCTGCTCGCGCAGCAGCACCACCGCCAGCAGCACGGCATAGACCGGTTCCAGGTTGGTCACCAGCTGCACCGTATAGGCGCTCAGGTGGCGCAGCGCGACCAGGGCCAGCGCGAACGGCAGCAGTGTGCAGAGCCCGGCCAGCACCAGCAGCAGGATGCCGTCGTGCAGGTCCGGGACGACCCACAGCGGGCTGGCCAGTGCTGGCAGCAGGTACGGCATCAGCGGTGCCAGCAGGGTCAGGGTGAGGGTGCCCGCACCCAGCTCCAGCGCGGTGACTGTCAGCGGATCGGCATGGCTGACCATGCGTTTGTTGAGCGAGCCGAACACCGCCACCAGCAGTGCCGAAAGTGCGCCGATCAACACACCCAGGCGCATGCCATCCGGTACGCCACCGACCACCAGCGCCACGCCGGGCAGCACGGCCAGGCCGAACGCCAGTTCGCGCAGCTGGAACGGCCGCTTGGCCACCCACGGTTCGATGATCGAGGTGAACACCGGTGCCAGCGCGATGCAGGTGGCGGCCACCGACGCATTGGCCAGTTTCACCGCGCCATAGAAGGTCAGCCAGTGCAGGGCGACCAGCGCACCGATGCCGGCGTAACCGGCCACCAGTCGCAAGGGCAGGGTGCGCAACCCGCGCCAGACCCGCGGCAGCAGGGCCAGCATCGCCGTCACCAGCAGCATGCGCCACCACACCAACGGCAGCGCGGGCAGGGTGATCAGCTTGCCGAGGATGGCGGTGACGCCCCACAGCAGGACACAGAAATGGATCTGCCAGAGTGCTTTGCGGGTGTCGGGTGTGCTCATCCGTGTATTGTGCGGCAAGCGCAGGTTCGCGGCGATGGTCATGGTCGCCGCTGCGCCCCGTTCCCGGCGAGGTATCCGCATGCCTGCAGGCCCGATGTTCGTGCGTGGATGGGCGGCGCTGACCGCCCTGGTCGCTGCCACCTCGCTGCTGCTGCAGTACCTGTTGCTGCTGGGCGGGCCCGGCGGCGAGGCGGGCGTGGTCGCGGCGACCCTGCGCTTCTTCGGTTACTTCACCATCCTCAGCAATCTGGGCGTGTGCCTGGGGTGTGCATGGCTGGCACGCGGCCGCCCGCTGGGCGCGACCGTGGCCGCGGCCATGGCGCTGTGCATCGGCGTGACCTGTCTGGTCTATGTGCTGGCCTTGCAGGCGCTTTGGCGACCCACTGGCCTGCAGTGGTGGGTGGATATGGGGCTGCACTACGCCGTGCCACTGTTGTACCTGGGCGGCTGGCTGCTGCTGCTGCCGCACGGCGGCCTGCGCTGGCGTGCATTGGCGGTGGTGCTGTGGCTGCCGCTGGCCTATCTCGGTTGGGCGATGACCCTGGCCTGGCTGCTGGGACAGGCGCCGTACCCGTTCCTTGAGGTGCAACGGATCGGCGCGGTGGCTTTCGCGATCAACGTGCTGCGCGTCGCCGCGGTGTTCGTGCTGGGCTGGACGATGCTGTGGGCGCTGGATCGCTGGCGCCGTCGATGAGCCGCTGCAACGCCATCGCCGCCGCCGGATTGCGTGCCTTGCCCGCGCCGATGCACAGCAGATAGACCTCGCGGGGACTGGCCGGGGGCGGTTCGGCCAGGCAGGGCAGGTCGTCCACGGGCGCGCCTTGTGACCAGCGTCGTGCGCGTTCGGCCCAGCGTTGCTGCACGGGCACAGGCAGGCCCTCCATCAAGCGGGCCTGGCTGCGCTTGATCCGCGCGTAGACGAAGCCGGCACTGACATCGCCGTGCAACGGCGCCTCGTCGCTGTCCTCGATCACCAGGGCCACCTCATGACGGCGGGCAGCGGCAACCAGCGCCGGACCGTGCACCGCTGCATTGCGCACTTCCAGCGCGTGCTGCAGCGGCACGCCATCCAGCTGCTTCGGCAGCTGGGCCATCAGCGCGTCCAGTGCATCGGCATCGGCCGGATGGCGCGGATCGAACTGCCACAGCAACGGACCGAGCCGGTCGCCGAGCGCGAGCGCAGCCTGCAGGAATGGGGCGGCGGCCTCCACCGTGCTGGACAGGTCGCGGCGCTGCACCAGGTAACGCGGCGCCTTCATCGAGAATCGGAAGCCCTGCGGCGTCTGCGCCGCCCATTGCGCGCATTGGGTCGGTGTAGGTGTGCGGTAGAAGGTGCCGTTGATCTCGATGCAGCGCAACGCACGGCTGGCGTGCGCAAGTTCTTCGCGCTGCGCAAGCCCCGCCGGATAGAACGTGCCGCCGCGCCATTCGGGGAACACCCAGCCACCGATGCCACAGCGGATGGCCGCCTGCCGGGAAGCGACCGTCACTGGCCGTGGTCCGCGCGCCACGGGTCGTAGCTGCCGAACCACCACAGGTAGCCTTCCGGGTCGGCGCAGGCGTAGCCGCGGCCGCCATAGTCCTGGTCGGCGATGTCGATCACGATGCGTGCCCCGGCGGCCTTGGCGCGGGCGTAATGCGCATCGGCATCGGTGACGATCACGCACGCGCTCTGGGTCTGGCGGCCACCGACCTCATCAGGCATGGCGGTGTGCTCCGTCCACGCACTCTCGTTGCTGGCCGAACCGAGCATGATCATGCCGTGGCCGAAGGTCAGCTGCGCATGGAACACGGTCTCGCCATCGGCGTAGACGGCCTGGGCGTGGAAGCCGAAGGCGCGCTGCAGCCAGTCGATGGCAGCCAGCGCGTCGCGGTAGCGCAGGCACGGAATGATGGTGGAGCCGTTGCCCGGCTGGCTGTTCTCGCCCATGACACCCCTCCTATGGCACAGGGCAGGGTGCGCCGGCGACCGTTACCATTGCGCGAAACCCCGGTGACGGCCTGCACATGGCCGCGACCCCTGTTCGGAGATGGTGCTGGATGAAAACCTGGATTGGAGGCGCCGTGCTGCTGGCCTGCACGACCATGGCGAGCGCGTCGACCCCGACGCCGCTGCAGGACCTGGATGCGACGGTCGAGCGCGTGCGCGCGCAGTTCGACGTGCCCGGCATTGCCGTGGCCGTGGTCAAGGATGGCCAGGTGGTGCTGGAACGCGGCTGGGGCGTGCGCGAGCAGGGCAGGCCGGAGCCGGTGCAGGCCGATACGCTGTTTGCCATTGCATCCAACACCAAGGCGTTCACTGCCACTTCGCTGAACCTGCTGGCCGAAGACGGCAAGCTGAAGATGGACGACAAGGTGATCGACCACCTGCCGTCGTTCCGCATGTCAGACCCGTTCGTGACCGGGCAGATGACGATCCGCGACCTGCTCTCGCACCGCAGTGGCCTGAGCCTGGGCGCCGGTGACCTGCTGTTCTGGCCGACCACGTCCTACAGCAACGCCGAAGTGGTGCAGCGGCTGGGCCAGGTCCCGCTGAAGGGGGGCTTCCGCGAGAGCTATGCCTACGACAACATCCTGTACGCGGTCGCCCAGCAGGTGATCGAGCACGTCTCGGGCATGAGCTACCAGCAGTTCCTGCAGACCCGCATCTTCGACAAGGTCGGCATGACCGGCACGCGCTACAACGCCGATCACCTGAAGCCGGGCGACACGGCGGCGGTCGGCCACGCCAAGTACGATTTCAAGGACCTGCGCACCGTTGCGCCGCTGACCTGGTCGAACAATGCCGGCGCCGGTGGCATCTATTCCAGCGCGCATGACATGGCACGCTGGATGCAGGTGCAGCTGGCCGAGGGCAAGCTGGCCGATGGCACGCCGCTGTTCACCGAGAAGAGCCAGCAGCAGATGTGGCGGATGATCACGCCGCAGTCGATCCCGGCGCCGAGCGTACCGGAGCTGGCACCGGCGCGGGCCAACTTCGCCGGCTATGGCGAAGGCTGGAGCCTGAGCGATTACCGCGGCCAGAAGCTGGTCTGGCACACCGGTGGCTGGCCGGGCATGGTCTCGCGGCTGACCCTGGTGCCGGGCGAGAAGCTGGGCGTGGTGGTGCTGACCAACCAGGAAGTGGGCGCGGCGTTCAACGCGATCACCCTGAGCGTGCTCGATGCCTACCTGGGGGGAGAGAAGCACGACTGGGTCGATGCCTACGCCAAGGCCGTGGCCAAGGGTCAGGACAAGGCGGATGAAGCCTGGGCCAAGCACCAGGCTGCACGGGACAAGCGCAGCACGCCGTCGCTGGCGCTGGCCGGTTACACCGGGACGTTCCGCGACCGCTGGTATGGCGACATGCAGATCAGTGCCGAGGGCAAGGGCCTGCGCCTGCGTTTCATGAAGACCGCACAACTGAGCGGCCGCCTGGAGCACTGGCAGCACGACACCTTCATCGTGCGCTGGGAGGATCGCTCGCTCAACGCCGACGCGTTCGTGAACTTCACCCTGGACCCGGACGGCAAGGTACGCGACGTGCGCATGCAGCCGATCTCCGACCTGACTGATTTCAGCTTCGATTTCCAGGACCTGCTGTTCACCCCGGTCAAGGAATAAGGGTAGTGCCGGCCGCTGGCCGGCAACCTCGCGACGTTTCCGCAGATCATGAGGTTGCCGGCCAGCGGCCGGCACTACCGGAGCGGTGGCGATCATCGGCTGGCGTACACATCCGGCGTGGGATACTCCGCCGCTTGCAAGAGGCGAGGGAATGCAATGTTCCGTTGGTTTGAATCCCTGATTCCGGTATTCCCGCCCGTGGATGGGCGGATGCCACCACGCAAGGTGCTGCCGTTCTACCTGCACTACCTGCGCCCGGTGTGGCCGGTGCTGCTGGCCACGCTCATCGCCGGCCTGCTGCTGGCGCTGGTGGAAGTGGCCATGTTCGATTACCTGGGCCGCATCGTCGACATGGTCGCCGAGCAGCCGGGTGCCGATTTCTTCACGCGCCACGCCAACGAACTGGGCTGGATGCTGTTCATCACGGTCATCGCGCGACCGATCCTGGTCGGCCTGCACAACCTGCTGGTCAACCAGGCCATCGTGCCGGGCCTGAGCAACCGTTCGCGCTGGCTGATGCACAACTACGTGGTGCGGCAGAGCCTGAGCTTCTTCCAGAACGACTTCGCCGGCAGCGTCGCCAACCGGGTGATGCAGACCGGCACCTCGCTGCGCGAGTCGGCGGTGCAGATGGTCGATTCGCTCTGGTACATCGTGGTCTACACCGGCACCGCGCTGTACCTGTTCGCGCAGGCCGACTGGCGGCTGATGGTGCCGTTGATCCTGTGGCTGCTGGCCTATGCGGTGATCCTGGCCTACTTCGTGCCGCGCGCGAAGGAACGGGCCTGGATCGCCTCCGAGGCGCGTTCCAAGGCGATGGGCCGCATCGTCGATGGCTACACCAACATTCCCACGCTGAAGCTGTTCGCCCATGGCGGGCGCGAGCAGGCCTATGTGGCCGAGTCGATCCAGGAACTGGCGGTCAAGCACCGCGCACAGACCCGCATCACCACCGGCATGGACCTGACCATCGCCATCGTCAACGGCTTCCTGATTGCCGGTACCTGCGGGCTGGCGCTGTGGCTGTGGAACGGCGGCCACATCACGGTCGGCGCGATCACCCTGGCCACCGGCCTGGTGATCCGCATCCACAACATGTCCGGCTGGATCATGTGGACCATCAACGGCATCTTTGAGGACATCGGCACGGTGCAGGATGGCATCACCACCATCGCCCAGCCGCTGACCGTGCAGGACCGCGAGGATGCGGTGCCGCTGCAGGTGACCCGTGGCGGCGTGCATTTCCAGGACATCCACTTCCACTATGGCAAGAAGGGCGGCGTGATCGCCGGCCTGGACCTGGTGGTGAAGCCGGGCGAGAAGATCGGCCTGGTCGGCCCGTCCGGCGCCGGCAAATCGACCCTGGTGAACGTGCTGCTGCGCCTGTACGACCTGGAAAGCGGCCGCATCCTGATCGACGACCAGGACATCGCCCATGTCACCCAGGAAAGCCTTCGCCAGCAGATCGGCGTGGTCACCCAGGACACCTCGCTGCTGCATCGTTCGATCCGCGACAACCTGCTGTACGGACGCCCGGATGCGGCCGAGGAACAGCTGCGTGCTGCCGTGGCCAAGGCACGTGCCGAGGCCTTCATCGATACGCTGGTGGACGGGCAGGGTCGTCGTGGCTATGACGCCCACGTCGGCGAGCGTGGCGTGAAGCTGTCCGGTGGCCAGCGCCAGCGCATCGCCATTGCCCGCGTGCTGCTGAAGGACGCACCGATCCTGGTGCTGGACGAGGCGACCTCGGCGCTGGATTCGGAAGTGGAAGCGGCGATCCAGGACAGCCTGGACGAGCTGATGGGCGGCAAGACGGTGATCGCGATCGCGCACCGGCTGTCGACCATCGCGCGCATGGACCGGCTGGTGGTGATGGACCAGGGCCGCATCGTCGAGACCGGTACCCATGCCGAACTGATTGCGGCCGGCGGCCTGTATGCGCGGTTGTGGGCGCGGCAGACCGGTGGTTTCGTGGCGGCCGATCAATGATTGCTCTGCTGCTGGCACTCAGCCTGGCAACTCCGGCCGCGACTGCGGCGACAGCGCCGGTGGAAGGCGACCAGCTCGAGCAGGTCGTCCTGCTCAGCCGCCACAACCTGCGCGCGCCGGTGGTGGACTCCGGCGCTCTTGCCAACGCGACACCGGAAACCTGGCCGCGCTGGGATGTGGCTGCGGGTGAGCTGACCACCAAGGGCGGCGTGCTGGAGGTCTACATGGGCCGCTACATGGGCCAGTGGCTGCGGCAGGCACAGCTGTTGCCGGTGTCGGATTGCCCGCGGCCCGCCGACTTCCACGCCCATGCCAACAGCCTGCAGCGCACCCAGGCCACCGCGCAGTTCTTTGTGGCCGGTGCCTTCCCGGGCTGCCATGTTGTGATTGAACAGCGCATGCCGCTGGGCACCATGGACCCGCTGTTCAACCCGGTGATCCACCGCGATGACGCGGCCTTCCGCGAACGCGCGCAGTCGGCGATGCAGCAGGCGTTGGTACGTTCGCAGCTGGCACCGGCCCTGTCCGTGGTGGAGGCGATCACCCGCTATCCGCAGTCGGCGGCGTGCGAGGGCCATGGTGACTGCCGTCTGACCCTGGCCGGCACCCGCTTCAGCGCAGACGCGGGCAAAGAGCCGCGCGTCTTTGGATCCCTGGCCCTGGCCAGCGGGCTGGTCGATGCCCTGCTGATGGAGCACTACCAGGGAAGTGGCATTCCGCGCGAAGGCTGGGGCCGGTTGAACACAGAGGCGCAATGGCAGGCGCTGGCGCAGATCCGCAACGGCTACCAGGACATCCTGTTCGGACCACCCGAGGTGGCGCGGGATGTGGCCGGGCCGCTGCTGGAACGCGTGGATGCGTTGTTGGAGGATCCGGCCTCGCCGAAGGTGAACCTGCTGGTCGGCCACGATTCCAACATCGGTTCCGTATTGGCGGCGCTGGGCATCACCGACTACACGCTGCCAGGCCAGTACGAGAAGACACCGATCGGTGGCCTGCTGCAGTTCGAGCGCTGGCGTGACCGCCACAGCGGGGTGGAGCGTATCCGCCTGGCCTACGTCTACCCGACCAGCGCGCAGCTGCGTGATGCGCAGCCGCTGACCGAGGCGCAGCCGCCGGGCCGCGTCGCGCTGCGTGTGCCGGGGTGCGCGGCACAGGGCTGCACCGTCGCCGAATTCCAACATCTGCTGCATCCGGCAGCCCGCTGAGCCACGCCGCTAACGCAGCGGCGCACGCACGATGCCGTGCGTGGCCATCAGGGTAAGATCGCCTCCCAGCCGCGGCGAGTGAAATGGCCCGCGTGCGTGTGCCGCGTCGAACAGGCCACCATCGGGTGAGCGCAACCGGTAGAACTCGACCCAGCCGCTGGCCTGCAGCGGCAGCTGTGCAACGCCGGTCTGTTCGTTGAACCACGCAGGGTCCTTGCTGCCTTCAATGACGCGGCGGGCAAGGCGGTCGATGGCGTGATCCCGGCTGGCGTACCAGTCCTGGCCGCGCAGCCGCGCCAGTTCGGCCATCACCACCAGTGGCGCCAGCGCGTAATCGTGGTAGTGCAGGGCGCGTTGCCCGCGCGCCATTTCCAGCGGCAGGCTGCCATCGTCCTGGATGTCATCGATGCCCTTCTGGAAGGCGGCGTGGCCGCCCCGCCACAGGGCCTCGTCATCGGTGGCCAGACCGGTGGCCAGCACGCCCAGCCCGCCCCAGTAGTAGTGGTTGTTGCGGCGCCGTTTCGGATTGTCCCAGTACGCCAGGTTGGCACGCGCCAGCTGTTGCAGCCACGGATCGATGCGCGCGCGCTGCTGCGGGTCGGCCTGGTCATGCACCTTCAGGTAGGCCATGGCCACCGCATCGAGCATCCACTGCCGCATGTAGAACGACTGATCGTTGTTGACCCGGATCATCTGCCCGAGCATCGCGCCGTCCTTCGCCCATGCGCCCAGCCAGGCGAGCGTGCACTGCGCGGCGGCAGGGCTACCGTCGCGCAGATAGTCGTCGCTCATGCGCGCCACGTCCGCGGCATAACGGTCCAGCGGCGCGGTGGCATCGTGATTCTGCTGGTGCAGTGCCGGGTCGATCACCGAACCGGCCTTGTCGGTGTAGTAGCCCAGGGCGCGGATGTCGGGGTGTCCGATCGGTGGGGAAGGGCAGGCGGCGAAGGCAGTGCCGGCCGCCAAGGCAGCGGAAAGGAGGCCGAGGCGTAGCGCAAGTATGCGCATTGGAACCTGCAGGGAAAGGGAAGGCCGTGCGAACGATGCGCCCGGAGTCGTTTGCCAGTTGTGAGGCCGCGCAAGCCCGCTCTGCATGTGTTCAGGACCGGAGCGGCGCCTGAAGCTCAAGAGTCGGCTAGTCTGTCGTCATCAACTCAGCGGGAGGAAGTGGCGATGAAAATCACGGATTTTCTCGTGATGGACGGTGAGGGTGACGAGATCCCTGCTGATCCGCATGGCAACCATGTGGCTTTCAACTGTTTCGAGTGCGGATACCCGGTAGTGGCTGGCTCATTGGAAAACGAGCGGGGCAGCGATGAGGATTGCCCTGCAGCCTGTCGTGGCTGTGGTGTTGAGTACTTCGTAGATCTGCGGCTGGGCTCAAAGAAAATGTACATCCATCTGCTCTGACCCGGCAGCAGCCCAAGCAGGGGCGAACAGAAAAAGCGGCCCGGGTTTCCCCGGGCCGCTCCGCTTCATCTCACACCGTCCCGATCACTCGATCGGCTGGTCCAGCATCAGCTGGCGGGCGAAGCGCACCGGCGGTGCGCCGTAGGACAGCACCTGGTCGTGGTACGCCTTCAGGTTGAACTTGTCGCCCAGCTTTTCCTGCACCGCCTTGCGCGTATCGAAGTGTTCCTGCGCACCGACGAAGTAGGTCGGCAGCTGCGCCGAGGTCAGCTGTGCACGCACCCACTTGCCGGCCGCTTCGCTTTCCTGCTGGAACGCGTCGTGGGTCATCAGGTGCATCGCCTTTTCGCGATCCCAGTTGTCCACGTGCACGCCCTGGTCGAGGATCGCGTTGGAGATCGTGCGCAGGTAGAACTTCAGCTGCACCAGGTGGAACAGCGGGTCGTTGTTGAGGTAACCCTGCTCCTGCATCATGCGCTCGGTGTAGACCGCCCAGCCTTCGGCGAACAGGCCCGAACGCAGCACCGCACGCAGGGTGGAGGGGAACTTGGCCGAGTGCCAGCCCTCCAGGTAGTGGCCCGGGGTGCCTTCGTGGATGCTCAGCAGGTGGATCATCCGCGAGTTGTACTCACGCAGGAACGAGTCGACCTGCTTGTCGTTCCAGTCGTCCGGAATCGGCGACACGGCGTAGAAGGTCTTCAGGTTCTTGTCCAGCGGGCCCGGCGAATCGCAGTAGGCCACGGCCACGCCACGCTGGAATTCCGGCATCAGGATGATGTCCACCGGCGCGTCGGGCAGGGTCACCAGGTCGTGTTCGCGCACGAACGCGGTGGACTGCTCCAGCGCGGCCTTGGCATCGTCGACCACCTTGTCGCGTGCCGGCTTGTCGGCGTAGGCCAGTTCCAGCGCGGCTTCGATCGCCTTCTGCTGCTGTTCGTCGGTCGGCTGGGCCGGCATCTCCGGCGCACCCGGCTTGTCTTTCAGCACGGTCTGCGCGATGCCATACATGTCTTCGCGCACGCGCTTGAGTTCGGCGCGCGCACGCTCACCGATCTCCTGTCGCGACAGCGACGAACTCAGCGCGAACTTCAGCTTCTGGTCGTACTTTTCCGCACCGATGCGGAAATCGCCCTTGGCGTTCGGCACCAGGGTCCTGTCCAGCCAGGTCTGCTGCTCGTCCACCGCCTTCTTCAGGCCGTCGATGGCGGCCTGCAGGCGCTGCTGGTCGGCCTGCGGCAGTTCACCGATGTGCGGGGTGATGAAGGTATCGACGATGCTGAGGATGCCCTTGTTCTGCTTGGCCACCGTCTCGGCGTGGATCTTCGGCACGCGGGCCGGGTCCAGGTTCTCGCGGGCCTGGGCGAAGATCGCCGGCAGCTTTTCCATGCGTGCGGTGGCCGACTTCAGGCGCTCCGGCAGTGGCGCGAACTCGCGTGCCATCAGGCCATAGATCGCGCTGCCGGCAATGCCGTTGTACAGCTGCGGGTCCCACTTGCCGGACTGCAGCACTTCGGCGTTCCAGATTTCCGACTGCAGCTGGTTGCGCAGGATCGCCGCGTCCACCTGGTTCTCGCGGCCCAGCTTGGCCACCTCGATCTTGTCCAGCTCGCCCAGCAGCGCCTTGTAGGCGGCCACGGTCTTCTGCTGGCCGGCGGCGCTCAGGTCATCCAGCTCGCTGTCGTAGCGGTGGTCGCCGATCTGGGTGGCGCTGACCGGCGACAGCTGCATCCAGGTGTCCAGGGCGCGCTTGGACAGATCGGCGAAGGCGGCATCGACGGCGGCGTCACCGGCCTGCTGGCTGGCGGCCGGGGTGGAACCGGTGGTCGGGGCGTCGGCCGGCTGGCAACCGGCCAGGGCGGCGACCAGGGCGAGGGCAAGGAGATGCGGGCGCATCGGCGTTCCTGTACAGGGTCAAACCGCGAGCATAGGCCGCTGAGGCTGCTTTGTCCCCGTGCCATAGGATTACCATGGGCGCCGACAAGGATTCTCCAGCGGAGCGCAGGACATGGAATACCAGGGAAGCTGCCATTGCGGCAGGATCGCATTCACCGTGCAGGCCGAAGCGCCGATCAGCGATGTCATCGACTGCAACTGCTCGATGTGCCGGCGCCGCGGCGGCCTGCTGTGGTTCGCCCCGCGCGAGGCGTTCCAGCTGACCACCGCCCCGGCCGACGTGGCCACCTACCACTTCAACAAGGCGCACATCGACCACCACCATTGCCGCGAATGCGGCATCGCGCCCTACAGCGAAGCGGTGGATCCGCGTACCGGCGCGCCGATGGTGGCGGTGAACGTGCGCTGCGTGCCGCAGGTGGACCTGGCCACGCTGGCGGTGATGTCCTACGACGGAGCTGCGCTTTGAGGCCGCTGCGTGCGTGGACGCGGGCCGCGGCGATGCCGGTGCTGCTGCTGGCGCTGGCTGCCTGCGCCCAGAGTGGCCAGCGGGCGGCGGAAGCAGGCGCCAGTGCGGCCGACGCCGCCATTGCTTCGCCGGAAGGCGCGTTCCTTGCCTACGAGCATGACGTGCAGGTACAGCTGGACGCGGCGCAGATCGCGCCCCGCATCCGGCAGATCGCACAGGCCTGCCAGAGCGCGACGTTCGGCGACTGCGCGGTGCTGCAGGTCGACCAGCGCAGTGGCGAGCAGCCCAGTGGTGAGGTCAAGGTGCGTATCGCGCCCAAGGGGACTGAGCCGTTGATCGCCATGGCCGGCGAGGGCGGCACGCTGCAGTCGCGCAGTACGCGCGCCGAGGACCTCGCGCAGCAGGTGGCCGACACCGCACTGACCAGGGCGCGGCTGGAGAAGGAGCATGCGCGGCTGCTGTCCTACCAGGATCGCAAGGATCTGAAGGTCGAGGACCTGATGGCGATCACCACGCGCCTGTCGGAGATCGAGGCCGGCGTCGAGCAGGCCAACAAGGATGCCGCACAGCAGCGCCGCCGCATCGATACCCAGCTGGTGACGATCCATTTCGACACCACCTCCGGCCAGCGCAGCCGCAGCGAGATCGGTGACGCACTGCGTGAATCGGGCAGCATCCTCAACACCAGCGTTGCGTTCCTGATCCGTGCCGCCGCCGCGTTGCTGCCGGTGGGCGTGCTGGCATTGATCGCCGCCTGGGGCGTGCGCGCGTGGCTGCGCCGTCGTCGTCGCCGCAAGCTGCCGCCCACTTCCTGATCCGTCCGTGGTGTACCGGCCCTTGGCCGGCACTGCCCGGGTCAGCCTTCGTCGGTTTCGTATTCGACGAACACGTCCAGCTCGAGTGCCAGTTCCTGCACCGCATCGCGCACCTTCTGCGCGGTGCTTTCATTGCCGACTTCCACTTCCAGTTCATGGATGCCCGGGCCGATGTCATCGGACAGCCCGGCCGAGCTGGAGTCGTCGTCGTCCATGTGCGGCATCAGGTCGTCGGTTTCCTCGACGTGTTCGATGCCTTCCAGGCCGAGCAGCAGGTCGCTGATGGCGCGGGCGTCGTCTTCGGTTCCGGTGATGCGCAGTCGCAGCATGGCCATGGCATGGGTACGTTGTGGGGTTCGACAGCAGCCTAGCCAGCGCGAAGCAAAGAACGGGTGAGGGCGCAGTCAGGCGTGCGTGGGTGGGCGTCCCAGCAGGCTGTCTGGCAAGGCGGGAATCGGCGTGCGTTCGTCCTGCGCCTGCTCCAGCAACCAGTCGATGAACAGGCGCGCGGCCTGGCTTGGCGGTTGCCCTTCCGCGTGCACCACGTGATACGCGTAGCGCGCCTTCAGCGCCGGTCCGGGCAGGCGCACCACCTCGTAGCGCTGCAGGTAGGGCTGGGCGATGTGGGTGCGCGCCAGCACCGCGCCCATGCCGTACACCGCGGCGCGCATCGCATCGGTACTGTCGGCGAAGGTATGCATCGGCGGCAGCGGCGAGGGCGGGCGCACGCCGGCATGGCGGAACCAGTCGCGCCAACCCTGCGGCGACAGATCGGTCAGCAGCGGCAGGCCGGCGATGCGTGCCGGATCGGCCAGGGATTCCACGCCGGCCAGCGCCGGCGACGCCACCGGGAACAGGTAGTCGTCCATCAGGTGCTGCGCGCGCAGGCCGGGCCACTGGCCCAGCCCATAACGGATGCCGACTTCCGGGCCGTTGTCGTCGTAGCGATCCAGCCCGCTGCCGGTATGCAGCTCGATGCGGATGTGCGGGTGGGCCTGGGTGAAGCGCGGCAGCCGGGGCAGCAGCCAGCAGTACGACAACGAGCGCAGCGTGGTGATCCGCAGCGGCACGCTGTCCGCAGCGGGATGCAGGTGGTGGGCGACGGCGGCAACATCGGTGAAGGCGGCGCTGGCGGCATCGGCCAGCTGGCGGCCCTCGGCGGTCAGCCGGACCCCGCGCGCATGGCGCAGGAACAGGCGGGTCTCCAGCACCTCTTCCAGGCGGCGCACATGATGGCTGACCGCGCTGGCGGTCAGGTGTAGTTCCTGCGCGGCCTGGGCGAAGTTCTGGTGGCGCGCGGCGACCGCGAATACGGCCAGCGCCGGGAGCAGGGAGGGGCGTAGCTGCATGTCCAGCCTCAAACCATATTTGTGGCTGGCAGCGATACTACGCGCTTGTGCGGCGGGCGTCTTCGCCCGATCCTGTGTGCCTTGGCGAGGAACCGACGATGGACGGAGGCAGGGCATGAATGCGGTCCCACAGGCGGCCGAGCGCGACTGGCGCACGCCGTTGGAATTGACTCTGCTGGGCGCCATCTGGGGCTGCTCGTTCCTGTTCATGCGGGTGGCGGTGCCGTCGTTCGGCCCGTTCGCCCTGGTCGAGGTGCGGCTGGTACTGGGCGCGCTGGTGCTGCTGCCGTTCCTGTGGCGTGCCCGCGCGCAGTTTCCGCCGCGGCGCTGGCTGTGGCTCGCCCCGATCGGCCTGATCAACTCGGCGCTGCCGTTCGTGCTGTTCGCCTATGCCGCCGAACAGGCACCGGCTGCGATCGGTGCGATCTGCAATGCCATGACGGTGCTGTTCGCCGCGCTGATCGCCTTCCTGTTCTTCGGCGAGAAGATCGGCATGCGCCGTGCTGGCGCGCTGCTGGTCGGTTTTGCCGGCGTGGTGGTGCTGGCCACGGCCAAGGTGTCGGGCCTGAGCATCGGCACCGCGGTGATCGCCGGCGCTGCGGCGTCGCTGATGTACGGGTTGGGCGTAAACCTGGTGAAGCGGCACATGACCGGCCTGCCGTCGGCGGCCGCTGCTGCGGCGACGTTGTCGTGCGCTTCGCTGTGGATGCTGCCAATGGCGGTGAGCCACTGGCCACAGGCGGCGATTCCGCTCAAGGCGTGGGGTGCGGCGATTGCCCTGGGCGTGGCCTGCACCGGCCTGGCGTTCCTGATGTTCTACCGCCTGATCGGTCGCATCGGCCCGTCGCGCGCATCGACGGTGACCTACCTGATTCCGCTGTTCGGCGCGGCGTTCGCGTGGTTGTTCCTGGGGGAGGCGGTGACGGTGCAGATGTTGATTGCCGGTGCGTTGATTCTGGGGAGCGTGGCGGTGAGCCAGAAGGGCTGAGGGCGTCGACGCACTGGTAGTGCCGGGCGGTGCCCGGCAGCTCTTTTCCGCGCCTGCGGGGAGGTGTCACTTTCTTTGCTCGTGCACCGCGCTGCAGGAGCAGCGTGGAACGGCGCAGCCGGCCCGTAGGGTGGCGCACATGGATGTGCGCCATCAAGAAAGTAACCAAAGAAACACGCCGCCAGGTCGCGAGCCGGTGCTGCGCACCGGTACCCTGCGCTCCTCGGCCCGCCGAGGGACGGCGCGGGAACTCGCTGCGCTCAAACACCCGCGCCTCTTCGCCCTCGCCGGACCTGCGGTGCTCGGCTCGCTCAAGGCGGACTGGAAGGTCAAGATCAACGGCAAAGGCATCCACGCATGGCGTGGATCTACTGGGTGCAGCTGCGGCCTTTGATCTGGGTCCGCCTTGAGCGAGCCGAGCATCGCAGGGGAATCAGGGGCGAAGAGGTGCCGATGTCTGAGCGCAGCGAGTTCGGCACCGCCCCCTGATTCACCGAGAAGCGCAGGGAACCGACGTGCGAAGCACGGCGGCTCGCGACCTGGCGGCGCGTTTCTTTTGGTTACTTTTCTTTTCGCGCGAAAAGAAAAGTAACGCCCATGAACGATGAAGCGCCTTCAGCACGCGTAACGTGCGGAAACCATCACCGCACCGGCACCGGAATATTGCAAAGATCGATATGCCCCGCCGGGCGCTTGTAGAAATCATCCACGCGATTGCGCCGCGCCTCCACCGTATCGGCGAAGGTCTTCGAATCGGTACGCAGCACCTGTATCGGCGTGCGCTCGGCCGCCGGCACGTCGCTTGCACGGCGGATCGACACGATCGGCGTACGCAGCTTCGGGTCGGTGTAGAAACCCATCGGTGCCGGTCCGCGCGGGGTCGCGCTGAGCAGCTCCATGCCCTTCAGCACGCGGCCGACCAGGGTGATGTTGCGGTCCAGCTGGCGCGGCGACTGGCCGGTCACCACATAGAGTTCAGCGCCGATGCTGCTGTCTTCCTCGTTGCTGCGGCCGGCGCCCAGCATGCCGTAGCAATGCGCCAGCCAGGCCTTGCCGGCCTGCGGGTCCTGGCCGACCGGGAAGCCGTCTACGAAGCCGGTCTGCGCCGCCCAGCCATCCCTGTCCGGCAACACGCTCACCTTCAGGCCGGCGCTGGCGCGTTCGAATTCGGCCGGCAGCTTGCGTGCGGCGCTGCCGAACGACTTGGCCTTGGCCGCGTCATCGGCGTCGGCATCGCCGAACTGCACCACGAAGTTGTCCTGCGAACGGTAGATGCTGGTGCCGTCCCAGAAGTGTTCGTGGGCGAAGGTCCGGATGTTGGCGACATGGCGCGGGGCGAACTGCGGCGCCAGTTCGATGATCACCCGGCCAGCCGGCAGGTCCATGTACAGCAGGTTGGCCGGGTCCGGCGTGCGCCAGTCGCTGGCCGCCGACGCGTCGAGGATCTGCTGCGGGCTGCGGTAGGGCGTGGCCGCGTTGGCCAGCGCGGGCAGCAGGCAGGCCAGGGCGAGGGCGGTCAGGGCAAGGCGACGGCGGTGCGGCATGGGAACCCCGGAACATGAACGAGGCTTCGATTCTGCGCGAGCGGCCCGGCCACGCCAACCGGCACGATGACTAACGACACATTCGCTATACCGAACTTCGCACTACTGTGGACTTCAACGTAGTGGAGGGCCGGTCATGGTCGAAGACGATGTCCACCTGAAGAAGTTCCAGAAGGAGCTGAGCGCTGGAACCGTGTCGCTGGCCCTGCTGGCGGTGCTGGCCCGGGCCGGGCAGCCGCTGTACGGCTACCTCATTGCCAAGGAGCTGGAGCGGGTGGGCGAGGGCGTGCTGAGCGGCAAGCAGAGCGCGCTGTACCCGGTGCTGCGCAACCTGGAAGGGGCCGGCCTGCTGGAAAGCCATGTCGAGCCGTCCAGCAGCGGGCCTCCGCGGCGCTACTACCGCATCAATGAACGTGGCCGCGAGGTGCTGGCGCAATGGCGCCAGGCCTGGCAGGCCACCCGCGATTCCGTCGATTCCGTGTTGGAGGGGGTACCGCAATGAACGACCCGAGCCTGGCAGGCCGTGCCCTGCCGACCACCATTCCGCAGTACCTGGCGCAGCTGCGCGCGGCGCTGGAAGGTGCCGACCCGGCGATGGTGCAGGACGCCCTGTACGACGCCGAGGAGTACCTGCGTTCGGAGCTGGCGGCACAGCCCGGCCGCAGCGAGGCCGAGGTGATCGCCGACGTCGCCGGCAGCTATGGTGCGCCGGACGAAGTGGCCGAGATCTACCGCGAGACCGAAGTGACGGTGAACCGCGCGCTGCGCACGCCGCGTGCTGATACCTCGCCGATGCTGCGTGCGGCAGCCGAGGCCAGCGGCGTCGAGCCGGCCGCGCCGCCGCCGGCGCCGGTACAGCGCTCGCTGCTGGCACGCTTCTTCGGCGTGGTGGCGGATCCGCACACCTATGGCGCGTTGTTCTACATGCTGCTGTCGCTGGCCACCGGCATCTTCTTCTTCACCTGGGTAGTGACCGGCCTGTCGCTGTCGCTGGGCCTGCTGATCCTGATCATCGGCATTCCGCTGACCGTGCTGTTCTTCGGCTCGGTGCGCGGGCTGGCATTGCTGGAAGGGCGGCTGGTGGAAGCACTGCTGGGCGAACGCATGCCCCGCCGTCCGCGCTACACCGACCGCAGCCGCACCTGGCTGCAGCGTATCGGCGACATGTTCACCGATGGCCGCACCTGGCTGACCCTGCTGTATTTCGTGCTGATGCTGCCGCTGGGCATCATCTACTTCACCATCGCGGTGACGCTGCTGTCGTTGTCGCTGGGCATGATCTGGGCACCGGTGGCGGCGATCTTCAGCGGCGATATTCCGGGCATCTATGTGGACGGCGTGAATGTGCTGCCGATGGCGGCCTCGCCGCTGGTAGCGATCGTGGTTGCCGCCGTGGGTGCGCTGCTGCTGGTGCTGACCCTGCATCTGGCACGCGGCATCGGCAAGCTGCACGGGCTGATCGCCAAGAACCTGCTGGTGCGGCTGTAACCGCGAATCCACGCTTGGGTGGGGGCCAACCTCGGTTGGCACGCTCCATCAGCTATCGAAATGCCTGACGGGCTCGGCTTTGGTAGGTGCCAACCTCGGTTGGCACGCTCCATCAGATGCCGGGATTGACGGTAGAGCGCCAACCAAGGTTGGCATCTACCAGGTCGTACCGACCAAGGTCGGCACCCACCATGGGCGAGTTACCCCGCCTTGCGGCGCAGTGGGGTCACGTTGCTCTTCTTCTTCGTGGCCTTCGCCGCCGGTGCCTCGGCATGCGCGGCGAAGAAGTCGCGCACCTTCGGGTACACCACTTCGCGCCAGCGGCGGCCGCTGAAGATGCCGTAGTGACCGGCACCTTCGACGATGAAATGCTCGCGGCGGTCTGCACTGATGCCGGTGCACAGTGCCTGCGCCGCTTCGGTCTGGCCGAGGCCGGCGATGTCGTCCAGCTCGCCTTCGATGCTCAGCAGCGCGGTATCGCGGATGGCCGACGGGTCGACCTTCTCGCCATTGACCACCCACTCGCCACGCGGCAGCAGGAAGTCCTGGAACACCACGCGGATGGTGTCCAGGTAGTACTTGGCCGGCATGTCCAGCACCGCGTTGTACTCGTCATAGAAACGACGGTGCGCGTCGGCGTCTTCCAGGTCGCCCTTGACCAGGTCGGTGTAGAAATCCCAGTGCGAGCTGAAATGGCGGCTGGGGTTCATCGACAGGAAGCCGGCATGCTGCAGGAAGCCCGGATACACGCGGCGACCGGCGCCGGGGTAGCTGGGCGGCACGGTGTGGATGACGTTGTTCTCGAACCACGACAGCGGGTTCTGCGTGGCCAGGTTGTTCACTGCAGTCGGGCTGCAGCGCGCATCGATCGGGCCGCCCATCATCACCAGCGTGCGCGGCGTCGGTTCGCCACGGCTGGCCATCAGCGAAACCGCGGCCAGCACCGGCACGGTCGGCTGGCACACGCTCACCACGTGCAGGCGCTCAACGCCAAGGTGGCGGATGAATTCCTGGATGTAGGCGATGTAGTCGTCCAGGCCGAACTCACCTTCGCTGGACGGCACCATGCGCGCATCCACCCAGTCGGTGACGTACACGCGGTGGTCGCGCAGCAGGGTGCGCACGGTATCGCGCAGCAGGGTGGCGTGGTGGCCGGACAGCGGCGCGACCACCAGCACGAACGGCTGGTTGAGCATGGTGTGCAGCTGGTCGGCTTCATTGCTGTGGCGCTTGAAGCGCAGCAGCTTGCAGAACGGCTTGCTCACTTCCTCGTGCACGACAATCGGCACGCGCTCGCCATCGACGTCGATTTCGTTGATGCCCCACTCGGGCTTCTCGTAATCCTTGCCGATGCGATGGAACAACTCGTTGACCGCGGCCAGGCGATCGGCACCCGGCATCTGCGACCACCAGTGGCCCGGGTTGGCGAAGAATTTGGCGTTGGCCTGGGCCTGGTGCACCCAGGGGGCGAGCAGGTTGCGGGTCAGTTCGTGCAGTTGATAGAGCATGACGACCGAATATGTATGGTCATATGTTGCCGCGCAGCATATCCCATCCGAGTGTCCCGCAGGTTAAGTTGGCTGAAAATAATGAATCCGGATTCACATCCGTTCCAGCGCGGCCGTATCGCCTGCCAGGGCGGGGCCGAGCCAGCAGTGCGACCCGACCGGCTGCAGGCCGTGCCGGGCCATCGCGCGGCGGTACCAGCGTGCCGGGCGGGCCTGGAAACCGTCGTGGTCGCCCTCGAATGCGTCCTCGGCGGCGAAGGTCTCCAGGAAGGCCACGCCGCCGGTCAGCTCGGCCACGCCGGCCAGGCCGGCGCGCAGCTCGCGGTCGGGCACGTAGTGCATCACGTCCGAGCAGACCAGCAGGTCGACCGGGGCACAGGGCCGCAGCCAGGCGAAATCGCCGAAGCTGGCCAGGTGCAGGTTGCGGGTCCTGCCGTAGCGGCGCACAGCGTACTCGCTGCTGTCGAAGCCGAGGTATTCGACCTTCGGACGCAGCTTCAGCAGCGGCGCACGCCAGGCGCCTTCGCCGCAGCCGATATCCAGCACGCTGCGGATCGGTCGCTCCAGGTAGTACTCGGCACTGGCCACGGCCAACGCGACCTTGCGCGCCAGGCGGGCGCTGCCGCCGATGTCGGCGCGGCGGTACCAGCGCTGGAAGTAGGCGGCGTCGTAGGTCTTGTCCATGGGGCGGTGCATGATCGGGGAAAACGGCGCCTATCGTACGGTGTTGCGGCGCGCCATGCGTCGATGTGTCGCGGCGTGCGGGACTGCAGCGGCTTCGCCACGGCATGCGAGAATGACCGCCCATCTACGCCAGCCGCCGGAGCAAGCGCATGCAGAGCTACTACTGGGTGAAGACCTTCCACATCGTGTTCGTGGTGGCGTGGATGGCGACGGTGTTCTACCTGCCGCGCATCCTGGTCAACCTGGCCGAGACCGTGGGCCAGCCGGCCGTGACCGAGCGCCTGCAGCTGATGGGCCTGCGCCTGTACCGCTTCGGCCATTCGATGTTCGGCCTGGCCTTCCTGCTGGGCCTGGTGCTGTGGCTGGGCTACAAGGTCATCCCGGATTTCCCGACCATGGTGGCGCCGGGCGGCGCTGGCTGGCTGCATGCCAAGCTGGGGCTGGTGGTGGTGCTGCTGGCGTATTTCATCTGGATCGGGCGGCTGCTGAAGGGCGTGGCCAAGGGCAGGGCGCTGCCGTCGTCGCGCGCGCTGCGCTGGATCAACGAGATCCCGCTGCTGGCGTTCATTCCGATCGTGTGGCTGGTGCTGGCCAAGCCGTTCTGAGATCCCGCTATCCGTAGAGCCGTGCTTGGCTCTTCGGGTTCGCGTGATTCTTCGCCAAAGCAGAGGCATCCACGCATGGCGTGGATCTACTGGGTGTAGCTGTGGCTTTTGATGTTCAGGTCCGCCATGAGCGAGCCGAGCATCGCAGGTGAAACAGGGGCGAAGAGGCGCCGATGTCTGAGCGCAGCGAGTTCGGCGCCGTCCCCTGATTCACCGAGAAGCGCAGGGAACCGGTGCATGGCACCGGCTCGCGTTCGGCGGCGTGTTCTTTGGTTACTTTCTTGCACGAGCAAGAAAGTAACAAGCCGAAGAATCAGGCCGCTTCGTACGTGCCGTAGCTGCGCAGGCGGGTGTAGCGCTGTTCCAGCAGCTGTTCGGTGGGCAGCTTTTCCAGCGCGTCCAGTTCGTTCAGCAGCACGGCCTTCAGGCGCTTGGCCATCTGCATCGGGTTGCGGTGGGCGCCACCGGTCGGCTCGCGCACGACCTTGTCGACCAGGCCCAGGCTCTTCAGGCGCGGGGCGGTCAGGCCCAGCTGCTCGGCCGCGTCCTTGGCCTTGCCGGCGTCCTTCCACAGGATCGAGGCGCAGCCTTCCGGGGTGATGGTCGAGTACACCGAGTACTCCAGCATCACGGTGCGGTCGCCCACGCCCAGCGCCAGCGCACCGCCGGAGCCGCCTTCACCGATCACGGTACAGATGATCGGCACCTTCAGTTCAGCCATCTCGATCAGGTTGCGTGCGATCGCTTCGGACTGGCCGCGCGATTCGGCGTCGATGCCCGGCCAGGCGCCGGCGGTGTCGATCAGGGTCAGCACCGGCAGGCCGAAGCGTTCGGCCATCTTCATCAGGCGCAGCGCCTTGCGGTAACCCTCCGGCTTGGGCATGCCGAAGTTGCGCTTGATCTTTTCCTTGGTGTCGCGGCCCTTCTGGTGGCCGATCACCATCACCGCGCGGCCGTTGATGCGGGCCAGGCCGCCCATGATGGCCTTGTCGTCGGCGAAGGCGCGATCACCGGCCAGTTCCTGGAACTCATCGCAGATGATGCGGATGTAGTCGGCGGTATACGGGCGCGACGGGTGGCGGGCCAGCTGCAGCACCTGCCACGAGGTCAGGTTGCGGAAGATCTGCGCGGTGCGCATGCGCAGCTTGTCCTGCAGCGCGTGCACTTCGGCCTCGACATTGACCGCCGGCCCGGCACTGGCGTTGCGCAGCTCCTGGATCTTGGCTTCCAGGTCGGCGATGGGTTGCTCGAAGTCGAGGTAGTTCGGATTCATCGGAAGCCGTCGTGTAAAGAAGAGGGGAATTCTAGCCGAATGCGTGCAAACCGCCCGTACGCCCTCGTCTGGAAGGCGACGGTAGCGCAGCCGGGCAGGGGGCGCCAGTCAGCCCGGGGCGTGGGCCACAGCCTCAGCTGGCCCACGGCGGGCTGTAGCGCACCTTCAGCGTGCGCACGGCCGGATCGGCGCGCAGCGCCTCCATCAGCTTGGAGTCGATGCGCACCGCGCTCTGCCCGGAGACATCAAGCATGCCGGCCACGCCGCCCTGTGGGCCCTTCAGCAGCAGGTCCAGGCGCAGCGGGGTGCGCCCCGGGCGATGGCGATCGAGCAGGGCATCGATGCGTTCCCAGACCGGGCGCTGCTGGCGCAGGTCCAGGCGCAGCGACAGCCGCGTGGCGTAGTTGGCGCAGACTTCGTCGAAATCCCAGACCTGGCGGATGCGCAGCGCGAAGCCGCCGTTGAACTCGTCCTCGCGCAGGCCGCCCTTGACCACCAGGATGCGGTCCTTGGTCATCAGGTGGCCGAACTCGGCCATCGCGTCGGAGAACGCGCTGCACTCGACGCGGCCGCGACCGTCCTCGAGCTGGATGAAGATCTGGCTTTCGCCCTTGCGGCGCACGCCGACCACCTGGCCGGCCAGCACCGTCTGCACTTCCGGGCGCCAGCGCTTCTCGCCACCGCCGCCACCGCCGCTGTTGGCGCTCCAGATCTTCTCCACCGAACCCAGGTCGTTGCCGACCAGGTCACGCACATCGTCGCGCCACGGATCAAACGGGTGGCCGCTGAGGTAGAAGCCCAGCGTGTCGCGCTCGCCGTTCAGGCGTTGCAGCAACGGCCATTCCTCGGCCTGGGGCAAGTCCAGCTGGATCGTGGTTGCACTCGGGTCGGGGCCGCCGAACAGCGAGTTCTGGCCAGACGCGCGCTCGCGTGCCATCTGGTCGGTGGCCTTGATCACCTCCGGCAGCTGCAGCATCAGCGAGGCGCGGTTGTGGCCGAGCTCGTCCAGCGCGCCGCAGTTGATCATCGCTTCCAGCGTGCGCCGGTTGAGCTTGGCCGAGCCGACGCGCGTGCAGAAGTCGAGCAGGTCCTTGTACTCGCCGCCCTTCAGGCGCTCGTCGACCACGGCTTCGCAGGCACCCTGGCCAACGCCCTTGATCGCGCCCAGGCCGTACTGGATGGTGTCCGGCGTCACCGCTTCGAACATGAAGGCCGACTGGTTCACCTTCGGCGGCAGCACGGTCAGGCCGAGGTTGCGCACCTCGTCGAGGAAGCCCACCACCTTGTCGGTGTTGTCCAGGTCCGAGGACAGCGTGGCCGCCATGAACTCGGCCGGGTAATGGCGCTTCAGCCATGCGGTCTGGTAGCTGACCAGCGCGTAGGCGGCGGCGTGCGACTTGTTGAAACCGTAGCCGGCGAACTTCTCCATCAGGTCGAAGATCGCATCGGCCTTGGCCTCGTCCACGCCGTCCTTGGCCGCGCCTTCGCGGAAGATCTCGCGGTGCTTGGCCATCTCCGCCGGCACCTTCTTGCCCATCGCGCGGCGCAGCAGGTCGGCGCCGCCCAGCGAGTAGCCGCCGACGATCTGCGCCATCTGCATCACCTGCTCCTGGTACACCATGATGCCGTAGGTGTCCTTCAGGATCGCTTCGGTGCGCGGATCGGGATAGATGATTTCTTCCTGGCCGTGCTTACGCGCGTTGAAGGAGGGAATCAGGTCCATCGGGCCGGGGCGGTACAGCGACACCAGCGCGATCAGGTCTTCGAAACGGTCGGGGCGCGCGTCCTTCAGCAGGCGGCGCATGCCCGAGGATTCGAACTGGAACACCGCGCCGGTATTGCCGTTGGCGAAGATGTCCTTGTAGGTGGGCGTGTCGTCCAGCGGGATCGCGGCGATGTCCACCGGCGGGATGCCGGCGCGCTCATGGCGCTTGTTGATCGCCTTCACCGCCCAGTCGATGATGGTCAGCGTGCGCAGGCCGAGGAAGTCGAACTTCACCAGGCCCACTTCTTCCACGTCGTTCTTGTCGAACTGGGTGACCGGGTTCTTGCCGAGCCCGTTCTCGTCATGTTCGGCGTACAGCGGGCAGAACTCGCTCAGCGGCTCCGGCCCGATCACCACGCCACCGGCGTGCTTGCCGGCGTTGCGGGTCAGGTCTTCCAGCTGCAGCGCCAGGTCGATCAGGTCGCGGACATCGTCCTCGGTCTCGTAGCGCTGGATCAGTTCGGCCGAGGCCATTTCCGAGCTGGGGCCTTCCTTGCCCTTGCCCAGCGCATCCTTCAGGTGGATGCCGAGGATGTTCGGAATCAGCTTGGAAACGCCGTCGACCAGGCCGTACGGGAAGCCGAGCACGCGGCCGGAGTCGCGCACCACTGCCTTGGCGGCCATGGTGCCGTAGGTGATGATCTGGCTGACGCGCTCGCGCCCGTACTTGCGTGCGACGTAGTCGATCACCTCGTCGCGGCGGTCCATGCAGAAGTCGATGTCGAAGTCGGGCATCGACACGCGTTCCGGGTTCAGGAAGCGCTCGAACAGCAGGTTGTACGGCAGCGGGTCCAGGTCGGTGATCTTCAGTGCCCACGCCACCAGCGAACCGGCACCCGAACCACGGCCGGGGCCGATCGGAATGCCCTGGTTCTTGCCCCACTGGATGAAGTCGGCCACGATCAGGAAGTAGCCCGGGAAGCCCATCTTGATGATGGTGTTGAGCTCGAACTCCAGGCGCTCGAAGTACTCTTCGCGGGTCTTGCCCGGCGCCAGCGGATTCTTCTCCAGGCGCTCTTCCAGGCCATCGCGCGACATCTTCTGGATCCAGGTGTCCAGGGTCTCGTCGTCCGGCACCGGGTAGTTGGGCAGGAAGTAGGTGCCCAGCCGCATCTCGATGTTGCAGCGCTCGGCCAGCGCCAGCGTGTTGTCGATCGCATCGGGGATGTCGGCGAACAGCGCGCACATCTCCTCGGCCGACTTCAGGTACTGCTGGTCGCTGTACTCGCGCGGACGCTTGGGGTCGTCCAGCACGCGGCCGGTGGAAATGCACACGCGTGCTTCGTGCGCGCTGAAATCCGACGGCGACAGGAAGCGCACATCGTTGCTGGCCACCACCGGCAGGCCGCGCTGGCCGGCGGCCATCAGCGCGAACTGGTTGAAGGTCTCCTCGCCTTCGCGGCCGGTACGGGTCAGTTCCAGGTGCAGGCCATCGCCGAACACGCGCTGCCAGTCGGCCAGCTGCTGTTCGGCCAGCTCATGCTTGCCGTCCAGCGCCAGGCGCCCGGCCAGGCTCTGCCGCCCGGCCAGCGCGAACAGGTTGGCGTTGCCGGCCTTCAGCCAGTCCGGGTGCACGGCCACGCCGCCTTCCGGGCGATGGCCTTCCATCCAGGCGCGGGTCAGCAGCCGCGACAGGCTCAGGTAGCCCTCGCGGTCGCGGCACAGCAGGGTCATCCGCCAGGGGTCCTGGCCTTCCTCGGCGATCAGCACGTCGGCGCCGGCGATCGGCTTGATGCCCACGCTTTCGGCGGCCTTGTAGAACTTGACCAGGGCGAACAGGTTGTTGAGGTCGGTCACGGCCAGCGCGGGCAGCCCGAGCTCGACCGAGCGTGACAGCAGATTGGCCTGCTTGGCCTTCTTCGGGTCCGCCTGGTCCGGCTTGGCCGGCACACGGATGGTCGAGTCCGCCAGCGAGAACTCGGTGTGGACGTGGAGATGTACGAAGCGGGAGTTGGACATGCCGGACCAGGTTGGAGCGCGCGGGCCCCGGGTGCCGACGGGGAAATCGTCGCCGGGGTCGGGAAGCGCTGGAGTGCCCGGTCAGGGTAGCGAGGGCAGGGGGTGCCGACAAGCTCTTGACGGCACGCGATATCGCATTCGCGCTATCGCTACGCAGGGTCCGCAGGCGAACCGTGGGCCCGGTCCCACCATGCTTCCCGACCCTCGCGCCGTGGGCGCGTCCCCATGACCCAGGGGGACTATTCCCCAGCGGGATTGCAGCAGCCGTTCAGGTGGTCGCGAGGATGGCCGCCCCTTGCGGCGCTTCCAGGCATTCGCGCACCGGGGCGAAGCTGCGGCGGTGTTCCACGCAGGGGCCGTGTTCACGCAGGGCGGCCAGGTGGGCCGGGGTGCCATAGCCCTTGTGCTGCTCGAAGCCGTACTGCGGGTGCCGGGCGTGCACGTCCTGCATGTAGCGATCGCGCGAGACCTTGGCCAGGATCGACGCAGCCATGATTGCGCGGTCGATGCCGTCGCCGCCGACCAGGGCCTGCGCAGGCAGCACCAGCCCCTTCGGAACCACGTTGCCATCGATGCGGGCGAAGCCGGCCACATGGGCCACGGCGGCGACCACCTCGCGCATGCCCTGCAGGGTGGCCTGGTAGATGTTCAGGCGATCGATGGTGTCCACGTCGACCAGCACCACATGCCAGGCCAGGGCCCGCTCGATGATGCGGTCATGCAGTTGCTCGCGGCGCGCGGCGGCGAGCTGCTTGGAATCATCCAGGCCGTTGATGCGTGGCCTTGCCGGGTCAAACACCACCGCGGCAACGGCCACCGGCCCGGCCAGCGGGCCGCGCCCGGCCTCGTCAACGCCTGCGATCAGGCGCTCGGGCTCGACCACGGCCGTGCCATCGAACAAGGCCAGGCTCGCCGACGCGGCGTGGCGCCGGCTCATGCCTTGGCCTGGTCGCGCATCAGCAGCTCGCCGACCGCATCGGCGGCACGTGCCGAGGCGTTGCGGCGCAGGCGTTCATGCAGGCGGGCATAGGTGCCCTGCAGGTCGGCCGTGCGCTGCGGATGGTCGAACCACTGCTGGATGGCCGCCGCCAGCTTGTCCGGCGTGCAGTCGTGCTGCATCAGTTCCGGGGCCAGATCCTGGCCGGCCAGGATGTTGGGAAGCGCGAAACGGTCGACCTTGATCAGGCCCAGCGCCTTGACCAGGCGGTAGGTCAGCTCGTTGACGCGGTAGCCGACCACCATCGGGCGCTTGACCAGCATCGCTTCCAGCGTGGCGGTGCCCGAGGCCAGCACGACGACGTCGGCGGCGATCATCGCGTTGCGCGCCTGGCCGTCGAGTACATGCGAATAGGCCACCGGCAGCGCCGAGCGTGAGAGCTGTTCTTCGATCAGCTGCCTGCACGCCGGATTGGCGGCAGGCACCACCACATGCAGGCCGGGGATGCGTTCGGAGACCTGCCAGGCGGCTTCGAAGAACGGTTCGCCCAGGCGTGAGATCTCGCCCAGGCGGCTGCCCGGCAGTACCGCCAGCACTTTGGCCGAGGTCGGCAGGCCAAGCGTGGCGCGCGCCTCCTCGCGGTTGCCCTGCAGCGGAATGTCGTCGGCCATCGGGTGGCCGACAAAACGCGCATCGATGCCGTGCCTGGCGTAGATCGGCGGTTCCATCGGGAACAGGCACAGCACCAGGTCGGCGCTGTTGCCGATCTTTTCGGCGCGCTTCTCGCGCCAGGCCCAGACCGAGGGGCTGACGTAGTGCACGGTGCGCACGCCACGCTGCTTGAGCCAGCGCTCGATGCCAAGGTTGAAGTCGGGGGCGTCGATGCCGATGAACACATCCGGCTGCCATTCCAGTGCACGCTGGCGGAACGCCGAGCGCAGCTTCAGCAGTCGTGGCAGGTGGCGCAGTACTTCGGTCAGCCCCATCACCGCCAGTTCGCTGGCGTCATGCCAGGTCTGGCAGCCGGCGCTGCGCATCGCATCGCCGCCGATGCCGGCGAATTCGGCGTTAGGAAAGCGTGCTTTCAGTTCACGCACCAGCCCCGCACCCAGCAGATCGCCGGACGCTTCACCGGCCACCAGTGCGATCCGCAACGGGCGCTCGCTGAGCACCCGCTGCGCAGGGACGCTGCCGGCCATCGAGGCCAGCGGAATCACAGCGGCGCCGGCCGGCGCCTGGCCGGTCGTGCTGCTCATCGCAGCAAGGGCCTCTCGGCGTGCTCGATGAAGTCCAGCATCGCCTTCACGTCATCGCTGGCACGCGCCTGTTCGGTCAGCTGCACCTTGGCCTCGGCCAGCGGCAGGCCTGCCACGTACAGGGTGCGGTAGGCACGCTTGATGGCCGAGATGCGCTCGGCATCGAAACCGCGGCGCTTCAGGCCCTCGCTGTTGATGCCGCGCGGGCGGCCCAGCGAATCGGTGCCGACCATGGTGAACGGCGGAACGTCGCCATTGGTCAGCGCGCCCATGCCGAGGAAGGCGTGCGCGCCGATGCGGCAGAACTGGTGGGCACCGGCGAAGCCGCTGATGATCACGTAATCCCCCACGATGACGTGGCCGGCCAGGGTGGTGTTGTTGGAAAACACGCAGAAGTTGCCGACGTGGCAGTCGTGCGCCACGTGCGTGTAGGCCAGCATCCAGTTGTCATCGCCGATGGTGGTGATGCCGCCGCCGCCGCCGGTGCCGCGGTTGACGGTGACGAATTCGCGGAACACGTTGCGGTCGCCGATCACCAGCTCCGTACGCTCGCCGGCGAATTTCTTGTCCTGCGGCTCGCCACCGATCGCCGCGTGGCCGATGAAGCGGTTGTCGCGGCCGATCCGGGTCGGGCCATGGATGCTGCAATGGGGGCCGACCACCGTGCCGGCGCCGATTTCCACATCGGCACCGATCAGGCTGAAGGCGCCCACCTGCACATCGTCGGCCAGGCGTGCGGCCGGATCGATGACGGCGGTCGGGTGGATCCGGGGTGCGTTGTCAGTCATTCCTGCCTCCAGTGGATCAGCCCTTGGCGCCGGCGCACATGACTTCGGCCGAGGCAACGACTTCGCCGTTGACCTTGGCTTCGCCGTAGTACCAGCCCATGTTGCGGATCAGGCGCTTCATCTGCACATCCAGCATCAGCACGTCGCCGGGGACGACCTGCTTGTTGAAGCGGGCGTTTTCCACCTTGACCATGTAGAAGAGCTTGGACTGCGAGTCACGGCCGAGCGTGAGCTGGGTCATCACGCCACCGGCCTGGGCCAGCGCTTCGATGATCAGCACGCCGGGCATGATCGGGCGGCCCGGGAAGTGGCCCTGGAAGAAGGGCTCGTTGATGCTCACGTTCTTCTGCGCCAGGATGCGCTTGGCCTCGATGTCGAGCTCAAGCACCCGGTCGACCAGCAGGAACGGGTAACGGTGCGGGAGCAGTTCCTGGATCTGGCAGACGTCGATAGGAAGCTGCAGCGTGTCGTTCATTCTTTCTCCTTGCCAGCGGCCAGGACGCGGCGAGCCAATGCGTCCAGCTGCTTGAAGCGCGCGGCGTTCTTGCGCCACGTGCGGTTATCGGTCAACGGGGTGCCGGACGAGTACTCGCCCGGCTCATGGATGGAGTTGCGGACCACCGATTTGCCGGTGATCACGACCTTGTCGCAGATCTCCAGGTGGCCAACCACGCCGACGTGGCCGCCAAGCAGGCAGTAACGGCCGATCTTGGCGCTGCCGGCGATGCCGGTGCAGCCGGCGATGGCCGAGTGCGCGCCGATCTGAACGTTGTGTGCGATCTGCACCAGGTTGTCCAGGCGCACGTCGTCGTCCAGCACGGTGTCTTCCAGCGCACCGCGGTCGACGCAGGTATTGGCGCCGATCTCGCAATCGTCGCCGATGCGCACGCCGCCCAGCTGCGGCACCTTGATCCACTTGCCGGCGTCCATTGCCAGGCCGAAGCCATCGGCGCCGAGCACGGCGCCAGGATGCACGCGCACGCGCTTGCCGAGCCTGACCCGGGTGACCAGGGTGACCCGCGCGATCAGCTCGCAGCCGCTGTCGAGGCTGCAGTCTTCGCCGATCACGCTGCCGGTGCCGATGATGCAGTTCTCGCCGACCACGCTGCGCGCGCCGATGGAGACGAACGGGCCGATATGGGCGCTGGCTGCAACCTGGGCGGTGGGGTCGATGACGGCGCTGGGGTGGATGCCTGGCGGCCGTGTCGGCGCGATGTCGAACAGCGCGGCGATCTTGGCGAAGGCCGTGTACGGGTCCTTGGCCACCAGCGCGGCGCCCGGGGCGGCCTCGGCGTCGTCGGCCCGCAGCACCACCAGCGAGGCCTGGCTATCGGCCAGCTGGGCGCGGTAGCGCGGATTGGAGAGGAACGTCAGCTGGCCAGGACCGGCATGGGCGAGGGTGGCCACGCCATGGATGGCGGTGGCGGGGTCGCCATGGACCTGCAGGCCGAACTGCTCGGCGAGTTGCTGGGCGGTGTAGGTGGGAGTATTCACGGCGGGAGTTTAACGTGTGACGCCATTGCGGTCATGCGGGGCGGTCATGCAGCCAACGGCGGGGCCCCTCGCGGCCGGCAGAGCCAGTCCCATGGGCTGGGTCGGACGGGGCGGGGCTGCGGGGGACGGCGCAAGTACGTCCATGTAGCCTTGGTCGCCGCATCCATGCGGCTCACACCCCCGCAGCCCCACCCCGTCTGACCTCCGGCGGCGTGGCGCGTGTGCCAGCCACGGAAAAACAGAAAAGATCAAAGCTCAAAAGCAGAGCGGGCGCTTCCGGCATCCGGACCAAACGAAAACGCCGGGCAGGGCCCGGCGCTTCGCACCCCGTCTGGTGGAGAGCCCCCCTTTGTTAAGGGGGGCGCGCCGACGGCGCGGGGGATAGGAGGGATGCGCGTGCAGTTCTGATGAACCGCAGGGCGGTTCGTCAGAACTGCCCACCGAAGGTGAATTGCAGGCGTTCGATCTTGTCGTCGTCTTCCTTCTTCAGCGGGAAGGCGTAGCTGATCGAGATCGGACCGACCGGGGCGCGCCACAACAGGGCCACACCGGTGGACACGCGCAGTTCGTTGGCCTTGAAGTTCTTGGTGCCGTTGTAGACGTTGCCGAAGTCGACGAAGGCCGACACGCGCGCCGACGGGCTGTCGAACAGGCGCGGGAAGTAGGCTTCGACCGAACCGACGGTCTTCAGCGAACCACCCAGCGGCTGGCCTTCCGGATAGCCGTTGGTGACTTCGCGCGGGCCGAGGGTGTTGTCCTCGAAGCCGCGCACCGAGTTGGTACCGCCAGCGTAGAAGTTCTCATAGAACGGCAGTCCGGTGGCGGTGACCGGGCGCAGTTTGCCATCCTTGTCCGGCACCATCGCGGTCTTGTCCTTGCCGTAGCTGTCGCCGTAACCGACTTCGGCGCGCGTGTTGATCACCAGCGACGGCATGATCGGCCAGTACTTGCTGATCTGGTAATTCAGCTTGTAGTACTCGATGGTCGAGCCCGGCAGCGTCGTTTCCAGGCCAACGCGCTGATAGGTGCCGCGGGTCGGCATGAAGTAGTCGTTACGGGAGTCACGAGCCCAGCCCAGTTCCGTGCGCCACGCGTGGAAGGTCTTGCTGCCCAGCACGTTGATGTAGTCGATGATCGACTGCGGGGTCGAGCCAGGGTAGGTGGTGATCTGGTTGCTGTCGATGCCGAACATCAGCGAGACGGTATCGGTCTCGGTGATCGGCACGCCGAACACCACCTGTGCCGAACCATTGGTGCTGTTGTACTGCGCGGTGTTGAAGTCGGAGTAGTCCAGTTCGCGCCAGGACAGGTTGTAGCCCAGCGACACGCCGTCATCGGTGAAGTACGGATTGGTGTAGCTGAAGCCATAGCGCTGCAGGTAGCTGCTGCGCGAGGCTTCGACCGACACGCGGTTGCCGCCGCCGAGGAAGTTGTTCTGCGACAGCTGCACCGAGGTGGTCATGCCGTAGGACTGCGAGTAGCCCAGGCCGAACACGAAGCTGCCGGAGGTGGTTTCCTTGACGTTGTATACGACGTCGACCTGGTCGTTGCTGCCGCTGACGGCCGGGGTTTCGACGTCCACCGACTCGAAGTAGCCCAGGCGCTGCAGGCGGATCTTGGAACGGTCGATCGCGGCCTGCGAGTACCAGCTGTTCTCGAACTGGCGCATTTCGCGACGCATCACTTCGTCGGAGGTGCGGGTGTTGCCACGGAACAGGATGCGGCGCACCGACACGCGCGGGCCCGGCACGACCTGCATGTTGATCGCCACAGTCTGGTCGGGGCGGTTGGTGGTCGGGATCGGGTTCACCTTGGCGAACGCGTAGCCGATGTTGGACAGCGAATTGGTGATGGTGTCCGAGCTGAACTCCAGCAGTGCACGCGAGAACGTGTCGCCGGACTTCTGGATCACCATGCGCTCGACGTCCTCCTGCGGGAGGATGGTGTCGCCGCTGACCTTGATCTCGGAGATCTTGTACTGCGCACCCTCGGTCACGCCGGCGGTGAGGAACATGTCGCGCTTGTCGGGGCTGATCGAGACCTGGGTCGAATCGATGCTGAAGTCGACATAGCCGCGGTCCAGGTACCAGGAGTTGAGCTTCTCCAGGTCGCCGGACAGCTTTTCCTTGGAGTACTGGTCGTCACGGCGGTACCACGACGCCCAGTTGTGCTCCCTGGACTCCCAGGTCTCCAGGATGTCCTTGCTCTCGAACTTCTCGGTACCGACCAGGTTGACGTGACGGATCTTGGCCGCCTTGCCTTCCTTGATGGCGATCGCGATGTCCACGCGGTTGCGGTCCAGCGGGCTCACGGTCGGGGTGATCTCGACGGTGTACTTGCCACGGTCGTTGTACTGGCGACGCAGTTCCTGGGTCACGCGGTCCAGGCTCAGGCGGTCGAAGGTGCCGCCTTCGGTCAGGCCGATGTCGGACAGGCCCTTCAGCAGCTGTTCGGACTTGATGTCCTTGTTGCCGGTGACGGTCAGCTTGTTGATTGCCGGGCGTTCCTTGACGGTGACCACCAGGATGCTGCCCTGGCGGTCCAGCTGGACGTCTTCGAAGAAGCCGGTCTTGTACAGGGCGCGGATGGTCTCGCCGACCTTGTTGTCGGTGATGGTCTCGCCACGCTCCACCGGCAGGTAGGTGAACACCGTGCCCGAGCTGATGCGCTGCAGGCCATCGACGCGGATGTCGCTGACAGTGAAGGGCTCGGCTGCCTGGGCCAGGGCGGGAGCGCCGGTGACGGCGGCGAGGGCGAGGGCCAGCAGGCGGCGATTGGGGAGTCGCGTCATGTCACGTCCGGTAGGAAGGTCGATTTCATTGGTGCGGGATGCCGACGCTGTAGACGGCAACAACGTGGAAAAGTTCATCGCGGGACCAGGCCGAGGATGTCGTTGTAGAACGCCAACCCCATCAGCCCGGCCAGCAACGCCAGGCCGATGTATTGGCCGGCGGCGATGGCACGCTCGCTCAGCGGGCTGCCCTTGACCAACTCGATAAGGTAATACAGCAGGTGCCCGCCGTCCAAGATCGGGATCGGCAGCAGGTTGATGATGCACAGGCTGAGCGACAGCAGGGCAAGGAACTGCAGGAACCAGTCGAGGCCGCGCTTGGCCGAGACATTGGCCACGCGGGCAATGGTGACCGGCCCGGAAACGTTCTGCAGCGAGGCTTTGCCGGTGACGATGCGACCCATCATGCCCAGCGAGTCGGCGGCCAGGCGGCCGGTTTCGCGAACGGCCACGGTCACCGCGTCGAGCGGTCCATAGCGCAGCAGGGTGTCGTAGGCGGGGCTGTAGGTGGTGGGGAAACCGACGCCGATCTGCCAGACCGGGTTGCCCTTGCCATCCTTGCCCTGTCGCGGTGTCACTTCCAGCGCAAGGCGTTCGCCGCCGCGCAGGACCTCGATCATGCCCGGGCCACCGGCGCGGCCCAGGGCCTGGATTTCGCCGATGACCTGGTCGACGCTGTCAATGCGCTGGCCATCGATCGCTACGATCAGATCACCCGGCTGCAGCTGCCCGGCGACCGCCGAATCGGCGGTCAACGAGTCGACCAGCGCCGGCTGCAGCCAGGATTGCCAGTACAGGCCGGCCAGGATCGGTACCCGCCGTTCATCGAATCCGGCCGGCAGCTGCGACAGCGGCAGGGTACGCACGCGCACCTGGTCGGCAGGGTCGAGCACTTCCAGCTTCACGTCGCGGCGGTCCATCGCCGCCGCAGTCAGTGCCATGCTGGCATCGCCCAGCGTGACCACCTGGCGGTCATCCACCCGCAGCACGCGGTCGCCGCTGAGCAGCCCGGCCGTGGCGGCGATGCCGCTGACCCGGCCGATGGTCGGCGAATAATCCTGCTTGCCGATCACGAACATCGCCCACAGCAGCAGGATGCACAGCAGCAGGTTGGCGATCGGGCCGGCGGCGACAATCGCGATGCGCTGCCAGACGGTCTTGTGGTTGAAGGCCTGGCCGCGCTCGTGCGGATGGACTTCGACCTCGCGTTCGTCGAGGAATTTCACGTAGCCGCCCAGCGGAATGGCGGCGATGGCGAACTCGGTGCCGTGCCGGTCGCGGCGTGACCACAGCGGGCGGCCAAAGCCGACCGAGAAGCGCAGGATCTTGACCCCGCACAGGCGGCCGACCCAGTAATGCCCGAATTCGTGGAACGTGACCAGCAGCCCGAGGCTGACAATCATCCACCAGACCGATCCGATGAAGTCAGTCATGCAGGCTCACAGTGGCGGGCAGAGGCGGCGTCGTCATGCGGGGCGAGGCAATCGTTCAGGCGGCGTCGATGGCGTTCAGGGTCAGCTGGCGTGCCCGCTGGTCGGCGGACAACAGGACCTCCAGTGTATCGGCTGCTTGGGTCGGCAGTGTTGAAAGAGCGTTAGCAACCAGCTCCGGGATGGTCAGGAAACCGATCCGGCCCTGAAGAAATGCTGAAACCGCCTCTTCGTTGGCGGCGTTCAGCACCGCCGGTGCGGTGCCGCCGGCCTGCATCGCCTGCCAGGCCAGGGCCAGGCAGGGGAACGCGTCGGTGTCCGGGGCCTCGAAATCCAGCCGGCCCTGGGCCAGCAGATCCAGCCCGGCCACGCCAGACTCGATGCGCTGCGGCCAGCCGAGGCCGACCGCAAGCGTGGTGCGCATGTCCGGCAGGCCCATCTGCGCCAGGGTCGAGCCGTCCACGAACTCGACCAGCGAATGCACCAGGCTCTGCGGATGCACCAGCACCTCGATGCGCTCGCCGGGCACCGCGAACAGGTGATGCGCCTCGATGACTTCCAGGCCCTTGTTCATCAACGTCGCCGAATCGACCGAGATCTTCGGCCCCATCGACCACTTCGGGTGTGCCACCGCCTGCGCCGGGGTGACCTGGGCCAGCTCGGCACGGCTGCGGCCACGGAACGGGCCGCCGGAGGCGGTCAGCAGGATCCGGCGTACGCCGGCCCCCTCGATGCTGGCATCGCGCGAGCGCAGGCACTGGAAGATCGCGCTGTGTTCGCTGTCGATCGGGATGATTTCGGCGCCGGCACGTTCGGCGGTGCGGGTCAGCAGCTCGCCGGCCAGCACCAGCGACTCCTTGTTGGCCAGCAGGATGCGCTTGCCGGCCGCTGCGGCGGCCAGGGTCGAGGACAGCCCGGCGGCGCCGACGATGGCCGCGACCACGGTGTCGCAGGCATCGCTGGCGGCCAGCTGGTCCAGTGCGGCGGCACCCGCATGGGCCTCGGTGGACAGCCCAGCCTCGCGCAGGCCATCGCGCAGCCCGGCGTACAGCGACTCGTCAGCGATCACCGCGTGCTCGGGTTCGTGCTGGCGGCACAGTGCCAGCAAGGCCTGCAGCTGGCGGCCGGCAGCCAGCACGGTCGCCCGGTAGCGCTGCGGGTGGCGGGCGATCACGTCCAGCGTGGAGGCACCGATCGAGCCGGTGGCGCCGAGAACGGCGACCCGGCGCAGGTCTGCAGCAGCATTCATGGTCAGAACCCGAAGATTTCCTTGCCCAGCGCGAACACCGGAACGGCGGCGAGGACGCCGTCGACACGGTCGAGCACGCCGCCATGGCCCGGAATCAGGTGACCGGAGTCCTTGGCACCGGCGTGGCGCTTGATCAGGCTTTCGAACAGATCGCCCAGCACCGATGCGAACACCGCCACCACCGAGGTGATCAGCAGGCCCGGCAGGTGCGCGACGTCGATGCCCGCCAACCAGCCCAGGCCCACGGCCACGGCAACACCGGCCAGCAGGCCGCCGAACAGGCCTTCCCAGGTCTTGTTGGGGCTGATGCGCGGGGCCAGCTTGTGCTTGCCGAAGCGCCGGCCGGCGAAATAGGCGCCCGAATCGGCTGCCCAGACCAGCGCCAGCGCGGCCAGCAGCCACAGGTGGCCCTGCTTGCCCGGCGGATCGCCGCCGGCATGGATCAGCACCAGTGCGGCCCAGGCCGGCACGATGGCCAGGGTGCCGGCCAGCATCTTCACGATCCGCGAGGGCGCCGTCGGCTGTGCGCCGAAGTGGAAGAAGCGCAGCCAGACCAGCGCGGCCAGCCACCAGGCGACACCGGCCAGTGTCGTGATCTGGAACAGCACCAGCGTGCTGCCATCGGCCCACACCAGCAGCACCATCAGCAGCAGGTTCAGCACCAGCAGCACGGTGCGCGCCAGGGTGTCTTCGATGCCGGCCAGCTTCAGCCACTCCCACAGGCCGATCAGCAGCACGGCGGCAGCGGCGGCGGCCAGCCATTGCGTCGGCAGCAGCAGGATCGCGGCAATGGCCACCGGCGCCATGATCAGCGCGGCGAGTACTCGGGTCTTGGTCATGGGCTGGAGGTCTCGGTGGCCAGTGCGGCGATCTGGGCGCTGGTCAAACCGAAACGACGCTCGCGGCTGGCATAGGCGTCCAGCGCCTGCTGCAGCAGTTCGGCATCGAAGTCCGGCCACAGGGCCTCGGTGAACCACAGCTCGGTGTAGGCCAGCTGCCACAGCAGGAAGTTGCTGATGCGGGTATCGCCGCCGGTGCGGATGAACAGGTCCGGGGCCGGCAGGTCGGCCAGGGCCACCTGGCTGCCCAGCAGCGATTCGTCGATCTGTTCGGGCAGCAGGCGGCCCGCGGCCACTTCCACGGCCAGGGCGCGCGCGGCACGGGCGATATCCTGGCGGCCACCGTAGCTGGCGGCGATCGACAGGGTCAGGGTGGTGTTGTCAGCGGTGCGCTGCTCGGCCAGCTGCATGCGGCTGACCAGGCCGGCACCGAAGCGCTCGCGTTCACCGATGAAGCGCACGCGCACGCCACGCCGGTGCAGCTCGTCCACTTCGCGGTCGAGCGCGCCGAGGAACAGCTTCATCAACGCATCGACTTCTTCCTGCGGCCGGCCCCAGTTCTCGCTGGAGAACGCGAACAGGGTCAGCGCGGGAATGCCCAGTTCAAGGCAGCGCTCGATGGTGCGGTTGACCGCGCGCGCGCCGGCACGGTGGCCGATCACGCGCGGGCGGCGGCGCTGCTGCGCCCAACGGCCGTTGCCATCCATGATGATGGCAACGTGGCGGGGCAGGGCAGCCGGCAACGGAGGCGGGACTGAAGGCATCGACTTCAGACCGACAGCAGTTCTTTTTCCTTGTCGGCGACGACCTTGTCGACGTCCTTGATGTTGGCGTCGGTCAGCTTCTGGATGTCGTCTTCGCCGCGCTTCTTCTCGTCTTCGCTGATCGCCTTGTCCTTGACCAGCTTGGCGATTTCCTTGTTTGCGTCCTGACGGATGTTGCGCACGGCAATCTTGGCGCCTTCGCCTTCCTTCTGCACCTGCTTGACCAGCTCCTTGCGGCGCTCTTCGGTCGGCGGCGGCATGTTGATGCGGATTGCGGCGCCCAGCGTGTTCGGAGTGAACTCGTGGTTGTACAGCCCCTTCTCGATTTCCTTGATCATGCTCTTGTCGAAGGGCGTGACCAGCAGCGAGTGGGCATCAGCGTTGGAGATCGAGGCGACCTGGTTCAGCGGGGTGCTGGCATTGCCATAGGCATTCACCGTCACGCGGTCCAGCAGGGCGGGAGTGGCACGCCCGGTGCGGATGGAGGTGAGGGTGTGCTTCAGAGCGTCGATGCTCTTGGCCATGCGCGTCTGCGCGTTGTTCTTGATGTCGTTGAGCATCGCCCGGTCCTGGATGTATCTGGAATCGGGCGATTATAGGCGAATACGGGACGCTGCCGGGCCTGGATCGGCCCGGTTGTCGCCTCGCGCTCAGGCTCAGGCCTGATCGCGGCCCTGGACCAGGGTGCCGATGTTCTCGCCGTTGAGGATCTTCAGCAGCTCGCCCGGCTGGCCCATGTCGAACACGCGCATCGGCAGGTCGCTGTCACGGGCCAGGGCGAAGGCGGCGGTATCCATCACTTCCAGGCCGCGCCGGATCACTTCGTCGTAGCTCAGGCTGTCGAAGCGCACCGCATCGCTGTGCTTGTTCGGGTCCTTGTCGTACACGCCGTCGACCTTGGTGGCCTTCAGTAGCAGGTCGGCGCCGATCTCGATCGCGCGCAGGGCGGCGCCGGAATCGGTGGTGAAGAACGGGCTGCCGACGCCGGCGGCGAAGATCACCAGGCGGCCCTTTTCCAGGTGGCGGATGGCGCGGCGGCGGATGTAGTCCTCGCACACGTCGTTGATCTTGATCGCGCTCATCACGCGGGCCTTGGCGCCCAGCTTCTCCAGGGCGTCCTGCATGGCCAGGGCGTTGATGACCGTGGCCAGCATGCCCATCTGGTCGCCGGTGACGCGGTCCATGCCGCCAGCGGCCAGGCCGGCACCGCGGAAGATGTTGCCGCCGCCGATCACCAGGGCCACTTCGGCACCGGCCTGCTGGGCTTCGATGACCTCGCGGGCCAGGCGGTTGATGATCTTCGGGTCGATGCCGTAGTCCTCATCTCCCATCAGCGCCTCCCCGGACAGTTTCAGAAGGATGCGGCGATAGGCGAGCTTGGACATGGGGACCTCGGGTGCGTGGAAATCGCGGGCGATTCTACGCGCATGCAGCGTCCTGCCAAAGTGTTTTGTGCACTGCGGCGCAAAATTCCGGCGTTTGCCCCAGCCAGCCGGGGCTCCCCGTTCAGCCCAGTTCGGCGCCAGCGGTCGCCGACAGCTCATCGTGGCCAAGAGCGCCAGGGGAGCGGGCGATCACCCGGTTGCGGCCGAGATTCTTGGATCGGTACAGGACGTCGTCCGCCGCGCGCAACAGGTCCTGCACGTCGGCGAAGCGCTCGTAGCCGCCCTGGGTGGCCACGCCGGCCGAGAAGGTGACGAACAGAGGGCCGCCTTCCAGCTCGGCCATCGGGGTGGCGACGATGTTGGCCAGCACCCGGCGGATCACGTCCAGTGCCACGGTTTCGCTGGTATTGGGCAGCAGTGCGACGAATTCCTCGCCACCGAAACGGGCCACGGTGTCGCTGTTGCGCAGCTGGCCCTGCAGCTTGCCGGCGAAGGCGCGCAGCACCTCATCGCCGGTCAGGTGGCCATGCGCGTCGTTGATCTTCTTGAAATCGTCCAGGTCGATGAACGCCACCGACAGCGGCCAGCCTTGGCGGCCGGCACGCAGGAACTCCTGCTCAAGCACCGCTTCCAGCTGGCGGCGGTTGAGCACGCCGGTCAGCGCGTCGCGATGGGCCTGGTCGGCCAGGCGCTTGGCCCGGGCTTCGAATTCGTCGGCGCGGCGGCGCGCCTGGTCGGCATCCTGCAGTTCGCGCAGGTTGCGCAGGGTGGCAAGCTCCTGTGCGTGGTCGATCAGTTCACGCACGCGCGAAGGCGAGTTCAGCCCGGCCTCGAACAGGCTGGCGATGTCCGGCAGGGCCTCGCTGATGCGGGCGAGCACCTGGTCGAAGCGGGCGCTGTCCAGTTCCAGCTGGTCGTGCACCTGCTGCAGGGCGCGTTCGCGGGCGGTGTCGGCATCCTCGTCCAGCCAGATGTCGGCGACGGCGCCGGACAGCTGCACGCAGGCCTGGAAGGGCGATTCGACCGCGTCCTGGTCCTCGCTGTGGCTGATGCTCTCCACCAGATAGCGCGGCAGGCCCCATTGCTCGGCCACCCAGGCGCCGACGTCGGCATGGCTGCAGCCCAGTTCCTCGCGCTCGCGCGCGACCAGGTCGGTGTTGTCGCGCGCTTCGCGCAGCAGGGGCAGGTAGCGTTCCGATTCGGCCTGGGCCAGGCACAGCACGCCCAGGTCCTGCAGCAGGCCGGCCAGCATCAGTTCTTCCAGGCGGCGCAGGCCGCGGGCCTGTCCCAGTTGGCTGGCGGCCAGGGCGCTGAGGATGCTGCGCTTCCAGGCGCGCTGGCGCAGGTCGTGGCCCTCGCCACTGCCGCCGGTCAGGCCCTGGGTGACGGTGAAGCCGAGGGCCAGGCTGATCGTGGCGTTCAGGCCGAGCATGGTCAGCGCCTGGCCGAGGTTCTCGATCCGGCGCCGGCTGGCGTACAGGGGGGAATTGGCGATGCGCAGCATGCGAGCGCTCAACGCCATGTCGATGGCGATGATGTCGGCGGCGGTGGCGATGTCCGCTTCCGGGTCCTGGGCCAGTTCGATGATGCGCAGGGCAATACCGGGTGGCGAAGGCAGGTTGCGGCAGAGCGCCAGGGCAGCTGTCAGCTCGGGAGGCATGTCGGGTCGTTCAATTCCATTGGGACAAGAATACCTAGGAATGCATCACAGTCCGCAATTTTCGTTCCTGCTAAATGACTGCGGTTTCCCTGCGCCGAGTATCGGCTTGATTGGTGCGCAACGCAAAGGTCCCTGGGCGCC
Source organism: Stenotrophomonas sp. GD03930 (assembly GCF_029839665.1). Taxonomy (NCBI): domain Bacteria; kingdom Pseudomonadati; phylum Pseudomonadota; class Gammaproteobacteria; order Lysobacterales; family Lysobacteraceae; genus Stenotrophomonas; species Stenotrophomonas sp. GD03930. The sequence goes on along the minus strand of NZ_JAOCAV010000001.1, from coordinate 225,696 downwards.
GGTGTCGGTGTGCGCACCAACGGTGCGCACCCACGGGTGCAGTGGGCATAAAAAAAGAGCCGCGGTTTCCCGCGGCTCTTCTGGTCGCTTCACAGCCGGAGGGCTGGAATCAGACCTGCATCGCCTTGGCGACTTCGGCGGCGTAGTCTTCCACCACCTTCTCGATGCCTTCGCCCACGATCAGCAGCTTGAAGCCCGCCACGTCGGCGCCGGCGGCCTTGACCACCTGCTCGACGGTGGTGTCGCCCAGCACGTAGGTCTGGCCGTACAGGGTCACGTCGCTGACGATCTTGTTGATCTTGCCGCTGATGATCTTTTCCAGGATGTCGGCCGGCTTGGACTTGTCCTTCTCGGACATCTTCGCCAGTTCGATTTCCTTTTCCTTCTCGACGAACTCGGCCGGCACATCGGCAGCCTTGTTGTGCGGCGGCTTCAGCGCGGCCACGTGCATGGCCAGGCCACGGGCCAGCTCGACGTCGCCGCCGACCAGGTCGACCAGCACGCCGACCTTGCCGTTGGTGTGGACGTAGGCGCCGATGGTGTTGTTGCCATCCACCTTCACCATGCGACGGATCTGGATGTTCTCACCCAGGGTCTGCACGGCGGTGGCGCGGGCTTCTTCAACGGTGCGGCCATCGGCCAGCTTGGCAGCCTTCACGGCTTCGACGTCGTTGGCGCCCGATGCCAGGGCAGCAGCGGCGACGGCGTTGACGAAGGACTTGAAGTTGTCGTCGTTGGCGACGAAGTCGGTTTCCGAGTTGACTTCGACCAGCACGGCCTTGCCGCCATCCTGGGCCAGGCCCAGACGGCCTTCGGCAGCCACGCGGTCAGCCTTCTTGTCGGCCTTGGCAGCGCCGGACTTGCGCATGGCTTCAGCAGCGGCGTTGATGTCGCCGTTGGCTTCGGTGAGCGCCTTCTTGCATTCCATCATGCCGGCGCCGGTGCGCTCGCGCAGTTCCTTGACCAGGGAAGCAGTGATTTCCACGGGATTACCTCACGAAAGAAAGGGGTTGGGCCGGCATGGTGGCCGGCCCGTGTGACACGGTCCTGTCACGCGCCAAGGGCTGCGCGCAGGGAGGGTGGACGCCGGGCGTCCACCCCGGGGCCTGGATCAGGCCTGGGCGTCGTCGCCCTTCTTGGCGGCCTTCTTCGCCGGAGCGCGGCGGGCCGGCTTGTCTTCGCCTTCAGCAGCGGCTTCAGCGAACTCTTCCTCACGCACCGAGGCGGCGTGCGGAGCAGCAGCCTTGCCTTCCAGCACGGCGTCGGCCGCAGCGCGGGCGTACAGCTGCACGGCGCGGATGGCGTCGTCGTTGCCCGGGATGGCGTAATCAACCAGTTCCGGGTTGTAGTTGGTGTCGACCACGGCGATGACCGGGATGCCCAGCTTCTTGGCTTCCTTGATCGCGATGTCTTCGTGGCCGATGTCGATCACGAAGATGGCGTCCGGCAGGCGGTTCATGTCCTTGATGCCGCCCAGCGAGGCTTCCAGCTTGTCGCGCTCGCGACGCAGGCCCAGCACTTCGTGCTTGACCAGCTTCTCGAAGGTGCCGTCGGTTTCACCGGCTTCCAGTTCCTTCAGGCGGGCAACCGACTGCTTGACGGTACGGAAGTTGGTCAGGGTGCCGCCCAGCCAACGCTGGTTCATGAACGGCATGCCGCAACGCTCGGCTTCTTCCTTGATGGTTTCGCGGGCGCTGCGCTTGGTGCCCAGGAACAGGACGGTGCCGCGCTTCTGGGCCACCGACGAGATGAAGTTCATCGCGTCGTTGAACAGCGGGACGGTCTTTTCCAGGTTGATGATGTGGATCTTGCCGCGGGCGCCGAAGATGTACGGAGCCATCTTCGGGTTCCAGTAGCGGGTCTGGTGGCCGAAGTGGACGCCGGCTTCCAGCATCTGACGCATGGTGACCTGGGGCATTGCAATACTCCTGATAGGGAACCAGCGATTCCGCCCGCGGGGATAGGTGTGCGGGACGCGTGGAAGCGCGATCGGTTCCGGGGTTGGGCTTCCCTGTTGCCTCCGTGGCCGAACTCCTCGCGGAGCACCCCGGCACGGATGGGGGCAGCAGGTGTGGATTCACCGGTGACGTCCGGTGTGGACGGGTCCCGCGCACGCAGGCGGCAGGAATCCGGTCGATTATAGCCCGCCCGGTGCGCTCGCTGCAATTGCCGGGTCCGGCGTGGACAGCTCGACCACGCGGCCGTCCTGCAGGCGGGCCTGGAAATGGCCGCCGGCATAGCCGTGGGCATGGGGGGGCAGGGCCCAATGGCGCTCCTGGCCTGCCAGCACATAGCCGGCCAGGCCGGGCAGCAGTACGAGGCGCCGGCCATCGTCGGCAACGAAGGCGAGGTCGTGCAGGCGGGCGTGCAGGGTACCCGTGTTGGTCAGTCGCAGGGTGGGGTGCGACGGTTCGGGGTCGACCTCGGAGCGTAGCTGCGGCTGCGCCAGCGGCGCGGCATGTCCCCGGAACAGGGGCAGCGAGTAGCGCGGCAGGCCAGGCGCGCTGGGCGCGAGCACGACCCGGTAGGCCCGTTCGCTGGCCACGGGAGACGGCAGGCGCGGCAGCAGCCAGATGCGCTGGCGGGCGCCCGCTGGCAGGTCCAGCTGGACCGGGCTGGCCACGATCTGGTCGCTGGGGCGCAGTCGCTCGGCGTCCGCCTGCTGCTCCCAGGCCAGGATCCTCACCTGGCCCTGCCAGCGACCCGGGCCGGGGTTGTACAGCCACAGCGCGGTATGGCCGCCGTCGGCTGGCAGCTGCAGCGTAGTCGGCAGCAGGTCCAGCGCCGCGGCCGACGGCGCCAGCAGCAGCGCCAGCAGGGTCAGCAGTGCGCGCATCAGTAGATGACGGTCACGGCAGGCGCTGCGTCGTCGTCGTCGGCCGGCGGGGCAAGGTCGCGGACCTGGGATGGCAGCTGCGGTGCATCGCTGCGCTGATGCGGGGGTGGGCAGTGGTCGCCGCCGGTATCACCGCTGCAGGCCTCGACCACGGTCAGCCGGATCTGCACGGCACTGCTGCTGGGGTCGGCCCACGCGGGCGTACTGGCGACCAGCATCGCCCCGATCAGAAGTGCGCGAACCACCTGCCATCCTGTGTGTCGAAAGACTCGTTGCGCGGTATCGGCCGGATCGGCCGGAACTGTAGAGTCGAGCTTGCTCGACTGCGCCATCTGCCCGGTGGGGGCCGACCGCTGGTCGGCACGCGCGTCAATAGGTGATCGTCACCTGCACCAGATCGTTGTAGGCGCCGGCAGGGGGCTGGCCGGTGACCGGCGGCACCCGGCCATAGATGGTCAGCTGCTGCGCGCTGCCACTTCCGGTGCCGCCAACGGTATCGACGTTGAGGGTGTTGCCCCAGCGCAGGCTGCGCGCCGAATCGCGGTACAGCTCGTAGGTGAGGTAGTAGGTGCCGGTGCCAAGGGTGGTGGCCATGCGCCGCGTGCTGGTGGCGGCGGGGTTGTTCTGGCCGTTGTTCAGGCTGATCTGGTAGGCGGTGTTCTTCAGGCAGGTCAGGGTCAGCGTGGCGGTCTGGTCGATGTTGGCGGGAATGCCACCGGTGACGTTGCCGAAGTTCATGTTGGTGGTGACGTAGCTGCCGCACTGCGGCAGCACGTTGGCGGTGGCGGTGAAGCTGAACGCGGCGCTGGCGCTGTTGGTGCCGGTGGCGCCGCCATTGCAGGTGGCCGGCACGGTGGCGGTGCCGAGCAGCACTTCGTTCCAGGCCCAGGTCAGGACCACGCTGGCACCGCTGAAGGTACTGCTGTACGCGCCCGAGGCCAGGATCTGATTGGCCGGGATCTGTGCGAACAGCTGCGTGGCCTGCGTGCCGTTGCCGCCGGTCAGGGGCACGTTGTAGGTCAAGGTCAGTTCCTGCGCGGGCGGCGTGCCGCGCGGGGTCAAGCCGGTCACCTGGCTGAAGTTGGAGGTGTTGTAGAGCTGGAAATTCATGCTGTCACTGGTGCCGGTCTTCATCGTCCGCCAGCTGGTGCTGCTGCCGCCACCGCTGCCGGCACCGATGCCCACGCACACCCGCACCCCGGTGGTGGCCAGCAGGCTCAGCGCGGAGGTGGTGCAGTTCACCGTGATGTTGAGCGTGCCCGTGGTTGCGCCCGGCGCATTGCTGTTGACGTTGCCGAACGGCAGTGTCGGGTCGGCGATGGCCGTGCAGACCGCGACGGCGCGCGCCGGTGTCGCGGCCAGCAGCCCGGCCACCAGCAGCAGGCCAAGCAGCAGCATCCTCATGGCGCCACCTCCGGGATGCAGTGCAGCGGTGCCGGCCGCGGCCGGGCGCCGGACGCCACCACCCTGGGCAGGTCCGGCACCTTCAGCCGGCACTGGCCGCGGCTGGTGGTGACGTACAGCATGCTGCCGGCGGCCACATCCTCGAGGTAGAGCAGGCCGTCATAACCAACGGTCGCCTGGCGGCCATCGGGCAGCTGCACTTCGCTGCCGACCTCCAGTGGTTGGCCGTCCATGCCCAGCAGGGTCAGGCTCAGCGAGGGCCGCGATCGCAGCTGGAACGTGACCCGGGTGCCCGCGCGCTGGCGCGGCGTCACCCAGTCCTCGATGCGGTCGGCGCGCATGTCCTCGGGCAGGTCGAGGGTGTCGATCGAGACCCGGTTGCGCTGCCACGACAGCAGCGGGCTGACCAGCAGCAGGCCGCGATCATCGGTGACGCCGATCAGGCGGTTCTCCAGTCGTACCGGCACGCCGCCGACGCCGTTGGTGCTGATCACCGCGAACGCGTCGGAGACCTCGCGGGTGGCGAAGGCGTGCCCGCCCATCCACACCAGGCTGCCGCTGGCACTGGCGTAGGCATAGTTGAGGCCGCCCTGGCGCGACGCACCGAACGAGTAGCGGCCGACATCGTTGAGGATGCCGACCTCGGCCAGGCCACCATTGCCGTCTTCGCCATGACGGACCTGGGCGCGCCAGCCGACACCGCCGGCACTGCCATCGCCCGGCACGGGCTGGGTGACGTCGGCCACCCAGCTCTGGCTGTCGCCATTGCGCTGGCTGGACAGGCTGGCCTGGCGGTTGTTGCCGAGACTGGCGGTGACCGACAGATAGATGCTGCGGTCGTCGCTCTGGTCCAGGTTCTGGTTCACCGACAGGTAGGCCGACCAGCGCTGGCTCCAGGTGCGCGACCAGAACAGGCTGGCGTAGCGGTTGTCCTCGCCATCGGGATAGCGCAGGCGCAGGTAGCTGGCGCTGAGCGTGCCCAGCCGCAGCAGATCCATGCCGACCGTGGCCTGTTCGCTGATGCTCGGCGGCAGGTTGCCCTGCAGCGCGCCCAGGTCGCGGTAGTCGCCGTGGCTGCGCACGCTGCGCAGGTTGACGTTGAGGCGGCGGTTGTTCCAGCTGTAGCCCAGCGCCCATTGCCCGCCCTGCAGGCCGTGGTAGTCGCTGTGCGCGTAGGCGGCATTGAACACGCCGGCACTGCCGAGCAGCCACCAGCCGCCGAGGCCGGCCTGGGCCAGGCCACCGCCGCCTTCGGCATGTGCTTCGCCGGTGAATGTATCGCTGACGCCGCCGCGCCAGCTGGCGCTGGCAACCGTGCGGTCGTCGTAGGCGAACGAGCGCTGGCCGAAGTCTTCGCGCAGATGGCCAACGCCCAGCGACCAGTCCGACAACCCCTTGGCCAGAAGCTGCTGGGTGCCATAGAAGCTGAAATCCAGCGTCTGCATGCGACCGAACGCATCGGTCACCACCACCTGCGCGCTGCCGGTACCGCTGATGCCGGGTTGCGCGGCCAGCTGGAACGGGCCGACCGGCACCTGGCCACTGTATTGGCGCAGGCCATCGACATACAGCTCGACCGTGGAGGGCACCACCGCCTGGCCGAGGAAACTGGGGGTGGGGGTCAGCACGCGATAGGGCTGCAGGCCATAGTTGCGGCCGATCTGCAGGCCGCCCAGGCGCACCGGCCGGGTCCAGTCGACGAAGCCGCTGTAGAAGTCGCCAACCTCCAGGGTCATTGCCTGGTCGGGAAAATCCAGGCTCCAGCGCGTATCCAGGCGCACGCTCTCGCCACGCCAGCGGCGGTCGCCGGGCTGCTGGTAGCGACGGCTGATCGCGGTGTTCTCGAAGGTGCCGTTGCCGATGCCGAACAGGCGCAGTTCCGAGCTCAGGCTGAGGTTGCCGAGCGTATCCACCCGGCTGCCATACACGTCGTAGTTGAACAGCACGCCGGGCGATGCACTGCCAGCGGGTGCGCGCGCCTGCGGGCGGCTGAGCACGGTGGTCGGCAGGGTCAGCTGGTCCAGCGGTACGTCCAGTGCCAGGGTCTGCATGTGGGCGTCATAGCGCACCACCGCGCCGCTGATCTGGTCCAGGTACACCGGCGCGTCGCCGCTGGCATTGAAGCCGAGCTGGCGCAGCACTTCGGGACTGGCCTGCAGGCGACCGCGGTTGTCGGTGAATGGCAGCAGGCCGCGCGGCGTGCTGTTGAGCGATACGTCCAGGTACAGCGTCTGGCTGGCGGTGAGCGGAGTGGGAGGTGGCAGGATGGCATCGGCGGACACGCCGGATACATCGGCAGCCCCGGTGGCTCCTGCGCCGGACACATCGGCGGCTTCGGTCGCCGCAGGAGCCAGGGCAGCAAGCAGCGCGCCCATCAACGCCTCAGCGAGCCGGTGGTGGCGACAGTGGCGTCTGTTCCGACTCGCCATTGAGCTTGGCCGTGATCTGGTCGTTGTCGCGGTCGATCGCCGTGCGTTCGAGCGGCCAGCGCATCACCTGGCCGGGCAGTACGTAGCCCAGCAGGCCGGGGTGCACGATGCGCGGGCGCTTGGCACTGCCCAGCGCGAGGTCGGCGATCTGCGCGTAGCTGTCGCCGGAATTGGACACCTCCACGCCGTCGCGGCCATCGTCCAGCCGCACCAGCCGGGCCTGCAGCCGTGCGGCCAGCTTGCCCGACGCCGGTTGCACGAATACCGGGATCGAATAGCGCAGCACGAACTGCATGCCGTCGGTGCGGGTGGACAGGTCGGGCACCTCGTCCACGATCAGCCGGTAGTACTGCTGGGCCGGCGGCGGCTCACGGGTGGGCCGCATCACCCGCACCAGCTGCTGCTGTCCGGCCGCCAATTCCTGCATCGGCGGGGTGGCGACCAGTTCATCGGTGGGCAGCAGCTGTTCCTGCCCGTTCTGCTGTACCCAGCGGAACACACGCACCTGCAGCTTCACTGGTGAGGTGCCGCTGTTGGTCAGCCACAGCTCGCCGGCGCGTTGGCGGGCTTCCAGCTGCAGGCTGGTGGGGGCTACCTGCAGGCTGGTGGCCCCTGCCATGGGGGCCGCCAGCAGGCAGAGGGCGAGCAGCGCCACGCCGGTGGCGCGCCACGGGCGGGATCCGGCCATGCGGGCGTGCTCCATCAATACGTGATCGTGGCGGTGACCGTATCCAGGTAGTTACCGGTGGCCGGGTTGTTGGTGCTCAGATTCAGGATCTGGCCGTAGACGATGTAGGGCACCGCCAGGCCGGTGCCGATGCCGGCCTGGGTGTTGGTGCCGGTGGTGGCCCCCCACACCAGCGTGTGCGCGGCATCCTGGTACAGCTGGTAACCGACATAGTTGTTGGCGGTCACCGCCGCATTGGTGTTCTTCATCCGGCGGGTGGTGACGTCATTGGCGGTACTGGCGTTGGCGCCCGCATTCAGCGAAATCGTGTACGGGGTCAACGCCGAGCACTGCGCGGTCACCGTGCCCTGGCCCAGGGTGGGCGTGGCGGTGGTGGAGGCGGCGGTGCCGAAATCCACGTTGGTGGCCGCCGCGGCGGTGATGGTGCAGGCCTTGGTGACCACCAGGGTGACGTTGAAGGTGGTGGTGTCGGCGGCCAGTACCGGGCTGGACATCAGGAGCCCGGCGATGGCCCAGGCCAGCGGGGAACGAACTGGGGATCGCATGGACAACCTCCCTGACCCGAAGGTCTGTTGAACAAGGCGAAGACGGTACGATCGGTGCCGCTTTGACGACGCTGGGGCCAGCTTAGGCAGCGCAAGTGTCTGTAATTCGTGATAAATAGGGACCCGAAAGGGCGGAGTCCGTCACGCTTTCACTTTCCTTGCCGGAACCGTGCATGGCCCGGATCGCCAGTTGGGTGGCGTTCGTTCAGATTGCGGCCGGATCAGCGATAATGGGCGCCATGAGCGTGAATCTGAAAACCCCGCAGGAAATCGAGATGATGCGCATCGCCGGCCGCCTGGCCAGCGAAGTGCTCGACATCGTCACCCCCCACGTCAAGCCCGGTGTCACCACCGAGGAACTGGACCGCATCTGCCACGACCACATCGTGAACGTGCAGGGCGCCATTCCGGCCAACGTTGGCTACCGCGGCTTCCCCAAGACCGTGTGCACCTCGGTCAACAACGTCATCTGCCACGGCATTCCCAGTGAAGGGAAGGTGCTCAAGGATGGCGACATCGTCAATATCGACGTCACCGTCATCAAGGATGGCTGGCACGGCGATACCAGCCGCATGTACTTCGTCGGCACGCCGTCGGTGATGGCGCGCCGCCTGGTGGAAACCACCTACGAAGCGATGTGGCGCGGCATCCGCGCGGTGCGTCCGGGCGCCACCCTGGGCGATATCGGCCATGCCATCCAGAGCTATGCCGAAGGCGAGCGTTTCAGCGTGGTGCGCGAGTACTGCGGCCACGGCATCGGCAAGGTCTACCACGACGAGCCGCAGGTGGTGCATTACGGCCGCCCGGGCCAGGGCCTGGTGCTGCAGCCGGGCATGACCTTCACCATCGAGCCGATGATCAACGAGGGCACCCGCTACAACAAGGTGCTGCCGGACGGTTGGACCGTGGTGACCAAGGACCGCAAGCTGTCGGCGCAGTGGGAGCACATGATCGCGGTCACCGAGACCGGCGTGGATGTGCTGACTCTGTCGCCGGGCGAGTCGCAGGTCTCCTGAGGATGCTGCCGGCGAGTTCGCTGCTGGACACGCCGGCCGCGTCGCTCATCGACCCGGACTGGGCTGCTGCCGCGCGCCAGGCGCTGCAGCAGGCCGACGCGCGCCTGTACCGCCGCTTCGACCAGGGCGACAACATCGAACGCCTGCTGGCGCTGCGCGCACGCGCAGCCGACCATCTGATCCGCCTGGCGTGGCAGCGCTGCCTGCCGGCCGACAGTGGCCTGTCACTGTTTGCGGTGGGCGGCTACGGCCGCGGCGAACTGTTCCCGCGTTCGGACATCGACCTGCTGGTGTTCGGCGAGCCGCCGGCGCAGCTGGCCCACGAGCCGGCACTGGCGCGCCTGTTCGCACTGCTGTGGGATTGCGGGCTGGCGGTCAGCCATGCCGTGCGGTCGGCGGCGCAATGCCGCGAGGCGGCGGCCGACCAGACCGTACTGACCGCGCTGATCGAGGCGCGCCCGATCCTGGCCGAAGAGGCCACGCGTCGCGCCCTGCGCGAGGCCATCGATGATCGCGAGCTGTGGCCGGCGCGTGCGTTCTTCCTGGCCAAGCTGGAAGAACTGCGCAACCGCCACCAGCGCTTCGGTGATACCGCCGACAACCTGGAGCCGGACCTGAAGGATGGCCCCGGCGGCCTGCGCGATCTCAATACGCTGGGCTGGATGGCGCTGCGCGCGTTTGGCGTGCGTGACCTGGAGGCGCTGGTCGGGCTCGGCCACCTGGGCGCCGATGAAGCGGCCGCGCTGAAGCGCGAACGCGCGGTGCTGGCGCGGCTGCGCTTCGGCCTGCACCTGGTGGCGCGCCGCCCGGAAGAGCGCCTGCGCTTTGATTACCAGAAGACCCTGGCCGCGCGCCTGGGCTTTGAAGACGACGCCGAGAACCTGGGTGTCGAAAAGATGATGCAGGGCTTCTATCGCGCCGCACTGGTGGTGCGCCGGATCAGCGACCGCCTGCTGCAGCGCTTCGAGGAACAGTTCGACGGCGAGGCGCAGCCGGAACCGCTGACCGTGGGCTTTTCCCTGCGCCGCGGCTACCTGGCGGCCAATGATGCCGACTGGCCGCGCGGCGACATCGGCCAGGTATTCGCGCTGTTCGCCAGTTGGGCCAACAATCCGCAGGTGCGCGGCCTGCATTCGCTGACCGCACGCGCGCTGGCCGAAGCGCTGCCCGTGCTGCCGGCCTACGACGTGGCCGACGCCGATGCGCGCGAGCAGTTCCTGGCGTTGCTGCGTGGCCAGCGCCCGGTCGACACGCTTTCGCGCATGGCGCGGCTGGGCGTGCTCGGGCAGTGGATTCCCGCGTTCGCCCAGGTCAGTGGGCGCATGCAGTTCGACCTGTTCCATGTCTACACCGTCGACCAGCACACGTTGATGGTCCTGCGCAACATCGGCCTGTTCGCCAGCAGCCGTGCCGACGAGCGATTCTCGATCGCGCACGAAGTGTGGCCACGCCTGCGCAAGCCGGAGCTGCTGCTGCTGGCCGGCCTGTTCCATGACATCGCCAAGGGCCGTGGCGGCGACCATTCGGAGCTGGGTGCGGTGGACGCGCGCGCGTTCTGCCAGGCCCATGCGCTGAGTGGCACCGATACCGAGCTGGTGGCATGGCTGGTCGAACAGCACCTGCGCATGTCGGTGACCGCGCAGAAGCAGGACATCGCCGATCCGGTGGTGATCCATCGCTTCGCCACCCTGGTCGGCAGCCGCGACCGCCTCGACTACCTGTACCTGCTGACCTGTGCCGACATCGCCGGCACCAGCCCGAAGCTGTGGAACGCGTGGAAGGACCGCCTGCTGGCCGACCTCTATTTCGCCACCCGGCGCGCGCTGCGCGAAGGGCTGGAACATCCGGTGCCGGCGGCCGAGCGCGTGGCCGAGGCGCGTGACAGCGTGCGCGCGCTGGTGCGCGAGCAGGGCTACGACGATGCCACCATCGACCGCCAGTTCGCGGTGATGCCCGACGAAGGCTTCATCCGGCTGCGGCCGGAGCAGCTGGCCTGGCAGGCGGCCGCGCTGGTGCCGGTGAAGCAGGGCCAGGCGCTGGTGAAGGTGCGCCGGATCAGCGTCGACGACCCGGCACTGGAAGTGTTCGTGCATTCGCCGGACCGCGACGGCCTGTTCGCCGCCATCGTGATGACCCTGGACCGCAAGGGCTATGGCATCCACCGCGCGCGCGTGCTGGATGGCCCTGCCGACACCATCTTCGATACCTTCGAGGTGAACCCGGCCGATACCTTCGCCGATGGCAGCAGCACCAACCTGGAGGCTGCACTGCGCGAGGCGCTCAGCGGTGACCTGACCCGACTGCGGCCTTCGCGCCGGGTGGTGCCACGGCAGCTGCGCCATTTCCGCTTTGCCCCGCGCATCGAGTTCCGCGATGAGCCCGGCGCGACCCGTTTTGCCCTGGTCGCCCCCGACCGTCCCGGCCTGCTGGCCGACGTGGCGTTCGTGCTGCGCAACCAGGGCCTGCGCGTGCATGACGCGCGCATTGCCACATTCGGCGAACGCGCCGAAGACACTTTCGTGATCAGTGACGAACACGACCTCCCCCTGACTGAACCTGCCCGGCAGCAGCTGCATGACGCGATGCTGGCCTGCCTGGACCCTGATCGAAACGCCGGAGACCCCGCCTGATGGCCACCAAGCCCGCCAAGAAGACCGCCGCGACCCCGAAGAGCGCAGCGGCCAAGAAACCTGCCGCCGCGCCGGCCGCAAAGAACGCCGCTGCGCCGAAGAAGGCCGCTGCGGTGAAGGCCCCGGCGAAGAAGGTGGCTGCACCGAAGAAGGCCCCGGCCAAGAGCGCCGAAGCCGCGCGCGCCGAAACCATTGCCCGCAAGTCGCTGCGCAAGCCGGCCGCGCCGGGCGTGGAAGAGCTGAAGTTCGGCATCGAGAGCGCCTTCGAGCGCCGCGCCACGCTGACCCTGCATGAGCTGGAAGGCTCGACCAAGCCGCTGGTGAACCGGGTGATCGATGGCCTGGAAAGCGGTGAGTTCCGGGTTGCCGAGCCGGACGGCCATGGCGGCTGGAAGGTCAACGAGTGGCTGAAGAAGGCCGTGCTGCTGTACTTCCGCGTCAACGACATGGCGGTGGTCGATGCGCGCCCGGCGCCGTTCTGGGACAAGGTCGAATCGCGTTTCGCCGGTTATGACGAAGCGAAGTTCCGCCGTGGCGGCGTGCGCGTGGTGCCGGGCGCGATCGCCCGCCGCGGCACGTACTTCGGCAAGGACGTGGTGCTGATGCCGAGCTTCACCAACATCGGTGCCTACGTCGGCGAAGGCACCATGGTCGATACCTGGGCCACTGTGGGCTCCTGCGCGCAGATCGGCCAGCACTGCCACCTGTCCGGCGGCGCCGGCATCGGCGGCGTGCTGGAACCGCTGCAGGCCAGCCCGACCATCATTGAAGACCACTGCTTCATCGGTGCGCGTTCGGAAGTGGTGGAAGGCGTCGTGGTCGGCCACCACAGCGTGATCGGCATGGGCGTGTTCCTCAGCCAGAGCACGCGCATCTACAACCGCGCTACCGGCGAGATCAGCTACGGCTACATCCCGCCATACAGCGTGGTGGTGTCCGGTTCGCTGCCGAGCAAGGACGGTACCCACTCGCTGTACTGCGCGGTGATCGTCAAGCAGGTCGATGCGAAGACCCGCAGCAAGACCAGCGTCAACGACCTGCTGCGCGGCCTGGCCGACTGAAGGTGACGGCGCCGGAAGACCTGGCGCAGTCCGCGATCTACCGGCATCCGTCCGACACCCTGTTCGGGCGGATGCTGCCTCGCCTGCTGCACGCCCCACGCTGGACCCGGCTGCGGCGTGCGCTGTCGCGGCGCTGGCCGATACCGGCGCTGGTCAGCGACGTGCGCGACGTGGTGTATGTGAGCTGGTGGGTTGATGTGCGCCATGCACCGCCACCGCCGCCGGGCCATCACTACGTCGTGCATGAAGGGCGTACGCCGTACACCATCCTCAGCTATCGCCATGGCCATTTCGGGCCCGGCATGGCCGGACCGCTGCGCGCGCTGATGCCCTCGCCACGCCAGAGCAACTGGCGCTGGTACCTGCGCCGGGACGATGCTCCGGACGGGACGCCGGTGGTGCTGTTCGACCGCAACGTGATGGACCAGCTGGCCTTCGTGGCCGGTGCACGCGCGTTCAGCGATGCGATGCAACCCCACCTGTCCACGCGTTTCGAACACCAGATACGCGCCGATGGCGGCGGGCAGACCTGGATCGAAGGCGGGCAGGGCAGTGCCCCGGCGCTGCATCTGCAGTGGCGCGCCGCCGAAGGCTGGAACCCTTCGGCATGGGCCGGGTTCTGCGATGGCCATGACGCGCGGTTGCGATTCCTGACCTGCCAGGACGAGGCCATCGCACGTACCTGCGATGGGCGCTGGGCCAGCACCCGCATCGATCTGCCGGTGGATACCACCCAGCTGCAACCGCTGCAGCTGGAGGGCGGAGCGCACTGTCCGCGCCTGCAGGCAATGGGCGTGAACCTGGCCGAAGGGCTGGCGCTGCGCCTGCCGGCGGTGCCGTTCCGGGTCGTGTCCGAGCGCCTGTTGTGAGATTCTGGCCCTCTGTTTTCCAGCATCACAGATGGCCATGAGCACCACTGTCTACGGTTTGAAGAACTGCGATACCTGCAAGAAGGCGACCAAGTGGCTGGACCGCTTCGGCGTGCCGTACACCTTCGTCGACTACCGCGACAACAAGCCCAGCCCGGAAACCCTGCTGGAATGGGCCGCGCAGCTGGGCGGCCTGGCGACGATGGTCAACAAGTCCTCCACTACCTGGCGGCAGCTGCCGGACAACCGCAAGGCGGCCGACTCGGATGCCGAGTGGAAGCTGCTGCTGCGTGAGTACCCGCAGCTGATCAAGCGCCCGGTGGTGGTGACCGCCGACGGCACGGTCAGCCAGGGCTTCAGTGACAACGGATTCAAGGCACGCTTCGGCGTGGGCGGCGCATGAGTGCCGTCCTCGACCTGACCTGCGAGCTGATCGCACGCCCCTCGGTGACGCCGGACGATGCCGGCTGCCAGGCGTTGCTGGCGGCACGCCTGAAGCAGGCCGGGTTCCACTGCGATCACCTGCGCCTGGGCGAGGTCGACAACCTGTGGGCGACCCATGGCCACGGCGCGCCGGTGCTGGTGCTGCTGGGACACACCGACGTGGTGCCGCCCGGTCCACGCCAGGCATGGGCGAGCGACCCGTTCATGCCGACGATCCGTGACGGCGTGCTGTATGGCCGTGGCACGGCCGACATGAAGGGCAGTGTGGCCGCGTTCGTGGTCGCCGCCGAGCAGTTCGTGGCCGCGCATCCCGATCATCCCGGCACGCTGGCGGTGCTGTTGACCAGCGACGAAGAAGGCGATGCGATCGATGGCGTGCGCCATGTGGCACGCCTGTTCGCCGAGCGTGGCCAGCGCATCGACTGGTGCATCACGGGTGAGCCTTCGTCGACCGCGACGCTGGGTGACCTGCTGCGTGTCGGCCGTCGCGGCAGCCTGTCGGCCAAGCTGCGCGTACAGGGCGTGCAGGGGCATGTGGCGTACCCGGAAAAGGCGCGCAATCCCATCCACCAGGCCGCGCCGGCACTGGCCGAACTGAGTGCGCGGCGCTGGGACGAAGGCTACGAGAGCTTCCCGCCGACCAGCCTGCAGATCTCCAACATCCATGCCGGCACGGGCGCCAACAACGTGATTCCCGGTGAGCTGGAGGTGGACTTCAACATCCGCTACAACCCGCACTGGGACGCGCCGAAGCTGGAGGCGGAGATCGCTGCACTGCTCGACCGGCATGGCCTGCAGTACACGCTGAAGTGGCATCGCAGCGGTGAGCCGTTCTACACCCCGGAAGGTACCTTGCGCGCCACTGCGCGTGCCGTGCTGGCCGAACACATCGGTCGTGCGCCGGAGGAAAGCACGGGCGGTGGCACCTCCGACGCGCGCTTCATCGCACCGCTGGGTGCGCAGTGCATCGAAGTGGGGCCGGTCAACGCCAGTATCCACCAGGTGGACGAGAACGTGCGCGTGGACGAGCTGGAAGCGCTGCCGGGGCTGTACCAGCGGCTGGTGGAACGGCTGCTGGTGTGAGGAGGGAGGGTGCCGACCGTTGGTCGGCACGCCTCCGGCTGAGGCTGCTTTCCTGTAGAGCCGAGCCATGCTCGGCTCTACTACTCCGAGAAGATGAAGAACGGCGGCTCGATCGCCTTCTTCCAATAGCTCGGCGCGGCCATGTAGAAGTGCTGCGCTTCGGCCCTGGCGAACCATTGCGTCGCTGCATCGGTGTTTTTCTCCACGCCCGGCGCGCTCCGACCCAGCAACAGCCCAGCGAAGTACTGGCCGAACACGTTGCCCTGCGCACCGGCGAGCTGGTACAGCTGCAGGGCGCGCGCCGGATCGCGCGGCAGGCCCACGCCTCTTTCCAGCAGCGCGCCCAGGTCCACCTGCGCTTCGGCATCGCCGCGCTCGGCGCGTCGCTGGATGCGGGCCACCAACGGGTGCACGGTGCCGGCCTGCGCGGCCACCGCATCCGGCAGTCGTGAGGAACGGCTTGGATAGCGGTGGTAGATCATCGCGCGCAGGTCCCAGCGCAATGCCAGCTGCGCCTCGCTGCGCGCGCGATAGGCAGTGGCGAGTTCATGGAACGCGTAGGGATTGCCGTGGTTGGCCGCTGCCAGGTAGGCGCGTTCGCCACGTCGCCACGACGCACGCAGAACCGGTGCAGGATCGATATGGGGGCTGTCGGCATGCCGCAGCGTGCCGGACGTCCAGATCCGGCCCAGTGCTTCTTCCGCCTTGGTGTTGTGGAAGGTCCAGGGCGTGATCGCAGCGGCGCGCTCGTAGTACGTGATCGCACGCGGATCGTTGAAGTGCTCGAAGGTCTGCGCGGTGTTCCAGGCACCGTCGAAGCTGCCGTCGGTGCCGCGTTGCTCCAGGCTTTGCAGCTGGGCTGGCGGCAGGGGCGAAGGCGGGGGCAGGGTCTGGCATGCGGCCAGGCCCAGGCAGAGCAGGGCGGCCAGCGCCCCGGTGCGTCCATTGCGGTGTTGCATTCCAGTTACACATTGCAGGGCGGGCCATTATGCGCCGCCAGGCGGTCCAGCTGGTTGCCGACGCAACTGTTGCGCCGTGCCGGAAACCGGGGTAGGGTCGATGCCATGTCGATCCGCCTGACCACCGCCGTCAACAACAACCGCAACAATCTGCGCGCGAATAATCGTGCGCGGCCGATGCGGGACTGCGCCCTGGGTAGATAGACAGCAACATACGCCCGGACACCAGAAAACCCGCATCGGCCGATGCGGGTTTTTTTGTGCCCGGGCGCAGCCCCACCCGGGCCTGGATGGCCGGTCGAACACCTTCCCACCCGTGAAATCCCCCAACAGGAGCTCCGCCATGTGTTCGATCTTCGGAATCTTCGGCCTGCAGGCCGGTGACGATCTTCCCGCCCTGCGCCGCCACGCGCTGGAACTGTCGCAGCGCCAGCGCCACCGCGGCCCGGACTGGAGCGGCGTGTACCTCGACGAGGGCGCACTGCTGGTCCATGAGCGGCTGGCCATCGTCGATCCGGCCGGCGGCTCGCAACCGTTGCTGTCGGCCGACGGCCAGCTGGCGTTGGCGGTGAACGGGGAGATCTACAACCACCAGCAGCTGAAGGCCGCGCTGACCACCGCCTATGACTTCCAGACCGGTTCGGACTGCGAAGTGATCAACGCGCTGTACCGCCAGGGCGGATCGCCGGCGCAGTGGCTGGAGCAGCTCAACGGCATCTTCGCCTTCGCGCTGTGGGACCGTGACAGCGGTCGCGTGCTGGTGGCGCGCGATCCGGTCGGCGTGGTGCCGCTGTACTGGGGCCATGATGCGCAGGGGCGCCTGCGCGTGGCCTCGGAGATGAAGGCGCTGGTCGATTCCTGCGCCGATGTCGCGCAGTTCCCGCCAGGCCACTATTTCGACAGTGCCAGCGGCGAACTGGTGCGCTATTACCAGCAGCCGTGGCGCGAGTACGCGGATGTGCAGGGCCGCCAGGCCGACCTGGCCGAGCTTCGCCAGGCCTTCGAGCATGCGGTCGAACGCCAGCTGATGAGTGACGTGCCGTACGGGGTGCTGTTGTCCGGTGGCCTCGATTCCTCGCTGGTCGCTGCCGTGGCTGCACGCTATGCACGCCGTCGCATCGAGGACGGCGGCCAGACCGAAGCCTGGTGGCCGCGCCTGCACTCGTTTGCGATCGGCCTTAAGGGCTCGCCCGATCTGGCAGCCGCAGCGGTTGCCGCCGAAGCGCTGGGCACCGTGCACCACGGTTTCGAATACACCTTCGAGGAGGGCCTGGATGCACTGCCGGAAGTGATCCGCCACATCGAGACCTATGACGTCACCACCATCCGCGCATCGACGCCGATGTTCCTGCTGGCGCGGCGGATCAAGGCGATGGGAGTGAAGATGGTGCTGTCCGGCGAAGGCAGCGACGAAATCTTCGGCGGCTACCTGTACTTCCACAAGGCGCCGGATGCGCGCGAATTCCACGATGAACTGGTGCGCAAGCTCGATGCCCTGCACAACTACGACTGCCTGCGCGCCAACAAGTCGATGATGGCCTGGGGCGTGGAGCCGCGCGTGCCGTTCCTGGATCGCGAATTCCTCGACGTGGCGATGCGTTTCGACGCCGCGCACAAGATGGTCTGCGCCGGGTTCGGTGGCCGCCGCATCGAGAAGGCGGTGCTGCGCGAGGCGTTCGACGGCTACCTGCCGGACAGCATCCTGTGGCGGCAGAAGGAGCAGTTCAGCGATGGCGTCGGCTACGGCTGGATCGACGGGCTGAAGGCGCATGCCGAAGCACAGGTGAGCGACCGTGTGCTGGCGGCCGCGGACAAGCGCTTCGCGCACAACCCGCCGCAGACCAAGGAGGCGTACTACTACCGCCACCTGTTCGAGCAGTTCTTCCCCAGTCGCGCAGCTGCCGAGACGGTGCCGGGCGGCAAGTCGATCGCCTGTTCGTCGCCGGCGGCGATTGCATGGGATGCCAGTTTCGCGGCAGCGGCCGACCCGTCCGGGCGTGCGATTGCCGGCGTGCACGAACAGGCACTGGCCTAGCGCCGGAGGCAGTGCCGGCCGCTAGCCGGCATTACCGTGCAGGCACCAGCGTCATCACATGCTGGGCCTTGCCCGGCAGGAACGGGGTCGGGCGGCCATGCACCCAGTCTTCATGGCCGGCCCCCCAGTAGGGGGACAGCGGATGGCCGCTCTGGCCGCCGGGCATGTGCACGATGCCGTCGGCCTCGTGGCCGGGCGAGACCACCATCCGCTCCGAGGCGCCGAAATTCGGCGTCTGCACGCGCGGCATGTCGCGGTCGCCGGGCAGGCGATCGGCCGGCATGCACAGCCAGCGCTTCGCGAAGTCCGGCAGCGCGCGTGCGATCGGGTGGCAGATCGCCGCCGTGTTGCGCTCGCCCCAGCTGCGCTGGGCCAGCGGGCCCTGTTGGGACAGTTCGGCTTCGGTTCGGCGTGCCGCATCGTTCAACAGCGCATCCCAGCTGTCGAAGGCGGGGGGCAGCAGGTTGGCCGGGCGCTGCTGCAGCATCGGCCAGGCGACGCCTTCCAGCTGCGCCAGCCGCGGGTCCAGGTAGTCCTCTCCCAGTCGAGCGTTGGCCGGGGCCAGTAATGCGTCAGACAGCGTCTGCATTACCTGCGAGCGGAACTCGCGCACCACCCGGTAGCTGACCGAGCTGACCGAGGCGCGGCCGCCCCATTGATGGCTGGCCTCTCCCAACCGCTTCAACGCAGGATCGTCACTGCGTTCGATGACGTCGTGCAGCAGTGCCCACCAGCGTTGCAGGAACACTGCGCGGTCGTCGAGCTGGATCGCCAGCAGGTCGTGCTCGTCGAAGCGCTCCTGGATGGCCAGCAGGTCGCGGATCTGCCGCGCACGGGCCCCAAGGTCATAACCACCATGGCCAACGCTGGCCAATGCCTCGCCGTCGAGCACGCGGCCGTTGGCGGTCCACAGGCGATGGCTGGGTGGATCAATCAGTGCCGGTGCGGCGTCGCTGCGGATCGGCCAGGGCGCGCAGTCCTGGTTGCTGGCGGCGTTGAAGCCGGCCGGTGCACAACCGGGGCCGCGGTCTGGACGGGCGCCGATCAGGCGCCAGGCGATGCGTCCGCTGCGGTCGCCGATCACCAGGTTCTGTGCGGGGATGCCAGCCTGGTCGGCGAAGTGCAGGGCGGCTTCCAGATCGCCGGCACGGGCCAGGTCACCGAAGTCCAGGCGCACCGCACCCGGCAGCTGCGCGACCCAGCGCAGGGCATCGCCGCTGCCATCGGCATGCGTGTGCAGGATGGGGCCCCAGGCGCTTTCGCGCACCGGGAACACCACGTCGGCCTGGCCGGCCACTGCGATGCGCTCGTCATGCACGGTGACCGCAGCATTGGCCGGTTCAGTGCGGTAGTCCGCCGTGTCGATATAGCTGTTGGTGAAGCCCCAGGCAACGTGCCCGTTGCTGCCGACGATCACCGCCGGCAGGCCGGGCAGCGAGAAACCGGTGACATCGACCTGGCCGCCCGCGGCCTGCGGGTCGGGGTAGCGCAGGCGCACGCGGAACCACAGCCCCGGCGCGCGCAGGCCGAGGTGCATGTCATCGGCGACGATGGCGCGGCCGTCGGCGGTCAGTGCGCCGGATACGGCGAAGTTGTTGCTGCCGACCGCATCGGCCTCTTCCTGTCCGGTGCCCGGCTTTCCCTGCAATGTGCGCAGATCAAGCTGGCTGGCGTCGGGCAGCACGGCGTTGCCGGTCGGTTCGCCGAACAGGGGCGCATCCCATTCGCTGCCATCGTGGACGAGCAGGGCGTACAGCGCCGGCGGCACCACCGCGCGGATGCGGCTCAGCGCCAGTTCGGTCTGGTTGCCCGGGTCCTGCAGGTCGGCGTACATGGCTAGCCCGGTGAGCACGCTGTCGCTGGCCTGCCAGGGCTGCGGCGCCTGCCGCAGCAGCAGGTACGCCCAAGGCCGCACGGACAACCCGGCCAGGCCTTCATTGACCCCGGCCACGTAAGCCCCCATGGCTTCGGCGTTGCTGCCCAGTGCGGCCTGCATGTTCGCCTCGGTACGCGCGCGCAGGCGATGCACGCGCATGCGCTTGTCGGCGTCGACGGCCTTCGGCCCGAACAGCGCCGACAGCTCGCCCGCGGCACTGCGCCGCATCAGGTCCATCTCGAAATAGCGTTCCTGCGCATGCACGCGGCCCAGCGCACGCATCGCGTCGGCCTGGTTGCCGGCGGTGATGGTGACCACGCCCAGCGCGTCGCGCTCGACGGTGACCGGCTTGGCCAGGCCCGGCAGCGCATGCTCGCCGTCCAGGTCGGCCAGGCTGCCGCTCAGCAGCAGCCACAGCACCAGAACGGTGACCAGCACGATGGCGATCAACACGCCCAGCACCCAACGCCATGTACGTCGCATCGCACGTCCTTTCCACGCTCGAGGGTCGATTGTAGCCGCAGGCGCAACTGCGACTGATTCCGATTAGATCACCGTCGCCGGAAATGCGTCACCCTATGCCGCATCGATTCACAGGAGCCCCCCATGAAAGGCAACCCGGACGTCATCGCCTGCCTGAAGGAACTGCTGCGCGGCGAGCTTGCTGCCCGCGACCAGTACTTCATCCATTCCCGCCGCTACGAGGACCAGGGCCTGTTCGCGCTGTACGAACGCCTGAACCACGAGATGGAAGAAGAGACCCAGCACGCCGACGCGCTGCTGCGCCGCATCCTGTTCCTGGGCGGCGACCCGGACATGCGCCCGCATGCCACCGAGCCGGGCAAGACCGTGGAGGAGATGCTGCAGAAGGATCTGGATACTGAATACGCGGTTCGGAACAATCTCGCCGCCGGCATGAAGCTGTGCGAAGAGAAGGGTGACTACGTCAGCCGCGACATGCTGCTGGCGCAGCTGAAGGACACCGAGGAAGACCATGCCTGGTGGCTGGAGCAGCAGCTGGGCCTGATCAAGCGGATCGGCCTGGAGCTGTACCAGCTGAGCAAGATCGACGGCAACGGCGCCCCGGCGCACTGAGCCGCAGGCGCTGGGCAATTCCCGGCGACCACCCGGTAGAGCCGACCGCTGGTCGGCTGCTCTTCAAAAAGCAGCCGACTAACAGTCGGCTCTACCAGGAGCCAGAAGCAGCCGACCAGCGGTCGGCTCTACCAGAAGAAGCACAGCGTTCTGTCGCCCGCCAGCATCGGAGCCCCGCCAGCCAGCCTTCGCCCGCCAGCTGCTCCACCGCCCGCCAGCCGACAACGAAAAAGCCGGGGCATGCCCCGGCTTTTTCGTGTCTGACGTCCCTGGATTCCGGTAGTGCCGGCCGCTGGCCGGCAACTGCTGAATGTTGCTCGGATCCAACGTTGCCGGCCAGCGGCCGGCACTACCGGTCACTCCACCGACAGGCCTTCCACCTTCTGCCAGCCACGCGGCAACAGGTGGCCGCGGGTGGCGCGGGCGCCGAGATAGGCGTCCAGCTCGTTGAACTTCAGGCCCATGGTGCGCTGGCCGCTGCGTACCTGCAGGGTCTGCCCCGGGCTGATCGCCACGATCGCCACGACCCGCTCGGTGGCCAGCTTGGCCTTGGGGATCTCGATGATCTTGTTACCCTTGCCCTTGTCCAGTTCCGGCAGGTCGTTGGCGGCGATCGCCAGCAGGTTGCCCGAGCTGGTCACCGCCACGATGCGATCAGTGGCGACGTTGGCAACCACCGAAGGGATCAGCACCGACGAGCCGGCCGACAGGTTCAGCATCGCCTTGCCGGCCTTGTTGCGGCCGATCAGGTTCTCGAAGCGGGTGACGAAGCCGTAGCCATGGCTGGAGGCCAGCACGAAGCGCGTCTCCGGTTCGGCACTGGCCAGGGTGACGAAGCTGGTGCCCGGCGCCGGCGAGAAGCGGCCGGTCAGCGGTTCACCGTTGCCGCGAGCGGACGGCAGGGTATGCACCGGCGTCGAGTAGGCGCGGCCCTCGCTGTCGAGGAACGCGACCTGCTGGGTACTGCGCGCGCGCACCGCGCCCTGCAGGGCGTCGCCATCGCGGTAGGACAGGGCGGACGCATCGACGTCGTGGCCCTTGGCGGCACGGATCCAGCCCTTCTCCGACAGCACGACGGTCATCGGCTCGCTCGGCACCAGCTCGGTCTCGTCGATGGCCTGCGCGGCCTGGCGCTGCACCAGCGGCGAACGGCGTGCGTCGCCGAACTTCCTGGCATCGGCGGTCAGTTCGTCGCGGATCAGCTTCTTCAGCTTGGCCTTGCTGTCGAGGATGCCGAGGATCTTCTCGCGCTCCTTGGCCAGCTCGTCCTGCTCGCCGCGGATCTTCATCTCTTCCAGGCGCGCCAGCTGCTTCAGCTTGGTTTCCAGGATGTACTCGGCCTGGTCGTCGGACAGGCCGAAGCGCGCGATCAGCGCTGCCTTCGGTTCGTCCTCGGTACGGATGATGTGGATCACCTCGTCCAGGTTGAGGAACGCGACCAGCAGACCTTCCAACAGGTGCAGGCGGCGCTCGACCTTCTGCAGGCGGTGCTGCAGGCGGCGGGTGACGGTATTGCTGCGGAAGGTCAGCCATTCGCTGAGCAGCATCTTCAGGTTCTTCACCTGAGGACGGCCGTCCAGCCCGATCACGTTGAGGTTGACGCGGTAGCTGCGCTCCATGTCCGTGGTCGCGAACAGGTGGCCCATCAGCTGTTCGGCGTCGACGCGGTTGGAGCGCGGCACCAGCACCACCCGCACCGGGTTGGCGTGGTCGGACTCATCGCGGATGTCTTCCAGCCACGGCAGCTTCTTGGCGCGCATCTGCGCGGCGATCTGCTCGATCACCTTCGACGGCGACACCTGGAACGGCAGCGCCGTGACCACGATGTTGTTGGCTTCCTTGGTGAAGGTCGCACGTGCACGCACGCTGCCGTTGCCGGTCTCGTACATGTTCCGCAGATCGCTGGCCGCGGTGATGATCTCGGCGCTGGACGGGTAGTCCGGGCCCTGCACGTGTTCGCACAGGTCGCGCACGCTGGCCTCGGGGTTGTCCAGCAGGTGCAGCAGCGCGCTGACGATCTCGTTGAGATTGTGCGGCGGCACGTCGGTGGCCATGCCCACGGCGATGCCGGTGGTGCCGTTGAGCAGCAGGTGCGGCAGCCGCGCCGGCATCCAGGTTGGTTCCTGCAGGGTGCCGTCGAAGTTCGGCGCCCAGTCGGTGGTGCCCTGGCCCAGTTCGCCCAGCAGCACTTCGGCGATCGGGGTCAGCTTGGATTCGGTGTAACGCATCGCCGCGAACGACTTCGGGTCGTCGCTGGAGCCGAAGTTGCCCTGGCCCTCGATCAGCGGATAGCGGTACGAGAACGGCTGGGCCATCAGCACCAGCGCTTCGTAGCACGCGCTGTCGCCGTGCGGGTGGTATTTACCGATGACGTCACCGACGGTGCGCGCGGACTTCTTCGGCTTGGACGCGGCATTCAGGCCCAGCTCGCTCATCGAATAGATGATGCGGCGCTGCACCGGCTTCAGGCCGTCGCCGATGAACGGCAGGGCGCGGTCCAGGACCACGTACATCGAGTAGTCGAGGTAGGCGCGCTCGGCGTACTCGCGCAGCGGCAGTTGTTCGAATCCGTGGAACACGGGGCGGGCAAGTTCGGTCATGCGGCGTTGTTACCTGTTGTCGGGAGGCGGCGACGGCGGTCGCCGCTCGCAATCCTGTGATTATCCGGATGCGGCGGGGGATGCCAAGCCGCGCGCAGGGTCCAGCCCGGTTTCCAGGCCATGCCCGGCGCGTGCCAGGTAGCGCCCGGGTGGCAGCCCGAAGTGGCGGCGGAACACGGTGACGAAGGCGCTGGCGCTGCTGAAGCCCAGCGCATGGGCGATATCGGCCACGCTGCGGCCGTCGGTCAGTTGGCGCAGGGCCTCGGACAGGCGGGCCTGCTGCCGCCACTGGGCGAAGCTGAGGGTGGTCTCGTCGCGGAAGTGGCGGGTCAGGCTGCGCGGGGAAAGCCCGGCCCAGTGCGCCCATTCGGCCAGGCTGCGCTCGTCGGACGGGTCGGCCAGCAGCTGTGAGGCGATCTTCAGCAGGCGCCGGTCATGCGGCATCGGCAGGTGCATGCGCTGGCGCGGGGCGGTGCGGATCTCGTCCAGCAGCACGTCGATGATGTGCTGGCGCTCGGGCGTGGTGGCATAACCCAACGGCCATTCGCAGATGCGGTCGGCCAGTGCCTGGGCAAGCTTGGACAGGCCCAGCACGCACGGATCGGAGGGCAGGGTGGAGCAGGCAGGCGCCGCCAGGGCCATGCCCCAGCCGCGCAACGGCCCGTCGAGGGTGACCGTATGTGGCTCAAGCGGCGGCATCCAGCCGGCCGAACCCGGCGCCAGTGACCAGGTGCCGTGCGAGGTGCGGGTGGTCAGCAGGCCGCGCTCGACACAGATCAGCTGCGCGCGCTGGTGGTGGTGCCAGTCCACTTCGCGGACAAGGCCCTGCGGGCTGTCGAAGCGGAAGGCGACGACCGGTGGGCCATCGTTGCGCTCGAACCAGTCCAGCGCGTCGTCACGCAGCAGGCGCTTGGGAGGGGGGATTTCTGCCTTGTTCATCATATCCGCTGGCTGAAATGTGTCATCCATTGGCTGGATTGTACTACCGGGCCACCTGACCAGATCATTAAGGTAGGCGCCTTCACTGATCGAGCCCGCTGCTGCAACACAGCATTCGATGCCAGATCGAATATTTCCATTGAGAAATATTTTTTTTGGAAGAGAATGCTCCCCCATGATCTGTCCTGCAACCACTCCCCCCAGCTTCGGCCTGCTGCTGCGCCAGGTGCGCGACGGCCTGGTCCGCCAACTCGACGCGTCCATGGCTGAAGAAGATCTGGGCATCGGCTTCACCCACTACATCGGGCTGAAGGTGCTTTCGCACATGGCCCCCTGTACCGCCAACGAACTGGCCCAGGCCATCGACCAGGTGCCCAGTGCGGTGACCCGCCTGCTGGACAAGCTGGAAGCACTGGGCTGCGTCCGCCGCGAGCCGCATGCGCAGGACCGGCGTGCACTGCAGATCGTGCTGACCGACGAAGGCCGCGCGCTGTGGGCGCGGCTGAAGCTGCGCGGCGACGCGGTGATGGATTACGCGCTGCGTGATCTTTCCGCCGATGAGCGCACGCTGCTGCTGTCCCTCCTTACCCGAATCCGCGATTCACTGACGACCCCATGAACCCGATCCCGCATCCCACTCTCCGCCGGTCCGGGCGCGCGCTGCTGGTGTCAGCGCTGGCCCTGGCCCTGGCCGCCTGCGCCAGCAGCCGCGGCCTCACCCCGCAGGGCCACGTGCTTGAGGTGGACAGCCTGCACAGCGAACGTACCCTGGCCGACACCGACCTGAGCGCCACCGGTTTCCCGGCGCAGGACTGGTGGAAGGCACTGGGCGACGCGCAGCTGGACGCGCTGATCGCTGAAGGCCTCGCCGGCCACCCGAGCCTTGATGCCGCCGATGCACGCCTGCGCCAGGCCCAGGCCCAGGTCGGCACCGCACGAGCCGATCAGCTGCCCAGCCTGTCGGTGTCCGGTGGCTACACCGGCCTGCGCCTGCCCGAATCGATGGTCGGCAGCGAGATGGGCGGCCGCTACGGCGGCAGCAGCCAGGTTGCCTTCGACTTCAGCTACGGCGTGGACCTGTGGGGCGGCAAGCGCGCGGCCTGGGAAGCGGCCGTGGATGGCGCGCATGCCGCCACGGTCGAAGCCCAGGCGGCACGCCTGAACCTGTCCACCGGCATCGCCCAGGCTTACGCCGACCTGGCCTACGCCTGGCAGCTCAATGACGTGGCCGAGGAAGAACTGACCCGCTCGCAGAAGTCGCTTCAGCTGACCCGCCAGCGCCGCAGCGCCGGCATCGACAGTGACCTGCAGGTGCGCCAGGCCGAGGCCCGCGTGCCGGCCGCGCAGCAGCAGGTGCTGGCCGCGCAGCAGCGCATCGACGCTGCCCGCACCGCGCTGGCCGCGCTGGTCGGCAAGGGCCCGGACCGGGGCCTGTCGATCCAGCGCCCGCAGCCGCTGAACCCGATGGCGTTGCAGCTGCCGGGTGTGCTGCCGAGCGAACTGCTTGGCCGTCGCCCGGATATCGTGGCTGCGCGCTGGCGCGTGGAAGCGGCCGACAAGCAGATCAAAGTCGCCAGGACCAAGTTCTACCCGAGCTTCAACCTGACCGCGCTGGCCGGCGTGGTCGCCCCGAACGTGGGCGATCTGCTGAAGAGCAGTTCCACCTTCGCTTACATCGGCCCGGCGCTGAGCCTGCCGATCTTCGAAGGCGGCAAGCTGCGCGCCAACCTGGCCAACACCGATGCGCAGTACGACCTGGCGGTGGCCAACTACAACCAGGCCGTGCTCGACGCACTGCGCGACGTCGCCGACCAGGTCAATGCGGTGCGTTCGCTGGCACAGCAGGCGCACGCGCAGCAGCAGGCCGTGGACACCGCACGTTCGGCCTTCGACCTGGCCCAGCAGCGCTACCGCGCCGGCATCGGCAGCTACCTGGACGTGCTGACCGCGCAGTCCACCCTGCTGCAATCGCAGCAGCAGCTGGCCGGCCTGCAGTCGCAGCAGGTGCAGACCTCGGTGCGCCTGAGCAAGGCCTTGGGCGGTGGTTTCCAGCCCGCTGACGCCGACCGCGCCCCGATTGCCTCACATTCCGATTCCTCGCATTCCTGAAGACCTCCACCATGAGCCAGACCCAAGACACCGCGGCCCCGGCCGCCTCCAACCGCCGCGGCAACCTGCTGCGCGGCCTGTTCGTGATCGTCGTGCTGCTGCTTGCCGCACTGGCGCTGTGGTACTTCATGTTCGGCCGTTGGTTCGAAGAGACCGACGATGCCTACGTGCAGGGCAACCAGGTGCAGATCACCCCGCTGGTGGCCGGTACCGTGGTCGCCATCAACGCCGATGACGGCATGCGCGTCGAGCGCGGCCAGCTGCTGGTGCAGCTGGACCCGTCCGACACCTCGGTGGCGCTGCAGCAGGCCGAAGCCAACCTGGCCAAGACGGTGCGCCAGACCCGCGGCCTGTACCGCAGCGTGGAGGGCGCGCAGGCAGACCTGAATGCCCGCCAGGTGACCCTGAAGCGCGTGCGCGACGACTTCGCCCGCCGCAAGGACCTGGCCGCCACCGGCGCCATCTCCAACGAAGAACTGGCCCATGCCCGCGATGAGCTGGCGGCCGCCGAAGCGGCCGTGGCCGGTTCGCGTGAGACCGTCGAGCGCAACCGCGCGCTGGTCGACGACACCGTGATCGCCACCCAGCCGGACGTGCAGGCGGCGGCCGCGCAGCTGCGCCAGGCCTTCCTCAACAATGCCCGCGCCGGCATCGTCGCGCCGGTCACCGGCTACGTTGCCCGTCGTTCGGTGCAGGTCGGCCAGCGCGTGCAGCCGGGCAATGCCCTGATGGCCGTGGTGCCGACCGAGCAGATGTGGGTCGAGGCCAACTTCAAGGAAACCCAGCTGCGCCACATGCGCCTGGGCCAGGAAGTGGAGCTGAAGTCCGACCTGTACGCCGGTGACGTGAAGTACAAGGGCCGCATCCAGAGCCTGGGCCTGGGCACCGGCTCGGCGTTCTCGCTGCTGCCGGCGCAGAACGCCAGCGGCAACTGGATCAAGATCGTGCAGCGCGTGCCGGTGCGCATCGCCATCGATGCCAAGCAGCTGGCCGAGCACCCGCTGCGCATCGGCCTGTCGATGAAGGCCGAAGTGAGCCTGCGCGACCAGAAGGGCGAAGTGCTGCCGAGCGCGGCGGCCAAGGGCACGGTGTTCGACACCGATGTGTATGCCAAGCAGCTGCATGATGCCGATGAGGTGATCCACACGATCATCCAGGGCAACCTGCCGCAGCAGCAGGCGAAGGCGGGCTGAGGTCGCCATGTCCGCACAAGCTCCAGCCGCGCCCGGCGCTCCGGGCGCACCGGCGGCGCCAGGTGCGGCCTCCGGGTTCCTGCCGCCCAGTGTCGCCCTGTGCACCGTGGGCCTGGCGATGGCGTCGTTCATGCAGGTGCTCGACACCACCATCGCCAACGTCTCGCTGCCGACCATCGCCGGTAATCTCGGTGCCAGTTCGCAGCAGGCGACCTGGGTCATCACCTCGTTCGCGGTCAGCACGGCCATCGCGCTGCCGCTGACCGGCTGGCTCAGCCGCCGCTTCGGCGAACGCAAGCTGTTCGTCTGGGCCACGCTGGCCTTCGTCATCACCTCGCTGCTGTGCGGCCTGGCGCAGAGCATGGGCATGCTGGTGGTATCGCGCGCGCTGCAGGGCTTCGTGGCCGGCCCGATGTACCCGATCACGCAGTCGCTGCTGGTCTCGATCTATCCCCGCGAGAAACGCGGGCAGGCGTTGGCGCTGCTGGCCATGATCACCGTGGTGGCGCCGATCTGCGGCCCCATCCTCGGTGGCTGGATCACCGACAACTACAGCTGGGAATGGATCTTCCTGATCAACGTGCCGTTGGGCATCTTCGCCGCGCTGGTGGTGGGCAACCAGCTGAAGGGTCGCCCGGAGCAGATCGAGAAACCGAAGATGGACTACGTCGGCCTGATCACCCTGGTGATCGGCGTCGGTGCGCTACAGCTGGTGCTCGACCTGGGCAATGACGAGGACTGGTTCTCGTCGATGAAGATCGTGGTGCTGGCCTGTGTGGCCGTGGTGGCGCTGACGGTGTTCCTGATCTGGGAACTGACCGACAAGGATCCGATCGTCGACCTGAAGCTGTTCCGCCATCGCAACTTCCGCGCCGGTACGCTGGCGATGGTGGTGGCCTATGCGGCGTTCTTCAGCGTGGCCTTGCTGATCCCGCAGTGGCTGCAGCGTGACATGGGCTACACCGCGATCTGGGCGGGCCTGGCGACCGCGCCGATCGGCATCCTGCCGGTGATCATGACCCCGTTCGTGGGCAAGTACGCATCGCGCTTCGACATGCGCATGCTGGCCACGGTGGCCTTCATCGTGCTGTCGATGACCAGCTTCCTGCGCTCGAACTTCAACCTGCAGGTGGACTACATGCACGTGGCCGGCGTGCAGCTGATCATGGGTATTGGTGTCGCGCTGTTCTTCATGCCGGTGCTGCAGATCCTGCTGTCGGACCTGGATGGGCGCGAGATCGCGGCGGGCTCCGGCCTGGCCACCTTCCTGCGTACGCTGGGCGGCAGCTTCGCGGCATCGCTGACGACGTGGCTGTGGGCGCGGCGCACCCAGGTGCACCATGCCGACCTGACCGAGCACATCTCGGCCTATCAGCCGGGCATGCAGGACCAGGTGGCGGCAATGGGGCAGGGTGACCTGCAACATGGCGCGGCGGTGCTGAACAACATGATCAACCACCAGGCATCGCAGATGGGCTTCAACGACATCTTCTTCCTGCTGGGCTGGATCTTCCTGGCGATCATTGCCTTCCTGTGGCTGGCCAAGCCACCGTTCGGCGCCGGTGCAGGTGCGGCCTCGGCCGGTGGCGGGCATTGACCGACGGGTATTGATGAAAAACAAGACCCCGCCGGAAGGCGGGGTTTTTGTTTGCAGCCTCATCGCGATGCATGCACGCGTCGCGTGGATGTGCCCGGATGACGGGCATGAAAAAACCCGCTTGCGCGGGTTTGATCATTTGCTGAGTCATGGTGCCCAGGAGAGGACTCGAACCTCCACGAAGTTGCCCCCGCTAGCACCTGAAGCTAGTGCGTCTACCAATTCCGCCACCTGGGCGACTCAGGAGACGAATTATGGGGAACGGCAGAGGATGTGTCAACAAGATTTCACGCTTTTTTCTGCGGCGGTACGCCCAGGTGATGAAGCAGGCTGCGCATCGCTGGCGACAGCTGCGTCCACTCGGCAAAACAGGCGCACAGGCGACGTTGTGCCCATGCATCGGCAAGCGGTACCGCGACAGTGTGCGTGCTGCGCCGATGCTGGCGGGCGATGGTACGCGGCACGATGCCGACCCCGATGCCGTGGCCGACCATGATGCACACGCCTTCGAAGGTCTTCATGCGGATACGCACGTCCAGGCGGCGCCCGATGTCGCGCGCCTGGTCTTCAATGTAGGTCTGCAATGCATTGCCATCGGCCAGCGCAACGAAGGTCTCGCCGGCAACCTCGGCGAAGGCCACACTGCGTCGCGATGCGAAACAGTGGTCTGCGGGTAGCAGCATCACCAGCGGATCTTCGGCCACCACATGCTGCTGCAGGCCGGCGGCGTCGACGGCATCGCTGATGATGCCGGCCTCGGCCTGGCCGGCACTGATCGCACGCACGACTTCAGGACTGGTCCGTTCCAGTAGTTCGACATGCAGGCGCGGGCGCTCGGCCAGCCAGGGGGCGAGACGCGAGGGCAGGTAGTTGGTCAGCGCTGCAGTGTTGGCATACAGGTGCAGGGTGCCGCGCGCGCCATGCGCGAACGCCTGCAGCTCGCCGCGCAGCTGCGCCTGTTGCTGCAGGATCAGGCGGGCATGATGGGCGAGGGCAGCGCCAGCCTCGGTCAGGCTGACCCCGCGCGGGTGCCGGTTCAACAATGCCGTACCGGCGTCGGCTTCGATCGTCCGCAGGCGTTCACTGGCCGAACCGAGCGCCAGGTTCGCCTGCGCGGCGCCGGCCGTGATGCTGCCCGCCTCGGCAATGGCCAGGAACAGCCGCAGGTCGGCGATGTCCATCCGCATGTCGTGCCCTCATTGCAACGCCCGAGCCTTCGGGTCAGCCGAAGGCGAGGCCGGGAAGACCGCATTGTGCGCCGGGCGGTGGCCCGATCCAATGAAGGCATGAATGAATCGATGTACTTCTACGTGCTGCTGCTCGTGGTGTTCGTGCTGGCCGGCATGGTCAAGGGCGTGACCGGGATGGGCCTGCCGACGGTGGCCATGGGCCTGCTGGGGGGCGCGCTGTCTCCAGTGGCGGCGGCGTCGATGCTGTTCATCCCGACCTTTGTCACCAATGCATGGCAGCTGGCGTCCGGGCCGTCACTGGGCCGCATCGTGCGGCGGCTGTGGCCGATGATGCTGGCGGTGGTGGTGGTGACGCTGGGCTCGGCCGCGCTGTTGGTGCGGGTCGATCGCACCTGGTCGCGCATGGCACTCGGCGTGGCGCTGGTGGTCTATGCGGCCTATGCGTTGCTGGCCCCGGTGTTCCGTGTTCCGCAGCGGCGCGAGCGTTGGCTGGGGCCGCTGGTGGGGGCGCTTTCGGGCGTGGTGACCGGCGCGACCGGTGTGTTCGTGATGCCGGCGGTGCCGTACCTGCAGTCGCTGGGATTGCAGCGCGAAGAACTGGTGCAGGCGCTGGGGCTGGCGTTTACCGTGTCGACGATTTCGCTGACCACCGGCCTGGTGCTGCACGGCGCGTTCGGTATCCAGCAACTGGGCCTGAGCGTGCTGGCGGTGATACCCGCGTTGCTGGGCATGTGGCTGGGGCAGCTGATCCGGCAGCGGATCAGTGCGCGGGTGTTCCGCGCCTGCTTCCTCGGGTTCCTGCTGCTGCTCGGGCTGGAGCTGGTGCTGCGGCCGTTTTTCTGAAGCGCCCTGCCGCCCGTGTACGTAGCGTCGAGCCTGCTCAACTGCTTTGCGCTTCGTCATGCATGGCATCAGTCGAGCAAGCTCGACTCTACGGACCGGTGCAGTCGAGCATGGCTCGACGCTACGAAGGCCCGGATTCCGGACATGAAAAAACCCGCTCTCGCGGGTTCTTCTCATTCTCGACATGGTGCCCAGGAGAGGACTCGAACCTCCACGGTTTTACCCGCTAGTACCTGAAACTAGTGCGTCTACCAATTCCGCCACCTGGGCGTCGAGGAGCGAGATTATGGGGTGTTGTTACGGGGGTGTCAACACCCTGGTGAAGCCATTCTGGATTCCCGACCACGCCTGTCGATCAGGGATCAGGATCCATCGCCATGCAGCAGGCAAAAAAAATCCCCGCCGGAGCGAGGAGTTTTTTCGTTGGTGCCCAGGAGAGGACTCGAACCTCCACGGTTTTACCCGCTAGTACCTGAAACTAGTGCGTCTACCAATTCCGCCACCTGGGCGTTCCAGAGGCGCAATTGTGAAGATGAATCCGCAGGCTGTCAACGACTTCCTGCAATTTTTTCACGCAGCGCCTTCAAGGCGGCCACTGACCCGTTCTGCACGCCGTCACCGGCTACCATGTAGGGCGATGACTACCAAAAAACCAAGCAAGGGCGGGAGCAAGTCCCGCAGCCAGGCCCCGAAGAAGGGCGCCAAGGCGGGCGCGGCCCGCACCACCAAGCCGGGCAAGCCGCTGCCGGGCTGGTTCCCCGAATTGAACGAAGGCGGCGCGCCGCCGCGTGGCCGCAAGCGCCACGGTGATGATGCACCGGGCCCGGCTCCGGGCCGCAAGTTGCCGCCGACCGGCAAGGTGATCGACGATCCCTATGCCGCCCGCGAGGCAGAAAAGTACGAACAACCCATCGCCAGCCGCGAGGCCATCCTGGCTTTGCTGGAGCGTTGCGAAGGGCCGCAGACCGCCGAAGAACTGGGTGCGCGCCTGGGCCTGGGTGCGCCGGACCGGGCCGAAGCGCTGTCGCGCCGGCTCGGCGCCATGGTCCGCGATGGCCAGCTGGTGCAGAACCGGCGCGGTGGCTTCGCCCCGATCCAGACCCTGAACCTGGTCACCGGCGTGGTGATCGCCAACCCGGAAGGGTTCGGCTTCCTGCGCCCGGTCGAAGGCGGCGACGACCTGTTCCTGCCGCCGTATGAAATGCGCAAGGTGATGCACGGCGACAAGGTGCTGGCGCGCGTGACCGGCATCGACCACCGCGGCCGCCGCGAGGGCAGCATCGCCCGCGTGCTGGAACGTGGCATGACCCGCCTGATTGGCCGCTTCAGCGTCGAGATGGGCATCAACTACGTGGTGCCCGACGACAAGCGCGTGCAGCGCAACGTGCAGGTGCCTCCGGACCAGACCGGTGGCGCGCGCGATGGCCAGCTGGTGGTCTGCGAACTGACCCAGGCACCGGACAGCCGCCGCCCGCCGATCGGCCGCATCATCGCCGTGCTCGGCGACAAGCTGACCGCCTCGCTGGTGGTGGAGACTGCCATCCACGGCCACGAACTGCCGTTCGAGTTCCCGCAGGAAGTACTGGACGAAGCCGCATCGGTACCGCTGGTGGTCGAGCCGTCGATGATCGGCGACCGCGTCGATCTGCGCAGCACGCCGCTGGTCACCATCGACGGCGAGGATGCCAAGGACTTCGACGACGCGGTGTACTGCGAGCCGAATGCCGATGGCTTCCGCCTGGTGGTGGCGATCGCCGATGTCTCCAACTACGTGCGCCCCGGCACGTCGCTGGACGAGGAGGCGCAGAAGCGCGCGACCTCGGTGTACTTCCCGGGCTTCGTGGTGCCGATGCTGCCGGAGACCCTGTCCAACGGCATCTGCTCGCTGATGCCCAAGGTCGACCGCATGTGCTTCGTCTGCGACATGCAGATCGACCGCGACGGCCTGGTCACTCATTCGCGCTTCTACGAAGCGGTGATGAACTCGCACGCGCGCCTGACCTACACCCAGGTGTGGAAGGCGGTGGGCGAGGATGATGCCGATACCAAGGCCTGGATGGGCGATCTGCTGCCGCAGGTGCAGCGCCTGCACCAGCTGTACAAGGTGCTGTCGAAGGCGCGCGCCAAGCGCGGTGCCATCGAGTTCGAAAGCAGCGAAGTGCGTTTCGTGCTGGACAACCGCGGCGAAGTGACCCAGGCCGGCATGCTGGTGCGCAACGACGCGCACAAGCTGATCGAGGAATGCATGATCGCGACCAACGTCGAGGCGGCCAAGTACCTGCTGTCGCGCCACGTGCCGGCCCCGTACCGCATCCACGAGAAGCCACCGGAAACCAAGTACGCCGACCTGCTGGAATTCCTCAAGGAGTTCAAGCTGAGCCTGCCGCCGTGGTCGAAGGTGCGCCCCGGCGACTACACCAAGCTGCTGAAGAAGATCCGCGACCGCCCCGATGCCACGCTGCTGGAATCGGTGCTGCTGCGCAGCCAGAGCCTGGCGATCTACAGCCCGGACAACCACGGCCACTTCGGCCTGGCGCTGGAGGCGTACGCGCACTTCACTTCGCCGATCCGCCGCTACCCCGATCTGCTGGTGCATCGCGCGATCAAGCACGCGCTGTCCGGCAAGCCGCTGGACAAGTTCACCTACAACGCGCGCGAAATGGCCGCGTTGGCGCTGCAGTGTTCCGAGCGTGAGCGTCGCGCCGATGAGGCCGAGCGCGAGGTCGACGAGCGTTACCGCGCGGCGTGGATGGAAAAGCACGTCGGCGGGCAGTTCGACGGCGTGATCAGCGGCGTGACCAGCTTCGGCCTGTTCGTGGAACTGGACGAGTCGAAGGTGCAGGGCCTGGTGCATGTCACCCAGCTGCCGCAGGACTATTACAAGTTCGACGCCACCCGCAAGACGCTGACCGGCGAACGCCGTGGCAGCAGCTACCGGCTGGGCGACCGCGTGCGCATCCTGGTGCTGAAGGCCAGCATGGAAGAACGCAAGATCGACTTCCGCCTGGTCGAGCACAAGGGCGAGGACGAGGGCGACGGCCTGCCGCCGCTGCCCGAGCGTGGCAAGCCGGCCAAACGGAAGAAAGAGAAATATTGATGGCCGTGGTAGTGCCGGCCGCTGGCCGGCATCCATGGCACCCTCGGCACCGACGGGTTGCCGGCCAGCGGCCGGCACCACCAGGAGACATCGCATGCAGGGCCAACCCGAGTACAGCGGCGGCTGCCAGTGCGGCGCGATCCGCTTCCAGGCGCGCGGCGAGCTGACCGACAGCTCGATCTGCCACTGCCGGATGTGCCAGAAGGCCTTCGGTGCCTATTACGCGCCGCTGGTGTCGGTGCGCGGCGTGCAGTTCAGCTGGACCCGCGGCCAGCCGCGTTACTTCCAGTCGTCCAACGTGGTCCGGCGGGGATTCTGTGCCGACTGTGGCACCCCGCTGACCTACGAGGCGCCCGACGGCGTGGCAATCGCTGCCGGCGCCTTCGACCAGCCCGAGCGCCTGCCGCCGACGATCCAGTACGGGGTGGAGCGCAAGCTGCCGTTCGTCGACGCGCTGGGCACCCTGCCGGCGCGGAGCACCGAGGACGACGTCGCGTCGCTGGCGTTCCTGGCCACGATCGTGTCCCACCAGCACCCCGACCACGACACCCCGCACTGGCCGCCGCGCAGTCGATGACCCACCTGTAGAGCCGGGCCTACGCTCGGCTGGCGGGTGGCCGCCGCCGCAGCGCCCGGCCCGCCGATGCTCTACCATAGCCACCCCCTTTCCGGTCCCCGCCCGCATGAGCAAGAACAGCCAGTGGATCGTCGGCGTCAACGCCGTCGCCTCCTCCATCGAGAACGACGCCGAGAACGTCCGCGAAGTGCTGGTCGAGGCCGGTGCGAAGAATCCGCGCCTGACCGAAATCGAGGAAAACGCCCGCCGCAAGGGCATCGACGTGCGCAAGGTGAACGCCCAGGCGCTGGATGGCGTGGGCGGTTCGGTGCGCCACCAGGGTGTGGCCGCGCGTTATGCCGCCGCCCGTACCTACAGCGAGAACGAGCTGGAAGGCCTGGTCACCGCGGCCGAGGGCAAGGCCCTGCTGCTGGTGCTGGATGAAGTGCAGGACCCGCACAACCTCGGCGCCTGCCTGCGCTCGGCGGCGGCCGCCGGTGCCACGGCGGTGATCATTCCCAAGGACAAGTCGGCCACGGTCAACGCCACCGTGCGCAAGACCTCGGCCGGTGCCGCCGACCGCATTCCGGTGGTGGCGGTGACCAACCTGTCGCGCTGCCTGAAGGACCTGCAGAAGCAGGGCGTGTGGATCTACGGCCTGGCCGGTGAAGCGACCGCTTCGCTGTACCAGCTGGACCTGAAGGGCAACATCGCGCTGGTGCTGGGCGGCGAAGCCGATGGCCTGCGCCGCCTGACCCGCGAGAACTGCGATGGCCTGGTCAAGATCCCGATGCCGGGCGAGATCGAGAGCCTGAACGTCTCCGTCGCCGCCGGCGTCAGCCTGTTCGAGGCCGTGCGCCAGCGCGGTTGATCGGCACTGCTGGATGATTGATCGGGGGTCAGATCCCTCTCCGCAGGAGGGGGCTCTGACCCTTTTTTGTGCTCCTTTTTCGTGCGGCGCTGCGGGCTCACCGGGCATGGCCCGGCGCTACCGTGTCGACCAAGGTCGACACCTACCAACAGCCGCAGGAAACCGTCGAAGGCGGGGTGGGTCCGGTGGCAGGGGTGTGAGCCGCATGGATGCGGCGACCAAGCCCCCATGGGTGAGGGCGCTTTGCTTGCGAAGCACTGCTTCGCAAGCGCCCGAACGCACAGCCGCCAGCGGCTGGGCCGGACCCCGGAGGGGGGTTCGCGGCGTCCCCTGTCACCGGACCCACCCCGCCATTCAACGGAATGCCCCGTTGTTGACGTTGATGTTGACGTTGTTTTGGCGGGTGCGGGGCGCAGCCCCGCATCGCCTCACCCCGCGCTGCCGCCCAGCGCCTTGAACAGGGTCACGTCGTTGTTCAGCTGGCCCTGGCGCACGCGCGCCAGCGACAGCTCGGCATCGCGCCGCGTCTGCTGTGCCTCCAGCCAGGTGCGCAGGTCGGTGGCACCCACGCGGTAGCGCACTTCCTGCGCGCGCTCCACTTCCACCGCTTCGTCGTACGAGGCCTGCGAGGCCGCCACCTGGCGCGCCAGCTGCTCACGTGCCGACAGCGCGTTGTCCACTTCCGAGAGCGCGGTGTACAGCGTCTTGCGGAAGCTGGTGGCGGCGATCTGGTAGGCGGTGCCCGCGATGTCGGTATCCAGCTGCGCGCGCTGCAGGTTGAGGAACGGCAACGACAGGCCGGCGCCCAGCGTGGCCACCGGGTTGCGCAGCACATCGCCCAGCGAGGTCGCGCTGGAACCGAGGCTGCCGGTCAGGCTCAGCGCCGGGTAGTACTGGGTGGCGGTCACCTTGATGGTCTTCAGGCTGTTGCGCAGGCGCAGTTCGGCCGCGCGCAGGTCGGGACGGCGGCCGAGCAGGTCGGTCGGCAGGCCCTCGGCGATGCCGGGGCTGCGTGCGCCCAGCAGGTCCTGGGGTTCGTCCTGCTGCGGCCAGGGCGTGCCGTCCAGCAGCACGGTCAGTGCATTGCGCGCCTCCACCCGCTGCTGTTCCAGCGCGCTCTGCGAGGAGCGCTGCGACTGCAGGTTCTGCAGTGCCTGGCGCACTTCCAGGCGCGATACCGCACCGGCGTCGAAGCGGGCCTGCACCAGTTCGCGGGTGCGTTCCAGGCGCTCCAGGTTGGCCTGGCCGGTGGCGATGGACTGGTTGAGGTAGGCCAGGTTCCAGTACTGGTTGATGGTGTCGCCGATCACCAGCAGTGCGGTGTTCTGGCGGTCTTCCTCGCTGGCCTGCGCTTCCCAGCGGGCGATGTCGCGCTGGGTGCGCAGGCGGCCCCACAGGTCCACTTCCCAGCCCAGCGAGACGCCGGTGGAGTAGCTGCGACGCCAGTCGTCAGCCTGGTCGGTGGCGCGGCTGGCATTGCCGCTGACGCCGGATGACGAAGGCTGCGGCCACAGCGCGTTGCTGGCCAGCCCGGCCTGCAGGCGCGAACGCTGCACCGCCAGGCCGGCGGCGGCCAGGTCGCTGTTGGCCGCCAGCGCCTGCGCCACCAGGCGGTCCAGGCGTTCATCGCCGAAGCCGGTCCACCAGGTGTCCAGGCGGATGTCGCGGCCCGGTGTGTCCAGGCTGCTGCGCGGGTCGTCGGCCGGTGCGTTGAGGGTGGCATCGCCCCGGCCGTAGCTGGCCGCCACGTCCGGTTCCTTTATCGGATAGCGGCCGACCGACGCACAGGCGGACAGGGCGAGCAGCACGGCGCCAGCCAACAGCAGGCGCGAGGGAGCAGGGAAGGGCAGTCGGGTCATCATCTTCATTCGCGGGCCAGGGCCTCCACCGGGTCGAGCTGCGCCGCGTTGCGTGCCGGCAGGAATCCGAACGCCACGCCGATCAGGGTCGAGCAGGCGAACGCAGCGATGATCGAGGCCGTGGAGAACAGCACCTGGAAGTCGCTGGCGAAGCGGCCGATCATCGAGCCCAGCAGCAGGGCCAGGCCGATGCCGAGCACGCCGCCGAGCAGGCACACCAGTACCGCTTCGATCAGGAACTGCTGGCGGATATCACTCTGGCGGGCGCCGACGGCCATGCGCACACCGATCTCGCGGGTACGCTCGGTGACCGAGACCAGCATGATGTTCATCACGCCGATGCCGCCGACCAGCAGTGCGATGGCGGCGATCGCGCCGATCAGCAGGGTCATCGTGCGCGTGGTCTGCTCGATGGTGTCGCGGATCTCGGCGCTGTTGCTGAGGAAGAAATCCTCGGTGCCGTGGCGCATCGTCAGCAGGCGGGTGATCGCTTCCTGTGCGGCATCCATCGGAGTGCTGTCATCCACACGCACGGTGATGCTGGATACGTGGCTCTGGCCCAGCATGCGCGACATCACCGTGGTGTACGGCACCCACACGCTCAGGCTGGTGCTGCCACCGAAACCGAAGCTCTGGCGCTTGGCCACGCCCACCACGCGCGCCGGCACGTTGCCGAGCAGGATCACCTGGCCCACCGGGTCGACATCGGGGAAGAACTGGGTCTGGGTGTTCTCGTCGATCACCGCCACCTGGCCCAGGCCCTTCACCGCATCGGCATCGAAGAAGCTGCCGCTGAGCAGGGTTACGCCCTTGACCCGGAAGAACTGCTCGCCAACACCGCTGACCTGGGCGGTGGAGGACTGGTTGCGGTAGCGCGCGGTGACCGAGGTCGACACGCTGGGGGTGGCACTGTCCACGTAGCTCTGCTTCGCCAGGGCGTCGGCATCGCTGGCCTTGAGCGTCTGCACGCGTGCCGAGCGCATGTCGCCGAAGCCGCGGCCGGGGTAGACGTCGATGGTGTTGGTGCCCAGTGCGCTGATGTTCTGCAGGATCTGCTGCTGTGAGCCGTTGCCCAGCGCCACCACCGAGACCACCGAGGCAATGCCGATGATGATGCCGAGCATGGTCAGGAAGGTGCGCAGCCGATGTGCGTTCATCGCCAGCAGGGCCATGCGGAACGCTTCGGTGAAGCGGTCGCGGGCGGCCCGCCAGCTGTTGCCGTGGGAGACGCCGGTGCTGGCTTCGCGCTGCGCGCGGTAGCTCGGCGCATCCGGATTGGCGCGATCGGCGATGATCTCGCCGTCGCGGATCTCGATGATGCGCTGTGCGTGCTGGGCCACGCTCATGTCATGGGTGACGATGATGATGGTGTGGCCTTCGGCATGCAGCTCACCGAGGATCGCCATCACTTCCTCGCCGGATTTCGTGTCGAGTGCGCCGGTCGGTTCATCGGCCAGGATCACCTCGCCACCATTCATCAGCGCGCGCGCGATCGATACGCGCTGCTGCTGGCCGCCGGACAGCTGGCCCGGCTTGTGGTGCATGCGGTCACCCAGGCCCAGCCGCTGCAGCAGCTGCTCGGCACGCGCGTTGCGCACCGGGCCGGGGCTGCCGGCGTATACCGCTGGCACTTCCACGTTGCCGCGCGCATCCAGATCGCCCAGCAGGTGGTAGCGCTGGAAGATGAAACCGAAATGCTCGCGGCGCAGCTCGGCCAGCTCGTCCGGCTCCATCTTTCCGGTTTCGCGGCCGGCCACCTGGTAACTGCCGCGGGTCGGGCGGTCGAGGCAGCCGAGGATGTTCATCAGCGTCGACTTGCCCGAACCGGACTGGCCGACGATGGCCACCATCTCGCCGGCATGGATATCCAGATTCACGTCGCGCAGCACGGCGATGACATCCTCGCCGGCCGGGAATTCGCGTCGCAGGTCGCGCAGGCGCAGCAGCGGCGCCGTCATGCTCATCGGCGCCCCATGCCCGGGCCACCGACCCGCATCTGCATGCCGCCACGGTTGCCGCCGCCGGCGGCGCCGGCCGCGCTGGCTTCGCCCACCACCACGCGCTCGCCTTCCTTCAGCCCGGACAGGATTTCGGCGGATGCGCCGTTGTTGATGCCCACGGTGACCTTGCGCGGCTGCGGCTGGCCCTTGTCGTCCAGCACCCGCACCGTGCGCTCATCGCCACGGCGCTTGGGCCCCAGTGCCACCGACGGCACCATCAGCACGCCCTTGGCCTGCTTCAGCAGCACCGAGACCTGGGCGGTCATGTCGATGCGCAGCGTGCCGTCCGGATTCTCCACGTCGAACAGCGCGTTGTAGTAGACCGCGCTGCTGGAGCTGGAGCTGGACGAGCTGCTGGAACTGGACGAACTTTCGTTGGCGATCGAGGCCGGCGCCGGATTGATCTGGCGGAGCTTGGCGTGGTACTTGCGGTCCGGGTCGCCCAGCGTGGTGAAGTACACCGGCATGCCGGCCTTGATCTTGACCACGTCGGCCTCGGAGATCTCGGCATTGACGGTGACCACGTCCAGCCGTGCCAGCATGACGATGGTCGGTGCGGTCTGGTTGGCGTTGACGGTGCGGCCTTCCTCGGCCACCACCGCGACCACGGTGCCGTCCATCGGCGCGGTGATGCGGGTATAGGCCAGGTTGGCGCGGGCGGTGCCCAGCTCGGTTTCGCGGCCCTTGATCTGCGCCTCGTAGGACTGCAGCTGGGCACGGGCGGTCTTCAGCTGCGCCTCGGCGGCATCGTATTCCTGGCGCGAGGTGGCCTCGGCGGCCAGCATCTGCTGCTGGCGCGCGAACTCCAGTTCGGCCTGGCGCAGGGTGGCCTGCTGCACCGCGCGCTGGGCGGTGACCTGGTCCAGCGAGGCCTGCGCGTTGAGCACCTGGTTCTGCTGGGTGGTGGCGTCGATCTCGGCGATCAGGTCGCCTTCCTTCACCGTGTCGCCCAGCTGCACCTTCAGCGACTTGATCTGGCCCGAGGCCTGCGCACCGACGCTGACCAGCTTGTAGGCATCGATCACGCCGGTGGCCTCCACGGTCTGCTCGATGTCGCCGCGGCTGACCGGGGTGGTCGCCACCGCCGGGGCGGCAGGCTTGCGCAGCAGCCACCAGGCAGCGACGGCAACGGCAAGGGCAAGCAGGGCGATCAGTATCAGTCGACCCCGGCGGGTCGCGGGCAGCAGGCGGAAACTCACGTCGTGGCTTCACTCTCGGGGCCGCGGCAGCGGCGTTGGTGGGCATTGTGAAGATCGACCGGCAGGGGGCCAATCCTCGGGGTATGTCTCTATGTAACACTGTCGGTGAATACGCGTAACCACAGGTATCGCGGCCTCGGCTGGATACACTGGTACGCATTGCCCCGGATGCGGTTCAGCTGCCGACACGGGATGATCGCGACATGGAGACCGAAAACACGATGCATCGATTGCTGATCGTCGACGACGACAACGACATCCGGACCCTGCTGGCCGAACAGCTTGGCCGCGCCGGTTACCAGGTGAGCACGGCCGCCGATGGCACCGCCATGCGCCAGCTGCTGGACCGCGAGCACGTGGACCTGATCGTGCTCGACCTCAACCTGCCACGCGAAGATGGCCTGACCCTGTGCCGCGACCTGCGCGCGCGCTCGAACACCCCGGTGATCATGCTCACCGCGCGTGCCGAGCCGATCGACCGCGTGCTGGGCCTGGAAATGGGCGCCGATGATTACCTGGCCAAGCCGTTCGAGCCGCGCGAGCTGCTGGCGCGCATCCGCAACGTGCTGCGCCGCACCGAAGCGCTGCCGGCCAACCTGGAGCCGTTGGCGGTACGCCGCGCGCGCTTCTCGCGCTGGATATTCGACCTGGAGCACCGCCACCTGGTGGACCCGGACGATCGCGTGGTGGTGCTGTCCGGTGCCGAGTTCCGGCTGCTGCGGGTGTTCATCGCGCATGCCAACAAGGTGCTGTCGCGCGAGCAGCTGGTGGCGCTCAGCAGTGGCCGCAACTACGAGGCGCAGGACCGCGCGATCGACCTGCAGGTCAGCCGGCTGCGCAACAAGCTGGGCGATGACGGCGGGCCGGACGGCCTGATCAAGACGGTGCGCAACGAAGGCTACGTGCTGGCCTCGTCGGTCAACCTGGAATAGGTCGCGATGAAGCGCCTGCGCCATTTCCTGTCCTCGATGGTCGGGCGGCTGTTCGTGATCCTGCTGCTGGGCATGAGCGTGGCCGCGATCGGCGCGACCATGCTGGCCACCTCCAAGCGCCAGCAGGAGTTCGAGCGGCAGAACCTGAATCGCATCGCCGACCGCCTGCAGGGCTACGTCAACCTGCTCGACGGCAACCCCGAACTGCGCGAGCGGCTGCTGGAGGTCGGTGGCCCCAGCGTGCGTGCGCTGCTGCCGGGTGCGCGCCTGGGCCGGGCCGATACGGCCTTGATGGAAGTGCTCGATGACCGGCCCGGCCCGGTGTCGCGCGCGCACGTGCACTTCACCTCGTTCCGATCGTGCATCCCGAAGCTGCAGGATCTGCTGCCGCCGCCGCCGCCCGGGCATCGCAAGCATCCGCGCGAGCGCGATCCGGCGTTCATTCCGCCCAAGTGCCGCGCGGTCGACGTAACCCTCAACGACGGTACGCTGCTGAAGCTGGCGCTGGACTCGCCAGCGGTGGCCCACAACGGCATCCTCGCCGTCGACCCGTGGTTCCTGACCCTGCTGGTACTGGCGATCGCGGTGCTGGCGTACATCGTCGCGCGCATGGCCAGCGCGCCGCTGCAGGAGCTGGCGGCCGCCGCCGAAGACCTAGGCGATGACCTGCAGCGGGATCCGCTGCCCCTGCGCGGACCGCGCGAAGTGCAGCGTGCGGCGGAAGCCTTCAATGCGATGCAGCACCGCCTGCAGCGGCATCTGGCCGAGCGTACGCAGATGCTGGCGGCGATCACCCACGACCTGCAGACCCCACTGACCCGCCTGCGCCTGCGCCTGGAAAATGTCACCGACGAGGTGCTGCGCGAGCGCCTGATCGGCGATCTGGCGGCGATGCAGGCACTGGTGCGCGAAGGCCTGGAACTGGCACGCAGCGCCGAAAGTGCCGAGCAGCGTGCGGCGCTGGACCTGGATTCACTGCTGGAGAGCATCGTTGAAGATGCCGCCGAAGGGGGCGCCGATGTCGTCTTCGAAGGCGGGACCGGAGCGGTGCTGATGCTGCGCCCGCTGGCCATGCACCGCCTGTTCTCCAACCTGGTGGACAACGCGGTGATGTACGCCCAGCGCGTGCGGGTACGGGTGGAGCGCAGTGGCGGCGCGATCACCGTCATGGTGGCCGACGATGGCCCCGGGCTGGCCGAGGACCAGCTGGAAGCGGTGTTCGACCCGTTCGTGCGGGTGGAAACCTCGCGCTCGCGCGAAACCGGTGGTGCCGGGCTGGGGCTGACCATTGCCCGCGCGCTGGCCGAGAAGGATGGTGCGCGCCTGTGGCTGCGCAATCGCGCCGAAGGCGGGCTGGAAGCTGTGGTGCAGTGGCCGGCCAGTGCGCAGGTGGTGCCACCGGGCCGGGCTGGCTGAGCAGACACGGGAGGGGCTGCATTCCGACAGGCCCCGCCGGATACTGACGCGATAGCCCTGCTTGCAGCACGATAGGGCGAAAGCGTCACATGCGGTAATCGCCTGCGCTGCAAGGCGTTGCCCAGACATTCGGGGCAATTGCGTCAGCGTTGAATTGCCTGCGCTGCGTGCGGCCCGTCACCTGAAGCCATCGAAGTTCCTCGCGGATGGCAGATGGCACGGATGTGGATCGTGGTCGGCGACGCCACCACGGGTGGCGGGCGGGTGCTGACCGGATCGTCGAATACGGATATCGAAGGCAAGGCCGTGGCCTGCGTGGGTGACAAGGCGACGTGTCCGAAGCATGGGGGCGCGTTCGAGATCGTCACCGGGGACCCGACGCTGATCCTCGATGGCAAGCCGATCGCGCGCGAAGGCGATTCGCTGGCCTGTGGCTGCAGGTTGCTCGGAGGCGCTCAGTCGCTGGTGTACGTGGTTGACGGCGGCGGCGGTGCGTCGGTCTCCGCGGCGCCTACCGCGCCGTCAGCGGTGAACCTGTGGAGCGCCACGCCACCGCCCAGCGGTTTCGTTGCCCGTGATGTGGCAGTTACGCGCGAGGTCGTGCTGCATTGCCATTACGGCGACCTGGACTGCACGCCCGCGCGCGGTGTCAGTTACCGGGCGACTCTGTCCGATGGCCGCGTGTTCAGCGGCCATCTCGATGACGAAGGCCGTGCACGCCTGCCGCAGGTGAGCGTGGGGCCAGTGCAGGTGATCTACCAGCACGAGGCGGACAGCGCCGACTCTGCTGAGATTGAGGCCTGCCGCGAACGCCTTCGCGTCGCCCTGCAGCACATCGTGGAGCAGACCCGGCAGGATTTTGCTGCGGACTGGCGGCAATGGAACAGTGCCAGCGCTGCTCATCGGGCCTTCCTGATGGAACTGAACGGCATCGAAGGCCAGGCGAAGGGGGCATGGGACTGGGTCAGTGGCAGCGTGGAAACGGTGAAGAGGGGCGCGTCGAGAAGCTTGTTGTCAGAGTGGCCGAAGACGGAACGGTTGGGACTGTCAGAATCGATTGATGTCCGCTTCGGAGTCAATTAAGGGTTTGATCCAACAATGAAAATGCGAGATTCGCGCAAGAACAGAAGCTACTTTGACCGCTGGATCGAGCATGAGAGAGCATCGATTCAGCGAAAGGAATCGAGAATCGCGGGGGATGAACTGCCGCGCAAAGGGCGTGTTCTTGCTGCCTCAAGGCTTTTCGATTCAGTGTTGGGAGTGGTGGTAATGCGATATTCCCGAGGTGATGACATCGAATCAATCAAGGGTGAGGTGAGGTCGCTCCTTCCAGTGCGCGAGAAGATGACCAAACTCTGCGATCTGCTGGAGACCGGTGAGGGAAGTTACCGTTTCCAGTTCGAGGACATCCGGCAAGATCACTTCGTGCAATGGCTATGGTGGCTGGCTTTCGCGCTCTCGCTGGACATGGGGCGAGAGTACATTCAACGAAGCTTGAAGCTGCTGCGGAACGCCGGAAAAGACGAACTCTTCGACGCGATCGCAGTTGCGCTGGGGGATGCGGGCCGACCCGTTTCCACTGAGGTGTTGTATCGCCAGTACC
Source organism: Stenotrophomonas sp. GD03930 (assembly GCF_029839665.1). Taxonomy (NCBI): domain Bacteria; kingdom Pseudomonadati; phylum Pseudomonadota; class Gammaproteobacteria; order Lysobacterales; family Lysobacteraceae; genus Stenotrophomonas; species Stenotrophomonas sp. GD03930. The sequence goes on along the minus strand of NZ_JAOCAV010000001.1, from coordinate 180,722 downwards.
TCCCGCTCATGGAAGCAATCGCCTCACCCTCGGGCCGGCCCGGGCTCGTAAAGGAGTTCCTGGACGGCTGGTATGCAGGCAGCCGCAACGTGTACTGGCACGGGAATCACCGTGACGACGACAGCGGCTACATGGGCTACTGGGCCTTCGAGGCCGCGCTGGTCGTGATGCTGTTCGACATCGACGATTCGAGCTTCCGCGACCACGAGTACTACCCGGCCGATCTGGTAGCCCATTACCGGCGTCGTGCCGGTGACAGGACGTAGTTGTCCCTCCGCTGAGGTGCCAGGCGAGGGGTCTTCTGGACTGGCCTGTGGTCACCGCCTGGGATCGGACGCTGTACCGGACCAATCCCTCCCGCCGCAAACCCGCATCGCCTGCACGGCTGGATCTGAAAGCCCGCCGTTGTTGCCGCGGGCGTGGTCCATGGCTGATTAGGCGCGGCGGGCTGGCGTTTGCCCTATCATTCGCGCATCTCCCCAGACGCCCCCCGATGAGCCAGCCTGTTCCCGTCGGCACGCCGCCCCGCGTTGCCCGCGCGTTTCCGCACGCTGCCAGACCCCGCAGCCACCGCTGGCCACCGCCACTGCGCTGATGGGCGGACAGGGGGACACGAGGCGCTGGGCGGAGCGCCGCAGATCATCATTCAGGCGGGCATTGCGGCAGGGGCTGCTGTGGCTGCTGCTGGCCGTGGCCGCGCCACTGGCGGCACAGGAAGGCGCGCCGCCGCTGCGGGACTACGCGATCGACGTCTGGACCTCGCGCAACGGCCTGCCGCACAACTCGCTGCGTGACATCGCGCAGACCCCGGAGGGGCATCTCTGGTTCGCCACCTGGGAAGGCCTGGTGCGCTACAACGGCCTGGATTTCACCGTGTTCGACCGCAGTACCCGCCCGGGCCTGCGCGACAACGGCATCGGCGCGCTCTACGTCGATCGCCAGGGCGGGCTGTGGATCAGCGATTCGCGCGGCAATGTCAGCCATCGCGGCAACGACGGCCAGTGGCGGGTCTGGGAGCACCAGGGCGATACCCCGCAGGTGCTGATCCAGTCCATGCAGATGGACAGCCAGGGACGCCTGTGGCTGCTGTACGAAGGCAAGGGGCTCGGCTACCTGGTGCCGGACAAGGGCATCGTCTACCAGGCGCCGGCGGCTGAACTGCCGATGGCGATGAGCTTCACCAAACTGGTGGTCGACGCGCAGGACCGGGTCTGGGTCGGCACGCTCGATGGGCTGGTGCTGCGTGACAACGACGGTGTGCTCAAGCGCGCACCTGCCGCGTGGGGCTTGGGCGCAGGTACCGGGCTGTCGTGGCCGTACCGCGCTCCGGATGGCGCCCTGTGGATCGTCGCCGGCGAGCGCCTGTACCGGGTGGAGGACGATCAGCTGGTGCTGGTGCACCGCCTGCCGGGCCAGCTGCACATGACCGCGATGCTGCAGGACCGCCACGGCGACCTGTGGCTGGGTACCGAGAACCAGGGCCTGCTGCGGATCTCCACGCATGGGCTGGAGCGGCTGCCGGCGGGGTTGAACCTGCCCGGCGGGCGCGTTGTCAGCCTGCGCGAGGATGCGGAGGGCAGCATCTGGGTGGGTGCCAACGGCGGCCTGTACCGCCTGCGCGAGACACTGTTCAGCAGCTACACCGAGCGCGATGGCCTCAGTGGCGACTATGTGCGCACCGTGTTCGAGGACCGTGACCGCCAGTTGTGGGTCGGCAGCGCCAGCGGCCTGGACCTGCAGACGCCGGACGGCCGCTTCCGTGCGGTGCCGTTGCACAACCGGGGCGGCAAGGCGCCGTCGGTCCTCAGCCTGGCGCAGGGCCCGGCGGGGGATCTGTGGGTCGGCACCTTCGGTGACGGCGTCTACCGCCTCGGCCCGGACGGCAGCCTGCGGCACAACTATGCGGCCGCCGATGGCATGCCGGGAGGCAACATCCGCGCGATCAGCGTGGATGCGCAGGGCGTGGTCTGGGCCGGCACGCAGAAGGGCGTGGTCCGCATCGACGGCGACCGCGTGCAGGTATCGAGCGTGCCGGGCATGCCCGGTGGCCTGATCACCGCGCTCGAGCATGACCACCAGGGCAACCTGTGGATCGGCACCATCGAAGGCATCCGCGTGCTGCGCGGCAACCACGTGCAGTCGATCGACCTGGCCCCGATGGGCGGCGGCCGCAGCGTGTTCGGCTTCCATCAGCTGGGCGATGCGATGTGGATCAGCAGCGACCGCGGCCTGTACCGCTGGCAGAACGGCCGGCTGGCGCGGGTAGGCCTGGAGCAGGGCATGCCGGTGGATGCGGTGTTCCAGCTGGTGCCCGACCGCCTTGGCAACGTGTGGGTCAGCAGCAATCGAGGCGTGCTGCGCACCGACATGGCCACGCTCAATGCGGTGGCCGACGGCCGCGCGCCGCGGGTGCTGGTGGAGCGCTACAACGAGATTGACGGCATGGCCAACGCGCAGGCCAACGGCAGTTCGGGCCCGTCGGCGATCCTGCGCCAGGACGGCACGTTCTGGGTGGTCACCGCGGGCGGGCTGAGCACGGTCGATCCGCAGCGCCTGCAGCGCTTCCGTGAACGCCCGTCACCGCCGGCGGCGATCGAGAGCGTGCAGGTGGATGGTGCGCCGGTGCATTGGGAAGGCCCCGACCGCAACTACATTCCCGGCGGCCGTCGCCTGGCGGTGAGCTACGTGGGCCTGAGCTACCTGATGTCCGACCGGATCCGCTACCGCACGCGGCTGGAGGGCCTGGATGCCGGCTGGGTCGAACGCGGCCCGCAGCGCAGCGTCGAGTTCGTCGGCCTGCCGCCGGGGGATTACACCCTGCACGTGGCCGCTGCGCACCCGGCGGGGGCCTGGGGCCAGCAGGAAGCGGTGTGGAGCTTCACCGTGGAGCCGTTCTGGTGGCAGCGCCGCAGCGTGCAGGCGCTGGGCGGGCTGTTGCTGCTGGCCGGCCTGGTGGCGCTGTACCGCCTGCTGCTGCAGCAGCTGAAGGCCAGCAACCTGCGCCTGGCCCGGAGCGTGGACGAGGCGACCTTCGACCTGCAGGCCAAGACCGTGCACCTGCAGGCGCTGAACCAGGAAAAGACCGAGCTGGCCGAGCGCCTGGCACGGCAGGCCGAGGCGTTCGAGCGGCAGGCCCGCGAAGATGCCCTGACCGGGCTGGCCAATCGCCGTGGCTTCGATGAAACCCTGGCCCGCGACTTCGCGCGCTCGCAGCGCAGCGGTCATCCGCTGTGCCTGGTGGTGCTGGACATCGATCACTTCAAGGACGTCAACGACCGCCACAGCCACAGCATCGGCGATGCGGTGCTGGTGGAGGTGGCGCGATTGATCGCCGCGGCCTGCCGCGATTCGGACCTGCCCGCGCGTACCGGTGGCGAAGAGTTCGCGCTGCTGCTCAACGACACGCGCCTGGAAGAAGCCGCGCAGCTGTGCGCGCGCCTGCGCGGGCTGTTCCATGACCATCCGGACTGGGCCGGCGTGGACGGCCTGCGCGTGACCTTCAGCGCAGGCCTGGTGGAGCTGGATGCGGATGACCGGACCCCGGCGCTGCTGTACCAGCGCGCCGACCGCGCGCTGTACCGGGCCAAGAGCGACGGCCGCGATCGTACGAGTATTGGTTGATCGCATCCACGCATGGCGTGGATCTACAGGCAGGTTGGATGGTGGGTGCGGACCGTTGGTCCGCACGGCCGATGCATTCATCCATGCATGGCGTGGATCTACCGCGGCCAGGCGTTGGCAATCGTGCAGAACAAGCGCGCCGTCTGCTCGGTGTCGTACACCGCGCTGTGCGCTTCATTCGCGTCCCAGCCCAGTCCGGCGGCCGTGGCCGCACGCGCCAGCACGGTCTGCCCATAGGCGATGCCGGCCAGGGTGACCGTGTCGAACACGCTGAACGGATGGAACGGATTGCGCTTGTGGCCGGTACGCGCAACGGCCGCATTGACGAAACCGAGGTCGAAATGGGCGTTGTGGCCGACCAGGATCGCGCGCTGGCAGCCGTACTTCTTCATCGCGGCACGCACCGGGACGAAGATGTGGTCCAGTGCCGCTTTCTCTTCCTTGGCCAGCCGGAACGGGTGGTCGAGGATGATGCCGGTCACTTCCAGCGACTTCGGATCGATCTCCAGGCCCTCGGCCGGCACCACGTGTGCGCTGGCGGTCTGGCCGGGGTAGAGCAGGCCGTTCTCGTCCATCTCGATCGGCACGGCGGCGATTTCCAGCAGCGCATTGCGCTGGCTGTCGAAACCGCCGGTTTCCACATCGACCACCACCGGCAGGAAGCCGCGGAAGCGTTGTGACATCGCGCGCTGCGCCTGGGGAACTGCGGAATCGGAAGTGGCGGCAGGTGCGGGGGTGGGGTCAGTCATGCGTGAATTCTAGCAGAGCGCCCCCGAGCGCCCGACTGGCCTGTGGCGCACGGGTTCCCTGCGCAGGAGCGTGTCGACCAAGGTCGACACCCACCGGAGCACCACACCACCAGGTTCCCGGCAGGTGCCAACCCCTGAAACCCGGTAGGTGCCAACCTTTGGTACCCGGTAGGTGCCAACCTTGGTTGGCACAGAGCGCGCCGGACCCCGGTCAGCGCCTACCGCGCAGCGGGCCGGACCGTCATGCCCGATGGAAACCACCGCGCCAACCACGCATCCACGCTCAGCTTGCCGGCACCGGCAAAGATCAACGGCAGCAGCATCGCCATGAACAGCACCGGCAGCTTGAAGTTGCCGAAGCCCTGGTCGCTGATCGCATAGCCCATCGCAAGGTCGCCCAGCGAGTGCCATTCCATCGGCCAGTGCACGGCATAGGTTGCCACCACCGTCAGCACCAGCAGGCCGGTGGAGGCGAAACGGGTGCCGAAACCGAACAGCAGGCAGGCTGCACCGAGCAGTTCGAACCAGGTCGCCAGCTGCCAGTTCAGGGCGGATGGCAACTGGTCGAACGGGAACGGAAAGGCGTCCTGCAGGTCGGCGAACCAGTTCTGGCCCTGCAGCTTCTCGCGGCCGGATTCGAAGAATTCCCAGGCCAGCAGCAGGCGCAGGCCGAGCGGGGCCAACCAGGGGGCGAGACGGTCCAGCTGGCCGCGTGCGACGGCCAGGGTCGGAAGGTTCATCAGGGGATCTCCGCGGAAGGGGGTCAGGGAGGGGCTGTGAGCGGGCCGATCACGCCAGCCTGCAGGAACTGCCGAAGCAACGCGGCACCGGGTCCGGCCAGCGCGTCCTCGGCCAGCCCGTGGGCATTGGCCAGGTGTTGCAGGTAGGCCTGGCCCTCGAGGCCGGGTTGCTCGCCGATGCTGGCCAGCAGGTACACCGCCAGCGGGCTGAGTGCGGCGAACCGCACCTCCCCATCGGCTTCGCGGCGTACCAGCAGGCCGGTCGGTTCGACTGGTGGCTGCGTTGGCGCGTCCTCGGCACCGAGCCGATGCACCGGCCACTGGTACAGCAGCGGCCAGGCCAGCGGCGAGCGCTGCAGCGGCACCTGCAGAGGATCGATGTCGCCCGCGGGCGGCAGGGGCTCGGCGGCCAGCTGGTACAGCGCGGTTTCCACCCACTCGTAGTGGGCCAGCTCGGCCAGTGCCGGATGCGGCAGCTGCGGCCGTGCCTGCAGCCATTGCACGAACTCGGCGGCCAGCTCGGTGAACAACGGCGTCTGGCAGCGATGGGTGGCGAAGTACTGGCGCACCAGCGCGCTCCAGGCGGGTTCGCCGAGCAGGCGCACGCAGACCGGGAAACCGTTGCTCAACAGGCCGAGCAGATTGTTGAACAGCAGCCGTTGGTAGACCGCCACGCGACGCGGTTCCAGGCCTGCCGGCGCGGCCACCGCCTGCGGGTCGCGCAGGTGCGCGGTGAACGCATGCTGCTGTGCACGCAGGGAATCGGGAGCCTCAGCCATGACCGTCACCGGCGTGCGTGGCCTGCAGGCGGCGGATGGTCTGCAGCTCGCCCTGCAGTTCGGCATAGGGCGGGAAATTGAAGTCGCGTTCGAGCAGGGTCGGGCGCGCGCCGATACGCGCATAGGTACGCGCCAGCAGTTCCCAGACCGGATCGATCACCGCACTGCCGTGGGTATCGATCTTCAGGTCCGGTGCTTCATCCAGGTGCCCGGCCACATGCAGGCAGACGATGCGATCGGCGGGCAGCCCAGCAATGAAGGCGTCGGCATCGTAGCCGTGGTTGCAGGCGTTGACGTAGACATTGTTGACGTCCAGCAGCAGGTCGCAGTCGGCTTCGGAAAGCACGGCGTTGGTGAAGGCCAGTTCGTCCATCGCCGGTTCCGGTGCCAGGTAGTAGGACACATTCTCCACCGCGATGCGGCGGCCGAGCAGATCCTGCACCTGGCGGATGCGCGCCGCGGTATGGCGCACCGCTTCATCGGTGAAGGGGATCGGCAGCAGGTCGTACAGGTGGCCGTCGTCGCTGCAGTAGCTCAGGTGCTCGCTGTACAGCGGCACGCGATGGGTCTCGAGGAACTGGCCGACCTGTTCCAGCAGCTGGGTATCCAGTGGCGCACTGCCACCCAGCGACAACGACAGGCCGTGGCAGCTCAGCGGGTGGCGCTGCGCCAGTTCGGCCAGCGCGTCGCCGGCGGGCCCACCGACATGGATCCAGTTCTCCGGTGCGCATTCGAGGAAATCGAAGTCGCCGGCCGGTGCATCACGCAGATCCTGCAGCAGCGCCCGGCGCAGGCCCAACCCGGCAGCCGCCGCGCGAAGCGGCGACCGCGGGTGGACCATGCGGGCGCGGACGTCAGTGCTTGCCACCGCACTTGCCTTCGCCGCACTTGCCTTCAGCCGACTTCTTGTCGCCGGTCTTGGTCTTGGCACCGGCGGCAGCACCGGCGGCCTTGCCCTTGTCGGCGCCGCACTTGCCTTCAGCACTCTTGCCGTCGGCGCCACACTTGCCTTCGGCGTGCTTGGTCGCGTCGGCGGCCATCTTGGTGTCGGCGGCCTTGGCATCGGTGCTGGCCTTGGCAGCCTGGCCGGCCACCAGGTAGCCCTGGGCGAGGTCGCTCATGCTCAGGGCCGAGGCACTAGCGGTCATGCCCAGGCCGGCGGCCAGGGCGGTAGCAGTCAGCAGGGACAGGGTCTTGTTGGAACTGCTCATCGGTCGTGCTCCTGGGTGGTGTGGGCGGGTGCCCGGGTGGCCGGCAGGGGTGCCGGTGGAAACGATGGTGCAGCGATCCTACTCAACGAATCCTCGCCAAGACCTCAAATTTTCGTGAGGTTTGTTACAGAAGGGGAGACCGGTGGCCGGAATGCCCAGAAACAAGAAGGCCGCTGTCGCAAGGACAGCGGCCACCATGGAGTCAACTCACGTGTTGCAGTGCAGCGTCAGGGCTGGCCGGTGCTGGAGGTCTCGTCGCGCTTCTCGCGCGGCGGCAGCGGCTGCTCGCCGTGCACCAGGAACCACACGTTCTCGGCGATGTTGGTGGCGTGGTCGCCCACGCGCTCCAGGTTCTTGGCCATGAACAGCAGATGGGTGCACGGAGTGATGTTGCGCGGGTCTTCCATCATGTAGGTCAGCAGCTCGCGGAACAGCGCGGTGTACTGCGCGTCCAGGCGGGCGTCGTCCTCACGCAGCGCCAGTGCGGCGTCGGCGTCGTTGTCGCGGTAGGCGGCGATGGCGCGGCGCACCTGCTGCGCGGCCAGGCGGCCCAGCGCACGCAGGCCCTGGATCTGCGGCAGCGGCGGTACCTTGCCCAGTGCGATCGAACGCTTGGCGACATTGGCCGCGTAGTCGCCGATGCGCTCGATGTCGGCCGGGATGCGCAGGCCGGCCAGGATTTCGCGCAGGTCGCGGGCCATCGGCCCGCGCAGCGCCAGGCGCATCACGTCGTGGCTGATCTGCTGTTCCAGCGCGTCGATGGCTTCATCGTTGGCGATGATGCGATGGGCGGCGTTCTCGTCGCGCTTCTCGATCACGTCCATCGCCGCTTCGAGCTGGGCGACGGCCATCTCGCCCATGCGCACGATTTCGGCCACCAGGCGCTGCTGCTCTTCGTCGTAGCTCTTGACGATGTGGTCGTTGGGAAGGTTCATGGTTGTTCCACTCTGTAGAGTCGAGCCACGCTCGACTGCCGTTGTCTGTAGAGTCGAGCCACGCTCGACTGACGTTTCAGCCGAAGCGACCGGTGATGTAGTCCTCGGTCTGCCGCTGCGACGGCTGCGAGAAGATCACTTCGGTGCGGTCGTGCTCGATCAGGTCGCCCAGGTACATGAAGGCGGTGTAGTCGGACACGCGCGCGGCCTGCTGCATGTTGTGGGTGACGATGACGATGGTGTACTCGTGCTTGAGCTCTTCCACCAGCTGCTCGATGCGGCTGGTCGAGATCGGGTCCAGCGCCGAGGTCGGCTCGTCCAGCAGCAGCACCGACGGGCGCAGGGCCACGGCGCGGGCGATGCACAGGCGCTGCTGCTGGCCACCGGACAGGCCCAGCGCGCTCTGGCCCAGCTTGTCCTTCACTTCGTCCCACAGCGCGCCCTGGCGCAGCGCCTGCTCGACGCGGTCGGCCATGTCGGCCTTGCTCAGCTTCTCGTGGTGGCGGATGCCGTAGGCCACGTTCTCGAAGATGGTCATCGGGAACGGCACCGGCTTCTGGAACACCATGCCGACCTTGCTGCGCAGGCGGTTCATCGGGTACTTCGGCGACAGGATGTTCTCGCCGTCCAGCAGCACCTCACCGCGCGCTTCCAGCTTCGGGTACAGCGCGTAGATGCGGTTGAAGATGCGCAGCAGGGTCGACTTGCCGCAACCGGACGGACCGATCAGCGCGGTCACGCGCTTTTCCGGAATCTCCAGGTTGATGCCCTTCAGGGCGTGGAACTTGTCGTAGTAGAAGTCCAGTCCACGCGCGGCCAGCTTGACCGGCGACGGCGTGTGCAGGCTCTCGTGCGAGGACGGCACGGCGATGCGCTGCATCGGCACGGCATTGGAAAGGTCGTTCATGGCGTTATCCACGGAAAGGTTAGTCATGGGAGATACGGTTGCGCAGCAGGATGCCGCGGGCGGCAAGACTGACCAGCAACACGAAGACAGTCAGCACCAGGGCACCGGCCCAGGCCAGCACCTGCCAGGATTCATACGGGCTGCCGGCGAACTGGTTCATCACCACCGGCACCGAGGCCATCGGCTGGAAGATGTTGTTGTTCCAGTACTGGTTGCCGAAGGCGGTGAACAGCAGCGGGGCGGTTTCGCCGGAAATGCGCGCCAGCGCCAGCAGGATGCCGGTGATGATGCCGGCCGACGCGCTGCGGTACAGCACCTGCACGATCACCTTCCACTGCGGGATGCCCAGCGAAAGCGCAGCTTCGCGCATCTGCGAGGGCACCAGGCGCAGCATCTCGTCGGTGGTGCGCACCACCACCGGCAGCACGATGAAGGCCAGCGACAGCGCACCGGCGAATGCCGAGAAGTTGCCGCCGGTCTGCATCACGTACAGGGTGTAGACGAACAGGCCGAGCACGATCGACGGCGCCGACAGCAGGATGTCGTTGACGAAGCGGACCACGGTGCCGGCCTTGCGGGCGTTGCCGTACTCGGCCAGCCAGGTACCGGCCAGCACGCCCAGCGGGGTGCCGATGCCGATCGCCAGCGCACACATCACGGCGCTGCCGAAGAAGGCGTTGGCAAGACCGCCTTCCTGCATCGGCGGCGGCGTCATCTTGGTGAACAGATCCAGGTTGATGCCGGCCAGGCCCTTGGAGGCCAGGGTGAACAGGATCCAGCCCAGGAAGAACAGGCCGAACAGGGCGGTGGCGCAGGATGCGGTGATCGCAACGACGTTGCCGATGCGGCGGCGCAGGTACAGCGAATCAGCGGTGGTGGACATCAGTTGCCCTCCTTGCGGGACAGGCGCATCAGCATCAGGCGGGCGATGGCCAGCACCACGAAGGTGACGATGAAGAGGACGAAGCCGAGCAGCAGCAGGGCCGAGCGGTAGGTTTCAGTGGCTTCGCCGAAATCGTTGGCGATCAGCGCGGCGATGGTGGTGCCCGGTTCCAGCAGCGATGGCGACAGGCGCACGCTGTTGCCGATCACGAAGGCCACTGCCATCGTTTCACCCAGGGCGCGGCCGAGGCCAAGGAAGATGCCGCCGATCACCGCCGAGCGGGTGTAGGGCAGCACGATGTCCCAGCTCACTTCCCACTTGGTGGAGCCCAGCGCGTAGGCCGACTCCTTCAGGCGGGTCGGCACGGTCAGGAACACTTCGCGCATCACCGAGGAGATGAACGGAATGACCATGATGGCCAGCACGAAACCGGCGGTAAGCATGCCGATGCCCAGCGGCGGCCCCTGGAACATCGGGCCGATGATCGGCCACTCGCCCAGGGTTTCGTTGAGGAACGGGGTGACGTACTCGGTCATCACCGGCACCAGCACGAACAGGCCCCACATGCCGTAGATGATCGAGGGGATGCCGGCCAGCAGTTCAATGGCGGTACCGACCGGGCCACGCAGCCAGCGCGGCGCGACTTCGGTGAGGAAGAAGGCGATGCCGAAGCTGACCGGCACGGCAATGACCATCGCGATCAGCGCGGTGACCAGGGTGCCGTAGATCGGGGCGAGGGCACCGAACTTGTTTTCGACCGGATTCCAGTCGGCGGAGAAGAAGAAGCTCAGGCCCTGCATCTGCAGGGCATGGCGGCCGCCCCACAGCATCGACAGCGCGGCGCAGGCCAAGGCGATCAGGACGAAGATGACGGTGCCGACCAGCACCCATCGGAACAGTTTGTCGTTGCGGGCATCACGCGCATCACGCGTGGACGGGGCGGCTACAGGCTGGGCGATGGCATTCATGGGGACGGCTGGGCCAGGAAGGGGCGGGGCGGCATGGCGTGGAAGCAGCGGTGCCCGCGCGGGGCGGGCACCGTCGTATCCATCACTTCAGGTCGGTCGCCCAGTAGGCCTCGATCTGCTTGACCAGTTCGGCCGGCAGCGGCACGTAGTGCAGCTCGTTGGCCTGGGCCTGGCCGTTCTCGAAGGCCCACTTGAAGAAGGCCAGGGTGTCCTGGTTGCGCTTGGCGTCCTTCGGCTGCTTCTGCATCAGCATGAAGTTGGTGGCGGTGATCGGCCACGCCTGGTCGCCCGGGGCATTGGTGATGACCAGGTTGAAGTCCTTGGCGCTGGCCCAGTCGGCGCTGGCGGCCGCGGCGGCGAAGGTCTCCGCGCTCGGCTCGACCCAGTTGCCGGCCGCGTTCTGCATGGCGGTGTACGGCATGCCGTTCTGCAGCGCGTAGGCCAGCTCGACGTAGCCGATCGAACCCTTGATCTGCTTCACGTAGGACGCGACGCCTTCATTGCCCTTGCCACCCACGCCGTCCGGCCACTGCACCGAGGTGCCTTCGCCGACCTTGGCCTTCCAGTCCGGGCTGACCTTGGACAGGTAGTTGGAGAAGTTGAAGGTGGTGCCCGAACCATCCGAACGGTGGACCAGGGTGATCTTGCCGTCCGGCAGCTTCACGCCCGGGTTGGCGGCGACGATGGCCGGATCGTTCCAGGTCTTGACCTTGCCCAGGAAGATGTCGGCCAGCAGGGCGCCGCTCAGGCGCAGCTTGCCGCCCTCCAGGCCTTCGATGTTGACCACCGGCACCACGCCGCCGATGGCGGACGGGAACTGGGCCAGGCCAGCCTGGGCCAGCTCTTCGCTGCTCAGCGGCTTGTCCGAGGAACCGAAGTCGACGGTGCCGGCCTTGATCTGTGCAATGCCGCCGCCGGAACCGATCGACTGGTAGTTGATCTTGGCGCCGGTGCTGGCGTTGTAGTCAGCCGACCACTTGGAGACCAGCGGGAAGATGAAGGACGCGCCCGCGCCGGAGACCTCGGCGGTCACCTTGGCACCGGCAGCGGCCGGAGCGGCAGCACCGTCGGCAGCTGGCTGCTGTGCGGCCTGCTTGTCGCCACCGCAGGCCGACAGGCCCAGGGCGATGGCCAGGGAAAGGGCGGCAAGGCCGGCCGAGTGCAGTTTCATGGTCACTCCATAGCGGGGAAGAGCCGACGGGGTCGGCGGATGCGGCTATGAAATGATGTTTTTGTTACAGCCGTATTACGACCATGACAGAGGTGTCCTGGATCACGTTCCGACAAGGGTTTCACAGGGTGTGCCACGATCCGGGAGACCCCCGCAGACCCCGGATCTGCGCACGGTATGACCGGCGGATGGCCTCCGTAGCGTCGAGCTTGCTCGACTGCTCCATGCTCTCGGTAGGTGCGGACCGTTGGTCCGCACACTCCAGCACCCAGCCGAGTCCTTGGCCCTTCGTAGAGTCGAGCTTGCTCGACCAGGGCCGACCAGGAGCAGTCGAGCAAGCTCGACTCTACCCACCCGGGGCAGTCGAGCAAGCTCGACGCCACCGGCAAACGAGAAAGGCGCGAGATCTCGAGGATCTCGCGCCCGGGTGGGATCGGCGGGGGAGAGAGGACCCGCCGATCCCGTTCCTGCGGGGGAACGCGCTTGCTTACTTCAGGTTCTGCGACCAGTAGGTCTCGATCTGGCGGACCAGGCTGTCCGGCAGCGGCACGTAGTCCAGCTGGCGGGCCTGGGCGTCGCCGCTCTTGTAGACCCAGCGGAAGAACTCCTGGGTGGCCTTGCCGTTGGCAGCGTTCTTCGGCTTCTTGTGCACCAGGATGAAGTTGGTCGCGGTGATCGGCCAGGACTCGGCGCCCGGGGCGTTGGTCATCACCAGGTAGAAGTCCTTGGCGCTGGCCCAGTCGGCGCTGGCGGCAGCGGCGGCGAACGAGGCGTCGCTCGGCTGCACGAACTTGCCGGCGGCATTCTTCATCGCGGTGTACGACAGCTTGTTCTGCAGCGCGTAGGACAGTTCGACGTAGCCGATGCCGCCCTTGATCTGCTTCACGTAGGCAGCAACGCCTTCGTTGCCCTTGCCGCCGATGCCGGCCGGCCACTGGACCGAGGTGCCTTCACCGACCGAGCTCTTCCACTCCGGGCTGACCTTGGACAGGTAGTTGACGAAGTTGAAGGTGGTGCCCGAACCGTCCGAACGGTGCACGACGGTGATCTTGGCGCTCGGCAGGGTCAGGCCCGGGTTCAGCGCGGCGATGGCCGGGTCGTTCCAGGTCTTGATCTTGCCCAGGAAGATGTTGGCCAGCACGGTGCCGTCCAGCTTCAGCGCGCCCGGAGCGATGCCGGCCACGTTGACCACCGGCACCACGCCGCCGATCACCGACGGGAACTGGGCCAGGCCCGAAGCAGCCAGTTCTTCCGGCTTCAGCGGGGCGTCGGAGGAGCCGAAATCAACGGTCTTGGCCTTGATCTGGGCGATACCACCGCCGGAGCCGATCGACTGGTAGTTGACCTTGTTGCTGGTGGCGGCGTTGTAGTCGGCCGACCACTTCGACATCACCGGGTAGATGAACGAGGCGCCCGCGCCGGTGATTTCAGCGGCGTTGGCGGCGAACACGGACGACGCTGCGAAGACGGCAACGGCAACGCGCGACTTGAAGGCGTGGATCACGGGGTGGCTCCTGGGTTGATTGGGATGCGGGGTTACCCGCCCGGTGCACATTCCATAACGGTTCGATGACAGCGCGGGGACCGTTGTATGACGCATCCATGACAGCGTTGCCCGGCGCCCGTGGAGCAGGGGCGTGAAGGAACGACGCAGCCGTTGTGACCCCTTTCTATATGTCGCTGATGGCCTGTCCGATGCATGCGTGTTCCGGGCATTCCGCAGCGATCCGGCGTTTTCCGCGCGCAACCGGCGCGGCAGGTGGACGCCGCGCGGCGGCGGCCAGCGCGTCGACGCCGATACATCACGCCATATGCCGCAAGGGATCGACAAGGATGGCGCGACAAATGCGTCGTACGCATGACCGCACGAAGAAATCTGTGGTTGGTGCTCAGGTTGTCATTCGGCTGTCATGGTTTTAACGGAATGTTCGCAAAACGCTTGACCGGCCTGCCGGCGTGGCGTTCTGCCCAAGCCATTCCAACCCTCTGGAGAAATCCAAAATGCGTTCCCATTTGCTCGCCGCCGCGGTCGTTGCAAGCCTCGGTCTGGTTTCCGCCGACGCCTTCGCAGCTCCCGCCAGCACGGGCGTATCCCAGGCACAGCTGCAGCAGCTGCAGGCGCAGATCGCTGCTCTGCAGGCCCAGGTCCAGCAGCTGCAGAGCGACTCGCAGGCGCTGCAGGCGCAGTCCGACGCGCAGTCTGAAGTGAACATCACCCAGGCCCAGGCCCTGGAAGGTGCGCAGAAGACCCAGACCAGCGTCGACAAGCTGGCCAAGCTGGTCAATGACAACAAGATTGGCGGTCGCATGTTCTTCGACCTGACCAACATCGACAAGACCAGCAACGGCAAGGACACCGCCGCCAGCGGCACCGGCCTGGACGTCAAGCGCTTCTACCTGACCGTCGACCACAAGTTCAACGACATCTGGTCGGCGAACCTGACCACCGACTTCCAGTACAGCTCGGCCATCGGCAACACCGAACTGTTCGTCAAGAAAGCCTACGTGCAGGGCAGCTTCGACCCGGCCTTCAACCTGCGCGTCGGTGCCGCCGACATGCCGTGGATCCCGTACGTCGAGAAGTTCTACGGCATGCGCTATGTCGAGAACACCCTGACCGATCGCCTGAAGTACGGCAACTCGTCCGACTGGGGCCTGCATGGCTTCGGCAACCTGGGCAACAACTTCAACTACGCCGTCTCGGTCGTGTCCGGCGCCGGTTACAAGAACCCGACCCGCAGCAAGGGCATGGACGTGGAAGGCCGCGTGGCCTACACCCCGAACGAGAACTTCGTGGTCGCCGTCGGTGGCTACAGCGGCAAGCTGGGCAAGGAAACCGACATCCAGAGCGCCGAGAACACCTACACCCGCGCCAACGCGATGGTGGCCTACGCCGACAGCAACTTCCGCGTCGGTGGCGAGTACTTCCAGGCCAAGAACCTCAACAACGTGCTGACCGTTGCCACCGACAAGACCAGCGGCTGGTCGGTGTGGGGCAGCGTGCGCGTCACCGACGGCGGCATCAACGTGTTCGGTCGTTACGATGACACCGACGTCAGCAAGACCCTGGACCCGACCCTGAGCGACAAGTACTGGAACGTCGGCGTCGAGTTCCCGGTCATGAAGAACCTCAAGCTGTCGACCGTGTACAAGTACACGCACCTGGCCAACGCCGGCGACAAGAAGAACGACAAGACCAAGGAATTCGGCGTCTGGGGCGACCTGTCGTTCTGATCACCTGAAACACAGTGTCTGAAAGCGAGACGGCGGGCCTGGTGCCCGCCGTCTTCGTTTCGTCACAACACGGTCCGCGTCACGCTTCGGCCGTGGTCTTGTCCTTGAACCGGCAAAGGTCGGCAATCACGCAGCCCGGGCAATCCGGCTTGCGCGCCTTGCACACATAGCGGCCGTGCAGGATCAGCCAGTGATGCGCGTCGAGCAGGAACTCGGCCGGAATCGCCTTCACCAGTTTGTCTTCCACCTCGCGCACGTTCTTGCCGGGGGCCAGCCCGGTGCGGTTGGCCACGCGGAAGATATGCGTATCCACCGCCATCACCGGCTCGCCGAACGCCGTGTTGAGCACCACGTTGGCGGTCTTGCGGCCGACGCCGGGCAGCGCCTCCAGCGCATCGCGGTCACGCGGCACTTCGCCGCCATGCTTCTCCAGCAGGATCGCGCAGGTGGCGATCACGTTCTTCGCCTTGGCGTTGAACAGGCCGATGGTGGCGATGTACTGCTTCAGGCCGTCCTCGCCCAGCGCGAGGATCTTCGCCGGCGTGTTGGCCACCGGGAACAGGCGGCGCGTGGCCTTGTTGACGCCGACGTCGGTGGCCTGTGCCGACAGCGCCACCGCCACCAGCAGTTCGAACGGCGAGCTGTATTCCAGTTCGGTCTTCGGGTGCGGATTGAGTTCGCGCAGGCGGGTGAACATTTCCACCACGTCGGCACGCGGCATCACGCCGCCGCGGCGCGCCGCTGCGCGCGCGGTCTTCTTCACCGTGGCCATTACTGCTCCTTGCCAGTGGCGCGGGCCTTGGCCCGGGCGAGGATGGCCGCCGCTGCCGCGGGCAGGGCCGGCTTCACGTCCGGTGCCGGGGCGGGTGTCCGGCGTGCGTCGCGTTCGGCCTCACGGCGCGCCAGGCGCACCGCTCGGGCGCGGTAGCGTTCGCGCGCGGCCCAGGCCGCGTGCAACTGCTGCTGGGCCTGCTGCAGGCGCTGCGGCAACTCGGGGTGGCCGGGCAGCAACTGTTCGTCGCCGGCACGGGCGACATAGTCCATCAGCCCGTCCTGCAGGGCGCCATCGAGATCGTCTGCCTGGACCCGGGCGAACAGCTGCGCGGGGTTGGGTCGGGATGCCATGGCGTCAGCGGTTCTGGAAGGCCGGCGGACGGCGCTGCAGGAAGGCGCTGGTGCCTTCGCGCATGTCCTCGGTGGCGAACAGCAGGCCGAACTGTGCGCTTTCGTACTCCAGGCCCGCTTCCAGGCTGCACTCGCCGCCCACGTGCACCGCATCGAGCAGGCCACGCAGGGCCAGCGGCGCCGAACGTGCCAGCTGGCGGGCCACGTCCTGCACGCGGCTGTCCAGCGCGTCGGCGGGCACCACCTCGTTGACGATGCCCAGTTCCAGCGCACGTGCTGCATTGACCGGTGCACCCAGCAGGCACAGCTCCAGGGTGGCGGCACGGCCGCACAGGCGCAGCAGGCGCTGGCTGCCGCCGAAGCCCGGGATCAGGCCGAGGTTGATTTCCGGTTGGCCGACCTTGGCGGTATCGGCGGCGATGCGCAGGTGGCAGGCCATCGCCAGCTCCAGGCCGCCGCCCAGCGCGAAACCGTTCACGCGGGCGATGACCGGCTTGGGCATGCGCTCGATCTGGCGCATCAGGCCCTGGCCGAGCAGGGAGAAATCACGTCCCTGAACGGCGCTGAGGGTGTTCATCTCGGCGATGTCGGCGCCGGCCACGAAGGCCTTGGGGCCGGCGCCGGTCAGCACCACCACGCGCACTTCCGGGTCGGCGGCGGCGGCGCTGAACACCTCGGCCAGGGCCTGCAGGGTCGCGGCATTGAGGGCGTTGAGCTTGTCCGGGCGCTGGACGGTCACGGTGCGGATGGCGCCGTCGTCGGCGACAGCGATCAGGGCATCGGCCACGGGGAAACTCCTGGAACGTTAAAAAAAAGTGATATTGAACTCTGCAAACGCAGACGGGTCATAGCCTGCATCGTGAGTAGCGGTTACACGTTGCGCCCGTTATCCTAACCCGTCGCCTCAGGGCGGCGCAGAACGTCCCTGAGTTACCACCCCTGGAGAACTGTTTGATGAAGTTGCGTTCTATCGCGGTCGCCGTCGCGGCCCTGGCCCTGACGGGCAATGCCTTCGCCCAGGACGTTTCGTCCGAAAAGGGCAAGCTGAGCTACTACTTCGGTTACGACTACGGCAACAACCTGGCGGAGCTGACCGGTCGTGGTGAGCAGCTGGACATCAACTCGGTGGTGAAGGGCCTGCAGGACGCCTACGCCAAGAAGCAGCCGGCGATCACCGCCGAGCAGCTGAAGCCGGCCGTTGAAGCGTTCCAGAAGCGCGAGCAGGGCCGTGCCCAGGCCGCCAAGGCCGAGTACGAAAAGGCCGCTGCCGAAAACAAGACCAAGAGTGATCAGTTCATCGCAGCGAACAAGGCCAAGGCCGGCGTGCAGTCCCTGCCGAGCGGCGTCCAGTACCGCGTGATCGAAGCCGGCAAGGGTGCCAAGCCGACCCAGGCCAGCACCGTGCAGCTGGAAGTGGCCGGTCCGTTCCCGTACGGCCAGCGCCCGACCGAAGCCCGCCCGGCCCAGCAGATCCCGTCGATCAAGGTCAGCGAAGTCGAAATGAAGGCCATGCGCGAGACCCTGCTGCAGATGCCGGCAGGCTCGAAGTGGGAAGTCACCCTGCCGCCGGATCAGGCCTACGGTGCCGACCCGCGCACCCCGTTCCCGCCGAACGTGGCTGTGCAGTTCGAGATCAAGCTGGTCAGCGTCAAGTAATATCGAAGCAGTAAACGAAACGCGCCGGTGATCCCACCGGCGCGTTTTTGTTTGTGCAGTGCCTGACGCGCAAATCCAGCCCATTCGCGCTACTGTTGCAGGGTGCAAACAACGGAAGAATCGGCGCGTGTTGTCGCAAGTCCCTGCATCGGAGTGTGCAAGCTGGATCCAGACCGGCAGTGCACCGGCTGCGGGCGGCATCTCGACGAGATCGCAAGGTGGTCGTCGATGAGCAACGAGGAACGCAGCCGCATCCTGCATCGCGTGCAACCCCTGCGTGAACAGCTGCAGCAATCATTGCGCGGCTCGCTGGCCGATCACGAACGCCTGATGCGCGCGCTGCATCCACTGGCCGTGCCGCCGCTTGGCGACGGCTGGAACCGCAGTGAACTGATCGACCTCCTGCCGCCCGGCCCCCCCGTGGAAGCGGCGGTGCTGGCCGGCATCGTGCCGCGTGCCAACGGCGCACAGGTGATCCTCACCCGCCGTACCGAGACCCTGCGCACCCATGGTGGCCAGGTCGGGTTCCCCGGCGGTCGCACCGAACCGGACGACCGCGATGCACTGGCCGCTGCACTGCGCGAGAGCCAGGAAGAAATCGCGCTGGCGCCCGGCCAGGTGCAGGCGCTGGGCTACCTGGATCCCTTCGTGACGATCACCGGTTACCGGGTCACGCCGGTGGTGGCGGTGGTGGATCCGGACTTCGTGCCGGTGCCGCAACCCAGCGAAGTGGCCGAGGTGTTCGAGGTGCCGTTGGACTACCTGATGGCTGCCGACAACCTGCGCCAGGTCGAAATCAATCATCGCGGCCGCATCCGCCACGTCCTTGAATACGGCTGGCCGGGCCAGCGCATCTGGGGCGCGACCGCGGCCATCCTCTACAACCTGCGTCGCCGCCTGGAGCAAGTGCAATGAAGCCGATCGATCTGCCGTGGACCACCCTGGTCGATGTCGCCACCCTGGCCGCTGCATTGGGTAAGGGCGTGCGCGTGGTCGACGCGCGTGCAACCGCCAGCACGGCCGTGCGCGTGGTCGATGCGCGGTCATCGCTGGCTGATCCGCAGGCCGGTGGCGGCCAGTACCTTGCAGGGCACATCCCGGGTGCGGTCTACGCCGATCTCAATCGCGACCTGTCCGACCTATCGCGCGTGGGCCATGGTCGCCATCCGCTGCCGGACAGCGACGCCTTCGCCGCGAAGCTGGGCCAATGGGGCATTGGTCCGGATACCCAGGTGGTGGTCTACGACGGCAGCGACGGCAGCATGGCCGCCGCGCGGCTGTGGTGGTTGCTGCGCCTGCTCGGCCATGGCCGGGTGGCGGTGCTCGACGGCGGCATCGCCGCCTGGCAGGCTGCCGGCCATCCGCTGGCAACGGGGGAGGAGGCGGTAACAGCGCTGCCGGCCTATCCGGGGCGTTTCGATAGCACCCAGATCGCCAATGCCGATGAAATCTCTGCGCGGCTGAAGCACGCGCCGGGCTGGCTGGTCGACGCACGCGCGGGCGAACGCTTCCGCGGCGAAGTGGAGCCGCTGGACCCGGTCGCCGGTCACGTACCCGGCGCGGTCAACCGTCCGTTTGCGTTGAACGTCCTCGACGGCCGCCTGCGTGATGCACAGGAACTGCGCGCCGAACTGCAGGGCGTGATCGGCAACCGCGATCCGCAACAGGTGGTGCTGATGTGCGGCTCTGGCGTGACGGCCTGCCATCTGCTGCTGGCGATGGAATCGGCCGGTTTGTCCGGCGCACGCATCTACGCCGATTCCTGGAGCGGTTGGGTCAGCGACAGCAGCCGCCCGGTGGCCAGCGGCGCGTGAGCTCGTACCCTCGCACGCATCGCGCATGAAGCAGTCGAGCATGGCTCGACTCTACAAAAGCCCATTCCGATCGATGTGACGCTCATCCACGCATGGCGTGGATCCACCGTGTCGACCAAGGTCGACACCCACCCACAGCAGCCGGAATCTGTCGAAGGCGGGGTGGGTCCGGTTGCGGGGGCGTGAGCCGCATGGATGCGGCGACCGAGCCTACATGGACGTATTTACGGCGTCCCCCGCAACCGGACCCACCCCGCCATCCCACCGACAGCCCGCTTTTGACGTTGACGTTGACGTTGCCTCTGCAGGTGCAGGGCGCAGCCCTGCAAACCCTCACCCCAACGCCTGCAGCGGCACCTTCGCCAGAATCCGCGCCCACGGGAACAACGGCCCCGGATCACGCTTGCGCGCCACCCGCAGCGTTGGATCGTCGCTGGCCGCCACCTGCTCCAGATCCAGCTGGTCGTGCCCGGCAATCCGCCGCAGCGACGGGTAGTGCGCCGCCAGCGCCAGCAGCAACTGTTCCAGTGCCACCAGCTGCGCCTCGGTGTACGGCTCGTCCATCGCCTGGTGGCGGCTGTCGAACCAGTGCGGGTAACGCCCGGTATTGACCAGCTCGATGCCCAGCGTATGTGCGTTCATGCCGCGCACGTGGTGGGCCACCCGTTCCGGTGCCACGTACTGCACCACGCGACCGTCACGGTCGATGTAGAAGTGGCCGCTGTTGCCGGCGCCACTGTCGTACAGCACGCGCTCGCCGTACTCGCGGGCCATCGCCAGGTCGGGCAGCTCGGTGCAGTGGATCACCACCATCTCCAGCGCGGCCGGGTCGCGCAGCGGCAGGCGGTCGTGGTAGGGCAGGGGCTGCAGCTGCAGGCCGGGCAGGAGCGGGTTGGGCATCCGGCGATGCTAGCATTGCGGCATGAACCTGCCTTCCCTTTCCTCATCGGCCCGCTCGCGCGGAGCGCGCGCATGAGCCGCGGCCACTGCATCCTGTCGCACGGTTTCGAGAGCGGCCCGGAAGCGATCAAGGTCACCGCGCTGGCCGAGGTGGCACAACGCCTGGGCTGGTCCCATGAACGCCCGGACTACACCGACCTGGACGCGATGAGCGAGGTCAGCCGGGTGGGCGACGTGCCGACCCGCCTGCGCCGCCTGGTCGAGCGCACCGCCCTCGCTGCCGGGCAAGGGCCGGTGGTGCTGGCCGGCTCCAGCCTCGGTGCCTACATTTCCGCCATCGCCTCGCTGCAGGTGCCGGTGGCCGGCCTGTTCCTGATGGTGCCACCGACCACCATGGGCCCGATGCCGGCTCTGGATGCCGCCGCGGTACCGACCACGGTGGTGCAGGCCTGGCACGACGAGGTGGTGCCGGCCGCCGGGGTCATTGCCTGGGCACAGGCGCGATCGGCGCAGCTGTTGCTGGTCGATGATGGGCACCGCCTTGAGCACCATGTGGAGGTCTCCGCGCAGGCCTTCGAGCGCCTGCTGCGCCAGCTGTGAAGCCCGGGCGCACGGCGCGCCCGCCCGCATTGACTACAATGGCAGCCCCGCCGCCCCCGGCGCGGGCCTGCCGGCCGTGCCTACGGCCCTCCTTTCCGACTGGCCCGGCCCCTGTGCCGCGCCCGACCACCTGCGAACCGATCCTGTGAAATTCTTCGTCTCCTGCGCCAAGGGCCTGGAATACCTGCTTGCCGATGAACTGTCGGCCCTGGGCCTTGGCAAGGCCACCGCCACCATTGCCGGCGTCAACGCCGACGGCGAACTGGAGCAGGCGCTGCGGATCGTCATGTGGTCGCGCCTGGCCAGCCGCGTGCTGTGGCCGATCGACGAGTTCGAGTGCCCGGACGAGCAGGCCCTGTACGACGGCGTGCGTGCGCTGCCGTGGCATGAGCACATCAAGCCGGAAATGACCCTGGCGGTGGACGCGCACGTGTCCGGCGACAAGATCACCCACGCCCGCTTCGCCGCGCAGCGGATCAAGGACGCCATCGTCGACCGCATGCGTGACGAAGGCCTGGAACGCCCTTCGGTCAACACCGACCTGCCCGACGTGCGCGTGAACCTGTCGCTGCGCAAGGGCCGTGCCTCGCTGTCGATCGACCTGGGCGGCGGCCCGCTGCACCGCCGTGGCTGGCGCGGTGCAGCCCACGAGGCGCCGCTGAAGGAAAACCTGGCCGCCGCGCTGCTGTTGCGCGCGCAGTGGCCGCGCCTGCACGCCGCTGGTGGTGGCCTGCTCGACCCGATGTGCGGTAGCGGCACGCTGCTGATCGAGGGCGCGCTGATGGCCGCCGACGTTGCCCCCGGCCTGATGCGCCACGGCAGCCTGCCGCCGAGCCGCTGGCTGGGCTTCGACAAGGCCGCCTGGAAGGCCATCCAGAGCGAGGCACGTGACCGCGAAGCGGCCGGCCTGGCAGCGTTGAAACCGGTCATCCACGGCAGCGACATCGACCCGACCGCGATCCAGGCGGCGCGCGAGAACGCCGAAGTAGCGGGCGTCGCCCATGCGATCCGCTTCACCCGCGCCGACGTGGCCGACCTGGCCGCGCCGGAGCAGGAGATCGGCGCGGTGGTCTGCAACCCGCCGTACGACGAGCGCCTGGCGGCCGATCCGGCGCTGTACCGCGCGCTGGGCAATGCCCTGCAGAAGGCGGTGCCGCAGTGGCGCGCCAGCCTGCTGTGCGGCAACGACGAACTGGCCTTCGCCACCGGCCTGCGCGCCGGCAAGAAGTACCAGATGTTCAACGGTGCGCTGGAATGCGCGCTGATCGTCTGCGACCCGATCGCCGTGCCGGGCCGCGACCCGGCGCAGCCGCGCGAGCTGAGCGAAGGTGCGCAGATGGTGGCCAACCGCCTGCGCAAGAACCTGAAGAAGTTCAAGAGCTGGCGCGCCCGCGAGGACATCACCTGCTTCCGCGCCTACGATGCCGACCTGCCGGAGTACGCGGCCGCCATCGACGTCTACGAGGAAGACGGTGGCCAGCGCCGCACCTTCCTGCATGTGCAGGAATACGCCGCGCCGGCGGCGATTCCGGAGAACGACGTGCGCCGTCGCCGCAACGAGTTGCTGGCGGCCGCGCGTGAAGTATTCGGCGTGCCGCCGGAACAGGTGTCGATGAAGTCGCGCGAGCGCGGCAAGGGCGGCAGCAAGTACGGCCGCTTCGAACAGCGCGACGAGTTCATCGTGGTGCGTGAGAACAACGCGCTGCTGCAGGTGAACCTGTTCGATTACCTGGATACCGGCCTGTTCCTCGACCATCGCCCGCTGCGCCGGATGATGGCCGAGCAGGTGCGCGGCAAGCGCTTCCTCAACCTGTTCTGCTACACCGGCGTGGCCAGCGTGCAGGCGGCCGTGGCCGGTGCCGCCAGCACCACCAGCGTCGACCTGTCGGCCACCTACCTGCAGTGGTGCTACGACAACCTGGCGTTGAACGGGCAGGGCGGCAACCAGCATCTGCTGGTGCAGGCCGACGCCATGGCGTGGCTGGAAGGCGACCGCGGCCAGTACGACGTGATCTTCTGTGACCCGCCGACCTTCTCCAACTCCGCGCGCGCCGACGACTTCGACGTGCAGCGCGAGCAGCTGAAGCTGTTGCGTGCGGCCGTGGCGCGCCTGGCGCCGGGCGGTGTGCTGTATTTCTCCAACAACTTCCGCCGCTTCAAGCTGGAAGAGAACGCCATCGCCGAGTTCGCCCAGTGCCGCGAGATCACCGCGCGCACCATCGGCCCGGATTTCGAGCGCAACGCGCGCATCCACCGCGCGTGGGAATTGAAGCGGTTGGGGTAAGTCCGGTAGTGCCGGCCGCTGGCCGGCAACGATGTCAGACCCGCAGAGGGTTCATGGGATGCCGGCCAGCGGCCGGCACTACCCCTGTCTGGCCGGTAGATCCACGCCGTGCGTGGAGGGTGGCTACAGCACCGCCACCAGCAGCCCGGCCGCGGGCAGCGCGATCGCCAGCGCGGCGATCCACTTCGGCCGGTACGGGTACAACCCGAACGACAACACCGCGCCGCCCAGCGTCATCGTGCCCAGCCACAGCACCGGGCCCATCGCCCAGCCATGGTCGGCCACGCACAGTGCGAACGCCACCGCCAGCAGGGCCCAGCCCAGCACCCGCCATTGCGTGCGCCGTGCTGGCGAGGCCGCCGCCTTGCCATGCAGGTCGTGCTGGTGCTTTTCCATCGCCAGCGACAATGCCGTGAACGCGGAGAACGACAGGGCCAACGCCAGCAGCATCATGCGCTGGCCTCCGCTTCGGCAGGTTCCGCAGCATCAACCGGAGCCTTGGTCGCCGCCGCCGCACGCTTCTTCTTCTCGGCGGCAGACAGCGGCGGCGTCCAGCGCTGCATGCGCCAGCCGCACAATGCCAGCATCGCGCCGAACGCGATCATCGACAGGTCGACGCCAGCCAGCACCCAGTCACCATTGCGCAGGGTCACGCCCAGATGCGCATGCGTGGTCAGCGCGTTGACCACCGGTACCAGCGCGAACGCGGCGGCGCCCAGGTACAGTTGCCAGGCCCACATCATCCGCTTCGGCCAGATGAAGGCGGCCAGCAGTGCCGTGCCCCAGGCGTAGAAGAACACGTTGGCCTCGGCGCTGGAGCGTTCGGCGATGTCCAGCGGCAGCAGGCGGTTGCCCCAGAAGTAGGCGGCGAACGCGATCGGCAGGCCGGCCACGGTACCGATGTTCAGTGCGTCGACCAGGCGCAGGCCGAAGCCGGTGCGGCCGCTCTTCGCGTGCTTGGGCCGTTCCTTCACTGCCCACAGCACGACGCCGCTGGCCACCATCAGGCAGCCGACCAGGCCGGACAGGAAGAACAGTGCGCGCAGGCCCCAGTCGGCGAAGCGGGCCAGGTGCAGGCCGTACAGCACGCCACGGGTGGCGGTGGCACCACCGGAGGGCGGTGTCTCTTCCAGCAGCGTGCCGTTGATCATGTCGTAGCGCAGCGCCGGGGTGTCGGTGGACAGGCGCTTGCCGTCGCGCTGGCGGATGTCGATCACCGCATTGGCCGCGCCCGGGTTGGACACGGTGAAGCCGGCCACTTCCACGCCATGCCAGTGCCCACGCGCGCTGTCCAGCAGCTGCGCGATCGGCAGCGGCGTGGCGCGTCCCTCGGCCGGCGCGGTCACCTCCGGCATGCCGCCGAAGGCTTCGCTGAAGAACTTGTCCTCGTCCTGTGGGTAGGCCACCTTCACCCCCCATGGCAGGTACATGATCATCAGGGTGACGATGCCGGTGTAGGTGATCATCGCGTGGTAGGGCAGTGCCATCACCGCGCTGACGTTGTGGAAATCCAGCCACGACCGCAGGCCCTTGTCCTTGCGGAAGGTGAAGAAGTCCTTGAAGATTTTCTTGTGGGTGATGACGCCGGTGATGATCGCCACCAGCATGAACATCGCGCAGAAGCCGACCAGGTAGCGCGCCCACAGCACCGGGATGTAGTGCAGGTCGAAGTGCAGGCGGTAGAAGAAATCTCCGCCACGCGTCTCGCGCGCCTTCAGGGCCTGGCCGGTGTTCGGGTCCAGCGTGGCATCACCAAAGCCACCGCGACGGCCACGGCTGGGATCGGCCAGCTCCGGCGGCAGCCGCCAGAACATCTGCATGGCCGGGTTGCGCGGTTGCGGCAGGGTGACGAACCAGTTCTCGGCCTGGCTGGCGTTGGCCTGCAGGTAGTCCACCGCACGCTGCGCGGCCACGTCGATGCTGACCTTGTTGGCCGGCAGCTCCGGGCGCATCCAGCGGCTGATTTCCTCGCGGTAGTAACTGGCGGTGCCGGCCATGAAGATCAGCAGCAGCAGCCAGCCGACCAGCAGGCCGGTCCAGGTGTGCAGCCAGGCCATCGACTGGCGGAATCCGTTCTTCATGCCCAGGCCCCCAGCAGGCGCGCGACGGCGGCCATCAGCAGGGTGGGGACCAGGATGCCGGCCCAGGCGCGCAGCGCAGTGCGGGTGGCGAACGCCCACAACGCGGCGCAGGCGGCCACCAGGATTGCCAGCAGCATGCCGGTCAGCACGGTCTGGCCGCGCGCGCCGGGCAGCGCCAGCGCGCAGAACACGCTGGTCACCGAGGCCAGCGCGTAGCCGCCGAAGATCGCGGCCAGCGAGCGTGACAGCACGCCCCAGCGCGGGTTGGAGAAGAAGGTGCGGGGGCTGGCGGTTGCGGGCGAGCGGTCCACGGCATTCCTGCTGGTTTCAGTGAAAAGGGACCGGCGCACCGCAGCGCGCCGGGGTTGGCCATCCCTGGCCGGGCACCAGTCGCAGAACCGGTGCCATCCATCGTCAGAGCTTCCAGCGCAGCGTCATCGTCACGTTGCGTGGTTCGCCCCAGTACACGCCGCTGTAGAAACCGACGTTGTTGAAGTACTTCTTGTCCAGCAGGTTGTTGATGTTCAGCTGCGCGCTGAAGTTCTCGTTGAAGCGGTAGCCGCCGGCCAGGTTCAGCAGGTAGAACGCGTCCTGGGTGATGTTGGCCTTGCTGCCATCCGCCTTGGTGCTGGTGTTCCAGATGCGGCTCTGCCAGGTGGCGCCGCCACCCAGCCAGAAGCGGCCATCGATGCCGCCGGGGCGCCAGCTGGTGTTGAGGCGGAAGGTGTCCTGCGGGGCTGTGGTCCGCTGCAGCACGCCGTCCTTGTTGCGGATGACGGTATGGGCGAAGCCCGCCGAGACGTTCCATTGCTCGCCGATGCTGCCCTGGGTCTCGATTTCCCACCCCTTCACCTTGTTGCCCTTGCCGGTGGATCGGTAGGCCTGGCTGCCATCGGGCAGCGAGTTCACCGGCACTGAATCATCGATCTCGGCCACATTGTCCTGCTTGCCTTCGAACACTGCCGCCGAAGCATTCAGCAGGCCGCCGAAGAACTCGGCCTTGACGCCTGCTTCGTACATGTCGCCGACCACCGGCTCCAGGTAGTTGCCGTTGCGGTCGCGGGATTTCTGCGGCTTGAAGATGTCGGTGTAGCTGACATAGCCGCTGAAGGTCGAGTTGAAGTCGTACACCAGCCCGGCATACGGGGTGAGCATGTCGTCGGGCCTGTAGCCGCTGCGCTTGGTGCTGTTGCGGTTGCCGGCGGCATCATAGCCATAGGCCCAGGTACGGGTTTCCCAGCTGCCATAGCGGGCGCCCACCACGGCCAGCAACGGATCGGCAAGGCGAAGCCGGGCGGCAACGTAGGCAGCGCGCTGGCGCAGTTCGTCCTGTGACGACAGGCGACCAGAGCGGGTCACCGGCAGTACCGGCACCTGGCCGGTCCAGTGACGCCAGTCGGGCACCTGCGCGTAGCCCGGTGCGCTGGAATCGAACGACATGGCCTCGGACTCACCCTTGCGCACCGACTGGCCCAGGCCGAACACGAGTTCATGCTCGCGCCCGAACAGCTGGAACGGCCCGCCCACGTTGACGTCGAACACGTCCATCGTGCTGTGTTCGTTGAAGTGTGAAATGTAGGCGGTCACGCCGGTACCGTCGGCGCGCGGGTAGCCGGCCGCGCCGTACCAGACGCTGCCATCGGTATCGCGCACGGCGTGGCTGACGTTGCCCTTCACCGACCAGCCGTTGCCCAGTTGCTGTTCCAGTCGCGCGAAGCTGGTTTTTTCCACGATCGGCCACGCACTCCAGGACGCAGAAAGATTGGTCGAGCGCGGCAGGTTGGCCGGTGCGCCGTCGGCGCCCCAGTACGGCACCACGCCCCAGGTCACGCCGGTGGTGTGCGGCGACTGGTACTCGTAGCCCACTTCGAACAGCGTGCTGTCGCTCAGGTCGGCCTGCACGATGCCGTAGAACACGTCCTTGTCGAGCCGGTAGACATCGCGGAACGAGTTGCTCTGCTGCTTGGCGGCCACGATGCGTGCGCGGATGCGGCCGTCCCACGCGACGGGGCCGCCGAGGTCGGCCTCCAGGCGACGGTTGCCCCAGCGGCCGAGGGTCACGTTGGCACCCATCTGGAAAGTGTCGGTCGGCCGCTTGCGGATCATGCTGATGGTGCCGGACGGATCACCCGCGCCGGTGGTCAGGCCGGTGGCGCCGCGGATCACTTCGATGCGCTCGTAGATCACGTTGTCGGTGTTGGTCTTGATCGAGCCACCGAAGGTGTTGAGCATGCCGTCGATCTGGAAGTTGTCGATGGTGTAGCCGCGCGAGACATAGTTGATGCGCTCGCTGTCGGTGACCGACACGCTGACGCCCGTCACCTGGCCCATCACGTCCGACAGGGAGAACAGGCCCATGTCATCCAGGCGCTGGCGGGTAACCACCGTTACCGACTGCGGCGTCTCGCGTAGTGACAGGTCGAGCTTGGTCGCAGTGCGCGCGCCTTTCACCGTATAGCTGCCGGGCATCTCGCCATCGGCAGTCACCTTCACCGTATCCAGCGTGCGCGCGGAAGGATCGGCAGTGCCGTCGGCGTGGGCCAGCGGGGCGATCATCAATGCAGTCACGGCCAGGGCCAACACGGTGGGACGGGGGGAGTTCAGCGGCATTGCCATCGGTGCGATTCCATGCAGGATGAATCAGGCGATGGAATGCGCAGGTACAGTCGCCATGCGCTCCGCGCACGTCGCCCAGCGAGCCCCATCGACGGTGCGCCACCCGCGCAGTGCGGGCGACCCGGTAGTCGGGGGATGTACACGGGCGAAGGGGCGGGTGGGTACGTGCGTCCGTGCCCCGCTTGGCTAAGCGTACAACCGATTAGCAAATGATAGGCATTCGCATTTCGTTAATCAAGCGTGACGACTGCTGGCGGTTCATCGAGGCGCGCGTTCAGAACCGGAAGATCACTGTCGCGGCATGCAGCAGCAGGCCAATCAGCCCGCCCACCAGGGTGCCGTTGAA
Source organism: Stenotrophomonas sp. GD03930 (assembly GCF_029839665.1). Lineage (NCBI taxonomy): Bacteria > Pseudomonadati > Pseudomonadota > Gammaproteobacteria > Lysobacterales > Lysobacteraceae > Stenotrophomonas > Stenotrophomonas sp. GD03930. Next base: position 152,102 of record NZ_JAOCAV010000001.1, on the reverse strand, counting down.
GCGGATGAACTGCAGGTCGCGGCCCACGCTCAGTTCCAGCTGCTCGACCAGATGCCGCTCGTCCCAGCCCTTCACGGTCTGCGCGATATGCGTGGTCACGCCCTCGCGCAGGCGCCCGGTCAGCCGCTGCGCGCCTTCCAGCAGGTGCTGGTTCAGTGCCTCGCGCAGGGCGGGGTCGGCCTGCAGGCTGCTGCCCAGCGAGGCCAGGCTGCGCTGCAGGTGGCTGACCAGTGCGGAGTCGTCGCGCTGCAGGTCGGCACGCAGGCTGGCATGGATGCGCGCCCACAGCCCCTGCACGTACTCCTGCAGGGCAGGGTGGTCGATCATTTCCTGCTTGAGCTGTTCGATGCGCTCGGCCAGCGCCGGGTCTTCGCGCAGGCGCTGCACGTAGGCCTGCAGCCAGTGCTCGTAGTCCTGGCGCAGCGGATGCTCCGGCTCGGCCAGCACCTGTTGCAGTTCTTCCAGCACCGCGCGCGCCAGGCGCTCGGCCAGGCTGTCGCCGATCTCGTCGATCGGCTTGACCCAGTTCACCGTGCTCGACAGCGTCGGCCATTCGCGCTGGATGTAGCGCACGATCAGCTGCGAGGCGCGCTCCTTCACTTCCGCTTGCTCCAGCCAGCGCCCCAGCCGCTGCAGGCCCTCGTCCAGCACGCGCTGGTGGCGGCCATCGGCGGTCAGCAGCGCCAGCAGCTCGCCGGCGGTGGCGGCGGCATTCCACTGCCGCAGCTGTTGCACCACGAAACCGTGCAGCTGCCGGCGCACGGCGGTCTCGTCGAAGAAATCCAGTGCCTGCAACGCCCAGCCGCGCGCCATGTCGGCGAGCATCCGCGAACGCGCCGGATCGGCCAGCCAGCTGCCCAGGCGGCTGGCGGGATCGAACACCTGCAGCTTGGCCAACAGCACGCCCGGTTCCAGGAACTGGTCGCGCACGAACAGCGCCAGGCTGTCACCGATGCGTTCCTTGCTGCGCGGGATGATCGCGGTGTGCGGAATGGGCAGTCCCATCGGCCGCCGGAACAGCGCGACGACGGCGAACCAGTCGGCCAGCGCACCCACGGCGGCGGCCTCGCAGAAGGCCGAGACCCAGGCCCAGATGCCGCGTTCGCCCTGCCAGTGGCTGACCGCGAATCCGGCCAGCATCAACAGCAGCAGGCCCAGTGCGAGGGCTTTCAGGCGCCGCAGCTGTGCGCGGCGCGGATCGTTGGCAGGCGTCATGCCCGAAGTCTATCCGGCCCTGCATGAGCATCGGGTAGTGCCGGCCGCTGGCCGGCATCCGCAACGCGCCCGGAACGTTCATGGGGTTGCCGGCCAGCGGCCGGCACTACCCGCTGGTTCAGAGCGCTTCGAGTTGCCTGCGCAGCGCGGCCAGCTGCGCGCGCAGGGTGTCGTTCTCGCGGGTCAGCGCGACGACGCGGCGACGCAGCGCCGGTGCGTCCTCGCCCAGCTGCTCCAGTGCCGACAGCACCTCGGCGTCGCGGCTGGCGATCGCGTCCTCATCCGGCTCCTCGAAGTCCATCTCGGCCGCGTCCGCCTTCGGGGCACGCGGCTTGCGCTTGGACTCGCGCACGCGCTTGGCGGCCTGCTTCAGTTCATCCTTGCCGCCGGCGGCGGCGGCGCGCTGCTCTTCCTCGGGCAGGTCGGCCACGGCCGCGGCGGCGCTGATCGAAATCACGCCGGCCTTCACCGCTTGCACCACTTCGGCCGCGGCCTGGGCGTGGATGCGCTCGATCATGCCGACCTGGCTGGTGCTCAGCTTGGCTTCGCGGGCCAGCTCGGCGCGGCTGATCTTCGGCGCCGGTTCCCACGGCGGGCTGTCTTCGCCGGCGTCCTCGACGATCTCGGCGCTGCCGTCGCTCTCGCGCTGCAGCTGCGCCTGCTCGACCTGCTTGCGGGCAGCCAGGATGTCGCGCTTGCGCAGCGCCAGCACGCCGCGCTGGAAGTCCGAAACGCTGCGGCGGCCCAGGTGCTGCTCGATCATCCACAGGTGCACGTCTTCCATGCTCTGGAAGCGGGTGTTCTGCACGGTGTTGAACGGCAGGCCGTGCTTCTGGCAGATGCCGAAGCGGTTGTGGCCGTCGACCAGCACATCGCCCCACAGCACCAGCGCATCGCGGCAGCCTTCGGCCAGGATGCTGCGCTCCAGCGCGTCATGTTCGTCCGCAGTCAGCGGGTCGATGTAGGCCTTGAGTTCTTCTTTGACGACGATATCCATGGGCACGGCAGCGAGCAGGAGCGGAACCGCCCATTGTACCTGCTCGCCACCGCCGGTCCGGACTCAGGCAGTGGCCCGGATCATCTCGCCGAGGATGCCGGTGATCTGGTCGATCTGCGGCTTGTCCACGATCAATGGCGGCGACAACGCGATGATGTCGCCGGTACAGCGCACCAGCAGCCGGCCGTCGTGGAAGCAGCGGCGGAACACCTCGTAGCCGCGGCTGCCGGGGGTGTCGCGGCGTGGCGCCAGCTCCACCGCACCGACCAGCCCGAAGTTGCGGATATCGATCACGTTGGGCAGCCCCTGCAGGGCGTGCAACCGCTCCTGCCAGTATTCACCCAGCTCGATGGCGCGCTCGAACAGGCGCTCCTCGGCATAGACCTCCAGCGTGGCCAGCGCCGCTGCGCAGGCCAGCGGATGGCCCGAATAGGTGTAGCCGTGGAACAGCTCGATCGCCTGCGGGGGCGCCTGCATCAACGCGGCATGCACCGCATCGCTGGCCAGCACGCCGCCCAGCGGCACCGCACCGTTGCTGACCGCCTTGGCGAAGGTCAGCAGGTCCGGGGTGACCCCGAAACGCTGCGCGGCAAAGGGCATGCCGACCCGGCCGAAGCCGGTGATCACTTCGTCGAACACCAGCAGGATGCCGTGGTGGTCGCACAGCTCGCGCAGCCGCTGCAGGTAACCCGGTGCGGGCAGGATCACCCCGGCCGAACCGGCGATGGGTTCAACGAACACCGCGGCAATGGTCGAGGCATCGTGCAGCGCGATCAGCCGTTCCAGGTCATCGGCCAGCTCCGCGCCCTGGCGTGGCAGGCCCTTGCTGAACGCATTGCGCTGCAGGTCCAGGGTGTGGCGCAGGTAGTCCACGCCGCCCAGCTGCAGGCCGAATGCCCTGCGGTTGTTGGGCAGGCCGCCCAGAGCCATGCCGCCGAAGCCGACCCCGTGGTAGGCCTTCTCGCGGCTGATGAAGCGGGTGCGCTGGCCCTCGCCGCGCTGGCGGTGGTAGGCCAGCGCGATCTTCATCGCGGTGTCCACCGCCTCGGACCCGGAGCTGGTGAAGAACACATGGTTGAGCGCGGCCGGCGCCAGTGCGGCCAGCCGCTGCGCCAGTGCGAAGGCCGGCGGCGAGCCCATCTGGAAGGCCGGTGAATAGTCGAGCGTGCGGGCCTGCTCGACGATGGCCTCGACGATGCGTGGCCGCGCGTGGCCGGCGTTGCAGCACCACAGGCCGGCGGTGCCGTCGAGGATCGGGCGGCCATCGACATCTTCGTAGTGCATGCCCTCGGCGCGTACCAGTACACGCGGCGCCGCCTTGTACTGGCGATTGGCGGTGAATGGCATCCAGTACGCGTCCAGGGACTCGGGGCGCTGGGTGGCCAGGTCGTGCAGGTCGCTTTCGGGACGCTTCATGCCAGCTCCATCGGGTGCGATGCGACGAATGTAGCGCAGCTGCGTCACGGCGAAGTCGCGGCGGCCCCGGTATAAGCAAGGCTGGTTGATTGCAGGAGTATCCCATGGCCGATTTCCCCGACCGCAGCCACTGGCAGGCGCTGGCACTCCAGCTGTCGATACCCGGCCAGGCCTTCATCGACGGCCGCCAGGTCGACGCTGCCAGCGGCGCCCGCTTCGACTGCATCAGCCCGATCGACGGTCGCGTGCTGGGTGCGGTCGCCGACTGCGACACGCAGGACGTGGAGCGTGCCGTGCTGGCGGCCCGCCGCTCCTTCGATGCGGGCCACTGGTCGCAGGCCAGCCCGGCGCATCGCAAGCGCGTGCTGCTGGCGCTGGCCGCGCTGGTGGAAAAACACGCCGACGAGCTGGCCCTGCTGGAAACCCTGGACATGGGCAAGCCGGTGCGCGACGCGCGGCGCATCGACCTGCCCGGCGTGGTGCGCTGCCTGAGCTGGACCGCCGAAGCGGTGGACAAGCTGTACGGGGAGATCGCGCCCACCGGCCCGCACGAACTGGGGCTGGTCACGCGCGAGGCCGCCGGCGTGGTGGCGGCGATCGTGCCGTGGAACTTCCCGTTGCTGATGGCCTGCTGGAAGATCGCGCCGGCGCTGGCGATGGGCAACTCGGTGGTGCTCAAGCCTTCCGAGCGGTCGCCATTGAGTGCGCTGCGGCTGGCGGCGCTGGCCGCCGAGGCGGGCCTGCCGGACGGGGTTCTGAACGTATTGCCCGGCCATGGAGCGCGCGTCGGCGAACCGCTGGCCCTGCACATGGACGTGGACGTGCTGGCCTTCACCGGCTCCACCGCCACTGGCGCGAAGCTGCTGGAATACTCTGGCCGATCCAACCTCAAGCGGGTCTGGCTGGAATGCGGCGGCAAGAGCCCGCACGTGGTGTTCGCAGACGCCCCGGACCTCGATGCGGCGGCCAAGGGCGTGGCGCAGGGCATCTTCTTCAACCAGGGGGAAGTCTGCACCGCCGGTTCGCGGCTGCTGGTGCAACGCTCGATCCGCGAGGATTTCGTCCACCAGGTGGTGGCCTATGGCCAGCACATGCAGCCGCGCCACCCGCTGGAAGCCGACGCACCGATGGGCGCGCTGGTCGATGCCGCGCATCTGGACAAGGTGATGGGCGATATCGCGCGTGCCGAACGCGAGGGCGCCCGATTGCTGCTGGGCGGTCATCGCGCCGAGGTGGAAGCGGGCGGCTGCTATGTGCAGCCCACCGTGTTCGACCAGGTACGGCCCGAGCAGGCCCTGGCGCGCGAGGAAGTGTTCGGGCCGGTCCTGGCCGTGCTGGGTTTCGATGACGAAGCCGAAGCCGTGCGCCTGGCCAACGACAGCCGCTATGGATTGGCTGCCGGCCTGTGGACACGTGATCTTGGTCGCGCGCATCGCGTTGCACGCCAGCTGCGCGCCGGCAGCGTGTGGGTGAACGGCTGGGATGGCGGCGACATGACCGCCCCCTTCGGTGGCTACAAGCAGTCGGGCAATGGCCGCGACAAATCATTGCACGCGTTCGACAAGTACAGCGAGATCAAGGCCACCTGGATCCAGTTGTAGCGTCACAGTTGCCCGCGCTTCTGTAGAGTCGAGCTTGCTCGACTGCTCTCCGCGAGATGCAGAAGGGCAAAAGCCGTCGAGCAAGCTCGACGCTACGGAAGCGCCGCGTTTGAGTAGAGTCGAGCTTGCTCGACTGCCGTTCGCGGAATGCAGATTACCGGCAGCGTGCACTCACCTGCAGTACCGCAGCACGCAGCAGGTCGCGATCGGCCTCTTCAACCGCATTCTGGAAATAGTCCATATCCTGCCTCCCCAGCTCGCAAGGGTCGACGATGTAGCCCGGCGGCCACAGCCCCAGCAGCTGCGCCACGCTGTGCACGATCTGCTCCGGGGTCATCTGCCGGCGGATGCGGAAATGGTTGCGGCGCGGTGCGAACGCAGCATGCACCTCGCGGCGACCGATCAGGCGTGGCGCCACCCCCGCCGCGCTGATGCCATCGCCACCGTCGACGCTGCCCGCAGGCAGGCCCAGGATCAGCGGCGCCTCAGCCGCCGGTGCCCCCTCGGTGGGCAGGGCGGTCTCTGCCTGCGCGATCGGGGTTGGGTGGGGCTTCACCGATGCAGCCCGGCGTGTCATCGGTACGGAGGGCAACGCCGGAAGTGACGGCGCCGGCGCCGGCAGCTCCGGCGGCAGCCAGCGCAACGAGATCCGTGCACCATCGTCAGCGCGCAGCACGATCCGGCCACTGCCCCACAACCACAGCGCCATCAGGCCATGCACCAGCAGTACCACCAGCCACGCCGCCATGCGCGGCAGCTTCGGCGAATCGGACCACGACAACGCAACTGCAGCCATCGGCAAGGCATCCATGCAGGGACCGGTGGCGCAGCCTAGCGGGCGGCCGGAAAAATTTCGTTGGCATCGGTGTCGGCTGAAACCATCGTCCCGTGCGGCCACCAGCCCGTGGCAGAATCGGGCGATCCACCGTTACCCGTGTTGCCGATGTCGACGACCCGCGCTGCCGCACCGCCCGTGAATTCCCCCCGCCGTGTCCTGCTGGCCAGCCTGATCGGCACCACCATTGAGTTCTTCGACTTCTACATCTACGCCACGGCCGCGGTGCTGGTGTTCCCGCACCTGTTCTTCCCGGACAGCAGCGAACAGGCGGCACTGCTGCAGTCGTTGGCGACCTTCGCGGTGGCGTTCATCGCCCGGCCGGTGGGCTCGGCGGTGTTCGGCCACTTCGGTGATCGCATCGGCCGCAAGGCCACCCTGGTGGCCGCACTGCTGACCATGGGCCTGTCCACGGTACTGATCGGCCTGCTGCCGACCCATGCGCAGATCGGGCTGTGGGCACCGGCGCTGCTGGCGCTGTGCCGATTCGGCCAGGGACTGGGGCTGGGCGGCGAGTGGGGTGGGGCGGTGCTGCTGGCCACCGAGAACGCACCACCGGGCAAGCGCGCCTGGTACGGCATGTTCCCGCAGCTGGGCGCCCCGCTGGGCTTCCTGCTGTCGGCCGGCATCTTCCTGGCGCTGGGCCGCTGCCTGAGCCAGGACGACTTCCTGCAATGGGGCTGGCGCATTCCCTTCGTGGCCAGCGCGCTGCTGGTCGGGCTGGGCCTGTGGGTGCGACTGAACATCCACGAGACCCCCGACTTCAAGAAGGCGCTGGAACGCAAGGCGCCGGTGCGGCTGCCGATGCTGACGGTGCTGCGAGACCATCCGGTGCCGATGCTGCTGGGCACGTTGGGGGCGTTCGCAACCTTCGTGCTGTTCTACCTGATGACGGTGTTCAGCCTCGGCCATGGAACCGCGGTGCTGGGCTACAGCCGCGAACAGTTCCTGCTGATGCAGATGGCCGGCATGTTGTTCTTCGCACTGGGCATCCCGCTGTCGGCACGCTATGGCGACCGCTGGGGCACGCGCCGCACGATGATCGTGGCCAGCGTGCTGATCGTCGGATTCGGCGTGCTGTTCGCACCGCTGTTCCAGCCGCACAGCCCGTGGCTGGTTACCGGCTTCCTGTGCCTGGGCCTGTTCCTGATGGGCCTGACCTACGGGCCGTGCGGCACCTTCCTGGCCGAGATCTACCCGGTGGAGGTGCGCTATACCGGGGCGTCGCTGTCCTTCAACCTGGCCGGCATCCTCGGCGCGGCCCCGGCACCGTACCTGGCCACGTGGTTGGCCGAACACTTCGGCCTGGTCGCGGTGGGTTACTACCTGTGCCTGACTGCGGTGGCCACCCTGTGCGCGCTGGTGGCACTGCACCGGCGCGCACTGCGGCTCAACCAAAGAAGCGCTTGAGCGTGCGTCCCAGCCAGCCGCCGCCCTGGTGCTCGCGGGCGAACTGGTTCAGGTGCGCCTTGACCTGCTCGGCGTAGGCCTGGTCATCGCCACGGATGTGGTTGAACAGCCAGCGTGACAGCATGGTGCGCAGCTCGTCGCTGATGTCCTCGCCGGCCTGGAAGCGCAGCCGGTACTCGGCCACGCGCTTGATGAAGACCTCATGCACACGCTTGTGCGCGGCACAGAACGTATAACCCGCCTCCTCCATCAGCTCTTCCTCGAACGCGAAGTGCGACATGGTGTAGTCGACCACTTCATCGATCACTTCGCCCGCCGCCGCACGCTGCATGCTGGCCTGGGCCACGTGCAGGTGGTTGAGCATCTCGATGATGCGGCGATGTTGCTGATCGATCACATCGATGCCGATGTTCAGATCGTCCTGCCAGACCAGTAGTGCCATCCCCGGCTCCCCTTCATGCGTATGTCGGGGCCGACTGTAGAACCGCGGCGCGCGGGCGGCGTTGATCTGGATCAAGGCGTGCCGGTCAGGGCAGGGCGGGCTCGCGTGGGCGCAACGGACTGGCCATGGTGGTACAGCTGACCCGGTTGCGGCCGCCGGCCTTGGCCAGGTACAGCTGGCGGTCGGCCTCGGAGATCAGCCGGTGCAGCGCATCACGCTGCGGGCGCAGGCAGCACAGGCCGATGCTGACGGTCATGCGCAGGGTGGCCGAGCCGATGTCCACTTCCAGCGCGGCGATGCGCTGGCGCAGTTCCTCGAAGTACAGCAGCGCCTCGTCCTGTTCCATGTCCGGCACCAGCAGGCAGAACTCCTCGCCACCGAAGCGCGCGATCAGGTCCTGGCTGCGCGCGTGCGCGGCCACCGCGCCGGCTACCGCGCGCAGCGCATCGTCGCCGGCTTCGTGGCCGTAGGTGTCGTTGATGTGCTTGAAGTGGTCGATGTCGATCATCGCCACCGCCACGCATTGGCCGTGCAGCTGCAGCTGCGGCAGCTGGCGCTGGCTCTGCTCAAGGAAGCAGCGGCGGTTGGGCAGCCCGGTGAGGAAGTCGCGGGTGGCCAGGTCCTGCAGGGTGCCGATCAGTTCCAGCTGGTCCACGTTCTGCGAGACCCGGCAGAAGAATTCCTCGCGCGAGAAGGGCTTGCGCAGGAAGTCGTTGGCGCCGTTCTTCAGGAAGCGAGGGATCAGTGACGCATCGGTATTGCCGGAGATGCCGATCACCGCCACCTTGTCGCGCGAGCGCAGGGTGCGCAGGCGGCGGGTGAATTCCACGCCCTGCATGCCGGGCATCTCCTGGTCGACCACCGCCAGGCGGATCGCCGGATGCGCCTCGATCGCGGCCAGGCCTTCGTTGCCGTCGGCGGCCTCGTGCACCTCATGGCCGTACATGCGCAGCAGGGCGGCGGCATAGCCGCGCGCGGAGGGCGAATCGTCCACCACCAGCGCCGCGATGCGACGGTTGCGCTCCAGCCGCTGCACCAGCCAGACCAGGTAATCGATGCTGCCAGGGGTGTTCTTCAGCACGTAGTCGATGATCTGCTGCTGCAGCACGCGCTTGCGCAGGTCTTCGTCGTAGACGCTGCTGACCACCACGGTCGGCAGGCCACGCTTGAGGAAGAACTCGACCACCGCATCGCGGTCGCCGTCGGCCAGTACCAGCCCGGTCAGCACCAGGAACCAGCCGCCATCCTCGCTCAGCAGGCGGTCGGCCTCGGCCAGGGTAGAGGCGATCACCACCGGCAGTTCCAGGCGTTGCTCGATGGCCTCGCGCAGCATGCTGGTGAAGGCACGGGAGTTTTCGACCAGCAGGATCCGCTGTGGCAGCGGATCGGCCAGGTCGCCATCGACGGCGGCCTGCGGCAGGACGGGCATGATGCGGTGGCTCACGAGGGAGGGCTCGGCACGGATAGCGGCAGTTTCGGGCGCAACTTTAGCCGGAGCCCTCGGTTGTGGACATATCTGCCCTGCCTGGTTGGGGTCAGTTCGCCGGGAATCTTTAGGACAACAGGGTGAGATTCGAACGCACTCCCTTCATGGCGCTCACAGTGCGGCATGGTTATGCTGGGTCGCGCCACCCCCTACTGGTGCATTGGACACGGCTGCGTCGAACGAAGGAACCCTTCACGCGAGGTCGAGCGCCATCCAGTCGTGGGGTGGCGAAACGGAATTGCCTGGAGCTGTCTTTCCAACCATCCATGGGGGTGAGCGTGAGATTTTCTGAACTGCGAGTGTTGCTTCCTGCCGCTGTCCTGCTTTCTGTGTCTGCTTTCAGCGCATCAGCGTGTTGCCCCAGTGGCGACAACGGAATCCATATGGCTCGGAGCGGTCTGGGAGAATCTCTGCCAGCAGCCACGAATCTGAGTTTGAACCCAAACTGGCTTGTCTATGGGTTCGAGCGTGATGGGATCAGTTACTACCAAGTGAATGATCTCTCGGGTCAGGTCGTGCTGATCGTGGGAAATGTCGACGCCACGTTCTGGACGCTGCCGGCTGGCAAGAGTGCGGCTAAGGTGTCTTTGCCCTCGCATCGACTGAGTTTGCCCGAGAAGGTTGTCCGGCGCGTGGTGTTCCAGAGTGCTCAGTTCTCGTTGGTTGTCTATGGAGAAGGTGCAAGCGCTGTATGGGTCGTCGAGTCTATGGATACCGCAGGCTGAGGACACTCTCGTTGGCGCCACGATTGCGCATATCGACGAAGCAGGAGCCGGGGGGGCGGCTCCTGCCATGATCTGATCGTGCCTGCCTTCCGTTCCGATGGCTGGCAAGAGTCAGGCTATGTCCGCTCGGCTTGCCCAGGCGGCTTGCATGCTGCTTTGCGCGCCGCTGGCTGCGGTCTCCAGGAGCAGCACACGTACGCAGTTCCCTTCGCAGTGCACTTTACCTCCATAGGCTTGTGCGCGGGAGCTCAGACGTTCAATAGCCAGACGTGTTGTGTCGAGTAGCAGATCGCGATCACGGTCCAGCAGAGCGATTCTGAGCAGAATTCCTTGTTGCCCTTTCAATTTCCCACAGCGAGCACGTATCTGGATCTGTCCTTGTTCCTGCTTGAGCAGCAATGAAACGGCCTCGGTGAGAGTGCGGTAGGCCGCCAACTGCAAGGCAATACTCAGTTTGCAGGGATCCCCAGCCAGGAAGGGGGATGTGATCCTGTGTGTCTGATTCCAGCTTTCACGAATGCCGCTGACCTGCAGGGCCAGGTAGAGACCGACGTGCTCGACCTCGGTCGGATAGACCATGCTGGTCAATTCGCGGAATTGGCGGGAATGTGCGGTGGATGTGAGAAGTAGATCCACTGCCGGCGAGTGATGGCCATGTGTCTTCAACAGGTCGGCTGTCCTGCTCAAGGAAGCTTCAATGTCATCCGCGATTCTCCTGAGATCCAGGGCACGCTCCCGCAGATCCATTTCGCCCGCCATATGAGCGGACCTTGATAGTCGTGCAGCCTGGTGCCCGTCTACGTCTCTACGCCCCCGCTGATGATAGTGCCGGCTGATGCGTGAGCCGAGTGCCAGCAGCCCGGTTCCTGCAATGGCGATCAGCTGCTGCGTCGTGAAGGTTCGTTCATCGTATGAGCCAAGGAGGCCGGATGTAGGAGTAACCACTGCAATGAGAATGTTCAACAGGGGGACGCCAACGGCTGCTCCCTGCCAGCCATGAATACATGTCAACACGATCACGGGCAGCGCCATGGTCAACTGCAGACTTGTCTTGCTTGCATCCGACAAGCCAGGGGCCATTGCGGTAATCAGACCCAGTCCCAGCATCACTGCAAGAGCGGCGACAGTCGGGGGAGAGCGCCAGCGTCCCCATTCGTCCATTGCATGGCGCCTGCTCCAGAGAACCGCCAGTGGCGCAACCGTCAGGATGGCAATGTAGTCACCAAGGACGAAGCGTACGGCCCTTGTCGCAATCGGCACGCTTGAAGGGTTCTCTGAAAGCAAGTGAGACAGCCCAAGCTTCAGGGCAGTAGCAATCACTGCGGCTGACACCGCGACCGAAAGCAGCCATCCATCTGCCCTGGCAGTCATGAATTTTCGATGCGCATATACAACCAGAGCAACGGCTGGCAGCAGGAATGCCGAACCCAGGATTACCCATGCCAGGCCATACTCATCTATCAACGGGTAGCGCAGTTGTGCAAAATACGCGTACTCGCCAATAAGCAGGTAGGGCCAGAGGCGAGGTGGACACACAAGCAAAGCCGCTACGCGAATGCCGGCAGGTAGGTAAAACTGGTCCAGCGAAACCCGCCAAGCGGCCCAACACGTAATCGCGTACATCACGGCAATCGCCAGCCCCAAGGGCCGCACGCGGAACGTCAGTTCAATTCCCCTCTTCCACCAATTCAACCCAAGCCTCCAATGCTCGTGACATGGCGGCGGCCCCATTGCTTGTTTGAACGCGCCATTGGGTGACAGTATCCATAGAAGCACGGGCGCGCAATCACACGAGCTGGACCGCCTTGGCGGGGGGGCAAGGCGGTGCCTAACAAAGATCACCTTCGGGTAGTGATCTGCATCTCATTTCTATGAGGAAGTCAGGTTGCGGCCCGCGGAGCACCTGGGTCAATGGAGGATGTACGTCCCCCCAAAGCTTCGGTAGCGCTCGCCTGGCTGGAACCTCCCCGCGCTTCCGTCAATACGATCCTGAGTCTGTTGCCACTCATGTCCATGTGGCCACCATGCACAAGAATTCGGCCCAGCAACTGCTCATTTGCCAGTTCCGTGGTCCGGATTCCCAAAGATTCGTTCCGACCCACGAGGGCTACGCAGATGAATACACCCGGATTTCGGGCGAAATATCCACAGCGGATGCTGACCGAAATCTGTCCGGATTCGCATCTCAGTAGAAGTGATACCGCATCAACTACAAGCCGGTAGGCCGCGAGCTGCAGGCCTACCCCGAGCGCGCAGGGGTCACCCATCAACCTGGGTTGCCCGATTCGATGCGTGGCGTTCCATGCCTCACGCACTCCACCCGCCTGCAAGGCCACGTACAGGCCCAGCCGTTCCAGGGCGGCGGGATAGATCATGCTGGCCTGGGCCCGGAACAGGCGTGAATGCACCTCCGAGGTATGCCGCAGGCTGTCTGCGACAGCGTGATGGCCCTGCGCATGCAGCCAGTTCACCATTTCGTTCAGCGACAGGTCCATGCCATCGCCCAGCTGGCGCAGATGGGCCGCGCGCTCACGCAGGTCCATCTCGCTGGCCAGGTGTGAGTTCCGCGCAAGCAGCAGGGCTGCTCTGCCATCTTCCTCGCGCAACCGGTGCTGGCTCTGGAAGTGGGTGATGCGCGCGCCCAGCAGCAGCAGGGCGATGCTGGCGATGGCCATGGCCTGCTGGGTAGCGAACGTGGCCGGGTCGAATGCCGTCGGATGGTCGGCAGGGGCGCTCAGGCCAAGCATCATGTTCACGGCGGCGACACCGATGGCCGCACCGCGCCATCCCAGCAGGCAGGTCAGGGCGATCGCGGGAATAGGCAGGATCAACAGCAACTGCAGTGAGCCAGGCGCCGTGATCGAGGCAGACACCGGAGTCGCCTGCAGGCCAACGACAAGCATGGCTGCGAGTGCTCCTGCCACGGCAGCAATGGACCGGACCGTCCATTCTTCCTCGGCCCGGCGGATCCACAGCAGAGCCAGAGGCGCCAGGATCAGGATGCCGGTGAAGTCGCCCAGCGCATAGCGCAGCAGGTTGGTGATGAATGACGCGTTGTGCAACGGTTCCCAGAGCAGGTACGAGATCCCCAGGTTCAGCAGGCTGATGACCATCGCGGCGCATGCCGCAATGGAGATCACGCCGACGATCGTGGTGCGTGCCAGCAGCTTCCGGTGCAGGCGCACGATCAGCATCACGGCAGGCATCAGGAACACCGAGGCGAGGATCACCCAGGTCAGGTTGTATTTGCTGATCAGAGGGATGCGCAGATGCGCGAAGTAGGCGTATTCACCGATCAGCAGATAAGGCCAGAGACGGGGCGGGCACAGCAGCAGTGCGGCCACCCGTACGCCAGCAGGCAGGAAGAACTGGTCCAGCGACAGCTTGCGCGCGCCCCAGCAGGCGAAGGCATAGAGCAGCGCCAGTGCCAGCCCCTCGGGGCTGACCCGTATCCTCACCTGCAGGCCGTCCTTCCACCACCGCATCCACGTGCTCCCCCAGCTCCTGCGCCGATTATGTGGCTGGGAAGGGTTCCGCTACCACAACGCGTCCCGCAGCTTGTACCACGACATCGCCGCCACCAGCAGCGGCATCCGCAGCAGCCGCCCTCCCGGGAAGGGCGCATGCCGCAGGCGCTGGAACACGTCCAGGCGCTCGCTCTGCCCCGCAATTGCGGCGGCGATGACCTCGCCAGCCAGCCCGGCGGCGGCCACGCCATGCCCCGAGAACCCCTGCGCGAAGTACAGGTTGCCATCCAGCCGGCCCCAGTGCGGGGCGCGGTTGCGGGTAATGTCCACGTAGCCGCCCCAGACCTGTTCCAGCGGCACGTCGGCCAGCTGCGGGAAGACCTGGTGCATGCGCCGCTGCATCACCCCGTGCAGCCCGGGCGGGGGCAGGGCCGAATAGCTGGCGCGGCCGCCGAACAGCAGGCGGTGGTCGTGGCTGAGGCGGAAATAGTCCAGTGCCCAGGCGGTGTCGGCCACGGCCATGTTGTTGCCGATCAGGGCGCGGGCGCGCTGCGCACCCAGTGGCGCGCTGGCACCGATATAGGTGCCGACCGGCATGATCCGCCGCTCAAGCTCGGGCAACAGGCCCTGCAGCCAGGCGTTGCCGGCCACCACCAGGTGCGCGGCGCGCACGCTGCCCTGCGCCGTGTGCAGCGCGGGTTGGGAGCCACGCTGGATGCGCACCACGGGCGAATCCTCGTGGATGACCACCCCGGCCGCACGTGCTGCATCGGCCAGGCCACGTGCATAGGCCAGCGGCTGAAGGTGCGCGCTGAGCGGGTCGAACATCGCGGCGCGGTAGCGCGGGCTGTCCAGCTGCGCATGCAGGGTGTCACGGTCCCACCACTGCATGGGGTAGTCGTAGTGGCGCTGCAGGTGCTCGCAGTTGGCGCGCAGATCACGCTCGTGACGCTCGCGGATGGCGACGCTGGCGTGGCCTTCCACCCAGTGGCAATCGATGCCATGGCGGTCGATGCGCGTGCGCATCGCCTGCACGGCATCGCGCGACCAGTCGAACAGGCGGCGGGCATCGTCGCGGCCGAGCTGGCGCTCCAGCTCATCCACCTCGCAGCCGTAGCCAACCAGCGCCTGCCCGCCGTTGCGCCCGGAGGCGCCCCAGCCGATCCGCTGTGCTTCCAGCAGGACCACCCGCTGGCCCCGTGCCGCCAGTTCCAGTGCCGCGGTCAGGCCGGTATAGCCGGCGCCAAGCACGGCTACATCGGCCTGCACATCGCCCCGCAGCGCGGGTAGCGCGGGTGGTTCGGGCAGGCTGGCGGCGTACCAGCTGGGTGGGAAGGCAGCGCTCACTGCAGGCCTCGCGCTTGCGGCGCGGATGTTTGGAGTGGGGGAGGGTGATCGGTGTTCACCCGCGTAGTTTCGCCGATGGATGACGGACATGGTGTGACGGTGATGACTTGCCGCGTTCGTCGGCCGGCGGGTAACGTGTCCATACGCCAAGGAGTTTTCCCATGCGCCGCCTGCCCTGGGTGGGCCTGCCCACCGACAGTACCGTGCTCGGCCATCACCGTTTCGCGGTGGCTGGCGAAAAGTACGTGCGCGCGCTGGTCGAGGCGGCCGACGTCACCCCGCTGGTGTTGCCGAGCCTGCAGTCGCCGTTGCCGGCCAGTGACTGGCTGCAGGGGCTCGATGGCCTGCTGTTGACCGGTGCGGTCAGCAACATCGAACCACAGCACTATGAAGGCGGCCGCAGCTGGCCGGGCAACCCGCATGATCCGGCGCGTGATGCCAATGCCTTCGCGCTGCTGCAGGAGGCGCTGGCGCTGGACCTGCCGGTGCTGGCGATCTGCCGCGGCTTCCAGGAGTTGAATGTCGCACTGGGCGGCAGCCTGCATCCGCAGGTGCATGTGGTGCCGGGCCTGGACGACCATCGCGAGGACCCGCAGGCGCCGGTGGAGGTGCAGTATGGGCCGGCCCACGCGGTCACGCTGGCGGCCGATGGCTGGCTGGCGCAGTGGCACGAGGGCGAGCGCGTGCAGGTCAATTCGGTGCATGGGCAGGGCATCGCCCGCCTGGCGCGGGGGCTGCGGGTCGAGGCGGTGGCCGACGACGGGCTGGTCGAGGCGGCGCGCAGCCTGCATCATCGATTCGTGCTCGGCGTACAGTGGCACCCGGAGTGGCGTGTCATGCAGGCGCCGTTCTATCACGCTATTTTCCGTGCGTTCGGCCAAGCTTGCCGGCAGCACCAACAGAACCGACTGGATTCCCGATGAGTTCCCGAACGCGCCCGCGCAAGACGGCCACGCCCCCCGCACCGCAGGAAAGCAGCCTGCTGCGCTGGCTGAAGGAGCGGCGGATCACCGAGGTCGAATGCCTGGTGCCGGACATCACCGGCAACGCGCGCGGCAAGATCATCCCCGCCGACAAGTTCTCGCACGATTACGGCACGCGCTTGCCGGAAGGCATCTTCGCCACTACGGTCACGGGCGAGTTCCCCGACGATTACTACGACCTGACCTCGCCGTCGGATTCGGACATGATCCTGCGTCCGGACCCGGACACCGTGCGCATGGTGCCCTGGGCCACCGACCCGACGGCGCAGATCATCCACGACTGCTACACCAAGACCGGCGAACCGCACGAGCTGGCCCCGCGCAACGTGCTGCGCAGGGTGCTGGACGCCTATGCCGAACTGGGCCTGCGCCCCGTCGTGGCACCGGAACTGGAGTTCTTCCTGGTGCAGAAGAACACCGACCCGGATTTCCCGCTGCTGCCCCCGGCGGGCCGCTCGGGCCGTCCGGAAACGGCGCGCCAGTCCTATTCGATCGATGCGGTCAACGAGTTCGACCCGATCCTCGACCTGATGTACGACTACTGCGACGCGATGAAGCTGGACGTCGACACGCTGATCCACGAGTCCGGCGCGGCGCAGCTGGAGGTCAATTTCACCCACGCCAACGCGATGGACCTGGCCGACCAGGTGTTCCTGTTCAAGCGCACCATGCGCGAATCGGCGATGCGCCACGGCGTGTACGCCACCTTCCTGGCCAAGCCGATGGAGAACGAGCCGGGCAGCGCCATGCACATCCACCAGAGCCTGGTACGGATCAGCGACGGCCAGAACGTGTTCAGTGGCGAGCATGGCGGCGAGGATTTCAGCCCCATGTTCGCCCACTACCTGGCGGGCCTGCAGAAGTATGTGCCGATGGCCATGGCCTTCTTCGCGCCGAACGTGAATTCCTACCGCCGGCTGGTGTTCGGCGAGGTTTCACCAAGCAACGTGCACTGGGGGTTCGACAACCGCACCTGCGGCCTGAGGGTGCCGCTGGATACCCCGGAAAACATGCGCGTCGAAAGCCGTTTCGCCGGTTCCGACGCCAATCCCTACCTTGCCATGGCGGCCACCCTGGCCTGCGGCCTGCTCGGCATCCGCGAGCGCCTGGCACCGGATGCACCGGTCAGCGGCAGTGCCAAGGAACTGGGCTACAACCTGCCGCGCTCGCTGGGCGAGGCACTGGATGGCCTGGAACAGTGCGGCGCGCTGCAGGCACTGCTGGGCGAGCGTTTCTGCCGGGCCTACATCTCGGTCAAACGCAAGGAATACGAGACCTTTTTCCGCGTGATCAGCTCGTGGGAACGCGAGTTCCTGCTGCTGAACGTCTGAGCGTCCGCAATAGAAAAATCCGCCGCCGGGGGGTAGGCTGGCACCCGTTGCCGGCTCCGCCGGCCCCCCTTCCCGCATTCTGGAGCACCCGATGAAGCTGCGTATCCTCACGCTCGGCCTGGCCTCCGCCATGCTCGCCGCCTGCGGCGGTGGCAAAGGTGGCGCGCAGGACAGCCAGGTCCTGAACGTCTACAACTACAGCGATTACATCGCCGAGGACACCATCCCCAACTTCGAGAAGGAGAGCGGGATCAAGGTGACCTACGATGTGTTCGACAGCGATGAGATGGTCGAGACCAAGCTGCTGGCCGGCAACAGCGGCTACGACGTGGTGGTGCCGACCCTGAACTTCTTCGGGCGCCAGATCCAGGCCGGGGTGTTCCTGCCGCTGGACAAGAGCAAGATCCCGAACCTGGGCAACCTCGATCCGGCGGTGATGAAGCGCATCGCCACCCAGGACCCGGGCAACGAGTACGGCGTGCCGTACATGATCGGCACCACCGGCATCGGCTACAACGTGGACATGCTGAAGCAGCGCTTCGGCGGCAGCGCCGACATCGCCAACAGCTGGGACCTGGTGTTCAAGCCGGAAAACATCAGCAAGATGAAGGACTGCGGCGTGACCATCCTGGACACGCCGGCGGACATGATCCCGATCGCGCTGCACTACCTGGGCCTGGACCCGCACAGCGCCGACCCGGCCGAGCTGCAGAAGGCGGCCGACCTGCTGAAGTCGATCCGTCCGTACGTCCAGAATTTCCACTCCTCGCAGTACGTGGGCTCGCTGGCCAATGGCGGCACCTGCCTGGTGGTCGGCTGGTCGGGTGACATCATCCAGGCCCGCGACCGTGCCGAGGAAGCCAGCAATGGCGTGCACGTGGCCTACTCGATCCCGAAGGAAGGCGCCCCGCAGTGGTTCGACATGCTGGCCATCCCGAAGGACGCCAAGCACCCGGAAGCGGCCTACGCGTTCATCAACTACCTGCTGCAGCCGAAGGTGGCCGCAGCCAACACCAACTTCATCCACTACGCCAACCCGGTGCCGACCGCGACCCCGCTGGTGGACGAGGCGATCCGTACCGATCCGACCATCTATCCGCCGGCCGATGTGGCCGAGAAGATGTTCACCTATTCGATCAACACGCCGGCGACCGACAAGCTCTACACCCGGCTGTGGACCGAGGTGAAGACCGGGCGGTAAGCCGGTCCGGCGGCGCCGGGCGATGCCCGGCGCCCGCTCCCCGGGAGGGAGGCGGGCCTTGCCCGGCAAGGGCAGTGGCCGCGCAGGCGCGGCCCGACCGGCCCCGCCCGCCTGTTGCCGTCATATCCCCTGCGCCCCCGGGCCGTTAGAATGGCGGCCGCTGTCCACCGCCCGCTCCCGGAGCCCCCATGCCCGTTGAAGCCCAGCCGGTAGCCGCCGTCGTCGACACGACGGGTGTGCCCGGCTATCTCTCCATTCGTGACCTGCGCAAGGAATTCGACGGTTTCGTCGCCGTCGACGACGTCAACCTGGACGTGCGCAAGGGCGAGATCTTTGCCCTGCTCGGTGGCTCCGGCAGTGGCAAGTCGACCCTGCTGCGCTGCCTGGGCGGCTTCGAGACGCCCACCAAGGGCAGCATCACCCTCGATGGCCAGCGCCTGGACGCACTGCCGCCGTACCAGCGGCCGGTCAACATGATGTTCCAGTCCTATGCGCTGTTCCCGCACATGACGGTCGAGCAGAACATCGCCTTCGGGCTGAAGCAGGATGGCCTGGGCAAGGACGCGATCAGCAAGCGCGTCGGCGAGATGCTGGAACTGGTGCAGATGGGCCACCTGGGCAAGCGCAAGCCGCACCAGCTGTCCGGTGGCCAGCAGCAGCGCGTGGCGCTGGCGCGGTCGCTGGCCAAGGGGCCGAAGCTGCTGCTGCTGGACGAGCCGATGGGCGCCCTGGACAAGAAGCTGCGCTCGCAGATGCAGCTGGAACTGGTCAGCATCATCGAATCGTCGGGCGTGACCTGCGTGATGGTCACTCACGACCAGGAAGAAGCGATGACCATGGCCACCCGCATCGCGGTGATGGATGCCGGCTGGATCCAGCAGGTCGGCAAGCCGGACGAGGTCTATGAGCAGCCGGCCAACCGCTTCGTGGCCGAGTTCATCGGGTCGGTCAACCTGTTCGACGGGGTGATCGACGAGGACCTGCCCGAGTACGTGACCGTGCGCTCGCCGCTGTTCCCGGCACCGATCTACATCGCCCATGGCATCACCGGTTATGAAGGGCAGCCGGTCGCGTTCGCGCTGCGCCCGGAGAAGGTGATGATCGGCAAGGACGAGCCGGAAGGGCACACCAACAAGGCACAGGGCGTGATCGAGGACATCGCCTATTTCGGCAGCCACTCGGTCTACCACGTGCGCCTGCCCAGCGGCGCCAAGGTGCTGGCCAACTTCGCCAACTCGCAGCGCTGGGCCAGCGATGGCCTGACCTGGGGCGACAGCGTGTGGGTGCACTGGCGCGACAACGATGGCGTGGTGCTCACCTCATGAGCGTCGCCGGCCTGAAGCGCTGGCTGCCGGGGCTGCGTGCCACGGTGATCGGCATTCCGTACCTGTGGCTGCTGCTGTTCTTCGCAGTGCCGTTCCTGATCGTGCTGATGATCAGCTTCTCGCTCAGCCGGGTCGGCTCGCCGCCGTATACCTGGCTGCTGCAGTACGCTGACGGCGGCTTCTCGCTGAAGCTGAACCTGGAAAACTACCTGGCGCTGTTCCGCGATTCGATCTATGCGCAGGCGTTCCTGAGCTCGATCAAGATCGCGGCGATCTCGACCTTCCTGACCCTGCTGATCGGCTACCCGATGGCCTACGCCATCGCCCGCCTGTCGCCGGCCGCGCGCAACGTGGCGATGATGCTGGTGGTGCTGCCGTCGTGGACCTCGTTCCTGATCCGCGTGTATGCGTGGAAGGCGATCCTGGACCGCAACGGCCTGCTTGACCAGTTCCTGCAGTTCACCGGCCTGCAGACGTTGATGACCAGCCTGGGCCTGCCCAAGCTGCAGCTGATCGACACCCCGACCGCCGCCTACATCGGCATCGTCTACTGCTACCTGCCGTTCATGGTGCTGCCGCTGTACGCCAACCTGGTCAAGCACGACCACCGCCTGCTGGAGGCGGCCTACGACCTTGGTGCCAAGCCGTGGCAGGCGTTCCTGCGCATTACCCTGCCGCTGTCGAAGGCGGGCATCATCGCCGGCTGCATGCTGGTGATGATTCCGGCGATCGGTGAATTCGTAATCCCGGAAATGCTGGGCGGTTCGGAGACGCTGATGGTCGGCCGCCAGCTGTGGAACGAGTTCTTCAACAACCGCAACTGGCCGGGTGCCTCGGCGATGGCGGTGGCGATGATCCTGCTGCTGCTGGTGCCGATCCTGCTGTTCAACCGTTCCCAGCAGCGCCTGCTGGAAGGAAAGCAGGCATGAGCCCGCGCACCGCCAAGGGCCTGGGGCTGGGCGTGCTGCTGCTCGGCTTCGCCTTCCTGTACCTGCCGATCCTGTTGCTGATGTTCTATTCGTTCAACAGCTCGCGGCTGGCGATGGTCTGGGCCGGGTTCTCCACCCGTGCCTACAGCGACCTGTTCGCCGACCGCGCGCTGATGGATGCGATGTGGACCAGCCTGGTGGTGGCGTTCTGGACCGCCTGTACCGCCACCGTGCTGGGCACGCTGGCGGCGATGGTGATGACCCGCTTCAAGCGCTTCCGCGGCAAGCCGCTGTTCGGCGCCCTGGTCACTGCACCGCTGGTGATGCCGGACGTCATCCTCGGTTTCTCGCTGATGGCGCTGCTGGCCTCGATGGGCACGATTCCCGGCTTCCCCGCGCGCGGCCTGGCCACCATCTGGATTGCGCACGTCACCTTCACCCTGTGCTTCGTCACCGTGGTGGTGTCCTCGCGCCTGCAGGAAATGGATCTCTCGCTGGAAGAAGCGGCGATGGACCTGGGTGCCAGCCGGCTGACCGTGTTCGGCCGCATCACGTTGCCGATCATCGCCCCGGCACTGGTGGCAGGCTGGCTGCTGGCCTTCACCCTGTCGCTGGATGACGTGGTGGTGGCCAGCTTCGTCGCCACGCCGGGTTCGACCACGCTGCCGATGAAGGTGTTCGCCTCGGTGCGCATGGGCATCAGCCCGAAGATCAATGCACTGGCAACGCTGCTGGTGTCGGCGGTATCGATTGCCGCGGTGATCGGCTGGTACATCAATGCACGCGCCGAGAAGCGGCGCCAGCGCGACCTGCAGCTGGCGCGGCAGGACAACGGCTGAGGTCTGCCGGCAGGGCCGGCAACAACAGCGCCGGCAACATCCGGCTCACGGCCGGCGGCGCACAATGGGGGTCTTCCTCAAGGAGATCCCCCATGACCGTCGAGATCGTCGATCCGGCCACCGGCCTGGTCACCTACCGCCATGAACTGATGGGCGCTGCCGATATCGAGCAGCGCCTGCAGGCTGCCGCCGAGGCCTTCCCGGGCTGGGCGGATCGCTCGTTGCAGGAAAGAGGCGCCATCCTGCGCCAGATCGCCGCGCAGCTGCGCGCACGCCGCGACGACCTGCAGCAGGCGATGACCCATGAAATGGGCAAGCTCAAGGCCGAAGCGCTGGCCGAAGTGGACAAGTGTGCTGCGGCCTGCGAGTACTACGCCGACCACGCCGCTGACTACCTCAAGCCACAGCTGATCGACACCGAAGCCCAGCGCAGCTACGTGCGCTACGAGCCGATCGGCTGCGTGTTCGCGGTGATGCCGTGGAATTTCCCGATCTGGCAGGTGTTCCGTTTCCTCGCGCCGGCGTTCATGGCTGGCAATGTGGCCCTGCTCAAGCACGCCAGCAACGTGCCGCAGTGCGCCGACCTGATCCTGGCGGTGTGCCGTGACGGTGGCCTTCCCGAAGGCGTGTTCGATGTGCTGCACATCGACAACGACCAGGCCGCCGACGTGCTGCGCGACGCGCGGGTGAAGGCGGTGACATTGACTGGCAGCGAACGGGCAGGGCGCTCGATCGCGTCCAATGCCGGCAGCCAGCTGAAGAAGTCGGTGATGGAACTCGGCGGCAGTGATGCCTTCGTGGTGCTCGACGATGCCGACCTCGACAAGACCGTGGCGGCGGCAGTGAAATCACGCTTCGACAACAGCGGCCAGACCTGCATCGCAGCCAAGCGCTTCATCGTTGTCGATGCCGTGGCCGATGAATTCACCCGTCGCTTCGTTGAGGCGGCGGGCGAGCGCCAGTACGGGGATCCGGATGAGCGTGGTACCACGCTGGCGCCGATGGCCCGCGCCGACCTGCGCGACGAACTGCACAAGCAGGTGCAGGCCAGCGTGGCCAGGGGCGCGCGGGTGCTGGTCGGTGGCGAGCCGATTGCCGGCACGCATGCCGGCTATCCGGCCACGGTGCTCGATCAGGTGGGTCCGGGAATGCCGGCGTACGACGAGGAACTGTTCGGGCCGGTGGCTGCAGTGATCCGGGTCAAGGACGAGGCCGAGGCGCTGCGCGTGGCCAATGACACCCGCTTTGGCCTGGGCGGCAGCGTGTGGACCCGCGACCCGGTGCGCGGCGAAGGCTTTGCCCAGCGGATGGAGTGTGGCGCCGCGTTCGTCAACGCCATCGTCAAGAGTGACGCGCGGTTGCCGTTCGGTGGCAGCAAGCAGTCTGGCTTCGGCCGCGAGCTGGCCGACCACGGCATCCATGAGTTCATGAACATCAAGACCGTCTACGTGGCCTGATGCCGAACGGTAGTGCCGGCCGCTGGCCGGCATTGCCTGGTTGCCGGCCAGCGGCCGGCACTACCCAAGGCGGGTCATGTGCCACGACCCACGGTCGTGGCCTACCGGTTTGGTGGGTATCGACCGTTGGTCGATACGCTCTACAGCCACTTGGCGCGTTTGAACAACCGGTACAACCCCACGCACACGCCGCCCACGCCGACGATCATCAGCGGGTAGGACCACGGTTCACTCAGCTCCGGCATGTGGCTGAAGTTCATGCCGTACCAGCTGGTGATCAGCGTCGGCGCGGCCAGCAGGGCGGCCCAGGCACCGAGGCGCTTGACCGTCTCGCCCTGCGCCAGCGTCACCAGCGACAGGTTCACGCTCAGCGCGGTGCCCAGCATTTCGCGCAGGGTGTCGATCACATCGCTGATGCGCACGGCGTGGTCGTGTACGTCGCGCACGTACAGCTTCACTTCGTCGGGGATCAGATCGCCCTGGTAGCGGCGCAGCTGCGCCAGCACGTCCTGCAGCGGCGCCACCGCCATCCGCATCTTGTTCAGTTCGCGCTTGAGCTCGTACAGCCGCACCACGGTGCTGCGCTTGTAGTTGTCAGCGAAGATGTCCTTTTCCAGCAGGTCCAGGGTGTCGCGGAAGCGATGCACGATCGGCAGGTAGTTGTCGACCACGAAGTCGGTCACCGCGTACAGGCAATACGACGGGCCCATCTTCAGCAGTTGCGGCTCGCGCTCGACGCGCGCGCGAACCGGCGCGTAGGACAGCGATGCACCATGGCGCACCGTCACCAGGAAGCGCGGGCCGAGGAAGGCATGCGTTTCGCCATACTGGATGCGCTCATCGACCATCTGCGCGGTGGTCACCACCACGAACAGCGAATTGCCGTAAGTCTCGACCTTGGGCCGCTGGTGCGCGTTGCGCGCATCCTCGATGGCCAGGTCGTGCAGGCAGAATTCCTCCTGCAGTTTCAGCAGGACATCGTCGTTGGGATCGTACAGGCCCACCCAGACGAAGCCGTTGCCACTGGCAATGACATCGCTGATGGCGTCCAGGCTGATGTCGTGGCGTTTGCCCTCGTCATCGTAGTGGACGCAGTTGATGACGCAGGCGGGGTTGGCCGAGGCAGGTGCGGAAGCGGAGGCGGGCAATGACATGCCCGCCATCGTGCGTCAGGGGCGTGTTTCGGACAAGTGAGGACGACGCCCCAGCACCCACGCCAGGGCGACGTGCACCGGCAGCAGCAGCACGATCCACTGCACGTTGTACTGCGCCTGCAGGCTCAGCCAGTGCAGTACCAGCGCGGCCACGGCCTGTACCGCCAGCAGCCACAGCACGATCCTGAACATGCGGCCCGGCACGCGCCGGCGCAGCACGGCGATCGCGCCCGGCAGCAGCAGCACCGCCAGCGGCGAAAGCAGCAGCAGGTTACGGTTGGCCCAGGCGGCGTAGTGGGTGCTGAAGCCCCACAGGAACACCAGCAGGCTGCCGGCGATGGTACACAGCAGCCAGAACGGCAGGGCCAGCCCGGCCAGCAGCCGCAGGCGGCTGCGCAGCGCCAGCACGCCGGCGGCGATCACCAGGCCGCACAGCAGCCACGGCCACCAGCGGCGCGCGAATTCCTTCGGTTCCGGGTCGATGCGGTGCGGCAACAGTTCCTGTTCGGACTGCACCAGCGGTCGTCCATCGCTGTTGCGTGCCTGGCGCAGCGCATCGGCCAGACGCATGGGTACGAACGCTTCCTGCCAGCGCGACAGCGGCTGGTCGGCGAACGGGCCGAGGCCGACGTCGAAGCCCAGCCACATCCACGCTGCCGGCGAGGCCAGGCGCACCGATTCACTGCGATAGGTGTTGCCGCGCGAGCGCCCCGACAGCTGCGATTGCAGTCCGCCGCCCAGCGCCTTGTCCACGGTATCGCGCACCATCGTGGCGCAGTTGGCGGTGTAGTAATCGTAGTGGTAGCGCGCGTTTTCCGGCTTGGCCCGCTCGGCCAGGTCGGCGGCCAGCGCTCGCGCCTGGTCCGGGCGCAGGTCCAGCCACTGCACGCTGGCGCCACGGCCGGTCTCGTCGTAGTACGACAGGTCCTGCTGCAGCGGCAGCGCCACCAGGTAATACATCATGTCGCCGCGCATGAAGCGGCTGATGAAATCATCTTCGGACGGATCGAAGTAGCCGAAGTTGTACGAGGTCGCTTCGCCGCTGGCCGGATCGATCACGACGATGGCGTCGTGGCCGAAGCGCTCGAAGAACACCGTGCCCGGCTGCATGGTCACCACGCCGATGCGCGGGGCAGGAGCCTCGGCGCTGGCAACGGGTGCAGCAGGTGCGGGTGTGGTTGCCGCCGGCTGCGCGGAGGCGGCCAGCGGCAGGACCATGGCCAGCACGCACAGTGCCAGCCACACCGTCAGGCGCAGTGCCTGGACAGGGCCGCCGCGCTTCAAGCGTCGTCCTGCGCGTCCGGCGGCAGCACGGTCACGTGGAAGGCCTGCACCCGACGCGCATCGGCGCGAGCCACGCGGAACATGAAACGATCCAGCGCCAGCTCGTCACCGACTTCCGGCAGGTGGCCCACGGCCTCGGTGACCAGGCCACCGATGGTGTCGTAGTCCTCGTCGGAGAACGTGGCACCAAAGCGCTCGTTGAAGTCGCCGATCGGAGTCAGCGCGTCGACCACGTACTGGCCGTCGGACTGGATGGCGATCTGCGCCGACGGATCCTCGGCTTCGTCATGCTCGTCGTCGATCTCGCCGACGATCTGCTCCAGCACGTCCTCGATGGTGACCAGGCCGGCGACACCGCCGTACTCGTCGACCACGATGGCCATGTGGTTGCGCGACAGGCGGAATTCCTTCAACAGCACGTTGAGCTTCTTCGCCTCCGGAATCAGCACCGCCGGGCGCAGCAGCTCGCGCACGTTGGCCGGGCCGTTGTCGGCGACCACGCCGCGCAGCAGGTCCTTGGCCAGCAGGATGCCCAGGATGTCGTCCTTGTTCTCGCCATGAACCGGGAAGCGCGAATGGCCGGATTCGACCACCTGCTTCATCAGTTCCAGGAAGGGCGCTTCGACCGGCAGCGAGACCATCTGCGAGCGCGAGATCATCACGTCGCCCACGGTCAGCTCGGCCACCGAAATGGCGCCTTCCATCATCTTCAGGGTATCGGCGGCGATCAGCCCCTCTTCCTGCGCGGTGTGCAGGACCGCGACCAGCTCGTCGCGGGTGTGGGGTTCGCCGGAGAAGGCGGACGTCAGGCGTTCAAGCCAGCCGCGCTTCTTTTCACTGTGCTCCGCAGGGGAGCTACTACTGTCGTCTTCTGACATCTCTGGAAAAAAGGCACCCGGCAGGCCGGGCGTTGGCCCCAGTCTAGCAGGATGTGACGGCCTGTCAGTGACCGTCGCTGCCGGGCCCGGTGATCGGCGGCGGGGCCAGTTCAGGCCGCGCGGGGGCTTCTTCCTCGGGCAGGTCCAGGCTGTAGGTGCAGCCGGCCAGGGTCTTGCCGGGATGGGAGGCCACGGTGGAGACGCTGAGGATGATCGACTCGATCTGGGCCTCACCGGTCTTCGGGTCGGTCACATCACGGCTGACCAGTTCGCGGCCGGCCATGAACTTGCCGTCCTGGTCGTAGCCGGTCTCCAGCCCCAGCCGCTTGGCCAGCGGCCGTGGGTCGGCCTGGTCAAGCACCGCCATGATGCTGGCGCCGGCCACCGCCACCCGCTCGGTGGCCACGCCGAAGACGGTGATCGGCTGGGCCAGCCGGTACTCGCTCATGAACTGGTTGCCCTGCGGCAACGGCTGCAGGCCCTGGGCCACGGCCTTCAGCGGGTCGGCCAGCAGCGGCGCCAGCGCGCCGAGATCGGCCACGCGCTGCCGGCACTCGATCAACGCCGGCAGGTCCAGGCTGGAGGCGAAGGCAGGCGGGGCGGCAAGGGCACCCAGCAGGATCAGGCAGCAGCGCAGTGACACGGGCGGTATCCGCAGGCGGTGGGGCGCCATCATAGCCCCGAGGAACGGGTGAACGGCCGGGTGATACGGCGGGCGACACCAATCATCACTGCGCGCAGGAGCATCAGCGGCAGGGTAATCAGCACCGACAGCATCGCGAGGTGGACCAGCCCCGCGATGGCCCAGGCCACGGTCGGCACCAGCCCAGCGTCCATCAGCCAGGGCACCGGGTTCGGCCCGGCATTCCGGATCAGCATCATGTAGACCGCGGCGAGTACGTACAGCACCAGCAGCGAGGTGCGCGAGGCATGGAAGAACGGCAGCCCATTGGCGGGCCGGCCCAGGCGTCGTTGCAGCATCATCCGCCACAGCACCGGCAGCGCCAGCGCACCCGCCAGCATCAGCAGCATCGAGATCGTCAGCAGGCCGGGGCCGTGTGCGGGCTGCGCCCGGTCGTTGAGGTACGGCCCGATCATGCCGATCGCCAGCCCTGCCACCAGGCAGAGGGGCGACAGCAGCGCCAGGCCGCGCAGCAGCCAGTGCTGCCCGGTGGGATCGGTGGCAGCGATGCGCCGGACGGTGCGCACGCCCAGCACCAGCAGGGCGGCGAAGAGGCCGCCCACGATCAGTAGCGTGATGAAGCTGCCTTGCTGGATCATCCTTGTTCCTCGTGTTTTCGTTATGGACCCGGGGGATGGCCGCCCGGCCTGCTCAGCGCTCGCCGGCGTACGGATCGGCGATGCCGAGCTCGGCCAGGATCTCGCGCTCCAGCTGTTCCATCGCCTCGGCTTCCTTGTCGTCCTCGTGGTCCCAGCCGAGCAGGTGCAGCACGCCGTGCACGGTCAGGTGCGCGTAGTGGGCATTGAGCGCCTTGCCCTGTTCATCGGCTTCGCGGGCCACTACCGGCGCGCAGATCACCAGGTCGCCGAGCAGCGGGAACTTGACGCCCTTGGGCAGGCCTTCGGGCATTTCGGCCGGGAAGCTGAGCACGTTGGTGGCGTAGTCCTTGCCGCGGTAGTGGCGGTTCAGCGATTGCCCCTCCTTCGCGTCGACCACGCGGATGGCCAGGTCGGCCTCGCGGATGCGGCCCTTCAGTGCGGCGGCCACCCACTTGCGGAAGCTGACCGCCGCCGGCAGGCCGGTGCGCGGCAGGGCGTAACTGACGGCGACGTCCAGTCGCACGGGACCACGGGTCATGGAGTTGCTCCAGGCTGGATCTGATGCAGGTCGCGGCGGTCGTAGGCGCTGACGATGCGCGCGACCAGCGGGTGGCGGACCACGTCGCGGGATTCAAAGAAGGTGAAACTGACGCCCTCGACCCCCCGCAGCACATCGATGGCGTCACGCAGGCCGGAGCGGACGTGCTTGGGCAGGTCGGTCTGGGTCAGGTCGCCGGTCACCACCGCGGTGGAACCGAAGCCGAGACGGGTCAGGAACATCTTCATCTGCTCGATGGTGGTGTTCTGCGCTTCGTCCAGGATCACGAACGCATCGTTGAGCGTGCGGCCGCGCATGTAGGCCAGCGGCGCGATCTCGATGACGTTCTTCTCCAGCAGCTTGACCACCTTCTCCACGCCCATCATTTCATACAGGGCGTCGTACAGCGGTCGCAGGTAGGGATCGACCTTCTGGCTCAGGTCGCCGGGCAGGAAGCCCAGCTTCTCGCCGGCCTCCACCGCCGGGCGCACCAGGATCAGCCGCTGCACGCGCGATTCATTCAGCGCTTCGACCGCGCTGGCCACGGCCAGGAAGGTCTTGCCGGTACCGGCCGGGCCGATGCCGAAGTTGATGTCGTGGGTGGCGATCTGGTGCAGGTAGCGGCCCTGGTTGGCACCGCGTCCGCGCACCGTGCCGCGCTTGACCTTGATTGCCACGTCCTGCGCTTCGTAGGAGCGCTCGGCGATCTGCTCGACGTTGGCCTGGGCCAGGCGCAGATGGATGGCATGGTTGTCGAAGGTGGTCTCGCCGGCCTCGGCGTACAGCGCCTCGACCAGCTTCTGTGCTTCGACGATGGCCTCTTCCGGTCCGCTGATGCGGAACACGAAGCCGCGGTTGGCGATCTCCACGCCGAGCTTCAGCTCGATCTGTCGCAGATGCCCGTCAAACGGACCGCATAGGTTGGCCAGCCGCTCGTTGTCTTCCGGCGACAGGGTGAAGTCTCGATGCTCGATGCTTTTCATTGATCGGGTAGGGCGGAAGCCTTGCACCACAGTGGATTCAGGCAGCAAGGGTAGCGCGCGGCAGGGTCACACGGCCAGCGCCGGGCGTTTTCCACATGGCGTGTGGACCGGGCTGGAAGAAAGCTGTGGATAGACACCTTCGTCCCTTGTGCCACAGGCTCCATGAGCCGATGGTGAAAAAAACGTCATGACCGGCGGAGAGGGGGGCGCGCCGGAAACTTGACGGCGGCCGGGTCGCGGATGACTATCAGCCCGGAGCCCCAAGGGAACAGGGTCTTCCGCAAGGATCGGCGCAGCGCGCTGCCCGGCCCGTAGCAACGCGGAAGTGGCAGGTAGGCCATCGCCAGGGCAGGAGCGCCTGGCACAGGAAATGACATGGATGCTTCACTCGCGCATGCCGCGCTTGCTTCGCTGGTCGGGCTGGAGCCGGACCATCAACTGCACCGCCTGCGGGCCGATGGCCTGCCCCCTTTGTTCGTCGAACAATGGTGGGGCCATGAATGCCTGGCTGGTGGATTCGATTACTGGGTGGATGTGCTGCATCCGGACGCGGGCCTCGCGTTCGGTGAATGGCCGGGTCGCGAGGCGGCGCTGGTCACCCGCCTGGACGATGGCCAGGACCATCTGCGCTGCGGGTATGTTGCCTCTGCCCATCGGCTGGAGAGCGAGGGCGGCCTGGCGCGCTATCGCCTGCACT
The DNA here is from genome assembly GCF_029839665.1 of Stenotrophomonas sp. GD03930. Classification (NCBI taxonomy): domain Bacteria; kingdom Pseudomonadati; phylum Pseudomonadota; class Gammaproteobacteria; order Lysobacterales; family Lysobacteraceae; genus Stenotrophomonas; species Stenotrophomonas sp. GD03930. The sequence continues at coordinate 122,281 of NZ_JAOCAV010000001.1, read as the reverse complement.
GTGTCCCATGGACCTGGATGCTGGGGCATGCACGGCACAGCCGCGTGTACCAGGAACGCACCGTGCGCGACATCGTCGAGGACGTGCTGGGCGGGCATGGTGAGTTGGCCTGCTGGCGTTGGAGCGAGGACGCCATGGCCGCTCTGGCCGAGGCGCCGGCGCGCAGCTACTGCGTGCAGTATCGCGAGCCGGACCTGGCCTTCGTGCAGCGCCTGCTGGCCGAAGAGGGAATTGCCGGCGCATTCGAGAGCGACAGCGGCGGGCGGCTGACCCTCGTGCTGTTTTCCGACAGTCGAGCGCAGCCGGAGAACCCTCAGTCCGCCCGCGATGGCGGCATCCGCTTCCATCGCAATGACGGTACCGAAGCGGCGGACACGCTGCAGCAGCTGGGCGCACGTCGCCTGCTGGGCAGCAACCGGTTGTCGCTGGTCACCAGCGATTACCGGGGGCCGGTGCTCCGCCATGTCCAGTTGCCGTTGCAGGCGGGCGGCCAGAGTCCGCGCGAGATCTACGACCCGGTGGGCGCGCATGCCTTCGCCCAGGCGGCCGATGGGCAGCGCCGGGCGCGCCGGGTAGCCGAAGCGCACGAGGCGGGCCTGGCCGGTTGGCTGGGCACCGGCAGCGTTCGAAGCCTGCAGGCGGGCCGCTTCATCCGCGTGCTGGCGGCCGGAACCGCCGCCGCCCCGACCCTCCTGCCAACCGAAGTACTGCACCACGGGTGCAACCCGCCGCCGATCACGCAGGGGCGCGGGCAGCGGCGGGCCGAGCCACCTGCGCCCTGGCTCGCGGCCAGCGCAGGGCTGCCGGGAGCCCCGCTCGAGGCGTCCTCGGCGTTGGGCTACGCCAACCGGTTCCGGGCCGTCGACCAGCGGCAGCCATGGCGCCCGGTACTGCAGGACGGAACGGGGGAGCGCATCAACCCGCGGCCGCTTGCACCGGGCTACCAGACCGCCCGGGTCATCGCCGGCGATGGCCGGAGTGACGCCGATCTGCATGCCGACAGCCAGGGCCGGGTCCGGGTGCGCCTGCATCTGCAGGGGGCCACCGACGCCGAGGCAACGTGCTGGATGCGGGTGGCGCAGCGCTACGCCGGGCCAGGCGTGGGTTCGCAGTTCCTGCCGCGCGTAGGCCAGGAGGTGCTGGTCGGCTTCCTTGAGGGCGACATCGACCGGCCGCTGGTGCTGGGCGCGCTGTACAACGGCCGTGGTGATGCCGGCGCTGCTCCCACGCCTGCCGGTGCGGCTGCAGCCGGTAGCGACGCAGGCCTGTTCGGCCAGGCCGTCGACAGGTGTCCGAGTGCGCAGGGCAATGCGGCCGGCGGCCACGCCCCTGCCTGGCATGCGATGGCGCCCGGTGAAGACCAGCACCGGCATGCCGGTGCCTTGTGGGGCATCCAGTCACGGGAGTGGTCCGGAACCGGCTACAACCGCCTGGTATTCGACGACTCCGATGCGCAGCTGCGCCTGCAGCTGGCCAGCAGCCATGCCATCAGCGAACTGAATCTTGGCCACCTGCGGCACCAGGCCGACAACCATCGCGGGTCCCTGCGCGGCGAGGGCGCGGAACTGCGTACCGATGCCTGGGGCGCACTGCGCGCCGAGCGTGGCGCATGGCTGATCGCGCACCCCCGCGCCCCCGCTTCGCCGGCCGGTGAGGCCGTTGCCGCCAGTGCGCTGCTGCAGCAGGCGTCAACCCTGGCCGGGTCCTGGCACGCGATGGCGACCACCCACCGGGCGGTCGGCATGGCCAGCCACGCTCCGCCGGAGGACAGCGCGGGCCTGGCGGGCCTGCAGCGGGTCGCGCGCGCCAGCGTGCCCGGGCAGGACTACGCACAGGCCCGCGCAGGTGGTGAGGGTCGGCCCACCGGCGGCGCCGTGCCGCATACAGAAGAGCCCATGCTCGGGCTGCACGGCCACGCCGGCCTGGCCATGGTGGCCGGGCAGGCGCTGCAGTGGAGCAGTGCCCGGCATGTGGTGCTGGCCAGTGGCCAGCACAGCGATGCCAGCGTGGCCGGTAGCGCGCGCCTGCACGCGATGCAGGCCGTGGGCGTGCTCGCGGCCAGTGGCCGGACCTTTGCCGGCGAGGCTGCATTGAGCGTCGTGGCAGGGCAGGCGGCGCTGGACGTCCGCGCCCAGTCCGCGCAGATCAACGTGCAATCGCGTGCCTCTCTACGTGCCGCCAGCGCCCAGGCGGCCGTGGAACTGGCCGCGCCGCGCACCCTGCATATCGCCACCGCCGGTGGCGCCAGCCTCACCCTGGAGGGCGGCAACCTGGTGGTGAACTGTCCCGGCACCATCACCGTGCATGCCGGGCAGAAGTCCTTCGTCGGGCCTGCGCAGCTCAGCTACGCGCTCCCGGACATGCCGACCAGCACCCTCAGCGAGCAGATTCCGAAGCTGGCCTTCCGCCTGCAGGACATTCCGGGGCCGCAGGGGCATCCGCTGGCAGGCCAGCCCTGGAAGATCGTGCGTACCCGCCGGGCGCTGGACGAGGACATGCGAGATGGCGCGCTGGTACCGGGCAACTGGGCCGAGACCGTTGCCGAGGGGCAGGCCGACGAGCAGGGCGACGTCAGCCTGGACGACGCCCTGTGCGCGAAGATCTGGAACGATGCCGGCCGGTTCCCGGGGCGGCTGTTCCTGGTGCATGGCATCGACGTGATTCCCCTGCAGCGTCCGCGTCCCTACAGCAGCTCGCCAGGCGTGCGCGCCACCATGGACACGCTTGAAGCGATCAACTACGGCAAAACCCTGGCCGACCTTCCCGATGATGCGGCGCTGTATGCCTACCGGCAGCGTGCCGAGTACGAGTTCCAGTCGCATATCGACGCCGACCCGGCCCAGCGCAAGGAGATCCAGTGATGGCAGACGGCACCAAGCTGGGCAGCGTCCCGCATACCGCATTGACCTGCCTGGACGGGCAGAAGGGCACCAGCAGCGGTGACTACTACGCGCCACCGGACCGCCAGTTCGCGCCGGTGCGGCGCGGCAACAAGGTTGACGCCTACACCGATGGCCGCTCGGCGATGAAGGCGATGGCCGATGCCATCCGCGGCGCGCAGAAGTTCATCTTCATCGCCGACTGGCAGATGAACTTCGACACCGAGCTGGACAGCCGTGGCGGTGCCCACGCCAGCCGACTGAGCGAACTGCTGTTCGACGCCATCAACCAGCGCGGCGTGGATGTGCGGGTGCTCCTCTACGACAGTGTCGAGGCGGCGGCCTACACCCACGAAAACGAGGCGCGCACGGCCCTGTACAAGATGCAGGATGCCAACACGCCGGGGCAGGTGCAGGTCGGCCTGCACAACCCGGCCACCGGCCGCACCGATGCCTTCAACATCGCCTTTTCGCACCACCAGAAGATCCTGGTGGTGGACGGGAAGATCGGCTTCGTCGGCGGCCTGGACATCGCCCACGGGCGCTGGGACGACGGCAACTTCGACGTGGTCTGCGACCCGACGTTGCATGTGCTCAATGATCACTACAACAACTGCCTGAGCAAATTCCGGGGCATGACGAGGGCTGAGCAGGACCTGACCCTGGACAAGCCCGATACCAGCCCGGATGCAGCGGGCCGTGTCCGCCCCGGCTTTGCCCAGGCATACGTGCCGGGCCTGGCCATCGCGCTGGACCGGATGAAGGCGCAGTGGGATGCAGGCGCCGCACTGGCCGAACTGCAGGACTATGCGGATAAGCTGGGCGTGCCCGACGCGTTGGAGCGCGAAGGCATCCGCAAGCTTGCCGAGATGGTCATTCCGGGCATGGAAGAAGCCGTGAAGGTACAGCGTTCGGTCGCCAAGACCTTCCTGGCCATTCAAGGGTGGTTGACCGAGATCGAAAAGGAATACGCCGACGTCATCGCCGCTTCCAACCGGGCCGCCGACGAGGCGGTCAAGCTGAACGTCGGCGAGGCTGCCGCCGCCGCAGGGCGTGCGGTGGAAGGCTTCACGAAGATCCAGGCGAAGAAGTTCGGCGAGTGGGTCGATGAGCGCAAGGCTGCGATCAAGGACGCCATTCTGGGCCCGATCAAGACGGCCACCACGGTCGTGGGATACGTACGTGATCCTGACTCGCTGGTCACGGACGCCAAGGCCAAATATGCCGAGATCGAGAACAAGTTCAACAAGGCCAAACAGGCGTGGGAATCGCTGGTGAAGTGGATCAACGAGCCGGTGGATCGCATCCAGCGCCTGCTCGACAGCGGCCGCCAGCCGCGCATGCCGTGGCAGGACGTGCACGCGCGCCTGCAGGGACCGGCGGTGTTCGACATCTGCCGCAACTTCATGCACCGCTGGAACGCCATGGTCTGGCAGAACCAGCGCGGCGACCGTGAAATCGGCGCGGCGGTGCGCAAGGTTCTGAACCGTGGCATCCGCGGTGCCAACGACTGGACAGGCGCCGGCCTGCCGGAGCAGACCACGCTGGCACGTGGCATGGAACTGACGCCGTTGAGCGATCAATGGCTGCAGTCGATGGGCGGCATGCAGGCGTTGTTCGGTGACCTGGCCCGGCCGGGCACGGCCGGCGACGTCACCGTACAGATCGTGCGTTCCTCGGGTACGGCGTTGCATGCGCTGGAGAAGAAGGGCTGCAAGGAACTCGGCCTGAATCTGGACGATGCCAGTTGCCTGCAGCCGTACTGGGAGCGCAACCAGCCGATGCATTCGATCCTCGATGCGATGGTCAACTGCATCGCCTCGGCGCGCGCCTTTGTCTACCTCGAGACCCAGTTCCTGATTTCCGAATGCGGATGGTCCGACGCTGAAGCCGGCAGGACGGTGGAGACGGCAATCAAGGGCGGCGAGCGGCGGCCCATGACCAAAGCCGAAAAAAAGAAGGCCGGCTACGTCGACAAGGGCGTGGCCATGAGTGGGCCCATCGGGAAAACCGGCGTTGTGCAGGACCTGGTGAAGCGCAAGCAGGGCGTGAAGTCAGCGGCCAGCAACCCGCTGGTGGCGGCCATCGCTGCGCGCATCCGCCGCGCCATCGTGGCCGGACAGGGCTTCCATGTGTACATCACCTTGCCCGTGCATCCGGAAGGCAGCCTGTTCGACGGTGCCGTGCTGAAGCAGCAGTACTGGGTGCAGCAGACCCTGTTGCGTGGCGACGACAGCCTGATCCGCCGCATCTGCCGTTCGCTGATCGCGCGCGACAAGGACATCCGCGAAGTAAGCGTGGAAGAGGCCGACCTGCAGGCAGAGGTGAAGGCCGGGCGCTGGAAGGAGTACCTGTCGGTAATGAACCTGAGAAGTTATGGGGTCCTGGCCGACGTCAACCATAAGAACCACTACGCACCGCATACGATCGGCGCCGACCAGGCCACCCCCTTGTACGTGGTGACCGAGCAGTGTTACGTACACTCCAAGCTGCTGATCGTGGACGACGCCGTGGCCATCATTGGAAGTGCGAACTGCAACGACCGCAGCCTGCTGGGCACAGGTGACACCGAGATCGCCGCAGTGATCGTGGATGGTGCGGCCAAGTCGATGGACCTGGGCAATGGCGTGCAGGTGATAACCCGGAAGTTTGCGCGGGATCTGCGGATGAAGCTTTGGAAGAAGTTCCTGGGGCAGGCGATTCAAGAGCTGTCAGAGAAAAAGAAGAAACCATACTCTGCAGCTGGAGCTGCGGGGGCGTATCTGCCTTGGTTCCATATGGTAGATCCAGTTCCGCAGATCGAACAGCCGGCAAGCGCCAGAACTTGGCAGGGGATCAGGAAGATTGCTGACGCTAATTCGGATGCCTATCAGCAGGTCTTCACCAATGTCCCACGTGATTCGTTTCCCCGCTATGATTCCGTGTTTCATGGGTTCCCCGCAGCAGGCCTGAGTGACAAGGGACACGTCAAGCGCATGTTGTATGCGCAACCACCAGACCTGCAACCAGACTTCATGCAGGAGCCTAGTATTGAGAACGACTATGTGACCAGTGCTGTCGGTCGGCATGATGTGCGCAAGGCGACTGACTTCCTCAGGGGCGAGCCAGGACGTCCGCGGATTAAGGGCTTTTGGGTCACCATGCCGCTGCTTTGGGGGAGCAGCATGGACGATCCGGCTGCCGCGATGCCGAGCGAGATCATTGCAGCCCTGCCTGTTCAGGGGGATAGGTCAAGTGAATTGGCATACTCGACTCGACATGCTGCCTTGAGTCAAGGAGAAAAGGTGTGAGTGAGTATTTGCTGCTGAAAGCACTGATTGCGGTGAGTGCTCTGTGCGCCGTGCAAGCCGCGCATGCAGGTTGCAGTTCAAAAAATGAAGGGGATGGCCGCTTTCAGGGACACAGCATGGTGGTCAAGTTTACGCCAAGCTTGGATGGTGGAGGAGATGCAGTAGGCGCCAGCCTCAGTCGCGCGAACGAGGTGGCACCTTACATAAGAATCAGGACCGGTCCTGATCTGGCTAAGTTGAACAACGTTCCATTCGACTCGAATGGTGGTTCGGTCTACTATCTGGAAACTACTGGCCAAGGGCAGCGGATCTGCCGTGCTGAGGAATGGAGAAGGCGGGAGTCCAAGCTGATTGGTGAAGCGCCTCCCCAAAGCCTGCATCCTGCAGTCAAGTTGCTGTATCCGTACTTTGAAATGCATAAGGCGCACGAGCTTGATTACGATGCGTCGGGTCAATTGACATCGATTCAACAGACCGGCACGTCGGGCCGTAAGGTCACAACGTTCTGTGCGCTCTATGACGAAAATGGTCGCGTAGAGGTGGCAAATGAGAGTTCTGGGTTGATCGTCTCGGAGGATCCGCATTTTCAGTGCTCGGATCTTCGAGATAAGCCAGTAAGTGTAGATACAAGATACTTTTCTTATCGGCCTGATGGATTCTTGGCTTTGGATATGACCAAGAAGGCTACACGCAAGCTTGGGGAGAGCGCAGAGCAAGAGGATGTCGACTTCGGAACCGAGGCAACTGATGGGGCCTGGTACGCGCAGGGGGAATTTTTCTTTAACGGTGCCAGCATCCATCACCGCATTGGTGCTTCGTTTCAGATGAGTGATAAGCGCGGGCTTACTGGTATTCAGAGTAAATCCTTTGCCATCGCTTCATCCGACTCGACGCCCATCTTTGAGCAACGCAGTCGGGATGAAGGTAGGGAGTTGAACTACACCTTCCCTGGAGAGCGTGTATCGCCAGATGTGCTGAAGGGGCAATTTAACGGCGTAACCGCATATACGCGCGTTCGTGAGTATTTCCACCGCACCGGACAGCGCATCTTCGAGATTTTTGCTCCTGGCGCAAAGTACCCCCGTGAACGTCAGTGGCGCACGCTGGATCTGAATCGTCAGGAAAACTACGACGCAAAGGGCAAGCTCACGCGGGTGATCCTGTCCGGCCCGGTCTCTGGTGACGCCTACACCGAGAACCTGCGCGCCTACGCCGAGAAGGGCGTTTTGGAGCTCACGCCTCTCACAAGCGGCTACAGCTCTTACCGCGTGTACGACTATGACGCTGCCGGTAGAGAGACCCTGTCGTTCGTGTGCTGGCGCTACGAAGTCTCGACCAACAAGCCCTACGCCCATTTCCCCTGGTGGGAGCCCGATCCTCGGCCCAAGCGCAGCCGTGAAGCCGAGCTGCAGTACGCCAGGACGCAGGTCGGTACACGCTGCGGCACGCCGGACGGCAAGATGAGCGTGGAGGGAATGGGCCCGGTGAAGAAGCTGATGGAAACCAAGTACGGGTTTGGGACGACCAAGCTGGGATTGCCGGGCGAGTAGGGCAAGACTTCTTTCCCGAACTTGTGACAGGCGTCGGCCTGCCGGAGTAGACCACGCTGGCGCGTGGCACGGAACTGACGCCGTTGAGCGATCAATGGCTGCAGTACAGATTGCGCGTTCCTCGGGCACGATGAAGGATCAGAAGAATCTTCATCGATTCATTGTCCCGGTGGCCCCAGCGTTGGGCACACTTGGCAAGTTGTAGAGAAGGCAGGGATGAAATGCTTGAAGCATGAAAGCAGATGTGTTTCATCGAAGTTGCTCTTCGTTGCTGTGCTTGCCGCCAGCGCAACTGTTCGCGCTGCTTGCAACGATGCTGAAGCTCCTTTGCTGGCACCTACAGCCGGAGTGGAAATGCGGCTGTCGCCATCAAACGCGGAAAAGGTCACTTACCGTCTTCCAAGGATTACTGAAGACAGGAGGGTGAGTCTTCCGGGAATTGTGCCGGATGCTTCTCTGGTTCGTAACAGAGGGTTCGATCAGGATGGTGGGCAGATCATCTATCTTGAGTCGGATGGTATAGGCGGGAGCCTCCACACAAGGCGAGGTGCTTCGCTACACGTTTCCCGCCGAGGCCGTACCTTTGAGTGCTGCAGGTGCGCAGTTCAGTGGCATTGGTGGCTACACACGTGTGCGCAGTTATCAGCATCGCACCGGGAGCGAGATCTATGAGATCTTTGCTCCCCGCGCAAAGTACCCCCGTGAACGTCAGTGGCGCACGCTGGATCTGAATCGTCAGGAAAACTACGACGCAAAGGGCAAGCTCACGCGGGTGATCCTGTCTGGCCCGGTCTCTGGTGACGCCTACACCGAGAACCTGCGCGCCTACGCAGACAAGGGCGTATTGAAGCTCACGCCCCTCACCAGCGGTTACAGCTCTTACCGCGTGTACGACTATGACGCTGCCGGTAGAGAGCCCCTGTCGTTCGTGTGCTGGCGCTACGAAGTCTCGACCAACAAGCCCTACGCCCATTTCCCTTGGTGGGAGCCCGATCCTCGGCCCAAGCGCAGCCGTGAAGCCGAGCTGCAGTACGCCAGGACGCAGGTCGGTACACGCTGCGGTACGCCGGACGGCAAGATGAGCGTGGAGGGTATGGGGCAGGTGAAGAAGTTGATGGAAACCAAATACGGCTTTGGTACCACGAAGCTCGGTTTGCCGGGCGAGTAGGACGAGACTTCTATCCGAACTTGTGACAGGCGCCGGCCTGCTGGAGCAGGCCACGCTGGCACGTGGCATGGAACTGACAGCGTTGAGCAACCCGCTGGTGGCGGCCATCGCTGCGCGCATCCGCCGCGCCATCGTGGCCGGACAGGGCTTCCATGTGTACATCACCTTGCCCGTGCATCCGGAAGGCAGCCTGTTCGACGGTGCCGTGCTGAAGCAGCAATACTGGGTGCAGCAGACCCTGTTGCGTGGCGACGACAGCCTGATCCGCCGCATCTGCCGTTCACTGATCGCGCGCGACAAGGACATCCGCGAGGCGAGCGTGGAAGAGGCCGACCTGCAGGCAGAGGTGAAGGCCGGGCGCTGGAAGCAATACCTGTCGGTAATGAACCTGAGAAGTTATGGGGTCCTGGCCGACATCAACCACAAGAACCACTACGCACCGCATACGATCGGCGCCGACCAGGCCACCCCCTTGTACGTGGTGACCGAGCAGTGTTACGTACACTCCAAGCTGCTGATCGTGGACGACGCCGTGGCCATCATTGGAAGTGCGAACTGCAACGACCGCAGCCTGCTGGGCACGGGTGACACCGAGATCGCCGCAGTGATCGTGGATGGTGCGGCCAAGTCGATGGACCTGGGCAATGGCTTGCAGGTGATAACCCGGAAGTTTGCACGGGATCTGCGGATGAATCTTTGGAAGAAGTTCCTGGGGCAGGCGCTTGAGACGAAGCCTGAGAAGGGGGACAAGCAATTCGTCCTTTCTGATGCAACCAAAGGTTACTACCCTTTATTCAGCAAAAAAGTTCCGACCCTGGAGGTCGACAAGCCGGCAAGTGCCAAAACTTGGGCGGGAATCAGGGCGCTTGCGGATGCCAATTCAGAAGCTTATCAGCGTGTCTTCACGAATGTCCCTCGCGACTCTTTCCCTCGCTACGACTCAGTGTTTCATGGATTTCCGGCGGCAGGTCTTAGTGACAAAGGGCACGTCAGGCGCATGCTCTACGCGCAGCCGGCAGATCTGCAGCCAGATTTCATGAAGGAGCCAAGTGTTGTGAACGACTACGTGACCGATGCGGTGGGGCGGCATGATGTGCGTAAGGCGACGGATTTCCTCAGAGGTACCGAAACGCGTCGCGGGATTCAGGGTTTCTGGGTAACCATGCCACTCCTCTGGGGGAGTGACATGGATGATCCCGCTGCAGCGATGCCGAACGAGATCATTGCAGTCGTGCCTATTGAGGCGGATCGGTCAACTGAACTAGCGTACTCGGGTCGCCATGGTTCTTGGGGGCACGGAGAGCAAGTATGAGTGGGCATCTACTGTTGAGGGCGATGGTGGCCTTGGGGACCCTGTGTGGTGTGCAATCCGCGCATGCAGACTGCGGTTCATCAAATGAAAGGGATCTCCGGTTTCAGAATGGTGGGATGGTGATCAAGTTCAGGCCAAGCCCATCGGGCGAGGTGGATGCGGTAGGCGCCAGCCTCAGTCGCGCGAACGAAGATGCCCCCTACGTACGGATCAGTGTCGAGCCAATACTCGGTGAGTTGCACAATAAACCGTTCAACTCGAATGGTGGTGCTATTTATTACTTGGAAGAAAGCGCTCAAGGGCAGCGGCTATGTCGCGTTGAAGAGTGGAAGAGGCGGGAATCCAAATTGATTGGCCAAGTGCCGCCTGAGAGCCTGCATCCTGCGGTTAAGTCGGTCTATCCCTATTTCGAGCTGAGTAGGAGCTATGAGCTCCATTATGACTCGGCTGGTAGATTGACTTCGATTCAGAATGTTGACGCGAAAGGGCGTAGGGCCACAACGTTTTGTGCACTCTACGACAAAAATGGTCGCATAGAAGTGGCAAATGAGAGTTCTGGATTGATAGTCTCGGATAGGCCAGAGTTCCAGTGTTCGCAGCTCCGCGATATGCCATCCCGCCCTACCACTCGATACTTCACTTATCGACCGGATGGATCGCTGGCTTCCGATGTAGAGAAGGAAGCCACCCGTAAGCCAGGTGAGGATCCCTACCGCGAGGACACCGGCCCTGGAACGGAGGCGACCGATGGTGCCTGGACTGTAGGGGGCTTCGTCAATGTCGACGACGCTGAATTGAAACGGATCGTCGGCATTCGCTTTTATGGCAGCGAAAAAAGAGGACTTGTAGGGGTGCGAAGCCCTTCCGCTACCCTGGTTCCATCTGACGCCACTCCAGTTTTCGCAGAGCGCAGTCGGAGCGTGTCGCAGGAGGTGCGGTACACGTTCCCGGGTGAGCGTGTTCCTCCAGAGGTCGCCAAGGGGTACTTTGAAGGAGTCACAGGCTATACCCGTGTGCGTGAGTATCTGCACCGTTCGGATAGCAGGATTTTCGAAGTATTCGGACCGCAGGCAAAGCATCCGAGCGAACGACAGTGGCGCAGGCTGGATCTGAATCGCCAGGAGAACTACGACGCAAATGGCAAGCTCACGCGGGTGATCCTGTCCGGTCCGGTATCCGATGACGACGGCTACACCGAGAACCTGCGCGCCTACGCCGAGAAGGGTGCCTTGAAGCTCACGCCGCTCACCAACGGCTACAGCTCTTACCGCGTGTACGACTATGACGCTGCCGGTAGAGAGACCCTGTCGTTCGTGTGCTGGCGCTACGAAGTCTCGACCAACAAGCCCTACGCCCATTTCCCCTGGTGGGAGCCCGATCCTCGGCCCAAGCGCAGCCGTGAAGCCGAGCTGCAGTACGCCAGGACGCAGGTCGGTACACGCTGCGGCACGCCGGACGGCAAGATGAGCGTGGAGGGAATGGGCCCGGTGAAGAAGCTGATGGAAACGAAGTATGGCTTTGGTACCACGAAGCTCGGTTTGCCGGGCGAATGACGAGTAATGGGCTTTACGTACAGGATGCATGCCAGGAGGCAGTCATATGAAGTCGATGGGTACGAGACCTCCGCAGAAGCGGGGGTGGTCAGTGGCGGGGCGGCGGGCAGGGGGCGTAATGCTGGCGTGTGCCGTGCTCAGCCCCTCGGCCTGGGCCTGTGGGGATAAGGTGGCAAACGATCCCTGGGTTTCCCCTTGGAAGATGGAGTACATCAGCGTTCTGACGTCCCCTATGATCGATGACTATGCAACGGAGCTGAGAGAAGCATCGCCCATGGCCGATGGTCGCCTCTCGCTTCCGCAGATCAGGCTCAGTCGTTCGAATTCGGCGTCACGCACGCTTCCCTTCTCCCTGCTGGGTGGGAGCATTGTGTACGTCCAGTCGGAAGACGGGGCCGGTGAACGTGTCTGCCGCGAGGAGCTGTGGCGGAGCCGGAAATCTGCTAGCTGGAATTCGGAAACGGGCGGCTTGGTGTCCCGCGAAGTGCCTTTGTCCCCTCCTACCGCCGTCGAGATTGATCCTTCAGCGAGAACAGCGGCTGCCGGACTTCTCCGGACGATATCCAAGGACTTCGTGCTCGCCGAAGCGCGTGATTATCTCTACGACGACCAGGAACGCCTCGTCGAGATCCGCAAGCACGGGCGTGGACCGGATGGCATGTTGTTCAGCCAGACATTGAACTGCATGAAGTATGACAAGCACAGTCGCCCGACATGGTCGGCGCAGCCAACTCCGGCCAGTCTGCGTCAAGGTGGAGAGGGATTGACCTGTGATCAGATGGATCAAGGCAACGCCCTGGTGCAACGATATCTGCTCGACGATGATGGCCGGATGTATGCCTCCGTCAGATCAACGCCGCCGTCGCCATCGATGGGGCGGAATGTCATGGCATCGGTCAGGGGTACGTCCGGGTGGACCGGCGTTGCGGAGTACATACGGCCGTCCGAGCGGAGCGTCTACGGATTTGAGACCTATGCGATGGCCCGGCTGGATCAGCAACTGGGGGTCTACGTGATCAACAGCATCGAAGGGGATCTGTTGCCGGCCGATGCGCAGCCTCTCTATCAGGATGCCGTCACCCGGCTGGGCGTGAAGGGTGCAGACCTGCGGTACGACTTCGTCAACGTCACCATTCCCGCCGAGGTGGGAATGAATGGGTTCTCGCAACTGTCGACCTATCCCCGGATCCGTAGTCATCGCGTTGCGGAGAAGATGCGGGTTCACGAAGTGTTTGATGCAGATTCCCACGCACTGCGCCGGCGGGCCTGGGCCAGCGATTCCGGGCCGGTCTATCGCCAGGAGGATTACGATAAGGCTGGACGCCTGGTGCAGGTCATCAATGGCTGGATGAATCCTGACGTACCGATGCCGGAAGACGCCATCGCTGCAGACGGATTCGATGCACGCGTGCTCCAGGGGTCGGGCGAAGGTTATAGGGTGTTTCACTTCAACCGGCGAGGACGTCCCGAGCGCGTGCTGGTGTGCGGGAAAATGGCAGCAGGCGCGGAAGCTGGCGATGAAATGCACTGCGGCAAGGGTGATCGTAGCGTTGTCGTCTACCAGAACAACGAGGTCAGTGGTTTCCTGAAGGATGCCTATGGATGGCGTGACCGGCCTCTGGCCGCAGGCTCTCCGCTCTGACGTCGCAGCTTTTCCACATCCGCTGTGGCTTCCCGTGCTGGTGGGATCGGCGTTCCAGCGGGATCCGATCTGGGCAATCAGGCCACCACAACGGGCGCGCAGCGGGGTGCTCAGCGTTTTGGTGATCACCCCACCGCGCGATCCATCCTGCCGCCGGCGCACGTTCCATTGCCAGGCGAGCAATCCGGCCATCCTCCTGCCGCTTTTCCACACCCGCTGTGGAATGATGCCGAATCAACCTGTGGATAGGTGGACCAGACCCTGACGGCACAAGGCCTGTCAGGGCGTGGTGAAAAAACCGCCAGGGCGGATCGGCATCATCGCGGGTGCACGGGGCTGATGGCACCGTAGCGCCGTCGCTGGAGGGGATGGTCATGGGCAACGGGATGCGTGGGTTCGGACTGGTGGGCCTGGCCCTGCTGGCAGGCTGTGGCCAGGCGCCACCGACTGCGCTGGGAACGCTGGAATGGGACCGGGTCACCGTGCCGGCACCGGCGGCCGAAGTGATTGCAGCGGTGGAGGTGCGCGAAGGCCAGCAGGTCAAGGCCGGCACCGTGCTGATGCAGTTGGACCCGGCCCGCGGTGACGCCCAGTTCGCCGCCGCACAGGCCGACACCGCGCGCGCGCAGGCGCAGCTGGAAGAACTGAAGATCGGCCCACGGCAGGAGCAGATCGCGCAGGCCCAGGCACAGCTGGCCGCGCTACGCGCGGAGTCGGTGGAAGCCAGTGCCTACTACCGGCGGGTGCAGCCGCTGGCACGCCAGCGCCTGATCGCCGCGGCCGAGCTGGACCGCGCACGGGCCGCCGCCGGCAACGCTGAAGCCAGCGTGCGTGCCGCCGAGCAGGCCTGGCTGGAGCTGGTGCACGGCAGCCGCGCGCAGGATATCGCCCAGGGCCAGGCGGCCGCCGATGCCGCACAGGCCCAGCAGGTGGTGCAGGGCGTCAATCTGCAGAAGCTTCAGCTGCGCGCCCCCCGCGATGGCGTGGTCGACGCCTTGCCCTATCGGCAGGGCGACCAGGCGCCGATCGGCGCACCACTGGCGGTGATGCTGGTCGGCGAGCGCCCCTATGCGCGCGTCTACCTGCCACAGCCACTACGGTTGCAGGTCAAGGTCGGGCAGGCCGCGCAGGTGCATCTGGAAGGGCACGCCGCTGCGTTGAAAGGGCATGTGCGCTCGATCCGCAGCGAGCCTTCATTTACGCCGTACTACGCGTTGACCGGCGACGACGTGGCGCGGCTGAGCTACCTGGCCGAGATCGAAGTGGACGAGGCGACCGACATGCAGAAACTGCCGGCCGGGTTGCCGGTGCGGGTGAGCTTCTGAACACCGGCGACGACATTGCCGTGCATGCGCAGGGCCTGACCCGGCGCTTCGGCGATCTGCTGGCCGTGGACAATGTCGACCTGACCGTGCCTCGCGGCCAGGTCTACGGCTTCCTCGGCCCGAACGGCTCGGGCAAGTCGACCACCATCCGCATGCTGTGCGGCCTGCTGGAGCCGAGCGCGGGGCAGATCGAGGTGCTGGGCCTGTCGGTGCCGGAACAGGCCGAGGCGCTGCGCCGCCGCATCGGCTACATGACCCAGCGCTTTTCGCTGTACGAAGACCTGTCGGTGCGTGAGAACCTGGAGTTCCTTGCCGCCATCCAGGACCTGCCGCGCGCGCAGGCGCGGCAGCGCGTCGATGCACTGTTGCAGCAGTATCGGCTGCAGGACCGGCAGCCGCAGTTGGCCGGCACGCTCAGCGGCGGCCAGAAGCAGCGCCTGGCCCTGGCCGGCGCCGTGGTGCATTCGCCCGAACTGCTGTTCCTGGACGAGCCGACCAGCGCGGTCGACCCGGAATCGCGCCGCGATTTCTGGGAGGCCTTGTTCGAACTGGCCGACGCCGGTACCACCGTGCTGGTGTCGACCCACTACATGGATGAGGCCGAACGCTGCCACCGGCTGGCGATCCTGGATCGCGGCGCGCTGGTGGCTGATGGCACGCCGGCCGAACTCTGTGCGCGGTTGCAGGGGCGCACGCTGCAGGTCACCTCTTCGCAGCCACGCCAGGCCGGCCGCGCGCTGGCCGAACTGCCCGGCGTTCTGAGCGTGGCGCAGATCGGCACGCAGCTGCGCGTACTGTGCAGTGAAGACGCGGCCGATATGTCGGCGCTGCAGCGCGCCTTGGCCGGTGCCGATCCACAGGCGCATATCGAGGCAGTGGCGCCGAACCTGGAAGACGTGTTCGTCGCCGCCACCCGCGGTCGTGGCCGGGAGCCGGCGGCATGAACCTGCGCCGGCTGTGGGCGATCATGCTCAAGGAGCTGCGCCAGCTGCGCCGCGACCGCATCACGCTGGCGATGATCGTCGGCATTCCGGTGATGCAGTTGCTGCTGTTCGGCTATGCGATCAACCTCAACCTGCGCCATCTTGATGCGGGTGTTGCCGACCAGGCGAACAGCGCGGCCTCGCGCGCGCTGGTGCAGGACATGGTCGCCACCGGTGTGATCACCCCGCGCAGCGAAGCCTACAGCCCGGATCAGCTGATGCAGGCGCTGCGCCGCGGCGAGATCAGCGTCGGCATCGTGGTGCCGGCCGATTTCGAGCGCCGTCGTTTCGATGGGCGCGAAGCGGTGCAGGTGCTGGTCGATGGCAGCGACACCGTGGTGCAGAGTGCGGCGATCCAGCTGGCGCAGGTGCCGTTGGATACGCGCCCGACCAGCAACACGCGGCCGCTGCGCGAAGGCAGCATTGCCAGCGGCCAGGTCAGCGTGACCAGCTTCTACAACCCGCAGCGGCGCTCTGCGGTGAATATCGTCCCCGGCTTGATCGGGGTGATCCTGACCATGACCCTGGTGATGTTCACGGCAGTGGCGGTGGTGCGCGAACGCGAGCGCGGCAACATGGAGCTGCTGATCGCCACGCCGGTATCGCGCAGCGAACTGATGGTGGGCAAGGTGCTGCCCTATGCGGCCATCGGCCTGCTGCAGACCACGCTGGTGCTGGTGCTGGGCACCTGGCTGTTCCAGGTGCCGATCCGCGGCAGCCTGCTGGACATCTACCTGGCCGCGGTGCTGCTGGTGCTGGCCAACCTGGCGCTGGGCCTGTTGATCTCCACGCGCGCGCGCTCGCAGTTCCAGGCGATGCAGATGACGCTGTTCCTGTTCCTGCCGTCGATCCTGCTGTCCGGCTTCATGTTCCCGTTCGCCGGCATGCCACGGCCGGTGCAGTGGCTGGCCGAAGTGCTGCCGCTGACCCACTTCCTGCGACTGGTGCGCGGCATCATGCTGCGCGGCGCCTCGCTGTGGGAGCTGTGGCACGACGCACTGGCGCTGCTGGCCTTCATCGTGGTGATGATGACGCTGGCGATCCTGCGCTTCCGCAAGCGCCTGGATTGAAGCATGCCATCCGGTAGTGCCGGCCGCTGGCCGGCATCAATGCCGGTAGGTGCCGACCGTTGGTCGGCACGCCTTACTCCGCCACCACCCGCGCGCGCAGCGAATTGGTCAGCGCTTCGGTGATCACCACGTCCACGAACTGGCCGATCAGGCGCGCCGGTGCCGGGAAGTTCACCGAACGCATGTTCTCGGTCTTGCCGGTCAACTCGTTCGGGTTCTTGCGCGACGGGCCTTCCACCAGCACGGTCTGCACGGTGCCAACCATCTTCTCGGAGATGCCGGCGGCGTGCGCATTGATCCGCTCCTGCAGGCGCGACAGGCGCGCGTGCTTCTCCGCGTCGCTGATCGTGTCCTCCAGGTCCGCGGCCGGCGTTCCCGGTCGGCGCGAATAGATGAAGGAGAAGCTGTGATCGAAGCCGATGTCCTCGATCAGCTTCATGGTCTTCTCGAAATCGGCATCGGTCTCGCCGGGGAAGCCGACGATGAAGTCCGAACTGATCGAGATATCCGGGCGCACCGCGCGCAGCTTGCGGATCTTCGACTTGAATTCCAAAGCGGTGTAGCCGCGCTTCATCGCTGACAGCACGCGGTCACTGCCGGCCTGCACCGGCAGGTGCAGGAAGTTGGCCAGCTGCGGCACGTCGCGGAACGCGTCGATCAGCGAATCGCTGAACTCCAGCGGGTGCGAGGTGGTGAAGCGGATGCGGCCGACGCCGTCGATCTCGGCGATGGTGCGGATCAGCAGGCCGAGGTCGGCGAATTCGCCATCGCCATACGGGCCGCGGTACGCGTTGACGTTCTGCCCGAGCAGGTTGATCTCGCGCACGCCCTGCGCGGCCAGCTGGGCCACTTCAACCACCACGTCCTCGAATGGACGGCTGACTTCGGTGCCGCGGGTGTAGGGCACCACGCAGAACGAGCAGTACTTGGAACAACCTTCCATGATCGACACGAAGGCCGAGGCGCCCTCGGCGCGCGGTTCCGGCAGGCGGTCGAACTTCTCGATCTCGGGGAAGCTGATGTCCACCTGCGGGCGCTTCTGCTCGCGGCGGGCACGGATCAGTTCCGGCAGGCGGTGCAGGGTCTGCGGGCCGAACACCAGGTCCACGAACGGCGCGCGCTTGATGATCGCCTCGCCTTCCTGCGAGGCGACGCAGCCGCCCACGCCGATGATCACTTCACGGCCCTTGTTCTTCAGGCCCTTCCACACGCCCAGCTGGCTGAACACCTTTTCCTGCGCCTTCTCGCGGATGGAACAGGTGTTGACCAGGATGACGTCGGCGTCATCGGGACTGTCGGTCAGTTCCAGGCCATCGCTGGCGGCAAGCACGTCGGCCATCTTGGCCGAGTCGTACTCGTTCATCTGGCAACCGTGGGTCTTGATGTACAGCTTGCCTTTCACCTGGTCGGGCTTGCGCGGACCGGCGGGCAGGGCAACGAGCGGGGTACCGCCGGGGGCGGGCGGAAAGACGTCTGGCGTCCCGGTCATGGCGCTTAATCCATTCGGGTGGCGGGAAAGCGGGCAATTCTACCCGCATCCCGGCCCTCCCGCCGTCCGCCGGTGGCTGGTCGGCCCCGGCGGGGGCGCGACGCGATTACGCCGCCGCCAGCTCCGCGTCGATCTGCCGCGAGCGGTCGAACGCCGTCATCGCGCTGATCCGTTCGATGTAGGCGGCCGTTGCCGGTGCCGGCTGCACCAGGCCGAAGGCACTGGTCCAGGCCAGCGCATTGCCCCACAGCACGTCGGCGGCGCTCATCGTCTCGCCCAGCAGGTACGGTCCCTGCGCCAGCTGGGCCTCGATCACCTGCAGCACGGTCTCGGCGTCGTTGTACGGCGACATCAGGCGCGGCGGCGGCTCGCGGTGCATCGCCTTGTCGATCATCGCCGGCTCGAAGCAGGCACCGTAGAAGGCCATCCAGCGCAGGTAGGGCCCGCGCAGGGCGTCACCGATCGGCGGTGCCAGCCCCGCTTCCGGGTACAGGTCGGCCAGGTACAGGTAGATCGCCACCTGTTCGGTCACCAGCGCACCGTTGTGGACGATGGCCGGCACCTTGCCCATCGGGTTGATGGCCAGGTAGGCCGGGGCCAGGTTGGCGCCGGCCTTCAGGTCCAGCACCTGCATGCGGTAGTCGGCACCCAGCGCTTCGAGCAGGGCCACGGCGCCGCTCGAGCGTGAACGGGCGGCGTGGTACAGGGTGATCTGGCGTGAGGTCATGGCATTGCTCCTTGCGGTGGGTGGTGAACTGGAGGCCATCCTGGGGCACTATTGCGGACGACTTCTGTCCTCGTTCCTTCATGCGCCATACCGCCCATCGACTGCTGCGCCTGATCGCCCTGCTGCAGGCCCGCCGCCAGTGGTCGGGGGCCGAATTGGCCGAACGCATGGGCGTGGACCGGCGCAGCATCCGCCGCGACATCGAGCGCCTGCGCGAACTGGGCTACCCGGTGCAGGCCTCGGCCGGGGTCGGCGGTGGCTACCAGCTGGGGGCCGGTGCGCCGGTACTGCCGATGCTGCTGGACGAAGAGGAAGCAACCACCCTGGCCATCGCCCTGCGCGCGGCCTCGGCCACTGTCGCCGGCATTGACGACACCGCACGCGGCCTGTTGTCCAAGCTCGATCCGCTGGTGCCAACCCGTCGCCGCCAGCAGGCCGGCGAGGTGCATGCCGCCACCGCCACCCTGTCGGACCTGCCCGCCACCGATGCACGCCTGCTCGGACGGCTGGCCCAGCACTGCCGGCAGGCGTCGCGATTGGCCTTCGAGTACCGCAGTGCGCAGGACGCGGTCACCCAGCGTGAGGTCGAAGCCCAGCATCTGGTCAACTATGGCCGCCGCTGGTACCTGCTGGCCTGGGATCTGGGCCGCCAGGACTGGCGCACCCTGCGCGTGGACCGGATGGGCGCGGTGCGCGAGTGCACCGAGCCGGGCCTGCATCGGCGCACCCCGGCGCCGCCGGATGTGATGGTGCGGCAGGCCGTCAGCCAGGCGCCGTTCGCGCTGCAGGCCATCCTGCGCCTGGCAGGCAGCCATTCCGAGCTGGAAGGCCGGATTCCGCCGTGGTGCGGGGTACTGGAGGCCGATGGCACCGACCATTGCCTGCTGCGGATGGGGGCCGAGAGCCGCGGCATGATGCTGGCGCAGATCCTCAGCCTGGACCGCGTGCCCGTGGCGCTGTGGACCACGCCCCCGGAGCTGCGCGACGAACTGGCGCAGCGCCTGGCGGGCCTGGGCCAGCTGCTGGCTGTGCCGTCGGTCACAGCCTGAGCCGCATCGCTTGGCAAGCCCCGGCGAAGCTGGGACACTCGCCGCCATGAAGGGGATACTGGGGACAACGGCGATCATCATCGCTGCGCTGACCGCTGCGCTGACCGCTGCGCTGACCGCTGCGCCGGCCAGCGCCGGAACCCTGTACAAGTGCCAGGGCGCCGACGGCGTCACCAGTTATGTGAGCAAGCGCGTGGCCGGCGCCGTCTGCAGCAGCATCAGCTACAGCCGCGATACCCGCCCGGCGCCGCGCCCTGTGGTGACCGCGCCGAAACCCGCGCCAGCCACCACCGTGGCCAGCATCGAGCGCAATCCGGTTGCCGTCGCGGCCAGTGCTGCGACGCCCGCAGTGGCTGCACCCGCACCTGCACCTGCACCCGCTTCCGTGCCCACGGCCGCAACCGCCTCGCGCGGTGGGCGGATGGTCAGCGGCCAGGTCTATTCCTTCATGAAGGATGGCGTGCGCCACTACACCAGTGCGCGGCCGACCCAGGTGGCCAACCTGGGCCCGGTGCGGACCATCCGCTACAGCTTCATGGAGCGCTGCTACGCCTGCGGGGTCAATCCGCGCGTGGACTTCGGCACGGTGCGCCTGAACACCACGGCGTTCCAGAGCGAGATCACCTCGGCCGCGCGCGAGTTCGGTGTTGAGGAGGCCGTAGTGCGCGCGATCATCCACGCCGAATCCGCCTACAACCCGACCGCGCTCAGCCGTGCCGGTGCGCAGGGCCTGATGCAGCTGATGCCACCGACTGCCGCCCGCTTCGGCGTCAGTGATTCCTACGACGCCGGGCAGAACATCCGCGGCGGCGTGCAGTATCTGGCATGGTTGCTGAAACGCTTCAATGGCAACCTGACCCTCGCGGCAGCCGGCTACAACGCGGGCGAGGGCGCGGTCGACCGCCACGGCGGCGTGCCACCCTACAGTGAAACCCAGTACTACGTGCGCCGGGTCGGCCAACTGGCCGACCGCTACCGCAGTGCCTTGAGCCACCAGTAGGTGCCGACCGTTGGTCGGCACGCTCTAAACGGTAGGTGCCGACTGTCAGTCGGCACGCCTTCAAAAGATTGTTGCAGTGCGTTGTGTGGCGCGCGACGGTTCCGCTACACTCGTCCAAGATTCAATGCGGCTCTGGCCCCCACCGGATCCGCTGGCAGCCTTAAAGCTACCTAATCAATATCGGAGTGCCGGATGGCCAACGATGGGGTACACGATCCAGTCAACACCGGACGTCGGCGTTTTCTTTCTGCCACCACAGCCGTGGTGGGCGCCGTCGGCGTCGGATTCACCGCAGTTCCTTTCATCAAGTCCTGGAACCCCAGTGCCCGCGCCAAGCTTGCCGGCGCACCGGTGGTGGCCGACATCAGCGCCCTGCAGGAAGGCCAACGCCTGATCGTGGAATGGCGCGGCCAGCCGATCTGGATCGTCAAGCGGTCCAAGGCGATCCTCGATGCGCTGCACGGACTGGATGGCCGCCTCAAGGACCCCGAGTCCGACGAGAAGGACCAGCAGCCGGACTACGTGCTGAAGCAGAACCCCGAGCTGCGCTCGATCAAGCCGGACATCTCCGTGCTGGTCGGCCTGTGCACGCACCTGGGCTGCTCGCCTGAAATGGTCGCCGAGATCCGGCCCGAGCCCTACGACCCGCAGTGGAAGGGGGGGTATTTCTGCCCCTGCCACAAGTCGCGCTTCGACATGTCCGGCCGCGTCTTCAAGGACGTGCCGGCGCCCATCAACCTGAAGGTGCCCGCGCACCACTACCAGGACGACAACACCATCATCATCGGTGTCGATCCGCAGGGGGCAGCCTGATGGCCAATATCCTCAGCCGTACCGCCAGCGGCGTCGCCGACTGGGTCAATGCCCGCGCGCCGGGCCTGATGCCGGTGTACCGCAAGCATGTCAGCGAGTACTACGCGCCGAAGAACTTCAACATCTGGTACTACTTCGGTTCGCTGGCGCTGCTGGTGCTGGTCAACCAGATCGTCACCGGCATCTTCCTGACGATGCACTACAAGACCAACGCCGCCGAGGCGTTCGGTTCCATCGAATACATCATGCGTGACGTGGAGTGGGGCTGGCTGATCCGCTACATGCACTCCACCGGGGCCTCGCTGTTCTTCATCGTGGTCTACCTGCACATGTTCCGCGGCCTGCTGTACGGCAGCTACCAGAAGCCGCGCGAGCTGGTGTGGATCCTCGGCATGCTGATCTACCTGGTGCTGATGGCCGAAGCCTTCATGGGCTACGTGCTGCCGTGGGGGCAGATGTCGTTCTGGGGCGCCAAGGTGATCATCTCGCTGTTCGGCGCGATACCGGTGATCGGCAACGGCCTGACCGAATGGATCATGGGCGACTACCTGCCCAGCGACGCCACGCTCAACCGCTTCTTCGCGCTGCACGTCATCGCACTGCCGCTGGTGCTGCTGCTGCTGGTGGTGCTGCACCTAGGCGCGCTGCACGAAGTGGGCTCGAACAACCCGGATGGCGTGGAGATCAAGAAGGGCCCGAAGGGCAACCGCTGGTCGCCGAATGCGCCGGCCGATGGCATTCCGTTCCACCCGTACTACACGCTCAAGGATGGCGTCGGCGCCGGCTTCCTGCTGATCATCGCGGCCTTCATCATCTTCTTCGCGCCCGGTTTCGGCGGCCTGTTCCTGGAACACGACAACTTCACCGAGGCCAACCGCCTGGTCACCCCGGAACACATCAAGCCGGTCTGGTACTACACGCCGTACTACGCGATGTTGCGCGTGGTGCCGAACAAGCTGGGCGGCGTGCTGGTGATGTTCTCGGCCATCGCGATCCTGTTCCTGGTGCCGTGGCTGGACAAGGCGCGGGTGAAGTCGGTGCGCTACCGCGGCTGGATCTCGAAGGTGATGCTGGGCGTGCTGGCAGTGTGCTTCGTGTGGCTGGGCGTGATCGGTTCCGGCCCCGGCACCGACGTGCACGAGACCTACATCGGGCGGGTGCTGACCTTCCTGTACTTCGCGTTCTTCATCACCATGCCGCTATGGACAAGGTTGGACAAGACCAAGCCGGTACCGGAGAGGGTGACCACGCATGACTGAGCGCTGGATGGTCCGGCTGGCCCTGGCGGCCACCCTGATGCTGGGCAGTTTCCTGGCCTCCGCCGCCGAGGGCGGCACCAAGCTGCTGCAGGCCGGCAACGACCTCGGTGACCGCGCATCGCTGCAGCGCGGCGCGCAGCTGTACATGAACTACTGCTCCGGCTGCCACGCGCTGAAGTACCTGCGCTATTCGCGGATGGCGCAGGACCTGGGCCTGACCGAGGAAGAGGTGATGAACAACCTCAACTTCACCGGCTCGGCCATCGGCGACCCGATTCCGGTGGCGATGCCCAAGGAGAATGCCGAGAAATGGTTCGGCAAGATGCCGCCGGACCTCAGCCTGATCTCGCGGGTGCGGGGCAGTGACTGGGTCTACACCTACCTCAAGTCGTTCTACCTGGACAGCAGCCGGCCACTGGGCTGGAACAACGCGCTGTTTGCCAACGCGTCCATGCCCAACCCGCTGTGGGAGATGCAGGGCCTGCAGCATGCCGTGCACGGCAAGCCCGAGGCGCCGGGCATGGACCCGCCGGTGACCGGGCTCAAGATTGAAACACCGGGTTCGGTCGATGCCGGCCAGTACGACCAGGCCGTGCGCGACATCACCAACTTCCTCGAATACGCCGGCGAGCCGGCCGCGCTGAAGCGGCAGCAGCTGGGCGTGTGGGTGATCCTGTTCCTGGCCCTGCTGACCTTCCTGTTGTACCTGCTGAAGAAGGAATACTGGAAGGACGTTCACTGATTCTGCGGCCGGCCATCGCACGGGCCTATTGGCTTTTGTGATGGTCGGTTGCACACTCGGGGAGGAGTCGACCGCTGGCACGGTGCTGGCGGCGCCGATGCGGCAGGCGGTCTCCTGTCGTAGGAGAGCCTTTGATGGCGGCGAGCGTACGCATGCGCAATACACTGACGCTGTTTTCCTCGAACGACGATGTGCTGTGCCACCGTGTACGCCTGGTCCTGGCGGCCAAGGGGGTCACCTTCGACTTCGTTCCGGTCGATCCGCAGAACCCGCCTGAAGACCTGATCGACCTCAATCCGTACCACTCGGTGCCAACCCTGGTCGAGCGCGAACTGGTGCTGTATGCCGCGTCGGTGGTCAGCGAATACCTGGACGAGCGCTACCCGCATCCGCCGCTGATGCCGGTCGATCCGCTCTCGCGCGCGCGCATCCGCCTGGCCATGCTGCGCATCGAGCACGACTGGGTGCCGCAGGTGCAGGCCATCCAGCTGGGCAACAAGACCCAGGCCGAGGCCGGTCGCAAGCGCCTGAAGGAACTGCTGACTGCGTCGTTGCCGCTGTTCAAGGCCAGCAAGTTCTTCCTCAATCCGGAAATGAGCCTGGCCGACTGCGCGATGGCACCGATCATCTGGCGCCTGCAGTCACTGGACGTGCCGCTGCCCAAGGATGGCAAGGCGATCGAGGACTACGGCAACCGCATCTTCCGCCACCCGGGTTTCGTCCGCAGCCTGACCGAGCAGGAAAAGAAGCTGCGCGATCTGCCGGTCTGATCCGGCCATGCCTTACCCGTCTGCACGCCGACCGGTGTGCAGGCGATCCGCCCCGGCGGGGCGCCGGGCGCGTACACTTCACGCATGACCGAAGACTTCTTCCACATGACCAGCCACCGCCCGTACCTGCTGCGGGCGCTGGTGGAATGGATCAACGACAACCAGCTGACCCCGCACATCCTGGTCGACGCCGGCGTCCCCGGCGTGCAGGTCCCGCCTTCGGCGGTCAAGGATGGCCGGGTGGTGCTCAACATCGCCGAACGTGCCGTCGTGCGGTTGATGATCGACAACGAGATGGTGAGCTTCTCGGCGCGCTTCTCCGGCACCAGCTATCCGGTACAGGTGCCGATCAGCGCCGTGCTGGCCGTCTACGCCCGCGAGACCGGGCAGGGCATGGCGCTGCCGGACGACATCCCTGGCAACGAGACCGCGCCGACCAGCGATGAACTGCTGCATGACGAAGGTGCGCCGCCGGACGATACGCCGCCTGCCAGCCCGCCGCCCAAGGGTCGCCCGAACCTGCGCGTGGTCAAGTAACGATTCCGACGCCGCCCCGATGGGCGGCGTTTTTCATTTGCCGGTTCAGAGGTGGGTGCCGACCGTTGGTCGGCACGCCTTTAAACCTTACACATCCTCGGCATCGTCCACATCCGGCCGGATCTGGCTGATCCGTGCCGCGCCGGGCCCGGTAAACGAGATCAGCTGGTCGCCGCGCAGCACCATGCGGCCCACGTGGCGATCGATGCCGTCATAGGAATACTCGAACTTGAAGGTGCGCTCGAATCCGAGCCGGCCATCCTCGCCGCGCGACAGGCGCAGGCCGGTGGCGTGCACTGCCTGGTCCAGCCATTGCACATCGGCGGCGCGGCAGGCATTGCGGCCCAGCTCGACCGCGCGCTCGGCGGCCGAACGGGCGGCGTTCCAGAAGAAATAGATGATTCCGCCGGCAATCAGCAACAGCAGCAGGGTGGGCATGGCGTCAGCGGTCAGAGGTCGATCCGGCAAAGATGGCGGCGAACACGCGCTGGATCAAGCGCTGCAGTCACCGCCGCGGCTGCGGCTCGCTGGACACTGGCTGCGCGGGCACGATGGCCGGTTGCGGCGCCGGCGCGGTCTGCATCGGCGTCGCAGTGGGCGAGGGCATCACCAGGGGTGATGTGGCGGTCAGCTGCAGCAGTGCTGCCCAGTCCTGGCGGTTGAAGCTGCATTCGTCTTCGCGGCCCGGTGTGCAGCTGGGGTCGATGCCGGTGCTGCTGCGTTCGCGTGCCGGCGGCAGCTGGATCAGCCCGGTGCGGTCCAGCGGCAGCAGCCGCATTGCCACGGTATTCATCACATTGCCCCCCACCAGGTACAGGGTCTGGTCGCCGCCGAGGTTGGCCGCCACCACCACTTCGCAATGTGATTTCCAGTGGCCGACCGAACCATTGCCGAGCGCCTGTACCAGCCCGCTGTAGCTCAGCGTGGTGCTGCGGTCGCGCAGGAAGCACAGCAGATCGCCCGGCGCGGGCTTTGCGGTCGCGGGATCAACCAGCCGATAGGGCACACCGGAAGGGCCGCCCTGGTAGGCAGCACGGATGTAGTCGATGTGGCGCGGCGATGTGTTGAAGCCGGGCACGCCGGCACGCACCATCACCCAGGAAATGAAGGCGGCCGACCACGGGTTGTCGACCAGGAACGCGCGGCAGTCGCTGTCGGTGTAGCGCGTGCCCAGCGGCGCCAGGCAGCTGCTGGCGCCGGCGATGCTGCCCATCGCGTTGAGCGTGCCGCTGTCACGCCAATAGCCGGCCACGCGCTGCCAGGCGATCAGGCCGTTGTCGGCAAGATGCTCGCTCTCGGCCTCGGTGACGCTGAGGCTTGCAGCGCGACCATCGCGATCGATGAATGGCCGGAACCACAGCCGGTGTTCGTTGCAGGCGGTGTTGCGGATGGCCACTGCCAACGGGCTCAGGCCGTAGCGGGGCGGTACGTCACAGGCCTCCGCAGCCGCTGCGGAAAAGGGGACGGTCGCGAGCAGAAGGCAGGCAGGCAAGAGCATCCGGCGCATGCGCGGCTCCTGTGGGGGATGGCCGCAGCGTCGCAGTGCCGTCGTGAACGCAGGGTGTGAGAACGGTAGTGCCGGCCGCTGGCCGGCACCATGCGACCGTCACCTCAACCCGGCGGCGGGCCCAGCTTCAACGACAGATCGATGGCCTGCACGTGCTTGGTCAGGCCGCCGATGGAAATGCAGTCCACGCCATCCTCGGCGATCGAGCGCAGGCCACCCAGGCCGACGCTGCCGGAGACTTCCAGAGGGATACGGCCGGCGGTGATGCGCACGGCCTCGCGGCGCAGGTCGGGGCTGAAGTCATCCAGCAGGATGCGTTCGCATCCTGCCTCCAGGGCCTGGCGCAGCTGCGCCAGATCCTCCACCTCGACCACCAGTGGCAGCGCGGGCCACTGCCGGCGTGCGCCTGCCACGGCGGCGGCCAGCGAACCGGCGGCGCGGATGTGGTTTTCCTTCAGCATCACCGTGTCGTACAGGCCGAAGCGGTGGTTGTCGCCGCCGCCGCAGCGCACGGCGTACTTCTGCGCCAGGCGCAGGCCGGGCAGGGTCTTGCGGGTGTCGAGGATGCGCGTGCCGGTACCGGCCACGGCGGCCACATAGCGGGCAGTGGTGGTGGCGGTGCCGGACAGCGTCTGCAGGAAATTCAGCGAGGTGCGTTCGGCGCTGACCAGGCTGCGGCTGCGCCCGTACAGCAGGGCCAGCACGGTGCCTGCGGTGACCGCGTCGCCTTCGGAAAGCTGCCATTCGATGCGCACGTCCGGGTCGAGCGCACGGTGGGTGGCGTCGAACCAGGGGCGGCCGGCAATCACCCCATCCTGCTTGCACAGCAGGTAGGCGCTGTCGGCCTGGTCGGGCAGCAGGGCGGCGGTGACGTCACCACTGCCCAGGTCCTCGGCCAGCGCACGCGCGACATCGGCGGCGACAACGGCCGCATCCGGCGTCGGCAGCGTGCTCATGCGGCCGGGAAGTCGGCGATCTGGGCGGTCGGGATGGCTTCCTCGGCCAGCAGCACCGGAATGCCGTCGTCGACGCGGAACACCTGCTTGCGGTCGCGGGTGACCAGCGCTTCGCGCAGCGGCTGCGCCAGCGGGTTGCCATCGGCCTTGTTCACCGCGCCGGCGGAAATGGCCTTGTTGAGGGCTTCCAGGCCCTTGCCATCCAGCAGGGACAGGGGCTGGCGGGTGTCCGGCGACACCAGCAGGTCGAGCAGCTTGCGATCCATGGTTCTTCGTCTTGCGTGGAAGATGGCTAGAATACGTCTTTAAGGCAGGTGACGGCCAATGACCCCCAACCCGATCGCGCCGCTTGTCGGCATCGTCATGGGTTCCCGTTCCGACTGGGAAACCATGCAGCACGCCGCCCAGAAGCTTGAAGCCCTGGGTGTTCCGTTCGAAGTGAAGGTGGTGTCCGCGCATCGGACGCCGGATGTGTTGTTCAGTTACGCCGAGCAGGCGGGCCCGCGTGGCCTGCGCGCGATCATCGCCGGTGCCGGCGGGGCCGCGCACCTGCCGGGCATGATCGCCGCCAAGACCGCCGTGCCGGTGCTGGGCGTGCCGGTGCAGTCCAAGGCCCTCAACGGCATGGATTCGCTGCTGTCGATCGTGCAGATGCCGGCCGGCATCCCGGTCGCCACCTTTGCCATCGGCAATGCCGGCGCCTCCAATGCCGCGCTGTTCGCTGCAGCGATGCTGGCCAGCGACCAGCCGGCGATCGGCCAGGCGCTCGACGCCTTCCGTGCGCGCCAGACCGAAGACGTGATGGCCCACGACGACCCGCGCCAATGAGCCTGACCGTCGGCATCCTGGGCGGCGGCCAGCTCGCCCGCATGATGGTCCTGGCCGGTGCGCCGCTGGGACTGCGCTTCGAACTGTACGATCCGGCGGCCGACGCCTGCAGTGGCCCGCTGGCGCCCCTGACGGTCGGCGCCTTCGATGACCGCCAGGCGCTGGCGGACTTCGCGGCGAAGGTGGATGTGGTCACCTTCGATTTCGAGAACGTACCCGCCGACAGCGCGCAGTTCCTGGCCGACCGCGTGCCGGTCTACCCGCCGCCGGCCGCGCTGGCCGTGGCCCAGGACCGGCTGAGCGAAAAGACCCTGTTCCAGCAGCTGGGCATCCCGCTGCCGGCCTTCGCCGACATCCGCAGCCGCGACGAGCTGGCTGAGAAGGCGGCCGCGTTCGGCCTGCCGTGCATTCTCAAGACCCGCCGCCTCGGCTATGACGGAAAGGGCCAGTTCCGCCTGCGCAGCGAGGCCGACATCGACGCCGCTTGGGATGCGTTGGGTGCGCAGGTCGAGCGCACGGGCCTGATCCTGGAGGGCTTCGTGGCCTTCCAGCGCGAGGTCAGCGTGGTCGCCGTGCGTGGCCGCGATGGCAGCTTCGAGGCCTGGCCGGTTACCGGCAACTGGCATGTCGACGGCGTGTTGTCGGCCAGCGTGGCGCCGGCCGTGCTGTCCGACGCCGAGCGGCAGGCTGCGATCGGCTATGCCCGTCGCGTTGCCGAGCACCTGCAGTACGTGGGCGTGTTCGCGCTGGAGCTGTTCTGCCGCGATGGCGAACTGCTGGCCAACGAGATGGCGCCGCGCGTGCACAACTCCGGGCACTGGACCATCGAAGGCAGCGAGACCTCGCAGTTCGAGAACCATCTGCGCGCCGTGCTTGGCCTGCCGCTGGGCAGCACCCGCATGCTCGGCCATGCCTGCATGCTGAACTGGCTGGGCGCGATGCCCGATCCTGCGCCAGTGCTGGCCCAGGCCAGCGGCCATTGGCACGACTACGGCAAGGAGCCACGCGAGGGCCGCAAGGTCGGTCATGCCACGCTGCGCGATGACGATGCCGCGGCGCTGGCCGATGCACTGGACCAGGTCGGCCTGGAGCTGGGCCGCCCGTCCCAGGTGGCGCCGGCCGCGCACGCCCTGCGCAATCGCTGAGCAGGAGGAATGCCGGCCAGCGGCCGGCATTCCCCGGTATTCCTGCAACGATGTGGCGCGCCGGTGCAGGCATCGGCGCAACGTTCCCGGTGGTAGCGTGGGGCTCCTTTCCCAGGAGTCACGACCATGCTTGACTGGAATGCCTACCGCAAGGAACTGAAGGGCCGCATCGGCGAGATCGGCAAGCTCTCGCCGGATACAGTGAAGGGGTACGCCACCCTGTCCAACGCCGGCGCGCAGACCAACCACCTTGATGCGAAGACCCGTGAGCTGATTGCGCTGGCGGTGGCGGTCACGACCCGCTGCGATGGTTGCATCACCGTGCACGTGGATGCCGCGTTGAAGCACGGCGCCAGCCGCGAGGAGATTGCCGAAGCGTTGGGCGTGGCCGTGTCGCTCAATGCCGGCGCCGCGCTGGTCTATTCGGCGCGGGTGATGGACGCGGTGGCCGCACACGAGAGTGCGTGATGCCACGCTCATCTTCCCGGTAGTGCCGGCCGCTGGCCGGCAGATTCGGCACCTCATGAGCGCCTGTGGAATTGCCGGCCAGCGGCCGGCACTACCTGCGGTCGAGTCGCCGTCTCAGCGCAGCTGGCTCTCGGCGAATTCCCAGTTGACCATCTGCCAGAACGCATCCAGGTAACGCGCACGGTCGTTCTGGTAGTCGGTGTAGTACGCGTGTTCCCAGACGTCGCAGCACAGCAGCGGGGTGCTGTCGCCGGTCAGCGGGGTGCCGGCATTGCGGGTGGCCTGGATGCCCAGCTGCCCGCCCGGGTGCTGCACCAGCCACACCCAGCCCGAGCCGAACAGGCCCAGCGCGGTGCGGTTGAATTCCTCGCGCAGGCGCTGCGCGTCGCCGAACTGGCGCTTGACCAGTTCGGCCAGCCGGCCCTGCGGTTCACCACCGCCGCGAGGGCGCAGGCACTGCCAGTAGAAGCCGTGGTTCCAGGCCTGGGCGGCGGCATCGAACAGTTTGCCCTGGGCGTGGCGGACGATCTCTTCCAGTGACGCCTCTTCCCACTCGGTGCCCAGGATGCCGGCGTTGACCGCATCGACATAGGCGCGGTGGTGGCGGCCGTGGTGCAGTTCCAGGGTCTGTGCGGACAGGTGTGGCTGCAGGGAGCCGGAAAGGTAGGGCAGGGCAGGCAATTCGACGGGCATGGACAGGTTCGTGGCCAGAGGGGCGGCGGCAGCCGGTTCCATCCGCTTACAATGGCGGCTACCGTGGGCAGTCTAGCCGACCACCGCGGTCGGTTTGTCCGACGAAGCAAGGAGTGTGGTTGTGGCGGTGATGCAGCAAATCCAGGCCGAGGTCGATCGTTACCCGCTCGTGCTGTTCATGAAGGGCACCCCGCAGTACCCGATGTGCGGCTTCTCCAGCCGCGCCGTACAGGCATTGATGGCGGCCGGCGCCGTCGCCCTGCGCACCGTCAACGTGCTGGAAGAGCCCGAGATCCGCGCCAACCTTCCACGCTTCTCCAATCTGCCGACCTTCCCGCAGCTGTTCATCAATGGTGAGCTGATCGGCGGCTGCGACATCGTCCTGGAGCTGTTCGAGTCCGGCGAGCTCAAGCGCATCGTCGAAGAGGCGACCCAGGGATGAGTGCCTGGCCATCGACGTCACCGACCGACGGGGCGCTCGATGGCCGCCCGTTACAGGATCGCGTGGTGCTGGTTGCCGGTGCGGGCGGTGGCCTGGGCAGTGCCGCGGCGGTGGCTGCTGCAGCCGCCGGCGCCACGGTGGTGCTGCTGGGACGCAAGCCGCGCCGGCTGGATCGGGTCTACGCCCAGGTCCAGGCCGTTGGCGCGGAACCGCTGCTGTACCCGTTGGACATGGAAGGAGCAGGCCCGGACGACTATGCCGAACTGGCCCAGGCGCTTCAGCGCGAACTGGGGCGGCTGGATGGCCTGCTGGTCTGTGCGGCACACTTTCCCGGATTGACCCCGTTCGAATTGGCCGATCCGGCCAGTTTCGCCCGCGCGGTGCACGTCACCCTGACCGCCCCGGCGTGGCTGGCCCAGGCCTGCCTGCCGCTGCTGCGGCAACGTGAGGATGCCGCCCTGGTGTTTGCCGTCGACGCCCCGGAGCGGGTCGGGCAGGCCTACTGGGGCGGCTATGGCGTGGCCCAGCATGGCCTGCGTGGCCTGATCACCAGCCTGCACGACGAACTCGGCCGCAGCCCGGTTCGGGTCAGTGGCCTGTACCCGGGGCCGCTGCGTACGGCGCTGCGTGCCCGGGCCTACTCGGTTGACCAGGATCCGGCCGCGCAGGGCCCGGAAGCCGCGGCTGCCGCGGCGGTAACCCTGTTGTCCCGCGCCGGCCATGCCTGGCGGGGGCGGATTCTCGATGCCAGCGGAGCGTTTCCCGGCGAGTGAGTCCCGGGGAAAGACGGAGTGAAGAACCCGTCACGATTGCGTTGCGATCTGGTGCCGTTTGTCGCACAACCGTCACATTGATGGCGTAGCGTGTTAATCTAGTGTTAACCGTTATGGCTGCCTTCAGCCAAGCGGTAGGGAACCCCAGATAACTCTCCGACCAGCCACCCGCAGGGCTGTTTGGATGCGCTTTTTTTCCGCCATCGCCAACTCGCATCGAGGCTACCGAAAAATGACCCACCCACTCCGGATGTCCAAGCTTACCCTTGGTCTCGTGGCTGCACTCGCCGCCGCTCCCGCCTTCGCCCAGAGCACCTCCGCCGGTGTCGGCGGCCAGGTGATGTCCGCCGCAGGCCAGCCTGTCGCCGGTGCTGAAGTCACCATCACCCACACCGAGTCGGGCACCGTTTCGCGTGCCACCACCGATGCGTCGGGTCGATACAATGCGCGCGGCCTGCGCGTGGGTGGTCCGTACACCATCACCATCACCAAGCCGGGTGCTGGCACCAAGACCGAAGAAGGTGTCTACCTGAACCTGAACCAGGTCAACACCGTCAACGCCAACCTGGGCGGTGACCTGGCTGCCACCAACCTGGACGCGGTCAATGTTGTTGCCGCTGCCGTGGGCAGCGATCTGTTCAGCGCCTACAAGATGGGCACCGGCACCAACGTCAACCGCGAGACGCTTGAGTCGCTGCCGTCGGTGAACCGCAACATCCAGGACTACATCCGCCTGGATCCGCGCATCTCGCAGGTCAGCAAGGCTGACGGCGCGATCTCGGTCGGTGGCCAGAACACCCGTTACAACGCCATCCGCATCGACGGCATCGGCGCCGGCGACCCGTTCGGCCTGGAATCCAACAACCTGCCGACCGAGCGTCAGCCGGTGTCGATGGATGCGATCCAGGAAATCAACATCGACATCGCCAACTATGACACCACCATCGCCGGCGGTACCGGTGCGGTGATCAATGCGGTGACCAAGTCGGGTACCAACAACTTCGGCGGCACCGTGTACTACGCGTACCGCGACAAGGACATGGTCCGCAAGGAGCTGGACGGCGTCCGCTTCAACGGCTTCGATGACGAGAAGACCTACGGCATGACCTTCGGCGGCCCGATCGTCAAGGACAAGCTGTTCTTCTTCGCCAACTACGAGAAGATGGAGCGCTCGGCTCCGGGCGTCAGCCTGACCGATTCGCCGTACGGCAAGGGCACCATCACCGATGCCGACATCGCCCGTGCGCAGCAGATCGCCACCGGCTACGGCTTCGACGCAGGCTCGCTCAATCCCCCGGCCAACAAGACCGAGGTGGAAGAGTACGCGCTGAAGATCGACTGGAACATCAACGAGAACCACCGCGCCGCGGTGCGTTACAACAAGCTCGAGCAGAACGTCGTCCGCTTCCCGCAGATCAGCAACAGCGCGATCTCGCTGAGCACCTTCTGGTACCAGCAGCCGAAGACCTACGAATCCTGGATGGGCGAACTGTTCAGCGACTGGTCCGAGAACTTCTCGACCGAGTTCAAGATCTCGCACAAGGAATACACCTCGGTCCGTACCACTCCGTCCAGCCTGCCGCAGATCCAGGTCCGTGGTTTCGGTGCCAGCGGCAATGACTCGCTGTACTTCGGTACCGAGCAGAACTCGCATGTCAATGCGGTCGAGAGCAAGGAGCTGAGCGCCTTCGGTGCCGCCAACTGGTACATCGGCGACCACACCGTCAAGTTCGGTTTCGACTACTCCAAGAACGACCTGATGAACTACTACGGCCGCAACGTCAACGGCGCGTATGTGTTCAACAACCTGGCTGATTTCGCAGCGGGCCGCGTCAACCAGTACGTGGTGCGTGCCCCGCGCGCGGGTGGCAGCTACGACGACATCCCGGCCAATTACACCCTGAAGAACACCGGTCTGTTCATCCAGGACAGCTGGGCGGTCAACAGCAACCTGACCGTGCAGGGCGGCGTCCGCGTCGACATGCCGGACTTCAGCAACCAGCGCCTGTACAACCCGCGCATCATGGAGCTGTACGGCTACGACAACACCAAGCTGCCCGACAAGAAGCTGGTGCAGCCGCGCTTCGGCTTTAACTACACCTTCGACAGCGATCGTCCGACCCAGCTGCGTGGCGGCGTGGGCCTGTTCGGTGGCGCTGCCCCGAACGTGTGGCTGGCAGGTGCCTACCAGAACACCGGCCTGAACTACACCGAGTACACCGTTCGTAACCAGACCGGCATTTTCACCCCGAACACCAATCCGCCGTACATCCCGGCTGCAGGTGCCGGTGCTCGCCAGAACGTCGACATCGCCGCGCCGGACCTGAAACTGCCGTCGGTGTGGAAGTCGAACCTTGCCTTCGACCACGAACTGCCGTGGTACGGCATCGTCGCGTCGGCTGAGTTCCTGTACACCAAGGTCAAGAGCGGCATCTACTTCGAGCGCCTGGACCTGTACAAGAACGCCGGTGGCCCGTCCTACACCCGCATCGGCCAGGACGGTCGCGAGCTGTACTGGAATGATGCAGGCTATGTGCCGTGCGCCGGCACCAACTGCTCGATCCGCGAAGGCGCGACCGCCGTGGGTGGCGGCACCGTGGGTGGCAAGAAGAACCGTCCGAATGACATGGGCGACGTGCTGCTGATGCGCAACACGGACAAGGGCAGCAGCCGCCAGTTCACCGCTGGCCTGAACAAGCCGCTGACCGAGAACTGGGGCTGGTCGCTGGCCTACACCTACACTGCCGCGAAGGAAGTCAGCCCGCTGACCAGCTCGCAGAACACCTCCAACTGGGGCAGCACCCTGATCGGTACCGCCAACGAGAACGTGGCCTATGATTCGCGCTACGCGATCAAGGACCGCGTGACCGGTTCGATCAACTGGAAGAAGGCGTTCTTCGGCAACTACAACACCACCGTGGGCCTGTTCTATGAAGGCCGCTCGGGTCGTCCGTTCAGCTACATCTACTACAACGACATGAACGGCGACGCCGCTGCCACCACCGGCGCCGGCTACTTCAACGACCTGTTCTACGTGCCGAACGGCCCGGGCGACGTCAAGTTCACTGGCGGCGCGACGATGGAGAAGGCCTTCTTCGACTGGCTGGCCGCCAACCCGCAGCTGGCGAAGTACCAGGGCCAGATCGCCCCGGCCAACGCCTTCCGCACCAAGTGGGTCAACAGCTTCGACCTGCACATTGCCCAGGAATTCCCGGGCTTCGTGAAGGAGCACAAGGGTGAGCTGGCGCTGGACATCATGAATGTCGGCAACCTGCTCAACAAGAAGTGGGGCCGCATCGAAGATTACGGCTTCAACTCGACCGCCCGCGTGGCCAGCTACGCAGGTATCGACCCGGCGACCGGCAAGTACATCTACAACTTCACCGGCAGCACCGATACCCCGACCATCCAGGAAAACAACAACGACAAGGGCAATACCGGCGTTTCGCGTTGGTCGATGCAGCTGACCCTGAAGTACAAGTTCTGATCTTTCAGAGCCTGATGATGTAAGTGGAAACGGCCGGGGAAACCCGGCCGTTTTCTTTTGTTGGCTCTACTTCGTGAGATTCATCGCAGAAATGGGCAGTGTTCGCTGATATAAGAGGGGATGGACATAAAGCGGAGCGGCCATTGAAGGCTATGTACGGATTGCCGTCGGAATCGCTTGCGTTGCTTTCAAGCGCAAACTTTTCGGTTGATGTGCCGGCCACTGGGGACTCCGCATCTTTCAATGTGTTGTGCTCTCGCGTGGCGAATTGCAGATTTCGCTATTGCCCAGAATGTCGCTCTGATCCTGCTGGTTTTCTCAAGTGCCGCCGAGGTGCCGCATTCGCGAAGGCCTGCCAGAAGTCGGCAAAGAGGGGGTTTGGTTCTCCGCAACTGAGAGTATTGCATTCTGCGGCTGCGCCGGACGCTGTCAGATCTGGCAATTTTCGAACTGATCGAGTTTGGGTGGGGAGGCCGGGAGATCCGCACGCCATCATTGCCTCTCGAATTGATGTCGAAGCTCACATCAAAGAGCTCAAGAAGCTACATGATCGCCTGCATTTGCAGGGGAGAATAATACTTCTTGTTTTCATGATGACGATGCTTCATCCATTCGAGGATGGAAATGGAAGAACAATGCGAGCATTGATGCTGGCTATGGCCGCAGGTACTGGAGGTCACTTCCTGTCCTTCTTCGCGCTTTATCTGAAGACTGCTCAGCAAGACATGGTTGTGGCAGTAAATCTCCTGGCCGATACTCAGCTGGGTCCGATGCTTGAGTTGCTTGAAAAATCACGCGAGTTCTATTTGAACCTGATATGCAATGGGAGCGGTGCCGTGCACGAGTGGGTGAGAGCCCTTGAGGATGAGAAGCTTGTTGCGCGCCATATGGATTTTGATTGACCCGCGGTACTCACTGGAGGAGGTTGAAAGTGAAGTTAGGAGTAATCATCGGCACCATCGTTTTCGGAATGTCACTCGGTGTGCACGCAGCTTCGGCATCCAATGGCGTGACCCAAATTGATACGGACCCGTGGTGTAATCCGTCATATTGCCCTGGGCACGGGGGAGGTAGTGGATCCACGACCGGATCAAATCCGGAGCAGGATAAGTTCGCGTTTGTTCTCGTGGATTGCCGGCTGCCGGTTCAGGAGCGCTACGGAAAGGTGCTTGAGTGGTTTACCTCGCTTCCGATTGGCGAGCGACTGTGGTGGTATCAGATCGGAACGGAGGATATGCCCGCTGGTTCACCTTCTGCGTTGTCGGTTACGTATCACTATCCTTATGGCTACAATCAGGGATACGAGCTTTGGGAGATTGTCGATCCCTATGCCGCGGTTCCGATTGCGCCAACACCGACCTCCACGGGAGATCAGTGCTGGCTGCTCGATAACCGCCCTTAAGGCTTTGTGTGCCAAAAGAAGAAAAGGGGCAACATCGGCGTGTCGCGTTGGTCGATGCAGCTGACCCTGAAGTACAAGTTCTGATCATTCAGAGCCTGATGATGTAAATGGAAACGGCCGGGGAAACCCGGCCGTTTTCCGTTCAGGCGAAAGTCCTTGCAGGCGGCTCTGCATGGGCGTAGCATCCAGAAATGTGCGCGGCGCCAATGCCGCCGAAGCGGTCCCAGGCAGGTGATCACGGGCAGCACATATCCAACGGTCGGGTTTCCCGGCCGTTTTGCTTTTTAAGGGGGCGGCAGTACAGTCGGAAACCTTGAAGGAAGCGAAAAATTGGACATGACCACGAACGAAAAAGCAGCCCGCGCGCTGCCGGTGCAGGACGCACGGATCTACCCGCGCGGTGGGCTGGATGTGCTGTCGCGGGCCGAAGTGGCGCGCCTGCGCGATGCCTCCGCCGGCGGCATGCACGAGCTGCTGCGCCGCTGCGCGCTGGCCGTGCTGACCAGCGGCAGTGCCTCTGACGATCCGCGCGCGGCGCGCGATCTGTATCCCGATTTCGACATCCAGGTGGCGCAGCAGGATCGCGGCGTGCGCATCGACCTGGTCAACGCGCCGGCGATGGCCTTCGTCGATGGCGAGATCATCCGCGGCGTCGCCGAACTGCTGTTCGCGGTGGTGCGTGACCTGGCCTACATGGCCATCGAAATGGGCCCGGCCTATGCGGCCGAGCTGGAGTCGTCCGAAGGCATCACCAACGCGGTGTTCGGGCTGCTGCGCAACGCCCGCATCCTCAACCCGGGTGATCCGAACCTGGTGGTGTGCTGGGGCGGCCACTCGATCTCGCGCGACGAATACCTGTACACCAAGCAGGTGGGCTACGAGCTGGGCCTGCGCGGCCTGGACATCTGCACCGGCTGCGGCCCGGGCGCGATGAAGGGCCCGATGAAGGGCGCCACCATCGCCCACGCCAAGCAGCGCCGTACCGTGACGCGTTACATCGGCCTGACCGAGCCGGGCATCATCGCCGCCGAGTCGCCGAATCCGATCGTCAACCACCTGGTGATCATGCCGGACATCGAGAAGCGCCTTGAGGCCTTCGTCCGCATCGGCCACGGCATCATCGTGTTCGCCGGTGGCGTCGGTACCGCCGAGGAGATCCTGTACCTGCTCGGCATCCTGCTGCGCGAGGAAAACAAGGACCTGCCGTTCCCGCTGATCCTGACCGGGCCGACCGTGGCCGCGCCGTACTTCGAGCAGATCGACCGCTTCATCCGCCTGACCCTGGGCGATGAAGCCGCCGAGCGCTACGAGATCATCATCGGTGACCCGGTGGCGGTGGCGAAGAAGATGGCCAACGGCATCAAGCGCGTGCGCGAACACCGCCTGGCGCAGAAGGATTCGTTCTTCTTCAACTGGTCGATCGAGATTCCGTGGGAGTACCAGCAGCCGTTCGTGCCGACCCACGAGGCGATGGCCGCGCTGGACCTGCACCACGGGCGTGCGCCGCACGCGCTGGCGGCCGACCTGCGCCGGGCGTTCTCGGGCATCGTGGCCGGCAACGTGAAGGAAGACGGCATGCGCCGCATCGAGCAGTTCGGGCCGTTCCAGATCCACGGCGACACCGACATGATGCAGGCCCTGGACGCGCTGCTGCGCGCCTTCGTCGAACAGCGCCGGATGAAGATCTCCGGCGAATACCAGCCCTGCTACCAGGTGCTGGCCTGAGCCTGCGCCGGCGCGATGGGGCTCGCGCCGGGCCGGACAGGAGAGGGCGGATCGTCAAGCCTTTGACGCCCGTCGTCCCGGATTGACCGTTCATCCTGCCGCCGCTTGCCGGTGGCAGGGCGATGGCCCATCGTGGCCATCAACACGCTGGGGAGCGTCCAATGTCTTTGCGCCGGGAAAGCGGCTTCACGTTGATCGAGCTGATGGTCACCATCGCCGTGGTGGCGATCCTGGCCGCGATCGCGTTTCCGAGCTTCCAGGGCACCCTGCGTTCCAGCCGGGTGACCTCGGGCAACAATGAAATCCTGGGCCTGCTCAGCCTGGCCCGCAGCGAGGCGATCCGCAGCAACCGCGGCGGCGGCGTGTGCGGCAGCAGCGATGGCGCCAGCTGCGACGGCAGCTGGTCTGGCGGCATGCTGGCCTTCGCCGATACCAACGGTGATGGCGAGATGTCGTCGGGTGAGACCGTCCTGCGCTTCGTCAATGCAAGCCCGAAGCTGACGGTCAGCGGGCCGTCGGAGGTGATCGCCTTCGATGGCCGTGGGCGCCGCAGGGCCAGCGCCGATCAGCAGATCCTGCTGGAGCCGGATGTCTGCAGCAAGGACGCGCTGCACAAGCGCACATTGACGGTGAACGCCTCCGGGCAGATCCGCAGCACCAAGGAAGCCTGCCCATGAAATCCCGTTCCGTCCGCGCGCGGCAGGCAGGGGGCTTCACCCTGCTGGAAGTGCTGATCGCCATCATCGTGCTGGCATTCGGCCTGCTGGGTTTCGCGCTGCTGCAGACCATGAACGTCCGCTTCGTGCAGAGCGCCAACTACCGTACCCAGGCCACCAATCTTGCCTATGACCTGACCGAGCAGATGCGCAGCAACCGCTATCAGGCGGCGTGGTATACCACCGCGTCGTTTGCCGCAGGCAGCAAGACCGCCGAGAAGGCGTGCAGTGCCGATACCGGCGACGTCGCCATTTCCGCCAAGGTCGCGCGCTGGCAGTGCCAGGTGGTGAAGGCGCTGGGTGATGACGCCGGCGCGGAAGTCACCTACAACGGCGGCAACGTGAGGGTGGCCGTCAGCTGGGGCGACCAGCGCTGGGATCCGGACGATCCGGACAAGGCCACCACCTTCGCCCTGGATACGGAGCTGTGAGCATGGTCATGAACCGTCGTGCCGCGATGGCCGGCCTGTCGCTGGTTGAGCTGATGGTCGCGCTGGTGATCAGCCTCGTGCTGATGCTGGGCGTGGTCCAGGTGTTCATCGCCTCGCAGACGGCCTCCCGCCTGTCCGAGGGCGCCTCCCGCGTGCAGGAGAACGCGCGTTTCGCGCTGGATTTCCTGGAGCGCGACATCCGCATGGCCGGACACATGGGCTGCGTCAACGACCAGGCCCATGTGGTGAAGAACCAGGGCGACCCGGTGTCACACCTGGGGGCAACCTCGGGCGACGGCAGTCCGCTGGATTTCAGCGTGTCCATCCAGGGCTTCGATGCGCCCGAGACGACGCCGGGCGGGAGCCTGACGCTGGGCGCGGACTGGTCGGCTCCGACCGGCCTGCCTACCGCGATCGAAGGGCTCATCCCGGCACCCGCCGGCGGCAGCGACGTGCTCGTCCTGCGCTTCTTCGCGCCGGAAGGCGTGCCGGTCACGGCCATTTCCACGGACGGCGGCAACGCGCTGCTGGACATGGACAGCACCCGCGTCGCCCGCCTGACTGGCGGTGGCGTGGGCGATCCGACCCTGTTCGGCATCGCCGACTGCGGCCACGCGGATGTGTTCGCGGGCACGTTGAGCGCCGCACGGGTCACCGCCGCCTCGCTCGACCTGTCGCGCTATGCCGCGCAGCCCACCGGGCAGACGATGCTGTATCGCGCCGAGTCGATGGTCTATTACGTGGGCATCAATCCGGAGACGAAGCAGCCGGGCCTGCGCCGCGCGCGTGCCGACAGTGATGGCGCCTACTCGATCAACGAAGAACTGGTGGAAGGCATCGAAAGCCTGCAGTTGATGTACGGCCTGGACAACACCGCCAACATCAGCCTGGACACGCCGCCGGCCGGCAACATCACGCAGTTCGCTGCGGCCGATGGCGTCAGCACTGATGCCGATGCCGCGGGTGCCGCGCAATGGCTGCGCGTGGGGCAGGTGCAGGTGGGGCTGCTGGCACGCAGTCCGTCGCCGTCGTCCTCGACCCGCTCGGCCAATGCGCTGTCCGTGCTCGGCGTGGGCTTTGCCAACGGCGACAAGTCCGA
This sequence comes from Stenotrophomonas sp. GD03930, assembly GCF_029839665.1. Classification (NCBI taxonomy): domain Bacteria; kingdom Pseudomonadati; phylum Pseudomonadota; class Gammaproteobacteria; order Lysobacterales; family Lysobacteraceae; genus Stenotrophomonas; species Stenotrophomonas sp. GD03930. Next base: position 81,451 of record NZ_JAOCAV010000001.1, on the reverse strand, counting down.
CGGTCATTACCGCTCCAGCTATGAAGTGTCGATTGCGCTGCGCAATCGCCTGTTCGGAAACTGACCATGACTCCTTTCCCGCGCTCCTTCCGGCCTGTCGTCGCTCCTGCCCAGCAGCGGGGTGCGGTGCTGTATGTGGCCCTGGTGATGCTCATCCTGCTGGCGCTGCTCGGAATTGCCGGCATGCAGGTGGCCGGCATGCAGGAAAAGATGGCGGCCAACTACCGGGCGGCCAACCGCGCTTTCCAGAATTCGGAAGGCGTGGTGCGGGCGGCCGAGCGTTCGGTGGAACAGATCACCAATCGCGAAAGCGTGAGCGAGGGCAGCCTGCTGCAGGCGGGGGATGTATCGCGTGTCTGCGATGACGGCTTCGATCCCGCCGGCTGGGCGGAGGACCGGCGCGACGAGACGGCGCCGGCCGTCAACGTGCGGCAGATCGACAGCTGCGTGGTTGGCGAATCGTCGCTGGACATGGGCCGGCCGCTGGATGACACCACACCGATCTACCAGATCACCGGGTTCGCTACCGACGATGCCGATGCGAGCTCGTCGTCGGTGGTGATCGACACCGTATTCAAACTCTGAGGACGCAGGCCATGGCTTCGCGCAAATTCCGCTTCATGGCCGCAGGCGGCGCCGCACTGGCGCTGGGGGGAGGCTATTTCATCTACAGCCTGATGGCCGCCCAGGCCCAGGGCACGCTGGCGCAGGCGCCGCTGAACATCCAGGTGCAGACGCCGCCAGCGTTCCTGATGGCGCTGGACGATTCCGGTTCGATGCTTTGGGAAGTGCTGAACAATACCCGCGACGGCGTTTACCGCTGGGGCGGCAAGAGCTTCTACACGGGCAGCGAGGCCAACGGCTACGTTGATCGCGGGCTGTTGTACCACTATGTGTTTCCAAGCTACGGTCGGGACTCCAATCTGGCACTTCCGCCGTTGGATGCTTACGGTTTCGCACGCTCTCCGGACGTCAATGCCTCCTACTTCGATCCACGCGAAACATACTCTTACTGGAAGACGGGCCTTCCGGAACCCAATGCCGACTTCCCGAAACAGGGCATCGATCCCAAGAGTGCGCCGCTGGATCCTCGGCCGAGCGGCGCCTTCTCTCTGAAGACGGGTACGCTGAACCTGACCGCCGATTCGACGAGTAATGCCATCGTGGTCAATGGCAGCAACGTGGCCTGGCGATTCCAGTTCTACAGCGGCATGGTGCTGCCGTCCGGCACGCGTATCGAACGCGACCGCTGTGGTGATCTGAACCGCAACAACAGCTCGACCGACGGCGGTTTCAGCGTGGTCGGCTCCAAGGCCGTGACCCTCACCGGGAACTGCAGTGCGGCCATGGTGTTCTTCCCGGCCACGTTCTATCTGGTGGATCGGGCTACGTTGCCTGAAGACTATGGCTATACCGCGTCACCGGTCGCGGTGACCAATCCTGTCGGTGGTCGCCCGGGCACCCTGTACAAGTACGAAATCAAGCTCGCCAATTTCGGCAACAATACGGCCAAGTACAACCAGGCCATGGGCAACTTCGCCCGATGGTTCAGCCTGTATCGGACGCGTCGCGAATCGCTGATCGGCGCAGCCACCACTGCGCTGCATGACCAGACCAACCTGCGAGTCGGCTGGTTCCGCATCAACAACCGGCGTAACGTCACGATGTACAACATGACCAATGATGATGAGAAGTCGACGCTTCTCGATGACATCATGAAGGACATGCGGGCCAGTAGCAGTACGCCCAATCGATCGGCCGCCGATTACCTGGGGCAGCAGTTCAAGCGTACCGACGCGAAAGCGCCGGTGCTGCTGTCATGCCAGAAGAACGCCGGCATGCTGTTCACCGACGGCTACATCAATGAGACCGAAAACAGGACATTGATGAAGGACCTGGTGGCGCCGTACTACGAAAAGTCCCTGGTGGATACCAAGGAGACCAATTCCGTTCCAGTGCCTTCCGAGTGCAAGGGCGCCAATCCAGACCCGGCGCTGGACTGCCAGACGCACCTGCACATGAATTTCTACGGCGTGACCCTGGGTACGCTGGGCAAGGAGTTCGGCGTCAAGTACCTGCCGGAGCCGAAACGGCCGTGGGTCCTCAGCCCCAATCCCTATGTGAACAAGCCGAACTTCCCCACGTCGACGCAGGATCTCAAGCCGGAAGCGGTCGATGAGTTGTGGAACGCGGTGTATGACACCCGCGGCGAAATGGTCAATGCCACGCGTCCGGGCGATATCACCGCTGCGATGCGCCGCATCATCAGCAATGTCGCCCAGGGCGCCACGCCGTCCGGCTCGCGTTCGCTGACCGGCGCGCGCATCGGCGTAGGCTCGTTGTCGGTGGAGCCGTTCTACGAAGCGACCAACAACGGCACCGACTGGTACGGCAAACTGCACGCCTTCAACCTGAAGGTGGAAGAATCCACCCGCAAGGTCATTTCGGAGGAGGCCTGGGAAGCCTCCGCGCAGATGCCGGCGGCCGATTCACGCCGCATCCGTTTCTGGCGCAACGGCGCGCTGGTGGATTTCTCCGGTGGCAACGTCAGCCTGGCCAATCTGTGCGACAAGTCGGGCTCGCTGTATCCGGGCATGAGGATCTGCTCTGAATCCGAGATCACCACGCTGGCCACCGACTCGGCTACGGCGGTGGCCTATCTGCGGGGTGCCACCGGCAACGAGAAGCGCAATGGCGGCAAGCTGCGTGACCGCACCACCGTGCTGGGCGACATCATCACCTCCACGCCGGTGCTGAGCTCGCCCCTGGACGACTATGGTTTCCGCCGTCTGCCGGGTGCGATCGGCAGCAGCTACGCCGAGTACATGACCACCAAGCGGGATGATCGTCGTTACATGGTCTATGCCGGTGCCAATGACGGCATGCTGCATGCCTTCGATGGCGGCATGGGCGCGGATGGGGAAATGGACAGTGACGGCGGCAAGGAGCTGTTCGCCTACATTCCGTCCACCGCGCTGGGCCATATGGGCAATCTGCTGCTGCCCTACGATCCGACCAATGAGAACACCCAGCGCTTCCAGCATCGCTACTACGTCGATGGCCCGATAACGGTCAGCGACACCTATGGCAGCAATGGCTGGACCACCTCGCTGGTGGGTACTGCCGGCGCGGGCGGGCGCAGCGTGTTCGCACTGGATGTGTCCGATCCGGGCAGCTTCGGGGGAACCGGTTCGCTGCTGTGGGAGATCAGCGATCTGAACTCGGCGCTGGACAGCGAAGTACGGGCCAACATCGGCCATGTACTGGGCAAGCCGGTGATCGTGCCGATGAAGAACGCAGACGGTTCGGTGAGTTTCCGCGCGATCTTCGGCAATGGTTATGAAAGCAGCAGCGGCAAGGCGGTCCTGTTCGTGGTTGATATGGTGGCCGGCAGCACCCCGACCATCCGCATGATCGAAGCCGTCGAGTCCGGCACCAACCTGCCGGCCGGCAGCAATGGGCTGGGCAACATCGTCGTGGTCGATCGCTGGGGTGGAGCGGGGCAGAACGAACAGGTGCGCGATGGCCTGGCAGATACTGTCTATGCGGCCGACAAGCGCGGCGCGGTCTGGAAGTTCGACCTGCGCAACGATGCTGCGCCGACGGTGCCGTTGTTCACCACCGATACGCATGTCGATGCGAGTGATCGCCTGACCTATCGTCAGCCGATCACCGGTGGCATGACCGTGACCACGGGGCCGTCCGGCGGTGTGATGCTGATCTTCGGCACCGGCAGTTTCTCCTACTACGGCGACGAGAACGATTCGGCGCTGCAGGCGCTGTACGGCATCAACGACACCGAGGCCGGCCTGTCGACCGCGACACTGACTTCGGCCAACCTGCGTTCGTATGCCGCCGGCATCAGTGACAATCTGCGCACGCTGACTGCAGGCAGCATTCCCACGGTCAGTCGTGGCTGGACAGTGACACTCGCGAACAAGGAGCGGGCCGTCGGCAATCCGCGTATCGTCTCCGGCGTGGTGTTCTTCCCGACCTACATTCCTTCCGAAGCCCAGGGCTGTTCGGTGGATGGCTCGAACTGGTTGTTCGGCCTCCAGGCCAGCAGTGGCGAGGCATCGATGTCGCAGGTGCGCTTTGGCGCGCCGGACGGAAAATCGCAGGGCGCAGGGACGGCGGGTGTTGCGCTGAACACCGGCGGCAACGCGCCGGTGAGGGATGTCACCACCTCCGTGGTGCCGCGGCTGGCGCCGCCGGATGCGGGCAAGCCTGGCAGTCCGCCGCCGAAGCCCCCGGGCGATGCCTGCATGATGCAGATTTCGGTGGCTGGCGCGGAGCCGATGTACCTGCCGTACCCCTGCGGTCGCCAGTCGTGGAGGCAGATCCAGTGATCGACGTTCCTTCTTTGCAGGCACCAGGAGCCACCGCAATGCGTACACCGTGGATGGCGGGCCGCGTGGCCCGCGGTTTCAGCCTGATCGAACTGATGATCGTGGTGGCGGTCGTGGCGATCCTTGCTGCGATCGCCTATCCGAACTACAGCGCGCATGTTCTCAAGTCGCGGCGCGCGCAGGCCAAGGCCGATCTGGTGGAGTACGCGCAGCTGGCCGAGCGCTACCACACCATCAACAACACCTATGTGGGCTTCACCTTCCCCGGCGGAGCTGATTCCATCAACTCGCCACGCGAGGGCGGCACCGCGGCCTACACCCTGTCCATGGAGACCGGGCAGTCGACGTTCACGTTCACGGCAGCAGCGGCCAATGCGCAGACCAAGGACAAATGTGGCGACCTGACGCTCAATCAGGCCAATGTGAAGACGTCGCAGGCAACACTGTCCGACTGCTGGTGACGCGAGCGGGAAGCTGCCTGCAGGGCTGCGTGAAAGAGTGTTGCACTCTCTGTTCGAGGTGATTACAATGCGCCTCCCCGCCCGAATAGCTCAGCCGGTTAGAGCACTTGACTGTTAATCAGGGGGTCGTTGGTTCGAGTCCAACTTCGGGCGCCAAGCATTACGCATCAAAGGCTTGCGGTTATCCGCAGGCCTTTTTTGTTGTCAGCAGGGCGGGCCGTCCTGGCTGCGGGTCGAGCGGATTCTGCCGCTGTTGCTGACGATGACGCGGGCATGCTCCCGGTCGTCCGCGCAGATGCGCAGCGTCAGGTTCGCTCCGGGACTGCGGCCATCCGGCTGGAAGTAGATCTGTGGCCGGCCGCTGCTGCTGGCGGCGCTGATCCTGACGCTGGACAGGCCGGACTGGTGCAGCAGGATGGAGTCGACGGAGGAGGGGGGCTGTCGTCGCCCGTCGGTCCTGTACACGATCCAGCCCTGGCTCCAATCGTCGCCGCAGTGGTGCCCATCGGGGCTTGCGCACAGGCCGATCAGCGCACTGCGCATGATGGCCTGGTAGCGCGCGGTGGCCAGGCCGGACTGCAGGCCGAGGCGGGTGGATTCCGCACGTTGATGCAGCATCAGTTCCTGCAGGGCGGGCCAGCCGGCTGCCAGCAGGACGGCAAGGACCGCCACCACCACCAGTAGTTCGAGCAGATGCATGCCGTGCTGTGTGTCGGGGCTGGAAGCAGGAGGGGGGCGCATGGATCCAGCCTCGCTGCCTCGCAGGGGCTGCGCCATCAGGTAGCGCCGCGCTCGGCTGCCCGGAAACCCCTCAGCCGGCCGTCACTCCTGGCCCCGTATACTCACCCTTCCCGGGAACTGGCAACACCATGAGCGACCGTTTTGAACTCGTCTCGCCGTACTCGCCGGCGGGCGACCAGCCCGATGCCATCGCGAAGCTGACCAGCAACTTCGAAGCGGGCATCGCCAAGCAGACCCTGCTGGGCGTCACCGGCTCGGGCAAGACCTACACCATCGCCAACGTCATCCAGAACGTGCAGAAGCCGACGCTGATCATGGCGCCGAACAAGACGCTGGCGGCGCAGCTGTATGGCGAGTTCAAGGCGTTCTTCCCGCACAACGCGGTGGAGTACTTCGTCAGCTACTACGATTACTACCAGCCGGAAGCCTATGTGCCGTCGTCGGACACCTTCATCGAGAAGGACAGTTCGATCAACGAGCACATCGAGCAGATGCGCCTGGCCGCGACCAAGACCCTGCTGTCGCGCCCGGATGCGATCGTGGTGGCGACCGTATCGGCGATCTATGGCCTGGGTGCGCCCGAGGATTACCTGTCGCTGCGCCTGATCCTGTCCAAGGGCGAGCGCATCGACCAGCGCGACCTGATCAATCACCTGACCCAGCTGCAGTACACGCGCAACGAGTACGAACTGCAGCGCGGTACGTTCCGCGTGCGCGGCGAAGTGATCGATGTGTTCCCGGCCGAGTCGGACAGCGAGGCGCTGCGCCTGGAGCTGTTCGATGGCGAGGTCGAGAAGATCACCCTGTTCGACCCGCTCACCGGCGAGACGCTGCGCAACATGCAGCGCTTCACCGTGTACCCGAAGACCCACTACGCGACCACCCGCGAGCGTGTGCTGGCGGCGGTGGACACCATCAAGGTCGAGCTGAAGGAGCGGTTGGAGCAGCTGTACGCGGAGAACAAGCTGGTCGAGGCGCAGCGCCTGGCCCAGCGCACCCAGTTCGACATCGAAATGATGGCCGAGGTCGGCTTCTGCAACGGCATCGAGAACTACTCGCGCCACCTCACCGGCAAGAATGCCGGCGAGCCGCCGCCGACCCTGTTCGACTACCTGCCGCCCGACGCGCTGCTGGTGATCGACGAATCGCACGTGACCATTCCGCAGATCGGCGCGATGTTCAAGGGCGATCGCTCGCGCAAGGAGACCCTGGTCGAATTCGGCTTCCGCCTGCCATCGGCGCTGGACAATCGTCCGCTGCGCTTCGAGGAGTGGGAGGAGCGCTGCCCACGTGCGATCTACGTGTCGGCTACGCCCGGCCCCTATGAATATCGTGAAGCGGGAGACGAGATCACCGAACTGGTGGTGCGCCCGACCGGCCTGATCGATCCGGTGGTGGAAATCCGTCCGGTCGGTACCCAGGTCGATGACCTGATGAGCGAGGCCAACGAGCGCATCAAGGCCGGCGACCGCGTGCTGGTCACCACGCTGACCAAGCGCATGGCGGAGAACCTCACCGAGTACCTCACCGAGCATGGCATCCGCGTGCGCTACCTGCATTCGGACGTGGACACGGTCGAGCGCGTGGAGATCATCCGCGACCTGCGCCTGGGCAAGTTCGACGTGCTGGTCGGCATCAACCTGCTGCGCGAAGGCCTGGACATGCCCGAGGTGTCGCTGGTGGCGATCCTGGATGCCGACAAGGAGGGCTTCCTGCGCTCCACCGGCTCGCTGATCCAGACCATCGGCCGTGCGGCGCGCAACGTGCGCGGCAAGGCGATCCTCTATGCCGACAAGATCACCCGGTCGATGCAGGCGGCGATCGATGAGACCGATCGCCGCCGCGCCAAGCAGGTCGAGTACAACGAGGAACACGGCATCGTGCCGCGCTCGGTGGCACGGCCGATCGTCGACGTGCTTGAAGGCGCCCGGTCCGATGCGGCCGAAAAGGAAGCCAAGAAGGGCAAGGGCAAGAGCCGGGCAGGCGTGGCAGAGGAAGGGGCCGACTACCGGTCGCTCAGCCCGGCCCAGCTGGCCACCCGGCTCAAGGCGCTGGAACAGCAGATGTACCAGCATGCCAAGGACCTGGAGTTCGAGGATGCGGCACGCGTGCGCGACCAGATCCGGCAGCTGAAGGAAGCCAGCCTGGGCTGAACGTGGCAGGGCAGCCGCATCTTCACAAAAGTGTTGCGCTTCACGGCTGGCATCCGTAATATACGCGGCCTGCACCGACGCAATCGCGGAAATGCAGAAGCAAAACGGGCGGTTAGCTCAGCGGTAGAGCACTACCTTGACATGGTAGGGGTCACAGGTTCGAACCCTGTACCGCCCACCACGAAGTCCCTGCAAAGGGGGCTGTCGTGAACTGCAAAGCCCGGCCCTGGCGCCGGGTTTTTACGTAGCAAGGCCAGCTTTCGGGCGGCAAGAACAAGATGGGCGGTTAGCTCAGCGGTAGAGCACTACCTTGACATGGTAGGGGTCACAGGTTCGAACCCTGTACCGCCCACCACCTGGCTCCTGGTATGACCGGTGCAGCGGTGGATCACGATGAAAGCCGGCCTTGGGCCGGCTTTTTTCGTTTGTGCTGGCAGCCTCGCCGCGCATCAGCGCTGCGCGACCCATTCGTCGATGCTGATCATGCGCTGCAGCTTCCAGTGGCCCTCGACGCGTTCCCAGACCTGCGCGTAGCGCGCCGGCCTGGACCGTTGCTGCTGGCCGTCTGCGGCCAGAGGCTGGTAGCCAACACGCAGTACGCGGTCCTGGCGCAGCCGGTACAGCTGCAGGGTGGCCGGATCCCGTGCCGCCGGAGCGCCCGCGTGCCCGGCATCGGCCTGCAGGATCTGGCGGCGCAGGGAGACATCCCCGGCATCGGCATCGCGGCCGAACAAGCCAGCGCACAACAGCAGCAGGGCAAGCATCGGCATGGCACGGTGCTCCGGAGAAGGGAGTCCAGCGTGGCACTGCCTCCTGTGCGGTGAAACCGGTATGCGACGAAAGCCGGTAAAGCGTGCGTCAAGCGGGTCCGGGGAGGATGAATCCGGGGTGGGGTGGCCAGTACCCCGTGGCCCTGCCACCGCCGCGGAGCCGGAACAGCGTCGCGGCGGTGGCAACGGGTCAGTAAACCCGGGCTTCGGAACGGATGGGATTACAACGGATCACAGCACAGCACCTGGCCGGGCTTGCCGGAATTGCCGAACGGACAGCTCGGGTGCGGTTCGCAGCCCGGCGCGTAGCCGGTCTTGGGCGCGACGGCGAAGGCCTGGGCGGCGCCGAAGGCCATGGCCGCGACAACGACGATACCGGCGACGGACGAAAGGACTTTCTTTCCGATCATGTATATCTCCTTGGTTGGCGTTGTGGTGTTGCAGTTGCCGAAGGCACGTGAGTGCCAGTGGTGGCGCGGGAGTAATGACGAGGTATCGGAGTCAGTCTGGTCAGGGCAGGGCGAGGTCCGGCGCCAACGACGTCATGGCGGCATGTACGACCTGCTCATCAAGCTGGCCGACATGCTTGTAGGCCACACTGCCGTCGTTACCCAGCACGATCAGCATCGGCGTGACCGTTGCGCGATAGCGCTTCGATGCATCGCCTCCGCTGTCGATGGCGATCGGGAAGCGCAGATCGTGCCTGCCGGCGTAGCTGGCCAGTTCATCGTAGGGAGGAAGGCCCACGCCGATCAGTTCACTGGCGCCCCGTGCAGCGGCAATCTTCCGCACATGTGGCATCGAGGCCAGGCAGTAGCGGCAGGCCGTGGAGAAGAAATAGAGGATCTGCGGGCTGGCGCGTGGGCCACCAATCTGCACGCGGGCCTGCTGCGTGGTCGTCAGTGCAAGCGGGGCGGCGAGGCTGCCAAGTGCCAGGCCGTGCGCTTCAAGCCGCATGTCCTGCAGCTGCGAGGCCATCTGTTGATTGATCTGCCGCAGCTGGCGGTTCTGCCATCCCAGCGCGACGATCAGCGCAGACAGCAACAGGGCCACAACGGGGAACAGGACGCGCTTGATCATCGATCATCCTTGAACGCAGCGTTGGCCCGAACATACCGGAACTGGCGCACGGGATGTTAAGTCGATGTTCGCCACGCGCGCACGGGAGCCGCGCCTGTACTAGAGTGGCACCCGCGCAGGCATGCGCGCCTGCCTTCCCCTCATTACCAGAAGGATTTCCCGATGAGCGATCATGTCCCGGTGTCCCGGCCCAATCCAGTGCTTGAACTGCTGTTCGGCGGCAACATGCTGGAGGGCACGTTCAAGGCGGTGGTCTGGGTGGCCCTGCTGGCTGCGGTCCTGGCCTGGACCACCTTCCGCTGAGTCCTTGCGCGGCGCTGCAGCACCGGCTGCATGCGCCGTTGCTACCCTGCGCTCAGGCGTCGAAGGCCTGGCGCAGGCTGCGCAGGGTCGCCTGGCGCTGTTCCTTCGCGATGGCCTCACCCATCTCCAGCTCCTGCAGGCGCAGCCCGACCAGGGTCATCGACAGCGCGTAGCCGCGCGCTGCATCGGCTACGCGCGAAAGTCCCAGGGCGCGCCGCGCCAACGCGTTGACGTGTTCCAGGTCGGGCATCAGGCCCAGGTAGGCGCGCTCGGCGCTTTCCAGATCGGGAGCACGCAGGATCGCGTGCGCTTCAGCAGCAGGGGAGACGGAGGCCATGGGGGGTCCTTGTCCGTAGCAGGCGCTCGATCAGAACGAGCGCATCAGGGAAACGAAGGCCGACGTCTGTGTACCACGTCGTGCCATCGGGCTGTCCTTCACCGCATCGCCGAACCACTGGTTGGCGACCACGCCTGTTGCACGCCACTTGGTGCCCAGCGGCGTGCTGACCGCGATCTGCAGGCTCGGCGATGTCGTGCTGCGCGGGCGGTAGGCCGCCAGGCCCGAGCGCAGTGCTTCCTCGTCGCTGATGCCGTAGTAGTAGTCCAGCAGGCGTGCGCTGGAGTGCACCACGCCCACCCGTGGCACCCAGGTGAAGCGGCCGGCCTGGATCGGATAGCTGTAATGCAGGCGCGATTCGAAGCCACCGCCATGCCCGGTGATCTCACGCATCACACCGGCCTCGACAATGCCCCAGTCGGCGCTGTATTCACCGTTGATTCCTGCCATGGCCGACATCTGCCGGCTGTGCAGGCGGCGCAGCTGCGGATCATTCACGTCGTCGGTCTTGAAGCGCAGCGTGTACGGCGTTAGTGCCGCCGACAGCCGCAGGCCCTGGCCCTTGTACAGGTACATGCCCAGCGAGCCGGGGCTGGCGAAGAAGCGCTGGCCCTGCCAGGAAATCGCCGGTACGACCAGCGGCTTGACGTCGTAGTGCGCATACGCGCCGGACGTCGCACCTGCGGTGATGCCGGCCTGCACGCCGGGGCTGCGGTCGGCGGCCTGCGTGATCAACGGCAGGCCGATGGCAGCGGAGAACAGCAGGGGGCGCAGCAGGGTCGGGGACAGCGACGGCATCGATCAGCCACTTTGCGGGGGATGACTGTGCATGGTGCGGGCCCAACATTGTCAGAACATTGCGCCTGGGCAATCGGCACGCAATGACGCCCAAGGCAGGCGCCAGGCACTATGATCGGCACCGTTTCCGGCAGCCGAGTCCCTGATGCGCATCCTTCTGGTCGAAGACGATCCTGACCTGTCCCGTGCCCTGCAATCGGGCCTGGAGCGGCAGGGCGTGGTGGCCGACGTGGTCGGCAGCCTGGCCGAGGCGGCCATCGCGCTGCGCGATCCGGTGCACCAGTTGATGCTGCTCGACCGCCAGCTTCCCGATGGTGACGGCGCCGGTTTTGTCGCTACCGCGCGTGCACTGCGCCCGAACCTGGCGGTGATCATGCTGACGGCCAAGGGCACGTTGTCGGACAAGGTCGAAGGGCTGGACGTCGGTGCCGATGACTACCTGGTCAAGCCGGTGGCGATCGAGGAACTCATGGCGCGCATCCGTGCGGTGTCGCGGCGGCCGTCTGCGATGGTGACGCCGAGCCTGCGGCTGGGACACCTCGAATTCGACTTCGAGTCGCTGCAGGCTCAGGTGGAAGGCCAGCCGCTGCCGCTGCCGCGCCGGCAGGTGCTGGTGCTGCAGGCGCTGGCAATGCGGCAGGGGCGCACGGTCACCCGCAGTGCGCTGGAAGCGGCGGTATACGGCTTTGACGATGAGATCCAGTCCAATGCGCTCGATGCGCACATTTCCAAGCTGCGCAAGGCGCTTCAGCAGGCCGGGGCGGGCGTGGAGATCCACGTGATCCGGGGCGTCGGCTACCTGCTGGCGGAGGCCTGAGATGGCGCGTCCGATCCGTTCCATCACGCTCGGCCTGGCCTGGCGCCTGTTCCTCGCGCAGGCATTCACCGTGCTGTTCGCGGTGGTTGCGTTGATCCTGACCTGGGGTGACAAGGACTCCTGGGGCATGGACATGTTCATGGCCGAGGCGGTGGCCAAGGCCGTGCACAGTGAGGGCGGCCGGTTGGTGCTGGATGAAGCGCGCTGGCGCAGGCTGGACGCGGATGCGGGAGGCAATCTCTGGTTCGCGGCGGTCGATGACAAGGGCATCTGGCTGGAACGCGGCACGATTCCGGCCATCCACGCGCCGTTGCTGGCGCGGTTGCCGACGCTGGGTGCCACCGAACTCGGTTCGCTGGTGCCGCCCTACCTGGATGTGGCCAGGGTCATGATCCGCAACGAGGATGGCCGACGCATCACGGTGATGGTGGGGGGCGCACCGAAGGGCGGGCTGCTGGATGGCGCACTGATGGTGTTGCGCCTGATTGGCTTGTGGTTCTTCCTGCCGCTGATCGTGGTCACGCTGCTGGTGATGCCGACGGTGATCCACCGCGCGATGCGCGGTGTGCGGCGTTCCGCGCAGCAGGCCAAGGAGCTGGATATCGGCCAGCCGGGCGCGCGGCTGGATGCGCAGCTGGTGTCGACCGAGGTTGCGCCGCTGGTGGAAGCGTTCAACGATGCGATCGACAAGGTGCAGCAGGGCTACGCGGCGCGCGACAAGTTCCTCGCCGATGCCGCACACGAGCTGCGCGTGCCGATCGCGGTGGTGCAGGCGCGCCTGTCACAGCTGCCGCAGGGCGAACTCAAGTCGCAGCTGCTCACCGACGTTGCCCGCCTTGGCAACGTGGCCGAGCATCTGCTCGACCTGCAGCGGCTTGACCGCAATGTCGGTGCGCTGCAACGGCTGGACCTGGCGCTGCTGGTGCGCGAAGCCGCTGCCGAGCTGGCGCCGCTGGTGGTAGGGGCGGGCTATGGCTTCGAGGTGGATGCGCCGGACGCGCCGGTGTGGATCCACGGCGACAGCCTGGCGCTGGGGCGGGTGATCGCCAACCTGGTGCACAACGCCATCGTCCACGGTGGCGGGCGCGGCACCATCTGCGTGCGCCTGGATGAGCGCGGCCTGCTGGAGGTCAGCGATCAGGGTGCCGGCATTCCGGTCAATGATCGCGAGGCGATCTTCGAGCCGTTCCACCGGCTGCGCGCGGCTGGCAGTGGCAGTGGGCTGGGCCTGCATCTGGTGAAGGAGATCGTGCAGCACCACGGCGGCTCGGTCAGTGTCGGCGAAGCGACCGGCGGCGGCGCCAGCTTCCGGGTCAATTTCCATCGCGGCACCGTTCGGCGCTGACAGCCGCGCGGGGCGTTGCCCGATAGGCAAGCCGTCGTGACCGATTGCAGGCTGCACGGATGGTTTCCGAACGATCCGCTCCACCCCTGTTCGGTGGGGGCAGTGCCACAGGGCTGGTGCTGGGCGCGCTGGCCTGCATGCAGCTGCCGGTGCTGCTGCCGCTGTGGCTGTGCGCGCCGTTGGCGGTCGCCGCTGGCGCCTGCTGGCTGGCGCGCTGGCGTGGCCGGGGCTGGGCGATGGCCGTGTTCGGGCTGGCATGGGCGACGCTGCACGGGCATTGGGCGCTGCACCGGCAGATGCCTCCCGCTGCGCCGGCGCAGGATGTGCGGGTGCAGGGACGCGTGGTCGAGCTTCCACACAGCGGGCCCGGTTACACGCGTTTCGTACTGCGTGTGGACGAGGCCGGGGCGCTGCCGTCGCTGCGTGGTACGCGCCTGCAGGTGACCTGGAGCGATCCGTGGCGCGGGCCTGCAAGCGCTGGCAGCGGGGGCGGGCGCCATGCGGTTCGCGCCGGGGCGCACTGGGACCTGTCACTGCGCCTGAGGGCGCCGCGTTCACGGATCAATCCGGGCGGCTTCGATGCCGAGCGGCATGCCTTGCAGCGGGGCATTTCCGGCAATGGCACGGTCCGTGATCCGGCAAGCGCACGTGAGCGGCTGCCCGCAGGGGGCCTGCAGGCCTGGCGTGAACGCAGCAGCGCCGCGATTGCCACGCAGGTGGCGCATCCGGCTGCACGGTTCGTGCAGGCGCTGGCACTGGGTGACACCCGTGCGGTGTCCGACGCCGACTGGGAGCACCTGCGCGCGCTGGGCCTGACCCATCTGGTCGCCATTTCCGGATTCCACGTGGGCGTGGTGGCTGGATTCGGTGCGCTGTTGTGCCGCGTGTCGTGGTGGTTGTGGCCAGCGCTGGGGCGGGTCCGGCCACGGCCGCAGGCCGCCGCGTGGGGCGCCGCACTGGCTGCGGCCGCCTATGCCGTTGCGGCCGGTGGCGCGCTGCCGACCGTGCGCGCGGCGCTGATGATCGGCCTGGTTGCGCTGGCCCGGGCCGGACGCCGCCCGGTTGCCGCAGGGCAGGGGCTGGCGCTGGCTGCGATGGTGATGGTGCTGCCGGCGCCGATGTCGGTCCTGTCAGCAGGGTTCTGGTTGAGCTTTGGCGGGGTGCTGTGGCTGTTGTGGTGCCTGCCGCGCACCGCGCCGGAGGGCGTTGGCAGTGGCCTGCGCGGTTTCCTGGCGGCGCAGGGAGTGGCGAGCGTGGGCCTGCTGCCCCTGTGCGTGGCCTTGTTCGGTGGCACCGCGCGGTTGGGGCCGCTGGTCAATCTGCCGATCATCCCGTGGTGGACGTTGCTGGTGGTGCCGATGTCGCTGTTGGGGACCGCTCTTCACGTCCTGCACGACGGCGCCGGAGGATGGGCATGGCGTGCCGCCGCCGGGTTGTTCGAGGTCAGCTGGCAGGCCCTGCAGCCGCTGGCGCTGCACCCGCGGGCGATGTGGTGGCTGGCCGAGGCGCCGGGCTGGGCGGTGCCGGCGGCGTTGCTGGGGGTGTTCTGGTGGCTGCTGCCGCGCGGGGCCGGCGGTGGCCTGGCGGGGCTGTTGCTCTGCCTGCCACTGCTGTGGCCGGCGCGCGGGGCACCCGCGCAGGGTGAGCTGGAACTGCTGGTGCACGATGTCGGCCAGGGCACGGCGGTGCTGGTGCGCACGGCGCGGCACGCGCTCTGGTATGACGTCGGGCCGCCGACCGGCGCCGACGGCAATGAACGGATCCTGATCCCGGCCCTGCGCGCGCTGGGCCAGGGGCCGCCCGAGCAGGTGATGCTCAGCCATGACCATCTGGACCACATCGGCAGCCTGCCCAGCCTGCGGCGTCAGCTGCCCGGGCTGCATGCGCTGGCACCGCCCGGCAGCGCGATTGCCGGGGCCAGGCCCTGCCGGCAGGGAATGCGCTGGCAGTGGGACGGTGTCGACTTCCAGGTATTGCACCCGGCGCCGGGCAGCCGGCAGGGCGGCAACGAAGACAGCTGCGTGCTGCGCATCGCCAGCCGCCACGGCGTTGTTCTGCTGCCCGGTGACATCGGCCGTTCGGCGGAGCGGGCGCTGCTGCAGGCATGGCCGACCGCGTTGAAGGCCGACGTGGTGCTGGTGCCGCACCATGGCAGCGGCGGCAGCTCCAGCGCGGGATGGGTGGCGGCGGTGGCACCGCGGCTGGCGCTGGTTTCGGCCGGGCACCAGAACCGCTTCGGACACCCGCGCCAGGAGGTGGTCCAGCGCTGGCAGGCGCGGGGGGCCGAAGTGCTGGCGACCGCCGACGCCGGGGCGATCCGCGTATGGCTTGGCGCACAAGGGCTGCAGCTGCGTGAACAGCGTGTCCACGCATCCCGTTGGTGGGATGCCGCTGGGCGGGCGCGGTCGGCTGCTATCCTATCGTCGATTGAACAAGCGGCCGTTGGGCCGGAGGGTTGAAACGTGTGGGAACTGGTCAAGGCCGGTGGCTGGCCGATGGTGCCGCTGCTGCTGTTGGGCGTACTGGCTTTGGCGATCATCCTGGAGCGTTTCTGGTCCCTGCGGCGGACGGAAGTGCTGCCGCCCGGCCTCGGCCAGGAAGTGCGCAACTGGGCCGCGCGCGGCAAGCTTGATCCGGCCCATCTGCAGACCCTGCGTGCCAACTCGCCGCTGGGCGCGCTGCTGGCCGCCGCGCTGGAAGCGCGCAATCGCCCGCGTGACCAGATCCGCGAGCGCATCGAGGACACCGGCCGCCACCTGGTGCACCGCATGGAACGTTTCCTCAACGCACTGGGCACCATCGCCTCGGCGGGCCCGTTGCTGGGCCTGCTCGGCACGGTGATCGGCATGATCCAGATGTTCCTGGGCATCCTCGACCACGGCGTGGGTGACGTGAACCAGCTGGCCGGTGGCATCGGCAAGGCCCTGGTCTGCACCGCCACCGGCATGATCGTGGCGATCCCGGCGCTGATGTTCCATCGCTACTTCAAGGGCCGCATCCACGGCTACGTGGTGGAGATGGAGCAGGAAGCCAGCGCATTGCTGGATACGCTCGACGGTCGCCCCGGAGTGATGAACCCGGCCGCGGCGGTGCGTTCGTCCAACGCTGCCACGGCGAAGGCCTGATCGATGCGTATCGGCAACGACCGGTCCCAGGATGAGCCGCATATCGACCTGGTGCCACTGATCGACGTCATCCTGGTGCTGATCATCTTCTTTGTGGTCACCACCACGTTCGATGCGCGTTCGACGCTGCAGGTGCAGCTGCCGACCGCCAGCCAGCAGCAGACCAACGAGCCGCCGCGCTCGCTCAGCGTGCTGATCAACGCCGAGGGCCGCTATTTCATCAATGACCAGGAAGTGCTGCGCAGCGACGTCGAGTCGGTCAAGCAGACCATTGCCGCCGTGGCGGGCAGTGATCGCGAGCAGACCGTGCTGCTGCGCGCCGATGCACGCACTCCCTACCAGGCCGTGGTGACCGCGCAGGATGCGCTGGGCCAGCTCGGCTTCCGCCGTATTGCCATTGCAACAGCACCCGAGGTGCGTCCATGAGTTCCAAACACGCGCCGGTGTGGCCGATCTACAAGCGTCTGCTGGGATATACCCGTGCCTACTGGGTCCTGATGGTCGCCGCTGTCATCGCCATGGCGGTGGAGTCGGTGGCCGGGTACTTCTTCACCAAGCTGATGGAGCCGCTGGTCAACCGCGGCTTCGTCAATCCCGAGCCAAGGATGGCGGTGATCCTGCCGTTGACCATCCTCGGCCTGTTCCTGATGCGCAGTGCCGCCACCTGGGTCAGCGACTACGCACTGGCCAAGACCGGCCGCAGCGTGGTGCGCGACCTGCGTGAGCAGGTACTGGCCAAGTACCTGCACCTGCCGTCCTCGCACTTCGATACCGAATCGACCCCGGTGATGGTCAGCCGCCTGAATTTCGACACCGAGCAGGTCACCCAGGCCAGCGCCGATGCGCTCAAGACCGTGGTCGCCGATACCCTGACCATCATCGCGATGCTGGCGGTGATGCTGCAGATGAGCGTCAAGGTCACCGTGGCGATGCTGGTGGTGGTGCCGATGATCGGCGTGATCGTGTCCTACGTCGGCAAGCGCTACCGGCGTATCAGCCGCGGCATCCAGGACGGCATGGGCACGATGGCGCAGACCGCCGAGCAGTCGCTGGCCGCGCAGCAGGAAGTGAAGGTGCACGGCACCCAGCAGCATGAGATGTCGCGTTACTCGCGCCTGGCCAACCGCATGCTGGCACTGAACATGAAGGTGGAAATCACCCGTGCCGGCGCGTCCAGCGTGGTCCAGTTCCTGGCCGCGCTGGCGCTGGCGGTGATCGTCTGGGTGTCGACCCGCGAAGCGCTCGCCGGCCGTCTGAACGCCGGCCAGTTCATGGGCCTGATGATCTCGATGACCGCGATCATTCCCTCGCTGCGCCGCCTGACCAGCGTGCAGTCCTCGATCTCGCGTGGCGTGTCCGCTGCCGAACGCCTTTTCGGCATCCTCGACATGCCGGTCGAGCGCGACGAAGGCCGCAACACGGTGCAGCGCGTGCAGGGTGAACTGGCCTTCGAGCACGTCATGCTGCGCTACCGCGCCGACAGTGGCATCGCGCTGGATGACATCAGCTTCGTTGCCAAGCCGGGCACGGTGACCGCCATCGTTGGCCGATCCGGCAGCGGCAAGACCAGCCTGATCCGGCTGGTACCGCGCTTCTACGAACCCAGTGGTGGGCGCATCACCCTCGACGGCGTGGCCCTGGACGACTATCCGCTGGCCGATCTGCGCCGCCAGGTGGCGATGGTCGGGCAGAAGGTCATGCTGTTCGACGACACCATCGGTGCCAACATCGCCTATGGCATGGACGCGACCGATGATCAGATCCGCGCGGCCGCCGAAGCGGCCAATGCGTGGGAATTCATCGCACGCATGCCGCAGCAGCTGCAGACCCCGGTCGGCGAGAACGGCGCGCTGCTGTCCGGCGGCCAGCGCCAGCGCCTGGCGATCGCGCGCGCGATCCTGCGTGATGCCCCGATCCTGATCCTCGATGAAGCCACCGCCGCGCTCGACAACGAATCCGAGCGGCTGGTACAGGATGCACTGCAGCGCCTGATGCCCGAGCGCACTACGCTGGTCATCGCACACCGCCTGTCAACCATCGAGCATGCCGACCAGGTGCTGGTGATGGACCACGGTCGCATCGTTGAACGCGGCACCCACAAGGAGCTGCTGAGCATGGGTGGCCTGTACCAGCATCTGCACAGCATGCAGTTCCGCGAAAGGCAGGACTGATGACTGGCAAGGGTACCCAGACCCCGCCGTACTGGTATGACGGCAGCCCGGTTCCCTGGGCGATGCGCCTGCTGGCGCCGCTGTACGCCGGTGTCACCGCGCTGCGCCGGCGTGCCTATCGGCGCGGCTGGCGCAAGCACTACACGTTGCCGGTGCCGGTCATCGTGGTCGGCAACATCACCGCAGGCGGCACCGGCAAGACGCCGTTGACCATCGCCCTGGTCGAGCGCCTGCGTGCCGCCGGCTGGAAGCCGGGTGTGGCCAGTCGTGGCTATGGCCGCGAGGATGCGGACAAGCCGCTGTGGGTACAGGCCGACACACCGACCGCCAAGGGCGGCGACGAGCCGGTGCTGATCGCGTGGAAGACCGGCGTGCCGGTGCGCGTGGATCGTGACCGCGTTGCCGCTGGCAAGGCGCTGATCGAGGCCGGCTGCGATGTGATCGTCTGCGACGATGGCCTGCAGCACTACCGGTTGGCACGCGACATCGAAATTGAAGTGGTCGATGCCCAGCGCCGCTACGGCAATGGCCGGATGATTCCGGCCGGACCGCTGCGTGAGCCGGTCAGCCGCGCTACCGAGTGCGACTTCCGGGTGGTCAACCTCGGCCAGGCCGATGAGGATGCCGCAGCCCAGGCCTGTGGATTCGGCCAGTGGCCGATGGCCCTGCACATCGACAGTGCGCAGCCGCTGGCCGGTGGCCGTGCGCGCCCGCTGTCGTATTTCAAGGGCCAGCGTGTGCACGCGGTGGCCGGCATCGCCCATCCGCAGCGCTTCTTCGACATGCTGCGGGCGCGTGGCATCGGCGTGGTGCCGCATGCCTTTGCCGACCATCAGGCGTATCAGCCGCAGGACCTGTCCTTCGGCAGCCAGCTGCCGGTGCTGATGACCGAGAAGGACGCGGTGAAGTGCCGTCAGTTCGGCAACGACTGGCATTATGCCGTCCCGCTGCGCGCCGAGCTGCCAGCTGCGTTCTGGGTGGCGCTGACCGATCGCCTGGACAAGCTGAGACCGAACTGAGTGGCGCGGCGGCGCTTGCATTCAGCTGCCGCCGGCCGCATTCCTGTTGCAACGAGCCTGCCGAGTACCGCCCGCATGACCGAATTCGTCGTCGCCATCCCGGCCCGCTATGCCGCATCGCGGCTGCCGGGCAAGCCGCTGCGCCTGCTGGGCGGTGAGCCGCTGGTCCTGCACGTGGCGCGCCGCGCGCTGCAGGCGGGCGCTGGCGAGGTCTGGGTCGCCACCGACGACCAGCGCATCGCCGACACGCTGTCCGGGCTGGCTGAAGTGAAGGTGGCGATGACCGCAACGTCGCACGCGTCCGGCACCGACCGTCTGGCCGAGTGCGCGCGCATTGCCGGCTGGGCCGATGACACCGTGGTGGTGAACCTGCAGGGCGATGAACCGTTCGCGCCTGCGGCCGGTATCCGCGCAGTGGCCGACGCGCTGGTCGGCGGCAATGCGCCGATGTCGACCCTGGCCACCACCGTCGAGGACGCGCACACCCTGTTCGACCCGAACGTGGTCAAGCTGGTGCGCAACGTGCGCAACGAGGCGATGTACTTCAGCCGTGCGCCGATCGCCTGGCACCGCGATGGCTTCGCCCGCAGCCGCGACACCCTGCCGGAAGGCCATGCCTGGCTGCGCCATATCGGCATCTATGGCTATCGCGCCGGCTTCCTGCAGCAGTTCGCGGCGATGCCGCCGGGCCAGCTGGAGCAGGTCGAATCGCTGGAACAGCTGCGGGTGCTGGAGGCCGGCTATGCGATCAGCGTGGCGATCTCGCCGGAACCGTTCCCGCCGGGCATCGATACTCCCGAGGACCTCGAGCGCGCCGAAGCGCTGCTGCAGGCGATGGGCGCGTGATGAAACTGCTGGTCGTCTGCCTCGGCAACATCTGCCGTTCGCCGATGGCCGAAGGTGCGCTGCGCGCACGCCTGGACGCCTCGCCGCTGGCCGGGCGGGTGCAGGTCGATTCGGCCGGTACCGGTGACTGGCACGTCGGTGAGCCACCGGACCGGCGCGCGATCGCCTGCGCGGCCGGGCACGGTGTGGACATTGGCGGCCTGCGTGCACGCCAGCTGCAGGCCGTGGATTTCGACCGTTTCGACTGGATCCTGTGCGCCGACGAAGCCAATCTGCGCGATGCCGGTCGCCTGGCTGCACCCGCCCAGCGCGAGCAGCTGGCGCTGTACCTGCCGTGGTCGGGCGGGCAGGGTCGGGTCGCGATCCCCGACCCTTACACCGGTGGCAACGATCACTTCGAACAGGTCTGGACGCTGGTCGACAATGCGGCAGAACGTGCCGTGGCACGACTGTTGCATGACGCCGACTCCGGCATAATCGGGCCATGAACGTCCAGCCCGTCCCGGACCTGCCCGAGTTCGCCACCTGGCTCAATGCCACCCCCTGCACCCTGACCGAGCTGCGCGGTCGGCCGGTGGCGCTGTTGTTCGTCAACGCCGCCTCCGCCTGGAGCGCGCAGCGGCTGGCCGAATTCGGCCAGTGGCTGTCACGCCACCCGGGCAAGCTGCAGCCGCTGGTGCTGCAGGTGCCGCGCTTTGATTTCGAGCGCGACCCGGGGGCTGCATTGAAGCTGCTGCGCCGGCAGGGCCTGACGATGCCGGTGCTGCTGGATACCGACTGGGATGGCTGGCGTCGCTTTGGCATCAACGCCTGGCCAACGATGGTGCTGCTGGACGCGCAGGGCCGCGAGCAGCAACGGCTGGTCGGGCAGGGCGCGCCCGGTGAGCTTGAGCGTGCCTTGAACGCGCTGTGCCAGGGCGCCCCTTCGGCGCCGCCGCGGGGAGGCAGCGAACTGCATCCGGAGCCGCGCCAGGCCTTGCGTTTTCCGTTGGGGCTGGCCGTCAGCACCGAGCGCCTGTACATCGCCGACAGCGGCCATCACCGCATCCTCGAATGCAGCCATGGTGGCCGCATCCTGCGCCAGTTCGGGCTGGGTACCGCCGATTTCATGGATGGCAACCTTGCCGAGGCGGCGTTCCATCGACCGCAGGCGCTGGTCCTGGAACGCGACGCGCTGTACGTGGCTGATACCGGCAACCATGCGGTGCGACGCATCAACCTGCTCACCGGCATCGTCGACACGCTGTGCGGCAACGGCCGCCCCGGCGCGCCGGTGGAGGGCCCGGTTGCGCAGGCGCGGCAGGTATCGCTGGACCATCCGATCGGCCTGGCCATCGCCGACAACCAGCTGCATATCGCCATGGCCGGCGACAACCGCATCTGGAGCTATCACCTGGGCCAGCGCAGCCTGCAGTGGCGCGCCGGCAGTGGTGCCATCGACGAGCGCGACGGCAGTGGCCACCTGGCCGCCTTCGCCCAGCCCAGCGCGCTGGCGGTGGTGCAGCAGGTGCTGTACGTGGCCGACGCGCTGGGGTCCTCGATCCGTGCGCTGCAGTTGCGCGGCGACCTGGTGCAGACGCTGGTCGGGCAGGGGCCCTGGCGCTTCGGCAATGAGGATGGCCCGCGCGCGCAGGCCCGCCTGCAGTTCCCGCAGGCGATTGCCTTGAGTCCGGACGCTCCGCTGCTGTGGATCGCCGACTCCGGCAATGGCCGCCTGCGCACGCTTCGCCTGGGCGGCGGCGAACTCACCACCCAGCCGCTGCCGCGTCGCCTGCAGGGCCCGGCCGGGCTGGCGGTGGGCGCCGGCGCGGTCTGGATCGCCGAGACCGATGCCCACGCCGTGCTGCGCCTGGACCCTGAAAGTGGCGTGCTCAGCGAAGTACCGATCAGCGAATGACCGACGTTCCCGCCCCGGCCTTTGATGGCAAGGCCTTCGCGGCCCATCTCAGCACCGCACCCGGCGTGTACCGCATGTACGCGGCCGACGACACCTTGCTGTACGTGGGCAAGGCGCGTGCACTGCGCAACCGCGTCGGCAGCTATTTCAATGGCAGCCCGAAGAACGCGCGGATCATGTCGATGATCTCGCAGATCGCGCGCATGGACGTCACTGTCACGCGCTCGGAAGCCGAGGCGCTCCTGCTGGAAAACCAGCTGATCAAGTCGTTGTCGCCGCGCTACAACGTTTCCTTGCGCGACGACAAGACCTACCCGCATGTGCTGCTGACCCGCGAGGACTGGCCGCGCATCGCGCTGCATCGCGGCCCGCGTGCCATTCCCGGCCGCTATTTCGGGCCGTACCCGGGTGTCACTGCGGTACGCGAGACGCTCAACCTGATGCACAAGCTGTTCAAGCTGCGCAGCTGCGAAGACAGCGTGTTCCGCAATCGTTCGCGACCGTGCCTGCAGTACCAGATCGGTCGCTGCAGCGCGCCCTGCGTGGAGCTGGTGGCGCCCATCGAATATGCCGAGTCGGTGCGTCGTGCCGCGCTGTTCCTGGAAGGCAAGAGCGATGAGTTGACCCGCGAGCTGGGCGAGCAGATGCAGGTGGCCAGCGAGGCGTTGGAATTCGAACAGGCCGCACGCCTGCGCGACCTGATTTCCTCACTGCGCAGCATGCAGACCCGTCAGTACGTGGATGGCCGCGCCGCCGACCTGGACGTGCTGGCGGTGGCCATGCAGGGCTCGCAGGCCTGTGTGCTGCTGCTGGCGTTCCGTGATGGGCGCAACCTGGGCACCCGTCCGTTCTTCCCGCGCACCAATGGCGAGGAAAGCCCCGAGGAAGTGCTGGCCGCGTTCGTCTCGCAGTACTACATCGAATTCGAGCCGCCGCGCGAGATCCTGCTGGATCGCGAGATTCCCGATGCCGACCTGCTGGTCGCCGCGCTGTCGGCCTCGGCCGAACGCAAGGTGCAGCTGAAGTGGAACGTGCGTGGCGAGCGTGCCGGCTACGTGGAACTGGCCAGCCGCAACGCGCAGCTGACCCTGGCCACCGAACTCAACAGCCGCAACGCGCAGCACGCGCGCAGCGACGCGTTGCGCGACATGCTGGGCCTGGCCGAGCCGGTCAAGCGGGTCGAGTGCTTCGACATCAGTCATACCCTCGGCGAAGCCACCGTGGCCTCCTGCGTGGTGTTCGATGCTGCTGGGCCGGTGCGCGCGCAGTATCGCCGCTTCAACATCAGCGGTATCGAGCCGGGCGATGACTACGCCGCCATGCGCCAGGCCATCGACCGCCGCTTCCGCCGTGCCGTGGAAGAGCAGGGCGTGCTGCCGGACGTACTGCTGATCGACGGTGGCGCCGGCCAGTTGGCGCAGGCCCAGGCCGCGCTGGCCGACCTCGGCGTGGAAGGGGTGCTGCTGGTAGGTGTGGCCAAGGGCGTGGAACGCCGCGCCGGCCACGAAGCGCTGGTGATGCCAGATGGGCGCGAACTGCGGCCGGGTGCGGCCAATCCGGCGCTGCAGTTCATCCAGCAGGTGCGCGACGAGGCGCACCGCTTCGCCATCACCGGCCATCGCGGTCGCCGGCAGAAGGCGCGGATGACCAGCAAGCTGGAGGACATCCCCGGCATCGGGCCGCGTCGCCGTGCCAGCCTGCTCAAGCATTTCGGTGGCCTTGTGGGCCTGAAAGCCGCCGGCGAAGCGGAAATCGCCAAGGTGGAAGGCATCAATGACGCCCTCGCGGCGCGTATCTACGCTAACCTGCACGGGTTGGCCACGCCCGATGCGGCCGAGTAGAGAGAGAAGCACGCACGCCATGAAGTTGACCCTCCCCACCTGGCTGACGTTGTTGCGGATCGTGATGATCCCGGTGCTGGTGCTGGTGTTCTACCTGCCCTACACCTGGACCAACTTCGCTTCGGCGGCGATCTTCGGCCTGGCCGCGATCACCGACTGGCTCGATGGCTGGATTGCCCGCCGTTACCAGCTGGAATCGGCGTTCGGCGCCTTCCTCGACCCGGTCGCGGACAAGCTGATGGTGGCGGTGGCGCTGTTCCTGATCGTGCAGGGCCACCCGACGCCGTGGATGGCGTTCTGGGCGGCGGTGATCGTCGGCCGTGAGATCGCGGTGTCGGCGCTGCGCGAGTGGATGGCGGAGCTGGGCCAGCGTGCCAAGGTGCGCGTGGCGATGATCGGCAAGGTCAAGACCACCGCGCAGATGGTCGCGCTGCTGTGCCTGCTCTATTCGGTGGCACCGAACGTGCCAGTGGAAGACATCTGGATGGGCTGGCCGGTGTTCCACATCGGCGACTGGACCCTGGCGATTGCGGCGGTGCTGACGCTGTGGTCGGGCCTGCAGTACCTGCACGCCGCCTGGCCAAGCCTGCGCGAAGACGAACGCGCCGCACGCGAACGTTCGCGCCAGAAGAAGCTGGGCAACGGTTGATCGGGCGCGACATCCACGCATGGCGTGGATCTACTGGAAATGCTGCATCCATGCCAGGCGTGGATACGCACTGCCAGGTGCCTCGCATACGCCAAAAAAACCGCTTGACGCCATTCCTGGAACAGGTAGAATTTCGCCTCCCAAGCGGGAATAGCTCAGTTGGTAGAGCGCAACCTTGCCAAGGTTGAGGTCGCGAGTTCGAGTCTCGTTTCCCGCTCCAGATTCAAGAAGAACGCTCCCGCAAGGGGGCGTTTTTCGTTTGCGTGCGCGCCACTGCGATCAATCATCGTCCTGTGCCGACGTGCGTGCGCGCATGCCGGTGATGCGCGCTTCTTCGCGTGCAATCTGGCGGTCGGCAAACCAGTCCTGCACATCGCCTGCAAAGCTCGGCGGGCGTCCCTTGCCCTGCACGCCCTCGGCAATCGACGCCAGGCTGGAACGCGCCAGTTCTTCGCGCATGGCCTTCTGCGCATTGATCATCACCGCGTGGATGCCGCACACGCCGCGGTTGGCCCAGCGCGGTGGGTTGCCATCGAACAGCGCGCAGCGCCCGCGGATCTCCTGGCAGTCGAACAGCGCCTTCTGTCCCTCAACGGCGTCGACCACATCCAGCACGCTGATGTCCTCGGGCGCACGCGCCAACTGGTAGCCGCCGCGGATGCCGCCGGTGGACTCGACGATGCCGGCTTTCTCCAGCTTCGGAAAGATCTTCGCCATGAAGGCTGCCGGCACGCCCTGCAGTTCGGCCAGGTCGCGGCTGCTGGGCCGCTGTTCCAGCGGCGGGACCAGCCAGAGCAGGCAGTGCAGGGCGTACTCGACGCCCGTTCCGATGTGGGCCATGGGACCGGTCCAGAAAAATGTAACGCGGACTATAGGGGCCTGAGTTACTGGCCGCAAGCGAGTAGTGCCCCATGCAGGGCATTGATTTCATTGGCGTTGTGGCTGGGGGAACGCGCACGGCAGGGGCGTGCTGGCCTGAACGGTCCGCCATCGACTGCTTGCGTCACATAACGCGGACTCATATGATCCGCGTTATGTGGCGTGCCGGCGCACCACATCACTCACGCCCCTGCCATCCACGCGCATGGGTGCCTGAATCTCATTTCCCAGAAGGACTTACCTCCGTGTCCAAACGCATTGTTGTCATCGGCGCCGGCTTTGCCGGCATGTGGAGCGCGCTGGCCGCCGCCCGTCTTCTCGATCAGGCCGCGCGCCATGATGTGCAGATCGTGCTGGTAGCGCCGTCCCCTGAGCTGCATGTGCGCCCACGCCTGTACGAAAAGGGGCCGGAGCGCATGAAGGCCCCGCTGCAGCCGATCTTCGATGCCGTCGGCGTGCACTACCTTGCCGGCCGCGTCGAGCACATCGATGTTGCCAACCAGCAGGTGCAGGTGGTGGGCCATGGTGCGGATGCCGCATCGCAGACGCTGCACTACGATCGCCTGGTGCTGGCCGCCGGCAGCCGCCTGAACTGCCCGCCGATTCCGGGCCTGCAGCAGCACGCCTTCAATGTCGATCAGATCGCCGACGCGGCGCGATTGCAGGTGCACCTGGAGCATCTTGCCGATCGCCCCGAAAACGCAGGACGCAACACGGTGGTGATCGCGGGTGCCGGCTTCACCGGTATCGAAACCGCAGCCGAGATGCCGGACCGCCTGCGCGACGTGCTCGGTGCCGATGCCGCAGTGAACGTCATCATGGTCGAGCGTGCCGAGGCCTTGGGTCCGGACCTCGGCGAAGGCCCACGGCCGGTCATCACCCAGGCCCTGACCGAGCTGGGCGTGTCGTGGCGGCTGGGTTCGGGCGTGGCCCACGTGGATGCCGAAGGCGTGACCCTCGAGAACGGTGAACGCATCGACGCCGCGACCGTCATCTGGACGGCCGGTGCACGTGCCAGCACCTTGGCCGCACAGATCCCCGGCCAGCACGACGCCGTGGGTCGCCTGCACGTCGATCGCACCCTCAAGGCGACGGGTGTCGACGCGGTATTCGCCACTGGCGACTGCGCGCACGCCGCCACGGACGACGATGGCAACGTAGCGATGATGTCCTGCCAGCACGCGATGAACCTGGGACGCTCGGCCGGCCATAATGCGGCCGCCGACCTGATCGGGGAGGCGATGATTCCCTACGCGCAGCCCAAGTACGTGACCTGCCTGGACCTGGGGCCGTGGGGCGCCGTCTACACCGAGGGCTGGGACCGCCAGGTGGTGCTTTTCGGTGCGGAGGCCAAGGCGCTGAAGACCCGCATCAACACCGAATGGATCTATCCGCCCAGTGGTGAGCGTGCGGAGATCCTGGCGTTGGCCGACCCGCTTCGCATCGTGGTTGCCTGACAGCGCCAGGACGTTCTGCAAGCACCGCTCCCTGAAGGGCGTGGTGCTCCTCATGGCGCAGCACGTGCAAAGCACCGCTTCATCCCCACTTCACCGTCACCCCATCGCCCCGCCATGCGCTGGCTTGAAGCTGCATCCCTGATTTCCAGCAGGCCTTGCAGCAATGCCCCACATTCCCTCCGCTTACGACCAGGACGTGGTCATCGTCGGCGCCGGTTTCGCCGGTGCCGCCTGTGCGCTGGCTGCTGCCCAGTACGGCCTGCGCGTGCGCGTGCTGGAACGCAAGGCCGATCCCGGCGAGCGCCTGCACACCACCGGCATCGTGGTGAAGGAAGCGATGGAACAGACGTGGCTGGGGCGTATGCCGGAGCACCTGCTGCAACGCGTCGCGGATGTGCGCCTGTACGCGCCCAACCTGCGCAACGTGCTGCTGACTGCACCCGGCTACTACTTCCTCACCACCGATACGCCGAACCTGATGCGCTGGCTGGCCAGCGAACTGCGTGCAAACGGCGTGGACCTGCACCTGCAACAGTCCTTCGCCGGTGCCCGCCGCAGTGGCGAAGGTTGGGATGTGGAAGGAGTGGGGCGCTGCGCCTATCTGGTCGGTGCCGATGGCGCGCGTTCGCGCGTGGCCCAGCGCACCGGCCTCGGTCGGGTGCGTGACAACCTTTACGGCGTCGAACGCGAGTTCGCTGGCCTGCAATTGCCGCAGGGCGATGCATTGCATTGCTTCGTCAGCAAGCGCTTCGCACCGGGCTATATCGGCTGGGTCGCACAGAATCCGACGGGCCTGCAGGTGGGCCTGGCACTGCGCCATGACCCGGCACAGGTGCGGCCGCCGGATATCGATGGCTTCCTTGGGCACGTGCGCGATGTGGTCGGCATTCCGCCCGCCGCGCGGCCTTCGGCCACCCGCGCCGGGTT
The DNA here is from genome assembly GCF_029839665.1 of Stenotrophomonas sp. GD03930. Classification (NCBI taxonomy): domain Bacteria; kingdom Pseudomonadati; phylum Pseudomonadota; class Gammaproteobacteria; order Lysobacterales; family Lysobacteraceae; genus Stenotrophomonas; species Stenotrophomonas sp. GD03930. The sequence goes on along the minus strand of NZ_JAOCAV010000001.1, from coordinate 53,486 downwards.
GGTGCCGTGCGGCCGGCCGGAAGGCCCGATCACCGGCCCTGGCGTGATCCTGACCGGCGACGCCGCGGGCATCGTCTCGCCGCTCTCGGCCGGCGGTATCCACTCCTCGTGGCGGCATGGCTGGGCCGTGGGCGATGCCATTGGCCGGCATCTGCGCGGCACCGGCCCACAGCCGGAGCATGTGGCGCGGCAGGTGGCGCCGGCGTTCCATGGCAAGCGCCTGCTGCGCTGGGCGATGGATCATCTGCAGGCCGATTGGCCCCTCAACGTACTGCTGCATACGGCAGCCACGCGGCGCCTCGCCGAGCAGATCTACTTCCACCGTCGCGGTCTTCGCACGTGAAGGGAGCAGGCCGGGGCGCCCAAGCCAGGCCGCTTACGCCACGTGAAAATTCCTGTTGACGCCGTGCAGCAATATCGACACAATAGCGCTCCTTCGACGCAGGTCGAACGAAATCTGCGGGAATAGCTCAGTTGGTAGAGCGCAACCTTGCCAAGGTTGAGGTCGCGAGTTCGAGTCTCGTTTCCCGCTCCAGATTCAGGAAAAACGCTCCCGCAAGGGGGCGTTTTTTCGTTTGTCGCGATGCTGGCAGCTGCAGTCGCCACAGCCGCGCCACGGCATCTTCATGGAGGGCGTGGTATCAGTGCGCCTGCGGGATGATCCCGACATCAGTGTCGCAATCGGAATGGCGGGGCATGCGGTCGTGGGGACGATCGCGGGTGCAAGGCTCGGGGGTGGGTGGCAGCAGGGTTCAATGGCTTGGAATCTGCACCAGCGTTCTGCGCGTCGCGCGTGCTGAAAGGCTGGCGAAAGGCCAGCATCAGCGTTGCCTGAACCGCACGCGTGCTGTGACGTTTTTCGGACCAATTCTCCATGTTCGCTCCACAATCGCACGGTAGCCTTCATGCTCCTTCTACACGTTGGCGGGCTGGTGGTCAGGCGTATCACTCCAGTGGCAGTGCCCAGGACCGGGCGCGGATCTTCCCTGCAGGCGGTGCTGCGCCCCGGCGCACTGCTGGCCAGCCTGGCCCTGGCGGGTTGCATGTCGGTGCCGGTGCCGGACCTGCCCGACCGCACGCCCAGCGCCTGGGCCCAGCTGCCACAGGGGCAGGGCGTGGCGGTGGACGCCAGGCAATGGTGGAAGGTGCTGGCCGACCCGGCGCTGGATGGCCTGGTGAACCAGGCCATTGCCGGCAACCTCGACCTGCAGCAGGCCACGCTGCGCCTGCAGGCGGTGCGGATCGTCGCCGGCACGTCGGACTCGCGCTTCCTGCCGGAGATCTCGGCCAGCGCCAAGCAGGTGCAGGACGCCGCCGCCGTCGATACCTACTTCCATGCGGGCATTGAAGCGATCTGGGACCTGGGCCTGTTCGGTGCCGCCGAGAGTGCGCAGTTGAGCGCGCAGGCTTCGGCAGGCAATGCCGAGGCGCTGCGCAGTGCTGCGCAGGTTGCGGTGATCGCCGACGTGGTGCGCAGCTACCTGGATCTGACCGTGGCGCAGGCCCAGCAGGACCTGCTGGCCCGGCAGCAGGCGGTGGATGATCGCGGCGAGCAGTTGGCGCTGGTTCGCCAGCGCCTGCGCCTGGATGAGCCAGGCGAACTTGATCGGCTGCGGGCTCGCCAGGCAGCCACCCGCGCGGCCACGGCGCAGGCCAGCGAGAATGCGGACAATGCCGCCCGTGCATTGGCCCTGCTGCTGGGCCGCGATGGCCCGGACCCGGCCTGGCGTGCGTATCGCACGCCGCCGAAGCTGGGCGCATTCTCGCTGCAGCAGGTGCCGGCCGACCTGCTGCGTCACCGTCCGCAGATCCTGCTGGCCGAATCGGAAGTGATGCAGGCTGCGGCAAGCAAGGGTTCCGCGCGTGCCGCGATGTATCCGCGGGTCAGCCTCGGCGGTTCGATCCTGTACGCCTACAACCTCACCCAGAACGCCCGCTCCAATTCCGATTCCAGTCCCTCCATCGGCCCGTACATCGATATTCCGCTGTGGGATTGGGGCCAGCGCCGCGCGCGGTTCCATGCCGATGAGAAACAGCTGGATGCCGCGCTGCTCGGCTACCGCAAGGCGGTGCTGGAAGGGGTGAGCGAAGTGGAGGGCGCACTGGGCAGCCTGGCACGCCAGGACAGCAGCATCCAGTCGCTGCGTGCGGCCAATGATGCCGCCGGCCAGCAGGTCAAGCGCCAGGCGCGGCAGGTGCAGTTGGGCCTGTCCAGCGAATTCGATGGCCTCGACACCCAGCGCGCTGCGTTGTCTTCGCAGGCCGATCTGATCGGTGCACAGGGCGCGCGCGTGCTGGCATTCGCCTCCCTGTATCGCGCACTTGGCGGCGCGCCGCTGCCCGTCGAGGGCGAGGGCGAACCGCAATGATCGCGCTGGCGCGGAAAACCCTGGCCTATGAGTGGCGCCGGTTCCTGCCGGTGGTGCTGGCGATGTGCTTCGCCGGCGTGCTGCTGATCGTGCAGGCGGCGCTGGTGCTGGGCATCTTCGGTACCGCCGCGATCTATGTGAAGGCATCCTCGGCCGACATCTGGGCCGGTTTCCCCGGCACCCAGAGCGTCAACTACGGCCATGCAATCAGCGCGGACGTGGAAAGCCACCTGCGCATGGACCCGGATGTCACCCGCGTCGAACCCTACGAATGGGTCGATGGCGAATGGCGCTCCAGCGCGCAGGGTACCGGTAACGTGTCGGTCTACCTGTCCGGTATCTCCACCCAGGATGACGCGATGATGTTCGCGCGCATCCTGCCGGCCGACCTGCGCGCGCAGCTGCGCGAGCCGGGCGCGGTGATCGTCGACAGTGCCGATCTGGATACGCTGGGCGTGGACCTGCAGGACAACCGTGCCTGGATCAACGGCAAGGCGGTGCGCGTGGTTGCCGCACAGCCGGGGCTGCGCGGCCTTGGCGGCGTCAACGTGCTGGCGTCGCTGGATACCGCGCGTGCCATTGCCGGTACCGACCCGCATGAAGGCAGTACCTATTTCGTGGCGGGCCTGCGTTCGCCGGAGCTGGCCGACCGCGTGCGCGATCGTCTGGCCGCGTCGATGGGCCAGGCCACGCCGGTCGAGTTCTGGACGGCGCCCGAGTTTGCCAGCCGCTCGCAGCAGTACTGGCTGTTCGATACCGGCGCCGGCATCGCGGTGTTGTTCATGGCGGTCATCGTCTGCTTCGTCGGCGCGGTGATCACCAACCAGTCGTTTGCTTCGGTGGTGGCCGGCTCGGTGCGCGAATACGCCACGCTCAATGCGCTTGGAGCCGGCCGCTACGCGCTGGCGCGGGTCGTGTTCGAGCAGGCGCTGCTGATCGGTGGGGTCGGCATGTTGCTGGCGGCGGCGTTCAGCACCGTCGTGCTGTTGATCGCGCAGACCCAGCGCGTGCCGGTGCAGCTGACGCCGATGGTCATCATCGGCTGCGTGGCGCTGGTTGCGGTGATGGCCATGCTGTCCAGCATCATGGCGGTCCGCAGCGTGGTCCGCTCCGATCCATCGTTGCTGCTGCGTTGAGGACCGGCCGATGACTTCCACACCCGCCGTCGCCCCGACCCTGCAGGCCGACGCACTGGAAAAGGGCTTCATGTCCGGCGATGTGCAGGTACCGGTGCTGCGCGGCCTGTCGCTGGACATCTACCCCGGCGAGCTGACCCTGGTGTCGGGCCCGTCCGGCTGCGGCAAGAGCACGCTGTTGTCGCTGCTGTCCGGCCTGTCTTCACCCGATGGTGGCCGCGTGCATGCGCTGGGCCAGGATGTGGGTCACATGACCCGCAGCGAGGTCGAGCGTTTCCGCCTGCACCATGTCGGCTTTGTGTTCCAGGGCTTCAACCTGTTCCCGGCGCTGACCGCGCTTGAGCAGGTGCAGCTGCCGCTGGGCTACCGTGGCATGAGCAATCGCGAAAGCGAGCCGCTGGCGCGCAGGGCGCTGGAAGAAGTCGGCTTGATCCATCGCAGCCATATGCGCCCGGCGCAGTTGTCCGGCGGCGAGAAGCAGCGCGTGGCCGTCGCCCGCGCCTTCGCCAAATCACCGACGCTGATCTTCGCCGATGAACCCACCAGCGCGCTGGACGCCGAGAACGGCCAGCGCGTGATCGACATTCTGCATCGCTACGCACGTGCGCATGGCGCCACCGTGCTGTGCGTGAGCCACGATCCGCGCCTGATCCGGCATGCCGATCGGGTGATCGCCATGGAAGACGGCATGGTCCGTGATGACCGCCGCCAGAACGAAACTGTAGAGTCCGCCCCATGACCAAGACGTCGCACCTGCTCCCCCTCAGCCTGGCCCTGTCCGCGGCATTGCTGCTTGGCGCCTGTTCCAAAGACGCGCCCGCCCAGGCACCTGCAGGTAAAGCAAGCACTGCCACCGCCGGCAAGGTCGCGGTGGCGCGCGGCATCATCGATGTCGAGGGCGGGCTGATCGCATTGGCGCCGCCGGTGGATGGATCGATCACCGCCGCGCCGGTGAAGGAGGGCGCCACGGTGAAGAAGGGGCAGTTGCTGCTGTCGCTGGACGGTGCGCTGCTGCAGCAGGAGGTGGCGATGGCCACCGCCGATCTCGCGCTGGCCAATGACCGGCTGAAGGGCAGCCAGGCGCAGCTGCGCGAACTGGAGCGCAATGCTGCCCGCCTGTCTACCGGCGCCAGCGAAGGCGTGTCGTCCAATCAGCAGGCCGACGCGGCCAGGCAGCAGCTGGCCGGCGTGCGTGCCGACGTCGACGTGGCCGGCGCGCAGGTCGACATGGCCCAGCACAAGCTGGAACACGCCAGACTGAAACTGCAGCAGATGTCGTTGAGCGCGCCCGAAGCCGGCACCGTGGTCGGCCAGGTGCCGGGCCTCGGCGCCTTCGTGCAGGCGGGCAAGCCAGCGATCTCGCTGCTGCCGGCGCGCCCGCTGCAGGTGCGTGCAGAGCTGAGCGCCGCCTATGCCGATGCCGTGCAGGTGGGCATGAAGGCCACCGTGGTGCCGGACAGTGATGGTGCCGAGAACACGAGTACGCTGCCGTCCGCACGCGTGGTGCGGATCAGCCCGGTGTTCGCGCAGGCGCGCCTTCCCGAAGACGCCGGGCGCGGCGTGGCCAAGGTGGTGGAGTGCGTGTTGGAGTTCGACGGCGCGGCCAAGGCGCGCTTCGGCCAGCATGTGCGGGTGGAGTTCCGGAAGTAGGCGTCGGCCTCAGCTCCCGAGCCAGCGGCGTAGGCGCGGCCACAGCGAGGCCGGCACGATCACGAACAGCGCAAGCAGTAGGATGGCGCTGGCGGCAATCAACCAGAGCAGATGTACGCCGCGTACGGGTGATTGATGCATGGAGATCGCGCCCCAGTAGGCCGTCCAGGCCAGCCATGGAAAGATGCCAAGCTGCATTCGCAGCCACAGGCGTCCGAACCTCCATGGCTGCACGATCAGGCCCATTGCAACGATCTCAGCCAGGATGATCAATGCGAAGGAAATGACGGATCCTGTGGGATACGGCACCACCCCGTACACGGTGTCAGGCTGCTGCCAATGATCCGGCTGGAAGCCGGCATGGATGAGTGCGGAAACCAGCAGCAGCCAGATGAGGAACGCGAACATCCAGAAGGCTGGGAAGGCGCGGAATACGAGGGGCAAGGGCACGATTCAGGCGGTCATTGCTGGAGGATCTTCAACCTTCCTGGATTGGACTGCCGCTATCCATGCAAAAGGTCCGAAAGATGAAACGTCAAAGCACTCGAAGCCATTGCCTTACGGAACCGCAATCCGGGCCTTCTTCCTGGTGGAAAGGCGTCCGAGGACGCTGACCAGCGACACCCCGCACAGTGCCAGCAGCAGCCCCACGTCCAGCAGCAGCAACCACAGCAGATGCATGCCGTGCACGGGCGGCTGGTGCATCGCCGACAACATCCACGGCACCGACCACGCCAGCAGCAGGGCGAAGGCGATCAGCAGGCGCAGCCACAGCCGCTTCAGTTTCCAGGGCCGCACGATGAGTGCGGTCACCACCAGCTCCACCGTTCCCAGCAGCGCGAACACGATGACGCTGCTGGTGGGGTAGCGCGGCTCGATGCCTTCGAGGTGATGCAGCAGCCAGTAGTCCGGGGTGAAGCCGGCATTGACCAGCGCGGCGATCAGCGCCAGCCAGGTGAGCGAGACCAGCAGCCAGAACAGGCGGACGTAGCGTCTAGGCATCGGCGATGTCCGTGATGGGGCGTGAGGTTCCGACAGGCGAACAGCGCAGGCTTACCGCGATGGCGGCCAGTGCCAGCAGGCCGGGGCCGACGGTGAAGTACAGCAGGCGCAGCGGGTGGTTGTGCATCAGCGTCCAGGTCGCGAACGCCAGCGGGATCGCCAGTACCAGCAGCTTCGCGAACAGTGGCCGCAGGGCTGCGATCAATGGCTGGGCGGCAAGGAACATCCAGAACAGGTGGAACTGGGCGATGCCCAGGCCGATGTCGCGATGGGAGGTGAATCCGAAATGGTCGCGATAGGTGTTCATCCCCAGCGGAATCAGCACCCAGTACAGCAGCGCCACCAGCAGGTGCAGCAGCAGGGCGATCAACAGGGGCTTGCCGCGAAGGAACATGGCCGAAAGCAACTGGGCGGGGCAGCGTACCCCAGCGCGGACGCCCGTGACCGCATCGTGTGAAGACTGTTGACGACGTGAAGGAATTTGGACACAATAGCGCTCCTTCGACGCAGGTCGAAGAATCTGCGGGAATAGCTCAGTTGGTAGAGCGCAACCTTGCCAAGGTTGAGGTCGCGAGTTCGAGTCTCGTTTCCCGCTCCAGATTCTACAGGGCCCCGGTAGGGGCCTTGTTTTTCTCCCGCCACGGCAAGGCGGGGCACGTTGGGCCACAAGGCTTTGCGCGCAGTCAGAAAGGTGAAATCGCTGGTGTGTGTCCCGGATTTCCGGTACCATGTCGGCTTACGCGGGAATAGCTCAGTTGGTAGAGCGCAACCTTGCCAAGGTTGAGGTCGCGAGTTCGAGTCTCGTTTCCCGCTCCATGTTCCGACAGGCCCCATCTTGGGGTTTTGTCTTGTCAGGGGCTTCGTTCCTGGCGCGCAGTACGTTGGCCTCATGGCAGAGTGGCTATGCACCGGATTGCAAATCCGTTTACAGCGGTTCGATTCCGCTTGAGGCCTCCAATTGAAAAGCCCTGACTCCGGTCAGGGCTTTTTTATTTCTGCGTAGCGCACCTGCGGCGTGGCCCTGCCAAACTTCACGTACGTCGCTGGGACTGGACTGCTAGGCTGACCACTGCGCATGAACGCCTGCAGGAACCTGGGATGTTGATCCGGCCACTGCAACACGACGACGCGGACACGCTGTGGGCGGCCCGCCTGCAGGTGCTGCGTGAATCACCCGCTGCGTTCCTTTCCACGCTGGCCGAGGCCAGCGGTGAGACCGCACAGGTGATGCGGACTCAACTCGATGACGCCCATACCCGTTACTTCGGCGCCTTTGACCAGGCACAGCTGGTTGGCTTCCTGCGCTATGTGCGGCCCGTACGTTTGTCACGGCGGCACACGGCGGAAATTCACAGCGTCCACGTGAGCGCAGGGCATCGTGGGCACGGAATCGCCCGGCAGCTGTTCCTTGGGGCATTTGCCGCCGCACGCGCGGAGGACATCGAGTCGCTCACCCTCACGGTGCTGGCAGACAACGCTGCCGCGCGCGGACTGTACGCGTCGCTGGGATTCATCGAATCCGGCACCGAGCCGCGCGCGGTGAAGCGCGATGGCCGCTACGTGGACATGGTGTCGTACTGGATTGCACTGGCCTGACGGCCGAGGGGGCCTGCGAAATGCCAGGACAGCCCGGCGGCACGTGCAGGCATCCCCGATCCGCCGTATCGTGCGTTGGTGATCCATTGCGAACCAGGGAGAGGTGAGGGATGAAGGGAATTCTGCTTGCGGTAGCCCTGATGGCGGGTAGCGCGCCGCTGGCGTCGGCCCAGGTCTACAAATGCAAGGGCGCATCCGGGGAAACGGTGTACAGCCAGAATCCGTGCGCGGCCGGTGCTGAGCCGATGAAGCTGCGGTCCACCCGTCCCTCGACCGAATCTGCGGGGGAGGCGTCGAACCGCGCCGCCGTGTACCAGAACACCGCGCTGGCGGACGCCGGTATCGCCGAGCGCAACTGCGTGCAGGGCGAGCGCTCCCGCATCTACGGCCCGTTGGAGTCACGCAGCCAACAGGTGGGCCGCCAGATCGCTGAACTGAACCGGCAACTGGCTACGGCCGGCACCAACCTCGCTGGTGCCACCCAGGATTCAGGCATTCGTGCACAGATCGCCAGCCTGCAGCAGTCGATGAGTGCGGAGCGGGTTGCCGCGGACACCCAGATGTCGAACGCACGCGAGCAGTGCGCTGCGACCCGCCGCGAACGGGAGCGCTCGGTGCGCGACACGTTCAGCAACACGCCCGCGACCACGCGCTGATCCGCCCGCTACGCCGGAGCCCGCTCCGGCGTCTGCGCCCGGAAGTTGCGCGCGACGGGTTCGCCGACGCCCAGGTAGTGGCGGAACAGATAGATCAGCGGTTTCCAGCGTGCCACGTCAATATGCTGCGTGCCGGCCTGGGTGATGTCCTCATGGGCATGCACGCAGCGGATCCGCCCCTCGGCAATCACGAAGCCCTGCCCATCGTCATCGCTTGGGGGCTGCATTGCCATCATCGTGACTTCCACCTGCAGCGGGCATTCGGCAATGGTCGCAGGTGCCACCTGAGCGGACGGCACGGCGCTGAATCCGCCCAGCGCGAATTTGTCGCGGATATGCACATAGCCCATCGCCTGCTTGGCATCGGGCACCGGGTCGCGCCCGGTCGCGCGTGCGATGGCTTCCACCTGCGCAGCCTGGGTGTGGCACGGGAAGTTCAACACGCACTCGTTGCGCAGCTGAAGGTTGCGATAGCCCTGGCCCTGCGTTCCCAGGCCCAGCACCACCCGGTTGCCCAGCGCCCAGAACGAAGAGAGCGGGCTGATGTTGCTGCTGCCATCGGGATTGAGCGTGGTCATCAACACGACTGGCGTTCCCGGGTACAGGACCGAAGGTGTGATGCGTCGGCGTCGGATCGAAGGGCGGGTCACAGCAGTTCTCGCGTGAAACGGGACGGCCACTGTGCGCCGGGGAAGGCGGATGATGCTTCGGCCTGCATCGAACTGTCGGCCGGGCCTTGCATGCCACAATGCCGGCATGGTCCACACCCCCGGTTCCCTTGTCAGTGTCGGCGCCCTGGTCGGTGACCAGGCACGCGCCGCGATGCTGCTGCAGCTGATGGATGGCCGCGCCTACACCGCGATGGAACTGGCACGTGTGGCCGGGGTGACGCCGCAGACGGCGAGCACGCATCTGCGTCGCCTGATCGAAGGCGATCTGCTGGTCGCCATCCCGCAGGGCCGCCATCGCTACCATCGGCTGGCGTCCACCGAGGTCGCGGACATGCTGGAAGGTATCCTGCGGGTTGCCGACCGCACGCCATCCTGCACCGCTGCTGCGTCGCGCAGCATGCCGGCGTTGCGCAAGGCACGCTCGTGCTACCGGCACCTGGCCGGTGTACATGCCGTGGCCATTACCGAATGCCTGCTGCAGGCCGGGCACCTGCTTGCGTTCGAGGACCATTGGGGGGTGAGTGCAGAGGGCGCCGTATTCCTGGCGCAACTCGGCCAGCCGCTGGCCGAGGTGTTGCAGCGCCCCGCGACCGGCAAGCCCGCACGCTATTGCCGGGGCTGCCTGGACTGCACGGAGCGGCGCCCGCATCTGGCCGGGCTGGTCGGTGAGGCGATGCTGGACAGCTTCGTGAAGAATGACTGGCTGCGGCGCGTTGAAGGTCGGCGCGAACTTCGGCTGACACCGACGGGGCGCGAGGCGCTGTGGAAGCGGTTCGGCCTGGCAACCTGAGCTGTACCAGCCAGTCTCATCCGACCGCGACATGGGGAGGCGCTATGGTCAGGTTCCAAGTCTTAGGGAGCTGCAATGGCGAGCAAGGACATGATGGACCGCAATACGCCGCCGGAATGCCGGCGATGAGCAAATCCGCTGCGGAAGTACGCTGGCTGACGTTCCGGCTGATGAACGGCCAGTCGATCGGGCCCGACCGGTTGAAGGATGGGTGGGTGATCGCTTCGGAGACCCGGCACTGCGGGGTGCGTCGCGAGGCCATCGAAGGTGCGGGCGTGGTCTACGCGCTGTACGCACCGGCCAATCTGGCCTCGCCGCGCCGCGCGGAAATGCGCATGCGCGAGTTCCTGATGAGTTCGGGTTACACCTTCACCATGGGTACGCTGGGCGGCTGACGCCGCCCATTGCATTTACGGGCGCACCGTCAGCGCCTGGCCGAGTGTTCCGATCGGGCCGCGTGCATCATGCAGCACGGTGCTGGTCAGGCCGATGCCCTGGCGGCCGAACGACACCGACGTGTCGAAGCCCAGCCACTCGCCTTCGGGCACGCCGAACAGGTGAGCGGTGAGATCCAGGTTCGGGAAGGCCACCTCCTTCGGATCGGCACGTACCGCCATGCCGTTGGACAGGTCGAACAGCGTCGCGGCGCGGGCCAATGGGCTGACCGTCTCGCTATCCAGCAGCGGCTGCGTTGCGCGCGCCCAGTAGGTTGCGCGGCCGGGCCCCTGATCGTGGCGACGGATCTCGATGCTCTGGATGAAGCCACCGGGCCAGACCGTGCCCGGGTCCCATGCCGGCATCGACTCCGGTGGAGTTATGCCTGGAATCGGCGTGCCGGCGATGGCCTCGGTGTCATTCGGGCGCATCAACCAGGCGCGCGCGCGCAGAGCCGGGCGATCGTCATGCCGCAGCGTGGCCTCGACCAGTTCGATGGTGCGGCCGCTTCGCAGCACCTGTACGTCGGCCTCCATCGCTTCGATCGGAATGGTGCCGAGGATGTCGTAGGACAGGCGCGCGATCAGGAAGCCATGGCCCCGCGCCGCGGCATCACGCTCCAGGTGGTGGGCGAGCAGGCCGATCGCCGGCGCGATGTGCTGCTCGCGGATGTTCCAGGCGCCGCCGGTATGTTCGGTCGGCAGGTAGCGGGTTTCGCTCAGTCGTTTGAAGAAGGCCATCGGGTGCGTTGCTTCAGCAGGGAAGGGCGGCGGCAGGAACTCCACCGGTCTCTGCATCGTAAGCGTTCGGCACCGCACCGGGCGGAGCCGGCTCCCGCAGGAGCAGTCTTTCCAGCGCGGTCTTGACGTTCCGCGACACGCGTTGTTTTCACCGCTGTGCAGCCTTCAACGCTTCGACCACGTCGGCTTCAGAGAAGCCGCAATGCCCTTCGCCCGCCGCAGGCAGCACCTGCGGCAAGGGCCGTGCGCCGGCGCGCTCGGCCAGCTGCGGATACACCGCCTGCATGCGCGGCACGATGGTGGGATCGTTGTGGTTGAACTGGATCACCAGCGGGCGCTTCAAGGCGCCGCTCAGTGCCAGCGTCGTGCGCACATCGGCCTGCGCGGCAGGCACGGCGTCGACACGCTGCACACCGGCATTGAACGCCGTATCGTCACCGAAGCCACGGTAGACCATCCCCGTGTTGCCCACCGGCATGCCGCCACTGCGCGTGGCCAGTTCGTGCAGGACCAGTGCGTGCAGGCTGATCGTACCGGCCAGCGCATCCGTAGAGACCTGCAACTGCCTGGCCAGCACGGCGGCATGTTCCGGTTCCCGCTGCAGCGCGCTGGCAATGCCTTGATACAGGGCTGCCTGTGGCAGCGCGGCCGCTTCCGCCGAGGCCAGCCCAGCAGCTGGCAGGCCTTCCGCTTCGGGGAAGAAGTAATCGAACGCGACCAGTGTGGTCAGCAGGTCGGCGGCGATCTGCTCGCCACTGAGGTTGGCGCCGCACAGCGAGGCGCCCCCGGCGTAGTGCTGCGGATATCGCTCGAGGCTGGCGATGGCCACCGCGCCGCCCATCGAGAACCCGAGCAGCCAGGTGTGGCGCACGCGCTTGAGTTCGTCCAGCGCGTGCTGGCGCAGGCGCTCCATGTCGGTGATCGCATCGGCCACGGCCCAGCCTTGGCTGGAATACGCGCTCTGCGCGACGGCGTAACCGGCGGCCAGCAGTGTTGCGGTGCTGTCGTTGGCGGTCATCGGTGTGGTGCGCGGCACGCCCACCGGCTCATAGCCATGCGCCAGCATCACCAGGTCGCCATTCCAGCTGGCCGGCACGTCCAGGCGCCACGGCGCTCCCTGCAGTTCGCCACTGAGCGCGCGTGGTGCAGTGGCTGGCGCGGCCAGCAACGATGTCGACGGCAGCAGCAGGCCGAGAGCGATGGCGCAACGAAGCAAGCAACGCATCATGGTCGTTCCATCCGGGAATGGCGCCGAGCATAGATGCCCCGGGAGTGTTGCGCGCGCTGCATTGCCGCAGGGAAGTGCCGGTCGGTCGCGCGGTCGTCACGGCCATGCAGCCTTCGCGGCACTTCCAGGTAGGGCCGCCGGCCGGTTCGCCCAATGACGTGGTGAATCCGATACGATCCGTCGTATTGAAGCAGTGCCGCTTGATCTGGAGTCCCGTCATGGTTGATCGTCTCGCCATCCTGCTCGAACGCTTCGCGGTCACCGCCTCGGTGTTCCATGCCGGCGCGTTGTGCGGCATCAATACCCTGGAAGGCGAGGATGAGGCCGGCCAGCTGCACCTGGTGCGGCGGGGACCGCTGCAGGTCAGCCATGGCCAGCAGACGGTGCAGGTCGAGGCTCCCAGCCTGTTGCTGTACCCCCGGCCGATGCCCCACCGGTTCATTACCGACCCGCAGCTTGGCGCCGACATGGCCTGCGCCAACCTGCATTTCGAAGGCGGCCGGCTCAATCCAATCAGCGCTGCGCTGCCCGATTTCATCTGCCTGCCGCTGGCCGACCTGTACGGCGGCCATGCCGCGCTGGAGCTGCTGTTCGAAGAGGCCTTCGAGCAGCGCTGCGGGCGGGCGGCAATGGTTAACCGCCTGTTCGAGGTGGTGATGATCCAGGTACTGCGCCAGCTGATGGAAGGTGGCGAGATGCGCGGTGGCCTGTTCGCCGGGCTAGGCCACCCACGTCTGCGGTTGGCGCTGGTGGCGATGCACGCAGCGCCGGCACAGGCGTGGACGCTGGAAGACCTGGCCGATGTGGCGGGCATGTCGCGCAGCGTATTCGCGGCCAGTTTCCGTGAGGCGATGGGTACTACGCCGGGGCACTACCTGCAGGGCTGGCGGGTGGGGTTGGCCCAGCAGGCACTGCGCCAGGGCCGTCCCTTGAAGCGGATTGCCGATGACGTCGGTTATGGCAGCGAGGCGGCCCTGTCGCGCGCGTTCAAGGCACACACCGGGCAGTCGCCACGGGAATGGCGTGTGCAGGCGCGCGCCAGCGCGGCCTGATCGTCAGCCCAGCACCAGCCGGGCCAGCTTCATGCCGCCGAACAGGCCGGCCAGGCCCAGTGCCACCGAACCCCCGGCATACAATGCTGCCAGCCCATGCTGGCCGCGCTGCAGCAGCAGGCCGATCTCCAGCGCATAGGTCGAGAACGTGGTGTAGCCGCCGAGAATGCCGGTGGCCAGCAGCAGCCGCAGCTGCGGCGAGGCGCCATTGCGCAGGGCGAAGGCCTCGACCACCACGCCCATCAGCAGCGCGCCGCTGATGTTGATCAGGAAGGTCGACCAGGGCCAGGGACTGCCGACGGCCACGCGGGCGCCGATCAGGTTGCAGGCGTGGCGCAGGCAGGCACCCAGGCCGCCTCCGATGAAGACCAGGAAATAATTGTTCAATGCTTGCATCGTGTGCCTCGAGTACGGGTTCGCAGGTCCGATGGCGAACGCCGAGGGCAGGCACGGCCTGCCGTCGACGAACACCGGGTTCGTCTTGGCAGGAGCCATCAGCCCTTGCAGGCGGTTATCGGGGGAGCTCCATCCCCATCGCGGGCCATGCTACCAGCGGCAGTGCGTTTACGTCATCGAGGTCGTCAGTACGCGGGCGACCTTGCTGCGGCTGAAGCCATCCATCAGCAGCTCGAACGCGAGCAGGTCCAGCGCGGCATGGCGGCGGTGGTCGATCTCCAGCCCGTTCTCGGCCACCAGGTGGCTGACCAGCTCGTAGGCGTCCTGCCAGACATCCAGATGGGCCTGGCTGGGGATGTAGGCATTGCCGGGTTCGCCTACGCCGCGCCCGGTCACCCCGTACAGCAGTTCGCGCGCGTCCAGCTTGGCCGCATCGGCGATGCGGAACAGCTGTGCGGCCTTCACATGGGAGGCGCTCACATGGTCATTGAGCCAGTTGCTGATGGTTGCCGTTGTGGATTTGGCGGCGCGGGCCAGATCGGCCGGGCGAGGGTGCCCGGCTTTCTTCATGGCGGCGGCGAGTCGTTGGCCGAGAGTATTCATCTATGCAAGCCAGCTTAACGCGTGGAATGCCAAGAATCCTTGCCGCAAGAATAAGTCTGGTTAACAGAAGAACCGACCGTGACCGAATTCTGGAACAAACGGCAGGTGCGTACCCGGCTGGGACTGAGGACCGATGCCGAACTGGCCCGCTTCTTTGGCATAAGCCGATCCGCAGTGTCGCAATGGCCTAAGGACCTTCCGATTCCTGCCCTGCGGCAGTACATCCTGCGTCAGCGCTACCCGCATCTGTTCCCTGCAACCGACGCGCCAGGCAGCGAATCCATCTGATCTGCGCCGTCTTTTGTCGCATCTAGCACGCTAAGCGCCATTTGCTAAGTAGACTTAGCAAAATGGGCAAATTCAATGGGTCGAAAGAACTCAATCAGTGTCATCAATAGAAGTTCGGCGTCTGTCGGCCGGAGGGCACGTCGGGTTCAACCCATCCGGCGCCACCGGGACAGCGTATGTAGTTTTGTGAACGATTAATAATTTCGATCACGAAAGTCGGTGCATGTAATTGACCTGTCGTGAAATCTATGACTAATTGGCATCAACCGGACGTGAAGCCCGGGAGTCTTTCAGTAGCACGCAAGTGAGTCGGTAGACCGTCAACAATGCAGAACAAGTCCAACGGAGGTCGTATGGAATACGGCATGCATGGCTTGGCTGAACGGGTACGCCGCGAACTGGAAGCCAGCTATCACAAACACGGATGCGGTCCGGCGTTCTGGGATACCTACCAGCAGGTGCTGGATCGTCTGGTCCCGCAGGGGACCGAACGCACCGAAGTCACCAACGAAATGGCGCTGATCATCGAGCAGCTGGGCATTGTCCGCCGTGCACAGCTGGTCCCGCCGCACGCCGACGGGCCGCGCTGATTCAGAGCAGGCGCCAGCCGCCGCAGGCAAGCAGCGCCAGCAGCAGAGACAGCAGGGCCAGGGTTCGCGGTCGCCACCAGCGCCGCGGCTGGCCGGTCATGACCTGCGGACTGCAGTAGCGCAGCAGCCCCCGGCCGAAACCGGCCCGGTGCTGGTGCTGTGCGCAGGCTTTCAGGCAGGCGCCGCAGGCCAGGCAATCGGCCTGCGGCCCCTGGCGGATGTCCAGCTGCATCGGGCAGGCGCTGACACACGCGGCGCAGTCGGTGCAGTCCCCCAGGCGGTCTGCGCTGAAGGTTGGCATCGGTCCTGCCAGCAGCGGATGCGCCGCGCGGAACACATAGTCCTGCGCGGTGGTCGGGTCGAGCAGGCCACGGCCGCGACCGAGCACGCCGCCCAGGCCGGATGGGCGCGGTCCGCGCGGCTCGCCGCGGCGCGCGTCATACAGGACACGCGGTGTATGCGGATCGGTCAGCAGTGGCTGCAGGCGTGCGAACGGGCACAGCGAACGGCAGACCTGCTCGCGCAGGAAACCGGCATTGCCCCAGGTGGCAGCGGCGTAGAACAGTACCCAGAACGTTTCCCAGCCACTCCAGGCGGCGTGCGGCGCGGCAGCCACCAGCCCGGCGATCGGGCTGAACAGGCCGACAAAGGTGATTCCGGTCCACAGCGACAGCAGGCCCCATGCAAGCTGCGTGGCCGGCCGCGCCAGTGCCGGCGGCAGTGCCCGGGACACGGTGTGGCCGATCCAGTCGAAGGCACCTCTCCACAGCGTCTGGGGGCAGGCATGGCCGCACCAGATGCGTCCGGCCAGATGAGTGAGCAGTGCAAGGCTCACCGCCAGCACTGCCAACAGGCCGATCAGCACTCCCACATCACCCGGCCACAGCGTCCAGCCGAACAGGTCGAAGCGCCGGGCACTGATGTCCAGCAGCACGGCCTGATGACCGCCCCAGCGCAACCAGGGCAGCGCATAGAACAGTGCAAGCAGGCCTGCGCTTAGGATGCCGCGCCAGTGCCGTGGGCGCGGCGTCGTGGAGCAGGGCGTACTCATCCCAGTGGCAGCTCGTCGTCGTCGTCGCTCGGCATCGGCCGTTGCAGGTACCAGGTAACCGCGCTGGACAGCGCCGTCACCGTCCAGAACATGAAAAAGCCTGCGGTATAGCCCAGCTCGCGGCTGATGGTGGTTCCCGGGAAGCTGATGGCCTGCAGGCGCAACGGATCGACGAACGCGAAGAACACCATGCTGGCCACGCCAGCGGCGATGAAGCTGGGCCAGAGGATGGCGCCCCAATGCTGGATCAGCTGCTGGCGGCGGCTGAGGGAGGGTCTGTTCATGCTGTCCCGGATCGATAAGTGGGCGGCGCGTATACTCCGCCTGGTCCGGCGCAGCATCCGCAGGGCATGCTTCCTGCAAGCGTGCCAGCCTAGGGGCAGCGAACTGCGCCGACATTGATCTGGATCAACGGCGGTGCCGGCCGGCTGCGGCACACTGCCGGCACGCTTTGGGTACCCGATGAACGCTACGCCTCCGCCTGTCCTCCCCGTTGCCTCGCCCGAGTTGTGTACCGAGCAGGACGTGACCCGCCTGGTCCACGACTTCTACGCGCGCGTGCGCGAAGAAGAGCGGTTGGGGCCGGTGTTCGAAGCGCATGTCCACGACTGGCCGGAGCACTTGGCGCAGCTGGTCGACTTCTGGTCGGCGATGCTGCGCGCTACCCGCCGCTTCAAGGGCTCGCCGATGTCCAAGCACATGGCCATCGAGCTGGACAAGGACCTGTTCGACCGCTGGCTGGTGCTGTTCCGCATCACCACCGCGGAATGCAACAACCCGCCGATGCAGGCGCTGGCCAACGACGTGGCCGCACGCATCGGTGACACCTTCTGGAAGCGCTACCAGATGCTGCGTTGGCCGCAGGTCGGCCTGCCGGTGCTGGGCATCCCCGCCAAGGATTGATCTGGGTCAAGGCGGTCACGGCCGCCCGGCGCGATGCTGGCGCCATGGACACGTTCTCTCCCGCTGCCGGCGGCCTGGCCTGGACCTTCGACCCCGACCTGTTGCGCCGCCACGATCGGCCCGGGCCGCGCTACACCTCGTACCCGACCGCGCCGCATTTCCACGACGGCTTCGACGCGCCGGCACTGCGTCAGGCGATCGCCGACAGCAACCAGCTGGCCCGCGCGCTGTCGCTGTATGTGCACGTGCCGTTCTGCTCCAGCCCGTGCTTCTACTGCGGCTGCAACCGGGTGATCACCCGCGATCGCGGCCGTGGCCACAGCTACGTCTCGCGCGTGCTGGCCGAGGCCGACCTGCTGGCGCCGCAGTTCGAGGATGGCCGCGAGGTCATCCAGCTGCACCTGGGCGGGGGCACGCCGAACTTCCTCGATGCCGAGGCGATGACCACCCTGGTGGAAGGCCTGCGCCGCCGCTTCGATTTCAGCGATTCGCCACAGCGTGATTTCTCGATCGAACTGGACCCGCGCTTCATCGATTCCCACGACGTCGCCATGCTGGCGCGGCTGGGTTTCAACCGCGCCAGCCTGGGTGTGCAGGACTTTGATCCGCACGTACAGGAGTCGATCAACCGCATACAGGGCGTGCAGCAGACGCTGGATATCCTGCAGGCCTGCCGCGACAGTGGCATGCGCTCGGTCAACGTCGACCTGATCTATGGCCTTCCCGGGCAGAGCCTGGAGGGGTTCGGCCGTACCCTTGAGCGGGTGCTGGCGCTGCGCCCGGATCGCCTGGCGGTGTATGGCTACGCACACCTGCCGCACCTGTTCCGCGCACAGAAGCAGATCGACGAACGCCGCTTGCCGTCGCCGGAGGACAAGCTGGCGCTGCTGGGCCTTGCAGTGGAGAAGCTCTCCGCCGCCGGCTACCAGTACATCGGCATGGATCACTTCGCGTTGCCGGAAGAGGATCTGTCACGCGCGCAGCGCGCCGGCCAGCTGCATCGAAATTTCATGGGGTACACCACCCACGCCGATACCGATCTGCTCGGCCTGGGCGTGAGTGCGATCAGCCACATTGGTGCCACCTACAGCCAGAATCCGCGCGACCTGCCCTCGTGGGAGGACGCCGTGGACCAGGGCCAGCTGCCGGTCTGGCGCGGCGTGGCATTGAGCGCCGACGACCAGCTGCGCGCGGAACTGATCCAGCAGCTGATGTGCCAGGGCCAGGTGGATGGCGCTGTGCTGGGCCAGCGCCACGGCGTGGATTTCGAGCGGTACTTCGCCGAAGACCTGCGGTCGGTGCAGCGGCTGCAGGAGGACGGCCTGGCGGAATACCGCGAGGGCGTGGTGCGTGCCAGCGAGCCGGGACGGCCGCTGCTGCGGCTGCTGGCGATGTGCTTCGATCCGTACCTGCGCGCGGCGCATGAGCAGCCGCGCTACTCGCGTGCGATCTGAACGCTCAGCGCTTCTTGCCGAAGCCGCGCTCCGGATGCCTGGCCGCCATGCCGCCGCTGGCGGTGGTACGCCAGTTGCCGCTCAGGTCCTGCACGCTGGTCGAGTACGAACCATCGCTGTACTCGGTGCGCCACCTGCCGCTCAGGTCGCGTGTGCTGGTCGAGCGGGCACCGTTGCTGTACTGGGTGATGATCCTGCCGCTCAGATCGGTGGTGGTGTCGGAGTAGCTGCCGTCGCTGTAGGTGGTGCGCTTGCGTCCGCTGAGATCGGTCGTGGTGACCGAGCGGCTGCCGTTGCTGTGCTCGGCGATCACGCGTTTGGACAGATCACGTGTGATGCGGGTGGACGAACCATCGCTGTGGCGGATGTCCATGCTGCCATCGCGATTGCGACGGGTATCGGAGTGCGACTGAGCCAACGCTGGAAGACTGGCGGTGCAGAGCAGGGCAAGCATCAGGGTAGACAGCTTCATGTGCGGGTTCCTTGTGCAGTGCCCCGAAGGGCGCACGCCATCCTGCGCTGCGATGTTGGTGCCCGGAGCCGGAATCGAACCGGCATGGGGTTGCCCCCGGCGGATTTTAAGTCCGATGCGTCTACCAGTTTCGCCATCCGGGCCTGCAGCGCGGCGCCGATTGTAGCCCACCCGCAGGGCTGCGGCCCGATCGCGCAGGCGGGGCGGCGTGCTTAACTGTCGTTCCTATTCATGTCATAGTTCCGGCCATCGTTCCCAGGGGGGGAGCCACCTGATGTCGCTACACGCGATTGCCTATGCCAGTGAGGCCCGTGCCGATCTGCAGACAACCGATCTTGATCGCCTGTTGGCCGATGCCACGGCATTCAATCGCGTAGCAGGTGTCACCGGTGTCCTGATGTTCGATGGCATGCGTTTCCTGCAGTATCTGGAGGGGCCCGAAGATGGCATCGATTCGGTGTTCCAGCGCATCGTCAATGCGCGCAGCCATGGACAGGTGAAGATGTTGTGCCGCGCGCCGGTGCTGCAGCGGGCGTTCCCGCGATGGTCGATGGGTACCCGCAGGATCGAGGCGGACCTGCTGACACAGATTGTCGAGGCGGCATGGCCGGGCTTCCTGCTTGGCAGCGGCGGCTTCGAACGCCTGCTGCAGGCCTGGACCGGCGCAGACGGCGAGCTCGAGCCGGCGGCGGTCGCGCTGGGTTCCTGAGCGCGCCTTGGCGGCGACGCGCCGGGGCCTTAGGCTGTAGCCTTTCTGGTGTGGGTTTCCCGGAGTGGTACAGCGAATGAGTGTGTGGGCCGAAGCCATGGCAGCGCGTGCGCGGTTGCATCCCCTGCAGGGAGTGCGCCGATGAGTGTGCCGGTTGCAGCAGCCGTGGCGCCACGTTTCGCGGTGATCGGCCTTGGGTACGTTGGCCTGCCGCTGGCGGTGGCCTTCGGCAGGCATTGGCCGACGCTCGGTTTCGATATCGATGCCGGCCGTCTGGCCGAGCTGCGCAGCGGCCAGGACCACACGCTGGAAGTGGAGGCTGAAGAACTGGCCAGCGCACAGCAGCTGCAGTTTGGCAGCGATCCGGCCCTGCTTGATGCCTGCAATGTCTACATCGTTACGGTGCCGACCCCGATCGATGCCTACGAGCAGCCTGATCTGGAGCCGCTGCGTTCGGCCACCCGCCTGATCGCCAGTCATCTGCGCGAGGGCGATCTGGTGATCTACGAATCCACGGTGTATCCGGGCACCACAGAGGAAGTCTGCGTGCCGCTGCTGGAGCAGGGCTCGGCCCTGCGCTTCAACCAGGATTTCTACTGTGGCTACAGCCCGGAACGGGTCAGCCCGGGCGATCGGCAGCGGCGCCTGCCCGACATCCGCAAGATCACCTCCGGTTCAACGCCAGAAGCCGCTGCGGTGATCGATGGCCTGTACCGGCGCATCATCGCGGCCGGTACGTTTCCGGCACCGTCGATGCGCGTGGCCGAAGCGGCCAAGGTGGTCGAGAACATCCAGCGCGACGTCAACATCGCACTGGTCAACGAACTCGCGCTGATCTTTGATCGGCTCGGCATCGATACCCAGGACGTGCTCGATGCGGCGGGCAGCAAGTGGAACTTCCTGCCGTTCCGGCCGGGGCTGGTGGGTGGCCATTGCATCGGCGTGGACCCGTATTACCTGCTGCACAAATCCGAGAGCGTGGGTTACCACCCGGACCTGATCCACACCGCGCGGCAGGTCAACAACCGTGTCGGCGAGCACGTGGCGGCGCGGGTGCTGGCGATGCTGGCCGAGCGTGGTCGTGCGCCTGCACAGGCGCGGATCCTGGTACTGGGCGTGACCTTCAAGGAGGATTGCCCTGACCTGCGCAACAGCCGCGCGCTGGAGCTTGCGCAGCGCCTGCGTGATGCCGGTGCGAGGGTTGAAGTCAGTGATCCGTGGGTCGGCCCAGCGGTGCTGGCCGATGAGGGTGTGCACTGGCTGGCCGAACCGCTGGCGGGAAGCTATGACGCGGTGGTGCTGGCGGTGGCCCATGCCCGTTTCAAGGCGATGGACGTAGACCAGATCCGGGGCCTGTTGGCACCGGGGGGGCTTGTCTACGACGTGAAATCGGCCTGGCCGCGCAACGTGGTTGATGATCGCCTGTAAACCCGGCAGACGGGCGGCGCGGTAGACTCGGGGGCAGTTGCAACCGAGGAAAGCCATGCACCGGTATATTGTCTACCTGCTCGCCATCCTGATGTTCCCGATATGCCTGTGGCTGGCCACGATCTGGCCGGCCTGGTACTGGGGCGTCGGCCTGACCGCCCCGATGGTGGCGCTGGGGACCTGGGATCTGCTGCAGAAGCGCAGCACGCTGCGCCGCAACTATCCGGTGATGGCGCATTTCCGCTACGGCCTGGAATCGATCGGCCCGGAGATCCGCCAGTACTTCGTGCAGAGCGACCTGGAAGACGTGCCGTTCTCGCGGCAGCAGCGTGCATTGATCTACCAGCGCGCCAAGAACGAGATGGACACGGTGCCGTTCGGTACCCTGCGCAGCACCTATGCGGTGGACTACGAGTGGATCAACCATTCGCTGGCGCCCACGTCCATTGCCAAGCATGATTTCCGCGTGCTGATCGGCGCCAACTGCGCCAAGCCCTATTCGGCCAGCGTGTTCAACATTTCGGCGATGAGCTTCGGCTCGCTGTCGGCCAATGCGATCCGTGCGTTGAACGAAGGCGCGCGCCGCGGTGGCTTCTACCACGACACCGGCGAAGGCTCGATCTCGCCCTACCACCGCGAGATGGGCGGCGATCTGGTCTGGGAAATCGGCTCCGGCTATTTCGGTTGCCGTGATGAGAAGGGCGCCTTCAGCGAAGAGCGCTTCGTCGCCAATGCCACCCACGATCAGGTCAAGATGATCGAGATCAAGCTGTCGCAGGGTGCCAAGCCGGGCCACGGTGGCGTGCTGCCGGCACCGAAGGTGACCGCCGAGATCTCGGTGACCCGTGGCGTGCCGATGGGCGTGGACTGCGTGTCGCCTTCGCGTCACTCGGCGTTCTCGACGCCTGTCGAGCTGCTGCAGTTCGTCGCGCGGCTGCGCGAGTTGTCCGGTGGCAAACCGGTGGGTTTCAAGCTGGCCATCGGCCACCCCTGGGAATGGTTCGGTATCGCCAAGGCGATGCAGGAAACCGGTCTGCTTCCCGACTTCATCGTGGTCGACGGTGCCGAGGGCGGCACCGGTGCGGCGCCGGCCGAGTTCGTCGACCACGTCGGCGTGCCGATGCACGAAGCGCTGCTGCTGGTGCACAACACGCTGGTTGGCCTGGATCTGCGTGAGCGCATCCGCATCGGCGCGGCCGGCAAGATCACCAGTGCATTCGACATCGCGCGCACCATCGCACTGGGCGCCGACTGGTGCAATGCCGGGCGTGGCTTCATGTTCGCGCTGGGTTGCATCCAGTCGTTGAGCTGCCACACCGACAAGTGCCCCACCGGTATTGCCACCCAGAACCCGGCGCGCTGGAAGCATCTGGACGCACCAGACAAGGCCACGCGCGTGCACAGCTACCATGAGCACACACTGCATGCCTTGAAGGAACTGCTGTGCGCGGCCGGCCTGAACGATCCGGCCGAACTGGGGCCTGAGCACATCCTGCGTCGCGTTTCGCCGGTCGAGATCCGTTCGCTGGCCTCCTTGTACCGCTACCTGGAACCGGGCGAGCTGCTGCACAAGGTGCCCGACCACGCGGTGTTCCATGCGTTCTGGGCCGATGCGCGCAGCGACTCGTTCCAGCCGCCGCCGAAGATCCAGGCACTGCGCGCCAGCAAGTCGCGGTAGCTGCCGTTGTAGAGTCGAGCCGTGCTCGACTGCACTTTGGTGAGAGATCCCGATGTCGGATGGAACCGCAGTCGAGCAAGCTCGACTCTACGAGGAGATGTCATGCAGTTCAGAACAGGCACGGCCGATGATGTAGCCACGCTGTGGGCGCTGCGCACGCGGTGCGTGCGCGAGACCTGCAGCAGCCATTACCCGCCGGAGGTGATCGCGCCCTGGTCGGCCTCGCCACCGCCGTCGCAGTACGCGCGGCTGCTGGGGCAGGGCGGTTGCGTGGTGGCCGAAGATGCGCAGGGCGCGCTGCTCGGCTTCGGCGTGTTCGATACCGATGCCAATGAAGTCGATGCGTTGTTCGTTGATCCGGACCGGGGCGGCAAGGGAATCGGCCAGGCCCTGATGCAGCGCCTGCTGGCGATGGCCGACCGTGAGCGTGACGTGGTGCTGTCGGCCTCGCTCAATGCCGTGCCGTTCTATCAACGGCAGGGCTTCATTACCGTGCGCGAGGAAGCCTACCCGCATCCCAGCGGCGTGGCGCTGGCCTCGGTGAGCATGCGCCGGCCATGGTGAGCGCCCGGCAATTGCAGAGTCGAGCCATGCTCGACTGCTTTATCGCCTGAATCAAATGCAGTCGAGCATGGCTCGGCTCTACAGTTCGGGCGTCACCGCCCGGCCAACCATCCGATCACACCTTCCGCCGCACGCAGGCCGCTGGCGTAACAGGCAGTAAGAAGATAGCCGCCGGTCGGGGCCTCCCAATCGAGCATCTCGCCGGCACAGAACGCGCCAGGCAAGGCCCGCAGCATCAGGCCATCATCCAGTGCATCCAGGCGTACGCCGCCGGCCGTGCTGATCACTTCGGCCATCGGTCGTGGCCGCAGCAGGCGCAGCGGCAGGCGCTTGAGCGTGGAGGCCACGGCAGGCAGATCGTTGCCGGCCTCCTTGCCGAGGATCTCGAACACCAGCGCCGCCTTCACCGCATCCAGGCCGGCCTGCCGGCGCAGGTGCTCGCCGAAGCTGCGGCCCTTGCGCGGGCGAGACAGGTCGGCCAGCAGCCGTGCCTCGTCGCGGCCCGGCGCAAGGTCCAGCCAGAGCATGGCGTGGCCATCGCGGTTGATGGTCTCGCGCAGGTCAGCCGCCAGCGCGTAGATCAGGCTGCCTTCGATACCGTACTCGCTGGCCACGCATTCGCCCTGCAGCGACTGCGGCTGTCCGGCCAGGTCGATCCAGTGCGCGACCACCGGCTTCAACGGTGCGCCGGCATTGCGCTGGGCGAAGAACGGGGTCCAGTCCACGTCGAAACCGCAATTGGCCGACTGCAGAGGCGCAATGTCTACGCCACGCGCCTGCAGAGGCGCGACCCAGGCGCCATCGCTGCCCAGCTGCGGCCAGCTGCCGCCGCCCATCGCCAGTACGGTGGCATCGGCGTGGACATCGATCTCGCCTGCTTCGGTGGCGAAGCGCAGCGCGCCGTCGTCGTTCCAGCCGATCCAGCGATGGTTGGCATGCAGGCGTACGCCTTGTTCCTTCAGCCGGCGCACCCAGCCGCGCAGCAGTGGCGCGGCCTTGCGGTCGACCGGGAACACGCGGCCGGAGCTGCCCACGTAGGTCTCCACACCGAAACTGGCGGCCCAGTCACGCAGCGCCTGCGCGTCGAAGCCGTCCAGCCACTGGCCGACGGCAGCCGCCTGCTCGCGGTAACGGCTGTCGAACAGCGGCCGCGGATCGGAATGGGTGAGGTTGAGCCCGCCCTTGCCGGCAATCAGGAACTTGCGGCCGGGCGAACCCTTGGCCTCGTACAGGTCGACGTCCAGCCCGGCCGCACGCAGGCGCTCGGCGGCGAACAGGCCGGCCGGGCCACCGCCGATCACGGCGACCCGACACTGCGCTGCGGCATTACGGTTTGACATCGAGCAGCTCGACGTCGAACACCAGCGACGAGCCGGCCGGAATCGGACCGACCCGGCGGTCGCCATAGCCGTAGTCCGGCGGGATCATCAACGTGCGCTTGCCGCCGACCTTCATGCCGGCCACGCCTTCATCCCAGCCACGGATGACCTGGCCGGCGCCGAGTGCGAAGGTGAACGGTTCGCCACGGCTGACCGAGCTGTCGAAAGTCTTGCCGTGCTTGGTCTCGGTGCGGTTGTCGTAGATCCAGCCGGTGTAGTGCACGGTGACCTTGCTGCCGGCGACAGCCTCGGCACCGGTGCCGGGCACGCTGTCGATGCGCTCGAAGGTGGTCAGGGTGCCACCCGGCGGCGGGCCGGAGGGCCCGGTCGAGCAGCCAGCGGCGGCGAGGGACAGCAGCAGGGGAAGCAGCAGGCGGCGCATCGGGCGTCTCCGGAAGGGCGCAGGGCGAGGGCGGCAAGGGTAGCGCATCGGTGCCGGGTATCATGGGGGCATGGCAAAATTCCTGCTCAATCTGCGCAACGTCGGCGACGACGAATATGCCGATGTCTGCACCCTGCTGGATCAGCATGGCATCGCGTGGTATCGCACCGAACCCAGCCCCTGGGGCATCTCCAACGGCGGCCTGTGGCTGCGCGAGGATGCCGATCATCCGCGTGCGAAGGCGCTGATGGCCGAGTACCAGGCCGCGCGCGGCGAGCGCGTGCGTGCAGAACGCGAGCAGGCGCTGCGTGATGGCACGGCGGAGACCTTCGGCAGCCTGTTGCGGCGGCGCCCGGTGTTCGTGGTGCTGGTGCTGCTGGGGATGGCGGGCGCGGCGGCGCTGGTGCTGCTGCCGTTCATGCTGTTGCGGGGGTAAAGGGGGCTTCCGGCCGGGTTGCACCCGGCACCCGGTGCCCGGTATCCGGTAGTGCCGGCCGCTGGCCGGCAACAGCAAAAGCAAAAGCTGGATTCCGTGGGATGGTGCGGCGGTGTGGGCAGGCGGGGGACGGCAAAAACTGCTCCTGCGTGCCTCGTAGAGCGCCATCCATGGCGCTCTGCGCCCCCGCCTGCCCACACCGCCCCGCCCCTGACAGGTTCATGAGCTTTGTAGATCCACGCGGTGCGTGGATGAACGGGCAAGTCTGCTCCTGGGATGGTCTGGCGCTAAAATGGCGGGATGATCGCCAATACCGCCGCCTACCATTTCGCCGTCATCGACGCTCCCCAGGTCCTGTGCGACCAGCTGCTGGCGCGGGCCGAGGCGGCTGGGCTGCGGGGCACGATCCTGGTGGCGGGCGAGGGGCTGAACCTGTTCCTGGCCGGTGCGCCGAAGTCGGTCGAGGGCTTCTATGCGGCGCTGCACGCCGATGCGCGTTTTGCCGATATGCGGGTCAAGACCAGCCTCAGCGAGCACCAGCCATTTGCGCGGCTGAAGGCCAAGGTGAAGGACGAGATCATCAGCTTCCGCCGCGATGACGGCCAGCCGCTGGAGTACCCGCGCGCTCCGGCGGTCGATCCGGCCACGGTGCAGCGCTGGCTGCGGCAGGGCCACGATGACGTCGGCAAGCCGGTGGTGATGCTCGACACCCGCAACCTGCAGGAAGTGGAGTACGGCACCTTCAAGGATGCGCTGGTGCTGCCCATCCACAAGTTCACCGACCTGCCCGAGGCGCTGGCGCCGCACCGCGAGGCGTTGAAGGGCAGCACCGTGGTCAGCTTCTGCACCGGCGGTATCCGCTGCGAGAAGGCCGCACTGTGGATGGTCAACGACGGCATGGACAACGTGCTGCAGCTCGACGGCGGCATCCTCGGCTATTTCGAGGACGTCGGTGGCGAGGGCTACGAAGGCCGCTGTTTCGTGTTCGACGAGCGCGTGGCGCTGGATGCCGAGCTGAAGCCGATGGTCGACCAGCCACTGCCCGAGCCGCGCCCCAGCGCGTTCTGACTACACATTGGTAGAGCCGGCCGCTGGCCGGCTGCAAGGGCTGTCTGTCTGCCGGCCAGCGGCCGGCACTACCCGACACGCGTGGCGCCCCGGGCCATGTCCGGCGGGCTCTGAACCCATTCCGCAGGAATCAGCATCCCGCCACCGTCACTGGCCGCCGCGCCTGGCCGACCCCATGCATGGGAAATCCTGTGACGGAAAACCGCTGATGATCCCGTTGTCGATTCTCGACCTGGCCCCGGTCTGCGAGGGCAGTGACACCACCGCCGCCTTCGCCAACATGCTGGAACTGGCCCAGCACGCCGATGCGCTGGGCTACCGCCGCTACTGGCTGGCCGAACACCACAACATGCCCGGCATCGCCAGCGCGGCCACGGCCGTGCTGATCGGCCACGTCGCCGGTGGCACCAAGCGCATCCGCGTCGGTGCCGGCGGCATCATGCTGCCCAATCACGCGCCGCTGCAGGTGGCCGAACAGTTCGGCACGCTGGCCTCGCTGTATCCCGACCGCATCGACCTCGGCCTGGGTCGGGCGCCCGGCACCGACCAGCCCACCGCACGCGCCCTGCGCCGCTACTTCGACAGTGCCGACCAGTTCCCGCAGGACGTGCGCGAGCTGCTGCACTACTTCGAGCCGGTGCAACCCGGCCAGGCCGTGCAGGCGGTTCCCGGCGGCGGCCTGCGCGTACCGACCTGGATACTGGGTTCGAGCCTGTTCGGTGCGCGCATGGCCGCCTCGATGGGCCTGCCGTACGCGTTCGCCTCGCATTTCGCCCCTGACGTGATGGACGAAGCGCTGGCGGTCTATCGCCGCGAGTTCCGCCCCTCGGCCACGCTGAAGCAGCCGCACGCGATGCTGGCGCTGAACGTCGTTGCCAGCGACAGCGAAGCCGAGTCGCGCCGCCTGTTCACCAGCCAGCAGCAGAGTTTCGTCAACCTGCGGCGTGGTCGCCCCGGCAAGATCCCGGCACCGATCGATGACATCGAATCCTTCTGGGAGCCGCACGAAAAGCTCGGCGTTGAGCGCGCGCTGGCCTGCACCGTGCTGGGTGATCCGCAGCAGGTGGCCGAGGGCATCGCAGCGTTTGTCGAGCGCCACAGGCCCGACGAACTGATGCTCACCGCCAACCTGTATGACCACCGCGCACGCCTGCGTTCATTCGAACTGGCGATGCACGCCTGGCATGCCCGCCACGCGGGCTGAACACTTGCGTCACGGGCTGTTGCAGCCACACCGCGTCTGATGGGGGCTCATCCCAATGGAGCTCCCCCATGGCCGATTCCCGCGCCGAACACATCGCCCAGCTGGCCGAACTGATCAAGGACGTGGAGGTGGCGATGTTCACCACCACCGGGGTCGATGGCCGCCTCTACAGCCGGCCGCTGGCCACCCAGCAGGTCGCCTTCGAGGGTGCCCTGTGGTTCGTCATCACCGCCGACAGCCCGAAGGTGGCCGAGATCGCGCTCGATCCGCGGGTGAACGTGGCCTATGCCTCGCCTTCCAAAAACACATATGTGTCGGTGTCCGGCCGCGCTCGCGTGGTGGATGATCGCGCGAAGATCGAGGAACTGTGGTCGCCTGCAATGAAGCTGTTCTTCCCTGGCGGCAAGGAGGATCCCAACCTGCGCCTGATCCATGTGCGGGCCGATTCGGCCGAGTACTGGGATGGCCCGGGTACGCTGCTGGGCAAGGCGCTGACGTTCGTGTTGTCGGCGGTGCAGGACGAACCGGGACAGTTGGCCGACAACGGATTCATCGACCTGCGCTGATGACCGATGCCCGGTACCGGTAGTGCCGGCCGTTGGCCGGCAATCCAGCAAACGTGGCAGCCGGCCAGCGGCCGGCTCTACCGGGTTCCGGTTCAGAACCAGCGCTGGAACAGCTCCACCGTGTAGCCCACCAGTTGCCCGGAACTGAAACCAAAGAACGCGATGGCCGCCAGCGCGGCAATCCAGTTGAACAGCATCAGCGCGCCATCGCGTTCCAGCAATGCCAGCGCGAACAGCAGCAGCTGGAAGCCGAACAGGAAGTTGGTGAACGGGATCGGCAGCGAAAGCAGAACGCCCAGCAGCACCAGCAGCAGGCCGGTGAACGCGTGCGCCGGCAGCGGGGTCAGCAGCTGCGGCAAGCGCGGTTTCAGCATCTTGTCCAGGCGCCGCAGCGGGCGGTCGATGCGGTCGAGGAAGCGGTGCATGGTGCCGCGCTTCGGCCCGCGGCGGGCGATGAAGCCGGGCAGCCAGGGGCGGCGCAGGCAGCACAGCATCTGCAGGCCGATCAGGATCACCAGCGGGCCGCTGACCGCGCCGCCCATGCCCGGGATCGGGATGAACGACGGCAGGATCGCCACGAACAGGAATACGCCGAACGCGCTCTGTTGCAGGTTGCACAGGATCTGGCCGAGCGGCATGTGCTCGGCCGGGTCGCCGGAGGCGAACATTTCCAGCAGGGTGCGGATGCCCTCGTTGCGGTAGGCCGGGCGCTCGGCGCCCGGACCCTGGCCGGCCTCAGGCGGTAAGCTCATCGGCCTGCTCGTCGGACAACGTGCGCAGCAGCAGCTTGTCCACCCGCGCACCGTCCAGGTCGACGACTTCGAATCGCCAGCCGGCCCAGTCGAAGTATTCGCCGGCATGCGGGATGCGGCCGAAGTAGTGGATGCACATGCCGGCCAGCGTGTAGTAGTCGCCGTCCTCGGCATCGGGCAGGTCGTTGCTGCCGATCAGCTCGCGCAGGTCCTCGATCGGCAGCGAGCCATCCACCAGCAGCGAGCCATCCTCGCGGGTCACCACCAGCGCATCCTCGTCGGCGTTCTCCACCGCCTGCAGGCGGCCGACCACGGCCCCCATCAGGTCGCTGATGGTCACCAGGCCCTGGATCTCGCCGTACTCGTCCACCACCAGCGCCATCGACTGCTGTTCCTCGCGGAAGATCTCCAGCAGCTTCATCGCATGGGTCGATTCGGAAACGTACAGCGGCTCGCGCAGGGTCTGGAACAGCGCGGTGTCGCCGCGCGCCATGCGCGTGGCCAGCGACTTCAGCTCAAGCACGCCGACCACGTCCATGTCGTTGTCGCGGTACACCGGGTACCGCGAGAACTCATGCTCGGCCATGATTTCCAGGTTGCGCTCCAGCCCGGCCTGGGTGTCGAGCCAGGCAATGCGGTTGCGCGGGGTCATCAGGCTGTCGGCGGTGCGGTCGCCCAGGCGCATGACACGGTTCATCATGTCGCGCTCGTGGGCATCGATCACGCCGGCCTCATGGCTTTCGGCCACCAGCATGCGGATCTCTTCTTCGGTCACCGAGGCGACTTCATCCTTGCCCAGGCCGAACAGCCGCAGCACCAGCTGGGTGGTCCTGGACAGCAGCCACACGAAGGGAAGGGCCAGTTTGGCCAGCCAGCTCATCGGCATCGCCACCAGGCCGGCAATGGCCTCCGAACGGGTCAGCGCCAGGCGCTTGGGAACCAGTTCGCCGAAGATCAGGGTGATGAAGGTGATCAGGCTGACCGCCAGCGCAGTGCCGACGTTGCCAGCGTAGGCAAAGCCCGGCATCAGGCCCTGGATCCAGCCGGCGAAGGCCTCGCCCAGCGCTTCACCGCCGAGGTAGCCGGTCAGCACGCCGATCACGGTGATGCCGATCTGCACGGTGGACAGGAAGCTCTCCGGCTTTTCCGACAGCTCCAGTGCCTTGGCGGCCCGCTTGGAGGTGGCGGCCATCTGCTTCAGGCGGCTCTTGCGCGAGGTCATGACCGACATCTCGGACATGGCGAAGAAGCCGTTCAGCAGAACAAGCGCGAAGACAATCAGGATCATTTCAAACACGGGCGTCGTCCCCGGTTGGTGGCAGGGAGGGCGGGTGCTTGCGATGGCGGCTGGCGCTCAGGAGCGGGGTCCGGCGCGGCGCTGGGGGATAAGGGTCGTCGTCCATAAGGTGCGCCCGAAGGCGCGCTGGCATCTTAGCAAAGGGGCGTGGCAGGGTGGCAACTGCCTGTTCAGGTTGGGCGGGCCAAGGCCCGGAAAGGGGGCAGGGATACCCGAGATGGTCATCTAGCCGTCATAATTCCATCTGGTGCCGTCCTTCCCGCGACGGCTGACAGGTTTCTCAATGTTCTCTCTGCAGACCATTTTCGGTTCCGGCAAACAGTTCTACACCCTGCTCGATGAGGCTGCCGTCGCGGCTTCCGACGCCGCCAAGGCGCTGCATTCCATGCTGCGCGAGGCCGACCGCCAGCCGGCGCTGGACGCTTTCAAGCTGGCCCGCCTGCGCGAACGCGCGGCCTCGGACAAGATCAGCCAGGCGCTGGTGGACAGCTTCATGACCCCGATCGAGCGCGAAGACATCGAAGCGCTGGGTTCGGCGCTGTACAAGATTCCCAAGCAGATCGAGAAGTTCGCCGATCGCTATTCGCTGGCCACGACCCACCTGGAGCACATCGACTTCGCGCCGCGCGCGGCGATGCTGGAGCAGGCTGCCAGTGTGGTGGTGGAGATGGTGGCGGACCTGCGCCACATGAACCTGGACCGGATGACCGCGCTCAACGAGAAGCTGCGCTCGCTGGAGAACGAGGCCGACCGGCTGATGCTCGAGCTGTACCGCGACATCTATTCCGGCCGCCTGGACAACCTGCAGATGTTCCTGCTGAAGGAATTCTTCGAGATCCTGGAAAAGGCCATCGACCGCTGCCGCGAGGCGGGTGTGGTGGCATACCAGATCGTGTTGAAGAACAGCTGACGGACGCCGCCGCATGTTGACCCTTGTCCTGGTGGTGATCCTGGCCGCGCTCGTTTTCGAGTTCATCAACGGCTTCCACGACACCGCCAACTCCATTGCCACCGTGGTGGCGACCAAGGTGCTCTCGCCCGGCTGGGCGGTGATGCTGGCCGCCTTCATGAACCTCATCGGTGCACTGACCGGTACTGCGGTGGCGCTGACCATTGCCTCGGGCCTGCTCAACACCAACGTGGTCGACGTCACTCCGCAGGTGATCCTGTGCGCCCTGCTGGGCGGCATCATCTGGAACCTGATCACCTGGTGGAAGGGGCTGCCGTCCTCGTCCTCGCACGCGCTGATCGGCGGCCTCTGCGGCGCCGGCCTGGCCGCTGCGCACAACAACTGGGACGCACTGATCTGGTCCGAGCGCCTTGGCAGCTGGGCGCAGAACAAGGGCCTGCTGTGGAAGGTGTTCGTGCCGATGATCACCTCGCCGATTGCCGGCTTCCTGCTCGGCATCGTGGTGATGGTGCTGCTGTGGGGGCTGATCGCCGGCCTGGCCAAGATCGGTGGTGCCATCGGCCGCCTGGCCCGTCCACGCATCGTCAACGCGTTCTTCGGCAAGGCACAGATTGCCTCGGCGGCCTACATGGGCTTTGCCCACGGCCACAACGACGCGCAGAAGACCATGGGCATCATCGCGATGACCCTGATCGGTGCCGAAGCGACCGGCGCACTGAACGACCTGCCGTCGTGGCTGGCCTTCATGCACCCGGACGCCCATGCCGGTGACGGCATCGCGATGTGGATCGTGCTGACCTGCGCCGTGGTGATGGCCGCCGGTACCGCTTCGGGCGGCTGGAAGATCATCAAGACCCTGGGCCACAAGATGGTCAAGCTGCATCCGATCCACGGCTTCGCCGCGGAAACCAGCTCGGCCACCATCCTGACCCTGGCCGCCCACTTCGGCATGCCGGTCTCGACCACCCACAGCATCTCCACCGCGATCATGGGCGTCGGCTTCGCCAAGAACCCGCGTTCGCTGAAGTTCGGCGTGATCGAGCGCATCGTCTGGGCCTGGATCCTGACCATCCCGGCAGCCGGTGGCTGTGCGTACCTCATCCTGAAGCTGTTCGAGCTGTTCGGCTGGACCTGATGCCAGCGGCCCGATAAACGAAAAAGCCCGCCGGATTCCGGCGGGCTTTTTTCATGGGAGAAGCAATTCTTCTGCACCCAGCGTGTCGACCAAGGTCGACACCTACCAGAGCAGAATCAGGGTCAGATTCCGTGCCGACCAACGGTCGGCACCCACCAGCAGCGCCCGGAAACTGTCGAAGGCGGGGTGGGTCCGGTTGCGGGGTGTCCGCGGCATGGATGCCGCGGCCAAGCCCCCAGGGACGGGTTCACGGCGTCCCCCGCAACCGGACCCATCCCGCCAACCCACTGGAACCCGGCTTTTGACGTTGCCGTTGCCGTCAGCGGGTGCCGGGCCGCAGGCCCGGCCGGGAACTCCCTCAGTTACGCTGGAACAGCGCCTGCACATCCCTGCGGAACGCCGCCTGGCTGTCCACCCGGCTGTAGAACATGTGCCCGCCCGGATAGCTGCGCACCTGCACGCGATCCGGGTTGCTGCCCATCGCCGGCATCTGGTCCACGGTCAGGATCGATCCCATGAACGGGCACGACAGGTCGTTCCAGCCATGCACGATCAGCACCTGCAGGTGCGGATCGATCGCCACCGCCTGCCGCAGCTGGGTCACCGCACCCTGGCGCAGCTCGCCATTGCGGTCCCACAGCCGGTTCACGTCGTAGTTCAGTGCCTGGTAGCGCGCATCCACCTTCCAGCCGACCACGCGGGTCACGAAGTCGACCATCGCCGTGGTGGTTGGCGCGATGATGCTGTCCAGCAGCGGATCATTGGCGCGCTGCTCCGGATCGTTCGGGAACGGATCGAATGCGGTCACGTTGGAATCGTAGCGACTGCCGAGCGTGCCCTTGTCGCGGAACACTTCGCGCAGGTAGGCCTGGGTCTCCAGGCGGCCGCCGGCGCGACGCACGAACTGTGGGTCGAGCCCGGTCAGCTCGGTCACCCGGCGCAGCATCGCTTCGGTCGCCTGCGGATCGCTGCGGCCCTTCATCAGCGCCGTCGCGTAGTCGCCGCGGGTGTATTCGACCACCTCGCGCATCGCTGCATCGGTCAGCCTGCCCTGGCGCTCCAGGTGCGCGGCGGCAATTGACGGCAGCGTCTGCATCCAGGCCATCGGCGAGACATCGGCGTTGTCTTCCAGGGTCGGGCTCAGATAGGGCGAGACCAGCACCAGGCCGTTCATCGCCACGCCCAGCCGGGTCTGCAGGAAGTGGGTGATGCGCGGACCGCGATAACCGCCATAGCTCTCGCCGGTCAGGTACTTGCGTGAGGCCATGCGCTGGTTGCGCAGCAGCCAGTCGTAGATCGAGCGCGACAGGTACTCGATGTCGGCGCTGGGGTTGTACAGCGCTTTCTTGGCTTCGTCATCGCCGATGCGTGCGCGGCTGAAGCCGGTGCCGACCGGATCGATGAACACCAGGTCGGTGAAGTCCAGCCAGGTACCCGGGTTGTCATGAAGGGTGGCCGGCGCCGAGGCGCTGTCGCCTTCCGAACCGAAGGTCACCACCTTGGGTCCGATCGCGCCCATGTTGAGGTAGACCGACGACGCGCCGGGCCCGCCATTGAGCGCGAAGGTCACCGGCCGGTCCTTGCCCGGCATCGTGTAGGCGGTGAACACCACGTCGGCGATCACCTTGCCCTTGGCGTCGCGCACCGGCAGGGTGCCGACGGTGGCGGTGTAGTCCAGGGTGCGGCCGGCCAGGCGCATGCTCTGGCGCGCCGACGCATCGGCCGGCAGCGCGGGCGCTTCGGTCTTGTCGTCTTTCGGATCGGGCTTGGCCTCGGCGTCGGGCGCGGCCAGCGCGCTGGCAGGGGCAATGAGCAGGCCGACGCAGAGCGCGGCGATGTGCAGCAGGGACTTCATGGCACCGTATCGGCAGCGGAAGGGGGTTCCGATGCTAGGCCGCGGGAGGGCCGCGCCGTATGTGTCCAAAGGCATGGCCGCAGGCTGCAGCCTCCAGCAGCCAGATTGGGTCAAGCGGGCAGGGCGGCAGCCGCGTCGTCGTCGGCCAGCAGGCCATAGACGGCCGAGTCGGCCAGTTTGCCCTGGATGCGCCAGCGCTGCCGCAGCACGCCCTCGCGGTGGAAGCCCAGCCGTTCCAGCACGTGTGCCGAGGGCGCATTGCGCGGGTCTATCTCGGCTTCGACCCGATGCAGGCGCAGCGTGCGGAACAGATAGGCCAGCACCTGCTGCAGCGCCTCGTGCATGTAGCCCTGGCCCTGCTGGTCGGGCGCCAGCAGGTAGCCGATCTCGGCGCGCGCGGCGTCACGGTCCACGGCGAACACCACGCAGATGCCGAGCAGCGGGCCGTCCATGGATTCGCGCACGGCCAGTTTCAGCTGGGTGCCGATGGCATGGGCGGCAAGATCGTCATCGATCTGTTCGCGCGCCTCGGCCGGTCGTGTCCAGGCCGGGTGGTTCCACCAGCGCATCACGTCCGGGTCCGACTGCAGTACGAACAACGCGGCAGCGTCGTCGCGGCGGATCGGGCTCAGCACCAGCCGCGCGCTGTGCAGCGGCAGGCCGGGGAACAGCTGCGAGTGGCTGGCCAATACGGTGGTCCACGCGGATGGACGCGCATTATGGCGCCGCCGGGTTTGCCGATGGGGGCGGATGGCACCGGAGCGGAGGGACCGGTAGTGCCGGCCGCTGGCCGGCAACCTCGACTGCCGGCCAGCGGCCGGCACTACCAGAGGATGGCGTCAGACTTCCAGCGAAGCCAGGTCGCCCTTGGTCTCCAGCCAGCCCTTGCGGTCAGACGCGCGCTTCTTGGCCAGCAGCATGTCCATCAACGAGCGGGTCTGCTCGCCATCGTCCACGGTCAGCTGCACCAGGCGGCGCGTATCCGGGTGGATGGTGGATTCACGCAGCTGCGGCGGGTTCATCTCGCCCAGGCCCTTGAAGCGGGTCACGTTGATGGCGCCCTTGATCTTCTCGCGTTCGATCTTGTCCAGCATCGAGCGCTTTTCTTCCTCGTCCAGGGCGTAGAACACCTGCTTGCCCACGTCGATGCGGAACAGCGGCGGCATCGCCACGAACACGTGGCCGGCATCGACCAGCGCCGGGAAGTGCTTCAGGAACAGCGCGGTGAGCAGGGTGGCGATATGCAGGCCGTCGGAGTCCGCGTCGGCCAGGATGATGACCTTGCCGTAGCGCAGCCCGCTGATGTCATCCTTGCCCGGGTCGCAACCGATGGCGATGGCCAGGTTGTGCACTTCTTCCGAGGCCAGCACGCTGTTGGAGGAAACTTCCCAGGTATTCAGGATCTTGCCGCGCAACGGCATGATCGCCTGGAAGTCCTTGTCGCGGGCCTGCTTCGCGCTACCGCCTGCCGAGTCACCTTCCACCAGGAACAGCTCGGTGCGCGACAGGTCCTGGCTGATGCAGTCGGCCAGCTTGCCGGGCAGCGCCGGGCCCTGGGTGACCTTCTTGCGGACGACCAGCTTCTCGGTCTTGAGGCGCGCGCTGGCGCGTTCGATGGCGATCTGCGCGATCTTCTCGCCCAGCTCCACGTTCTGGTTCAGCAGCAGGCTGAAGGCATCGTGGGCCGCGCCCTCGACGAAGCCGGCGGCCTGGCGCGAAGACAGGCGTTCCTTGGTCTGTCCGCTGAACTGCGGGTCGGTCATCTTCAGCGACAGCACGAACGACACGCGGTCCCACACGTCTTCCGGGGCCAGCTTGACGCCGCGCGGCAGCAGGTTGCGGAAGTCGCAGAACTCGCGCAGCGCCTCGGTCAGGCCGGTACGCAGGCCGTTGACGTGGGTGCCGTGCTGCGCGGTGGGAATCAGGTTGACGTAGCTTTCCTGTACCAGTTCACCTTCAGGCAGCCAGGCCACGGCCCAGTCCACCACCTCGGTGTCCTTCTTCAGGTTGCCGACGAACAGGTCGGCCGGCAGTGATTCGCGCTCGCCCAGTTCCAGCTTCAGGTAATCGCGCAGGCCGTCCTCGTAGTACCAGGTATCGACTTCACCGGTGGCCTCGTCGGTCAGCTTGACGGTCAGGCCCGGGCACAGCACCGCCTTGGCGCGCAGCAGGTGCTTCAGTGCACGCACGGCGAACTTGGGCGTATCGAAGTACTTCGGGTCCGGCCAGAAGCGCACGCGGGTACCGGTGTTCTTCTTGCCGACGCTGCCGACCACTTCCAGCGGGGTGGCGCGGTCGCCGTTGCGGAAGGTGATGCGGTGTTCGGCGCCTTCGCGCTTGATGTGCACTTCCACCAGGGTCGACAGCGCGTTGACCACGCTGACGCCGACGCCGTGCAGGCCGCCGGAGAAGGTGTAGTTGTTGTTGCTGAACTTGCCGCCCGCATGCAGGCGGGTAAGGATCAGTTCGACGCCCGGAATCTTCTCTTCCGGGTGGATGTCCACCGGCATGCCGCGGCCGTCATCGCTGACCTCCACGCTGCCGTCCTTGTACAGGGTGATCTCGATCGAGCGGGCGTGGCCGGCCAGGGCCTCGTCCACCGAGTTGTCGATCACTTCCTGCGCCAGGTGGTTCGGGCGCGCGGTGTCGGTATACATGCCGGGACGGCGCTTGACCGGGTCAAGGCCGGACAGGACTTCAATATCGGCGGCGTTATAGCGGGCGTTCATCTATCTTCAAAGCGCGGAGCGACGCGCAAGTGTGCGGTCTGGACGGCGATTTTGCACGCCTGCGGTTCAGCCTCGGCGCCGGGGAGGGGGTAAAATGGCAGCCGCTGGAATCTGAACGCCGGCGACCCCGGTTGGGTCGAAACGTCCAAGCCATACCGCGAGGAGGACCTCATGAAGAAGTTGCTGACCATTGCGATCCTGGCCGCTGCCGCCGTTGCAGTGCCGCTGGTGGTGGCGCAGAACGCCGGCCAGCCGGCGCCGCAGCAGGGTGACCAGCCCGACAAGGCGCAGGCTGAGGCAGATGCCAAGGCCAAGCGTCGCGCGCAGGCCACTGCCGAAATGAAGGCGCAGGGCCAGCCGGCCCCGCAGAAGGAAGAGGAAGAAGAGGCGAGGAAGAAGAAGTAATCCTTCCACCCTCCGAAGCCCTTGCCGCAAGGGATTCGCCCCCCGACGCCCCGCTCTGCGGGGCGTTTCTTTTGGGTGATGGCCGCAACTGCCTCTTGGGTTGGCGGCCATCAATCTGTAAACTACGGCTTTCCGGGAGTAAGTGCGTGTCCACCCTTTGCGAATGGGCTGGCGCGACCATGCGTGGTCGCCAGCAATGCGGGTCGCAGGTGACGGTCGATAGGGCCGGCACGGCCGCCCCGACCTCGCACGGTGGTCCCCGTCCGGCGCCTGCCGCCGCACGGTTCCGCACCTCCCTCGCTGCCCCAGCGAACCGGAAAACCCCCTTCAGGCTCCATGCCCGCCCTCCGGGCGCGCGTGGTGCTGCCGTTTTCCATTTCCAGACAGGATGCTTGCAGCCATGACTCCCTTGATTTTCGTAACCGGCGGCGTGGTGTCCTCGCTCGGCAAAGGCATTGCCGCGGCGTCACTGGCCGCCATTCTCGAAGCCCGTGGCCTGAAGGTCACGATGATGAAGCTCGACCCGTACATCAACGTCGACCCGGGCACCATGAGCCCGTTCCAGCACGGTGAGGTGTACGTCACCGATGACGGCGCCGAGACCGACCTCGACCTGGGCCACTACGAGCGCTTCGTACGCACCCGCCTGAGCCGCAAGAACTCGGTCACCACCGGCCGCATCTACGAGAACGTGATCCGCAAGGAGCGCCGCGGCGACTACCTGGGCGCCACCGTGCAGGTCATTCCGCACATCACCGACGAGATCCGCCGCTGCATCGACGAAGCCACCGAAGGCTATGACGTGGCGCTGGTCGAGATCGGCGGCACCGTGGGCGACATCGAATCGCTGCCGTTCCTGGAGGCGATCCGCCAGGTGCGCACCGAGCGCGGCCCGGAGAAGGCGCTGTTCATGCACCTCACCCTGGTGCCGTACATCGGCGCCGCCGGCGAGCTGAAGACCAAGCCGACCCAGCACTCGGTGAAGGAACTGCGCTCGATCGGCATCCAGCCGGACGTGCTGCTGTGCCGTTCCGAACAGGCTGTGCCGGATTCGGAGCGCCGCAAGATCGCGCAGTTCACCAACGTCTCCGAACGCGCCGTGATCAGCGTGCCGGACGTGGACGTGCTGTATCGCATTCCGTCCGGCCTGCACGCGCAGGGCCTGGACGAGATCGTCGTCAACCAGCTGAAGCTGGCCGACAAGGCCGGTCCGGTCGACCTGTCGATGTGGGAGGACGCGGTCGACGCGACCCTGCACCCGCTGGACGAAGTGACCATCGCCGTGGTCGGCAAGTACGTCGACCACCAGGATGCCTACAAGTCGGTGGGCGAGGCGCTCAAGCACGGTGGCCTGCGCCAGCGCACCAAGGTCAACCTGAAGTGGCTGGAAGCCCAGGACCTGGAAGGCACCGACATGGCCGCGCTGGCAGACGTAGACGGCATCCTGGTGCCGGGTGGCTTCGGCGACCGTGGTTTCGAAGGCAAGGTGCTGACTTCGAAGTTTGCCCGCGAGCAGCAGGTACCGTACTTCGGCATCTGCTATGGCATGCAGGCGGCGGTTGTTGATTACGCCCGCAACGTGGTCGGCCTGGAAGGCGCCAACAGCACCGAGAACGATCGCCAGTCGCCGAACCCGGTGATCGGCCAAATCACCGAATGGCGCACCGCTACCGGCGATGTCGAGAAGCGTGACGACAAGAGCGACCTGGGCGGCACCATGCGCCTGGGCCTGCAGGAACAGCGCCTGAAGCCGGGCACGCTGGCCCGTGAGCTGTACGGCAAGGATGTGGTCGCCGAGCGCCATCGCCACCGTTACGAGTTCAACAACCGGTACCGCACCCAGCTGGAAGACGCGGGCCTGGTGATCGCCGGCAAGTCGATGGACGACACCCTGGTGGAAGTGGTCGAGCTGGCGCGCGATGCGCACCCGTGGTTCCTGGCGTGCCAGGCGCACCCGGAGTTCCTGTCCACGCCGCGTGACGGCCACCCGCTGTTCATCGGTTTCATCCGTGCCGCGCGCGAACGCAAGGCGGGCGGCAAGCTGCTTTCCGAAGTGCGCGCCTGACTTGTGAATGGGGGCTTCGGCCCCCATCCTGCATGCTTCAACCCCCAGCGCACCGGCATGGCCGGTGCTGCGGACAACAAGGAAACGCCATGAAACTGTGTGGATTCGAGGTCGGGCTGGACCAGCCCCTGTTCCTGATCGCGGGCCCCTGCGTGATCGAGTCGATGCAGCTGCAGCTCGATACCGCCGGCAAGCTGAAGGAGATCACCGACCGTCTCGGCGTCAACTTCATCTTCAAGTCCAGCTTCGACAAGGCCAACCGCACTTCGGGCACCGCCTTCCGCGGCCCGGGCATGGAAGAGGGCCTGAAGGTGCTGGCCGAGGTGAAGAAGCAGATCGGCGTGCCGGTGCTGACCGACGTCCACGAATACACCCCGATGGACGAAGTGGCCTCGGTGGTGGATGTGCTGCAGACCCCGGCGTTCCTGGTCCGCCAGACCGACTTCATCCGCAAGGTGTGCTCGGCCGGCAAGCCGGTCAACATCAAGAAGGGCCAGTTCCTGGCGCCGTGGGACATGAAGCCGGTCGTGGAAAAGGCCAAAGCCACCGGCAACGAGCAGATCATGGTCTGCGAGCGCGGCGCCAGCTTCGGCTACAACAACCTGGTCAGCGACATGCGTTCGCTGGCGGTGATGCGCGACACCGGTTGCCCGGTGGTGTTCGATGCCACCCATTCGGTGCAGCTGCCAGGCGGCCAGGGCACCAGTTCGGGCGGCCAGCGCGAGCACGTGCCGGTGCTGGCCCGTGCGGCGGTGGCGGTGGGTATCTCCGGCCTGTTCGCCGAAACCCATCCGGATCCGTCCAAGGCTCTGTCCGATGGCCCCAATGCGTGGCCGCTGGATCAGATGGAAGCCCTGCTCGAGACCCTGATGGAGCTCGATGCGGTGACCAAGAAGCACGGCTTCTCGCGCTTCGCGTGAGTCGCGACCCGTGGGTGGCGCTGGAGGCCCAGCGTCACCGTCGGCACTGGAAGCAATGGCCGTGGGGCTTGATCGCACTCGGCCTGGCGGTGCTGTTCACGGTGGGCATGTTCGGCCTGGTGCTGATCGGCGCCGCGTCGGTACGACCGCCCGGTGATGGCGGCAGCGCCATCAATCTGCGCGCATATTTCATGGCATTGATGGTGGCAGAGCTGCTGGCTGCCGTGGGCGGCGCCGTGTCCGCCGTACTGGCCTGGCGGCTGAATCGCGGCAAGGTAGCGGCGGGCCTGGCGGTCATCCTGCTGTCGCTGTGGCTGGGCGCCCTGTTCTACGGTCTTCTTTGATGAATACGAGTGCGTCGGCGCGCGGTTGGCCCTGGGGCCTGATCGCGCTGGGGCTGTCGGTGCTTGCGTGGGCGTCCCTCCTGTTGGGCGTGCTGGCCTTTGCGGCCAGCTTCGGTTCGCCGGGTGACGGCAACCACGGCATGCGGGCCATGCAGTACTGGATTCTGGCCGCTCTGGTCATGCTCGGCCTGTCGTTCGTCGGCAGTCTGGTGGCGATGGTGCTGGCCTGGCGACGGCAGCGTGGACCCATCTGGGCAGCCATTGCCGGTGCGCTGCTGGTGATGCTGCTGTCGCTGGTCCTGATCGTGATCGGGTCCAGCTGGGGCTGATGCCGATCAGGCCATTTGGCAAGTGGCGGGCAGCCGGGGATAATCACGCGGCATTCGTTTTGTCGCCCCCTCTCCATACAGGTAACCGGCCCGACCATGAGTACGATCC
The DNA here is from genome assembly GCF_029839665.1 of Stenotrophomonas sp. GD03930. Classification (NCBI taxonomy): domain Bacteria; kingdom Pseudomonadati; phylum Pseudomonadota; class Gammaproteobacteria; order Lysobacterales; family Lysobacteraceae; genus Stenotrophomonas; species Stenotrophomonas sp. GD03930. The sequence continues at coordinate 12,140 of NZ_JAOCAV010000001.1, read as the reverse complement.
GCAGCATCCACGCCCGTGAAATCCTCGACAGCCGTGGCAATCCCACGCTGGAAGCCGAAGTCATCCTGGAGGACGGTTCGTTCGGTCGTGCCGCGGTTCCCTCCGGCGCCTCGACCGGCACCAAGGAAGCGGTCGAGCTGCGTGACGGCGACAAGACCCGTTACCTGGGCAAGGGCGTGCGCAAGGCCGTCGACAACGTCAACGGCGCCATTGCCAACGCGCTGAAGGGTTTTGAAGCCACCGACCAGGCCGGCCTCGACCGTCGCCTGATCGACCTCGACGGCACCGAGAACAAGGGTCGCCTGGGTGCGAACGCGCTGCTGGGTGTTTCGATGGCTGCCGCGCACGCTGCCGCCGCTTCGAACAAGCAGGCGCTGTGGCAGTACCTCGCCGCCAAGACCGGCGTGACCCCGTCGCTGCCGGTGCCGATGATGAACATCATCAACGGCGGCGCGCATGCCGACAACAACGTCGACTTCCAGGAATTCATGGTGCTGCCGGTGGGCTTCACCTCGTTCTCCGAAGCGCTGCGTGCCGGCACCGAGATCTTCCATTCGCTGAAGTCGGTGCTGAAGGGCCACGGCCTGAGCACGGCGGTCGGCGATGAAGGCGGCTTCGCACCGGACTTCCGCAGCAACGTCGAAGCGCTCGACACCATCCTCGAAGCGATCGGCAAGGCCGGCTATACCGCCGGTGAAGACGTGCTGCTGGGCCTGGACGTGGCCTCCAGCGAATTCTTCGAGAACGGCAAGTACAACCTGGTTGGCGAGAACAAGCGACTGACCTCCGAGCAGTTCGTCGACTTCCTCGCCGACTGGGCCGCGCAGTACCCGATCATCACCATCGAAGATGGCCTGGCCGAGAACGACTGGGCCGGCTGGAAGCTGCTGACCGATCGCATCGGCAAGAAGGTGCAGCTGGTCGGTGACGACCTGTTCGTGACCAACCCGAAGATTTTCCAGGAAGGCATCGACTCAGGCACCGCCAACGCGATCCTGATCAAGGTCAACCAGATCGGCACCCTCAGCGAAACCCTGGAAGCGATCGCCATGGCCGACCGTGCCGGCTATGCCGCCGTGGTCTCGCACCGTTCGGGCGAAACCGAAGACACCACCATCGCCGACATCTCGGTGGCCACCACCGCCACCCAGATCAAGACCGGCTCGCTGTGCCGCAGCGATCGCGTGGCCAAGTACAACCAGCTGCTGCGCATCGAGGAAGCCCTTGGTGCCGGCGCGCGTTACGCCGGTCGTGACGCGTTCGTTTCGCTGAAGCGCTGAGCCGATGCGCGACTGGCGCTGGATGCTGCTGGTGCTGGCCCTGCTGCTGGGCTGGCTGCAGTACCGCTTCTGGTTCGGTCCGGGCAATTCGGGTGAAGTGATGATGCTCGAAGCGCAGGTCGCCAACCAGGAGCGGGACAATGAGGGCCTGCAGCAGCGCAACGATGCGCTTGCTGCCGAAGTGAAGGACCTCAAGGAAGGCCAGTCCGCCATCGAGGAACGCGCGCGTAGCGAACTGGGCATGATCAAGCCCGGCGAGAAGTTCTACCGCGTGGTCGAAGATGCGCCGGTTGCACCGGCGCAGTCTGCGGCAGGTGCCAATGCCCAGGCCGCCGAACATCCGGCGGACGTGCCGTGAGCGCGGCGATCTGGGTGGTGGTTCCGGCCGCCGGCCGAGGCACCCGCTTTGGCGCGCCACTACCCAAGCAGTACCTGCAGGCGGGCGGGCAGATCCTGCTCGCCCACACCCTGGACGCGCTGCTGGCGCATCCGGCCGTGGCCGGGGCAATGGTGGTGGTCGGGCAGGACGACGCCGACTGGCCGGGCTGGAACGAGTGGGCGGGCAAGCCGGTGCTGACCTGCATCGGTGGCGCGACCCGCGCCGCTTCGGTGCTGGCCGGGTTGCAGGCGCTGCCGGAGTCGGTGCGCGCCGATGAGTTCGTGCTGGTCCACGACGCCGCGCGGCCGAACCTGTCGCTGGCCGATCTCGGTCGCCTGCTTGAGGTGGGCCGTGCCGATCCGGTCGGCGCGATCCTGGCCGCGCCGGTGCGCGACACGCTGAAGCGTGCGGGCGACGATGGTGGCATCGATGGCACCGAGCCGCGCGAACGGCTGTGGCGTGCGTTGACCCCGCAGCTGTTCCGTCGCCACCAGCTCAGCCGTGCGCTGTCCGAGGCTGCGGCCGCCGGTGTCGAGGTCACCGACGAGGCCATGGCCATGGAGCGCCAGGGCCAGCGCCCGCTGCTGGTGGAAGGCAGCGAGGACAACTTCAAGGTCACCACCCCGGCCGATCTGGACCGGTTCGAATTCGTACTTTCCCGCCGCGCCGGCTGATTGCCCTCGCGGCCCTGCAGCAAGGGTTGTATCCATGAGCACCGCACCGTTCCCGCCCGTCCGCATCGGCCAGGGCTACGACGTCCATGCCTTCGGTGAAGGCGATCACATCATGCTTGGCGGCGTGAACGTACCGCACAGCTGTGGCGTGCTCGCGCACAGCGACGGCGACGTGATCCTGCATGCCCTGTGCGATGCCATGCTCGGCGCGCTGGCGCTGGGTGACATCGGCCAGCACTTCCCCCCGAGTGATGATCGCTGGAAGGGCGCCGACAGCAGTGAGTTCGTGCGCCACTGCGACGGCCTGCTGCGCGAGCGCGGCTGGCGCGTCGGCAACACCGACATCACCGTGATCTGCGAGCGACCCAAGGTTGGACCGCATGCGCTGGCGATGCGCGAGCGCATCGGCGGGCTGCTGCAGCTGCCGCTGGACGCGGTCAGCGTCAAGGCCACCACCTCGGAAAAGCTCGGCTTCACCGGCCGCGGTGAGGGCATCGCTGCTCAGGCGGTGGTGCTGCTGGTGGCGGCATGATTCCGGTACCGCTGGCGTTCGGTGCGCCGCTGCTCACCGCACGCATCCGCACCACGCCGGACGATTTCCAGGTCGACGAACTGCCGGCCTTCGAGGCCACGGGTGAAGGCGAGCACCTGCTGCTGCACATCCGCAAGCGCGGTGCCAATACCGTGCACGTGGCCAAGCTGCTGGCGGCGTGGGCTGGCCTGCCGGAAATGGCGGTCAGCTATGCCGGCATGAAGGATCGCCACGCCGTCACCACCCAGCGCTTCAGCGTGCACCTGCCCAAACGCATCGCGCCGGATCTCGCCGCGCTGGCCAGTGATGAGATTGAAGTGCTCGACGCCACCTGGCACAACCGCAAGCTGCAGCGCGGCGCACTGGCCGGCAACCGCTTCAAGCTGGTGCTGCGCGACGTGAAGGGGGATCGTGCAGCGATCAGCGAACGCCTGCAGCAGATTGCCGAGCGCGGCCTGCCGAACTGGTTCGGTGAGCAGCGCTTCGGCCGCGACGGCGGCAACGTGCCTGCGGCCCTGGCGATGTTCGGTGGCCGTCGCATGCGCAAGGACCAGCGTTCGCTGCTGCTGTCGGCTGCCCGTTCCGCACTGTTCAACCGCGTGCTGGCCGCGCGCGTGGAGCAGGGCAGCTGGGACCAGCCGCTGGACGGCGAAGTGTGGATGCTGGACGGCAGCCGCAGCGTGTTCGGCCCCGAGCCCTATACCGATGTACTGGCCGAACGCCTGGCGCGCTTCGACATCCATCCCAGCGCACCGCTGTGGGGCGAGGGCGAGCTGCGCAGCACCGACGCTGCACGTGAGCTCGAATTGGCAGCGCTGGACGACGAGGAATCGAAAGCGCTGCGGGCCGGCCTGGAAGACGCACGCCTGAAACAGGAGCGCCGCGCGCTGCGCCTGCGTCCGGCGTTGCTGCAGCACGTGTGGCTGGCCGATGACGTGCTGGAACTGTCGTTCGCACTGCCGCCAGGCTGCTACGCCACCGCAGTGCTGCACGAACTCGGCCCGGTCGAAGACGCCTCGCAGGCCTGACCGAAAAAAGGGGACGGAGGGAATTAAGTCGTTTGTGCCTCAAACGACTTAATCCCCTCCGTCCCATTTTTCATCTGCGCGCCAGCAGCACCAGCACCGCGCCGGTACCGCCTTGCCCGGTCGGTGCCGAATGGAACGCCAGCACATCGTTGCGCAGGCGCAGATGGCGATCGACCAGATTCTTCAGCACCGGCGCGCCGCCATCGGACTGCAGGCCCTTGCCGTGGATGATGCGTACGCAACCATATTCGTGAGCATGCGCCTCCAGCAGGAACTGGCGCAGCAGCGACTCTGCCTGCGCGGCGGTGGCGCCATGCAGGTCCAGTTCGTCCTGCACCGAATACTGGCCACGCTTCAGCCGCTGGAACAGGCGCGGCGGCAGGTTGTCGCGCCGATAGCTGGCCACATCGCCGGCTTCCAGTGGCGAGCTGTCGCGCAGCAGCCGGGCGAATTCGCCAGCCGCTTCGGCCTCGTCACGTTCGGCCATGCGCGCGCGCGGCTTGGGCCGCGGCGCGGCCGGGGCCGGTTCGGCATCCTTGCGCAGCGGCGTCACTTCGCCGATGGCCGCACGGAACAGGGCGGCCGGATCTTCGTCTTCAGGGTGCGACATGCGCACAGGGTAAACCGCCGGCGCAGGTCTGCCTATGACGGTTCGATGTCGGCCCTGACTGCCGGCAGGGTAGGACCCGCGGCTCGCATGCGGCACAATAGACGATGCCCTTGCAGGGTCGACGGCTTCCGCAGGGGAGTACGGCGGTCCCGCCCACACTGCACGGTGACGGAATCGAATTCTTGGAAAATCAAGCGGTTAAATCGAAGATGCGAATCCTGGTCAGTAACGACGACGGCGTCGACGCCGCAGGCATCCGGATGCTGGCCTCGGTGCTGCGCGAGGCAGGCCACGAAGTCACGGTGGTCGCACCCGACCGCGATCGCTCCGGCGCCAGCAACTCGCTCACCCTGGACCTGCCGATCCGCCTCAAGCGCATCGACCATTACACCGTTTCGGTGGCCGGTACGCCGACCGACTGCGTGCACCTGGCGCTGACCGGCCTGCTGGAGTTCGAGCCCGACATTGTCGTGTCCGGCATCAACAACGCCGCCAACCTGGGCGATGACGTGATCTATTCCGGCACCGTCTCGGCGGCAATGGAAGGTCGCTTCCTCGGCCTGCCGGCAGTGGCGGTCTCGCTGGTCAGCCGCAACCACGATCCGAAGCACTTCGAGACCGCCGCGCGTGCCGCGGTGGAAATCGTCGCCCGGCTCAAGGCCGATCCGCTGCCGGCCGACACCATCCTCAACGTCAATGTGCCTGACCTGCCGTGGAACGAGGTCAAGGGCTTTGAAGTCACCCGGCTCGGCAACCGCCATCGCGCCGAAGGCTGCATCGCGCAGAAGGACCCGCGCGGCAACGAGGTGTACTGGATCGGCCCGGCTGGTCGCGAGCAGGACTCCGGCCCTGGCACCGACTTCCATGCGGTGCGCACCGGGCATATCTCGATCACCCCGATCCAGGTCGACCTGACCCGCTACCAGGCGCTGGAGAAGGTGGCCAGCTGGGTCGGCGGCCTCAGTGCCGCGCTGGACCGGCCGGCATGAGTCCACGCCTGCGATTGCAGCCGGAAGCTGTCGGCATCGGCATGACCTCGCAGCGCGTGCGTGATCGCCTGGTCGATCGCCTGCGCGAGGCCGGCATCGTCGACGAGCCCACCTTGAATGCGATCCGGGTGGTGCCGCGCCATCTGTTCATCGACGAGGCGCTGGCCTCGCGCGCCTACGAAGACACCGCGCTGCCGATCGGCCACGGGCAGACCATTTCGCAGCCGTGGGTCGTGGCGCGGATGACCGAGGCGGTGCTGCAGGGTGCGCCGAAGCGGGTGCTGGAGGTCGGTACGGGTTCCGGCTACCAGGCGGCCATCCTCGGCGCGCTGGGCCTGGAGGTCTACACCGTGGAGCGCATCGGAGACCTGCTGCGGCAGGCGCGCAAGCGCTTCCGGGCGCTGGGCATGAACATCCGCACCAAGCATGACGACGGCCGCGTCGGCTGGGCCGAGCACGGCCCGTTCGATGCCATCGTGGTCACTGCTGCGGCGCCGGCACTGGTTGACGCACTGGTCGAACAGCTGGCCGAGGGCGGCCGGTTGGTGGCACCGGTCGGCGGCCCCGGAGCGCAGTCGCTGGTACAGCTGGACCGCAAGGCTGACGGCAGCATCGAACAACGCGTGCTGGCGCCGGTCACCTTCGTGCCGCTGCTGTCTGGCATGCTCGACTAATCCACGGAGCAGGGTTGCATGAAGATTTTCGGGCCGCTGTACGAGCGGGCGATGAAGTGGGCGGCGCACGAACGCGCGCCGACCTACCTGACGGTGTTGAGTTTCTTCGAGGCGATCATCTTCCCGGTGATGCCGGAGGTGATGCTGGCGCCGATGTGCGTGGCCCAGCCCAAACGCGGCTGGTGGTTTGCCACCCTCAGCCTGGCCGGCTCGATGGTCGGCGCACTGATCGGCTATGCATTGGGCCATTTCGCCTTCGAGGCGATCAAGCCGCTGTTCGAGGCGATGGGCATGCTGCCAGCGATCGAGCAGGGCATCACCACCGTGCAGGCAAAGATGGCCGAATCGCCGTGGGCGGTGTTCACCTTCCTGGTGCTGGGCGGCTTCATGCCGATCCCGATGAAGGTCTTCACGTGGGCATCGGGTATCGTCGGCGTACCGATGCCGCAGTACCTGCTGAGCATGCTGATCGGTCGTGGCAAGCGCGTGTACGTGCTGGCCGCGGTCATCCGGATCGGTGGCGCGCGTGCCGAAGCGGCGCTGCGCCGCTGGATTGAACCGCTGGGCTGGATCGCCACCGCGTTGGTGGTGGTGCTGATCGCTTGGCTTGTATGGAGGTCGAAGTTCGCATGAGTCCTGATCGTCTGAGCAAGGGAGTGCGCATAGGCGCGCTGGCGTTGCTGGTTTCCACCCTGGCCGCCTGTGGCACCGCGACTGTGGTCCGCCCCGGTGGCGGCGGCAGCAGCGGGGGCGTGACCACGCCAAAGACCTCGGTGCCCAAGCCGGGGCAGACCGTGGTCGTGCGAAAGGGTGACACCATCTATGCGCTGGCCCGCATCCACGACATCACTCCGGCCGACCTGATCGCCTGGAACAGCCTGGACAACCCCTCGACGATCCATCCGGGCCAGGTGATCCGGCTGTATCCGGCTGGTGTCAGTGGCGGCCGCGCGCCGACCACGGTGGTCACCGCCCCGCGTTCCGGTGGCAGCAGTGCCGGCAGCACCGCGCCGACCACCGCACCGGCGGGTCCGGTGAAGAGCAACATCGCCTGGCGCTGGCCGGCCGATGGCGCGATCGTTGGCCGTTACGTGGCCGGCGACGCGACCAAGCAGGGCGTCGACATCGCCGGCACCAGCGGCCAACCGGTGAAGGCCACGGCCAATGGCGTGGTGGTGTATTCCGGCGCCGGCCTGGTCGGCTACGGCGAGCTGATCATCATCAAGCACAGCGACCAATGGCTGTCGGCCTATGGCCACAACCGCAAGCGCCTGGTGAATGAAGGCCAGAGCGTGAAGGCGGGTGAACAGATCGCCGAGATGGGCCGCACCGGCGCGAACCGCGACATGGTCCACTTCGAGATTCGCTACAACGGCAAGCCGGTCGACCCGCAGCAGTACCTGCCGGCGCGCTGATCGCCGTTGGATCGGGTAGCGCCGGGCAATGCCCGGCCTTCCTGACCTGTAGCGTCGAGCCATGCTCGACTCGGGTAGCGTAGAGATGCGGTCACTTGCGATCTTGTGTGTTGCAGGCTCGCCTTCACGACGGATGGAATACCCGGCATTCTTGAGTGGTCCCATTCGCCCCGGTGCCCCATGTTCCGCTTTGCTTCCGCTCTCGTGCTGCTCATCGTCGCGCCATTGGCGACCGCCGCCAGCGATCCGCGTGACGTGGTTACCCGTCTCTACGACGCCATCCAGGCACCGGAGTCGAACGAAACGGCCATTCCGCCGCTGCTGGGCGATGCCCTGCGTTCAGCGATTGATGCTCAGCGCGCTTACGAGCGGGCCTGCAGCGCGCTGGCCGCGCGCGACGAAAAGCCGCACATGCTCGACCAGAGCCCGTATCTGCTGGCACCGGATCGGCCGGAAACGATATCCGTAGGAATGCCCGCATCGAGCGGTGACGCCACCTGGATCCGCGTTGACATGGCCGTAGGCGACTATCGCTGGACCGACCGGGTCCTGCTGCAGCGGCAGGACCGCGACTGGAAGGTCATGGATATCCGCTGGGGGCAGGGTGGCAACCTGATTGGCCGGCTCAAGGCGTTCTCGGCCTTCCGCTGCACAGCTTCGGGCAGCTAGCGCCGGGGCGCACCCGGCGACTCGAACTCAGCCTTCCAGGATGAAGGCGGCGGCGACCTTGCGGCCTTCGGCGGCCAGGATGTTGAAGGTGCGTGCGGCGGCCGGATTGTTCATCACTTCCAGGCCGATGCCGCGCGACAGGCAGGCGGCCATCACCACGGCCGGCGGGAACACCTGGCGGTCGCCGGTGCCAAGCACGATCAGCGCCGGGTTCAGTGCCAGGATCGGCTCCAGGTCGGCCAGCTGCAGCTCGGCGGCCTGCTTCACCGGCCAGTGCTCGACCAGCTGGTCCGGGGTCAGGAAGAAGCTGCTGCCCAGCGCCTGGTCGTTGACCCGCGCCGAGCGGCCGTCGGCGGCGCGCAGGCTGTAGGCGTAATCAGGCGGTTCGTGGTTCAGCTGCATGGCAGTGGGCGATCAGCCGCGCGGCAGCACGATCTGGCGCTGTTCCCTGCTCGGGCGGTACAGCACGGCAACGTGGCCGATGCGCTGCACCAGCGCGCTTTCGGTGGCTGCGACGATCTCGCCGATCATCATGTCACGGGCGTCGCGGTCCTCGGCAGCGACCTTCACCTTGACCAGCTCATGGCGCTCCAGCACTTCGTTCAGCTCAGCGATGAAGGCCGGGGTCACGCCCTTGCCGCCGGTCTGCAGCAGGGCCTTCAGGTCGTGGGCTTGGCCGCGCAGGAAACGGGTCTGGGAGGCGGTCAGGGCGATGGACATGCAGGAAAAGACGGTTGAATGGGGCGATCAGGGTATCATGAGCACCCCATCAGCCCCTATTTTCAATGGCAACCCGCAGCAAAAGCAGCCAGCGCTGGCTCAAGGAACACTTCTCCGACCCCTTCGTGAAGAAGGCGCAGGCCGAAGGCATGCGCTCGCGCGCTGCCTACAAGCTCGAAGAACTGCTCGAACGTGACCGGTTGCTGAAGCCGCACATGGTCGTGGTCGACCTGGGAGCGGCCCCGGGAGGCTGGTCTCAGCAGGTCAGGAGACAGATCGGCGACACCGGCCGCGTGCTGGCGCTGGACATCCTGGACATGCCGCCGCTGGCTGGCGTGGAGTTCCTTCATGGTGACTTCAGGGAAGAAGCCGTCCTATCTCAGTTTGAAGCCATGCTCGGGGATCAGCCGGTAGACCTTGTGCTGTCGGACATGGCCCCCAATAAGAGTGGTGTGGGCGCGGTCGACCAGCCGCGGATGATGCACCTGGCGGAGCTGGCCCTGGATTTTGCCGACAACCACCTGAAGACCGGTGGGGCATTCCTGATCAAGCTGTTCCAGGGCGAAGGCTTTGACGACTATGTGCGCGAAATGCGCCGCAGGTACGACAAGGTCTCCATCCGCAAGCCGGAAGCCTCGCGCAAGCGCTCTCCCGAGGTGTATGCCTTGGGTCAGGGAAAACGCGCCCACATGAAGTAAGCTCGCAACGTACGCAAGTTCGACCCCAACGCAACGCCAGCACTAAGAGGAACACCGGAGCCAATGAGGATGAACGACTTGACCAAGAACCTCCTGCTATGGGTGGTCGTCGCCGTCGTGCTGATGGTGGTCTTCCAGAGCTTCTCGCCCAAGACCTCCGGGGCCGGGGCGCAGGGTGCGTCGTACTCGCAGTTCCTGGACCAGGTGGACAGCGGCAACGTGCAGAAGGTCGCCTTCGGCGGCGACATGCGCGGCGGCACCAGCCAGCTGACCTACACCACCCGCGGTGGGCAATCGTCCACCATCACCGCGCCGTTCGATCGTGACCTGATCAACGTGCTGCGCACCAAGAACGTGGAGATCGTGCAGGAAGAGCCGTCCAGCGGCATCTCCCTGGGCGCGATCCTGATGAATTTCCTGCCGGTCATCCTGATCATCGGCTTCTGGTTGTTCATCATGCGCCAGATGCAGGGCGGTGGCGGCGGTGCCAAGGGCGCGATGTCCTTCGGCAAGTCGCGCGCCAAGCTGCAGGGCGAAGACCAGATCAAGGTCACCTTCGCCGACGTCGCCGGCTGCGACGAGGCCAAGGAGGAAGTGGGCGAGCTGGTCGACTTCCTGCGCGACCCGTCCAAGTTCACCAAGCTGGGCGGCAAGATTCCGCGCGGCGTGCTGATGGTGGGCCCGCCCGGTACCGGCAAGACGCTGCTGGCCAAGGCCATCGCCGGCGAAGCCAAGGTGCCGTTCTTCTCGATCTCCGGTTCGGACTTTGTGGAAATGTTCGTCGGCGTCGGCGCCAGCCGCGTGCGCGACATGTTCGAGCAGGCCAAGAAGCACGCCCCGTGCATCATCTTCATCGACGAAATCGACGCCGTCGGTCGCCACCGTGGTGCCGGCCTGGGCGGCGGTCATGACGAGCGCGAGCAGACCCTGAACCAGCTGCTGGTCGAAATGGACGGCTTCGAGGGTGGCGAGGGCGTGATCGTGATCGCCGCGACCAACCGTCCGGACGTGCTGGACCCGGCGTTGCTGCGTCCGGGCCGTTTCGACCGCCAGGTCGTGGTGGGCCTGCCGGACGTGAAGGGCCGCGAGCACATCCTGAAGGTGCACATGCGCAAGCTGCCGCTGGCCGACGACGTCGAGCCGATGGTGATCGCGCGCGGTACCCCGGGCTTCTCCGGTGCCGATCTGGCCAACCTCTGCAACGAGGCGGCGCTGTTCGCCGCACGTGGCAACGAGAAGGAAGTCCGCATGGACCACTTCGACCGTGCCCGCGACAAGATCCTGATGGGTGCCGAGCGCCGCTCGATGGCCATGAGCGAGGAGGAGAAGACCCTCACCGCCTACCACGAAGCCGGTCACGCCATCGTCGGCCGCCTGGTGCCCGAGCATGACCCGGTCTACAAGGTCACCATCATTCCGCGCGGTCGTGCGCTGGGCGTGACCATGTACCTGCCGGAGGGCGACAAGTACTCGATGAACCGCGTGGCGATCAAGTCGCAGCTGTGCTCGCTGTACGGTGGCCGCGTCGCCGAGGAACTGATCTTCGGTGCCGACAAGGTCACCACGGGCGCCTCCAACGATATCGAGCGCGCCACCAAGATGGCCCGCAACATGGTCACCAAGTGGGGCCTGTCCGACCAGCTCGGTCCGATCGCCTATGGCGAAGAGGACGACGAGGTGTTCCTGGGCCGCTCGGTCACCCAGCACAAGAGCGTGTCCAACGACACCGCGCGCCGCATCGACGAGGAAGTGCGCAACATCCTTGATGAGGCCTACGCACGCACCACCGAGCTGATGACCGCCAACCTCGACAAGCTGCACGCGATGTCGCAGCTGCTGCTGCAGTACGAGACCATCGACGCGCCGCAGATCGACGCCATCATGGAAGGCCGCGATCCGCCGCCGCCGGCCGGCTGGAACAAGTCGAACAAGGATGGTGGCAACGACAAGGGCGGCGACGCCCGTCCGCTGCCGCCGATCGCAGGCCCGGCCGAATCGCACTGACGGCCCGCTGCACGTGACACCAGACGAGGCCGGGGCAACCCGGCTTCGTCGTTTCCGGGCCGTCGGCCCCTTCCGAAGCACCGAACTGACGCTGGAGCCCGCATGTCCCCCCCGAAGCCCGAACCGATTTCCCACACCGTTGAGATGGTCATCGCCACCGTGGTGGGCGTAGGGGTAGGCCTGGGTGCCGACAACCTGCTGCTGGGCTGCGTGGTGGGTATCGCGGTCGGCATCGTGTTGAGCATCGCCAAGACCCTGTACGTGGACCGCAAGCGCCGCCGCCGTTGAGGGGTATCGGCAGGGCTGCGCCCTGCACCCGTGGTAGTGCCGGCCGCTGGCCGGCAACCTCAGCGGCAACAGCAACAGCAACAGCAACAGCAACAGCAACAGCGACAGCGACATTCCGTGGGATGGCGGGGCGGTGTGGGCTGGCAGGACACGCCGTAAACCCCCAGACCGGCCCAGCCG